>NZ_WLYI01000018.1 GCF_009707515.1 Pseudomonas karstica | reverse complement strand
TCGAGGAATGACTGTGAAGAACTGGACCCTGCGCCAACGAATCCTGGCGAGTTTTGCAGTCATCATCGCCATTATGTTGCTAATGGTAGTGGTCTCATATTCACGGCTACTGAAGATCGAAACCGGCGAAACGTCGGTACGCGACGACGCGGTGCCAGGTTTGTTTTTCAGCACGATGATTCGCAGCGCCTGGGTCGACAGTTACCTACAGACCCAGGAACTGATTGGCCTGCACAAGAATCAGGGAATTTCGGACGCCGACAAGCAGGACTACAAGGCCTTTGAAGCTAATCTTGATCAGCATATGGCCAGTTACGTAACCACCATCAATATGGAGCAGGATCGGAGCGAGTTCGCAGCCTTCGAAGCCCTTCGCCAGAACTACAACAAGACTCTCGCCCAGGTCCTGGACTTGCACTTGGCGAACAATGACGCCGAGGCGGTCAAGTTGTTCGACGAGCAACTGACTCCGGCCTGGAACGCAGGCCGCATGAAGCTTAACGACATCATCAATGAGAACAAGCAAGTGGCAGATAACGCCACCGCTGCCATTGACGATGCCGTGGTCGCCGCGAAAGTCAGCATGGGCGTCTCGTTGATCCTGGCGATCCTCGCCGCTGGCCTGTGTGGCCTGTTGCTGATGCGCGCAATCATGGCGCCGATGAAGCGCATCGTCGATATTCTGGAAAACATGCGTACCGGAGACTTGAGCAAGCGCTTGAACCTGGAACGCAAGGACGAATTCGGTGCCGTGGAAACAGGCTTCAACGACATGATGACCGAGCTGACCGCCCTGGTGTCCCAGGCTCAGCGTTCGTCGGTGCAGGTCACTACCTCGGTCACCGAGATCGCCGCCACTTCCAAGCAGCAACAAGCCACTGCCACCGAAACCGCCGCCACGACCACCGAGATTGGCGCCACCTCCCGGGAGATTGCCGCAACCTCCAAGGACCTGGTGCGCACCATGACCGAAGTAGCCACCGCTGCTGACCAGGCCTCGGTGGCCGCCGGTTCCGGCCAGCAAGGCCTGGCGCGCATGGAAGAAACCATGCATTCGGTGATGGGCGCCGCCGATCTGGTCAATGCCAAATTGGCGATCCTCAATGAGAAGGCCGGCAACATCAACCAGGTGGTGGTGACCATCGTCAAAGTGGCTGACCAGACCAACTTGTTGTCCCTCAACGCCGCGATTGAAGCCGAGAAGGCCGGTGAGTACGGTCGTGGTTTTGCGGTGGTCGCCACCGAAGTGCGACGCCTGGCGGATCAGACCGCGGTGGCCACCTACGATATCGAACAGATGGTGCGTGAGATTCAGTCGGCGGTGTCGGCCGGTGTGATGGGCATGGACAAGTTCTCCGAGGAAGTGCGCCGCGGTATGTTCGAAGTGCAGCAAGTGGGGGAGCAGTTATCGCAGATTATTCATCAGGTTCAGGCCCTGGCGCCTAGGGTGCTGATGGTCAACGAAGGCATGCAGGCCCAGGCCACCGGCGCCGAGCAGATCAACCATGCCCTGGTGCAATTGGGCGATGCCAGCAGCCAGACCGTGGAGTCTTTGCGCCAAGCCAGTTTCGCCATCGATGAGCTGAGCCAGGTCGCAGTTGGCCTGCGCAGTGGCGTGTCACGTTTTAAAGTCTGATGAGCGACCTCGCGGCTAAAGGCGGCGTCGTTGCTGCAGCGAAAAAAGCATTGTTCCTGGTGTTTCACATCGGCACCGAACGTTATGCCCTCAAAGCCACCGAAGTGGCCGAAGTGCTGCCGCGCCGGCCTTTGAAACCCATTGCCCATACGCCCGCCTGGGTGGCCGGGATTTTTGCCCATCGTGGGGTAATGGTGCCGGTCATCGACCTCAGTGCCTTGACCTTCGGTTCTCCAGCCCAGGCCCGAACCAGCACGCGGTTGGTGTTGGTCAACTATCGGCCCGAGCCTTGGGTTGATGCGCGCTGGCTGGGGCTGATCCTCGAGCAGGCCACTGATACCCTGCGTTGTGATCCAGCGGATTTCCAGCCCTACGGCCTGGACAATCGCCAGGCACCCTACCTGGGGCCGGTGCGTGAGGACGAGCAAGGTTTGATGCAGTGGATCGGTGTTGGCGACCTGCTGACGGCGCAGGTAAGGACTTTGTTGTTCTCTGACGACCTGACGCCGCAGGAGGCTCGATGAGCGGTGACCAACGTTTTTTCGGCTTCCTTAAAGAGCGCATCGGCCTGGATGTCGCCTCAGTGGGCGAGGCAATCATCGAGCGTGCCGTGCGCCAGCGCAGCCTGGCCTTGCAGGCGCTGACGGCGGATCAGTACTGGCAGCACTTGCAGGCTTCCCATGACGAACAGCAAGCGCTGATCGAAGCGGTGATCGTCCCCGAAACCTGGTTTTTTCGTTACCCCGAATCCTTCGCTACCCTGGCCCGATTGGCCCTGGCCCGCCTGGCCGAGATCAAGCAGATGCGTGCATTACGGATTCTTAGCTTGCCGTGCTCCACCGGCGAGGAGCCGTATTCGATTGCCATGGCCTTGCTCGATGCCGGGCTTGCGCCTCATCAGTTCAAGGTTCGGGGCATGGACGTCAGCCCGCTATCAGTGGAGCGTGCCCGGCACGGCGTGTATGGCAAGAATTCCTTTCGCGGCCAGAATATCGACTTTCGCGAGCGTCACTTCGTCGAGCAAAGCGATGGCTATCGGATTTGCGACCGGGTTCGCGAACAAGTGTGTCTGCACGTGGGCAACTTGCTGGATCCTGGGTTGCTGGCGAATGAGCCAGCCTATGACTTTGTGTTTTGCCGCAACCTGCTGATCTATTTCGATCAGCCGACCCAGAAACAGGTGTTTGAAGTGCTCAAGGGCCTGACCCAAATCGATGGCGTGCTGTTTATCGGCCCTGCCGAAGGCAGTCTGTTGGGGCGCCTTGGCATGCGTTCGATGGGTATGCCGCAGTCATTTGCCTTCAGTCGCCATGCCGAACCGGTGCCTGAACCGGCCTTTGTGCCGATGTCGACGACGTTGCCCCAGCGCCGCGCAGCGCAGATCCCTGCGCGAGCGCGGCCATTCAGTACCTTTGCCGTACCGGCAGTGTCGATCAAGCCGGTACCTGCACAGTCGGATGCAGCCGATCTACTCAGTCAGATCGCGACCTTGGCCAATGAAGGCAAAAGCCTTGAGGCGCGCGCCGCTTGCGAGCGTTATCTACAGAGCCATCCCCCGGCGGCCCAGGTGTTCTATTGGCTGGGCCTGCTCAGTGATGTGGCCGGTAGCCCCCTGGAAGCCCAGGGGTATTATCGAAAAGCCTTGTACCTGGAACCGCAGCACTCGCAGGCCTTGATGCACTTGGCCACGCTGCTCCAATCCCAGGGCGATGTGGTTGGCGCCAGTCGTTTGCAGGCCCGTGCCGCCCGCAGTGAGCGAGCTGACAGTGAGCATAAACGATGATTGATCCTGCATTCCCGGACCTCGGCGCCGACCTGACCCTGGCTGACACCCAGGCTATCGACGATTGCTGGAACCGCATCGGTATCCACGGCGACAAGTCCTGTTCGTTGCTGGCCAAACATATCCACTGTCGTAATTGCTCGGTGTATTGCGCCGCAGCCACCCGTTTGCTCGACCGCTATGCCTTGCAGCAAGACGATCATCACCTGGTGGGGGCGGTGGAGGGTGATGGCGATATTGTCACTCGTTCGCTGCTGATGTTTCGCCTTGGTGAAGAGTGGCTGGGCATCGCCACTCGTTGCCTGGTGGAAGTGGCGCCGTTGCAACCGATTCATTCCTTGCCCCATCAGCGCTCCCGGGCGTTGCTGGGGGTGGCCAATGTGCGCGGTGCCCTGGTGGCCTGCCTGTCGCTGGTGGAGTTGCTGGGGCTGGACAGCTCCATTAGCCCGCCGAGCGGCGGGCGGATAATGCCGCGTATGTTGATCATCGCCGCGCTTGATGGGCCGGTAGTGGTGCCGGTGGATGAAGTGGACGGTATCCATGCCATTGATGAACGCATTTTGAAGACTGCTGCGGTGTCCGGTACCCAGGCCAGCGCCCGCTTTACCCAGGGCGTATTGCCGTTCAAGGGCCGCAGCCTGCGCTGGCTGGACGAGGAACAATTGTTGTCCGCCGTGACCCGGAGTCTCACATGACCCCCGACCAAATGCGTGATGCCTCGTTACTGGAGCTGTTCAGCCTGGAAGCCGACGCCCAGACCCAGGTTCTCAATGCCGGCCTGTTGGCCCTGGAACGCAACCCGACCCAGGCCGATCAGCTCGAAGCCTGCATGCGCGCCGCCCACTCCCTCAAGGGCGCGGCGCGGATTGTCGGCGTGGATGCGGGGGTCAGCGTGGCCCACGTCATGGAAGATTGCCTGGTCAGCGCCCAGGAAGGCCGACTCTACCTGCAACCGGAACATATTGACGCGCTGCTGCAAGGTACTGATTTACTGATGCGCATCGCCACCCCTGGTAATACGCTGGCCCCAGCGGATATTGAGGCGTATGTGGTGTTGATGGCGCGTTTGCTCGATCCCTCGGAACCGGCAGGCAAGGTAGCAGCCCCTGTAACGCCGGCCTTGTCCGGGCTGCCCGTCGAAGAGCTGCTGGCATTGCCGCCTGAGCGTGAGCCCGCCACGCTGGTCGCTGCCGACCGAGCACGGCAGGGCAAACCCATGACCGAAGGCGGTGAGCGGGTATTGCGGGTCACCGCCGAACGCTTGAACAGCCTGCTGGACCTGTCCAGCAAATCCCTGGTGGAAACCCAGCGGCTCCAGCCTTACCTCGTCAGCCTGCAACGTCTCAAACGCATCCAGAGCAACAGTGCTCGGTCCCTGGACAACCTTGATGGCCATCTCAAGACTGTCGAACTGAGCCTGCAAGCCCAGGAAGCCCTGGCCGACACCCGGCGTCTGTTAAGCGAAGCCCAGGCGCTGCTGGCGGAAAAAACTGCCGAGCTGGATGAGTTCGGCTGGCACGCCGGGCAGCGCGCCCAGGTGCTCTACGACACTGCACTGGCCTGCCGCATGCGGCCCTTTGCCGATGTGCTGGCCGGGCAGGTGCGAATGGTCCGCGACCTGGGCCGCAGCCTCGGCAAGCAAGTGCGCCTGGAGATCGAGGGAGAAAAAACCCAGGTCGATCGTGATGTGCTGGGAAAACTCGAGGCACCGCTGACCCACTTATTGCGTAATGCGGTCGACCACGGTATCGAAATGCCCGAGCAGCGACTATTGGCGGGCAAACCGGCGGAAGGCCTGATCCGCCTGCGAGCCTCCCATCAGGCTGGCTTGCTGATGTTGGAATTGAGCGACGACGGCAATGGCGTCGACCTCGAGTGCCTACGATCGACCATCGTCGAGCGCAATCTGTCGCCGCTGGAAACCGCCCTGCGCCTGAGTGAAGAAGAACTGCTGACGTTCCTGTTTCTGCCGGGTTTCAGCCTGCGGGACAAGGTCACTGAAGTGTCCGGCCGTGGTGTCGGCCTTGACGCCGTGCAGCACATGGTTCGCCAACTGCGTGGCGCGGTGCTGCTGGAGCAGACGGCGGGGCAGGGCAGCCGCTTTCATCTGGAAGTACCGCTGACCTTGTCGGTGGTACGCAGCCTGGTGGTAGAAGTCGGTGAGGAGGCCTACGCGTTTCCCCTGGCACATATCGAACGCATGTGCGACCTGGAGCCCGATGACATCGTGCAGTTGGAAGGCCGCCAGCACTTCTGGCATGAAGGCCGGCACGTCGGCCTCGTGGCTGCCAGTCAGTTGCTGCAACGCCCGCCGGGACAAAGCAATGAGCAGACCCTCAAGGTTGTGGTGATCCGTGAGCGGGATGCAGTGTACGGAATCGCCGTGGAACGGTTTGTCGGCGAGCGTACTTTGGTGGTGTTGCCGCTGGATGATCGCCTGGGCAAGGTCCAGGACATCTCTGCTGGGGCCTTGCTCGATGATGGGTCGGTGGTGTTGATCGTCGATGTCGAGGACATGTTGCGCTCGGTGGACAAGCTGCTCAACACCGGTCGTCTGGAGCGCATTGCCAGGCGCAGTCAGCACGTTGCCGAAGCGGCACGCAAGCGTATCCTGGTGGTGGATGACTCGCTTACCGTGCGCGAATTGCAGCGCAAGTTGTTGCTCAATCGTGGTTATGACGTGGCGGTTGCCGTCGATGGCATGGATGGATGGAATGCCTTGCGCTCTGAAAACTTTGACCTGCTCATCACGGACATTGATATGCCTCGTATGGACGGTATCGAATTGGTCACACTTTTGCGCCGTGATACGCGTTTGCAATCGTTGCCCGTGATGGTGGTCTCCTACAAGGATCGGGAAGAAGACCGGCGCCGTGGGTTGGACGCTGGCGCCGACTATTATCTGGCCAAGGCCAGTTTCCACGACGATGCACTGCTGGACGCGGTGGTGGAGCTGATTGGAGGCGCCGGGGCATGAAGATCGCGATTGTCAATGACATGCCCCTGGCCGTTGAGGCGTTACGCCGGGCACTGAGCCTGGAGCCGGCCCATGAAGTGGCATGGGTGGCCAGTAACGGCCTGGAGGCGGTACAACGTTGCGCCGAGCTGACGCCGGACCTGATTCTGATGGACTTGATCATGCCCGTGATGGATGGCGTGGAAGCCACCCGGCAAATCATGGCCGAAACACCGTGCGCGATTGTCATCGTCACCGTGGATCGCCAGGCCAACGTCAGCCGGGTGTTCGAGGCCATGGGCCATGGCGCCCTGGACGTGGTGGACACCCCGGCCCTGGGCGTGGGTAATGCCAAGGAAGCGGCGGCACCGTTGTTGCGCAAGATCTTCAATATCGGCTGGCTGATCGGCCAGCGCAGTGCCCAGGTACGCGCGGAGCCGGCGCCCCTGCGGGCCCCGGGCAAACGCCAGCGGCTGGTAGCCATTGGTTCGTCCGCTGGTGGTCCGGCTGCCCTGGAAGTGCTGCTCAAAGGTTTGCCGCGCAATTTTCCAGCGGCCATTGTGCTGGTACAGCACGTGGATCAGGTCTTTGCCGCCGGCATGGCCGAATGGCTGAGCAGCGCTTCGAGCCTGCCAGTACGCCTGGCCCGGGAAGGCGAGCCGCCGCAAAATGGCGTGGTGCTGCTGGCTGGCACCAATCATCATATCCGTCTGTTGAAGAACGGTACTCTGGCCTACACCGCCGAACCGGTGAACGAGATCTATCGGCCGTCCATCGACGTATTTTTCGAAAGTGTTGCCAGTTATTGGCGCGGCGATGCCATCGGCGTGTTGCTGACCGGTATGGGGCGCGACGGGGCCCAGGGGCTAAAATTGATGCGTCAGCAAGGCTACCTGACCATCGCCCAGGACCAGCAAAGCAGTGCGGTTTATGGCATGCCAAAAGCGGCGGCGGCAATTGATGCCGCTGTTGAAATTCGCCCCTTGGAGCGAATTGCGTCACGATTGCTGGAGGCATTCGCAAAATGATCGATAAAATTCGCTGTCCTGGCCGGCAAAGTAGTAACTCAGGTGACCGCAATGAATGATTTACAGCTCGATGACTTCAAGACAGACGAGAACGCCGCCATGGTGTTGCTGGTCGACGACCAGGCAATGATCGGCGAAGCCGTGCGGCGTGGTCTGGCCCATGAAGACAATATCGACTTCCACTTCTGCGCCGACCCGCACCAGGCCATTGCCCAAGCGATCCGCATCAGGCCGACGGTGATTCTCCAGGACCTGGTGATGCCGGGCCTCGATGGCCTGACGTTGGTGCGCGAATACCGCAACCATCCGGCCACGCAGAATATTCCGATCATCGTGCTCTCGACCAAGGAAGACCCGTTGATCAAGAGCGCGGCGTTTGCCGCCGGGGCCAACGATTACCTGGTCAAGCTGCCAGACAACATCGAACTGGTGGCGCGCATCCGCTATCACTCGCGCTCCTATATGACTCTGTTGCAACGGGATGCGGCCTACCGCGCCTTGCGGGTCAGCCAGCAGCAACTGTTGGACACCAACCTGGTATTGCAACGGTTGATGAACTCTGACGGTCTCACCGGGCTGTCCAACCGCCGGCATTTCGACGAGTACCTGGAACTGGAGTGGCGCCGTGCCATGCGCGACCAGACCCAGTTGTCACTGCTGATGATCGATGTGGATTTCTTCAAGTCCTATAACGACAGCTTCGGCCACCTGGAGGGTGATGAAGCCTTGCGCAAAGTGGCTGAGGCCATTCGTGACGCGAGCAGTCGCCCTTCGGACTTGCCGGCCCGTTACGGCGGTGAAGAGTTTGCCCTGGTGCTGCCCAATACGTCTCCAGGTGGTGCGCGTCTGGTGGCCGAGAAACTGCGCCTGGCCGTCGCGGGCCTGAAAATTCCTCACATCGTCCCGGCCGAAGGCGCGAGCCTGACCATCAGTATTGGCCTGTCGACCATGACGCCCGTACAAGGTACCGATTGCCGGCAACTGATTTCGGCAGCGGACAAGGGGTTATACCTGGCCAAGCATAATGGGCGTAATCAGGCGGGGATCGAGTGATCTGAAACGCTGCTGATGAGTATTCCTACGCCCTGCGTGGGAATGCCACCCTGGACGCTTCGCGTCCCGCTATCGGCACAGGGCTCAAGCCCTGCGCTTCGATTGCGGCGCACAATCCCGCCTTTTCGGCCAGGCGGACTGCCGTTTACAGCCGTTTGCCGTTATACTCGCCGGCTTTCAAAAGTTCGCCAACGAGTGCTGCCCGCCATGGAAATCAACCCGATCCTTAACAGTATCAAGGACCTGTCCGAGCGCTCCGAAACTATTCGGGGGTATCTTTGACTACGATCAAAAGCATGAGCGCCTGACCGAAGTCAATCGCGAGCTTGAAGATCCGAGTGTCTGGAACAACCCTGCCTACGCCCAGGAACTGGGGCGCGAGCGCTCCCTGCTGGCGCAGATCGTAGAAACCCTCGACGAGATGCACTCAGGCCTGGCTGATGCCAAGGACCTGCTGCTGATGTCTGCCGAGGAAGAAGACCAGGCTGCCGTCGATGACGTGGCTGCTGAAGTCGAGCGCTTGCGCGAGTCCCTGGAAAAACTTGAATTCCGCCGTATGTTCAGCGGTGAGATGGATGCCAACAACGCCTACCTGGATATCCAGGCCGGTTCCGGTGGCACCGAGGCCCAGGACTGGGCCAACATCCTGCTGCGCATGTACCTGCGCTGGGCTGACAAGCGCGGTTTCGACGCGACCATCATGGAACTGTCCGCCGGTGAAGTCGCCGGGATCAAGGGCGCGACCATCCATATCAAGGGCGAATACGCCTTTGGCTGGTTGCGTACCGAGATCGGCGTGCACCGCCTGGTGCGCAAGAGTCCGTTCGACTCCGGCAACCGCCGCCACACCTCATTCTCGGCCGTGTTTGTATCGCCGGAAATCGATGACAACATTGAAATCGATATCAACCCGTCGGACCTGCGCATCGACACCTACCGCTCCTCCGGTGCCGGTGGCCAGCACGTAAACACCACGGACTCGGCCGTACGTATCACCCACGTACCGAGCAACACCGTGGTCAGTTGCCAGAACGAACGTTCCCAGCATGCGAACAAAGACACCGCGATGAAAATGTTGCGGGCCCGCTTGTATGAGCAGGAAGTGCAGAAGCGCAACGCCGCGTCCCAGGCCCTGGAAGACACCAAGTCCGACATCGGCTGGGGTCATCAGATTCGCTCCTACGTGCTTGACGCGTCGCGAATCAAGGACCTGCGCACCAACATCGAGCGCAGCGATTGCGACAAGGTCCTCGACGGTGATATCGACGAGTACCTGGTGGCCAGCCTCAAACAAGGCTTGTAAAGACTTTGTAGGAGCGGGGAGGGACGCCTAGTTCTTGCCCGCGATCCCCGGCCGTAGGCCGGGGGCAACGAACCTGATGGAATATTTGAAGACATGAGCGACCAACAACTCGATCCGCAAGCCCTGCAACAGGAAGAAAACACCCTGATCGCCCTGCGCAAGGAAAAGCTTGCGGCCGAGCGCGCCAAGGGCAATGCCTTCCCCAATGACTTCCGTCGCGACGCCTACTGCGAAGACTTGCAGAAACAGTACGCCGACAAGACCAAGGAAGAGCTGGCAGAGGCTGCGATCCCGGTCAAGGTGGCAGGTCGCATCATGCTCAACCGTGGCTCGTTCATGGTGATCCAGGACATGTCCGGGCGCATCCAGGTCTACGTCAATCGCAAGACCTTGCCTGAAGAAACCCTGGCCGCGGTGAAAACCTGGGACCTGGGCGACATTATTGCTGCCGAAGGCACCCTGGCCCGTTCCGGCAAGGGCGACCTGTACGTTGAAATGACCAGTGTGCGCCTGCTGACCAAATCCCTGCGCCCGCTGCCGGACAAGCATCACGGCCTGTCCGACACCGAGCAGCGTTACCGCCAGCGTTACGTTGACCTGATCGTCAACGAAGACGTGCGCCACACCTTCCGCGTGCGTTCGCAAGTGATTGCCCACACCCGCGCCTTCCTGATGAAGCGTGACTTCCTGGAAGTGGAAACGCCGATGCTGCAAACCATTCCCGGGGGGGCTGCAGCCAAGCCTTTCGAGACTCACCACAATGCGCTGGACATGGAAATGTTCCTGCGTATCGCGCCTGAGCTGTACCTCAAGCGCCTGGTGGTTGGCGGCTTCGAGAAAGTGTTCGAGATCAACCGCAACTTCCGTAACGAAGGGGTTTCGACGCGTCACAACCCTGAATTCACCATGTTGGAGTTCTATCAGGCTTACGCCGATTACGAAGACAACATGGACCTGACCGAGGAGCTGTTCCGCGAGTTGGCCGAGTTGGTTCTGGGGACTACCGAGGTGCCATACGGCGACAAGGTGTTCCACTTCGGTGAGCCGTTCGTGCGCCTGTCGGTGTTCGATTCGATCCTCAAGTACAACCCTGAACTGACTGCCGATGACCTGAACGACATCGACAAGGCCCGCGCCATCGCCAAGAAAGCCGGGGCCAAGGTGCTGGGCTTCGAAGGCCTGGGCAAGTTGCAGGTGATGATTTTCGAAGAGCTGGTGGAGCACAAGCTGGAGCAGCCGCATTTCATTACCCAGTACCCCTTTGAAGTGTCGCCGCTGGCCCGTCGCAACGATGACAACCCGAACGTTACCGACCGTTTCGAGTTGTTCATTGGCGGCCGTGAGATTGCCAACGCCTACTCCGAGCTCAACGATGCGCAGGACCAGGCCGAACGCTTCATGGCCCAGGTGGCCGACAAGGACGCTGGCGACGACGAAGCCATGCACTACGACGCCGACTTCGTCCGCGCCCTGGAATACGGCATGCCACCTACGGCCGGTGAGGGTATCGGTATCGACCGCCTGGTGATGCTGTTGACCAACTCACCGTCGATCCGCGACGTGATCTTGTTCCCGCACATGCGGCCACAAGCATAAAAGCAGCCGCCTTTATATAAGGCGGCTTTTTTTTGACCGGTGGGAGGCAGCAGCTCCAAGCTGTAAGCTATCCCGTATCCGCTCATAGCTTGGAGCTTGAAGCTTGCAACTCTCGCCATCCTCAATTGCCGCCTCGGTGGCCGAAAGCGTTCAGTATCAGGGCCGCAAGGCCAGTCGACAGGGCAGTGAGCAGCGCCGGCAAGATATTCTCGATGCCGCCATGCGTATCGTCGTGCGTGATGGCGTGCGCGCCGTTCGGCACCGGGCGGTGGCGGCAGAAGCGGGAGTGCCGTTGTCGGCCACTACCTACTATTTCAAGGATATCGATGACCTGCTCACCGACACGTTCGCCCAATACGTGGAGCGCAGTGCGGCGTTCATGGGCAAGCTGTGGGTGTGCAATGAAGGCTTATTGCGCGAAATGGTGGCCTACGGCGGTGGCAGTGCGCAGTCCCGCTCTCCGCTAGCCGATGAGATTGCGCAGATGACCGCCGATTACGTCCAGCGGCAATTGCTCAACCGCCGTGAGTACCTGATGGCCGAGCAGGCTTTTCGCCAGGAAGCGTTGTTGAACCCACGCTTGGCTGACCTGGTGCATTCCCACCAGCAAATCCTGTTGCAGGGCACTTGCCAGTTTTTCCAGGTGCTGGGTTCCCGGGAGCCGCAACAGGATGCCAAAGTGTTGACGGCGATTATCGGCCGGATGGAATATCAGGGGCTGCTTGGCGGCGTAGAGCCTTTGACCGCAGAGGAAATGCTGGAAATCCTCAAGCGTTACATGCACCTGGTACTGGCTTCGGTGTAACGATTGGGCAAAAGGTACTACCGTTGAGCCCATGCTCGAGCGGCACGCGGGCACATAACGCTTAAAGAGGGAACACCGGGTGGACGATTACCAGCAGACGATACGCACCTTGTCTGATCGCATTGTGCTGGCGCAAACACCGATTCGTGTTCTTGATGCGGTGAAGTGGGACGAGAATATCCGTATGGGTTTTCTCAAGGCCAAGGGCAAGGAAATGCCAGCGGTGGGCCGCGACTATTACCTGAACCGTCCGCTGTCGTTCGATCCTGGTGCGGTGAAGCTGGAGTTCCAGAACATCGAGCGCGACATCACCCGTACCCTCGGCCAGTTCAACCCGGTGGGGCAGATCATGCGGCGCATGTGCAAGGAATACCGCATGGTAGTGCGCATGCTCGAGGCCCGCGGCACCGCTGATTTCGGCCTGATCTCCCAGGAACTGTATGGCGCCGCCTCCGATGCGTTCCACGCCGGTGATCCCACCCTGGCCGACTTGGGCCTGATGCTCTCCGATTACCTGAACAACATCGACGGCCGTGGCGATCTCAAGGACGAAGCCAAGACCTTGACCGCCAAGGACGCCGTCAGCCTGCTGCAAAGTCGTCTGAACAAAGTGTTTGGCGAGGCCGAGGAGACCATCCGGGTATTTGAGTCCGACGGTATTGTCGCCGATGCGGCGGCAGGAGCCGACTACATCAAGATTCGCGCCGATGCGATGTTCAACAATCGCGACGTGCGAGCGCTGGAAGTCCATGAGGGCCTGGTGCATGTGGGCACAACCCTCAATGGCCAGAATCAGCCGATCTGCACCTTCCTTTCAAAAGGCCCGCCGTCGTCTACCGTCACCCAGGAAGGCCTGGCGATCCTGATGGAGATCATTACCTTCGCCTCCTACCCGAGCCGTCTGCGCAAGTTGACCAACCGCACCCGCGCCATTCATATGGTGGAGGAGGGGGCCGACTTCCTGCAGATCTATGAGTTCTTCCGTGAGCAGGGTTTTGAAATGGCCGAAAGCTACGGCAATGCCAGCCGGGTGTTCCGGGGTTCCGTGCCCGATGGCCTGCCGTTCACCAAGGACCTGTCCTACCTCAAGGGCTTTATCATGGTCTACAACTACATCCAGCTGGCGGTGCGCAAAGGCAAGCTGGAGCAGGTGCCGCTGCTGTTCTGTGGCAAGACCACCCTGGAGGACATGCGCACCTTGCGCCAGTTGGTGGATGAAGGGTTGGTGGTGCCGCCCAAGTACCTGCCCGAGCAGTTTCGCGACATGAATGCATTGGCGGCCTGGATGTGTTTCTCCAACTTCCTTAACCACCTGAGCCTGGACCGGATCGAAGCGGATTACTCTAATATCCTTTGACGCTGAGCATTCCCACGCAGAGCGTGGGAATGCTCATGGGGTGATGATTTTGAGCTACAGAGTGAGGCTTCAACGGATGAGAAACCTCGGCATTCTTTGCCTGCTACTGATGCTTAATGGTTGCAGTTCGTTGTTGTTCTATCCCGAGCCCGGGCTGCCCTTCACCCCGGAAAAAGCCCATCTGCACTACCGCGACGTGACCCTGGTCACCGCCGACGGCCTCAAGCTGCACGCCTGGTGGCTACCCGCCAAGGCCGGTGTGCCGCTCAAGGGTACGGTGTTGCACCTGCACGGCAACGGCGGCAACCTGGCCTGGCACCTGGGCGGCAGTTGGTGGTTGCCGGAGCAGGGTTATCAAGTGCTAT
Organism: Pseudomonas karstica; assembly: GCF_009707515.1. Lineage (GTDB taxonomy): Bacteria > Pseudomonadota > Gammaproteobacteria > Pseudomonadales > Pseudomonadaceae > Aquipseudomonas > Aquipseudomonas karstica. The sequence goes on along the minus strand of NZ_WLYI01000018.1, from coordinate 110,686 downwards.
TGCTGGACTATCGCGGCTATGGACTTTCCGCAGGCAAACCCACATTGCCCGCGATCTATCAGGACCTCGATGCCGCGTTCAACTGGATCGACAATGCTCCTGAAACCCAGGGTCAGCCGCTGGTCATTCTTGGCCAAAGCCTGGGTGGCGCCCTGGCGGTGCATTACCTGGTGGAGCACCCCGAGCGTCAACGTCAGCTCAAGGCCCTGGTCCTGGATGGCGTGCCGGCCAGTTATCGTGACGTAGGGCAATTCGCCTTGAGCACTTCCTGGTTAACCTGGCCACTCCAGGTGCCGTTGTCCTGGCTGGTGCCGGACGCCGACAGTGCGATCTATGCCATGCCCCGGCTGACAGGCGTGCCAAAATTGCTGTTCCACAGCCTGGATGATCCGGTCGTGCCGCTTTCCAACGGCATTCGCCTGTATCAAGCTGCGCCGCCGCCCAGGGTGCTGCAGTTGACCCGAGGTGGGCATGTGCAGACATTTGCCGACAAGACCTGGCAAACCGTGATGCTGCGTTATCTCGACGACCCGCAGCACTTCAACGGCCTGCGCCGCCTGGGCGAAATTCCCAATTATCCGCTTGCCCCGAACGCCACTATTGAATCATCAGAGAGCCCACAATGAGTGAAGAACGCAACGCCATTCCCCTGATTCTCACCGGTATTGGCACCATCATCGGCACCGTGGGCTGCCTGTGGTACTACGGCTACCTGCACTTCGCCAAGCCTGAGGATGGGTTGTTGCTCAGTGACTTCACCATGCTCAAGACCGTACCGGGCGAAGACTACAAAGTTTCCCTGACGCCGGCAGCCCAGGTGGCGCAATGCGTCGATGGCGTGCTGGTGCTGTTTGATACTGAGCAGAAAGGCCTGACCGGCGTGTTGGTCAATAGCAAGAAACAGGCTGTGCGCTGCATGGGCCAGGAGACGCCACAACTGGAGGAGTAGTCGCCCTCTGTTGATCCGCACCGAGGTAGTGCCAGAACCAAAGAACCCCGCCAATCGGCGGGGTTCTTTATGACGCATCAATCAATCAGTTTGCCACTGAAGAACGTGGTTTGACTGGCTGGTTGTCGTTGGAGATGGTCACTTCCACGCGGCGGTTCATGGCGCGGCCTGATACGCTGGCGTTGTCGGCAACAGGGTAGGACTTGCCATAGCCTGCAGTCACGATGCGGTTTGGATTGACGCCCATCTTGATCAGCGCAACCTGAACCGAAGCGGCGCGGCGCTCGGACAAGCTCTGATTGTAGGAGTCGCTACCGGTGCTGTCGGTGTAACCCTCGACGATCACCTGGCGATCCTGGTTTTCCTGTAGGAACTGCGCCAGTTTGTTGATGTTCACCAAACCGCTGGATTTCAGGTCGGACTTGTTGGTCGCGAACAGCACATCACCAAACGTCACCAGGGTGCCGCGATCGGTCTGCTTGGCATTCAAGCTGCTTTGCAATTGCTTGATCTGCGCGTCACGGGCTTCCAGCAGGGCACGAGCACGTTCATCGCCGGCGTTTTTCAGCTTGGATTCGGACTCGCGCAGGGCGATGGTGTCCTTGGCAACTTCAACACGCTGGTTGGTCAGGTAGGCCAACTGATCGACTTTTTTCTCGTCTTCGTTGTCGCGGTAGGCTTTGTCAGCCTTGTCCAGCCACTCGCTGGCGTCCTTGGTTTCCAGGGCCGCGATCTTTGTGGATTGAGGGTTGGCTTGCAAGGCCGAAAAATTGGTCCGTGCGCTTTCCAGGTTTGCGTTCGGCGGGGTGGAGCAAGCGGCCAAGGCAACGCTCATGGCCAGCAGGGCAGGGATCATCAATTGTTTACGCATAGTAGTGTCGTCCTTTCAATTCGATTTCGGGTGCAATGCAATCAGAGGTCAATGACTTACTGCTGGATAGCAGCCGGACGCATACCTTCGTGACGCAGCTCCTGAACAGCTTTCTGGGAATCCTTCACTGCGTGTTCGGCTTTGGCGGCTTGAGCTTTACGCTCGGCGACGCGAGCATCCCACTCCGCTTGTTCGGCCAGGCGGCGGGCCTCGTCATACTTTTTGTCGTGCATGGCAATTTCGGCTTGCTTGAGTTTGTCCTGGGCCGACTTCATTTCCACGGCCGCGAACTCGGTTCCGCCAGCGCTGACGGCGCTATTCACTGCCGACTGGGTCACGGCGTACTGTTCAGTCGGTGGGTTGCCGGCGCAACCGGCCAATACGAAACTGGTACCGACTGCCAGTGCGGCCAATTTGAGCCCGCGCAGAGGGTTAAACGAGGATTTGGCTGTGCTGGTCTTCATGATCTTCAACTCCATTGGGTAACTCCTGAAAAACATCAAAATCCATCGCAGGTACGCAGTGTGTACAGGCTCTGGCGGTAAAGCCCGGGACGCCTTTCAAACGGCTGTTCCAAGTGATGGCTTATTGGCTGTGACCTGAGGCATTTTTGAATAGTTCAGCGAAAGATGGCGATTTGCCTAAAAAAATGCTGACTGAACGGTCAGCGTCTGGAGGTCGGAACTTTTGCCTGGGCCAGAGGTATTCCGGGCCTGTGAAAGGTCAGGAATGCAGAAGGGTGAAGTTGGGCGGCGCAGGTTTATCAGTGTTTCTGATTGCCCGGCTCATCTGACAGGTCGTGCAGATAACGACGAGACAGTGCAAGGAAACGTGGTGTAGGGCCGACGTCTTCGTACAAAGGATCGCCTTCTTCATCCGTGGCAATCACATGCTGGCCTTTAACATACGGAAAGCTGGTTTCCAGTTCCTCGAGGGCAGCGCCAATCAGTTCGCCTAGCAGCTCTTCGGGGTTGCGCCTTGGGTACATTTCGCAAATAGCCGCGAGCCGGGCGGCGGACTCCACATCCAAATGGATGGCATATTGGGTTTTGGTCAAGCGGCCCTTGGTGTTTTCTTCCCAATGCAGGGTCAATTCTCGAATTTTCATGGCAACCTCGATAAAACTTACGTGAACGGGCGATCCCGCGGGCCGCAGCGCAGCCTCGTGCTTTGGCGGCGGCTACAGTTGAGACTAGCTGCAAGCCACAAGGTTTAAAGCCAATTGTCCTGATCCTTGTAAGAAGTCGGCGCGAGCGGCACTCTTGAGCGTCAAAGCATCCCGGATTTCTGGCTGGAGATTGGCTGATGAGCGATATCGATGCACGTTTGCGTGAAGATGTTCACCTGCTGGGTGAGTTGCTGGGCAATACGATTCGAGAACAGTACGGCGATAAATTTCTCGACAAGATCGAGCAGATTCGCAAGGGCGCCAAGGCTGATCGCCGGGGAGCGGCATCGGAACAGGCCGCCGGCGAAGAACTGAGCGCCAGCCTCAATCAGCTCAAGGAAGATGAGCTGCTACCGGTGGCACGCGCCTTCAATCAGTTTCTCAACCTGGCCAACATCGCCGAGCAGTACCAGTTGATCCATCGCCGTGACGAGTCGACGCCGGCACCCTTTGAGTCGAGGGTATTGCCCGAACTGCTGGCACGTTTGCAGAGCGAAGGTCACAGCAGCGAATCCCTGGCTCGTCAGTTGGGCCGCCTGGACATCGAACTGGTCCTCACCGCCCATCCCACTGAAGTGGCGCGCCGTACCCTGATCCAGAAATACGATGCCATCGCCGCGCAACTGGCCCTGCAGGATCACCGTGACCTCACCCGCGCCGAGCGCGAACAGATCCGCCAACGCCTGCAACGCTTGATTGCCGAAGCCTGGCACACCGAAGAAATCCGCCGTACCCGGCCGACCCCCGTAGACGAAGCCAAATGGGGCTTTGCGGTGATCGAGCACTCCCTGTGGCAGGCTATTCCCAATTACCTGCGCAAGGCTGATCTGGCCTTGCACGCTGCCACTGGCCTGCGTTTGCCCCTGGAAGCGGCCCCGATTCGCTTCGCCTCATGGATGGGCGGCGACCGCGATGGCAATCCCAATGTCACCGCGCCTGTCACCCGCGAAGTGTTGCTGCTGGCCCGCTGGATGGCCGCCGACCTGTATCTGCGCGATATCGACCAGTTGGCGTCGGAACTGTCGATGCAACAGGCCAGCCCTGAGCTCCAGGCCAAGGTTGGCGACAGTGTTGAACCTTACCGGGCGCTGCTCAAACAACTGCGCGAACGCCTGCGCGCCACTCGCCAATGGGCTCACACTTCGTTGACCGCCAGCATCCCGGCGCCTGCCGAGGTGTTGCAAAACAACCGCGACCTGCTGGAGCCGCTGGAGCTGTGTTTTCAGTCGCTGCACGCTTGTGGCATGGGGGTGATTGCCGACGGGCCACTGCTCGATTGCCTGCGCCGGGCGGTCACCTTTGGTCTGTTCCTGGTGCGTCTGGATGTACGCCAGGATTCCAGCCGCCATAGTGCGGCCATGACCGAAATTACCGATTACCTGGGCCTGGGGCGTTACGAGGACTGGGACGAGGACGCACGTATCAGTTTCCTGATGCGCGAACTGGCCAACCGTCGGCCTTTGTTGCCGAGCTATTTCAAACCGTCCGCCGACACCGCCGAAGTACTCAATACCTGCAAGGAGATCGCCGACGCACCGGCAGCATCCCTGGGGTCCTACGTCATTTCCATGGCGGGTGCCGCGTCCGATGTGCTGGCGGTGCAATTGTTGCTCAAGGAGTCAGGTGTGCAGCGGCCGATGCGCGTGGTGCCATTGTTCGAAACCCTGGCCGACCTGGACAACGCCGGCCCGGTGATCGAGCGCCTGTTGCTGCTGCCGGGCTATCGCTCGCGGTTGCAGGGGCCGCAGGAAGTGATGATCGGTTACTCTGATTCGGCCAAGGATGCGGGCACCACCGCCGCCGCTTGGGCGCAATACCGGGCCCAGGAGCGTCTGGTGGACATCTGCCGTGAACAGCAGGTGGAACTGTTGTTGTTCCACGGTCGCGGCGGCACCGTTGGCCGTGGTGGCGGCCCGGCCCACGCGGCGATTCTGTCACAGCCGCCAGGTTCGGTGGCCGGGCGTTTTCGCACCACCGAGCAAGGGGAGATGATCCGCTTTAAGTTCGGCCTGCCGGACATCGCCGAGCAGAACCTCAACCTGTACCTGGCGGCTGTGCTGGAGGCGACCTTGTTGCCACCGCCGCCACCTGAACCCGCATGGCGCAACTTGATGGATGAGTTGGCGGCTGACGGCGTCAGCGCCTATCGCGCGGTGGTTCGGGAAAACCCGCAGTTCGTCGAGTACTTCCGCCAGTCCACCCCGGAACAGGAACTGGGCCGCTTGCCCTTGGGTAGCCGGCCAGCCAAGCGCCGTGCTGGCGGCATCGAGAGCCTGCGGGCGATCCCCTGGATTTTCGGCTGGACCCAGACCCGCCTGATGCTGCCGGCCTGGCTTGGCTGGGAAGCGGCCCTGAGCAAGGCCCTGGAGCGTGGTGAGGGTCAATTGCTGGGGCAGATGCGCGAGCAATGGCCATTCTTCCGCACCCGCATCGATATGCTGGAAATGGTCCTGGCCAAGGCCGACGCTGATATCGCCCGCTTGTATGACGAGCGTCTGGTGCAACCTGACTTGCTGCCATTGGGGGTGCATTTACGCGACCTATTGTCGCAGGCGTGCAGCGTGGTGCTCGGCCTGACCGGCCAATCGCAATTGCTGGCCCATAGTCCGGACACCCTGGAGTTCATCCGCCTGCGCAACACTTACCTCGACCCGTTGCACCTTCTACAGGCAGAGCTGTTGGCCCGCTCCCGACAACAGGACGCGGCCCAAGGCAGCCCTCTGGAACAGGCGTTGCTGGTGTCGGTGGCCGGTATTGCCGCTGGCTTGCGCAACACGGGCTGATATTTCTGACGTGTTCTCAAGGGCTTGCAGACAAAGCCCGGCGTCGTCTCCAAAGAGGCGGCGCGGGGTTTTGTCGCCGGGTTGCGCTTGGCAATACCCGAGTTATAACGCCTGCGTGGCGTGGGTTACTCCTACTTTTGGCGGCTTGTGTGGTTAGGGCCTGCTGTGTATCTTGGTCAGCCTTTGGCCGTTTGGGCGGCCTGGACCCATATTTACGAGATTGGCCCCATGCGGCGAATCCGAGCGTCATCTCTATAAAAAATTGAGGAGCACATCGATGCGCGTCATTCTGCTGGGAGCTCCCGGGGCCGGTAAAGGTACTCAGGCAAAGTTCATCACTGAAAAGTTCGGCATTCCACAAATCTCCACCGGCGACATGCTGCGTGCGGCCGTCAAGGCTGGCACCGAGCTGGGCCTGATCGCCAAGAGCGTGATGGACAGCGGTGGCCTGGTCTCCGATGACCTGATCATCAATTTGGTCAAGGAACGCATCAGCCAGGACGACTGCAAGAACGGTTTCCTGTTCGACGGTTTTCCACGCACCATTCCTCAGGCTGAAGCTTTGGTGAAGGCCGGTGTCGAGTTGGATCACGTGGTTGAAATCGCCGTCGAAGACGAAGAAATCGTCCAGCGTATTGCCGGGCGCCGTGTTCATGAAGCCTCGGGCCGCGTCTACCACATCGTCTACAACCCGCCAAAAGTGGAAGGCAAGGACGACGTTACTGGCGACGAACTGGTACAGCGCAAGGACGACACCGAAGAAACCGTGCGTCATCGCCTGTCGGTCTACCATTCCCAGACTAAGCCGCTGGTGGATTTCTACCAGAAACTGTCGGCTGCCCAAGGCAAGCCGAAGTACAGTCACATCGAAGGTGTGGGTTCGGTTGAAGCCATTACCGGCAAAGTACTGAACGCGTTGAGCTGATAGCTTTGCAGTAATCGTGCAGGAGCCAGTTTGGTCCGAGAAACCGGAGGAATGCGCCATCTTTGGATTTTTCGCGAGCAAGTTCGCTCCTACACAACGGCCCGCTTGCGGGCCGTTGTTGTTTATACTGGCGCACTTTCTCGACTTGGACACAAACCCCGATGAGCACCTTGCTGGCCCTGGACACCGCGACTGAAGCTTGCTCCGTTGCCTTGCTGCACGATGGCAAGGTAACGAGCCACTACGAGGTGATCCCGCGCCTGCATGCGCAAAAGCTGTTGCCGATGATCAAGCAATTGCTGGAAGACGCAGGTACCACCTTGTCGGCGGTGGACGCCATCGCCTTTGGCCGAGGCCCGGGTGCTTTCACCGGCGTGCGGATTGCCATTGGTGTGGTCCAGGGGCTGGCGTTTGCGCTGGAGCGTCCGGTATTGCCGGTGTCCAACCTGGCGGTGTTGGCGCAACGGGCCTTTCGTGAACAGGGTGCAAGTCAGGTCGCTGCGGCCATCGATGCACGCATGGATGAAGTCTATTGGGGCTGCTACCGCGAAACCGCTGGCGAGATGCGCCTGGTAGGTGTTGAAGCCGTGCAGCCGCCGCAAGCAGCTGCCTTGCCGGTTGATGCCAGCGGCGAATGGTTCGGGGCTGGCACCGGTTGGGGTTATGCCGAGCGAATGGGAGTGCAGCTCAGTGGGCAGGATGCGGGCATGTTGCCTCATGCTGAAGACTTGCTGACCCTGGCGCGATTTGCCTGGGCGCGCGGGGAGGCCATCCCGGCTGATCAAGCACAGCCTGTGTATCTGCGCGATAAAGTGGCGAAGACCAAGGCTGAACGCCAGCTTTGACAGCTCGCAAGTCCGCTCCCGCACGTAAAATCATCGCCAACCGTCAGAAAGTATCGGCGCCTTTAAACCTTTATCCATTTATGTGTTCTAGTGATTACCAGAGCATTTGCGCGCCAAGGAAGTGGCCGCTAAATTGCCATCATTGCTACCAGGTCCGCATGCATGCGTATAGACGGTTTTTCATCCCAGCCCTATCCTCTCAAGCGTAAGCCGCGCAAGGCCAGCGTGACGGTAGACGAGTCCGTCGAGGATTCGCCAGACTTTATTGGAACCCAGTCCGACGCGCCAACAGGCTCTGCTGTCTCCACGCGTTCCCAAAGTGCTGGTGGTGCGGGTATAGGTGCGGTTCCTGCCCGTCAGCAAGACATGGTATTCCCGCGCGCCATGAGTAAAAACGTTGCCAACGCCCTGGCCAGCTACCTGACCACCGCCGGCTTTGTCGAATGGGATATGGAAGTGCTGGGTCTCGATATCCACATCTGATGCAATTGCCTTACTACCTCGGTTGCCCGTCCTGGAGTGAAAACGCCTGGCGCGAGTACCTGTACCCGCAAAACGCCCGCTCCAGCGATTACCTTGCCCTCTATTCCCAGGTCTTCAACGCCGTTGAAGGCAACACGACGTTCTATGCCCGCCCTTCGGTGGCTACCGTGCAACGCTGGGCTGAGATCATGCCGGAGCACTTTCGTTTTACCGCCAAGTTTCCCGGCGATATCAGCCATGGCGGTGATTTGCGCGAGCAATTGCCGGCGGCGGAGAGTTTTCTAGGGCTGATGAGCCCTTTGGGGCCGCGAGTTTCACCGTTATGGCTGCAATTACCGGCCAGTTTTGCGCCACAGCGGCTGGCGGAACTGGCCGGGTTTATTGATGGGTTGGAGCGACCCTTGGCGGTAGAAGTACGGCACCCGGAATTTTTTGCCAAGGGCGATGCCGAGCGGATGCTCAACCGTTTGTTACGCGACCGTGGGGTCGAGCGCATTTGCCTGGATCCCCGTGCCTTGTTCAGTTGCACCTCCACCTCGGCGGCGGTGCTCCATGCCCAGTCGAAAAAGCCCAGGGTGCCACCCCGTCCGGCTGCATTGACGCAGTTTCCCCAGGTGCGATTCATCGGCCATCCGGAGCTGGAAGCCAACGACCCGTTCCTGGTGCCGTGGATCGAAAAGGTCGCCGTCTGGATCGAAGAAGGCCGCACGCCCTATGTGTTCCTGCACACCTCTGACAATCGCCTGGCGGCGCAATTGGCCCTGCGTTTCCATGAAAAACTGATGCTGCGTTTGCCTGGCATGCCCGCCTTGCCTGAGCTATACAGGGAACCTGCTGCGGAGCAACTGGGGTTGCTCTGAGGTGCCTTTCTACAAGGAGCGAGCAATGGACCCACAAAACCTTCGTGCCGAATCTTTCAAGGCCTTGCATGAGCGTGACCGCGCGTTCGTCATGCCTAATCCATGGGATGCAGGTTCTGCGATCATGCTCGCCAGTCTGGGCTTCGAAGCACTGGCCACCACCAGCGCGGGTTTTGCCTTCAGCCTCGGGCGTCCGGATGCCGAGGGTGCGCTGTCCCTGGAAGACACCCTGGGGAATGCCGGGATGATCGTCCAGGCGACCGCGTTACCGGTGGCCGCCGACCTGGAGAACGGTTTCAGCGATACGCCCCAAGGCTGTGCCGAGACTATCCTGCAGGCTGCAGCCACGGGCATTGTTGGCGGCTCGATCGAAGATGCCACTGGCATCGCTGTCGACCCGATCTATCCGTTCGAGCTGTCCGTTGAACGTATCGAGGCTGCAGTTGCCGCCGCTCGAAGCTTGCCATTTCCATTCATGCTGACAGCCCGTGCGGAAAACCTCCTGCATGGCAGGCTGGATTTGCCCGACACCATTCGCAGACTGCAGGCCTACGCCGAGGCCGGTGCTGACGTGTTGTATGCGCCGGGCTTGCGCAGTGCCGAAGAAGTGCTGGCGGTGGTACGAGCAGTGGCGCCAAAACCTGTGAATGTATTGATGTCCGGCGGCCTCAGACTCACGGTGGCGCAGTTGAGCGAGATGGGTGTCAAGCGCATCAGTGTTGGCTCGGCCATGGCCCTGGCGGCGTATGGCGAGTTTTTCAGGGCCGCACGGGAAGTTCATGACGTGGGCACCTTCACCTTTACCGAGCGCTCGATGCCATTCAGTCAAGCCAATCAACTGTTCAAAGGCTGAGCTGTGCGCTTTTTCAAAGTGCTGGGCGTGCTGTTGGTGTTAGGCAGTGGGCTGGTCGTAGCCGTGTGGCGCGGCTGGGTGCCGCTGCCCAATGTGTGGAACCCGTGGGCGCCGCTGGACGTGCGTGCGCCGCCGAACCTCTTGAGTCGTTTCAAACTGTGGCGTTTGCAGGACGATCCGGCGTTGTGCGATCAGGTCCTGAAAACCTCCGGCCTGCGGGTCAGCCATCAAGCGGACAGTCCCGCCGATGCGGCGTGCCCGCTGCGCAACACCTTGCGCGTCCAAGGCGGCGAGGTGGGCCTGAGCAGCAGCTTTCTCGCCAGTTGCCCGCTGGCCGTAGCCTTTGCCCTGTTCGAGCGTCATAGCCTGCAACCGGCGGCCCAGGCCGTATTTGGGCAGGCGGTGACGCGGGTGGATCATCTGGGCAGCTTTGCTTGTCGCAATATCTACAACCGTTCCAGCGGGCGGCTCAGCCAGCACGCCTCGGCCAACGCTCTGGATATTGCCGGGTTTCGCCTGGCGGACGGGCGCAGTATCAGCGTGCTCAAGGATTGGCCGGGAGACGGCGAGGGTGCACGTTTCCTGCGTCAGGTCCGCGACGGTGCCTGCAATGATTTCAACGTCGTGTTGAGCCCGGATTACAATGCCGCCCATCACAACCACTTTCACCTGGACATGGGCCGCTGGTGGGTATGTCGCTAAGGGTCAGGCGGCCAGGCGTAGATTGTTGAGGATCAATGGACGTGCCCATTGGCAGTCGTAATCCAATTGCTTCTGCTGCTGCGCCCATTCCTCTGGCGGGAACGGCTCGGCGGCAGGCGGCAGCAGGTCCAGTTCGAACTCGGCAATCGGCAGATGCAACGGCCGTGGTTGTGGTGCCGGGCCAGGTTCTGGCTGCGGTTGGCCGGCGGTCAGCACGAGCGGGCGAACCCAACGGCTATCGAAGCTCTGTTGGTGCTGCTGGGCGACGATTTCTTCTGGCGGGTACGCGGCGGCGGCGGGTGGCAGCAATTGCAGTTCAAATTCGGCGATTGGCAGGAACAGCGGTTCCGGCGGGGCGACTTCAGTGTCTTGTACATCACATTGGCGCTGGGTGACGATTTGCGTCAGCAGGTCGCTGCCGGCCCGGGGTTCTACCGAGGCATCCAGCGGTTCCGGCGTTTTGTTGGCGAGCGCTGCCGAATTTTCACCGAGTTGCTCAGCCAACGCCCGGGCGAAGAAGTCCTGCCACACATGACTGACGCCGGCCAGCGCTTGGGTATTGCGCAGGCCATAGTGGTTGTGGGTCGGCAGTACACCGATGGGATGGGAATGAATGTCTGACATTTCTCTCGGTCGACGCTCAGCTCTGGCAAAATGCCTGATCATTTTTTTATCGGCCGCTTTTTGCCGATCCTTAATATTTTTGAGCGTAGCGACAGATGAACGAACAACCAGCGGCCAGCCGCATTCGAGTCGAAGCCTTGGCCGAGGGCCTTCAAGCCCGGGCCCGGCAGTGGGCTGAACAACTCGGGCTGCCTTTGCAATTGGATGCGGCGGACTTTGCCCTGCAAGTCGGTGAACACGGCTTGCAACTGCAACAGCTGGGGCCTGATGCACCTGGGCCGGTGCGAGTGGACTTTGTCGAGGGTGGCGCTGCTCACCGGCGGTTATACGGTGGCGGCAGCGGACAGATGATTGCCAAGGCCGTGGGCATCGCCCAAGGCGTGCGTCCACGGGTTCTGGATGCCACGGCTGGCTTGGGCAAGGACGCGTTCGTGTTGGCAAGCCTTGGCTGTGAGATGAGCCTGATCGAGCGCCAGCCGTTGATTGGTGCCTTGCTGGAAGATGGCCTGGCCCGAGGCGCGGAAGATTTTGAAGTGGCGCCGATTGTCGCGCGCATGACCTTGCTCAAGGGCAATTCGATTGATGTCATGCGCAACTGGGAGGGTGAGCCGCCCCAGGTGATCTACCTGGACCCGATGTTTCCTCATCGTGAGAAAACCGCCCTGGTGAAGAAGGAAATGCGCCTGTTCCGGCCATTGGTAGGGGATGATCCGGATGCACCGGCGTTGCTCTCGGCCGCATTGGCCCTGGCCAGTCACCGAGTGGTGGTCAAGCGCCCGCGCAAGGCTCCGTGCATTGAAGGACCCAAGCCGAGCCACGCCCTGGATGGCAAGTCCAGTCGGTATGACATTTATCCTAAAAAAGCGCTCAAGAATTAAGCGGCAAGCGGCAAGCGGTGATCGTTCCCACGCTCTGCGTGGGAACGCCGCCTTAGACGCTCTGCGTCCAGCTGGCGACGCAAGGTTCCAACCCTGCGTAATGGTGACGCGGAGCGTCACGGGATGCGTTCCCACGCGGAGCGTGGGAACGATCACCCCTTGCCACTAACCGCTTGCCTCTGCCCTATACGCCCGCATAAACAACCCCACCACATCCTGCACATGCTCCTCGGCTGCTTCGGGGCTCAACTGACCGCCACAGCCATACAGCAACCGAAAATTCGCTGTGCCCTTGAGCAGGCAGAAAAAATGCTCGGCGGCGGTCAGCGGCTTGTCGATGCTCAGGGCGCCGCGTTGGTCAATCTTGGCCAGCAAGCGTTCCATGCCCTGCAACATCCGCTGGGGGCCTGCCTCAAAAAAGATCTGTGACAGCTTTGGGTCCTGGCTGCCGGACGTCATCATCAAACGGTGCAAATTCACCGACTCATCGCTGTTGATCAGCACATGAAAGCCACGAGCAATGTTCAGCAGCACCTTTTCCACGGGCATACCTTCCGGCAGTTCGAAATACATCACCGGCAACTGTTCCTCGCACTTGGCGATCACTGCCGCAGAGAACAGCGTTTCCTTATCGGTAAAGTGGCTGTAGACGGTCAATTTCGATACGCCGGCTTCCACCGCCACGGCATCCATGCTGGTGTTGGCGTAGCCATTGCTCAAGAACAGGTTTTTCGCGGCCTCAAGGACGGCATGGCGTTTTGCCATGTCTTTGGGGCGCCCGGGACTATTAGTGTTTATGAGATTGTCGGACATTTTCACTTTAATACTGGACTGGTGAGTTTGGTATTAATAACATACCGGCCAGTATAATTATTCCTAGCTTCATTAGCGAAAGGTCCTTCAGCATGCGCAGCTTTGTCCTGCCCCTCGCGTTGCCTGTCAGCTTGGCATTCCTGTTAGCTGCGTGTGGCCAGGAAGAGGCCGTGCAAATCACTGTCCGCCCGGCCATGGTGGTTAAGCCAGAGCCCTCGGCACTGGCTTCAGACAGCTACCCAGGGGAGGTTCGCGCCCGCTATGAGCCCGACCTGGCCTTTCGTATTGGTGGCAAAGTCAGCCGACGGCTGGTGGAGGAGGGCGAGCGGGTCAAGGCCAATCAACCTCTGGCAGAACTTGACCCCCAGGACGTGCGCCTGCAACTGGAAGCCACTCGGGCCCAGGTCGCTGCCGCCGAGGCCAATCTGAGCCTGGTGCGCGTCGAGCGTGATCGCTACAAGACCTTGATGGACCGTCAGATGGTCAGCCGCTCTCAGTACGACAATTCCGAAAATATGTACCGCGCAGGTGTTGCTCGCCTCAAGCAGATCAAGGCTGAGTTCAGCGTGGCCAACAATCAGGCCGGTTATGCCGTGTTGCGAGCGCCTCAGGACGGGGTGGTCGCCAGGCGTGTTGTGGAAGTGGGTCAGGTGGTGTCTGCCGGCCAGACCGTGTTCACCCTGGCCACCGATGGCGAGCGCGAAGTGCTGATCAGCCTGCCGGAACAGAACTTTGGCCGCTTCAAGATTGGCCAGCCCGTATCCGTCGAGTTGTGGAGTCAGCCGGACCAGCGTTTCGAGGGGCGCATTCGCGAACTGTCGCCCGCGGCGGATCCAAAGTCCCGGACTTTCGCAGCCCGTGTGGCCTTCACCGGCGGCAAAGTCCCGGCGGAGTTGGGGCAGAGCGCCCGAGTATTCATACAAACCGACGGCATCATTCCTTTGTCGGTACCGCTGTCAGCCCTCAGTGCAGAGAACGGTGCCCCCTACGTCTGGCGAGTACAACCTGACAACACCCTCAAGCGGGTACCTGTACGCATCGGAGCTTTTGGCGAGAACAGCGTGCCGGTGCTGGAAGGCCTGAATCCCACCGATTGGGTGATTGCTGCCGGCGTTCATGTGCTCCATGAGGGCCAGCAAGTGCGCCCGGTGGATCGCTCCAATCAGGTGGTGAACCTGGCGGCCAAGGAGTAGTCCCCGATGGGTTTCAATCTTTCCGAATGGGCGTTGCGTAATCGCCAGATTGTACTGTTTCTGATGATCCTGCTGGCGGTGGTCGGCACGTTGTCCTACACCAAGCTGGGGCAAAGCGAAGATCCGCCGTTCACCTTCAAGGCCATGGTCATCAAGACCAACTGGCCGGGCGCTACTGCCCAGGAAGTTTCGCGCCAGGTCACCGAACGCATTGAAAAGAAACTGATGGAGACCGGTGACTACGAGCGCATCGTTTCCTTCTCGCGGCCCGGTGAATCCCAGGTCACCTTCATGGCCCGGGACTCCATGCATTCGGCGCAGATTCCCGACCTCTGGTATCAGGTACGCAAGAAGATCAGCGACATTCGTCAAACCTTGCCGCCGGATATTCAGGGGCCGTTCTTCAACGATGAGTTCGGTACCACCTTCGGTAATATCTACGCCCTGACCGGTGATGGCTTCGACTATGCCGTGCTCAAGGACTACGCCGATCGCGTCCAGATTCAGCTGCAACGAGTGGCGGACGTGGGCAAGGTCGAGTTGCTGGGATTGCAGGACGAGAAGATCTGGATCGAGCTGTCGAACCTCAAGCTGGCCACCCTCGGCTTGCCCTTGGCTGCCGTGCAACAGGCTTTGCAAGAGCAGAACGCCGTGTCCACCGCCGGTTTCTTTGAAACCCCCAGCGAGCGCGTGCAACTGCGGGTATCCGGCAATTTCAAGACCGTGGAAGATATCCGCAATTTCCCGATTCGTGTCGGGGATCGCACCTTCCGCATCGGCGATGTGGCCGAGATTCACCGAGGTTTCAACGACCCACCGGCCCCGCGCATGCGTTATATGGGCGACGATGCTATCGGCCTGGCAGTGGCCATGCGCGACGGCGGCGATATTCTGGTGTTGGGCAAGGCCCTTGAGAACGAATTCGCACGTGTGCAGAAGAACCTTCCGGCCGGCATGGAGCTGCGCAAGGTGTCCGACCAGCCGGCGGCGGTGAAAACCAGCGTCGCAGAATTCGTCCAGGTCCTGGCAGAGGCCTTGGCCATCGTGCTGCTGGTGAGTTTCTTCTCGCTGGGCGTGCGCACCGGGATGGTTGTCGCGCTGGCGATTCCGTTGGTCCTGGCGATGACCTTCGCCAGCATGTATTACCTGGGGATCGGCCTGCACAAGATTTCCCTCGGCGCCTTGGTATTGGCCTTGGGCTTGCTGGTGGATGACGCCATCATTGCCGTGGAAATGATGGCGATCAAAATGGAGCAGGGTTACGACCGGCTCAAGGCTGCCAGCTTCGCCTGGACCAGCACCGCGTTTCCGATGCTCACCGGTACCTTGATTACCGCAGCCGGCTTCCTGCCGATTGCCACTGCGCAGTCGAGTACCGGCGAATATACCCGTTCGATCTTTCAGGTGGTGACCATTGCGCTGCTGGCCTCCTGGGTCGCCGCCGTGGTGTTCGTGCCGTACCTGGGGGAAAAATTCCTGCCAGACCTAGCGAAGATTCATGCGGCCAAACATGGCGCCGACGGCCCGGATCCCTATGGCACCCCTTTCTATCAAAGGGTAAGGCGCTTGGTGGAGTGGTGCGTGCGACGCCGCAAGACGGTGATCGTGCTGACCTTGCTACTGTTTATCGGTTCGGTGGGGTTGTTCCGCTTTGTGCCCCAGCAGTTCTTTCCGGCCTCTGGGCGCCTGGAACTGATGGTCGACCTGAAACTGGCCGAAGGCGCCTCCTTGAGCAACACCGCCGACCAGGTCAAACGCTTGGAAGGCCTGCTCCAGAAACATGCCGGGATCGAAAATTATGTGGCCTATGTCGGCAGTGGTTCGCCGCGTTTCTACTTACCTCTGGACCAGCAGTTGCCGGCGGCGAGCTTTGCCCAGTTTGTGGTCCTGGCCAAGACCATCGAGGAGCGCGAAAGCTTGCGCACCTGGCTGATCGTAACCCTCAACGAACAATTTCCAGACCTGCGCTCACGGGTCACCCGTCTTGAGAACGGCCCACCTGTAGGCTACCCGGTGCAGTTCCGGGTCACCGGCGAGCACATTGAAGAAGTCCGGGCGCTGGCGCGGAAAGTGGCGGCCAAGGTTCGCGAAAATACCCATGTGGCCAATGTTCACCTGGATTGGGAAGAGCCCAGCAAGATCGTTTATCTCAATGTCGACCAGGACCGTGCGCGTGCCTTGGGCGTCAGCACCGCCAACTTGTCGAAGTTCCTCCAGAGCTCCCTCACCGGCTCCAGTGTCAGCCAGTACCGCGAAGACAACGAGTTGATCGAAATCCTCCTGCGCGGCACCGCGCATGAGCGTACGGAGCTGTCGTTGCTGCCTAGCCTGGCGGTTCCGACCGAGAACGGCGCAAGCGTTGCGCTGTCGCAGATCGCGACCCTGGAATACGGCTTTGAAGAAGGCATCATCTGGCACCGTAACCGCCTGCCGACTGTCACCATTCGCGCTGATATCTATGGCAAGGAACAACCGGCGACCTTGATCCAGCAGATACTGCCGACCCTGGAAGGCGTGCGTGCCGAGCTGCCTGACGGTTACCTGCTGGAAGTCGGTGGCACGGTAGAGGACTCCGCCCGCGGGCAGAACTCGGTCAAGGCCGGAGTGCCGCTGTTTATCGTGGTGGTGCTGACTTTGCTGATGCTGCAGTTGCGCAGTTTCTCGCGGACGGTCATGGTTTTTCTCACCGCGCCGTTGGGCCTGATCGGGGTGACGCTATTCCTGCTGGTGTTCCGCCAGCCCTTTGGTTTTGTCGCCATGTTGGGGACCATCGCCTTGTCGGGCATGATCATGCGCAATTCAGTGATTCTGGTGGATCAAATCGAGCAGGACATCAAGGCTGGGCTTGCGCCTTGGCAGGCAATTATCGAAGCGACGGTACGCCGATTCCGCCCCATCGTGCTGACCGCTCTGGCAGCGGTATTGGCGATGATCCCGCTGTCTCGCAGTGTGTTCTTCGGGCCAATGGCGGTGGCGATCATGGGTGGGCTGATTGTGGCGACTGCGTTGACGCTGCTGTTCTTGCCAGCGTTGTATGCGGCGTGGTTCAGGGTGAGGAAGGATATTGTGTAAGCCTTTGAGTAACGGTCTGAGTAGTGACTTGCCTGATAGGCGGTTTTCTTGAAGGCCTTATAAAGTGCCGAACGCCTTGTTTGGAAAGTTGAGAGGGAACCTTTTTTTCGTCTGTACCACATAAGGTTACCTGATAGGCAGGTGCTTTATTCTGTCGGTTTGATCGGAAGAGTAAGGATTCCCGGAAACTCATAGAGGTGGATATAAGGTGATGTTACAAGCATTGGGCAATTTCTATATGGGATTTGGCAAACTGTTAGGTGGTGGTTCCAACCAACAGCACTGCCAGCAAAATAAACCTGGCGACTCTGCGCGCCTGCGTGAGCTTGAAACAAAAATGCAGTCTCTTACATCTGCATCCGTTAACTACGGTCATCCGCAGCCGCAAAACAATATTATGATTAATAACAGCAACACCAACACCCTCGTCAGTCGCTGAATGCCTTGATTGGGAACGTGCTTGTTTTCATGTTCAGCAAATGCAAACGCCCCGAAGCTATCGGGGCGTTTGCATTTTGACGGTAAATCCCAGCCTCTGGGTTATAACGTCCCGAACACTTTCTTGGCCAGGCTGGTAGCTGCTGCTGCCGGATCCTTGCGAATAGTCTCTTCCTGCTGGGCGATCATCTTGAACAACCCGTCCAGTGCCTGCTCGGTCACGTAGTTTTCGATGCTGGCGCTCTTGTCGCCCAGCAAGCCCATGGGCGCTTTTTTGGCGAGGGCGTTGTACTGCTGGGCCACGCCGACCTTGTCGGTGGACTGCTTGACGATTGGCAGGAACTTGGCGCGGATCTGATCGCGGCTGCTCTTGTCCAGATACTGGGTCGCCGAATCCTGGCCACCGCTGAGAATGCCCTTGGCATCGCTCACGCTCATCTTTTTCACGGCATCCACCAGAATCGGCTGGGCCTGAACAACGGCGGATTCAGCGGCCGTGTTCATGCTGGTTTCCAGTTGCGTGAGCTGGTCGCCCATGCCGAGCATTTTCAGCGCACCGGCGGCTTTATCCAATTTGCCCGGCAAGCCGATTTTTACCTCGGGGTTATTGCTGAAACCACCCGGTACGCCCAGTTGCTTGACGGCAATCTGCGCACCCTGGGTCAAGGCATCCTTGAGGCCGCCCGTGGCGTCGCCCTGAGAGAGATCACCCAGGGACAAGGCCATGGCATTGGCGCCGAGCAGCAGGCCGGCGCATAGGGCAGTAAGGCGAAGAGGGTTACGGAGCATGGAGGCTTCCTTATATTCGATTGAGTCTGGCGTTAAATCAGTGTGCGACGGCATCGACGCGCAGGCGCAACGGCTGTGGATCCTGGCCATTGAGCTGCACTGAATGCCGTTCGGTGGTGATAAACAGTAGCTTGCCATCCAGCTCGATGCGAGCGCTGACCGAATAACTGTGGCCGGGTTTGACCTGGGCCGGGTCGTAGCTCAAGTGAAACGGCAGCGGCACCTGGCCTTTGACCGGGCCTTTCTGCTCGGCCAGCGTTACGGCTGGAGCATCCATCAGCGACACGTCTTGCAGGCTGACACTCAAGGTCGCGGACGGCGGCAGCGCGATACGTTGCAGGTAGAACACTTCGCCGTCGAGGCTGGCTGTGGTAGTGGGGTTCATGGTTTGGCAAGCTCCCAGCAAGGCGGTCAGGCCCAGGAGGATGATTTTTTTCATGGTGAAACTCCTTGTCAACGGCGCCAGAAATATCCTGGCGCCAGGGTAAATCTAGCGGGTTTCTTCAGTGGCTACCGCCTTATCTGCCACCTCTTCATTACGATGCAAGGCTACCTGGCGAATCGACAGGCGAATCTCTGCCGACAGCACCCGTTTGGCGGCACCTTCAGCCAGTTCGCCGAGCAGGTCGTGGTAACTCAATTTGCCGGCTTCATCGCGGCGCAGCACATCTTGCTCCAGCAGCGTCTGGATAAAATGTCGGAAAAGGCTCTTGTCGAAAAACTCCGGGGCATTCAGGCCATGCAGGATCGACAAGCGCTGGGCCATGACCGTGCACAAGTCTTCCAGCTCTTCGGCACTGATGCTGTTCTGGCCGCTGTTGAGCAGGAGCGAGATGGCCATGTAGAAGCGTTGCAGGGTCTGGGCGATGCTTTTGGACAGCAGGGTCAGCAACACAAAGTTGCGTGAACTCGGCGCCGGGCGCAGGTAGATGTTGTTTTCAAAGCGCAGCAGTCCTTGCTCGACGAGGGCTTCGAGCCACTGATCGACCACGGCGTCCAACTCATCCAGGGACCAGCGGATAAACAACTCCGATTGCAGGTACGGATAGAGCGCCCGGGTGTAGCGCAGGATCTGTTCGCGGCTCATGCGCGAGCTGCTCTGGAAGAAACTGGCCAGCAGCGCGGGCAGGGCGAAGATATGCAGTACGTTGTTGCGGTAGTAGGTCATCAGGACGGCATTTTGCTCGTCCAGGTACAGAATCTTGCCCAAGGCGTCGCTCTGTTCCGACAACAGGTGCATGTCCTTGACGTATTTGATCAGCGCCTGGCCATCGCCCTCGGGCAGGGTGGTATGCGGCGAGTAGGGCACCTTGCGCAGCAGCGCCAGGTACAAATCCAGCACCCGCGCCATGGACTGGTCGTCCAGGGCCAGGCGGCTGGTGGACAGCAACGCCAGGGCCACCAGGTTGACCGGATTGATTGCCGCGGCTTCATTGAGATGCTGGGCCACGCGCTCACCGAGACGGTTGGTGGTTTCATTCAGCCAGGCCGGCTTGAAGTTCGGGCCCAACTCCTGGGTGCGCCAGTCCGGTTGTTCCTGATCGAGGAACTCTGCCAGCTTGATCGGTTCGCCGAAATTGACCGCGACCTGGCCGAAGCGCTGCTTCAAGGCGCCAATGACCTTGAAGATGTCAAAAATCGACTCTTTCTTTTTACTCGCGCCGCGAAGCTCGCCAAGGTAGGTGCGGCCCTCCAGCACGCGTTCATAACCGATATACACCGGCACAAATACAATCGGCATGCGCGAAGAGCGCAGGAAACTGCGCAGGGTAATCGCCAGCATCCCGGTTTTCGGTTGCAGCATGCGCCCGGTGCGCGAGCGCCCGCCCTCGACGAAGTACTCCACCGGGAAGCCTTTGGTGAACAGTGTATGCAGGTATTCGTTGAACACCGAGGTGTACAGCGGGTTGCCCTTGAACGTGCGACGCATGAAAAATGCCCCGCCACGGCGCAGCAGGCTGCCGATCACCGGCATGTTGAGGTTGATCCCGGCGGCGACGTGCGGTGGGGTCAGGCCGTTTTTGAACAGCAAGTAGGACAGCAACAGGTAGTCGATATGACTGCGGTGGCAGGGTACATAGATCACCTCGTAACCCTGGGCGACCTTTTGCACACCTTCGATGTTGTTGACCTTGATGCCGTCGTAGATCTTGTTCCAGAACCAGCTCAGCACCACTTCCAGGAAGCGGATCGCGGTGTAGGTGTAGTCCGAAGCGATTTCGTTGCCGTAGCGCAGGGCTTGGGCCTTGGCTTTTTCCGGGGTGATGTTTTCCCGTTCGGCTTCGTCGAGGATCGCCTGGCGTACCAGCGGCATATTGACCAGGCCCTTCACCAGATTGCGCCGGTGGGACAAGTCGGGGCCGATCACGGCGGTCTTCAGGTTGCGAAAGTGTACCCGCAGGATGCGTTGGGCCATGCGCACGGTGCGTTCGTGGCCTTTATTGTGCTCGATCAATTCACGCAGGTTGATGGGCGCGGAGAATTGCACCCGGGTCTTGCGCCCCAGGATCAGGATGCCCAGCAGTCGGCGCAGGCGGCCGGTGACGGCCCAGCTATCGGCGAACAGCAGCTTCCAGGGGCTCGATTCGCTGGCTGGCGACTGGCCCCAGAACACGCTGACCGGAATGATTTGTGCATTCTCTTCGGCGTGTTCGGTCAAGGTGTTGACCAGTCGCGTCAGGGTCGGCGGCGCGCCGCGCTTGTCTTGGCGGCCAAGCCAGTCCGGGGCCGGCGTGAGGTAGAAGAATGCCGCAGGCTCCAACAGCGGGCCAACCGACACCGGCAGCACCGGGCGCGGCAGGCCGGCCTTGGTGCACTCGGTATCGACGACGGCCAACTCTGTGAGCGAGGGCGATTGCAGCACGTAAAACACCGGCCGGCTGAGGTCCAGGTTGAGGGTAAGAGACGACTGGTTGATCGTCTCCGAGCGAACCCAGAGGTACAACAGTCGGCGCAAGGTGCCAAACACCAGGCGGCGGAACGGGGAGCGGGTCATAGGCGTGCTGCTTTGAGTGAGGAAAACCGAGCAGTTGCTCGGGCCGCTAGTGTGCCGTATTCATCGAAAATCGGCAAAAAGCGCCGAAGTAAACTGGAGTTGAAGGTTTTTGAGCCTGTCATATACTCGGCAGTTCAATTGCACTGACTCAACAATAAAATGCAAGTGGGAGTAAACAGATGACAACGCGCGAGACCGGTAATGTGAAGTGGTTCAATGATGCCAAAGGCTATGGCTTTATTCAGCGTGAAGACGGCAAGGATGTGTTTGTCCACTACCGCGCTATTCGTGGTGAAGGGCACCGCTCGCTGGCCGAAGGGCAGCAGGTGGAATACGCCGTGGTGAGCGGCGAGAAGGGCTTGCAGGCTGAGGACGTGGTGGGGCTGTAAAGACAGCGGCAAGCTGCCAGCGCTTTGGTTGTTCCCACGCTCCGCGTGGGAACGCCTCTCTGGACGCTCCGCGTCCGCTTTGAATCGTGACGCGGAGCGTCACAGGCTGCATTCCCTCGCAGAGCGTGGGAGCGTCTTCATCTGGCAGCTTGAACCTGCCGCTGCTCTTATGCCGTCTTCCAGGTGATCTGTTCTTCACCGTCTTCGCTGATACGAATCCAGGTGTCAGCGCTGTCTTCACCTTCTTCCTCGACCCAGCTTCCCGGCGCGCAGCGCACTTCGACGTTCAATGCGCTGAAGGCTGCACGAGCGCAAGCGATGTCGTCTTCCCATGGGGTCTGGTCGCTTTCCAGGTACAGGCTGTTCCATTTGCCCACAGCCTTGGGCAGCCAGGTGACAGGTACGTTACCGGCCTTGCACTTGTAGGTCTGGCCCTTCTGCACCCAGTCGGTGCAAGGCCCCAGCGCGGCGCCTAGCCAGGCGGCGATGGCCTTGTAGTCGACGTCGGTGTCCTTGAGGTAAATCTCGATATCAGGTTGGCGCATGGATGTTCCTCGTTGCGGGATTTTGAAAATCCATTCGCGGATTCAGGGTGGGCTGTAGCGCCCGGAAGTCGGTTATTGAAGCACGAAATAATCGTAGCGCATCGACACCGTGACCAGCAGCGGTTCGGCGTGTTCGATGACCTGGGCCCGGCGCTCGGCGCTGGCGCGCCAGCCATGGGGCGTCATGGCCAGCAGGTTGGCGCGGTCTTTGGGGTCGGCCAGGCTGAGTCTGAACTCCAGGGTTTCGCTGTGTTGCAGGCTCATGCCTTCCGGCACCAGGGCCAGGTGCTTGTCATCAGTGTATTCACGCACTTCGTCGTAGAGGCGCTCGCGCAGTTCCATCAGGTGGCCGCGGGTCGGTCCGACCTTCATCAGGCCGCCACCGGGGCTGAGCAGGCGCTTGGCCTCCAGCCAGTCCAGCGGGCTGAACACGCTGGCGAGAAACTGGCAACTGGCATCGGCCAGCGGCACACGGGCCATGCTGGCGATCAACCAGGTCAGCGTAGGATTGCGTTTGCAGGCGCGCTTGACCGCTTCCTTGGAGATATCCAGGGCATAGCCATCGGCGCGCAACAGGGCGTCGGCGATTTGCGCGGTGTAGTAACCCTCGCCGCAACCGATGTCCAGCCAGCGCTGGGGTTTGCGCTGCGCGGCCAACTCGGCCAGGCGCCTGGCCACCGGTGCGTAATGCCCGGCGTTGAGAAAGTCGCGACGGGCTTCAACCATCGCCAGGTTGTCGCCCGGGTCGCGGCTGTTCTTGTGCTGCACCGGCAACAGGTTCAGGTAGCCCTGGCGCGCCCGGTCGAAACGATGGCCCGCCGGGCAGGCCACGCCGTTGTCCATGTCGTTCAACGGCGCGCTGCAAATGGGACAGGCGAGCATCAGGCGAGCAACTTGATCAGGGTCTGGTAGTAGATTTCGGTCAGCACATCGAGGTCGCTGGCGAGGATGCGCTCGTTGACCTGATGGATCGTCGCATTGACCGGACCCAATTCCACCACCTGTGTGCCGAGGGTCGCAATGAAGCGCCCATCGGAGGTGCCGCCGCTGGTGGAAGCCTTGGTTTCGCGACCGGTGACCGCCTTGATGCTGAGGGAGACAGCATCCAGCAGCGCGCCCGGCTCGGTGAGGAACGGCAGGCCCGACAGCGCCCATTCCACATGCCAGTCCAGGCCATGTTTGTCGAAAATCGCTGCGACCCGCTGCTGCAGGCCTTCGACGGTGGACTCGGTAGAGAAGCGGAAGTTGAACACTGCCGTCAGGTCACCGGGGATCACATTGGTGGCGCCGGTGCCGGAATTGAGGTTGGAAATCTGGAAGCTGGTGGGCGGGAAGAACGTGTTGCCATCATCCCAGTGCTCGGCAGCCAATTCGGCCAGGGCCGGTGCCACCAGATGGATCGGGTTCTTCGCCAGGTGCGGGTAGGCCACGTGGCCTTGCACGCCGCGCACGGTCAGGGTGGCACCGAGGGAGCCACGACGGCCGTTTTTCACCACGTCACCCACCAGGGTGGTGCTCGACGGCTCGCCGACGATGCACCAGTCCAGACGCTCCTTGCGCGCCGCCAGGCGCTCGATCACGGCTTTGGTGCCATGGTGTGCCGGGCCTTCTTCGTCGCTGGTGATCAGGAACGCCACCGAACCCTTGTGGTCCGGATAGTCCTTCACGAAGCGCTCCGAGGCCACCAGCATCGCAGCCAGGCTGCCTTTCATGTCCGCCGCGCCACGGCCGCAAAGCATGCCGTTTTCATCGATCAGTGCGTCGAACGGATCGTTCTGCCAAGCCTGCACCGGGCCGGTGGGCACCACGTCGGTGTGGCCGGCGAAGCACAGTACTGGGCCTTCGTGCTTGCCGTGAGTGGCCCAGAAGTTGTCCACATCCTCGATGCGCATTGGCTCGAGGTGGAAGCCGGCGTCGCCTAATCGCTGCATCATCAGCTTCTGGCAATCGGCGTCGACCGGGGTCACCGACGGGCGACGGATCAGGTCGATGGCGAGTTGGAGGGTCGGCGAAAGGTCGGCATGGGCCGTCATGGGGGAACTCCGAAAATCGAGGCGGCGACGTTCAAATTGTAGGAGCGAGTTTACTCGCGAAAAACGCAAGGGCACCGCGTACTTCCAGGATGCGCGCGATACCGTTAACGATTTTCGCGAGCAAGCTCGCTCCTACAGTCATGTGCAAGGCGCACAAAAGGGCCGTTATCTTATAGCAAAACGGCGACCAGAGGCCGCCGTTTAGTGCATTGCACAGGTTTTTACGCTGCTGTGGCAGGCACAGGCTTCGCAGCAGGTTTAGGCAGCGACGACAGAAATGCCATGATCAACGCGGCCACATACGGCAGTGACTGCACCAGCAACATGACCACCCAGAAACGCATGTCATTGCTCGGCAGGCCTTGCACCAGGTAAATCCCCAAAGCAGCGCCCCACAGCAGCAGCATGATGAACATCTCTTCCCTGGCTTCGGAAATGGCTACCCAGAAACCGTGGTTATCGGCGTTTTTTGGCGTGCGAAAGAACGGAATACTGGTGGTGAAGAAGCCATACAGCACCGCCTTGGCGATGGTGTGGGACAACGCCAGGCCGGCCAGGGCCGCGCAGAACGCATCCTTGAGGTTCACGCCAACGGCGCGGCGGTAGAGGAAGATAATCTTGCCGACCTTGAAGAAAAATAGCGCCAGCGGCGGGATCGCAAAGATCAGCAGCGGCGGGTCAACCCGCGTTGGCACGATAATCATCGCCGCCGACCACAGCAGCGCACCCACGGTGAAGAAGATGTTCATGCCATCCGCCACCCAGGGCAGCCAGCCCGCCAGGAAGTGATAACGCTGGCCACGGGTCAGTTCGGTGCCCTTGCCACGCAGCAGGCTGGCGGTATGGCGCTTGATGATCTGAATCGCCCCGTAGGCCCAGCGGAAACGCTGTTTCTTGAAGTCGATAAAGGTATCGGGCATCAGGCCCTTGCCGTAGCTGTCATGGTAATACGCCGCCGACAGGCCTTTTTCGAAGACTCGCAGGCCCAGCTCGGCATCCTCGCAGATGCACCAGTCGGCCCAGCCCAGCTCTTCAAGCACCGAGCGGCGGGTCATGGTCATGGTGCCGTGTTGGATGATCGCATCACGGTCGTTGCGGGTAACCATGCCGATATGGAAGAAGCCCTTGTATTCGGCGTAGCACAGCTTCTTGAAGGTACTTTCGTTCTGGTCGCGATAATCCTGGGGTGATTGCACCACGGCGATTTTCGGGTCGGCGAAGTGCGGCACCATGTGTTTGAGCCAGTTCGGTGAGACGCAGTAGTCCGAGTCGATCACCGCGATCACTTCGGCATCCTTGGCGGTGTGTGGGATCAAATAGTTCAACGCACCGCCCTTGAAACCCGCCAGGGGTGCAACATGGAAGAACTTGAAGCGCTCGCCCAAGGTGGCGCAGTAGTCGCGCACCGGCTCCCAGACGGCGGGATCCTTGGTGTTGTTGTCGATGATCAGGACTTCATAATCCGGATAGTCAAGCGCGGCCAGGGCGTCGAGGGTCTGTTTGACCATCTCCGGCGGTTCGTTGTAGCAGGGCACGTGGATCGAGACTTTCGGGCGGTAGTGCGAATTACCTTCAACGGGCAGGAATTCACGACGGCGTTTGTGAGTCCAGACCGCTTCCGCCAGTTCGTGAGCCTCGGTCAGCAGCACGATAAACACTCCGAGGGCGCCGAGCGCGAGCAGGAACCCCACTGTCAGGCTGAACCAGGTGCTGTATTGCTGGCTGTAGTCGTAGCCGATCCAGACCAGTACCGAACCACAAAGGAACGCGGTAAAGGTCAGGAAGGTTCGGCCACGTTGGCGCAAGGCCGAGCCGTCGATCATCAGCAGGGTCAGCGACAGTAGCGCCAGGACCACCGAGCCGACGGCCAGCACTCGCCATTGCGGAATCGCGACAACCGGGCCTTCAAAGTTGAATTTTTGCTGGCGCGCGGCGTTGAACACGCCCCAATAGGCGCCTACCGAACCTTCGTCGCTGGCTTTCCAGGGCTGGTCGAAGGCTTCGATCACAAAATAGTTGTAGCCCTGGCGGTTCAGTTTGTTCACCAGCGTGCGCAGGTAAATCGCCTGGTCTGCGGGGGAAGCATCCGCTCCGCCGCGCATTCGGCCATTGCTTGGCCAGCCAACTTCGGACAGTAACAGCGGCTTTTTCGGGAAGGTCTTCTTCAGGTCCCGGGCGCGGTCGAGGACAAACTGCCCGGCCTTATCCACAGGGATATGTTCCCAGTACGGCAGAATGTGCGCGGCGATCAGGTCCACATGCTTGGCCAGTTGCGGGTTATGTTCCCAGATGTGCCATTGCTCGGAGGTGGTCACTGGCACCTTGACGGCGGCGCGCACGCGATCAAGCAGGACAATCAGCGCTTCGGGAGTGATTTCTTCGCGGAACAAGGCTTCGTTGCCCACCACCACCCGCACCACACTCCGGGAACTGTTGGCGATTTCGATGGCGCGCTCGATCTCGCGCTCGTTGCGCTCAAGGTCCGGGCTGATCCATATCCCCAAGGTCACCCGCAGGCCGAGTTCTTCCGCCAGCTTGGGGATATCCCCCAGAGGGCCGTCGACCGAGTAGGTACGGATGCTGTCCGTCAACTTGCTCATGATCTCAAGGTCCCGATGCATCTGCTCGTCGGTCGGGTACTGGTCTTTCTGTGGGTACTGGCCTTGCTGGAACGGCGAGTAGGAAAATCCGGAGATCTGTTCAGGCCAGTTGGGGGCAGTGACCGGACGATTGACCAGCGCCCAGAAGCCGGTGAACAGCGCGGCAATTGCCAGCACTACCACCAGGTTGAGTCCAAATTTACGCGATGACATAGCTATTTCGGGTTCCAAAGGGTGTGGAACGAAAAGAGGTATCGGCCTGCGCCGAACGGCGCGCATCCTACACTGGCCTTTCACTGACCGTACAGCAAGCCGAGAAAAACCGGACATTAGTCTGCGAAAGCCCTGCTTAGTTCTTTACTTGTAGCTTGAAGCTTCGAACTTGTCGCTGCGAAGCCCTATAATGCGCGCCGGTTTTTGGGGTAATGGTCATGAGTACAGAAGATCCACGGTTTGCTGGCGTCGCCCGCTTGTATGGCATTGATGGCCTGGAACGCTTGAAGGCGGCCCATGTGGCGATCGTCGGTGTCGGCGGTGTTGGCTCCTGGGCGGCGGAAGCCATCGCCCGTTGTGGTGTGGGCGAGATCTCGCTGTTCGACCTGGACGATGTCTGCGTCAGCAACAGCAACCGCCAACTGCACGCGCTGGACAGCACCGTGGGCAAGGCCAAGGTGGCGGTGATGGCCGAGCGTTTGCGCGGGATCAATCCGGACTGCAACGTGCATGCGGTGGCGGACTTTGTCACCCGCGAGACCATGGCCGAGTACATCACCCCCGACATTGATTGCGTGATCGACTGCATCGACAGCGTCAACGCCAAGGCGGCGCTGATTGCCTGGTGCAAGCGGCGCAAGATCCAGATCATCACCACCGGCGGTGCGGGTGGGCAGATTGATCCGACGCTGATTCAGGTCTGCGACTTGAACCGCACCTTCAACGATCCGTTGGCATCGAAAGTGCGCTCCACCTTACGCCGTGACTATGGCTTTTCCCGCACCGTGACCCGGCATTACAGCGTGCCCTGTGTGTTTTCCACGGAGCAACTGCGCTATCCAAAGCCGGACGGCAGCATCTGTTTGCAGAAGAGTTTTGTGGGCGACGGCGTCAAGCTGGACTGCGCCGGTGGGTTTGGCGCGGTGATGATGGTCACCGCGACCTTTGGCATGGTGGCGGCGACCAAAGCGGTGGACAAGATCGTGGCGGGGGCGCGCAGGCCTTCGGAGCGGGTCAAGTCCACCTGAGTGATCGTTCCCACACAGGTAGGAACGATCAACGATCATGGGGCGCGGCTTAATTCCCGCATGCGCTGCAATACTGCATTCAGGCCGTTGCTGCGCGACGGTGACAATTGCCGCGACAGCCCCAGCCGTTCAAACCAGCCAGGCAAGTCGACGGCTTGCAACTCGGCTGTCGACAGCCCATTGACCCGCGCCAGCAGCAACGCCACCAGCCCACGAATCAACCGTGCCTCGCTGTTGGCGGCAAATTGCCAATGCCCGTTTTGCAAGTGTCCCACCAGCCACACCAGGCTTTCACAGCCCTGCACCAGATTGGCGTCGACCTTGTCCGCGTCAGGCAGCACAGGCAACCGCTCACCCCATTGCATCAACAGCCGCGCCCGTTGCTCCCAACTGCCGACGGCTTGAAAAGCCTCCAGCGCGGCAACTGCCTCCGTGGGCAAGCTCATCGCAGCAGGCCCAATGCCTGATCCAGCGCTTCAAAGAACCGTTCCAGATCATCGGAATCGTTGTACAACGCCAGGGACACGCGGATCGCTCCGGGCAGTTGCATGTGTTTAAGTAATGGCATCGCACAATGATGCCCGGCGCGTACGGAAATGCCTTGTTCGGTCAGCAGGTGGGCAAGGTCGGCGTTATGCACGCCGTCTACCACGAAGCTGGCCAGCGCTACTTGAGGTGAACCCAACAGGCGCACGCCGTTGCGTGCCTGCAAGCCCCGCAACAGATAATCGTGCAGCGCGGCTTCGTGGCTCATTACCGCCTGTTGGTCCAGCGAACTCAGGTAATCCAGGGTTGCCCCTAGGCCAATCACCCCGGCAATCGGCGGTGTTCCCGCTTCAAAGCCCAGGGGCGCCGGACGAAAGCTGGCGCTGTGATAATCAGCCTGTTGCACCATTTCGCCACCAAACTGCCAGTGGCGCAGGTGGTGCAAGGTTTCGGTACGGCCGTAAAGTACGCCGACGCCGTCCGGGCCGTAGAGCTTATGGCTGGAAAATACATAGAAGTCGCAGCCCATGGCTTGTACGTCGTGGCGGCCGTGGACAATGCCCTGGGCGCCATCGACCACGGTCAACGCATCGTGGGCCTTGGCCATCGCCAGCAAAGGTGTCACCGGCTGCCAGACACCGAGCACGTTGGACAGCTGGCTCACCGCCAGCAGTCGAGTACGCGGGCCTATCAGTCGGGTGGCGGCCTCAAGGTCGATAGAACCGTCGGGGTCGAGTGGCAATACCACCAACTCGAGCTCGCGGCGTTTGGCCAACTGCTGCCAGGGCAGCAGATTAGCGTGATGCTCCAGGGCGCTGATGACAATCTCATCGCCCGGGTTGAAAAGGTGCTCGAGGCCGTAGGCCAGGAGGTTCAGCGCCGAAGTTGCGCCGTGGGTGAAGATGATCTGCCCGTCGTCGCCAGCATTGAGCCACTGCGCCACCTTAATGCGGCTGTTCTCAAACGCCTGGGTCGCGTGGGCGCCGGGCAAATGCTGGGCGCGGTGCACATTGGCTGCGCCGTTGGCGTAGTAATGGCTGATGGCGTCCAACAAGGCTTGAGGTTTTTGCGTGGTGGCGGCGTTGTCCAGATAGGTCTGGTCTTGCCGTTGCAGGGTGGCGATGGCCGGAAAGTCGGCGCGCCAGGGAGAGGGCACAAGCATGGTGTTCAAGACTCGTTTGAGTGGGTCGCGTGTTGAGGCGCGGCCCACTCCGGTGGCATCGAGTTGCTGCTTAGTTGTGAGCGTGCAGCGCTGCGTTCAGTTCGATGGCCGATTTGTGGGTTTTGCACTCCACGGCACCGGTCTCGGAGTTACGGCGGAACAATAGGTCAGGCTGGCCAGCCAGCTCGCGAGCCTTGACTACCTTGACCAGTTGGTTTTGTTCGTCGAGCAGTGCCACCTTGGTCCCGGCGGTCACGTACAGGCCCGACTCCACGGTGTTGCGGTCGCCCAGCGGGATACCGATACCGGCGTTGGCGCCGATCAGGCAGCCTTCGCCGACCTTGATCACGATATTACCGCCGCCTGACAGAGTGCCCATGGTGGAGCAGCCGCCGCCCAGGTCCGAGCCCTTGCCGACGAAGACGCCAGCCGACACGCGGCCTTCGATCATGCCTGGGCCTTCGGTGCCGGCGTTGAAGTTGACGAAACCTTCGTGCATCACGGTGGTGCCTTCGCCCACATAGGCGCCCAGGCGGATCCGCGCGGCATCAGCGATACGCACGCCGCTTGGCACCACGTAGTCGGTCATTTTCGGGAACTTGTCCACCGAGAATACTTCCAGCAACTCGCCACGCAGGCGAGCTTCCAGTTGGCGCTCGGACAGCTCGGCGATGTCGATGGCACCCAGGCTGGTCCAGGCGACGTTCGGCAGTTGCGGGAACACGCCGGCCAGGCTCAGGCCATGGGGCTTGACCAGGCGGTGGGAGAGTAAATGCAGCTTGAGGTAGGCCTCGGGAGTGGACGTCAGCGCGGCATCTTCGGCCAGCAGCGTGGCAACCAGTGGCTTGTGGCTTTCAGCCAGGCGGGTGAGCAGGGCGGCTTGGGCAGCGTCGACGCCTTTGAGCGCATCAGCCAGTTGTGAAGCCTGGGCGATGGTGAATGTAATCGCCTGGTTGCCTTCGCTGTAACCGAGGATTGGCGCGATGGCGGCGATGATTTCAGCCGACGGATTGAGCAAGGGTTGTGCGTAGAACACTTCCAGCCAGGCACCTTGACGGTTCTGGGTGCCGACGCCGAAGCCCAGGCTGAATAGGGAGTTGGACATGCTGTTACCTCTACAAAAATGAAATGGGCTGGCCTACTTGAGGGCCGCCGAATAACTATCTGGCTTGAAGCCAATCAGGGTCCTGTCACCGACATCAAGCACCGGGCGCTTGATCATCGAGGGTTGTGCGAGCATCAATTCAATGGCTTTCGCTTGGTCGAGATCGGCTTTTTGTTCGTCGTCGAGTTTGCGAAAGGTGGTGCCCGCACGGTTCAAAACCACCTGCCAACCGTGCTCGTTGCACCATTGGGTCAAGTGTTCACGGTCGATACCGACCGTTTTGTAGTCATGAAACTCATAGTTGATGCCGTGCTCTTCGAGCCAGGTGCGCGCCTTTTTCATGGTGTCGCACGCTTTGATGCCGAAAAGGTGCAATGTTTTGCTTGAAACGGTCAAGGAATTGCCCCCCTTTGGGCCACTGGAAAGCGCTACAGGAAACGAAAGACCACGGATTATGCCACGACCGGAAGGAATCGGTGCCGATCCTCACCCCTTGGTGTTTATGCGTGCGACTTTTGTACAACGGTCAGCGGCAGCATAGGCGGCTAATATGGCACTACAATGGCGAGTTGTTGCCTGATGTGTTGTTGCAAGTCGATTGCCTGGGAATCCCGCGTTATGCAAACCGCCTACACCGTTCTTATCCTGTTAATGCTGGTCAGCGTTTCGCGCTTGGTAGGGCGTGTCATTCCATTGCCATTGCCGTTGGTCCAGATCGCCGCCGGAGCTTTGCTGGCCTGGCCGACCCTGGGGCTGCATGTGGCGTTGGACCCGGAGCTGTTTCTTTTTCTGTTTCTGCCGCCACTGCTGTTTTCCGACGGTTGGCGCATGCCCAAGCGCGCCTTGTGGCGCTTGCGTGGGCCGATTCTGACCCTGGCGGTGGGACTGGTGCTGTTCACCGTGGTGGGCGCCGGTTATTTCATTCATTGGTTGTTGCCGAGCATTCCCCTGCCGGTGGCCTTCGCCCTCGCGGCGGTGTTGTCGCCGACGGACGCGGTGGCGGTGGCGGCGATTTCCCAGAACCGCTTGCCCACGCCGTTGATGCATATGCTTCAGGGCGAAGCCTTGATGAATGATGCCACGGGCCTTGTGACTTTCAAGTTCGCCCTCGTGGCGGCGCTGACCGGGGTATTTTCCCTGGCCGATGCCAGTCTGACCTTTGTGTTGGTGGCGGTTGGCGGCTTGGCCACCGGCGTGGCCTTGAGTTGGCTGGTGGGCCGCCTGCGGGCCTGGATGATTGCCCGGGGCTGGGACGATCCGGCCACCCATGTAGTGTTTATGTTGCTGCTGCCGTTTGCCGCTTATGTGCTGGCTGAGCGTTTGGGAGCTTCGGGGATTCTCTCGGCGGTGGCCGCGGGCATGATGCAAAGTTGGCTCGATTTGCTGCCGCGCCAGACCAGCACGCGCTTGCTCAACCGCAGCGTCTGGTCGTTGCTGGAGTTTGCCTTCAACGGCCTTATCTTCCTGCTGCTGGGCTTGCAACTGCCGGACATCATCAAGGCCGTCACCAGTCATGAGGCGACACTGTGGCCAACCTTGTTCTACCGCTGCCTGGAGGTGATTGCGATCTTCCTGGTGTTGCTGGTGCTGCGTTTTATCTGGGTGCAGAGCATCTGGCGCTTGTCAGGCCTGCTGCGCCGCCTGCGCGGTAAAGGTGAGCTGACGCTGGTGCCCACAGCCCGTTCCTGCTGGTTGTTGACGGTGGGCGGCGTGCGCGGAGCGGTGACCCTGGCGGGCGTGATGTCGGTGCCGTTGCTGATGGCGCCCGGTCAGGCATTTGCCGAGCGTGACCTTTTGATTTTCATTGCCGCCGGGGTGATTCTGCTGTCATTGGTGGCAGCCTGCATCGCTTTGCCGCTGTTACTGCGCGGGATTGAAAAAAGTCCGGATGACAAGCGCCACGCCGAAGTGCGCGAGGCCTGGAAGAAAACCGCTGAGGCGGCGATTCATGCCCTTGAGGTTGAGGAGCCGGCTGACGCTGCGCCTCAGGACGCCGCCCAGGCCGCGCTGGCGGCGGAACTCAAGGCGAGGCTCATGTCGGAATACCGCCATCAACTGGATGTATTCAACGACTCGGCCGAAGCCCAGGCGCTGGCGTTGCAGATGGATCAATTGGAACGCAAGTTGCGGCTTAAGGCTCTGCGGGCGCAGCGCCTTGAACTGTACAACCTGAGCCGTCAGCACCAGATTGGCGATGACGTACTGCGGGAGGTGTTGGCGGACCTGGATATGAGTGAGGCCAATCTAGGGTTGCAGAAGTAGCCTCAGCCGCAAGCCTGTGATGTTTCAGGAAACAGGCGGTTTAGGGTAGGCCTTCTTGGCCCAGTCGATATCATCGGCGCTGAGCGTCGCGTTTCTCGACCGCCACGTATTGTCAGTGACCCAAGCGGGATCAATGGAGTAATGCATGACTGAGTCGCCGTCGTAGGGCGAAAAATCATAGGTATCGTTGCGGGGCAGGGGTAGGAAGTTGACTTGCTGCTGTTGCGGCGTGAAGCGCGCGTCAAGGCTGGCCTGATTCCAGGGAATATTGGCATCGGGATGTTGATGCTCGTGATGGGCGCCCAGCATGTGCCCGAATTCGTGCAGCACAACCAGTTCGAATGAGGCCGCCGTATGATCCATCGGCAGGCTCATGGTTGGGTATGGGAGTGATGTGTTTTTTGCGTCGATTCCCACTTCTGAGCCGCCACTATTGTCGCCAGGCAGGTTCTGCGTGATGCGAACGTCGCCGTCTTCTCCAGAAACAAATTCAAAGTTCAGGTTGATATGGGCCTGCCACTGGCTGGCGGCATTTTTGACCGCCTGCACGTAAGGATCGTCCATTGGGCAGTCATATATAGTGATTTTAATGGTGCTGTTCTGCGGCCAGTATTTACCCGGTTCGCCGACACTGCGTCGATTTCTTGAAAGGCTGGCGGCTTGAGCGGCGCTGGTGTCGTTTAGCGGATGACTAGGCGGTGGAGAGGGGCTGGCGAGGTAAGTACCACTGATCATGACGTTTCTCCTGTTGCGTATCAGAGACGAAGCTGATTGTTGATTCGTCCTGAAGGCGAAACAGGTTCCGGAACCGTTTGTATAGGCCTGTAACTGTCCGCAAACAGCACAGGCCCTTCGGTCAGTGCTTACGCAGGATAAACGCGCTGATTCGGTGCGCCGCCTCCACACATTCGGCCAGCGGCGCGACCAGTGCCAAACGCACGCGTCCGGCGCCGGGGTTGAGGCCGTCGACTTCCCGCGACAGGTACGAACCCGGTACCACAGTCACGTGTTCTTCCTCGAACAGGTCGCGACAAAAAGCTGCGTCATCACCTTTCACATTCGGCCACAGATAAAAGCCACCGTCCGGGTTTTGTACGTCCAATACTGGCTTGAGAATCGCCAGCACCGCGTCGAACTTTTCCCGGTACAGGTCACGGTTGGCCTGTACGTGAGCTTCGTCCTGCCAGGCGGCAATGCTGGCCAGTTGGGTTTGTACCGGCATGGCGCAGCCGTGGTAGGTGCGATACAGCAGAAAAGCCTTGAGAATTTCGGCATCACCGGCCACGAAGCCCGAGCGCAGGCCCGGCAGGTTGGAGCGTTTGGACAGGCTGTGGAACACCACGCAGCGCTTGAAGTCCTGGCGACCCAGTTCGACGCAGGCGCTGAGCAGGCCCGGCGGCGGGGTTTGTTCGTCGAAATACAGTTCGCTGTAGCACTCGTCGGCGGCGATCACGAAATCGTATTCGTCAGCCAGGGCGATCAGCTTTTTCAGGGTGGCGACGGGGATCAGAGCGCCGGTCGGGTTGCCTGGGGAGCACAGGAACAGAATCTGGCAGCGTTTCCAGACGTCGGCCGAGACCGCATCGAAATCCGGGTTGAAGCCGTTTTCATCCAGGCATGGCAGGTAGTGCGGTTTGGCCCCGGCGAGGAAGGCTGCGCCTTCGTAGATCTGATAGAACGGGTTCGGGCTGACCACCAGCGCATCGTCGCCACGGTTGACCACGGTTTGGGTGAAGGCGAACAGCGCTTCGCGGGTGCCGTTGACCGGCAGGATGTTGCGCGCCGGGTCCAGCCAGCCCTTGGGCACGTTGAAGCGGCGCTCGCACCAGGCACCAATGGCTTCGCGCAAGGCTGGGATGCCCAGGGTGGTCGGGTACACTGCCATCTGGTCGAGGTTGCTGGCCAAGGCCTCGGCAACGAAAGCCGGAGACTTGTGCTTGGGTTCGCCGATGGACAACGCGATCGGGCGCTTGTCCGGGTTCGGCGTGACGCTGCCCAGCAGGACGCGCAGTTTCTCGAACGGGTAGGGCTGCAATTGGTTCAGGGCGTTGTTCATCGGTGGATCTCGTGCAAGGCATTAAAAACTAGGCAGAGGGGCGGTATGACTGCCCGTCGGTCAAATACTCAGTCGCGACAACTCAATCCCGGGCTCTTGGTTCACGCTCAATTGCTCGACGATTGCATCCTGCAATCGACGACAAAGCTCGGGGTCGGAAAGCGGCTGGTTGTTCGCATCGGTGAGAAAGAACACGTCTTCCACCCGTTCACCCAGGGTCGCAATCTTGGCGTTCTGCAACGATAGGTCGAACTCCAGGAAAATCGTGCCGATACGCGCCAGCAGGCCTGGGCGATCGGGCGCGCTGAGTTCCAGCACCGTCACCGGACGCTGGGCGTCGTTGGAAATGGTCACCTGGGGCGCAAAGGCAAAGTGCTTGAGCTGGCGCGGGACCCGACGCTGGATAATGGTCGGGTAGTCGTCGGGGTTGCGCAGGGCGTCGGTAAGGCCGTCGCGGATCTGCTTGACGCGGGTCGGGTTGTTACCGATCGAGTCGCCGTCAGTGTCGAGCACGATGTAGGTGTCGAGGGTGAACTGGCTGCTGGAAGTGATAACCCGCGCGTCGTGAATGTTCAGGTTGAGCTGGTCCATGGCCGCCACGGTCACGGCGAAGAAGTCGTGCTGGTCCGGTGCGTAGATGAAGATTTGCGTGCCGCCCTCGAATTCGCGCTGGGTGGTTTCCTTGATCAGCACCAGCGGGCCGCCGTCGGCCGGTTGCTGCAGGATGGCGTCGCTGTGCCAGGCGACATCGCCGGCGGTGTGGCGCAGGAAATAGTCATCTCCCAATTGCGACCAGAGTTGTTCGACATCGTCCGGATCATTGCCCCCGCGCACCAGGATGTCCAAGGCCGCGCTTTGGGTGCGGCGGATCTGTTCTTCGCGGTCCACCGGGTTCTCCAGGCCGCGACGCAAGGCGCGCTTGGTTTCGGTGTAGAGCTGGCGCAACAGGCTGGCGCGCCAGGAGTTCCACAATGTGGGGTTGGTAGCGTTGATGTCGGAGACGGTCAGCACATACAGGTAATCGAGATGGGTTTCATCGAGGATGATCTGGGCGAAGTCGTGGATCACCTGCGGGTCGGACAAGTCCTTGCGCTGGGCGGTGGTGGACATCACCAGGTGGTTTTGTACCAGCCAGACAATCAGGCGGCTGTCCCACAGGGGCAACTGGTGCCGCTGGCAGAACGCTTCAGCATCCACGGCGCCGATTTCCGAGTGGTCACCGTGACGGCCCTTTCCGATGTCGTGGTACAGGCCGGCGAGGTAGACCAATTCGGGCTTGGGCAGCCGTGCCATGAGCTTGCTGGCCAAGGGGAATTTTTCCGATACCTGGGTGTACTGCATTTTACGCAGATGCTTGATCAGGTTCAGGGTATGGGCGTCCACCGTATAAATGTGGAACAGGTCGTGCTGCATTTGCCCAACGATAAAGCCGAACTCCGGCAAATAGCGTCCGAGAATGCCGTAGCGGTTCATTCGTCGCAGGTTGCGGTGGATACCGATCTTGCACTTGAACAGCTCGATAAACAGGCTGGTGTTGCGAATGTCATTGCGAAAATCATCGTCGATCAGGTGACGATTTTCCCGCAATAGACGAATGGTATCGGCCCGCACGCCTTTGATTTCCGGTTGCTGGGCCATCAGCACGAAGATTTCCAGCATGGCGAACGGGGTGCGCTTGAACACATTGTGGTGACACGCTTCGATGTAGCCGTCATGTAGCTGGAAGCGCGAGTTGATCGGTTGCGGTGGTGTTTCGTCCTCCGGGGCGAGGATGACTTCTTCGAAATGCTGGATGATCAGGTCGCTGAGTTGGGCAATGCTCATGACCACCCGGTAATACTGCTGCATGAAACTTTCGATGCTGGTCTTGGCATCTTCGCCTTCGAACCCCAGCAGAGTAGCGATGGAACGCTGGTGGTCGAACAACAAGCGGTCCTCGGAGCGCCTGGCAAGCATGTGCAGGGCGTAGCGTACCTTCCACAGGAACTCCTGGGACGAGGCCAGCAGGGCGTTTTCACTCTCCACCAGAAACCCTTCGCCGGCCAGGGCACGCAGGTTCAGGGTGCCGTATTGGCGCCGTGCGACCCACAAAATCGTCTGGATATCCCGTAGTCCACCAGGGGAGCCCTTGACGTTGGGTTCCAGGTTGTATTCGGTATCGTTGTATTTATGGTGCCGGGCTTTCTGCTCGGCACGCTTGGCCAGGAAGAAGTCCTTGCTCGGCCACATGTGTGCGGTGCTGGTCACTTCCAGCATGCGCTGGCGCAGGCGCTCGGGGCCGCTGATAGTGCGGCTTTCCATTAGGTTGGTGACCACCGTCAGGTCGGCGCGGGCTTCTTCGGCACACTCATCCACCGAGCGCACGCTTTGGCCGACTTCCAGGCCGATGTCCCACAACAGCGTCAGAAAACGCTCGATGGAATCGCGAAAAACTTCATGATCGGCACTGTCCAGCAGGATCAGCAGATCGATATCCGAGTAGGGGTGCAGTTCACCTCGACCGTAACCGCCGACCGCCACCAGGGCGATGTCGGCGTCTTCGCTCCAACTGAATTGTTCCCAGGCTTTTTGCAGGATGTTGTCGACGAACCAAGCGCGGTCCTCGATCAGCCTACGGATGTCCCGGCCACTGCGAAAACGCTCATCAAGCACCTCGTGGGCCTGGCGGATGGCTTTCTTGAAGGCGGCGATAGGGCTTGCCTTCAGCGCCAGTTCAGCCTGGAACTGGCCGCGGTCGAAGAGTTCGGGGTCCACCTGGGGCATCGATCGGCTTTCCTTTCTATCTATAGGTTGCAACCGGTGTGCGAAAACCGAGGCCCGCCAGTATAAAAAAGCCTAGGCCGAAATGCGAGAAATCGTGTCGTCAGCGCGCAGGGTGAAGATCTCGTAGCCGGTCTCGGTGACCAACAAGGTGTGTTCCCATTGGGCCGAGAGCTTGCGGTCCTTAGTGATGGCGGTCCAGCCGTCGCCCAGTACCTTGGTGTCGGCCTTGCCCTGGTTGATCATCGGCTCGATGGTGA
Source organism: Pseudomonas karstica (assembly GCF_009707515.1). Taxonomy (GTDB): domain Bacteria; phylum Pseudomonadota; class Gammaproteobacteria; order Pseudomonadales; family Pseudomonadaceae; genus Aquipseudomonas; species Aquipseudomonas karstica. The sequence continues at coordinate 72,546 of NZ_WLYI01000018.1, read as the reverse complement.
AGGTCATGCCAGCCTTGAGTTCCATGCCGGTGCCGGCGCGGCCGTAGTGCAGGATCTGCGGTTCTTCGTGGAATACCTTGCCGATGCCATGGCCGCAGAATTCGCGAACTACCGAGAAACCGTTCTTTTCCGCATGCTTCTGGATCACTTCACCGATATCCCCCAGGCGGCAGCCGGGCTTGACCAGTTCGATGGCCTTGTACATGCATTCCTGGGTGATCTGCGACAGGCGCTCGGCCCATACCGGCACACTGCCGACGTGGAACATGCGACTGGTGTCACCGTGGTAGCCGTTCTTGATCACCGTCACGTCGATATTCAGGGTATCGCCGTCTTTAAGGGGCTTGTCGCCGGGAATTCCGTGGCATACCACGTGGTTGATCGAGGTGCAGATCGACTTGGGGAAGCCCTTGTAGTTCAGCGGCGCAGGGATGGCCTTTTGCACATCGACAATATAGTCGTGGCAGATACGGTCCAATTCCTCAGTGGTGACGCCGGGCTTGACGTGTTCTGCAATCATTTCCAGCACGTCGGCAGCCAGTTTTCCGGCAACGCGCATGCCTGCGATGTCTTCGGCGGTTTTCAAAGTAACGGTCATACAGGCTCTCTCTAGCGCGACGCGCTGCAATCAATACGGTTTACGGGCGTGCGACAAAAGGTTACAGAATTCACACAAACCCAAAAAACGCGATTCTATCAGACGTCGGTGGCAAACCATGAGCGCCTGGCTATCGCTTCTCTCTATAAGGATGGGGGTATTCTGGCTCTATTCAAAGGCTTGCGCAAAAGGGGTGGCGGGTAAATGTGATTGCGTGTTTCGTTTTTGCCCTTCCTATGGTATAAAATGCGCCGCTTTCCGGGGATACCCCGCAAAGCTTAAATCCACACACGTGTCGACACGATGACCTGGGTGCCGGAAGCTTAAATGCTGCTGGTTGGTCATTGGGATACGTGGAGGCCAAACCCGACTTACTTAAGGAACTATCATGTCCCAAGTCAACATGCGCGATATGCTGAAGGCCGGTGTGCACTTCGGTCACCAGACCCGTTACTGGAACCCGAAAATGGGTAAGTACATTTTCGGCGCGCGTAACAAGATCCACATTATCAACCTTGAAAAAACCCTGCCAATGTTCAACGAAGCTCTGACTTTCGTAGAGCGCCTGGCCCAGGGCAAAAACAAGATTCTGTTCGTCGGCACCAAGCGTTCCGCTGGCAAGATCGTTGCTGAAGAAGCAGCACGTTGCGGTTCGCCGTACGTCGATCACCGCTGGTTGGGCGGCATGCTGACCAACTTCAAGACTATCCGTGCTTCCATCAAGCGTCTGCGTGACCTTGAAGTGCAAGCCGAAGACGGTACTTTCGCCAAGCTGACCAAGAAAGAGGCGCTGATGCGCACTCGCGACCTGGAAAAGCTGGATCGTTCCCTGGGTGGTATCAAGGATATGGGCGGTCTGCCTGACGCACTGTTCGTTATCGACGTTGATCACGAGCGTATCGCGATCACCGAAGCCAACAAGCTGGGTATCCCGGTTATCGGCGTAGTCGATACCAACAGCAGCCCGGAAGGCGTTGACTACATCATCCCAGGCAACGATGACGCAATTCGTGCCATCCAGTTGTACATGGGTTCGATGGCTGACGCTGTAATCCGTGGCCGCAACCACGTTGCTGGCGGCACCGAGCAGTTCGTTGAAGAAACTCCGGTAGCAGCAGCTGAGTAATTGACGCCTTGGCGTTGACTCAGTAAGCAAAAAGGGGGCTTGGCCCCCTTTTTGCCACCTCGAAAACCATTTGTCGGCGCCCACTTGTAGCGGTGCAATATTGCAGCTGTAACGTGCAGCAGTCTACAAGGGTGATTCGGGAAGAATTGATCGCCCGGTTGATCGGGTGGAATGGTTGAAAACCTATCCAAGAGGATTTTGAAATGGCAGAGATTACTGCAGCGTTGGTTAAAGAACTGCGTGAGCGTACTGGCGAAGGCATGATGGATTGCAAAAAGGCCTTGACCAAGGCCGGCGGCGACATCGAAAAAGCCATTGATGACATGCGTGCTTCCGGCGCCATCAAGGCTGCCAAGAAAGCAGGCAACGTAGCTGCTGAAGGCGCTATCGCCCTGAAGGAAGACGGTAAAACCGCAGTCCTGCTGGAAGTGAACTCGCAAACTGACTTCCTGGCTCTGCAGGACGACTTCAAGGCATTTGTTGCTGCAAGCGTTGAAAAAGCGTTCGCCGACAAGCTGACTGACGTCGCTCCGCTGATCGAAGCTCAAGAAGCTGCTCGCCTGGTATTGGTTGGCAAGGTTGGCGAAAACGTCAACATCCGTCGCCTGGCTCGCGTTGAAGGTGATGTGGTTGGTGGTTACCTGCACGGTAACAAGATCGGCGTTGTAGTTGCCCTTAAAGGCGGCAGCGTTGAGTTGGCCAAAGACATCGCTATGCACGTAGCGGCCAGCAACCCTGAATTCCTGCTGCCATCGGAAGTGTCCGCTGATGCAATCGAACGCGAAAAAACCGTATTCCTGAGCCTCAACGCTGACAAGATCGCCGGCAAGCCAGAAAACATCGTTGAAAACATGATCAAGGGTCGTATCAGCAAGTTCCTGGCTGAAGCGAGCCTGGTTGAGCAGGCGTTCGTCAAGAACCCTGAAATCAAGGTTGGCGAACTGGCCAAGAAAGCCGGTGCTGAAATCGTTTCCTTCACCTACTTCAAAGTAGGCGACGGTATCGAGAAGCCGGTCGACAACTTCGCTGAAGAAGTTGCTGCCCAGCTGGCTGCCGCCAAGCAATAAGACGGTTTTTAACTGTCGCCCAAAAGAGGCTGCCCGCTCACGCGCGCAGCCTCTTTTCAGGTGGGGTGATCAATTTTATTTGGCTTCCCTCCGGAACTGGCTTGCAAAGCCGTGTTCCGATGGCGCGGTGGCAGTGTCCAGCTAGAGTGAACGCAGGCCGTTAACGGCTTGCCAAGAATTTTTTAAAAATACGCCGCAGGAGAGATTCGCAATGGCTCAGCAGGGCAGTGGTTATCAGGCTCGCTATAAACGCATTCTACTCAAACTTAGCGGCGAGGCCCTGATGGGCTCGGAAGAGTTCGGGATCGACCCGAAGGTGCTCGACCGCATGGCATTGGAAGTCGGCCAGTTGGTGGGCATCGGTGTTCAGGTCGGTCTGGTGATCGGTGGTGGCAACTTGTTCCGCGGTGCGGCGCTCAGCGCGGCTGGCATGGATCGGGTAACCGGTGACCATATGGGCATGTTGGCCACTGTGATGAACGCCTTGGCGATGCGCGACGCTCTGGAGCGTGCCAATATCTCGGCTATCGTGATGTCGGCTATCTCCATGGTTGGCGTGACCGATCACTATGACCGCCGCAAGGCCATGCGCCACCTGAACGCCAAAGAAGTGGTGATCTTTGCCGCCGGCACGGGTAATCCGTTCTTCACCACCGACTCGGCGGCTTGCTTGCGTGCTATCGAAATCGATGCTGACGTGGTGCTCAAGGCCACCAAGGTGGATGGCGTGTACACTGCCGACCCGTTCAAAGACCCGCATGCCGAGAAGTTCGATCATCTGACTTATGATGAAGTGCTGGATCGCAAGCTGGGTGTGATGGACCTGACGGCTATTTGCCTGTGCCGCGACCACAAGATGCCGCTGCGCGTATTTAACATGAACAAGCCCGGTGCCCTGCTGAATATCGTACACGGCGGCGCGGAAGGGACTCTGATCGAGGAAGGCGAACAATGATCAACGAAATCAAGAAAGACGCTCAAGCGCGTATGCAAAAGTCCCTGGAGTCTCTGAGCCACGCGTTTGGCCAGATTCGTACTGGCAAGGCACACCCGAGCATCCTGGGTAGCGTGATGGTGCCTTATTACGGCGCCGATACCCCGATCAGCCAGGTGGCCAACGTCACGGTCAAGGATTCCCGTACCCTGCAAGTCGTGGCCTTTGAGCGCAACATGCTCGGCGCCGTCGACAAGGCCATCCAGAGCGCTGGCCTCAACCTCAATCCGACCAACCTGGGCGAATTGCTGTTGATCTCCATGCCGGCCTTGACCGAGGAAACTCGCAAGGTGTTTGCCAAGCAGGCTCGTGATGCTGCCGAAGATGCGCGGATCGCCGTGCGCAACATCCGTCGCGATGCATTGAGCCAATTGAAGGACCTGGTCAAGGAAAAGGAAATCAGCGAAGACGAAGAGCGTCGTGCTGCTGATGACGTGCAGAAGCTGACCGACAAGGCCGTGGCTGATATCGAAGCCGCCACCAAGCAAAAAGAAGCGGATCTGATGGCCGTATAAGGGTCAGGACGCCTTCATGGAAAAGACCAAGCAATCCGTACCCTTTGTGGTGCCGCGCCATGTCGCGATCATCATGGATGGGAATAATCGCTGGGCGAAAAAACGCTTTATGCCGGGTGTCGCCGGGCATAAGGCGGGTGTCGACGCTGTACGTGCGGTCATTGAGGTGTGTGCCGAAGCCAAGGTCGAGGTGCTGACCTTGTTCGCGTTCTCCAGTGAAAACTGGCAGCGGCCGGCCGAAGAAGTCAGTGCCTTGATGGATCTGTTCTTCAAGGCATTGCGTCGTGAGGCCAAGCGGCTGAACGAGAACAATATAAGCCTGCGTATCATTGGTGACCGCTCACGGTTTCACCCCGAGTTGCAAGCGGCGATGCGTGAAGCCGAGGCAATCACTGTCGGCAGCAACCGCTTTGTGCTGCAGGTTGCGGCCAATTATGGGGGGCAATGGGATATCGCCCAGGCTGCCCAGCGTCTGGCTCGCGAAGTACAGGCCGGTCATATGAAGCCAGAAGACATCACGCCTGAGCTGTTGCAAACCTGCCTAGTAACCGGTGACCTGCCGTTGCCAGACTTGTGTATTCGTACCGGTGGTGAGCATCGCATCAGCAATTTCCTATTGTGGCAGTTGGCCTATACCGAACTGTACTTCTCCGACCTGTTCTGGCCGGACTTCAAACACGATGCCATGCGCAACGCGCTGGCCGATTATGCTTCCCGTCAGCGTCGCTTCGGTAAAACGAGCGAGCAGATTGAAGCTGGAGCCCGGGTTTAATGCTTAAACAACGAATCATCACGGCGCTGATCCTGCTGCCGATTGCCTTGTGTGGGTTTTTCCTGCTGCAAGGTTCCGGCTTTGCGCTGTTCATCGGCCTGGTTGTCACCGTGGGTGCCTGGGAATGGGCGAGGTTGGCAGGTTTTGCCGAACAGTTGCCACGCGTGCTGTACGCCGCCGTAGTGGCATTGCTGCTGTTCCTGATGTACATCCTGCCGGGCCTCGCTCTCTGGGTGCTGGGGGCGGCGGTGCTGTGGTGGTTGCTGGCGACTTTCCTGGTGCTGACCTATCCGGGCACCAGTGACCACTGGTCCAGCGTTGCCTGCAAACTGGTGATTGGTCTGTTGATTCTGCTACCGGCCTGGCAAGGCCTGGTGCTGATCAAGCAATCGCCGATGGGTAATTGGTTGATCATGGCTGTGATGGTGTTGGTCTGGGGCGCTGATATTGGCGCCTACTTCTCCGGCCGAGCCTTCGGTAAGCGCAAGCTGGCACCGGCTGTCAGTCCGGGCAAGAGCTGGGAAGGTGTGTATGGCGGCCTTGTCTTGACGCTGGTGATCACCCTTATTGTCGGTTTCGTACGTGGTTGGACGATGAAAGAAATGCTCCTGGCCCTGGTGGGGGCGGCGGTGGTCGTATTCATCTCGGTGGTGGGTGACCTCACCGAAAGCATGTTCAAGCGCCAGGCTGGAATCAAGGACAGCAGCAATCTGCTGCCTGGTCACGGCGGCGTGCTGGATCGCATCGACAGCCTGACCGCGGCCATCCCGATCTTTGCCGTGCTGTTGTGGATGACGGCTTCGTGAGTCGCCTGCAACAGGTGACCGTGCTGGGGGCTACCGGCTCGGTGGGGCTGAGTACCCTGGATGTCATTGCGCGCCATCCTGAACGCTACCAAGTGTTCGCCTTGACCGGTTTCAGCCGCCTGAGTGAGTTGCTGGCGCTGTGTGTCCGACATACGCCACGCTATGCGGTGGTGCCTGAAGCGGCGGTTGCGCGGAGCTTGCAGAACGATTTGCGTGCTGCGGGCTTGGCTACTCACGTATTGGTTGGGGAGGAAGGGTTGTGTCAGGTATCGGCCGATCCTGAGGTCGACACGGTTGTCGCGGCGATTGTCGGTGCTGCGGGCCTGCGTCCGACCCTCGCCGCTGTCGATGCGGGCAAGAAGATCCTGCTGGCCAACAAGGAGGCGCTGGTCATGTCCGGCGCGCTTTTTATGCAGGCTGTACGCAAGAGTGGTGCGGTGCTGTTGCCTCTGGACAGTGAGCACAATGCGATTTTCCAGTGCATGCCCGGGGATTTTGCCCGTGGCCTGAGCCAGGTGGGTGTGCGCCGGATCCTGCTGACCGCTTCCGGCGGCCCGTTCCGGCAGACGCCATTGGCTGAGCTGGAAAGCGTATCTCCCGATCAAGCCTGTGCCCATCCCAATTGGTCCATGGGCCGCAAAATCTCGGTAGATTCGGCAAGCATGATGAACAAAGGCCTGGAGCTGATCGAGGCGTGCTGGTTGTTCGATGCCAGGCCTGACCAGGTCGAGGTGGTGATTCACCCGCAAAGCGTGATTCACTCTCTGGTCGATTACGTGGACGGCTCGGTGTTGGCCCAGTTGGGCAATCCCGACATGCGTACGCCGATCGCCAATGCCTTGGCCTGGCCGGAACGGATCGATTCAGGTGTCGCGCCGTTGGACCTGTTTGCGATTGCCCGCCTGGACTTCGAGGCGCCGGATGAGCAGCGCTTTCCTTGCTTGCGTCTGGCGCGCGAAGCGGCCGAGGCGGGTAACAGCGCGCCGGCAATGCTTAATGCGGCCAATGAAGTGGCAGTAGCGGCGTTTCTCGAAAGGCGCATCCGTTTCCCGGAGATCGCGAGTATCATCGAGGAGGTCCTCAGTCGCGAGCCGGTAGTTGCCGTGAATGACTTGGGGGCGGTGTTCGAGGCGGATGCAAAGGCCCGTACGCTGACCAGGCAATGGTTGAGCCGCAACGCGCGTTAGTCTTGGGGTGTATTTGAGCCTGCGGGGCACTGGATTGGAATGCGGAGAAATTAGATGAGTGCGCTCTACATGATTATCGGCACCCTGGTTGCTCTGGGTGTGCTGGTCACCTTCCACGAGTTCGGCCATTTTTGGGTGGCACGTCGTTGCGGCGTCAAGGTACTGCGCTTTTCCGTCGGTTTTGGCATGCCGTTGCTGCGCTGGCACGACCGCCGCGGCACCGAATTTGTGATCGCGGCGATTCCCTTGGGCGGCTACGTCAAGATGCTCGACGAGCGCGAAGGCGAAGTGCCGGCCGATCAACTGGATCAATCCTTTAATCGCAAGACCGTTCGTCAGCGTATTGCCATTGTTGCCGCCGGCCCTATCGCCAACTTTTTGCTCGCGATGGTGTTTTTCTGGGCGCTGGCGATGCTCGGTAGCCAGCAAGTGCGCCCGGTCATCGGTGCGGTCGAGGCGGGTAGCATTGCAGCGAAGGCTGGCCTGAGCGCAGGCCAGGAAATTGTTGCAATAGATGGCGAGCCGACCACCGGTTGGGGAGCGGTCAACCTGCAGTTGGTGCGTCGCCTGGGAGAAAGCGGCACCGTGAAGCTGGTGGTGCGCGAGCAGGATTCTACCGCCGAGACGCCACGTGAGCTGATCCTGGACCAATGGTTGAAGGGGGCAGATGAGCCCGACCCGATCAAGTCCCTTGGGATTCGCCCGTGGCGCCCGGCCTTGCCGCCGGTGCTGGCGGAGTTGGATCCCAAGGGGCCGGCACAGGCTGCCGGGCTGAAAACCGGCGATCGGCTATTGGCCCTGGATGGTCAGGCGCTGACTGATTGGCAGCAAGTTGTCGATCGGGTTCGCGTACGTCCTGATACCAGAATTGTGCTGAAAGTTGAGCGCGACGGTGCTCAAATCGACGTTCCAGTTGTATTGGCGGTTCGCGGAGAAGCCAAGGCGGCCGGGGGCTATCTCGGGGCCGGGGTGAAAGGTGTCGAGTGGCCGCCATCCATGGTGCGCGAGATCAGCTTCGGGCCATTGGCAGCAATTGGCGAGGGTGCGCGACGCACTTGGACCATGAGTGTGCTGACCCTCGATTCCCTCAAGAAAATGTTGTTCGGTGAGCTCTCGGTAAAAAACTTGAGTGGACCGATAACCATTGCTAAAGTGGCGGGCGCTTCTGCCCAGTCGGGCATGGCTGATTTCCTGAATTTCCTGGCTTATCTGAGTATTAGCCTGGGGGTTCTGAATTTGTTGCCCATTCCAGTATTGGATGGGGGGCATCTGTTGTTTTATCTGGTCGAGTGGGTGCGTGGTCGCCCCTTGTCGGATCGGGTGCAGGGTTGGGGGATACAGATCGGTATCAGTTTGGTGGTCGGAGTGATGTTATTAGCTCTGGTCAACGATCTGGGTCGACTGTAACGCTTCGCTGAATTGCGAATCTGCCGCATTTTGCGGCAGTTTGTTTATTGCCAGTTGGAATAAGAAAGGACTTCATGAAACGTCTGCTGCTAACTGCGGTTCTCACCGTATTGATGATCGCCGAAGTTCACGCCGAGTCCTTCACTATCTCCGATATTCGCGTCAACGGCCTCCAGCGGGTTTCCGCGGGTAGCGTCTTTGGTGCCTTGCCGTTGAACGTCGGGGAACAGGCTGATGACCGTCGCCTGGTGGAATCCACTCGTGCGCTGTTCAAAACCGGTTTCTTTCAAGACATCCAACTGGGCCGCGAAGGTAACGTCCTGGTCATCACCGTGGTCGAGCGACCCTCCGTCGCCAGTATCGAGATCGAAGGCAACAAGGCGATCTCTACTGAAGACCTGATGAAAGGCCTCAAGCAATCCGGTCTTGCCGAAGGCGAGATCTTCCAGCGCGCCACCCTCGAAGGCGTGCGTAACGAACTGCAGCGCCAGTACGTTGCCCAGGGGCGTTATTCAGCCTCCGTGGAAACCGAAGTGGTGCCGCAGCCACGCAACCGTGTCGGCTTGAAGGTAAATATCAACGAAGGGACCGTGGCGGCTATCCAGCACATCAATGTGGTGGGTAACACCAAGTTTGCCGACGATGACCTGATCGACCTGTTCGAGCTCAAGACCACCAACTGGCTGTCGTTCTTCAAGAACGATGACAAGTACGCCCGTGAAAAGCTTTCCGGTGACCTGGAGCGTCTGCGCTCCTACTACCTGGATCGTGGCTACATCAACATGGATATTGCCTCGACCCAGGTGTCCATCACCCCGGACAAGAAGCACGTCTATATCACCGTCAACGTCAACGAAGGCGAGAAGTACCGCGTTCGTGACGTGAAACTCAGCGGCGACTTGAAAGTTCCCGAGGATCAGGTCAAGTCCCTGTTGCTGGTGCAGAAAGACCAGGTGTTCTCGCGCAAGCTGATGACCACCACTTCCGAACTGATCACTCGTCGCCTGGGTAACGAGGGCTACACCTTCGCCAACGTCAACGGCGTGCCTACCCCGAATGATGATGACCACACCGTGGACGTCACCTTTGTTGTCGATCCTGGCAAGCGGGCCTATGTAAATCGCATCAACTTCCGTGGCAACACCAAGTCGGCGGACGAAGTGCTGCGCCGTGAAATGCGTCAGATGGAAGGCGGCTGGGCCTCGACTTACCTGATCGACCAGTCCAAGACCCGTCTTGAACGCCTGGGCTTCTTCAAGGAAGTCAACGTGGAAACCCCGGCCGTACCGGGTGTGGATGACCAGGTTGACGTGAACTACGCTGTGGAAGAGCAAGCGTCCGGCTCGATCACCGCCAGCGTCGGCTTTGCCCAGAGCGCCGGCCTGATCCTGGGCGGCTCGATCACCCAGAACAACTTCCTGGGTACCGGTAACAAGGTCAGCATCGGTTTGACCCGAAGCGAATACCAGAGCCGCTATAACTTCGGTTATGTCGACCCCTACTGGACTGCTGATGGTGTGAGCCTGGGCTACAACGCTTTCTATCGCACGACTGACTACGACGACCTCGATGTCGACGTTGCAAGCTATGCGATCGATAGCCTGGGCGCTGGTGTCAACGTCGGTTACCCGATCAGTGAGACCTCGCGCCTGACCTTCGGCCTGACCGCGCAACAGGATGAGATCAAGACGGGTGTGTACACCGTGGATGAGATCTTCGACTTCACCCGTCGGGAAGGTGACAAGTTCCTGAACTTCAAGGCCTCGGCCGGCTGGTCCGAGTCGACGCTGAACAAAGGCGTGCTGGCAACCCGCGGTCACTCCCAGAGCCTGACCCTGGAAGCCACCACCCCAGGCAGCGACCTGTCATTCTTCAAGCTCGATTATCGTGGCCAGTTGTTCATGCCATTGAGCGACAACTACACCATGCGCCTGCACACGGAACTGGGCTATGGTGACGGTTATGGTTCGACCGATGGCTTGCCGTTCTACGAGAACTACTACGCGGGTGGTTTCAACTCGGTACGTGGTTTCAAGGACAGCACCCTGGGCCCTCGTGGTACACCGAGTCGTGGTTTTGCCAAGACTGGTAACGCCGGGACCGAAGTGGACACGGACGATGATCCGCTGCCATTCGGTGGTAACGTGCTGATTCAAGGTGGTGTCGAGGTCTTGTTCCCGCTGCCATTTGTCAAGGATCAACGCTCCCTGCGTACCTCGGTCTTCTGGGATGTGGGTAACGTGTTCGACTCCAAGTGCGACCAGATCACCAATCCGAGCGGCTTGAAGTCAAACACCCAGTGCAACGACGTCAGTCTGAGCAATCTGGCCAGTTCGGTAGGTGTGGGCGTGACCTGGATTACTGCATTGGGCCCATTGAGCTTTGCTCTGGCCATGCCGATCAAGAAACCGGATAACGCTGAAACCCAGATATTCCAATTCTCCCTCGGCCAGACTTTCTAATAGCCTGACCCAAGATAACGACAACGGATTCTGTAGGAGTACATCGTGCGTAAGTTGACTCAATTGGTTCTCCTGGCGACTGTCCTGGTAGCAACCCCGGCTTTTGCCGAAATGAAAATTGCCGTCCTGAACTATCAGATGGCCCTGTTGGAATCCGATGCGGCCAAGAAGTACGCCGTGGATGCCGAGAAGAAATTTGGCCCGCAATTGACCAAGCTCAAAAGCCTGGAAAGCAGTGCCAAGGGTATCCAGGATCGTCTGGTTGCCGGTGGCGACAAGATGCAGACAGGCGAGCGCGAGCGTCTAGAGCTTGAATTCAAGCAAAAGGCCCGTGATTACCAGTTCCAGTCCAAGGAGCTGAACGAAGCCAAGGCTGTTGCTGACCGCGAAATGCTCAAGCAGCTCAAGCCGAAACTCGATAGCGCCGTAGAAGAAGTTATCAAGAAAGGTGCCTTTGACCTGGTCTTCGAGCGTGGCGCTGTGATTGACGTCAAACCTCAGTACGACATCACCCGTAAGGTGATCGAGCGTATGAATCAGCTGAAGTAACCCATGACCGCGACTATCAAACTCGGCCAATTGGCCGAGTTCCTGGGGGCCACCTTGCATGGCTCCCCGGAGAAAGAAATCACTGGGCTAGCCACCTTGCAGGAGGCTGGCCCAGCTCAGTTGAGCTTTCTGGCAAATCCCCAATACCGTAAATACCTGGGCGACAGCCAGGCCGCAGCCGTGTTGCTGAAGGCCGCTGATGCCGAGGGGTTTGCAGGGGATGCGCTGATCGTAGCTAACCCGTACCTGTCTTATGCACGAGTGTCGCACCTGTTTGATCCCAAGCCCAAGGCGCCTGTCGGGATTCACCCCTCGGCGGTGATTGCCGAAGACGCACAGGTTGATCCTGCCGCGAGTATTGGTGCTTTTGTGGTGATCGAAAGTGGTGCGTATATCGCTGCCGGCGTGACTGTAGGCGCCCACTGTTTTATCGGTGCGCGCAGCGAAATTGGTACCGGCGGTTGGCTCGCGCCCCGCGTGACCCTGTACCACGACGTGCGTATTGGCGAGCGTGTGGTGATTCAGTCCGGCGCAGTGATTGGTGGCGAAGGTTTTGGTTTCGCCACTGAAAAGGGTATCTGGCACAAGATCGCCCAGGTGGGCGGGGTGCTGATTGGCGACGATGTGGAAATTGGCGTCAATACTGCTATTGATCGCGGTGCCCTGGCTGATACCGTCATTGGTAATGGCGTGAAGCTGGACAACCAGATTCAGATCGCCCACAACGTCCAGATTGGTGACCATACGGCCATGGCTGCGTGTGTGGGAATTTCCGGCAGCGCGAAGATCGGCAAGCATTGCATGCTGGCAGGTGGCGTTGGCCTGGTTGGTCATATCGATATTTGTGACAACGTATTTATCACCGGGATGACCATGGTGACCCATTCGATTACCGAACCTGGGTCCTATTCTTCCGGTACGGCCATGCAGCCTGCGGCCGAATGGCGCAAGAGCGCGGCTCGTCTGAGGCAGCTCGACGACATTGCTCGACGCCTGAAACATCTGGAAAAGCGTGTTGGGGACGTGACCCCTGGCGGTAATGCTTCATCAGATGGCTGATACCATTTCCATATCAAGTGTGCACAGCCGCTAGACTGCCTCCTTGATTTGCTAGAGGAGCGTGCCTTAGTCCGCGCGCTCCCAATCTTTATTACAGGCTTCCCCCGAAATGATGGACATTAACGAGATTCGCGAATACCTGCCTCACCGTTACCCGTTCCTGCTGGTGGACCGCGTAGTGGAGCTGAATGTTGAGGAAAAGCGCATTCGTGCCTACAAGAATGTCAGCATCAACGAACCGTTCTTCAATGGTCACTTCCCTGCGCATCCAATCATGCCAGGCGTATTGATCATCGAGGCAATGGCCCAGGCTGCCGGTATCCTTGGTTTCAAAATGCTCGACTTGAAGCCTGTCGATGGCACGCTCTACTATTTCGTGGGTTCCGACAAGTTGCGTTTCCGCAACCCGGTCACCCCAGGTGATCAGTTGATCCTTGAAGCCAAGTTCATCAGCTGTAAACGCCAGATCTGGAAGTTCGAATGCCAGGCTTCCGTCGATGGCAAGCCTGTATGCTCCGCTGAAATCATCTGCGCGGAACGCAAACTATGAGTTTGATTGACCCTCGCGCAATCATCGATCCGACGGCCGTCCTGGCCGCCGACGTTGAGGTCGGCCCATGGTCGATCATCGGCGCAGGTGTGGAAATCGGCGAGGGGACAGTCATCGGGCCGCACGTGATCCTCAAAGGCCCGACGCGGATTGGCAAACACAATCGCATCTATCAGTTTTCCTCGATCGGCGAAGACACCCCGGACATGAAGTACAAGGGTGAAGAAACGCGTCTGGTAATCGGTGATCACAACATCATCCGTGAAGGCGTGACCATTCATCGCGGTACCGTCCAGGATCGCGCGGAAACCACGCTGGGTGACCACAACCTGGTAATGGCCTACGCCCATATCGGACATGACAGTGTGATCGGCAACCACTGTATTCTGGTCAACAACACTGCACTGGCCGGCCATGTACACGTCGATGACTGGGCGATCCTGTCCGGTTTCACCCTGGTTCACCAGTACTGCCATATCGGTGCCCACAGCTTTTCCGGCATGGGTACGGCCATCGGAAAAGATGTTCCGGCATTTGTCACGGTCTTCGGCAATCCTGCACAAGCTCGCAGCATGAACTTTGAAGGCATGCGTCGTCGTGGTTTCAGCGAGGACGCGATCCATGCCCTGCGCCGTGCCTACAAGGTGGTTTATCGCCAGGGGCTGACCGTCGACCAGGCCCTGGCCGGATTGGCCGAGCCAGCTTCGTTGTACCCGGAAGTCGCGGTGTTCCGTGACTCCATCCAGTCTTCGACTCGCGGCATCACCCGCTAATCATGGCCAGCTTGCGTATTGCGCTGGTGGCCGGAGAAGCTTCCGGCGATATCCTGGGTGCAGGTCTGATGCGGGCACTCAAGGCCCAGCATCCGGCAGTCGAGTTTATCGGCGTTGGCGGCCCGTTGATGCAGGCCGAAGGCCTGACGTCCTATTTCCCCATGGAGCGCCTGTCGGTCATGGGGTTGGTTGAGGTGCTGGGTCGCTTGCGTGAACTGTTGGCTCGCCGCAAAAAGCTGATTCAGACTCTGATCGAAGAAAAGCCTGACGCCTTTATCGGTATCGATGCTCCGGACTTTACCCTCAACATTGAACTCAAGTTGCGCCAGGTCGGGATCAAGACCGTGCATTACGTCAGTCCGTCCGTCTGGGCGTGGCGACAAAAGCGCGTGCTGAAAATTCGCGAAGGTTGTGACTTGATGTTGACCCTGCTGCCATTCGAGGCCAGGTTCTACGAAGAGAAGGGCGTGCCGGTGCGGTTTGTCGGCCATACCCTGGCTGACACTATTCCTCTGCAAGCGGATCGAGCAGCAGCCCGTGCCGAGTTGGGCTTGCCTGACGGCCCGCTGGTGGCGCTGATGCCTGGCAGCCGTGGTGGTGAAGTCGGTCGTCTCGGCGCGTTGTTCTTCGATGCCGCCGAGCGCTTGCAAGTCTTGAGGCCGGGTGTGCGCTTTGTGTTGCCGTGCGCCAGCCCCCAGCGTCGTGCGCAAATCGAAGCATTGCTGGTAGGGCGCAGCTTGCCGTTGACACTACTTGATGGCGGTTCGCACCTGGCTCTGGCTGCGTGCGATGCGGTGCTGATCGCCTCCGGTACAGCGACCCTCGAGGCCTTGCTCTACAAGCGCCCCATGGTCGTGGCTTATCGCCTGGCGCCGCTGACCTACTGGATTCTCAAGCGTATGGTCAAAAGCCCTTACATCTCTTTGCCCAATTTGTTGGCCCAGCGTCTGTTGGTACCCGAGTTGCTGCAGGATGATGCAACGCCTGAGGCCTTGGCGCTGACCTTGCTCCCCTTGATCGAAGGTGGCGAAGAACAGACTCGTGGTTTTGACGAAATTCACCGGATCTTGCGCCGCGATGCGTCGAACCAGGCAGCTGGTGCCGTGCTGACCTTGATTGGCCAAAAACAGGAAGCGCTATGAAGACGCAAATGGGCCTGGATTTCAGCCTGGTCGCCGATGCCTTTGATCTGGTGGCGGGTGTCGATGAAGTGGGCCGCGGCCCACTCTGTGGGGCGGTTGTCACGGCCGCTGTGATCCTCGATCCAAGCCGCCCGATTATCGGTCTCAACGATTCGAAGAAACTCACCGAAGCCCGTCGCGAAAAACTCTACGACGAGATCTGCGAGAAGGCCCTGAGCTGG
Organism: Pseudomonas karstica; assembly: GCF_009707515.1. GTDB lineage: Bacteria > Pseudomonadota > Gammaproteobacteria > Pseudomonadales > Pseudomonadaceae > Aquipseudomonas > Aquipseudomonas karstica. The sequence continues at coordinate 57,318 of NZ_WLYI01000018.1, read as the reverse complement.
CATATCGCCCGGGCTGAAGTCGAAGAAATCGATGAGCTGAACATCCTTCACGCCACCATGCTTGCCATGCAGCGTGCCGTAGAAGGACTGCACATCACTCCGAAACTGGCGATGATCGACGGCAATCGTTGTCCGAAACTGGCTATGCCGGCCGAAGCGGTGGTCAAGGGTGACAGTAAGGTTCCAGCGATTGCGGCTGCGTCGATATTGGCCAAGGTCAGCCGTGACCGTGAAATGGCTGCTTTCGAATTGATCTACCCAGGTTATGGCATTGGCGGCCACAAGGGCTACCCGACGCCCGTTCATCTGGAAGCCTTGGCTCGTCTGGGCCCGACTCAGATTCATCGCCGCTCGTTTGCCCCGGTACGTCAGGCTTACGAGGCGCGGGAGAGTCTCAGCGAGGTTTAGTCGCAGGCTGATGTTTGGCTCAAGGCCCGGTACAATCCGGGCCTTGTTGTTTTCACACGTATCTAGACAGGATCACTATGCCGGCTTCATTCGTTCACCTGCGCCTGCACACTGAATATTCCCTGGTCGACGGCCTGGTACGGATCAAACCGCTGGTCAAAAATCTGGTGGGCATGAATATGCCGGCCGTGGCGGTCACTGACCAGAACAACATGTGTTCCCTGGTCAAGTTCTACAAGGCTGCCATGGGCGCCGGTATCAAGCCGATCTGTGGTGCCGACCTGTGGCTGTCGAACAAGGACCCGGATAATGCACTGAGTCGCATCAGTCTGCTGGCGATGAACGCCGTAGGTTATCGCAACCTCACGGAGCTGATTTCCCGTGGTTTTATCGATGGTCAGCGCAATGGCTCGGTGATCATTGAGCGTGAGTGGGTGGCCGAGGCCAGCGAAGGGCTGATCATGCTCTCGGCGGCCAAAGAAGGTGAAATCGGTATCGCATTGCTGGGCGGTAATCCTCACGAGGCTGAAGTCCTCGCCCGTGAATGGATGGCCGTCTTCCCCGGCCGTTTCTACCTGGAAATCCAGCGCACCAACCGTCCCAACGATGAAGAGCAGTTACATGCCGCCGTTGCCCTGGCCGAGAGCCTGGGGGCGCCGCTGGTGGCAACCAACGATGTGCGCTTTATCCGGAAGGAAGACTACGAGGCCCACGAAACCCGTGTGTGCATCGGTGAGGGGCGGGCCCTTGACGATCCGCGCCGTTCGAAGAACTACAGCGAAGAGCAATACCTCAAGACTGCCGAAGAAATGGCCGAGTTGTTCAGCGACTTGCCCGAGGCGCTGGAAAATACCGTCGAAATTGCCAAGCGTTGCAATATTGACGTGAAGTTGGGCAAACACTCTTTGCCCAACTTCCCGATTCCCGATGGCATGACCATCGATGAGTATTTCCGCAAGGTTTCGTTCGACGGCCTGGAAGAGCGTCTGACCGTTCTCATGCCCAAGGACACTACCGAGGATTACGAGGCCAAGCGCCAGGTCTATGTCGATCGGCTGAATTTCGAGCTGGATATCATTATCCAGATGGGATTTCCCGGTTACTTCCTGATCGTTATGGACTTTATCCAGTGGGCCAAGAGTAACGGCGTGCCGGTAGGTCCAGGTCGTGGGTCGGGTGCCGGGTCCCTGGTGGCCTATGTGCAGAAGATCACCGACCTTGACCCGCTGGAATATGACCTGCTGTTCGAACGGTTCCTCAACCCGGAACGGGTCTCGATGCCCGACTTCGACGTTGACTTCTGCATGGACGGTCGCGACCGCGTGATTGAATACGTGGCCGAGAAGTATGGCCGCAACGCGGTAAGCCAGATCATCACCTTCGGTTCCATGGCGGCGAAAGCGGTTATCCGTGACGTGGCCCGGGTGCAGGGCAAGTCCTACGGCCTGGCTGATCGCCTGTCGAAGATGATTCCCTTCGAAGTCGGCATGACCCTGGAAAAAGCCTACGAGCAGGAAGAAATCCTGCGGGAATTCATCAAGGTCGATGAAGAGGCTGCCGAAATCTGGGACATGGCCCGTAAGCTTGAAGGTGTGGTGCGTAACGTCGGTAAACACGCCGGTGGTGTGGTAATTGCCCCAACCAAGCTGACTGACTTTTCGCCGATCTATTGCGATGAAGAAGGCGGCGGCCTGGTTACCCAGTTCGACAAGGACGATGTGGAGGCCGCCGGTCTGGTGAAGTTCGACTTCCTGGGCCTGCGGACCCTGACGATCATCGATTGGGCGCTGAAAACCATCAACCGTGAACGTGCCAAGGTCGATGAAGCGCCGCTGGACATTGCCTTTATCCCGCTGGACGACAAACCGACGTACCAGTTACTGCAAAAAGCTGAAACCACCGCGGTGTTCCAGCTTGAATCCCGCGGTATGAAAGAGCTGATCAAAAAGCTCAAGCCCGACTGCCTGGAAGACTTGATCGCCCTGGTGGCCCTGTTCCGTCCGGGCCCATTGCAATCGGGCATGGTGGATGACTTCATCAACCGTAAGCACGGCCGCGCCGAGCTGGCCTATCCGCATTCCGATTACCAGTATGAAGGCCTCAAGCCGGTACTGGCACCGACCTACGGCATCATCCTGTATCAGGAACAGGTGATGCAGATTGCCCAAGTCATGGCCGGATACACTCTGGGCGGCGCGGACATGCTGCGCCGCGCCATGGGTAAGAAAAAACCCGAGGAAATGGCCAAGCAGCGTGGCGGTTTCATTGAAGGTTGCGCGACCAACAACATTGACGCTGACCTGGCCGGTAATATTTTCGACCTGGTGGAGAAATTCGCCGGTTACGGCTTTAACAAATCCCACTCCGCCGCCTACGGGCTGGTGTCGTATCAGACCGCCTGGCTGAAGGCTCACTATCCGGCGCCGTTCATGGCGGCGGTACTCTCGGCGGATATGCACAACACCGACAAGGTCGTGACCTTGATCGAAGAAGTGCGAACCATGAAGCTGCGTCTCGACGCACCGGATGTGAACGCTTCCGAGTTCAAGTTCACGGTGAACGACGAAGGCCGCATTATTTATGGCTTGGGTGCGATCAAAGGCGTGGGCGAAGGCCCGGTGGAGGCGATTACCGAGTCGCGTCAGGACGGGCCGTTCAAGGACTTGTTCGACTTCTGTGCTCGGGTTGACCTCAAACGCATCAACAAACGCACCCTCGACGGCCTGATCCGCAGCGGCGCTCTGGACCGACTGGGTCCGTACTTTCATGACGAGCCGAAGGCTTACCAAGCCAATATCGACCGTAATCGAGCGGTGTTGCTGACGGCCATGGAAGAGGCGATCAAGGCGGCAGAGCAGACTGCCCGAACCCACGACAGCGGCCACGCCGACCTGTTTGGCGGCCTGTTTGTCGAGGAAGACGCCGATGTCTACGCCAATCACCGCAAGGCCAAGGAACTGACCCTCAAGGAACGCCTGAAAGGTGAGAAGGACACTCTGGGGCTGTACCTTACCGGTCACCCGATTGACGAATACGAAGGAGAGATCCGTCGTTTTGCCCGTCAGCGCATCATTGACCTGAAGCCGGCGCGTGACACCCAGACTGTCGCCGGCATGATCATCGCCCTGCGAGTCATGAAGAACAAAAAGGGCGACAAGATGGGCTTTATCACCCTCGACGACCGCTCCGGCCGAATAGAGGCCTCGCTGTTTGCCGACGCTTTCCATTCCGCCCAGTCACTGTTGCAGACCGATGCGATGGTGGTGGTGGAAGGAGAGGTCAGCAACGACGACTTTTCCGGCGGCTTGCGCCTGCGGATCAAGCGGGTGATGAGCATGGAGGATGCGCGAACCAACCTGGCAGAAAGCCTGCGCCTGAAAGTGCGCACTGAAGCGCTCAAGGGTGATCAGCTACGCTGCCTGGGCGAGTTGCTCAAGCGCCATCGTGGTGCCTGCCCGGTAACCATGGAGTACACCGGCAGCGATGCCAAGGCCATGTTGCAGTTCGGCGAGACCTGGCGAATCGACCCGGGGGATGGCTTGATTCAGGCATTGCGTGACCAGTTCGGGCGTGACAACGTCTTCCTCCAATACCGTTGATGGTCAGGGGCATGGAAAAAGCCCTGATCTCGACTAAACATTTAATCTCGACCTTGACGCGCCTCTCCCTTAAGGTGGGCGCGAATAGACAACCGGCTGGCCAGGTACTCCTTGGCCGTCGACCCAAGACGGACGCTTATGAACCCGAATTTTCTTGATTTCGAACAGCCGATTGCTGACCTGCAAGCCAAGATCGAAGAGCTGCGCCTGGTCGGCAATGACAATTCGCTGAACATCGGCGATGAAATCTCTCGCCTGCAAGACAAGAGCAAGACGCTGACCGAAGAAATCTTCGGCAAACTGACTAGCTGGCAGATCGCGCGCCTGGCCCGCCATCCACGCCGTCCGTATACCCTGGACTACATCCAACACATCTTTACCGAGTTCGACGAACTGCACGGCGATCGTCACTTCTCCGATGACGCCGCCATCGTCGGTGGCATTGCTCGCTTGGACGACCAGCCAGTGATGGTCATCGGCCACCAGAAAGGCCGTGAAGTACGCGAGAAGGTTCGCCGCAACTTCGGCATGCCTCGTCCGGAAGGCTATCGCAAGGCCTGCCGTCTGATGGAGATGGCCGAGCGCTTCAAGATGCCGATCCTGACCTTCATCGACACCCCGGGCGCTTATCCGGGTATCGATGCTGAAGAGCGTAACCAGAGCGAAGCGATTGCCTGGAACCTGCGGGTCATGTCGCGCCTGAAAACCCCGATCATCGCCACTGTTATCGGTGAAGGCGGTTCTGGCGGTGCGCTGGCTATTGGCGTTTGCGATCAATTGAATATGCTGCAATATTCAACTTACGCGGTGATCTCGCCGGAAGGCTGTGCTTCGATCCTGTGGAAAACCGCCGACAAGGCTCCGGATGCCGCCGAGGCCATGGGGATCACCGCTGATCGCCTCAAGGGCCTGGGCATTGTGGATAAAGTGATCGCCGAACCACTGGGCGGTGCCCACCGCGACCCGGCTGCGGTTGCCGCGACCATTCGTGCAGAGCTCGGCTCGCAACTGGCAACGCTCAAGAAGCTCGACAACGAGGCGCTGCTGACCCGTCGTTACGAGCGCCTGATGAGCTACGGTCTCTGATCAAATGAGCATTCCCACGCTCTGCGTGGGAATGCTGTTTAGGACGCTCTGCGTCCCGCTGGTGACGCAGGGCGTGGAAACGATCAGGTTCAGGGTGTTGTGATGAAACCAGCTCTGTCCGCCAAACTTCTGCAATCCTTGGCCTCCTGGCGCAATGCCCCGGCTTGGCATATCGCATTCTCCGGTGGCCTCGACTCCACTGTCTTGCTGCACCTCCTCGCTACCCTGGCCAAAACCGAATCGCTCCCGCCACTGAGTGCTGTCCATGTTCATCATGGCCTCCAGGTTGCGGCTGACGTTTGGCCGGCTCATTGCCAGGCAGTCTGCGATAGCCTGGGTGTGCGACTACAGATCATGCGCGTTCAGGTCCAGCCTGGCGCCAGCGTTGAGCGTGCAGCCCGTGAGGCGCGCTACCAGGCGTTTATTGAACTCGCCGGGCCTGGGAGCGTACTGCTGACGGGTCAGCACCGTGATGATCAAGCCGAAACCCTGCTGTTTCGTTTGCTGCGTGGGGCCGGGGTGCGGGGACTGGCTGCCATGCCCGTCCACCGTTCGCTGGGGGAGGGCCGTCTGGTACGGCCGCTGCTGGATGTCTCTCGTGCCGAATTGGAGGCCTACGCCCGCGAGCAGCAACTGGCCTGGATCGAAGACCCGTCAAACGCCGACCCGCGTTTTTCGCGTAATTACCTGCGCGGGCACGTGTTGCCGCTGCTGACCAACCGCTGGCCCCAGGCCGTCAATACCCTGGCCCGTACTGCCGAACATCTGAGTGAGGCCCAGGGCTTGCTTGATGAGTTGGCGCAGATGGACCTGCTGGCCGCCAGCGCGCCGTCGGCGTTTCCCTGGCTGTCACTGCCGTCATTGTCCCTGGCTCCGCTCTGTGCGCTCTCAGAGGCTCGCCAGCGTAACGCTTTGCGGTACTGGCTGACATCACTGACGCGTTTGCCTGATAGCAACCACTGGGCCGGTTGGAACGCATTGCGTGATGCCAAGTGCGATGCACAGCCATTGTGGCCCCTGGCTGACGGCCAACTGCACCGTTGCGCTGATCGAATTTGGTGGCTGCCGATGGCATGGTCGGACTTTTCCGACACGCCGCAGGGCTGGCTGCATCCGGAAAACCCACTACAGTTACCCAGCAATGGGCATGTGTATTTCACTGGTCAGGCCCCTAAGGGTGCCTTGAGCATCCGCTACCGTCAGGGCGGTGAAATCATGGAAGTGCCAGGTCGAGGTCGCCGCGATCTCAAGCGGTTGCTTAATGAAAGCGGCTTGCCAGGCGTGGTCCGTGGCAGATTGCCGCTGCTGTATCAGGGGCAGCAATTGCTGGCGGTGCCCAACCTGCCGGGGCTGGCGGTCGAGGCCCATGGCGATTGGCAATTACATTGGATGCCGCCAACCTGCGATCAAGGTTTGAGCTGATAGCGCCTTTCCGGTAGACTACGCTCCCTTCTTGATACAACTTCTGTGGATTCGCCTGAATCGCAGCAGTTGCCGATTACCAAGCAGTCTTTGCTGGGCGATTCCAAAAAATGTGTAGCGATCAACGTACCGGTGTTCCATTGCTGGTCTGTCACAACGCGGCGGTTTTTTTGAAAGGTGCACTGTGATTAATGCAGGTGATCGGGGGCTTCGGCCTTCCTTCGCTTTCCCCGGCGGCTCGGACCGCTTTAACGCAGACTTCTAGGGTTTTTCATGACGCGCTACATATTCGTCACGGGCGGTGTTGTTTCTTCATTGGGGAAAGGCATTGCCTCCGCTTCATTGGCGGCCATCCTGGAGGCGCGGGGACTTAAGGTCACCATGCTCAAGCTGGACCCGTACATCAACGTTGACCCGGGCACCATGAGCCCGTTCCAGCACGGTGAAGTGTTCGTCACTCACGACGGCGCCGAGACCGACCTGGACCTGGGCCACTACGAGCGGTTCATCCGCACGACCATGACCCAGAACAACAACTTCACCACTGGCCGTGTCTACGAGCACGTGCTGCGCAAGGAGCGTCGTGGTGACTACCTGGGTGCAACCATCCAGGTGATCCCGCACATCACCGACGAGATCAAGCGCCGGATCATCAAGGGTGCCGGCGATGCCGACGTGGCCATGGTCGAGATTGGTGGCACCGTGGGTGACATCGAGTCCCAACCGTTCCTTGAAGCCATCCGTCAGTTGCGCTTCGAAGTCGGCGCCAAGCGCGCGATGTTGATGCACCTGACCCTGGTGCCGTACATCGCCACCGCGGGCGAAACCAAAACCAAGCCTACCCAGCACTCGGTCAAGGAACTGCGTTCCATCGGCCTGCAGCCGGATGTGCTGGTGTGCCGTTCCGATCACCCTATCGATATCTCCTCGCGTCGCAAGATCGCCCAGTTCACCAACGTTGAAGAGCGTGCGGTGATTGCCCTGGAAGACGCCGACACCATCTACAAGATCCCGGGCATCCTGCACTCCCAGGGCCTGGATGATTTTGTCGTCGAGCGTTTCGGCCTGCAGTGCGGCGGTGCCGATTTGTCCGAGTGGGAAGCGGTAGTCGACGCCAAGCTCAACCCTGAGCATGAAGTCACCATCGCCATGGTCGGCAAGTACATGGAGCTGCTGGATGCCTACAAGTCGCTGATCGAAGCGATGAGTCACGCCGGCATCAGCAACCGCACCAAGGTCAACCTGCGCTACATCGACTCCGAAGACATCGAGAACCAGGGCACCGCGCTGCTCGAAGGCGTTGATGCGATCCTGGTTCCGGGCGGTTTCGGCCTGCGTGGCGTGGAAGGCAAGATTACTGCCGTGCAGTACGCCCGTGAAAACAAGGTGCCATACCTGGGTATCTGCCTGGGCATGCAAGTGGCGGTCATCGAGTTCGCCCGTAACGTGCTGGGCTGGAAAGACGCCAACTCCACCGAGTTCGACCATACCAGCGGCCATCCGGTCGTGGGCCTGATCACCGAGTGGGAAGATGCCACCGGCGCCGTTGAAACCCGTACCGAAACTTCCGACCTGGGTGGCACCATGCGCCTTGGTGCGCAGGATTGCCTGCTGGAATCGGGTTCCCTGGTGCATGATTGCTATGGCAAGGACGTGATCGTCGAGCGTCACCGTCATCGCTACGAAGTGAACAACAACCTGCTGCCACAACTGATGGAAGCCGGCCTGAAAATCTCCGGTCGCTCCGGTGATGGCGCGTTGGTTGAAGTGGTCGAGTCGCCGGATCATCCATGGTTCGTCGCGTGTCAGTTCCACCCTGAGTTCACCTCGACTCCGCGCGATGGTCACCCGTTGTTCAGCGGTTTCGTCAAAGCGGCACTGACGCAACATCAGAAGAAGGCGTAAACCTGATGGCCCAGAAGATCATTCGCGTAGGCAACATCGAGATTGCCAACGACAAGCCCATGGTGCTGTTTGGCGGCATGAACGTGCTGGAAAGCCGTGACATGGCGATGCAGGTCTGTGAAGAGTACGTACGGGTCACCCAGAAATTGGGTATCCCTTACGTGTTCAAGGCCAGCTTCGACAAGGCCAACCGTTCGTCTGTGACTTCCTATCGTGGCCCGGGCCTTGAAGAAGGCATGCGGATCTTCCAGGACATCAAGCAAGCCTTCGGCGTGCCGATCATCACCGACGTCCACGAGCCTGAACAGGCGAGTGTGGTCGCCGAGGTGTGCGACATTATCCAGTTGCCGGCTTTCCTGTCGCGCCAGACCGACCTCGTGGTCGCCATGGCCAAGACCGGCGCAGTGATCAACATCAAGAAAGCCCAGTTCCTCGCACCCCAGGAAATGAAACATATCCTGAGCAAGTGCGTGGAAGCGGGTAACGACCAGTTGATCCTCTGCGAGCGTGGTTCGAGCTTCGGCTACAACAACCTGGTGGTGGACATGCTCGGTTTTGGCATCATGAAACAGTTCGAATACCCGGTGTTCTTCGACGTGACCCACGCGCTGCAAATGCCCGGTGGTCGCTCCGATTCCGCTGGCGGCCGCCGTGCCCAGGTCACTGACTTGGCCAAGGCCGGCATCAGCCAATCCCTGGCCGGCCTGTTCCTGGAAGCTCACCCGGATCCGGACAACGCCAAATGCGACGGTCCATGCGCCTTGCGCCTGGACAAGCTGGAGCCATTTCTGGCCCAGCTCAAGCAATTGGACGAACTGGTCAAGAGTTTTCCGACGGTAGAGACCGCGTAACCGCCGTTTCTCCGGTAAAGTATCCCACGCTAAATGCTCAGGCCCTCGGGCCTGAGCCTTGTCGCCTGCAAGCCTGCCCCGTTGTTCCACCCTTGCGGTCGGTCAAAAAATTTCCTACAGCTGCGTCGTTTTCGTCAACTTTGGAGTGTTTACAACAATGGCAAAAATCGTCGACATCAAAGGTCGTGAAGTTCTCGACTCCCGTGGCAACCCCACCGTCGAAGCCGACGTGCTTCTCGATAACGGCATCATCGGCAGCGCCTGCGCGCCGTCCGGTGCTTCCACCGGTTCGCGCGAAGCGCTGGAGTTGCGTGATGGCGACAAGAGCCGTTACTTGGGCAAGGGCGTACTCAAGGCTGTAGCCAACATCAACGGTCCAATCCGTGACCTGCTGCTGGGCAAGGATCCCCTGGACCAGAAAGCCCTCGATCACGCGATGATCAAGCTCGATGGTACTGAAAACAAAGGTAGCCTGGGCGCCAACGCCATCCTCGCTGTGTCCTTGGCTGCTGCCAAGGCTGCTGCACAGGACCAGGACCTGCCGCTGTATGCGCACATTGCCAACCTGAACGGCACGCCGGGTGTCTACTCGATGCCAGTTCCGATGATGAATATCATCAACGGCGGCGAGCACGCCGATAACAACGTCGACATCCAGGAATTCATGGTGCAGCCCGTTGGCGCCAAGACCTTCTCTGAAGGCCTGCGCATGGGTACCGAGATTTTCCATCACCTCAAAGCCGTACTGAAGGCTCGTGGCCTGAGCACTGCGGTCGGTGACGAAGGTGGTTTCGCACCGAACCTGGCGTCCAACGAAGATGCACTGAAAGTCATCTCCGAAGCGGTGGCCAACGCTGGCTACAAGCTGGGCACCGACGTGACCCTGGCCCTGGACTGCGCGGCCAGCGAATTCTACGAAGATGGCAAGTACAACCTGTCCGGCGAAGGGCAAGTGTTCACCGCCGAAGGTTTTGCTGACTACCTCAAAGGCTTGAGCGAGCGCTACCCGATCATCTCCATTGAAGATGGCCTGGACGAGTCCGACTGGGACGGTTGGAAAATCCTCACCGACAAGATCGGCGAGAAGGTCCAATTGGTAGGCGACGACCTGTTCGTGACCAACACCAAGATCCTGAAAGAAGGCATCGATAAAAAGATCGCCAACTCGATCCTGATCAAGTTCAACCAGATCGGTACCCTGACCGAAACCCTGGAGGCCATCCAGATGGCCAAGGCTGCGGGCTACACCGCCGTGATCTCCCACCGCTCCGGCGAAACCGAAGACTCCACCATTGCCGATCTGGCCGTGGGTACGTCGGCGGGCCAGATCAAGACCGGTTCCCTGTGTCGCTCCGACCGGGTGTCCAAGTACAACCAATTGCTGCGTATCGAAGAGCAATTGGGCGGTAAAGCCACATACAACGGTCGCAGTGAGTTTCGCGGCTGATCGTTAAATGGTAAAAAGTCAGCATTCTGTGTCGGAAAAATCACTGGAAGGTGAATTTTCGCACTAATCTGATGCCTATCAAGCACAAGCCTGGTTTTTCCAGGCTTCGTGCTATCAGTTGCTGCAAAAGTCTTTGCACGGCTGTCTTTTTTCACTGGATACCCGATATTCGATGCGCAGTCCCAATTGGTTGTTCCTCGTCTTGCTCTTGCTGCTGGCTGGCCTGCAGTACCGCCTATGGGTGGGAAGTGGCAGCCTGGCGCAGGTGAAGGACCTGACCCAGCAAATTGCCGAGCAGCACGCTGAAAACGAGCGTCTGCTGGAGCGCAACCACGTGCTCTATGCCGAAGTGCTTGAGCTGAAAAAGGGCACGGAGACCGTGGAAGAGCGGGCTCGTCATGAGTTGGGCATGGTCAAGGAGGGTGAAACCCTCTACCAGTTGGCCCAATGAGCAGCAGCTTGCCGGCCTTCTGGGCCGTGATTCCTGCTGCGGGCGTGGGTGCCCGCATGGCGGCAGACCGTCCCAAGCAATACCTGCAACTGGGCGGGCGCACTATTCTTGAACACAGCCTTGGCTGTTTTCTCGACCACCCCAGCCTCAAGGGGTTGGTGGTCAGTCTTGCCGTTGATGATCCCTATTGGCCGACCCTGGAGTGTGCTGGCGATCCGCGTATCCAGCGGGTGAGCGGTGGCGACGAGCGTTCTGGCTCAGTACTCAGTGCACTGCTGCACTTGCATCAGCAGGGCGCGAGTGACGAAGACTGGGTGCTGGTGCACGATGCGGCACGACCCAACCTGAGTCGCGATGACCTGGACACGTTACTGGCGGAACTGGCGGATGACCCGGTGGGTGGTTTGCTGGCTGTTCCGGCCCGGGACACCCTCAAGCGGGCCGACAAGCGCGGACGAGTGGTCGAGACCGTCGATCGCAGCCTGATCTGGCAGGCCTATACCCCACAGATGTTCCGTCTGGGCGCTTTGCATCGAGCGTTGGCCGACAGCCTGGTGGCCGATGTGCTGATCACCGATGAAGCTTCCGCCATGGAGTGGTCTGGCCAGGCGCCACGCCTGATCGAGGGGCGATCGGACAATATCAAGGTGACCCGGCCTGAAGACCTTGAATGGCTCAGGTTGCGGTGGACGAACCGCAGGTAACCGCTGCACTCCCACGCAGAGCGTGGGAACGATCAGCCCGCTGTCTCGTACTCTGGCCGTTCGGCTAACCCATCCTTCAAAAAGTCCACCAACTTCCTGACTTTCGGCGATAAATGCCGTTGCTGTGGATACAGCGCCCAAACAGCCGTGTTCGGTGGCTGATGCGCTTCAAGCAGCGACACCAGCGCCCCGCTGTGCAAATGTTCCAGCGCGTAATAATCCGGCAGTTGGCACAACCCCACCCCTTGCAGCGCCGCATCCAATACTGCCTGCCCACTGTTGCAGCGCCAGTTTCCTTGCACCCGTTGGGAAAACTCCCGCCCATCCTGAGCCAACTGCCAGATGTCCGAGCTGCCGATCAGGCAGTTATGCCGACTCAACTCCGACAAGCTATGTGGTCGACCATACCGTTCAAGGTAAGAGGGTGACGCACACAGGTACATGCGTCGGGGTGCCAGGCGGCTGGCGACCATCCGTGAGTCTTGCAGTCGGCCCAGGCGAATGGCCAGGTCCAGGCCTTCATGGACCAGGTCCAGTTGGCGGTTGGTCAGCTCGATGTCCACCCGCAGTTGCGGGTAAAGGCCCATGAAGCGCGTCACCAGTGGCACGATAAAGCGTTCACCATAGGCCACCGCGCAGGTCATGCGCAGCATGCCTTTGGGCTCACTCGTGAGATCGCCCACTGCTCGCAGGGCTTCTTCGCGGCCATCCTGCAAGCGCTGGCAGTGCTGGAGAAAAGTCTGGCCGGCCTCGGTCAGGGTTACGCGCCGAGTACTGCGATACAGCAAGCGGGTTTGCAGTCGCTCTTCCAGGCGCGCCACCTGGCGGCTGATATGGGATGAAGAGACGCCGAGGCGCTCGGCGGCCGCGGTAAATTGACTGCACTCGGCGACGGCGACGAATTCATCGATGCCTTCCCAGCGGCTCTCCAGCATGATGATTATCCCTGTATGGCAATAAAGTTTTGCTTTTCGCTGGATTATTAATCAAACAGGCATGTTTTACACTCCCGGTCTTAGTTTTTACTCCATGGAGAAACCGGATGATCAAGTCCCGCGCTGCCGTAGCCTTTGAGGCCAAGAAACCTCTCGAAATCGTTGAAGTGGACGTCGCCCTGCCGAAGGCCGGAGAGGTGTTGTTGCGGGTGGTTGCCTCCGGCGTATGTCATACCGATGCCTACACGTTGTCGGGTGCGGACCCGGAAGGCATCTTTCCGTCGATCCTCGGCCATGAAGGCGGGGCGGTGGTTGAGGCCATTGGCGAAGGCGTGACTTCGGTGGCTGTGGGCGACCATGTAATCCCGCTGTACACCCCGGAATGCGGCAAGTGCAAATTCTGCCTGTCAGGCAAGACCAACCTCTGCCAGGCCATTCGCGCCACCCAGGGCAAGGGCCTGATGCCAGACGGCACTACTCGCTTTTCCTACAAGGGCCAGCCGATTTTCCATTACATGGGTACGTCGACCTTCTCCGAGTACACCGTGCTGCCGGAAATCTCCGTGGCCAAGATTCCTAAAGAGGCGCCGCTGGAAAAAGTCTGCTTGCTGGGTTGTGGCGTCACCACCGGCATCGGTGCGGTGATCAACACCGCCAAGGTCAAGCCGGGAGATACCGTGGCGATCTTCGGCCTGGGTGGCATCGGCTTGTCGGCAGTGATCGGTGCGGTGAAAGCCAAGGCAGGGCGCATTATTGCGATCGACATCAACCCGGCCAAGTTCGAGATCGCCAGGCAGTTGGGGGCTACCGACTGCATCAATCCGAAAGACTACGATCGCCCGATCCAGGACGTGATCGTTGATCTGACCGATGGCGGTGTGGACTTTTCCTTTGAGTGCATCGGTAACGTCCAACTGATGCGTGCAGCGCTCGAGTGCTGCCACAAAGGCTGGGGCGAGTCGGTGATCATCGGCGTCGCCGGTGCCGGACAGGAAATCTCTACCCGTCCGTTCCAACTGGTCACCGGCCGCGTCTGGCGCGGTTCGGCGTTCGGTGGCGTGCGTGGTCGCAGCGAGTTGCCAAGCTACGTGGAAATGGCCCAAACCGGAGAAATTCCGCTGGATACTTTCATCACCCACACCATGGGCCTGGAAGATATCAACAAGGCGTTTGACCTGATGCATGAAGGCAAGAGCATTCGTACCGTCATTCATTTTTGAAGCAGCGGCAAGTTGCAAGCTACAAGCGGCAAGAGGATGCGCATTCCACTCTTGTCGCTTGTAGCTTGCAGCGTGTAGCTGGGAGCATTCCCATGACCCTGGAAAATATTTCCTGCCAGAAGAGTTTTGGCGGTTGGCATAAACGCTATAAGCACCACTCCGATACCTTGGGCTGTGACATGACGTTTGCCGTATACCTGCCGCCGCAAGCGGAGCAGGGCGGTAAGCTGCCGGTGGTGTACTGGCTGTCGGGGCTGACCTGTACCGACGAGAACTTCATGCAGAAGGCTGGCGCGCAGCGTATCGCTGCTGAGCTGGGGCTGATCATCGTGGCGCCGGACACCAGTCCCCGTGGGCCGGGTGTATCGGATGACCCGGAAAATGCCTATGACTTCGGCCTGGGCGCCGGCTTCTATCTGAATGCCACCCAGGAACCCTGGGCCAAGCACTATCGGATGCATGACTACGTGGTGCAGGAATTGCCGGCGTTGGTTGAGGCACATTTCCCGGCATCGGATAAACGCGGTATCAGCGGCCACTCCATGGGCGGCCACGGTGCGTTGGTGTGCGCCTTGCGCAACCCTGGGCGCTACCAGTCGGTGTCAGCGTTTTCGCCGATCAACAACCCGATGGATTGCCCGTGGGGTCAGAAAGCCTTCTCCGGCTACCTGGGCGAAGAGCGCTCGAAGTGGCGTGAATGGGATGCCTGCGTGCTGATCAGCGAAGCCTCGGAAAAGCTGCCGTTGTTGGTGGATCAGGGCGACCGCGACGATTTCCTTGCGGTGCAACTCAAGCCTGAGGCCCTGAGGCAAGCCGCTAAGGCGGCCGACCATCCGCTCGAACTGCGCCTGCAACCGGGCTATGACCACAGCTACTTCTTTATCGCCAGCTTCATCGAAGATCATTTGCGACATCATGGACGCGCTTTGCTCGGTTAATGTCCGGCAAAAGTAGGTAGAATCACGCCCTGAATTAAATCGGGGCGTTTTTTTATGCGTATTGGCCACGGCTACGATGTGCACCGTTTCGCTGAAGGCGATTTCATCACCCTGGGTGGCGTGCGGATCGCGCATCACCATGGGTTGCTGGCTCATTCCGACGGCGACGTTGTCTTGCATGCCTTGAGCGATGCCTTGCTCGGCGCGGCGGCGCTGGGTGATATCGGCAAGCACTTTCCGGACACCGACCCTACCTTCAAGGGCGCGGACAGTCGTGTGTTGCTGCGTCATGTGGTCGGACTGATCCATGCCAAGGGCTGGAAAATCGCCAATGTCGATAACACCATCGTGGCCCAGGCACCGAAAATGGCCCCGCATATCGAATCGATGCGCGGGCTGATCGCTGCGGATCTTCAAATTGAGTTGGATCAAGTGAACGTAAAAGCTACCACCACCGAAAAGCTCGGATTTGCCGGTCGCGAAGAGGGTATTGCCGTGCACTCCGTTGCTTTGTTGCTGCGCGCATGAATGATCTGCAACTGTTGGGCCCACGTGCCTATGGCGATGCTTTGGGCAGCGCGGTACTCAAGGCCACGGCCGAAGATTTCCAGGTTGACGAGGTTCTGGATATTCCGTTGTCCGGCGAAGGTGAGCATCTGTGGCTATGGGTGGAGAAGCGCGGCCTGAACACCGAAGAGGCGGCGCGGCGTATCGCCAAGGCCGCCGGTGTGCCGTTGCGCACCGTCAGCTATGCCGGGCTCAAGGATCGCCAGGCGCTGACCCGTCAGTGGTTCAGTGTGCAATTGCCGGGCAAGGCCGATCCTGACCTGAGTGCTGCGCAAAACGACACCCTGAAGATTCTGAAAGTCGTCCGTCATAAGCGCAAGCTGCAACGTGGCGCGCATTCGGCCAACGGTTTCACCCTGCGTCTGACCCAGTTTGCCGGGAACACCGCCGCCATCGAGGCTCGCCTGCAACTGATTGCCAAACAGGGCATCCCCAACTATTTCGGTGCCCAGCGTTTCGGCCACAACGGCGGTAATGTCATCGATGCCCGTGACTGGGCAGCCCGCAAGGCCTTGCCAGAGCAGCGCAACGTGCGTTCGCGTCTGCTGTCCACCGCCCGTAGCTTGCTGTTCAACAAGGTCCTGGCGGCCCGGGTGGCGGACGGCTCCTGGCAACGCGCCCAGGTCGGCGATTTGTTGGCGTTTACCGACAGTCGCAGCTTTTTTCCGGCGGGGGAGGCTGAGTGCAGCGACCCGCGATTGGCTATCCTGGATTTGCATCCTACTGGCCCGCAGTGGGGGGAAGGCGATTCTCCGACCTCGGGGGCCACACAGGCTTTGGAGCAGGCGGTCGCCGCCAGTGAAGTGGACCTGCGAGATTGGCTGGTCAATGCCGGCATGAGCCACGAACGTCGCATTCTGCGACTGCCCATTAGCGGGTTGACGTGGCATTATCCCTCGCTGGACATTCTGCAATTGGAATTCGTCCTGCCGGCCGGATGCTTCGCCACTGTCTTGGTGCGCGAGCTTGTAGATCTGGTGCCGGTGGGGCAGACGGACAGCCCATGCGTATTCTGATATCAAACGACGACGGGGTCACCGCCCCCGGTCTTGCCGCGCTTTATGCTGCGCTGGCGGATTACGCCGAGTGCGTGGTAATTGCCCCGGACCAGGACAAAAGTGGCGCAAGCAGTTCGCTGACGCTCGACCGTCCGCTGCATCCGCAGACTTTGGCCAACGGCTTTATCAGCCTGAATGGCACCCCAACCGATTGCGTGCACCTGGCGATTAACAGCCTGCTGGAGCATGAGCCGGATCTTGTGGTTTCCGGTATCAACCTGGGCGCCAACCTGGGGGATGATGTGTTGTATTCCGGCACGGTAGCGGCAGCTCTCGAGGGCCGATTCCTGGGGCGAACCTCGTTCGCCTTTTCGCTTGCCTCCCGTCAACTGGACAACCTGCCGACGGCGGCCTATTTCGCCCGCAAGCTGGTACAGGCCCATGAATTCCTGGACCTGGCGCCGCGAACGGTGCTCAACGTCAATATTCCCAACCTGCCCCTGGATCATATTCGCGGGATCCAACTGACCCGCCTGGGTCATCGCGCTCGTGCTGCCGCTCCGCTGAAGGTGGTCGATCCCCGTGGCAAGGAAGGCTATTGGATCGCGGCGGCGGGCGACGCCGAAGACGGTGGCGAGGGCACTGACTTTCATGCGGTGATGCAAGGTTATGTTTCGATTACTCCGTTGCAACTTGATCGCACCTTCAGTGATGCCTTCAGTGGTCTCGATGGCTGGCTGGAGGGGCTGCGCTGATGGCTCGTGAACAAGACGACCTGCTGCGCCGGGGCATCGGGATGACCTCCCAACGCACCCGCGAGCGTTTGATTCAACGACTTTACGAAGAGGGCTTGTCCAACGCCCAGGTGTTGGAAGTCATTCGGCGTACTCCACGGCATCTGTTTGTCGATGAAGCCCTGGCGCACCGAGCTTATGAAGACACGGCCTTGCCGATCGGCCACAACCAGACCATTTCCCAGCCTTATATGGTGGCACGGATGAGCGAGTTGCTGCTGGCGGCTGGTCCTCTGGACAAGGTGCTGGAAATTGGCACCGGCTCCGGTTACCAGACTGCCGTGCTCTCGCAACTGGTAGAGCGGGTGTTCTCGGTGGAGCGGATCAAGGTATTGCAAGACCGGGCCAAGGAACGCTTGGTGGAGTTGAACCTGCGTAATGTGGTATTCCGCTGGGGCGATGGTTGGGAAGGCTGGCCGGCATTGGCGCCTTACAACGGTATTATCGTGACCGCTGTTGCGACCGATGTACCTCAGGCGCTGTTGGATCAGCTTGCACTGGGCGGGCGCCTGGTGATTCCAGTAGGGGCCGGTGAGGTACAACAGTTGATGTTGATCATTCGCGAAGAAGAAGGCTTCTCTCGGCATGTATTGGGTGCTGTGCGTTTCGTCCCGCTACTTAATGGCCCGCTGGCCTGATCATTTATTGGCGTGTACTGAATTCTATTGCCGGGTATGTGTCTTACAGCGAAGTCTATTGAGTCAACATCTTTGATAAGGGCGGTTAAGCACGATGAGGGTCGTGTTTCCGGTAAAAGCCTGACTGCCCGTTATACTTGCAACATATTTCAAGCCTGATCCAGGCGTTCATGTTCAGCCACCACAAAGGGAGCGGCGGGTGAGTCTCACGGTCATTGCACAGCGTATGAGTAAAACAAGCATTCAGCGACTGGTGATTGGCCTTGTCTTGGGTTCCTTATTGACGGCTTGCTCCAGCTCGCCCGGCGGCGGCGCGCGAGTGGTTGATCGCAATAATGCGGCACCCAAAAGGCCGACAGTCACCACGGGGCAATATGTGGTGCGCAAGGGCGATACATTGTTCTCGATTGCCTTTCGTTATGGCTGGGATTACAAGGCACTGGCGGCGCGTAACAACATTCCTGTGCCTTATACGATCCATCCGGGGCAGACCATTCGCTTCGATGGGCGTAGCGGCTCAGCACCGACGGCGATCGTCAAGTATTCGGGTTCTTCACCGTCTTCTTCGAGCAAAACCACCCTCATTACCCGGCCTGCTGGCAGCGCCGCGCCTGCGCGCGTGAGCAAGCCGGCACCTGCGCCCCTGCCGCCTGCGGGGCCTGCACCCAAGGGTTGGGGGTGGCCTTCAAATGGCATTCTTATTGGGAAATTCTCTTCAAACGGTAGTTTGAATAAAGGCATTGATATCGCCGGAGATTTGGGACAGCCTGTTTTAGCTGCGTCTAATGGGACAGTGGTGTACGCCG
Source organism: Pseudomonas karstica (assembly GCF_009707515.1). Taxonomy (GTDB): domain Bacteria; phylum Pseudomonadota; class Gammaproteobacteria; order Pseudomonadales; family Pseudomonadaceae; genus Aquipseudomonas; species Aquipseudomonas karstica. Next base: position 38,549 of record NZ_WLYI01000018.1, on the reverse strand, counting down.
GGAGTGGTTTGCGGGGCTACGGCGAGCTGATCATCATCAAGCACAGCGATACCTACGTCAGTGCCTACGGTCATAACCGCAGGCTGTTGGTTCGGGAGGGGCAGCAGGTCAAAGTCGGACAGACAATTGCCGAAATGGGGTCGACTGGTACAGACCGGGTGAAGCTTCACTTTGAGATTCGCCGCCAAGGTAAACCCGTTGATCCACTGCAATTCCTTCCCCGGCGTTGAAATGTTTCCAGCCTGTTCCCTCACGTAGAAGGAACAGGCTCCAGCGTTGCCAAGGATAAAGGCGCCGCTTGAGCTTGAGGTCGAACTCACCAAAGGACTATAACAATGGCTCTCAGTAAAGAAGCGCCGGAGTTTGACATCGACGATGAGGTTCTCCTTATGGAGACCGGTGTCGGTATGGACTCGATGTCGAATAATGAAGGACCTGCTACACCTTCAGTTCGTACCAAATCCAAGAACTCCACTGCGTTAAAACAGCATAAATACATTGATTACACGCGGGCGCTCGATGTGACCCAGTTGTACCTCAATGAAATCGGTTTCTCTCCATTACTGACTCCCGAAGAAGAAGTCCATTTTGCTCGCTTGTCGCAAAAGGGTGATCCGGCCGGGCGCAAGCGCATGATTGAAAGTAACTTGCGGCTGGTGGTGAAAATCGCCCGGCGCTACGTCAATCGTGGGCTGTCCCTGTTGGACCTGATCGAGGAAGGCAATCTCGGCTTGATCCGTGCGGTGGAGAAGTTCGACCCGGAACGGGGGTTCCGCTTTTCGACTTATGCTACCTGGTGGATTCGTCAGACCATCGAACGGGCGATCATGAATCAGACCCGTACGATCCGGTTGCCAATCCATGTGGTCAAGGAGCTCAACGTCTACCTGCGGGCGGCGCGTGAGCTGACACAGAAACTCGATCATGAACCTTCGCCTGAAGAGATCGCCAACCTGCTGGAAAAACCGGTAGGAGAGGTCAAGCGCATGCTTGGTCTCAATGAGCGGGTGTCTTCGGTCGACGTCTCGCTGGGTCCTGATTCGGATAAAACCCTGCTGGATACTCTGACTGATGATCGTACTACGGACCCTTGTGAGCTGTTGCAGGACGTCGACTTGTCCCAAAGCATCGATCAATGGCTTTCAGAACTGACGGACAAGCAGCGTGAGGTAGTGATACGCCGCTTCGGACTGCGTGGCCATGAAAGTAGCACCCTTGAGGATGTCGGCCTGGAAATCGGCCTGACCCGTGAGCGTGTGCGGCAGATCCAGGTAGAGGGGCTCAAGCGCTTGCGCGAGATCCTGGAGAAGAATGGCTTGTCGAGTGAGTCGTTGTTTCAGTAACGATCTATAACGCAGCTATGAAGGCGCCTGGTACGGGCGCTTTGCTGTGAGCCTATCGTTTCCACGCAGGGCGTGGGAACGATACCACGGTATTTCATCTGGCTATTTCCCAAACCGCAGGCATTAAAAAACCCCGCTTTTAAGGGCGGGGTTTTTTGACTGGATCAGTACAAGTTAGATAACTTGAACTTCTTCAGCTTGCATGCCTTTCTGACCGCGGGTAGCGATGAAAGAAACCTGTTGGCCTTCTTTCAGGCTTTTGAAGCCGTCGGATTGGATAGCTTTGAAGTGAACGAACAGGTCGTCACCGGATTGTGGAGTGATGAAGCCGAAGCCTTTTTCATCGTTGAACCACTTAACGGTACCAGTTTGGCGATTAGACATGGTGTAACTCCTTGGACAAAGTTAACTGCGACTCAGGAAAAGCCCTGGCCGAGACTGAGTGCAAAGAGCAGGAAAAATTCTTGGAGATGGTTGGATCGAAATTCAACATATCGTGTAGAGATTCTCAGTGACACAAGCAGCACAGTGGCGCCACCTTAACCCTTTTTCCGGGACGTGCCAATGATATTTCCGAAGGTTTCTCTATTTTCGTGACTGACGGCAACCTGATACCGCATCGGGAGCCAGTAATTAAAGGTGCGCTCCACACAGTGTGGGCGGCATGGTATCAAGAAAAAAAACCGGCCCTTTGAACCACGGCTCCGGCCCCGGTAAGATGCCCAACAGAATTTTTCCACCTCGCTATTCAGGACACCCGCCATGAGCATCAAATCGGACAAGTGGATTCGCCGCATGGCGCAAGAGCACGGCATGATTGAGCCCTTCGTAGAGCGCCAGATGCGCGGCGAGGGCGCCGACCGCCTGATTTCGTTCGGGGTTTCCAGCTACGGTTACGACGTACGTTGCGCCGATGAGTTCAAAGTCTTCACCAACATCAATTCGGCCACCGTCGATCCGAAAAACTTCGACGAAAAAAGCTTCGTCGACGTCCAGAGCGACGTTTGTATCATCCCGCCAAACTCCTTTGCCTTGGCGCGCACTGTCGAATTCTTCCGTATTCCGCGCAATGTCTTGACCATCTGCCTGGGCAAGAGCACCTATGCGCGTTGCGGCATTATCGTCAACGTGACGCCCCTTGAGCCCGAGTGGGAAGGTCATGTGACCCTGGAGTTCTCCAACACCACCACCTTGCCGGCAAAGATCTATGCCAACGAAGGCGTGGCACAGATGTTGTTCTTCGAGTCCGATGAAGAGTGTGAAGTCTCCTATAAAGACCGAGGGGGCAAGTACCAGGGCCAGCGCGGCGTCACCTTGCCACGCACCTGATCCAAGCCTCTTGCACGCTAAGGGAATTTGTCAGCGGGCAGAGACTCTATTGGGTGTACTGCCTCGGATTGTGAAAAAACGATCCGGGCCACGCTTGAGGAGTCTTTTATGAAGCTCGATCCGCGAATCAGCGCCGAACTTGCCCGGCTTGAACCCAACCAGGTTGGCGTTCTAGCCTGGTCCTTGATGGCTGATCCTGCGTTTGCCGGGGGTATTCCCGGCCAGCCAGGTCCTGATGACCCTTGGCCTACCGAGCCTGAAGAGCCAGGTGAGCCCACCCTTCCAGACGAGCCGCCTCCTGTTCCGATGGCTTGATTTTCCGTATCGGGCCCATCATGCAGGGTGTCTTCTGCAGTCTGGGAGCAGGATCTGTGGGTCGTATTGCTTGAACACTCCAAAGAACAAACTGCTGGATGCCTGGACTTGTCGGGTACTTCTCGGCGCCCCGGGATAATCCCACGCAAAGCGTGGGATCGATCGCTGGGGGTTATTTGCCGGGCACCAGGGTCAACCTTGTCTTCCCGTATACCTTGTCAAAGTTCTGCTGTTGCATCGGGAAACTCAGGTATTGCGCCTTGAGCCAAGGATCTATGCCGTTCGCGTAGTTTGGGCTGGCCGGGTTGCCGGAGTGACCAATACCGTTTTGGCCCATCATCGGCTCCACCTGGCTGAAGTCGACAATCATTCGCAGGGCTGGCACCTGGGTGGTTTCGAAGTCCTGGCCCCAGCGGTACGGCGAGCTGTTCAGGGTGCTGTGATCACCACCCGCCGCCAGTGGCCCGCGCACAATCTGGCCGTTGGCGTCTTTCCAGGTGTAGCTGTGGAGCTTGCCCCACTGCCAGGCTTTGTGATCCGTACCTAATTGGCTGTCGCCCGCAGTAATCGCGGCGGCCAGGCTGTGGGCAAGAATCGTTGGTTTGTCTTCAGTTTGCGGGGTGCGCAGGTCATCCCAGAACGGGCTTTCTTCGCGTCCCAGCAGGTGATCGGCCTGGGCCGAGTACGACAGGCTGGCATTGCCGACAAAGGCATTCCAGGTGGCACTGGTTTGCGGGCCGAGTTCGTCGAGGAAGATCTGCTTGGCACTTTCCTGCAGGAAGAGCTCGTAAATTGCCGCATCGCTGGAGGTTGGTGCCAGGCGCCCGTCGAACGCCATCAAGCGATTGAAGGCTTTCTGAGCCTTGCTCCGTTCGGCGGCGGGCAAGGCATCGATGGCCTGTTTCAGAGGCTGGGCCATGCCTGGGGCCTTGAGCATGGACTTGAGCTTGGCGGCAAAGGGAGTGGTCTGGTCGTACTGCATGGCGATCAGGCTGCGGGTATCGTGTTTGCCGGCGCCGGCCAGTTGCGCCAGGCGCTCACTGCGCTCCGGGGCATCCCAGGAGTTGGACAACTGCATGCCATAACCACGGGGGGCAGTGCGTTGGTTGGCGGTGCCGAGCCAGCCCTGGGCCGGGTCCTGGTCATAGGGATGCAGCATTGCGTCGGCGTAACCGTCCCAGTCAAAGCGTGCATCCCAGCCCGGCGATGGCAGCAGGCCTTCGCCTTCGCGACGATTGGGGAAGCGGCCGGTGACTTGCCAGCCAATATTGCTGGCGTCGGCGAAGATCATGTTCAGGGCGATGGCGCGGATTTCCCGGGTAGCGTCCGACGCCTTGCCAGCGCTCTGGGCCCGGGACAGATCGAAGAACGCATCCAGGCTCTTGTCGTCCTTGAAGCTCGCGGCCTGTAAGGCGAGACCGTAGCCGCTATTCAGGGATTGAGCACTGTTAAGCAAGGCGCCGTGGCGGGTTTCATACATCACCTCGCGAATCGGCCGTTGACCTTTGGCAAAGAAGGTTTCGTTGCGGGCCACTGCTGGCAGCCATTTCCCGTTGTTCTCGTAGTACAAGGCACTGCCTTGGCGCCTGACTTTTTCCAGAAACAGGTCCTGGGTATCGCCTTTGACTGCGCTCATGCTCCAGGCCACTTTACCGTTGAAACCGGAGAGTAAGATTGGCATGCCGGCCACCGAGACGCCGGCGGCCTGGTATTTCGGGGCTCGAATCTGCACGTAGTTCCACGGTGATGGGGCTTGAGGCTTGGCCGACAGGTCATTGGCCAGCAGGCTTTTACCGCTGCGACTGCGTTGTGGAGCGATCGCCCAGTTGCTGGAAGTGCTCACTGCGAGGTTATTGAGGGTGCTTGCTTGTTGGCTGACCGCGTTCAGTACGCTCAGGCCGGCAATCTGACTCAGATTTACACCCTTGAGTTTGTCGGTCTCGCCCAGGGGCAGCGGCTCGTCCGGGGTGCTTGGGGTCAACCAGGCGAGTTTGTCGGCACCGATTTTTTGCGCCAGCACGAGCGATGATAATTCCTCCTGTACGTTGGCCGACTCGCTGAAACTCAGCAGGCAGAACAACAGCGCTGAATCTTCTGGTTTCCAGTATTCCGGCTTGTAGCCGGTCTGGGCCAGGTCCGGCGGCAGCTTGTCGCGGTAGCGGAACAGGTAGGCGTTGACCCCGCGGGCATAGACTTCAAAGAAGCGCTTGAGGCGTGGCGACGAGGCGGTGTACAGCTCGCCGGCGCTTTTTTTCAGGTTGACCGCGCGCATGAAACGGTCGACATCCAGCGCCTGCGGCCCGGACATTTCCGCCAACCGGCCTTGGGCCAGCAGGCGCAGGGTGACCATTTGGTTGATGCGATCGCTGGCGTGTACATAACCGAGGGTGAACAGTGCGTCATGGAAGGTGCTGCTTTCAATCAGGGGCATACCCTGGCTGTTGCGGCGCACGGAAACGTTTTGCGCCAAGCCCTTGAGCGGCTGTACCCCGGAAACCGGGGGCAGGGTGTCCTGGGTATTCAGTGACTGGCAACCCGCCAGGCCCAAGGCACTGGCTACTGCCGCGGCAACGCCGAACCGGGGGAAAAAGTGTGAGAGGGCTGGCGAGGCCATGGCAAAGCTCCTGCGGGGTAGCGTCAGTAAAGGCGCTACGTTAGTGAGCGTGGCGAAACGGCGCAAGCGGGAGGGGATGGTTATTTTTTGGATTTGAACATTCCCACGCAGCGAGTGGGAATGATCGGTGTATGTCAGGCCTTCGGTGGATTCACTTTCGCCACCAGTTCATACGCCCGCACCGTCGCCGGGCGTTCCTTTATGTGGTTGAACCAGCGCTGCACATGTGGGAAGTCTTCAAGTTTCTGACTTTGCCACTTGTGGGAAACGACCCACGGGTAGATCGCCATGTCGGCGATGCTGTATTCCTCGCCCGCTATAAAGGAACGGTCCGCCAGGCGCCGATCCAGCACACCATACAAGCGGGCGGTTTCGTCGACATACCGCTTGATGGCGTAGGGGATCTTTTCCGGGGCGAACTGACTGAAGTGGTGATTCTGCCCCGCCATCGGCCCTAACCCCCCCATTTGCCAGAACAGCCACTGCAGGACTTCCTGACGAGGACGCAGGTCTTGGGGAATGAACTTGCCAGTCTTTTGCGCCAGGTAGAGCAGGATTGCACCGGACTCAAAGAGAGGAATCGGCGCGCCGCCGTCGCTCGGGTTTTGATCGACGATGGCCGGAATGCGATTATTGGGCGCTATTTTCAGGAAGTCAGGCTTGAACTGGTCGCCCTGGCCAATGTTGATCGGATGCACCTCATAAGGCAGGCCGGCTTCCTCCAGGAACAACGAAACCTTGTGACCGTTGGGGGTGGTCCAGTAGTACAGATCGATCATGACGCTCTCCAAAAGTGGTAACGCTTGAGCGGATAGCAAACAGATGCGTGGACTGTTTTACTCCCGATGACTTGCCTGTAGGAATAGGTGATGTTCAAGTATCGAAAATTCAACAAAACATTTGGATCTATCGATATGGAGATTCGAGCCCGCGCCGCCCTGATCATTATTGATCAGCAAAAAGGTATTCATCACCCCAGGCTGGGGCGGCGCAATAACCCCCATGCCGAAGAGCGCATGTTGGCGTTGTTGGCTTATTGGCGGCTTACTGGTCGACCGGTTATCCATGTTCAGCACTTGTCCCGCTCGCCAGACTCGGTGTTCTGGCCTGAACAATCAGGTGTGGCGTTCCAGGATGCGTTTGTTCCGCAGGCGGGGGAGCAGTTGATTCAGAAGCGGGTGCCGGATGCGTTTTGCGGTACGACGCTGGAAGTGAGTTTGCGCGCAGCCAATATCGGGCAACTGATGTTGGTGGGGGTGGCGACGAACAACTCGGTGGAATCCACCGCTCGTACCGCCGGTAACCTGGGATTTGAGACCTGGGTGATCGAAGATGCCTGCTATACCTTTGATAAAGCGGATTTCTTTGGCCAGTTGCGCTCCGCCGAGGCGGTGCACGCGATGTCCCTGGGTAACCTGCACGGTGAATACGCGACGGTTATCTCTTCCGGGCAACTGTTGGCTTAACGGGGCTTGTTGCTTTGAGCACAATCCCGGTGGCGGGCGTGTTGTGGCGAGGGAGCAAGTTCCCCCGCCGCAGAGTCATCAAGCGCCGTGGCACTTCTTGAATTTTTTCGCACTGCCGCACGGGCATGGATCATTGCGACCTACGTCTTTCAAGGTATTGCGCACCGGCTCCTGGTGAGCGTGGCCGCAGTTCGGGCCGTGGACATGGCCGTGGTCGTGATCATGGTGATCGTGGTTGCAATCAGGACCATGAACATGAGGTTGTTGAGTCATTTATGTCGCTCCGGGATAAAGTCGCCGGGGATTATCTCGCCATTACGTAGCACGTGCACGTCGTTACCGATGAATAATCCGGTTTTCAGCTCACCTTCCAGGCGGTACGGGATGGGTTGGCTCGGTTTTTTCAGCATCGCGACCACCTCACGCACCTGAGGCCACAGGTTGGTGCGTACCGATACCTTGAAAAAGGCATGGCTGCGGGGTGCAACGGTGAGCCACTCGTTGGACTCGCCTTCGGTCAGCAGCAGATCGTCCAGGGTGATCTTGTAAATCAGGCCGCGTACCGTCAGGTCGGCGTCGTCGCGGTTATCGACGCGAAAGTACAGTTTGAATTTCTGCTCCAGCAGCTTGGCCCGGACCACCTCTATCTTGACCAGATGCACCTGGGGTGGTGGCGCACCGTCTTCGAACCAAGAGGCGCAGCCGGTCAGGCCAAGGGTCAATGCCAGCATCAAACTGTAAATCCGTAGCATGGCGTTAATCCCTGTGGCCCTGTAGAAGCGAGCTTGCTCGCGAAGGTCGTCAACGATGACGCTTACAGCCTGACACACAACGGCGCTCTCAGGTTTTTCGCGAGCTGGCTCGCTCCTACAAGTGGGCTCGCCTGCAGTCAGAGGTAGCTTGCGCAACACTTCTTGAATTTTTGCCCGCTGCCACACAAGCAGACGTCGTTACGTCCAGCCGTCACCTCCACCGTCGGATCGATGAAGTACCAACGTTCGTGATTCTGTACGAAGGATGAACGTTCCCTGTGGCTGTGTTCACCCATGCTGTCATGCCAGCGGGCAGTGAAGGTAACGAAGGCGTGTTCGGGTTGCCCACCGAACACCTCTGAACTTTCCACCTCCAGGCCCAGCCATGTGCTTTGGGCACTCCAGGTACTAATGGCTTCCTGGTCCAGGCCAGCCTGTTGCGCTGGCAGGGTAGTGGCTACCAGATAGTCCACCAGGCCCAGCACATAGGCGCTGTAGCGCGAGCGCATCAGTACGGTGGCGCAAGGTGCGGGGTGGCCGGCGTGATAATGGCCACAGCAGGCATCCAGTAGGTTGCCACTGCCGCAGGGACAAATGGATGTGCTCATCGGGTCACCACCAATACTTTCCAAAGTTTTCCGGGTTGGCCCAGAAGCGGGCATTCAGCCAGTCCGGCACCTGTTTATAGTCAAGCAGATCATAGGTAAACAGCGTCAGAACCTGCTCATCACGCTGGAACCGCTCGCCGGCTTGCAGGGCCAGGGAGAAAAAGTCCGTTTCCTTCCAGTCGCAGGCACCCAGGTCCACCAGCACCGCAATGCGGCTGGCATTAAGGTTACGAATGCCGCCGAGCAAGGTCAGGCCTTGCGGTTTTGGCAGGTGCTCCAGGCAGTCGACCACCAGCGCCAGGTCAAAACGTTGCGCTGCCAACTCCGCCGGCAAGGGCCCGGGCGGGGCGACAGACACCTGGGTGTCGGGATGCGCCGCTTGAAAGGCATCCAGCGCCGGGAGTTGGTGGGCACTCAACAGCAACAGGCGCTTGGGCTGATGCAGATCCAGCAAGGCAGCCAGGGCTTGCTGGGGCGTACGAGAAGAAATACCAACGCTCATCAGAGATCCTCACATCAGGACCGTAGAGACTAACGCGGCTGAGCGTGCGGGCCTAGAGCGGGCGGCTGAGAAAAGTCCGGAATGCACCGTTATCCTCAATGAATACGGGGGTGTGGCGTACTAGCGCAGATGAAAAGAGCCGTCTTTACTCCATCCATCGGCTCCCGGCCGATTCCCTCAGGAGAAATCAGATGAGCATCATGCGGACAGCTCTACCCTTGGTTCTGCTAACCGGAGTATTGACAGGTTGCGCAGGCTTGCAAAAAACCGACTGGCCCACCTGTGCCGCCCTTGGCGGTGTGACTGGCGCCGCCCTCGGCGCTACCGAAAGCTCTGCATGGGCTGGCGGTGGCGCGTTGTTGATTGGTGGTATGGCTGGCGCTTATTGCTGGGTCCATGGCGACGGTGATGAAGACGGCGATGGTGTGCCGGACAGCCGCGACAAGTGCCCTGGCACCCCCCAAGGCGTACAGGTTGATGCCAATGGCTGCCCACCGGCACCGACTGCGGTGGTCGAGGAAGTGGTGGTGGTTAATGAAGAAACCATCGTGATTCGCGACGTCCACTTCCAGTTTGACTCGGCCAGGCTCACGGCGGCAGACAAAACCAAACTCGACGTCATCGCTACTCGTCTGAAAACAGAGGCCCCGGGCGCGCAGTTGCGTGTCAGCGGCCATACTGACAGCGTCGGCAAAGACGCCTACAACCAGGCCCTCTCGGAAAAACGCGCCCATTCGGTGACGGATTACCTGGTGGGTGCCGGGGTGCCGCGCAGCAGTTTCGTCTCGATAGCGGGGGCCGGTGAAAGCCATCCGGTGGCTGACAACAAAACAGCCGAAGGTCGTACCTTGAACCGTCGGGTGGAAATCCAGATCAACCGCTGAAAAATCCATCGCCCCTGTGGGATCCACAGGGGCATTCCTGGCTCTTGTGGCGCTTGCCCTTCATCAAGTTTTTTATCCTTTACTGGCAAATCGCTTGTAGAAGTCGTTACTGTGCGCCCAAAGAATAATGTGCCAGGGGAGTGCGCGCGATGAGGGTGTTTTGGGGGTTGGGGAAGTTTCTGACGCTGCTGTTCTGGGGCGTGGTGGTGATCAATCTGTTCAAGCCGCTGATCAATCCGTTTCACCTGTTGGTCAATCTGGCGGGCAGTTTGTTGCTGCTGACTCATTTGCTAGAGCTGCTGTTATTCAACGCCAGCGTGAAGAACCGTGTCCATCCCTGGCGTGACCGCTTGCAGATTCTGCTAGTAGGCATGTTCCACTTGCAGGGCCTTGCGGGGCCCGCGCGCGCGACTGATCAAACGAAGGCGGCCAATCATGCATAAGGTTTGTCTGTTGACCCTGTTGGTCAGCCCCCTGGCCATGGCCCAGAGCGTCAGTGTCGAGACTCACTCTTTAATGCGCCTGCCCACCAGCAGCAGCGTATTGCAATTGGAGCGGCTGGAAGTGGCGGATTATGGCACTTTGCTGATTCCTTCCAAGGTCACCCAGGTCAATGTCGATGAATTGCACCTGGGCCGCGAAGCCCGGATTGCCATCGTGCCCGGTGGCACCGGGCTGCAGATGCAGGTACGCCATGCACAGCTGGATCATGGCAGCCAAATTACCTCACGCGGAGCCCCCGGTACCCACGAAAAACCGGCCAAGCCAGGGCGTGACCTGACGTTGCGCATCCAATCCTTGAATGCCGGTGAGCTGTCGGTGGACGCCCGTGGCGGCGCCGGGGCCCAAGGTTATGCTGGCCTTGACGGTGCCAATGGCGAAGATCCGGGTTGCACCTGGGGCTCGGCCGGGCGTGGCGCCAATGGTGACAATGGCGGTGATGGATTGTCGGGTGCGGCGGGCGCGCAAGTACGGCTCGAGCTGCCTCGGGATTATCCGGGCGAGCAGATCAAGGTCTGGGTGGGCGGTGGTGCCGGTGGCTTGGCGGGCACGGCTGGCAAACCTGGAAAGGGCGGGCAGTCCAAGGGCTGCCTGGTTTACCGCGCCGCTGGCGGCGAGAAGGGCCGGCCTGGGCTGGAAGGGCAGCCGGGTGTGGCGGGGCCTGCGGGTTCAGTGACCGTTCAGCCGTTGTAGGAGAGGGGCCGCTTTAAGGCATAAGCTGCAAGCTTCAAGCAAGAAGCTTGCAGCTGCCGCTCTCTGCTAAAACATCGGTCGTGCCGACGCCACGGCCACCAGCACCAACCCGACAATCAGGTTGATTCCCACCAACTTGCGGATTTGCCCCAGCGCAACAGCACCGGCCGGCCAGTCCTCGGCCGCCACTGCGGTGCGCAGTTCCGGTAGCTTCAGCGCCTGGATGCGGATAAACAGTGCGGTCATCACCACATACAAGCCCATCATGATTTGCACATAACGTGGCGCGGTCTCAAACCCGTTGAAGCGCAGTTGCAGCAGGCCGACGCCACTGATCGGCAAGACCAGCACGGCCACCCAGATCCACACGAAAAAACGTTGAAACACATTCACCCACAATTTCAGTCGGGCAGGGCCCTCAAGCGCAGCCATGGCGGCCGGCCGCAGGATCATCCAGGAGAAAAACATACCGCCGACCCAGATCAGGGCGGCCAATACATGCACGGTGTAAGTGAGGCTAAAGACGGTCATTGAGGTACTCCGTTCTGCGCGGGATTAATTAGCGGGGTATGATAGCGGCCGATCCGAACCACTGAAAATTTATCCAGCGTTTTTTGCGCCCGACTATCCATGATCAGCACTGAACTCAAAACCACGATCCAGGGCGCCTACACGCGTTTTCTCGAAGCCAAGAGCTTGAAACCGCGGTATGGCCAGCGCCTGATGATCGCCGAAGTGGCCAAGGTCCTCGGGGATATCGACACCGACGACGAAGGCCGGCGCAGTGGCGACCCTGCGGTCGTGGCCGTCGAGGCTGGCACCGGCACCGGTAAAACCGTGGCTTACAGCCTGGCCGTGATTCCCACTGCCAAGGCTGCCGGTAAGCGGCTGGTGATTGCCACCGCCACCGTCGCCCTGCAGGAGCAGATCGTCTACAAAGACCTGCCGGACCTGATGCGCAACAGCGGCCTGAGCTTCACCTTCGCCCTGGCCAAGGGGCGTGGTCGCTATATGTGCCTGTCCAAGCTCGACGTACTGTTGCAGGAAGGTCACGCGCAAACCGCCACTGCCCAGTTGTTCGAAGAAGAAGGCTTCAAGATCGAAGTGGATGAGGCCAGTCAGAAGCTGTTTACCAGCATGATTGAAAAGCTGGCCGGCAATAAATGGGACGGTGATCGCGACAGTTGGCCCAATGCCCTGGAAGATGCCGATTGGGCACGCCTGACCACCGATCACAGCCAGTGCACCAACCGCCATTGCCCCAACTTCGGCCAGTGCGCCTTCTACAAGGCCCGTGAGGGCATGGGCAAGGTCGACGTTATTGTCACCAACCATGACATGGTTTTGGCAGACCTGGCCCTGGGTGGGGGCGCCGTGCTGCCGGACCCGCGCGACACCCTTTACGTGTTCGACGAAGGTCACCACCTGCCGGACAAGGCCATCGGCCACTTTGCCCATTACACCCGCCTGCGCTCCACTGCCGATTGGCTGGAAACCACCGCCAAGAATCTCACCAAGCTGCTGGCCCAGCACCCGCTGCCCGGCGACCTCGGTAAGTTCATCGAGCAGGTCCCGGAGCTGGCGCGTGAGATCAAGACCCAGCAACAGTTCATGTTCAGCGCTTGTGAGCAAGTGGCGGACTTCAAGCCCGGCGAAGACGTGGAGGGGCGTGAGCGTCCGCGTCATCGTTTTGTCGGCGGGATGATCCCCGAGCATATGCGGGAAATGGGTATTGAACTGAAGAAGGGCTTTTCCCGCTTGACCGACCTGTTCACCCGCCTCACCGATCTGCTCAAGGAAGGCATGGATGGCGAGGTCAATATCGGCATCGCCAGCAATCAGGCTGAAGAGTGGTACCCGCTGTTTGGCAGCCTGTTGTCTCGCTCCCAGGGCAACTGGGAACTGTGGACGGCCTTTACCGCCGAAGACCCGGAAGACAACCCGCCCATGGCACGCTGGCTGACTTTGTCGGAAAGCGGTGCGCTGTTCGATATCGAGGTCAATGCCAGCCCGATCCTGGCGGCGGAAATGCTGCGGCGCAACCTGTGGAATGTGGCCTACGGTGCCCTGGTCACCTCGGCGACGCTGACGGCACTGGGTACTTTCGAGCGCTTTCGCATGCGTGCCGGACTGCCGAAAAAGGCGGTCACCGCTGTGGTGCCGAGCCCGTTCCATCACGCTGATGCCGGCGTGCTACGGGTACCGGACCTCAAGGCCGACCCACGGGACGCGCCGGCACACACGGCGGCGATCATCCGTGACCTGCCGTCATTGGTGGAAGGATCCAAAGGCACCCTGGTGCTGTTCTCATCACGCAAGCAGATGCAGGACGTGTTTGACGGCCTGGACCGCGACTGGCGCAAGCAGGTGTTTATCCAGGGCAACCTGTCGAAACAGGAAACCCTGAACAAGCACAAGGCGCGAGTTGATGGCGGTGACTCCAGTGTGCTGTTCGGCTTGGCAAGTTTCGCCGAAGGTGTGGACCTACCCGGAGCCTACTGTGAGCACGTGGTGATCGCCAAGATCCCGTTCTCGGTGCCGGATGACCCCGTAGAAGCGGCATTGGCCGAATGGATCGAAGCCCGGGGCGGTAATCCGTTCATGGAAATCTCGGTGCCAGACGCGTCCTTGAAGCTGGTCCAGGCCTGTGGTCGCCTGCTGCGTACCGAGCAAGATCGCGGCACCATCACGTTGCTCGACCGCCGTTTGGTCACCCAGCGCTATGGCAAAGCCATCCTTAACGCGCTACCGCCGTTCCGCCGCGAAATATCTTGAACCACAGTGGGCGAAATCGCCCGCTGCGTGGTCTATCTCACTGTTACTGATTCAAGTCGTCAGGCCATTCATCGGCCGCTTGGGAGAACCTTGTTCGTATGATTCGCACGCTGCCCGTTCTTTGTGCCCTGTTGTTCGCCGCGCCGTTGCTGGCCGCGCCTGTCGGGCAGCAAACGCTGTTCAACTTTGTCCGGCCTACCGACGTGGTCAACGTGGCGACCCGGGACGCCAGTTTGCCGCAATACAATGCTGAGCAAACCCCGGAAGGCGAAGTGCTGCGCCGAATCACCTTCAACCCGGCGGCAGAACCGAGCCTGGTGCTCAGCCCGCATAGCGGCGCATGGGACTGGTCCCAGTCCAGTGCCATGAGCTTGCGTATCCAGAGTGCGATGGATTGGGCGCTGACTCTCTACGTCAAGGTCCAGAGCAACGATGGCAAGACCCTGGTCAGCCGCATCGACCTGCCGGCAGGCCCTGCCCAGACCCTGCTGATTCCACTGCACGCCAACTCCCCAATCAGCCAGGGCATGAAGGCGGGCCCGCCGATGCCGATGATGGTGGATGGCCAGCGCGTGCTGCTGGGCAGCAGTGCAGGAGAAATTGATCTCAGCAAGGTGGTGTCGGTCACGCTGTCGATGATCAAACCCAATGCTGCCCAAAGCATCCTGTTGGAACGATTCGGCGTGCAGGACAGCGAACCGGTTTTCAAGGCCGCCTATAGCGACCTGGTGGATGCCTATGGGCAGTCCACGCGGGGCAAATGGCCGGAGAAAGTCAGCAGTGACGAGCAGTTGAAAGTCGTCGCGGCCAAGGAACAGCAAGAACTCAAGGGTTGGCTCACCGAGCATGATCGTTCTTCCCTGGACACGTTTGGCGGATGGAATAAAGGCCCGGCCTTTGAAGCCAGTGGTTTTTTCCGTACCGAGAAGCGCGATGGCCGCTGGTACCTGGTGACCCCGCAAGGTCATCCGTTCTATTCCCTGGGGGTTAACACCGTCGCCCCGGATAACAACCAGACCTACGTGACGGGGCGCGAATGGATGTTTACCGCGCTGCCCAAGGCCGGTGAGCCGTTCGACAAGTACTACGGCAATGGCGACAACCGGGGCGGCAACGGTGCCGACCAAGGGCGCGGCTTCTATGGCGGCCGCTGGTACGACTTCTATGGCGCCAACTTGCAGCGCACCTACGGCCAGCCCTGTGTGCCGGCCACGCACAAGGCCGAGGATACAAAAACCGACCCCGTTGCGCCTTGCCCGCCAGAGGGTTTTGACCAGCAACGTTGGGTCGGCCACACCCTGGATCGCCTGCAAGCCTGGGGCTTCAATACCGTTGGCAACTGGAGTGCTCCCGAGCTGGGAACGGCAGACCGCGTGGCTTACACCTTGCCGTTGTCGATCGTCGGCGATTACGCCAGCATCAGCACCGGCACTGATTGGTGGGGAGGTATGCCCGACCCGTTTGACCCACGCTTTGCCATGGCTACCGAACGTGCAGTGGCTATTGCTGCCCGCGACCATCGTGACGACCCGTGGCTGATCGGCTTTTTTGCCGATAATGAATTGGCCTGGGCCGGTCCGGGAGACGACGCGAAGTCCCGTTACGCCCTGGCCTACGGCACCTTGCGCATGACCACTGACGTACCGGCCAAGAGGGCTTTTCTCAAGCAACTACGGGACAAGTATCGCAACCAGGAAGGCCTGTCGCGGGCCTGGGGCATTGACTTGCCCGCTTGGGAACTGATGGAAGACCCGGGTTTTGTACCGCCGATGCCAAGCCCAGAGCACCCGGAAATCGAAGCGGACTTCAAGTATTTCCAGAAGACCTTCGCCGATGCTTACTTCAAGACCATCTCCGATGCGCTGAAATGGCACGCTCCCAACCAACTGTTACTGGGTGGGCGCTATGCCGTGAGCACCCCGGAAGCGGTGGTGTCCTGTGCGCAGTATTGCGACGTCTTGAGCTTCAACATGTACACCCTCAAGCCTCAGGACGGTTATGACTTCGCCGCCTTGCGGGCACTGGATAAGCCGGTGCTGATCACCGAATTCAACTTTGGCTCGAACGACCGTGGCCCGTTCTGGGGGGGTGTGACGCAATTGGCCCGGGAAGAAGACCGGGGGCCCGCGTACGCCAACTTCCTCAAGCAGGCCATGGCTGAGCCGTCGATTGTCGGTGTGCATTGGTTTCAGTATCTCGATCAGCCTGTCACGGGGCGGCTGCTGGACGGTGAAAATGGCCACTTCGGCTTGGTGGGCATCACCGACGTACCCTTCCAGGGTTTCATCGAGAGCGTACGCAAAAGCAACCTGGCGGCGATCGATCAGTTGGGCAAACAGGCCGCAAAAGCCAAGGTGAGCAGCGTCAGCCGCGCCGGTGAAGGCGGTAAGCCTGGCCATGAAGGCAAGGGCGCAGGGCCAGGGGCTGGGCATGCCGGCGGGCATTCGGGGAATGGGCATTGATTCAACGCGTACGGGTTTCCAAATCCCACAATCGCTGGAACAATGCTCGCCACTTTTATGCAGGACTTTTTCGAGGGGGCTTAGGTGCAGATTCAGGGTCATTACGAGCTTAAGTTCGAAGCGGTGCGTGAAGCCTTTGCCGCGCTGTTCGATGACCCTCAGGAGCGCGGCGCCGCGTTGTGCATCCAGATAGGCGGAGAAACGGTCGTCGACCTTTGGGCCGGTACTGCCGACAAGGATGGTGCCGAAGCCTGGCACAGCGACACGATTGCCAATCTGTTCTCCTGCACCAAGACCTTTACTGCCGTCACGGCGCTGCAACTGGTCGCTGAAGGCAAATTGCAACTCGATGCGCCGGTCGCCAAGTGTTGGCCGGAATTCGCCGCAGCCGGCAAAGAGTCCATCACCCTGCGCCATCTGCTTTGCCATCAGGCTGGGTTGCCAGCGCTGCGCGAGACGCTCCCCGCCGAAGCCCTTTACGACTGGCAGTTGATGGTCGATACCCTGGCCGCCGAAGCGCCGTGGTGGGCATTGGGCGAAGGTCATGGCTATGCCGCGATTACCTATGGCTGGTTGGTAGGAGAATTGCTGCGCCGGGCTGACGGTCGCGGACCGGGGGAGTCCATTGTGGCCCGGGTTGCTCGGCCATTGGGGCTGGACTTTCACGTCGGGTTGGCAGATGAAGAATTTTATCGAGTTGCGCATATTGCCCGGGGTAAGGGCAATATGGGCGATGAGGCGGCCCAGCGTTTATTGCAAGTAACAATGCGTGAACCCACGGCCATGACTACTCGGGCATTTACCAATCCACCGTCTATTCTAACCAGCACTAATAAACCTGAGTGGCGCCGCATGGAGCAGCCAGCGGCAAATGGTCACGGTAATGCCCGTAGCCTGGCGGGTTTTTATAGTGGTTTGCTGGACGGTAGTTTGCTGGAGGCCGATATGCTCGAAGAGTTGACCCGTGAACACAGTATGGGCGTGGATAAAACTTTATTGACTCAAACCCGGTTTGGCTTGGGCTGCATGTTGGATCAACCCCAGGTACCGAATGCGACTTTCGGCCTTGGCTCCAGGGCCTTCGGGCATCCGGGCGCTGGCGGTTCGGTAGGTTTTGCCGATCCAGAACATGATGTAGCCTTCGGTTTTGTGACTAATACTCTAGGGCCTTATGTATTGATGGACCCAAGAGCGCAAAAGTTAGTAAGAATATTGGCCGGTTGTCTGTAAATAGCTTGCGGTTGGGCATTTTTTTGTTACAAAGGCCTCTACAAAACGTTGGTAAAAAGACGTTCAGCGAAATGTTGTAACTTTAATGCTCTAGAAGCGTCTGTTTAACGGGTCATCCTGGCCCTATGGTTTTTCTCTCATTTTGTGGATATCTCATGTTATCGAACAAGTCCTTGGCATTGGCGCTATGCCTCACTCTTACCGGTTGTGCGCAAACTCCACAGAGTGATACGGAAGGTGGGCATTGGTGGGCATTCGGTACTGATAAGACGGCTTCCAAGGATGAATCAGCCGTAGTGGCAGCCACATCGGATGCCAAGACTTCGGTCGCGGCCAACGTTGACGCGCCTGCCCCGGTTACCACGGCAGATACCGGCTCCAACTGGTGGCCTTTTTTCTCGAAAAGCGCCGATGAAAAGGCCGCCGATGCCAAGGCTGACCTGAAGGCCGACCTCAAGGCTGCCACCCCGGCATCGACCGCAGCACCCGCCGTGGCCAAGGCTGATACCGAGACCCATTGGTGGTGGCCGTTCGAAAGCAAGCCAGCGTTTTTGTCCAAGGTCGACGTAACCAACGTCCCGATGCCTGATCCGAAAATTACTCAAGCCTGGCTGGACGACTACGAGCCGCGCCTGCGCACAGCCATCGAGGGCAGCAGCCTGCAACTGGAACGTCGTGACAACGTTCTGGTGGTGATCGCCCCGGTTGAGGGTTTCTACAACCCGAAGCGCCCAGCCATGTTGCTGCCAGTGACCCTTGGTCCTTTTACCCGAGTAGCCAAGGCGGTTGAAAGCGATCCCAAGACCGCTGTTCTGGTTCTGGGCCACGTCGATGCCACCGGCACTGCGCCGCAGAGCCAGGCCTTGACCAAGGAGCGTGCGCAATCCATTGCTTCGATCTTCAGCCTCAGTGGTTTGAAACAGGATCGCTTGATGCTGCGTGGCATGGGTGACCTGATGCCTCGTGCCGCCAACGACAGCAAGCAGGGCCGTGCCTTGAACCGCCGTATGGAAATCATGTTCACCCAGCGCACCACCATGCTGGCGCTGCTCAGCAAGTACAACTCGCCTAACCCGCCGAAAGCTGAAATGGTTGCTGCACAAGACGTTCCCGCACCAATTGCCCCGGCTGCGAAAAAAGCCACTCCAGCAAAAGCAAAAAAGGCACCGGCGAAGAAAGCTAGCAAATCCGTTGCTAAAAAAGCTCCGGCCAAGGCTGCTAAAAAAGCCCCAGCCAAGCCGGCCGCAAAAAAAGTGACACCGGCCAAGGCTGCAGCGCCAGTGGCGTCGAACGACCAGGCAAAAAACTGATCCGTTGAGCAAGAAGGATAGAGCCGCATGACCCAGGCACTGGCCGATATGCGCCGTGATTACACACGGGACGGTTTGAGCGAGGCCCAAGCCCCGGCCGAACCGTTTGCCTTGTTCCACCAGTGGTTCAATGATGCGGTGAAAACCGAGCAGCCACCGGTGGAGGCCAATGCCATGACTCTGGCCACGGTCGACCAGGACGGTCGTCCGCACTGCCGGATCCTGCTGCTCAAGGGGCTGGATACACAAGGCTTTACTTTCTTCACCAATTATCAAAGCGCCAAAGGCGCGCAGCTCGCTGCGCAGCCCTTTGCCGCCATGACCTTCTTCTGGCCGACTCTGGAACGCCAGGTGCGAATTGAAGGCCGAGTGGTCAAGGTCACCCCGCAGGAATCGGACGCTTACTATCAGGTCCGCCCCCTGGGTAGTCGTCTGGGCGCCTGGGCCTCACCTCAGAGTCGGGTAATCAAGGACCGCGAAGAATTGCAGGATTTGCTCAAGGCTACCGAGCAGCGTTTCAGCGATACCCAGCCAGGCTGTCCCGAGCATTGGGGCGGTTATCGTCTGCTGCCTGAGCGCATCGAGTTCTGGCAGGGTCGTGCGAGCCGTCTGCATGACCGCTTGAACTATCGCATGCAAGGTGCCGATTGGGTTCGTGAGCGTCTAGCGCCCTGAGTAGCCGCTGGCGCAGCCTGCGATCGGCTGCGCAGCAGTCGCCTGGATCTTGAACCGCTGAAGGTCCTTCGGCCCTTATCGCAGCCTCGTGCCTCGACAGCGGCTACAGGGACCGATCCGATCACCAATCACCAATCACCAATCACCAATCACCGATCACCAATCTCCTGTAGCCGCTGGCGCAGCCTGCGATCGGCTGCGCAGCAGTCGCCTGGATCTTGAACCGCTGAAGGTCCTTCGGCCCTTATCGCAGCCTCGTGCCTCGACAGCGGCTACAGGGACCGATCCAATCACCAATCACCTGTAGCCGCTGGCGCAGCCTGCGATCGGCTGCGCAGCAGTCGTTTGGATCTTGAGACCGCTGAAGGTCCTTCGGCCCTTATCGCAGCCTCGTACCTCGACAGCGGCTACAGGGACCGATCCGATCACCAATCACCAATCACCAATCACCAATCACCAATCACCAATCACCTGTAGCCGCTGGCGCAGCCTGCGATCGGCTGCGCAGCAGTCGCCTGGATCTTGAGACCGCTGTAGGTCCTTCGGCCCTGGAGGCACTACCGTTCGTCGGGTTTCTCGGTACAGGCAGCCTGTACTAGGGCTGAATAAAAACAATTTTATGCCGCGCATGCCGTGACAGGCGTCAAGCTGCGGAGTTTAATGAATACCTGTCCTTTGGAGTTGATGCCATGCGTAAGTCTGTTTTACTGGTTGCCTGCTTTACCACTCTGTCATTACTGCTGGGTGGCTGCGCCTCGAGTCTGACGGGCGACTCTTATTCCCGTGACGAAGCACGTCGTGTGCAGACTGTACGCATGGGCACCATCGAATCCTTGCGTCCCGTGAAGATCGAAGGCACCAAGACCCCAATCGGCGGTGCTGCTGGCGCTGTGATCGGTGGTGTTGGCGGCAGCGCCATCGGCGGCGGTCGTGGCAGCATCGTCACCGCTGTCATCGGTGCCGTAGCCGGCGGCTTGTTGGGCTCGGCCACCGAAGAAGGTCTCACCCGTACCCAAGGTGTCGAAATCACTGTTCGCGAAGACGACGGCAGCATGCGTGCCTATGTCCAGGCCGTTCAGGAAAACGAAATCTTCCGCATCGGCGACCGCGTGCGCATCATGACGGTCGATGGTACAAGCCGCGTTACGCGGTAAGCGGTAAGGCAGTACAAAAAGACAACCCCAACCGGGTGACCGGTTGGGGTTTTTTGTTGGAGAAATTTTTCTCGACAGCCGGGAACACGACGTTACTGGAGGCGCAGGAGGAGGGGGGGTAAGAGGGATTTGTGAGGCACTGTGGAATTGGCCGAAAGGCCGAGTACTCCGGTGTGGAGGGGATTACGACTGAATTACCGCCTGCTTGCGACTGGCTATTGCCGTCACCGTATACCCGATCAATGCCGCCAATATCGACCCGGTCAAAATACCCATGCGGTCCATACCCGCGTATTCGCTGCTTCCCGGTACGAACGCCAGGGAGCCGACAAACAGGCTCATGGTGAAACCGATGCCACACAGGATCGCGACACCCAGCACCTGGCCCCAGTTGGAGCCGCTGGGCAGGGCCGCCAGGCCGGTTTTCACCGCGAGCCAGGTCAGGCCGAGGACGCCGATAGTCTTGCCCACCAGCAGGCCTGCAGCAATGCCCAACGGCACATGGTGGGTGAAGCTTTCCAGGTTGACCCCGGCCAGGGATACGCCGGCGTTGGCGAAAGCGAACAACGGCAGGATGCCATAGGCCACCCAGGGGTGCAGGGCGTGCTCCAGGTTCAGCAGTGGCGAAGGCTCGGCGTTTTTGGTCCGCAGCGGAATGCAGAACGCCAGGGTGACGCCCGCCAGTGTGGCGTGGACGCCGCTCTTGAGCACGCACACCCATAGGATCAGGCCGATGATCATATAAGGCCCGAGTTTGACCACTCCCAGGCGATTCATCGCAATCAAGGCAATCAGGCAGGCACCCGCGCCGGCCAATGAGGCTCCGGACAGGTCGCTGGAATAGAAGATGGCGATGACAATGATTGCACCGAGGTCATCAATGATGGCCAGGGTCATCAGAAACAACTTCAGCGACACCGGTACCCGCTTGCCAAGAAGGGCCAGAACGCCCAGGGCAAAGGCGATGTCAGTGGCCATGGGGATTGCCCAGCCGCCGAGGGCCGCCGGGTTGTCCTTGTTCAACGCCCAGTAGATCAACGCGGGAACCACCATGCCACCGATAGCCGCGGCCCCCGGCAGCACCACTTGCGAGGGCTTGGACAGGTGGCCGTCGAGCAACTCGCGCTTGACCTCCAGGCCGATCAATAGGAAGAACATGGCCATCAGGCCATCGTTGATCCATAACAGCGCTGGCTTGGCGATTTTCAACGCGCCAATTTGTGCCACCACCGGCACTTCGAGAAAGCCGGAATACAGATGTGACAACGGCGAATTGTTGATGATCAACGCCAGGGCGGCGGCAGCGATCAATAACAGACCGCTGGCGGCTTCCAGCTGGAAGAAGCGAGTGACAGTACTACGCAGAGGCAAGGTACGCTCTCCAATCAAGGTTCAATAGGTGGGTACCCTAACCCGTACCGTTAGTTGTTAAAACAAAAGTTATATTCTTATTTGTTATAAGAGAGGCGGGAAGTTGTCGTTACGCCAAAGCCTGGTAATTGTGTGACCAATTGAGTCCGGACTGTACCTGTGTTGAGTGTGGGAAACATCCTAAGATCAAGTCTGAAAACCTAAGAGAAGCCAAAAATGAGCAACAACCGACCTTGGGCCCGCGAAGCCATTCGCATTATTGAAGCGGACTTCCAGCGCAGTGCCGACACTCACCTGATCCCTTTGGCGCTGCCGGGCTTGCCGGGTATCGAGTTGTACTTCAAGGATGAGTCGAGTCATCCCACCGGCAGCCTCAAGCATCGGTTGGCTCGTTCGTTGTTTCTCTATGCATTGTGTAATGGTTGGCTCAAACCTGGTGCGCCGGTGATCGAGGCATCCAGCGGGTCTACCGCGATTTCCGAGGCGTACTTTGCCCGCCTGCTGGGTCTGCCGTTTATTGCGGTGATGCCGGCGACTACATCCCAGGAGAAGATTGCCCAGATCGCCTTCTACGGTGGCAAGAGTCATTTGGTGCAGGATCCGACGCAAATTTATGCCGAGTCCGAACGGTTGGCCCGGGAAAGCGGCGGTCATTTCATGGACCAGTTCACCTACGCTGAACGCGCCACCGACTGGCGTGCGAACAACAATATTGCCGAGTCGATCTTCCAGCAGTTGCGCTTCGAGCGATATCCGGAGCCGAGCTGGTTGATTTCCAGCCCGGGTACCGGGGGCACCACGGCGACTCTGGGGCGCTATGTGCGTTATCGCCAGCATTGCACGCGAGTATTGTGTGCCGATGCCGAGCGTTCGGTGTTCTTTGACTATTACCAGACTGGGGATGCGACGCTGCGCCTGGATTGTGGTTCGCGAATCGAAGGCATTGGCCGGCCACGGGTTGAAGCGTCGTTTTTGCCCAAGGTCATCGATGCCATGGTCAAGGTGCCGGATGCCTTGTCACTGGCGGCGATGCACTATCTGGCGCAGCGCCTGGGCCGGCGCGTGGGTGGTTCCAGCGGGACCAACCTGATAGGGGCGCTGATGGCCGCGCAGCAGATGAAGGCGACCGGGGAGACGGGGTCGATCGTGGCGATCTTGTGCGATGGTGGCGAGCGGTATGCCACCACGTATTACGACCCAGCATGGCTGGCAGCGCAAGGGTATGAGTTGGAGGACTTGATGGCCGCGGTTGCGGCCAGTGTCGAGCGGGGAGAGGCGCTGCCGGACAGCGTATTGCGCGCCAATATTTGAGAAGTCGCTAGCTGCAAGCGACAAGAAAAAGCCGATGCTGTATCTGCTTCTAACTTGTGGCTTGAAGCTTGAATTTCAGCCTTCGCTGGCCAATATATCCCGCGCCACTGCTTCGGCAATCCGAACACCGTCGACACCTGCTGACAGAATCCCACCGGCATACCCGGCACCTTCACCGGCCGGGAACAGCCCTTGCACATTCAAACTCTGCATCGATTCGTTACGCGTAATGCGCAGTGGCGATGACGTGCGGGTTTCGATCCCGGTCAGTACTGCATCGTGCAGCGAATAACCCTTGATCTGCTTCTCGAACGCCGGCAAGGCTTCGCGGATGGCTTCGATGGCGAAATCGGGCAAGGCCAGGGCCAGGTCGCCCATGGATACTCCTGGTTTGTAGGACGGTTCGACAGTGCCGATGGCAGTGGAAGGTTTGCCGGCAATGAAGTCGCCCACCAGTTGAGCCGGGGCCTCGTAATTGCTGCCGCCGAGGATAAAGGCGTGGGACTCAAGACGCTCCTGCAACTCGATCCCGGCCAGTGGGCCGCCCGGATAATCCACTTCAGGGGTGATGCCTACCACGATCCCGGAGTTGGCATTGCGTTCGTTACGGGAGTATTGGCTCATGCCGTTGGTCACGACGCGGTTTGGCTCGGATGTCGCTGCGACAACCGTGCCGCCCGGGCACATACAGAAGCTGTAGACCGAGCGCCCATTCTTGGCGTGGTGCACCAGTTTGTAGTCGGCGGCGCCCAGTTTCGGGTGCCCGGCATACTTGCCCAGGCGTGCGGCGTCGATCAGCGATTGCGGGTGCTCGATCCGAAAGCCCACCGAGAATGGCTTGGCTTCCATATACACTCCGCGGCCGTGGAGCATGCGGAACGTGTCGCGAGCGCTGTGGCCGAGGGCGAGGATTACGTGCCTGGACATAATCTGTTCGCCGCCATCGATGACCACGCCATTCAACTGGCCGTCCTCGATCAGTACGTCAGTCACCCGTTGCTCAAAACGCACTTCACCGCCCAGGGCGATGATCTGCTGGCGCATGTTTTCCACTACGCCGGTCAGTCGGAACGTACCGATGTGCGGCTTGCTGACGTAGAGGATTTCTTCCGGGGCGCCCGCCTTTACGAATTCGTGCAGGACCTTGCGCCCGTGAAACTGCGGGTCCTTGATCTGGCTGTAGAGCTTGCCGTCGGAAAACGTCCCGGCACCACCTTCGCCGAACTGCACGTTGGATTCCGGGTTGAGCACGCTTTTACGCCACAGGCCCCAGGTGTCCTTGGTGCGTTGGCGCACTTCCTTGCCGCGCTCGAGGATGATTGGCTTGAAGCCCATCTGTGCCAGCAGCAAACCGGCGAAAATCCCGCAAGGACCGAAGCCGACCACGATCGGGCGTTCAGTCAGCCCTTGCGGCGCCTGGCCCACCACCTTGTAGCTGATGTCCGGCGCCGGGTTGACGTTACGATCATCGACAAACTTGAGCAACAGGGCCGCTTCGCCTTTCACGTTCAGGTCGACGGTATAAATGAAGCACAGCTCTGATGATTTTTTGCGGGCGTCGTAGCTGCGTTTGAACAGGGTGAAATCGAGCAGGTCATCACTGGCGATGCCCAGGCGCTGCACGATGGCGGGCCGCAGGTCTTCTTCGGGATGGTCGATGGGCAGCTTGAGTTCGGTGATTCGTAACATGACAGGATCCGGTATGCGGCGTTGGTTGCGGCCGGCGGTTTTGCAAACCGGTGATTATAAGCCCCAATAGCGGTTTCCCGTCATGTTAAAACAGCCCAGGACTGAATCAGTCGTCCCGGGAGCCGCCGAACGCCGCACAACCACGTTGCACCTGGCCGTTGACTCGCAGCTCGGCGCTCATGTGTTGCAGGCTGCCGCTGACATTGTCGACACACCGTTGTGGGGCGACCCACAGTTCAATGTGTTGGTTGTTGGCTTCGGTCATGAGGTTGAAACGGCCATCGCCCAACTGCTCTTCCACATAGGGCACCGCCAGTGGCGGCTGGCCTTCACGCTCCAGAACCATGCCCTTGGCGGTGATGTTCATGGCCCAGGCGGGTTTGTGACCATTGGCGCGTAGGATCATGCGCTTGAAATCGGGGTCATCGCAGGCCGAGGTCGAGCGTTCGAGTCGATAGAGTTGTTGCAGGTCAACCTGGCCCTGGGTACCGCTGGCAACGCCGGAAAACTTGCCACGCAAGTCGGCAAACAGGGCCCCTTGCTGGCCAGCCAGGGAGGCCGCTTCCTGGAGGATGCTGGTGCCGCCGGTGTCGTTGACCACATAGTTGCGTGGGTCATTGCAAGGTTGGAACAGCAACTTGTTACCGATGGCTGTCAGCTCCCCTTGCATACGGGTCAGGCTCGCGAAGGAGGGCTTGGCCGGCTCCTTTTCGAACATCTGGCAGGCAGAGAAAAGAGGGAGCAGGGCAATCAGCACTAGGGAACGGGCGGCACGCATGATCGGGTCTCCTGATAAGTGCCGCCACGTTACGCAGGCTGGCGGTGCATCACAAGTCTGGGACATGAGTTGCGTCAATATCGCCAGATTTCAGCCTACGTTATAGGCTTGACCAGTTTGTAAGCCTTCCACGCTTTTCGCATAGGCCAGTGCCACATCCGCTGCCGGAACCGGTTTGAAACCACGGAAATACGCTGCATAGCTGCCCATGGCCTCCAGCAGGACGGTCGGGCTGACCGAGTTGATGCGCAGGCCCCGTGGCAACTCAATTGCCGCCGCTTTCACGAAGGCATCCAGGGCACCGTTGACCAGCGCAGCCGAGGCACCAGTACGAATCGGATCGCGGTTGAGAATGCCGCTGGTAAAGGTGAACGATGCCCCATCGTTGGCAAACTCCCGGCCGATCAGCAGTAAGTTGACCTGGCCCATCAGCTTGTCTTGCAGGCCCAAGTCGAAGTCGGCTGCACTCATGTCTGCCAGGGGCATGAAATTGACGCTGCCGGCCGCGCAGACCAGGGCGTCGAATTTGCCGGTTTGCTCGAACAATTTGCGGATTGACGTGCTGTTGCTGATGTCGACCTGAAAGTCGCCGCTTTTGCGACCGATGGTGATGACCTCATGGCGTTGGGACAGTTCTGCCTTGACCGCCGAACCCACGGTGCCGCTGGCGCCAATCAATAGAATTTTCATCGTGTTTTCCTCCAGATGCGTAGGTGAGTGCTCAGTCTAGAGTTGTTTTTCGATGGTATAAGCGCGCTAATTGGAAACCTTTGGTTCTTATATGGAAACAATCCATGAGCGAAATGGATGACCTCGCAGCCTTTGCCGTGTTGATCGAAGCCGGCAGTTTTACCGTGGCGGCCCAGCAACTCGGGTGCAGCAAGGGGCAACTGTCCAAGCGCATCAGCCAGTTGGAGAGTCGGTTCGCAGTGGTGTTGCTGCACCGGACCACCCGCCGCCTGAGCCTGACGGCTGCTGGCGCAGCGCTGTTGCCTCAGGCCCAGGCGTTGGTGGTGCAGGTCGAGCGGGCGCGTCAGGCACTGGCCAGGCTCAAGGATGACTTGGCCGGTCCGGTGCGTATGACGGTTCCGGTGTCCTTGGGAGAAACCTTCTTCGATGGGTTACTGCTGGAGTTTTCCCGGCAGTACCCACAGGTGCAGATCGAGTTGGAGCTCAACAACAGCTATCGCGATCTGGCTCGAGACGGCTTCGACCTGGCGGTGCGTTCGGAGGTGGCTAACGATGAGCGGTTGGTGGCCAAGCCATTGCTGGCCTGGCACGAAATGACCTGCGCGAGCCCCGCCTATCTGGAGCAATACGGTGAACCCCTGACGCCTGCTGAACTGGCGGCACACAATTGCTTGCTCAACAGCCATTACAGCGGCCGCGAAGAGTGGTTGTATCACCAACAACATGACCTGCTGCGGGTGCGTGTTTCCGGAATCTTCGCGTCCAATCACTACACTTTGTTGAAAAAAGCCGCCCTGGCCGGTGCCGGTATCGCGCGGCTGCCGTCCTACGTGTTGCAGACGGCGTTGGCTGACGGCAGTTTGCGCTGGCTCCTGCGCGACTATCAGACCCGCAGCATGCCGATGTACTTGGTCCACCCCTATCAGGGTGGCCTGCCCCGCCGTACCCAAGTACTGTCGGATTATCTGGTGCATTGGTTCAAGCGTAGCGGCGAAGCATTGGATCGGCTTTAGCGGTAGCGCCGGGCAATCAATTGATCAATCGACAGGCGTCCGGGCCCGTTGGCCATCAATAGCAGCAGCAAGGCACTCCAGGTGCCATGGGTAGGGTAGGCGTCCGGGTAGATAAATAGCTGAATGGTCAGCGTCATCCCCAACAGAGCCAACGCTGAGAAGCGTGTGGCGAAGCCCACCAGAATCAGCAGCGGGAACACGTGCTCGGCGAAGGCCGCCATATGGGCAGCCACTTCCGGTGATAACAACGGCACGCGATATTCGCTGCGAAATAGCGGCAGGGTGGAGCTGGCCAAGTGTGGTACCCCCGGTTGGAAGGTGCCACTGATCAGGTCTACGGCAAAGCCCTCGACCTTGGTTTGACCGGATTTCCAGAACACCGCTGCAATGGAGAAGCGTGCGATGAAGGCGATCAGGCTGTAGGGGATTTTTTCGAACAGATAGATGATCTGCTGGACCAGGCGTGGCAGGGCAGGCTTCATGGCGATACCTTTTGTTTTGTGTGCAAATGAGTGATGGCGCCGTGGCTGACCAGCAAGGCCAGGCATTGGTGCAGGTCAAATTCGGCGGTTGAGTCGAGGGCGTAGGCCACGGCTATATCTAATGGCCAGTCATTGTTCAGGCTCTTGATAAACGCCACCGTGCCGCTGTCGATGGCGAACACCTTGACCTGCAGGCCATTGCGCAGAATCAGGGCGTTTTGGGCATGCCGGAGAGGAAGAGCAGCCAAGGGGGCTTCTGTCTGGTGTGCCGCCCATAACGCCACCACGGCGTAGGCCGAACTCAGGGTTGCGACGGACGGATGCAAACGCAGGCGCAACTCGCCCTGCTGTTGCAGGTCGGCGATGGCGAGTGACTGATCCGGTGGCAACGCATCCGCCGCGTGATAGGCCTTCACCCTCAGGCGCTCCAGTCGTGCTACATCGGCCAGGTACGGTACGCTGGTGGCGGGGGCAAAGCCTTGGATAAAGTCGGCGAAATCACGGCCATACTCATTGATCAGCGGGCTGTCAGGTGGGAATGCCTGGACATAAAGCCCCGCCATGGCCCGGAAAAACACTTCGCCCACCAGTTGCATCGTCACTGGATACCCAGCGGCCAGCGCGTTGATCAACGAACTGTGAACGTTATTGCGATAGACCGCGAAACGACTGGCCGGATCAGCACCGTTGCTGCTGAACAGGCCTTCGGGGCAGTGCTCGTCGGGTGCCAGCAGAGCATTGGCAAACACCGTTTGGCGGCTCATGGGCACGCCTCCAGCAAGTGTTGGTCGGCCCGGCGAGCTTCGGCATGCAGCGCGCTGAAGGCTGGCACCTGGTTGTCTCGTTCAATCAGCGTGGCAATCGGGCCGGTCCGTTCCAGAACTCGCTGGTATAGGAGCCATACGGCGTTGTCGATGGGCGCACCATGGTCGTCGATCAGTAAGCGATCATTGAGGCTGTCAGTGTCTTCGGCAAAGCCTGCCAAATGAATTTCACCCACCGCGTGCAGTGGCAAGGCATCGATATAACCCATGGGGTCACGCTGATGGTTGATGCAGGAGATGTACGCGTTGTTGACGTCCAGCAGCAAGCCGCATCCGGTACGGCGGATGATTTCGCTGATGAAGCTCGTTTCGTCCAGAGTGGAATGCTGGAACTGCAGGTAGGTCGAGGGATTTTCCAGCAGCATTGGCCGCTTGAGAGCGGTTTGCACCTGATCAATATGCGCGCACACCCGATTCAGGGTTTCGCGGTCATAGGCGAGGGGCAGCAAGTCATTGAGAAACACCGGGCCGTGGCTGGACCAGGCCAGGTGTTCGGAAAAGGCGTGGGGTTGATAACGTTCGATCAGTGCGCCAAGGCGTGCCAGGTGATCGAGGCTCAACGGATCTTCGCCGCCGATGGACAGGCCGACACCGTGCAGTGACAGGGGGTATCGTTCGCGGATCAACCTCAGGTAGTGATGAAAAGGCCCGCCTGCCACCATGTAGTTTTCGGCGTGGACTTCAAAGAAGCCGATGTCAGGCAGGGTCTTGAGTACTTCATTGAAGTGCTCGTTTTTCAGCCCCAGCCCGGCCCGGCAGGGAAGGCCGGGCGCCTGGGTCTGGGAGGCCGACGCCTTGGCGACAGAGTGCAGGGATGAAAGCGTCATCATCAGTACTCAGGCGAAGGGCGGTTTCAGGATTTTGCGCTGAAGGTTGCTTCCTGGCCGAAACCCGTGGGCGAAGTGGAGCTTGGGGTCTTGAGGCAGGTACCGGCTGGAACCAGTTTCCAGGCATTGGCCTGATCCTTGGTTTTCGAGGTGCCTGCGCAGGATGTACCGGCACCGGCGGCGCAATCGTTCTTGCCGGCCTCGGCAATGCCGAAGCACTTTTGCATGTCGTCGGCAGCGTGGGCGCTGGTGGTCAGTGCGGACAGGCTCATGGCAGAACCCAGGGCCAAGACCAAGGTGGCGGCAGACAGGGAGCGGGTGGTAGCAGTCATGATGTTTCTCCAGCAGTGAGGTTGAGTAAGGAAGCGTTAGTGCTTGCTTACACCACTAGAGAAAGGGGGAGGGGAGTCGTTACACACGCATCAGAAAATAATTCGAATACCTATCAGAATACCTCTCCAGAAAAATCTGTAGCCGCTGTCGAGGCACGAGGCTGCGATAAGGGCCGAAGGACCTTCAACAATTTCAAGGCCCAAACGACTGCTACGCAGCCGATCGTAGGCTACGCCAGCGGCTACAGGTGATCGGTGATCGACGGGCTTCTGTAGCCGCTGTCGAGGCACGAGGCTGCGATAAGGGCCGTAGGACCTTCAACAGTTTCAAGGCCCAAACGACTGCTACGCAGCCGATCGCAGGCTGCGCCAGCGGCTACAGGAGATCGGCGCGGTCTTTGTAGCCGCTGTCGAGGTACGAGGCTGCGATAAGGGCCGTAGGACCTTCAACAATCTCAAGGCCCAGACGACTGCTACGCAGCCGATCGTAGGCTGCGCCAGCGGCTACAGAGTTTTTGGGTCAGCCTCCCAGGTACGCCTCACGCACTTTTGGATCGGTTAGCAATTGTTCACCAGTACCCTGCATCACTACCCGGCCATTTTCCAGCACGTAGGCACGATCGGCGATTTTCAGCGCTTGGTTGGCGTTCTGTTCCACCAGGAACACAGTGACACCGTCCTTGCGCAGTTGCTCGATGATGTCGAAGATCTGCTGGATGATGATCGGCGCCAGGCCCAGGGATGGCTCGTCCAATAACAACAGCTTGGGCTTGCTCATCAGTGCCCGGCCAATGGCGAGCATTTGCTGTTCGCCGCCGGACATGGTGCCGCCGCGCTGGTTGAAGCGTTCCTTGAGTCGCGGAAACAGGTGCAGCACCTTATCCATCTGTTCCTGGTAATCGCCCTTGTCCGTGAAGAACCCGCCCATGGCCAGGTTCTCCTCCACGGTAAGGCGGGCAAATACCCGACGGCCCTCGGGCACTACGGCAATACTCTTGCGCATGATTTGCGAGCAGTGTTGGCCCACCAGTTCTTCACCCATGTAGCGCACGCTACCGCTGTGCGCCTGGGGTGAACCGCACAGGGTCATCAGCAAGGTGGACTTGCCCGCACCGTTGGCACCGATCAGCGTGACGATCTCGCCCTGACGCACTTCGACATTGACGTCGTGCAGGGCCTGGATCTTGCCGTAGAAAGTGGAAACGTTTTCGAATTGCAGCATTTTACGCTTCCCCCAAATAGGCTTTGATCACTTCCGGATTATCGCGGATCTGTTCCGGCGTTCCGTCGGCCAGTGGCGTGCCCTGGTTGATCACCACGATATGGTCGGAAATGCTCATGACCAGTTTCATGTCGTGCTCGATCAGCAACACGGTGACGTTGTGTTCTTCGCGCAGCATACCGATCAACGCCTTGAGGTCTTCGGTTTCCCTGGGATTCAGGCCTGCGGCCGGTTCGTCGAGCATGAGGATCCGTGGGCGGGTCATCATGCAGCGGGCGATTTCCAAGCGACGTTGCTGGCCGTAAGCCAGAGTGCCAGCCGGGCGGTTGGCAAACTCGGTCAGGTTGACCTTATCCAGCCAATACGCGGCATATTCCATGGCCTCGCGCTCGCTTTTACGGAACCCCGGCGTCTTGAACAGGCCTGCGAAGAAGTTGGTGTTCAGGTGACGGTGCTGGGCGATCAACAGGTTCTCGATCGCAGTCATGTCTTTGAACAACCGCACGTTCTGGAAGGTGCGCACCACGCCCTTGCGGGCAATATCGTGGCCGGCAAGGCCCTGGATCGGTTGGCCGTCCAGCAGGATGTTGCCACCGCTGGGCTTGTAGAAACCGGTCAGGCAGTTGAACACTGTGGTCTTGCCGGCGCCGTTAGGACCAATGAGCGCCACGACCTGTTTTTCTTTCACGGTCAGGGCCACGCCATTGACCGCCAGCAAGCCGCCGAAGCGCATGCTCAGGTTTTCAACCTTGAGGATCTCGCGGCTCATTTGCGTAGCTCCATGTGTGGACGCTGCATGGGCAGCAAGCCTTGAGGGCGCCAGATCATCATCAGCACCATCATGGCGCCGAACATCAACATGCGGTACTCACTAAACTCGCGCATCATTTCCGGTAGCAGGATCATCACGATCGCCGCCAGGATCACACCCAACTGCGAACCCATGCCACCCAATACCACGATGGCGAGGATGATCGCCGACTCGATGAAAGTGAACGATTCCGGAGTCACCAGGCCTTGGCGCGCCGCAAAGAAGCTGCCGGCAAAACCGGCGAACGCAGCGCCGAGAGTGAAGGCCGAGAGCTTGATCACGGTCGGATTGAGGCCCAATGCACGGCAGGCGATTTCATCCTCACGCAGCGCTTCCCAGGCGCGCCCGATAGGCATGCGCAGCAAGCGGTTGATCACGAACAGCGCTGCCAGGGCCAGCAGTAGCGCAACCAGATAGAGAAAGATCACTTTGTTGATAGAGCTGTAGGGCAGGCCGAAATATTCGTGGAAGGTCTGCATGCCTTCGGCAGCAGTACGGTCGAACGACAGCCCAAAGAAGGTCGGCTTGGGAATGCTGCTGATACCGTTGGGGCCACCGGTGATGTCCGTCAGGTTACGTAGGAACAGGCGGATAATTTCACCGAAGCCCAGGGTCACGATCGCCAAGTAGTCACCTCGCAGGCGCAACACCGGGAAGCCCAGCAGGAAGCCGAACGTGGCCGCCATCAGGCCTGCCAGTGGCAGGCAGATCCAGAAGCTCCAGCCCAGGTAATGCGACAGCAACGCGTAGGTGTAGGCACCCACGGCGTAGAAGCCCACATACCCCAGGTCCAGCAGGCCGGCGAGGCCGACCACGATGTTCAGGCCCAGGCCCAGTAACACGTAGATCAGGATCAGGGTGGCGATGTCAACCGCGCCACGGGAACCGAAGAACGGCCAGATCAGCGCGGCCACGATCAGGCCGATGATGATGTAGCGTTGGGTGCGCGGCAGGGTCAGGAATTGGCTGACCTTGGGCGATACCAACGGGCCACGGTTGGATTTGAACAGGGCGCCGACTTGCTGGGTGAGCAGCACGCGCAGGAACATCAGCACCGAGCACAGGGCGATGATGCTCAGGGTCACGGGGCCGGTGCCATGCACTTCAAGGTGGATGCCGACAATGCTCAGTTTGAGCCCCAGTACCGGGAAGGCCACGGCCCACACCAGCAAGGCGCTGAACAGCGCCTGTTTAAGATATTTGCTCATACTTTCTCAACCTCCGGACGGCCCAGAATGCCGGTCGGCCGGAACAACAGCACCAGAACCAAAAGACCGAATGCCACCACGTCCTTGTATTGGTCGCCGAAGATATCGGCACCAAAGGCTTCGGCCACTCCCAGCACCAGCCCTCCGAGCATCGCGCCCGGAATACTGCCGATGCCGCCCAATACTGCCGCGGTAAAGGCCTTCAGGCCCACCAGGAAACCGGCGTTGGGGTTGATCACGCCATATTGCATGCTCAGCAACACGGCCGCGACGGCCGCCAGTGCAGCACCGATGACGAAGGTCAAGGCGATGATGTTGTTGGTGTTGATCCCCAACAGGTTGGCCATCTTGATGTCTTCGGCGCAGGCCCGGCAGGCGCGCCCCAGACGGGAGCGAGAGATGAACAGGGTCAGGCCCAGCATGGCCACCAGGGTGACGATGAAGACCAGGATCTGCATATAGGAGATCAGGACTTCTTCCGCGCCGCCTGGGCCGAAGGAGATGCTTCCCGGGATCAGGTTGGGAATGGATTTGTCCTTGGAGTCCTGGGACAGCAATACGGTGTTCTGCAGGAAAATCGACATACCGATGGCGGAAATCAGTGGGATCAAACGGTTGCTGCCGCGCAAGGGGCGGTAGGCGACGCGTTCGATACTGTAACCATAGGCACTGGTCACGACGATCGACGCGATGAATGCGGCGGTCATCAACAGCGGCAGTGAGTGGATACCCATCATGGCCAGCCCGGCAAGGGCAATGAAGGCCACATAGGAACCAATCATGTAGACCTCGCCATGGGCGAAGTTAATCATTCCAATGATGCCATAAACCATTGTGTAGCCAATGGCTATCAAGGCATAAGTGCTGCCAATGGTCAGCCCATTAACCAGCTGTTGGAAAAAATGATAGATCTCAGGCATTACAGCGCTCCTAAAAACCCGATACGCATTTCACTGGTGGAGTCATGTTCCGGCCCGATGCTGTGTTCTGTGACCACATTTACACCGAGCGTTTGCCAGCGAACCGCTGGTGACGGTTTTAAGATTTTCAGGTGAACCAGCTCCCGGATCGCGGGGGCCTGGTCCATAAACCTCGTAAAACAAAGCCCACTGCTTGCACAGTGGGCTTGTTATCCAGTAACGCCTGGCTTACTGAGGGGAAACTTCGGTTTTTGGTTTGCCGAAGTGCCATTCGTAGACGACGAACTTGAAGTCCTTCAGGTCGCCCTTCTCGTCGAAGCTCAGCTCGCCAGTCGGGGTCTTGAAGGTACCTTTGTGGATGGCAGCGGCCACTTTATCGGTGTCTTCGCTTTTCGCGGCAGTGATACCACCGGCGATCACTTCAACGGCAGCGTAGGCCGGGAACACGAATGGACCGCTTGGGTCCTGCTTCTTGGCTGCGAAAGCGTCGACGATGGCTTTGTTAGCCGGGTCTTGGTCGAAGGATTTCGGCAGGGTCACCAGCAGGCCTTCGGAAGCGCCCTGGGCGATTTGCGAGATGGAGTCGTTGCCGACGCCTTCAGGGCCCATGAACTTGGCGTTCAGGCCTTTTTCCTTGGCTTGGCGCAGGATCAGGCCCAGCTCTGGGTGGTAGCCGCCGTAGTAGACAAAGTCGACGTTGGCTTGTTTGAGCTTTTGGATGACCGAGGAAAAATCTTTGTCACCTGCGTTCAGGCCTTCGAAGACGGCCACTTTCACGCCTTTGTCTTCCAGGGTTTTCTTCACGGCGGAGGCGATGCCTTCACCGTATTGCTGCTTGTCGTGCAATACGGCTACGACCTTCGGCTTGACGTGATCGGCGATGTAGTTGCCGGCCGCCGGACCCTGGGCGCTGTCCAGGCCGATGGTGCGGAAAATCATCTTGTAGCCACGGGAGGTGATCTCCGGGCTGGTGGCCGCCGGGGTAATCATGATGACGCCTTCGTCTTCATAAATATCGGACGCTGGCTGAGTGGAGCTGGAGCAGAGGTGACCGACTACGAACTTGACGCCGTCGTTGACCACTTTGTTGGCGACGTTAACGGCTTGTTTAGGATCGCAAGCGTCGTCGTATTCCTTGGCTTCGAGCATCTTGCCGTCAATACCGCCTTTGGCGTTGATGTCCTCGATAGCTTGTTTGGCACCCATGAACTGCATGTCGCCGTACTGGGTTACCGGGCCGGTTTTAGGGCCGGCGATGCCAATCTTGATGGTGTCAGCTGCGAACGAATGGCTGGCAACCCCGGCCAGGACCATAGCGGCAAACAGTTTGGAAATCTGCTTAGTAGCCTTATTCATAGTGCTCCACTCTTACTGTTGTATTTTTTATAGTTCTAGCGGCCTTGTGAGCTGCTGAACCGGATCAGATATCTCGGATATCCCCGGAGGCGGCCTGGCAACTGTACCGGTACAGTGTAGAGCGCCGGTTCGTCGATTGAAAAGCTGGCTTTTGGGGACAAACGCTGGGTATGTCGCTTAAATGAAAGAAAAAGTCAGAATTGCGGCGCGGTTGTGCCAGTGTTTCAGGCAATCCTTGGTTTTCCTGGCACTTTCGATCGGAACCTCATTTGCAACTGGGTTTTTCTACCTGGGGCTCGACGGTATGATTACGCCGATTTTTTTCCTCAGGTGAATTCCCATGACGCAAGAACCTAGCACCCTCTATGCCAAGCTGCTCGGTGAAACCGCCGAAATCTCCTGGAAGGAGCTTGAGCCGTTCTTTGCCAAGGGCGCCCTATTGTGGGTCGGCGGCGGCCTGGATTTGATCGAGGCCGCCCAGGGGATGGCCGAGGATAATCGCGGCAAAGTCGCTGCCTGGCTGGCCGCCGGGAGCCTTGGCGAAGTGTCTGCGACGCGGGCATTGGACCTGCTGGAGCGTGATCCGAGCTTGTGGGCGGTGGTGGTTTCCCCGTGGATTCTGATCCAGGAAAGGGCGCCCGCCGAAACCAAGGAGCCATAATGGTGCGTTCTTTTGCCGGCAATAAGTGTGTAGCGGAGTAACCGCTTTCACGGTGATGGCATCTTGCCGTGAAGAAAGATCACAGCCGAGGGTGACGTAAGCGTCATGGGAACAGTTTTGCGGGTGGCGGAATGCCGGTGCAATTGTTTCTGGGTATTAAGCTGATCGTTCCCAGACTTTACGTTGGCACTTAAAGGTGTGACGTAGAGCGTCACAAGATGCATTCCCACGCAAAGCGTGGGAACGATCAATAGATCGGCCAGCTCACCGCGGCCCATTTCAAGTACGTATTTTTATGGCGTGAAACCCTGTGTTGGATGAGTGAAATTACGCCCTATCAGCTTTACGAATCATTACAGACAACCAGGTCATGGCTGGCTAGATTGCAGGTTCCGGGCAGGATGCGTCGGGCATCGTAGCTCTATAACAATAAAAGAGACGGACCCATGCAGAACTCGACCCAAGCGGCGAATGCCTGGCGCATTCTTTTCCTGTTGTTCCTGGCCAACCTGTTCAACTTCTTCGATCGCACCATTCCGGCGATTATCATCGAACCGATCCGTATGGAGTGGCACCTCAGCGACTTCCAGTTGGGCATCATCGGCACGGCCTTTACTATCGTCTACGCCATTGCCGGCTTGCCCTTGGGGCGCATGGCCGATACTGGTTCGCGCAGCAAGTTGATGGGCTGGGGCCTGGCAGCCTGGAGCGGGTTGACGGCGGTCAATGGCATGGTCGGCAGCTTCTGGACTTTCCTGCTGGTGCGCATGGGCATCGGTATCGGTGAAGCCAGCTATGCGCCGGCGGCCAACTCGTTGATTGGCGATCTGTTCCCGGCCCACCGTCGAGCCAGGGCCATGGGGATTTTTATGCTGGGCCTGCCCTTGGGCCTGTTGCTGGCGTTCTTTACCATTGGTGCGATGGTCAAGGCGTTCGACAGCTGGCGGGCACCGTTCTTTATCGCCGCGGTGCCAGGGTTGATCCTCGCGGTGTTCATGTTTTTTATCAAGGAGCCCAAGCGCGGCGCAGCGGAAGCCGTACAAGTGTCCCAGGAGCGGGTGGACCGACCGATTCGCCGGGTGCTGGCGGTTCCCACCTTTCTTTGGCTGGTATTGGCCGGCCTGTGCTTCAACTTTGCGACCTATGCGTGTAACTCGTTCCTGGTGCCGATGTTGCAGCGCTATTTTCTGATGCCGTTGCAGGATGCGGCCGTGGCAACCGGGGTAATTGTCGGGGTCACGGGCCTGGTAGGCCTGACTCTGGGGGGCTGGATTGCCGACAAGATCCATCAACGAATCGCCAATGGCCGGCTGTTGTTCGCGGCCTTCAGTCTGATCATTTCCACTGTTACCACCGCCTGGGCGCTGTATGCCGGTCGGGTCGAGATTGGGGTGTTTGTCGCGCTATTCAGTGTTGGCTGGTTGTTTGCCTACAATTTTTATACCTGCGTCTACACCGCGATCCAGGATGTGGTGGAGCCACGCTTGCGGGCTACGGCCATGGCCCTGTTTTTTGCCGGGCTGTATTTGTTGGGGGGCGGGCTGGGGCCGGTGGTGGTGGGCGGGTTGTCTGATCATTTCGCTCATTCTGCGATGTATGCTGCCGGTGCCGAACAGATGAGCGAGGCTTTTAAAGCTGTGGGGCTGCATGACGCTATGTTCCTGATTCCGGTGGCACTGTTCTTGACCATGCTGTTTCTGTTCCAGGCGTCGCGGTGTTTTGTGAAGGATGCCGAGCGGATGAAGGAAGGGTTGGTGGCGGTGCAGGTACCGGCTGCTGCTGTCACCGCCTGAACCGTACGATAAGGTCCGAAGGACCTTCAGCGATTTCAAGGTCCCAGGCGACTGCTACGCAGCCGATCGCAGGCTGCGCCAGCGGCTACAGGAAATCGGTGATCGACAGTCCCTTGTAGCCGCTGTCGAGGTACGAGGCTGCGATAAGGGCCGAAGGACCTTCGGCGATCTCAAGACCCAAACGACTGCTGCGCAGCCGATCGCAGGCTGCGCCAGCGGCTACAAGTGATCAGTGGTCGACGGTCCCTGTAGCCGCTGTCGAGGCACGAGGCTGCGATAAGGGCCGCAGGACCTTCAGCGATCTCAAGACCCAAACGACTGCTACGCAGCCGATCGCAGGCTGCGCCAGCGGCTACAGGAAATCGGTGATCGACGGTTCCTTGTAGCCGCTGTCGAGGTACGAGGCTGCGATAAGGGCCGCAGGACCTTCAGCAATCTCAAGGCCCAAACGACTGCTACGCAGCCGATCGCAGGCTGCGCCAGCGGCTACAGGTGATCGCTGATCGACGGTCCTTGTAGCCGCTGTCGAGGCACGAGGCTGCGATAAGGGCCGCAGGACCTTCAGCAATCTCAAGACCCAAACGACTGCTGCGCAGCCGATCGCAGGCTGCGCCAGCGGCTACAAGTGATCAGTGGTCGACGGTTCCT
>NZ_WLYI01000017.1 GCF_009707515.1 Pseudomonas karstica | reverse complement strand
CGTTGCGATCAACAAGGACGAAGAAGCACCGATCTTCCAGGTGGCTGATTACGGCCTGGTGGCGGACTTGTTCGAGGCCGTACCAGAGCTTTCGAAGCTGGTCTAATCCAGTCGCTTCACTTATAAAGAGCCCGGTCTGTTGACCGGGCTTTTTTTTGCCTGCGAATCAATGATCCTCCTGTAGGCGCGAGCACCTACACATATTTGAATGGAGAACCGAGCCATGGAACTGCGTAGTTGGAGTGTCTTGTTGGGCCTGTCGCTGTTGCCGGCCCTGTCCCTGGCCGCCGGCAAATGTGAGCGCCTGGTGGTCACCGGCAGCCCGGACGCACCACCCTACCTGTGGCGTGATCCCCAAGACCCTACCCACCTGATCGGTGCCAGTGCTGACCTGCTGCAGCAAGTGGGCAAGGACCTGGGTTTGAAAATCGACTTGTTGTATGGCGGCAAGCGCTCCCTCGCTTTGGACGAAGTGCGCAGCGGGCGCATGGACATCCTTGCCGATGCGCCGCTAACCATTCACGAGCTGGAAACCTTGGACTACATTCATCCGGCCTTGGCCCATACCGATTACCTGGTGTGGACGCGCAAGGATTCGGTGTTGGTCTACAACGAGGCAGCCGATCTGCTGGGCCACAAGGGTGCGGTGTCGGAAAGGACACGTTTGAGCCGTGATTTTGAAACCTTCGCCGGCCAGCAACTGGACTTGCAGCGTACGCCAACCTTGACTCCGGCGTTTCAGAAGTTGCTGCTCGGCGAAGTGGAGTACGTACTTGC
Organism: Pseudomonas karstica; assembly: GCF_009707515.1. Classification (GTDB taxonomy): domain Bacteria; phylum Pseudomonadota; class Gammaproteobacteria; order Pseudomonadales; family Pseudomonadaceae; genus Aquipseudomonas; species Aquipseudomonas karstica. The sequence goes on along the minus strand of NZ_WLYI01000017.1, from coordinate 123,882 downwards.
GGGACGTTATTCCGGTATGGCCATGGCCCAGACATTGGGTATGAGCAACGACCTCATCGCGGGTGAAGTGCCCATCGATCGGCCAGGCCTGTTCCTGGCTATTTCCCACAACTCGGCTTGCAACGATCCGTGGTTGCGCGGACAGCTCGCCAAAAAGATGACAGAATTGCCCGCCTCCGGTCTGGTGCAAGACGCGCTGCAGCGCAATCTGGAGCGCTGGAAGGTGCAATTGCAGCAACCCGCCGGTACTCCAATAAAGTAGGGATTTTTAGTGACTATTCGACCTCTTTTCGCGGCCCTCGCCGTTGTCGCTTTGGCGGGATGTGCAGCCGATCCTGCGCCGAATGAACAAATGCGCCTGACCCGGCAAGCCCTGGAACAAGCCACAGCAGTGGGGGCCGTCGCCGATGTCTCCCCAGAGTTGAAACTGGCCGAGGGCAAATTCGCCCGGGCAACGGCGGATATGGCTGATGAGTCCTACAAACATGCCCGTAGGCGGGCCGAGCAAGCCGAACTGGACGCTCGCTTGGCGGAGGCCCGGGTTTTGACCCACAAGAGCGAGGAGCAATTGAGCGTGCTCAACACCCGTATCACCCGCCTGCGCAAACAGCTGGGAGAGGCCCAATGAGGCTGATGATTCGTGGGTTGAGCTGTGTGTTGCTGGTGGGCAGCGCGGCGATGGGTGGCTGCGCCAGCCACCCTGACAGTGATGTTGCCTTGCAACAGGCCAGCAGTGACTTCCAGAAGGTCAAGGAAGACTCCAACGTACTGCGAATCGCGCCCAAGGATGTGATTCGTGCCGGGGAGTCCCTGGCCCGTGCCGACCGTTTTTCCAGCTATTGGGGCAGTGGTTCCGACGTAGCGCATTACGCCTACCTGAGCCAGCGCTACAGTGCGATTGCCCGGGAACATACCGAGCAGGTGCTTAATGAAGAACGCGGCGCCAAACTCGAGCTGGAACGCCAGCGGCTGCAACTGGCCCTGCGTGAGGCCAAGCTGTTGAGCGTACAGCAACAAGGCAAGTGGCTTGAGGAACAGATCATCAGCCTGGCAACCACCCAGACTGACCGTGGCTTGGTGATGACCCTGGGGGACATGCTGTTCGACACCGGCGAAGCGGAGCTCAAGCGCTCGGCCAACCGTACTGTGTTGAAAATCGTCCAGTTCCTGCAATTGAATCCCAAGCGCGTGGTGCGCATTGAGGGCTACACCGACAATACCGGCGGCGAGCAGGAAAACATCAAATTGTCCCGGGATCGTGCTCAAGCCGTGGCGGATGTATTGGTGGATTTGGGGATCGATGAAAAGCGCATCCAGGTGGAGGGTTATGGTGACCAATACCCTGTTGAGGTGAATGCTTCCGAGCGCGGGCGGGCGCAGAATCGTCGGGTTGAGATTGTGTTCTCCGACGAAAAGGGTCAGTTGGGCGCTGCTCGGGGGTGAAGATCAATTGTAGGTGCGCAGAATCTAGACCCGATCGCTGATCGGGTTTTTTATGGCGAGAGATTCAGTTCACAGCCCTTACAGTTTTTTCTATCACTGCCGCCTGTGCTCGACTATTGTGGCAACTGTCCCCGTACACTTCTAAACTGTGCCGGTATGTTTCACACAAAAATAAAATACCCGTGAAATCGAGTGCTGCGCCATGACCAATCTTTTGCTCTATCAACGTATCGCCCAGCAACTGGCTGAGGATATCCGACGTGGCGTCTATCAACCGGGCGAGCGCGTGCCGTCGGTGCGCAAGATGAGCTCCCAGCTCAACGTCAGTCACGCCACCGTGTTGCAGGCCTACGCCAACCTGGAAGACCAGGGTTTGATTCGCGCACGCCCACAATCGGGGTACTACGTGCACCAGACTCCGGCCCTGACCGCGCCCACGCCGGACATCGCCCGGGTCGAGCGTCCAGGGCTGGTCACCCGCAGCAGCATCATTCAACAAGTGTTGGTGGAGTCGCGTCGTGAAGGCGTGTTCCCGCTGGGCGCTGCGGTGCCCAGCGTCGATTACCTGCCAGTACGGGCGTTACACCAGCAACTGGCCAAGGTCACGCGCTTCCAGAGCCCACGGGCCTTCAGCTACATGTTCAGCCCAGGTTTTGAGCCGTTGCGCCGTCAGGTGGCGATCCGCATGCGTGATGCCGGGGTGGTGGTCGATCCCAGCGAGGTGGTAATCACCCACGGCTGCGTTGACGCATTGCAGATGTCTTTACGGGTGCTGACGCGGCCCGGAGACTTGATCGCGGCGGAGTCGCCGACTTATTACGGCTTGCTGCAATTGGCGGATTTACTGGGCCTCAAGGTCATCGAGATCCCCAGCGACCCCGCCACCGGCATGAGCCTGGAAGCCCTGCAATTGGCCGCCAACCAATGGTCGATCAAGGCGTTGGTGCTGACCACACGCTTGAGCAACCCGCTGGGCGGGACCATGCCCGAAGAGCGACAAAAGCAATTGCTGCGCCTGGCCTCGGACTTCGATATCCAGGTTGTCGAAGACGATATCTACGGCGAACTGATGTTCGAACTGGGCCGCACCAAGGCCCTGAAAGCCTATGACCGCCTGGATCGGGTGATCTATTGCTCGAGTTTTTCCAAGACCTTGTCCCCCGGTGTGCGCATCGGCTGGATGATCGCCGGCAAGTACCAGCAAGAAATCCAACGCCTGCAAATGTTCAGTACGCATTCCGCGTGCAGCGTCACGCAAATGGGCGTTGCGGCTTATTTGGAGAATGGTGGTTACGACCGGCATCTGCGCTATATCCGTCAGGAATACCGCAAGAACCTCAGCGCTTTCCAGTTGGCGGTGCAGCAGTACTTCCCCGAGGGCACGCAGATGACCCGGCCGACCGGCGGCTTCATCTTGTGGGTCAGTCTGCCTGGGCGGGTCAATACCCAGGAACTGCATGTCCGTGCGCTGCAGCAGGGCATCAGCATTGCGCCAGGGCTGATCTTCAGCAATACAGAACAGTTCAATCACTGTATTCGACTCAACTGCGGTACCCCATGGAATCGCGAAGCCGAGCGGGCATTGATGACGCTGGGGATGCTGGCAAGCCAGTTGTGCCAGGAAACGGCGGCAGGTTTTTGAGGGGTGGAAAGGGGACACACAGGGTTGTAGGTTAATCACCGCGCTTGTCATGCCGCGCTCAACAAGCGAGCATATGGCCCTCTGCCGTTAATGCCGTTGGCGATATGACATCTACTTTATCCGCCGCATTGGTGATTTGCCTGCTAAGCCTGTGTAACACCAGTGCAGTGCTGGCGGCTCCCGCCAGTGAGCCCGCAGCGGCTGTCAGCGCCAACCCCAAGGCCTTGCCAGCAAAAAAGGCAACCTCCGCCAAAAAAGCAGCCCCCGTCAAAAAAGCCTCGGTTACCAAGAAAGCGGCCCCGACGAAAAAGCGCGCACCCATCGCCAGCAAATCCAAATCTGCCCGTGAAGTATCTCGAACCAAACTGCCTCCAGCGCAACTGGACTTGAGCCTGCCCTCGGATATGGTCAGGCACTTGCAGCCTCTTGGCACCCTGCCTCAGCCCAAGAACGAGCTACTATTGCCACCGTTGTTCGCAGAGCCTTCTGGTAACAGCGCTTTCCAGATCAACGGGCGTCTGCTGAACAATCAGATGAATCTGCAACTGCGTAACGAAGAGCGGCGCGATGTAGAAGGTGCGGCACTGGATTTCGAGTTCAAGCAGTAAACCCGCTCAGCAAACGTGACGTGGATGGCCGACCTTCTGTCGCAGACTGGTCAGTCATTTTGGTTTTGTGCGAAAAACCCCTATTAGGCCAATTTAAAACAGATGTTTAAGGGCGTACGCTAGCCTGGCCATCAACACTTAGTTGTCGAGGATTTACTCGTCATGAAATGCCGTGAAGGCTGTGGCGCTTGCTGCATTGCCCCCTCCATCAGTTCACCGCTGCCCGGTATGCCCCAGGGCAAGCCGGCGGGCGAACGCTGCCTGCACCTGTCGGTCGAACAACTGTGCCAACTGTTCGGGCAACCGGAGCGTCCGACGGTCTGCAGTGCTTTCCAGGCGGATATCGAGGTCTGTGGCAACAACCAGGAAGAAGCGATCAGGTTGATCGGCTGGTGGGAGCAGATGACGGCGGCTTAGTGGGCTTTACTGTCAGAACTTCAACAACAAGGAATAAAACAATGGGTTCGCTGAAACAAATGACTGTGGTGTGCGGTTTTACTGTTTTATTTGCTGCCTCGGCTCAGGCTGAAGACTGGCAAGTTGCCAAGGACGAAGAGGGCATCAAGGTGTCCTTGAGTGAAGTAGCCGGTTCGAAATACAAGGCTTATCGCGGCGTCACCGTCATCAAGGCCCCGTTGGCCAAGGTTCAGGCCTTGCAGGACGATGTAGCAGGCGCGTGTCAGTGGATTCACGAATGCAAGTCCCAGAAGCTGCTCAAGCATGAGGGGGACAAGAGTTGGACTTACACCCAGTTCAACGCGCCGTTCCCGGTGACGGATCGTGACTCGATCCTGGAAATCACCACGATCAAGGAGGCAGACGGCAGCCTGACCCGCAAGTTGTTGGAAGTGCCTACCTATTTGCCGGAAGAGAAAGGTTATGTGCGTGTGGCCCAGGTCGAAGGGTTCTGGAAGTTGGTACCCAAAGGTGCCGACCAGACCGAAGTGACCTATCAGGTTCACACCGAGCCAGGCGGTAGCGTGCCGTCCTGGTTGGCGAACAAGTTCGTGGTGGATGCCCCGTTCAACACCTTGAAGGCCCTCAAGGCGCGCGCCGAGTAGCCGTAGGCTGTGGCCCCGTGCCTCGGCAGCGGCCACGGTTTGAACGATTGTCAGTGCCTCACGGTCCAGATATCTGTAAGCCCATTCATGGGTTTATCGAGGAGGCACTGATGCAAACGTGGAAAGTTTTGTTTGTTGATGACCACGGCGTCCAGTCCGTGGAGCAGTTTACCTGCGAACAAAAACCCAGCCTTGAAGACGCCGCGCAGATGATTCGTGCCAAGTTGCTGCCGGTGGCCGCTGAACTGAACCTCAATGACCTTGAAGGCCGTATTGCCGAGCCGACGGTCAAAAGCCTGAAAACCCAGAACAGCATTCAGATCCTCAGCATTACCCCCGTCGCCTGAACATTCCCTGTATGCCATTCAAGCGCCTCTGGTGGAGGTGATAGCTTCGCGCTACTCTGCAAGGGAGATCAGCGAATGAATCGCTAAGGTCTGGTCTTGTCAGCTACATGCTTGTTTTCCAGCGGTGATGCCATTGCCGTTTCACCCGCGCCATTCGAGCACGGGGGTTGGGAAGCACGGAAAGTCTATCCATCGGTTTTAGGAGGACGTTTCATGAGCACAGCCTATCAAGAAGACATCAGCACCAACGTGTTACGCCGCATGAAAGAGGGCGGTTTTGACTTCTCACGTTTCCATCCTATCGAGTTCTACGCCATTTTCCCGGATGAGGAACGGGCGCGCAGGGCTGCGGGTCGATTTCGTGGAGAGTCCCTCAATGCCCAGGTGAGCGTGCGGGACGACGGCGCCTGGTACCTGGAACTGAGCAAAGTAATGTTCGCCACCTACGACGGCATAGGAGACTTTGAGCAAGACTTTGAGGCGGTGGTCGAGCCTCTGGGCGGGATCATTGAGGGATGGGGCGTGAAGCAGGAGGTGCGTGGGTTGCCCATGTAGCGTAATGAACACCACAACGTATCGGCTGACCTTGGGGTCGGCCGATTTTGTTTGTTCTGCCGCAAAAGCCTCAGGCGTTCCTGGAAAACATCACGCATAAAAAATGCCACCCGGGAGGGTGGCAAAAGGGAAGATCGGAGAGAGGGGAACCGATCGGTACATGCGGTACCAAGGTATCGGTGTACATCAGGTGAGGCTGTAGGAAATTTCCTGTTCAGCGAGTGGGGTGATTATCCTCAGGGTTTACCCGGCAATGAAATCGACTTTGGCTATGTCATTGATAGTCAAAACCTTCGTTGCAATGAAACGCGGGGCAAAATCCGCCATACCTCCCACACAGTGGCGGCGTATGGCATGCGCTTAGGGGCATGACTCATCATTCTGGTTGCTGCTTGCGCCCTGCCATATGCTTCAAGTACCCCACCAACAATTCGAGGTCCGCGTCGGGTAACACACTGGCGGCAAACGCCGGCATCTTCGCTTGGGGCCAATGCCGCAGGCTTTGGGGATCACGGATGTAGCGCTTGAGGAAATCGCCGCTGAAATATTCGGTGGGGCTATAGGGGATATTCAAGTCCGGGCCCACTTGTGCGTCGCCCGCGCCGTTCAAGCGATGACATGCCATGCAGTTCTTCTGGAACAGTGCAAACCCCTGGTTGATCGGGTCCTCGGTTGCCAGTTTCGGGTCCGGCAACAACGCGGGGAAGCGCTCGGCCACGGTCTTCAACTGTTTGATGGCCCGAATCTGGAACGGCCATTGCTCTGGGCTGATATGGCCCGCTTGCGGGGAGGTCCAGACCAGGTAAAACGGCCCGGCACTGGGTTTGCCATCTGCCAGGTTCGGCCAGGGGTGGGCCGGATCCTCCACCGCCAGCCAGGCCTGGGCACCGTTCTTTTCCAGCAATGGAGCAGCCGCCAGTTCTGCGGCAAAACCGTCGAGCGCCACAGCCTGGAGATGATTTTGCGAGGTGATGCCCGGCAGCAACACCGCTAATGGAACCGCGCGATAAGTCATGTTGCGTTTGTAGGAAACGTCATCAACGACCTGCAACGTTTGTATACCCGGGTGTTTGAGCAGGTCAGCGGTTTGCCAGGTCTTGCTGGCGTGATCCAACTCGATGCTCAATTGCGCAGCAGAGGCTGGCAAGGTCAGCAGCAGAATCAGGAAAGCGAGGATATATTTCAAAAGTTGACTCATCTTTGGAAGCGTCGGCCTTAACTTCAAAGGTCGAAACATGGCTGACGATAGCGCAAATCAACCAAAACCGGCACGCAAAAAGGCAGCCCCTATGACGGGACGGCTGTACGCAATTTCCCGGTAGGAGCTGCCAAAGGCTGCAATCCAGGCGCTGCATGGGCGCCGTCTGCAAGAGCGTGATCAGTCACCCAATGACCTTGGTCAGGTTGGGCACAATAAGGAGCAGGGTGGTGGCGAAGAGAATAAGTCCCGCCTGGCGTACTTTCGAGTGTTTAAACATGGCAAACCGCCTATTTGTTGTTATTCCTGAGCGTCAAATGCGTGCCGTTGCATTTCACTATGAGCGTGCTACATGACTCTTTTCTTACAGTTGCTCCAGCAAAACCCGGCAGCAACTTAATAAGCTTCCTACAGATTCAACCTTAGAGCCCTTGTTGTTCGTGGCTTAGATCCATTTCATATCAAGTTAGATTAAAAACATTTAAAAAACGTATGAGGCCTAACGCCATCTCGGCGGCAGACCCAAGGCTAGACAGCTAAAACGATTAATCAGCGATTTCCAGTAGCCTTCTACCGTTCGTCTGAGCGTGACCGTCAAGACCAATGAGCGCTTCGGTCATTGAATCCAGCGCCGCGGCGCTTAAGGTAAGAACACGCTCGGCTCTCCCCCTTGAGAGCTGCATTGCACAGTGGATCGAGGATGTCATGACCCAAGCTATGATCTTTGACGCGATACGCACGCCCAGGGGCAAAGGCAGGGCTGATGGCGCCTTGTACAGCGTCAAACCGGTGAACCTGGTGGCGGGTTTGCTGAGGGCATTGCAACAGCGCACCGACCTTGACACCCGGCAAGTGGATGACATTGTCCTGGGCTGCGTGACTCCGGTCGGTGACCAGGGCGCGGACATCGCCAAGACCGCCGCACTGGTCGCCGACTGGGACGTCAGCGTCGCTGGCGTGCAGATCAACCGCTTCTGCGCCTCGGGCCTGGAGGCGGTCAACCTGGGGGCGATGAAGGTGCGCTCAGGGTTCGAAGACCTGGTGGTGGTCGGCGGCGTCGAATCCATGTCCCGGGTACCCATGGGTAGCGACGGTGGCGCCTGGGTGCTGGATCCGCAAACCAATATGCACAGCCATTTCACACCTCAAGGAATCGGCGCTGACCTGATTGCCACGCTGGAAGGTTTTACCCGCCAGGACGTCGATACCTTTGCCTTGCGCTCCCAACAGAACGCGGCAAGAGCTCGCTCAGACGGTTCCTTCAACAAGTCGTTGGTCGCGGTGCGGGACCAGAATGGCATTGTCCTGCTGGATCAGGACGAGTTCATTCGCGGCGACTCTACCCTCGAAGGCCTCGGTAAACTCAAGCCCAGTTTCGAAATGATGGGGCAGATGGGTTTCGACGCCACCGCGTTGAGGGTCTACAGCCATGTCGAGCGTATCAACCATGTGCATACGCCGGGCAACAGCTCCGGAATCGTCGATGGCGCCGCCCTGATGTTGATCGGTTCCGAAACCCGTGGCCGTGAGCTTGGCTTGCAACCACGGGCCCGGATCGTCGCCACGGCAGTCACCAGCACCGACCCCACCATCATGCTCACCGGCCCGGCGCCAGCCACCCGCAAAGCCTTGGCCAAGGCGGGCCTGCGGGTAGAAGACATCGATCTGTTCGAGGTTAATGAAGCCTTTGCCTCGGTGGTGCTCAAGTTCATCAAGGACATGGGTATCGATGCTGCCCGGGTCAACGTCAACGGTGGCTCCATCGCAATGGGCCATCCCTTGGGCGCGACAGGGTGCGCAATCCTCGGCACCCTGCTCGACGAGCTGGAGGCGCGCCAGCAGCGCTATGGCCTGGCCACCCTGTGTGTCGGCGGTGGCATGGGTATCGCCACCATTATCGAACGCCTCTGAGCTCAAGGAATTTGTCATGACCGATGCGATTCGTTACGAAAAAGGCCAGGACCAGATTGTGGTATTGACCATCGACATGCCCGGCCAGAGCGCCAACACCATGAATGCGGTTTACCGCGAGGCGATGGCCGCCACTGTTGCCCGCCTGGAAGCGCAGAAGGCGTCGATCGCCGGGGTGATCATCACCTCGGCGAAGAAAACCTTCTTTGCCGGTGGCGACCTCAATGAATTGATCAAGGTCGACAGGCTCCAGGCCAAGGCGTTCTACGAGAGTGTCCTGGTTCTGAAGGCGCAGTTGCGTACCCTGGAAACCCTCGGTAAACCCGTTGTGGCCGCGATCAACGGTGCGGCCCTGGGCGGTGGCTGGGAGATTTGCCTGGCTTGCCAGCACCGGGTTGCCCTGGACCATAAATCAGTGCAGGTCGGCTTGCCAGAGGTCACCCTCGGCCTGTTGCCGGGCAGTGGCGGGGTAGTACGGATGGTGCGCATGCTCGGCCTGGAAAAGGCCTTGCCCTACTTGCTGGAAGGGAAAAAGGTCACTGCGCAACAGGCGTTGCAGGCCGGGTTGATCGATGAGCTGGCGGCGGATCGTGATGAGCTGCTGGCCAAGTCCAAAGCCTGGATCCTTGCCAATCCAGAAGCGAAACAACGCTGGGATAGCAGCGCTTATCAAATCCCCGGCGGTACGCCATCAAACCCGAAAGTCGCACAGATGCTCGCTATTGCTCCCTCGATCCTGCGCAGCAAAACCAACGGCTGTTTCCCTGCCCCGGAAAAAATCCTCTGCGCTGCCGTGGAAGGCGCCCAGGTGGATTTCGACACCGCCCACCTGATCGAAACCCGCTACTTCACCGAACTGGTCACCGGGCAGGTGGCCAAAAACATGATTGGTACTTTCTGGTTCCAACTCAATGAAATCAATGCTGGCCGCTCACGACCGCAAGGTTTTGTGCCCTACATAACACGCAAGGTCGGCGTGCTCGGTGCTGGCATGATGGGTGCGGGCATTGCCTACGCCAGCGCATCGGCCGGGATCGAGGTGGTGCTCAAAGACATCACTCTGGCGGCAGCGCAGAAAGGTAAGGCGCACTCGGCGGCGCTGCTGGACAAGAAGGTCAGCCGTGGACAATTGTCCAGCGAGCTGCGTGAAAGCACCTTGGCGCGGATTCATCCTACCGAGTCCGATGCCGACCTGGCCGGCTGTGACCTGATCATTGAAGCCGTGTTTGAAGACCGCGAGCTCAAGGCCAGGGTCTCGGCCGCCGCGCAAAGTGTCGTGGGCGCTGACGCAGTGATCGCCTCCAATACCTCAACCTTGCCTATCAGCGGCCTGGCCAATGCGGTGCCTGAGCCGCGTAAATTCATCGGCCTGCACTTCTTCAGCCCGGTGGAAAAAATGCCTCTGGTGGAAATCATCAAGGGCGTCCAAACCAGCGACGAAACCCTGGCCCGAGGCTTTGATTTCGTCCTGCAAATCAAGAAAACCCCAATCGTCGTCAATGACAGTCGCGGCTTTTTCACCTCGCGGGTGTTCGGCACGTTTACCCATGAAGGCATCGCCATGCTCGGTGAAGGTGTTGCAGCGCCGATGATCGAGACCGAAGCGCGCAAGGCCGGTATGCCCGTTGGCCCGTTGGCGGTTTCCGATGAAGTGTCTCTTGGCCTGATGAACCATATCCGTCAGCAGGCAGCCAAGGATCTGCAGGCCGAGGGCAAACCCTTGCCAGGGCACCCGGCGTTTGCGGTGATCGACGTGTTGCTCAACGAGTACAAACGGCTGGGCAAGGCGGCCGGCGGCGGTTTCTACGATTATCCGGCCGGCGGGCAGAAACACTTGTGGCCGGAGCTGAAAACCCGTTTTGAAAAGGCGGGGCGGCAAATCTCGTCACAGGATGTGCGCGATCGACTGTTGTTTATCCAGGCTATTGAAACCGTGCGCTGCGTGGAAGAAGGCGTGCTGGTGTCCACCGCCGACGCCAACATCGGGTCGGTCTTCGGCATTGGCTTTGCGGCCTGGAGTGGTGGGGCGCTGCAATTTATCAATCAATACGGCTTGAACGACTTTATCGCCCGCGCCCATTACCTGACCGAGCAATACGGTGAACGGTTCTCCCCCCCGGCTTTGCTATTGGAAAAAGCCGCGCAGGGCACGCTGTTCTGACGGCTTTGACGCACGAGGGGCTTGCTTTGCCGGGGTATTTCGAGGCAGGCTTCCGGGTGTGCATTATTCCCATCACCGTGTCAGGTATTTTTTATGTCGCTACGCGTCTGCATTCTGGAAACCGATATCCTGCGTCCAGGCCTGATCGATCAATATCAAGGTTATGGGCAGATGTTCAAGCGTCTGTTTTCCAAACAACCGATCGCCGCCGAATTTGTTGTTTATAACGTGGTGCAGGGTGAATACCCATCGGATGACGAAGTGTTTGACGCCTACCTGGTGACTGGCAGCAAGGCCGATTCCTTCGGCACCGACCCCTGGATTCAGACGCTCAGGACCTACCTGTTGAACCGCTATGAGCGTGGCGACAAATTGCTGGGTATCTGTTTCGGCCATCAACTATTGGCGCTGCTGTTAGGCGGCAAGAGTGAGCGAGCGAGCCAGGGCTGGGGCATGGGCACCCACAACTACAAACTTGCCGCCAAGGCGCCCTGGATGAGCCCGGTGGTGGAAGAACTGACGCTGCTGATCAGCCATCAGGATCAGGTCACAGTTCTGCCGGAAAATGCCACCGTCATTGCTTCCAGCGATTTCTGCCCGTTCGCGGCCTACCATATCAACGATCAAGTGCTGTGCTTCCAGGGCCACCCGGAATTCATTCACGACTATTCCCGGGAACTGCTGGAGATTCTTCAGACCAACATTGGCGAAAAGGTTTACGAGAGTGGCGTGGCCAGCCTTGCACATGACCACCACGGCGTGACCGTGGCGGAATGGATGATGCGTTTTGTGACGCATAAACCGCAGGTCTCCTGATCCATAAGCTGTCAGGGGTGGGGTTACAACCATCCCGAACGCTTGAAGCTGACCCACAAACTGCTGCATCCCACTGCGATAAACCCCAGCACGCCAAAATAGCCGTAGTGCCATTGCAGCTCCGGCATGTTCTCGAAGTTCATCCCGTAGATCCCGGCCACTGCAGTAGGAAATGCAAGAATCGCCGCCCAGGCGGCAAACTTGCGCTGCACTACGCTCTGGCGCGAGGCTTCCAGGAGCACGCCGATCTCTATGGTCTGGCTGGCGATGTCTCGCAAGGTTGCCAAGTCCTCCATCTGGCGCGTGACGTGAATCTGCACATCGCGAAAGTACGGGCGCATATTTTTGTCGATAAACGGGAAACTCAGCTTCTGCAGTTCTTCGCTGATCTCCACCATTGGCGCTACATAACGACGCATACGCAGCACGTCGCGACGTAGGCCGTGGAGGTTCTGGATGTCTCGTTCATTCAGGGAGCTGCACAGCACGTTGCGCTCCAACTCATCAATCTCGGCATGAATCGCCTCGCTCACCGGCTGGTAGTTCTCGGTGACGAAATCCAGCAGTGCATAGAGTACGAAATCTTCCCCATGCTCCAGCAACAGTGGCCGTGCCTCACAGCGTTGGCGTACATAACCGTAAGAAGCTGAGTGACCGTTGCGGGCGGTGATGATGTAGCCATTGCCGGCGAAGATATGGGTTTCGATAAACTCCAGCTTGCCGTTGTCGCGCACTGGCGAGTAAGTCACGATAAACAATGCATCGCCGAAGGTTTCGAGTTTTGGCCGGCTATGCTTTTCCAGGGCGTCCTCGATGGCCAGTTCATGCAGGTTGAACTGGCGTTGCAGATTCGCCAACTCCAGGGCGTTGGGCTCCTCCAGGCCGATCCAGACAAAGTGGCCAGGCTTGGCAGCCCAGGCGGCGCCCTCGTCGAGGGTAATATCGGTGACTTTCTTTCCGGCGCTATAGACGGCGGCCGCAACAACTCTACCCATGGTGCTGATCGCTTCTTCTTTGGATGACAGTTGCTGGGCAGCTTAGCCGAACGGAGCCCTTGTAGGAGCGAGCTTGCTCGCGAAGGACGAAAGATCGACGCAGGATGTCAGGCTTCTCGAGTTATCGTGAACGACCCTCGCGAGCAAGCTCGCTCCTACAGGATACGGCTTGCAGCTCTTTATCCATTGCCTCAATGCAGTCGAGCATCTGCGCCCTGCAGGTCAGCATCAACTGAGGCATATCATCCAGGGTCAATCCTGTTGTAGGAATCGCCGGCAACGAACGAATCAGAACCTCGCCACTGTTCCAGCGATTGAGCTTCATATGCTTCACATAGGTGCTGACACACACCGGCACAATCGGCACGCCGGCGGCAATCGCCATCTGAAATGCGCCTTTCTTGAACTCCAGCAAGGTTTCGCCCAGGTTGCGCGTGCCTTCCGGGAACACCCAGATCGACGTGTCCTCATGTTGCAAGGTATGCGTGGTGGTGAGCATTGAGCGCCGTGCCTTCTGGGCATTGCCCCGGTCAATCAGCACATTGCCAGCCAGCCAGAACAACTGCCCGAACAGCGGCACCCACTTCAGGCTCTTCTTGCCGATACACACCGTGCGATAGGGCACCACGGTGCCGAAGACGAACAGGTCATAGTTGGACTGGTGATTGGCAATGATCACGCAGCTATTGGGTTTATGGTGCAATGAATCGACCTGAGCCTGGACCCGCAGGCGCAAGATCCACATCGCCGGCAACGCATACAGTCGAGCGCACAGGCGGCTATTGTCCGGATTGAACGGCCGGCAAATCCCCAGTAATACGCCGAGCACGCCGGCGACAATAAAATTCAGGCCCATCAATAACATGCGTAACAAATAAAGCATCAACACGGCCCATCGGGACAAAAGGTGGCGCAGTGTACGGATGTGCACTGTTTTCGGCAATTGCCCCTATAGACGTAGGAGATGGGCGATGTTTGAGCGCATGTTTCAACATTCGTTGATAGCGCCTGTTTAGAGCGTTAGGCGATCATGCTGAATGTTGCGTAAGAAAAAGCCCGATACAAAGTCGGGCTCTGGCTGCAGCTATTGTGGGCGACTTAACCCATGTGCTCCTGATCCCGGGAGATCGCGCTATCCAGCGCCTCCAACAGTGCCTGGCGCACTTTCAGCTTGGTGTGCTTGTGGGCATTCATGTTGATCTTCTTCAACTGACGCGCCGCTTCCAGGGCGGTGGCCTGCAACGCTTCGGGCGCCACCACCTTGTCGAGGAACCCGGCGCTCAAGGCACCTTGTGGGTCAAACATCTCGGCATTGATAACCGACCGCTGAAACGCCGACTTGCGCAGGCGATCCCGCGCCAACTCGATCCCGGCATGGTGCATGGTCATGCCGATCATCACTTCATTCAAGCCAATGCTGAAGGGCCCCTCGACACCAATCCGATAATCGGCCGACAACAACAGAAACGCACCCTTGGCCACTGCATGGCCTGGGCAGGCGACGATCACTGGGAACGGGTGCGACAACAGGCGCCGCGCCAGGGTCGACCCCGATGTCACCAGGCTGATCGCTTCTTTAGGGCCGGCGGTCATTACTTTCAAATCGTAACCACCCGACAAGATCCCGGGCGTACCCGTGATGATCACCACCGCCCGGTCTTGCAGGGCCTGGTCCAGTGCTTCATTAAACGCACTGATTACTGCAGGCGAAATGGCATTGACCTTGCCATTGCTCAAGGTCAGGGTCGCGATACCATCTTCGAGGTGGTAAGCAATCAACTCACTCATGACGCGATTCCTTGTAATAGAAGTACAGGCAGCAGACGTTACCCACCACGCCGGCCTCGGTAAAGCGCCGTGACTGACTACCCAGTCAGGCTTTTCCCCCATACCCACCCGCCAGCGGCCTTCGGCAGGGCGCAGAAGCCACTATGGGCAAGCCTCGCCCGTGCCTGACAATGGCCGAATCGCCACCCTGTGCACGGCAACGGATACGCCTGGAACGGGATAACCGTCTAAGCACATGAAAATTCTGAAAAAACCCTTTGCCATCGGTAAAGCTTTCGACTACATTAGCGCGCCTCGACAGACTGAAACAGTTTGGCGAGATACGGTGAAGTGTCCGAGTGGCTTAAGGAGCACGCCTGGAAAGTGTGTATACAAGAAATTGTATCGAGAGTTCGAATCTCTCCTTCACCGCCACATTCTACTGAAAAGCCCCGTTTTTACGGGGCTTTTTTGTGTCTGGCCTTTTTGTTTCCCCTGTCCCCCCACGGGGATTTCAGAGCGTCTCCGGCAGTAAACGACCCATTGCCATCAGCCGGATCAGGACGTGCAGTTGCCGAAAATTACGTCTGCCAGTGGGTTTATCGCAGCCGCAACAGCGGCCATATGACAGGCATCAGAAGTAATATCCAATGTTGATATTGGTTCGGTAGTACCACTCATTGCTGCCGACCGAATTGGTGTTGGTGAAGCCGGTTCCGTTTTCCGCGCCGCCGTAAGGGTTGGCGTTTTTCGCCCAGGTCAGGTCGACCCACGCCATGATTGGCATGGCCAGAAACTGCGCGCCAACGGTGTACATCTGCGAGTCGTCCCAGCCGCTCTTGTCTTTCATCATGCGACTGTAGTCGTTGTACAGCTTGATCTTCTTCAATTGCCCGAGTGCCGGCGTGGGGATGTCATAGCCGATGTTCAGCGAGGCAATCGTGGCTTTAGAGGCTATCAGGTACGCAGGCGTCAGGCCGTTCCCGCCCATCAGCACCGAGTCTTTGCTGACGCCGGCCGGATTTTTCGGGTCGTATTCGTAGCGGATACCTTGCGTGCTGACGGTCCATTGGCCGGCATTGATGATGGCGTGAACGCCACCGGCCCAGTAATCACCGTCTTTCTTGGTGGTGGCGTTGTACAACTGAGCCTTGGCCACCGAGGCACCGACCTCGGCTTTCCAGCCGTCGTTGGTAAAGGTGCGCGCGATGCGGGCGTTGATCTGGTTGTGCTTTTCGTTGTCCTGGCGCGACTGGGTGAAGGGGATCGCATTGTCCTTGAGGTCGGCGTAGCGTCCGACTTCCGGCGAGTAGCGAATACTCGACGGCATCATGCGCGGGAAATACCCCAGTTGCAGATCCCAGTCTTGATCCTTGTAGCTGTATTTCAAACCCGACCCGGCGCTGACGCCATAGCCCATGAAAAAGGGCAGGTGATAGCTCCAGCCGAATTGCGGGTACGGTTCCAGGCCGAATGGCTTGAACGGCGCGCCCAGTTGCAGGTTTGAATGACTGTTCAGGCGATAACCGACAAAGCCGCGATCAATGGAGTGTTTGCCGTCATCCTGAAACCAGTAACCAATATCACTGAACAGGTTCTTGTAAGTCGCCTGCACGTCGATGCGGAAGGTATCGAAGAGAAACTTGCCGTTGTTTTCGGTGGTACCCCAATGCTCGTCGCGGTAGTTGGTACGCAAGGCACCACCGATGTCCAGGCTGCTTTCGCCATCATCGCTGCGCCAGGCAATATGCGGAAAAGGCTTTTTTGCGTTGTTCGCGGTCACCGGTGCCGCAGGGCCGGGCTCGCTTGCGAAACTGACGCAGCTGCTCATCATCAGCCCCAGACATATAACGTAATTCTTCATGTTGACTTCCCCTGTAATGTTGAGCGCTACAAAGTGACCGGCAACACTTTTCCGCTTGCCCTTGAAGTGGCAATGGGCAAATGACTTCAATGTTGCGGTGTTGGCGTTCGTTTTTGTTTTTACTGGTTCATAGGTAATACGGCGTCTGGCCTATGAACTTAGTGGGGATAGAGCAGAAACTATGCCAACTGAAAAAATCCCGTATCTAATAATAAAGTCAGTAAAAACAATTGTTTATATAGGAAACGCATTTTCTTGTATTGCCCGTGAAACAGGGGTCGCAAGGGGTAACGAAACTGCACGTTATCCGTGCGTCTTTACTCCACGTGCATAAAAAAGGCCGACAACATTGTCGGCCTGTTTGATCGATGAAACTGAACAACGTGTTATAGGTCGAGTACCAATCGCCGACTCTTGCAACCGGACACACAGACCATCATGGATTTATTCGACGCACGCTCGGCTTTGGTCAGCACGCCGTCGCGATGATCGACATTACCTTCCAGAACCTTTGTTTCACATGAACCGCACACCCCTTCGCGACAGCTGTATTCAATGTCGCAGCCCGCTTCAAGTAACACGTCGAGCAAACTCAAACCTTGCTCGATCGACAGCGTCTTGCCGGATTTTTTCAGCTCGACGCTGTAACTGCTTTGCGCGTCTTCGGACGGCGGCAACTGCGCTGCCGCGAAACGCTCGATATGTGCATGGGGGTAACCGAGGCCTTCGCAGGTGCTTTCGAATGCATCGAGCATCGGCGTCGGACCACAGCAATAAAAGTGCGTGTCGCTGGGTTGGCCCGCGAGGTAAACGCTCAAGTCTGGCGGCATACCTTTTTCGTCATTGAAGTGGTAAAGCACTTGGGTGCTCAGGCCACTTAGCTCTTCCACCAGCGCGGCTTCTTGTCGCGAACGGGCACAGTAGATCAGCTCGGCGGATTTTCCCAGGGCCAGCAGTTGGCGGAACATGCAATAAATCGGCGTGATGCCGATGCCGCCGGCCACCAGCACGCTATGTTTGGCGCTCAGGTCGAGCTGGAAGTTATTGCGCGGGGACGAAATCGGCAGCTGCATGCCAACCCGCAATTGCCCATGCACGTATTCCGAGCCACCACGGCTTTTGCGATCGCGCAGAATACCGACCACATAACGGTCTTGATCGCTCGGCGAGTTGAGTAACGAGTAACTACGCACCAGGCCATTGGGCAAATGCAGGTCAATGTGAGAGCCCGCTTCGAACGGGGCAAACACGGTGTCGCCATATGGCCTCAATTCGACACTGATGATGCCGTCGGCTTCGTAGCGCAGGGTGTGTACAAACGCGGTGATGGGGGAGGAATGGGACATCGGTCACCTCTTTTCGACAGTTCGCAAATCGAGATCGAGGCGCGCGCCGGCCTCGATCTCTACCCGCAGTTCGGGAAACACCAGCGCGCTCACTTCAACCAGCGTAGAAGTCGGGAACACTGCCTGACCGGTGAAGAAGTCACGCCGCGCGCGACTTACTTCATCCTTGTCTGCGATGTCAGTGACATACACCGTTAGCCGGTAAATATTGCCTACATGCCCGCCCGCCGCTTCAACCAGCGAGCGGACCTTGTTCAACACCACCAGGGTCTGGGCGTAAGTATCGAGTGGTGCACCGACATGAAAGGCCAGGCGTGTAGCAGGATGGCCGGTCATGCCGGACATCACCACTTCGTTGCCGATCAGCAAGGCATTTGACCAAGTGCTGCCGGCCGCCTCGCTCAACGAGCCGGCCTGGACACATTGCACGGCTGCGTTCATGGCAACTGCTTCGCGTCGATCAGTTCCAATTGGGCCTTGGCAGCGTTTTTCAGATAGCGGCGCAGACGCACCACACCCAGGTCATGCTGGTAGAGGTTTTCCCGTTGGTTGGCGTCCGGTTCCATGAATTCGAGTAGCACGCGGTCCTGTTCCAGCACCGCCCAGTGCCGTGCTTCAAGGCGGTTTTTGTAGAGGAAACGCCAGGTGTCGCGCTGCCAGCCGGTCAGTGGACGGCAGCGCCAGTGGAACACCGCCGACAAGGAGCGGCTGCTCGGCGTGTAGCTGCCGATGATGGTGAAGTTGCCTCCCGGGCCTCCGGTTTTCGGGTATGGGATTTCCAGACGCAACCAGTGACAGCTGTTGTCCATGAATTCGGTCCAGTCGAAGTTCACCCCGCGCTGGCCTTCTTTCTCGAAGAAGAAACCGTTGTCGGTGTCACGGGTGACGAACTTGGCCGTGGCTTCGCCTTCACTCATGGAGTGCGACATCTTGTGCAGGTAGGTACCGTGCATCGGGTCCATGACGTTGTCGATGACGTAGCGGTAATCGCCTTTCCACTCGGTGTAGCAAACGAAGCTGCTCCACTCAGGAGAGGTCAGTTGCTCGGGCAGGACCAGTTCCGGCGGGGTGTCCTCGTGCGGTTCGGCGGCGTTGTAGAGAAAAATTGCGCCGGCCACTTCGCGGGTATGGAACATGCGCGTCGGGCGGCTGCCTTCGAGTTTGCAGCCGGGGCTGCCGGGGACTTTCGTCACGGTACCGTCGCAGCGCACTTCGACGCCGTGATACGGGCATTGCAGCCGGTCACCCAGCACCGGCCCCTGGGACAAGGGTGCGCCGCGATGCGGACAATGATCTTCCAGGGCATGGACGCTGCCGTCATTGTCGCGCCAAAGGGCAATCTTGTAGCCCAGTCGACGGATCGACACCGGTTTTTCGCCCAACTGATCGGAGGGCAGTACTGGGAACCAAAGGTTTTTCAAGCCATTGGCCAGCAGGTTTTCAGCAGGATCGACGGTTGTATTCATGTTCATTTCTTATTTACCTCCGGCGGGTCATTCGCCCAGCCGAGCCATCAGGTTTTTATAGGCTTCCGGTGTCCACTCTCCGGTGGTCAGCGGGCAAGGTGGCCCGGCCAGGTTCAGGTGGGCGAGCAGGTCGGGTAGCTCGGTCACGCCATTGCCGAAGGCACGTTCGATAGAGTCGCCAAGCAACTCTTCGAACTGGGTGTTGGGCCGTTTTCGGGCCTGATGAGGCTCCAGGTACGGTTCGGTATTACTCATCTCATTGACCTCCATTGCGTACCCGTTCGCGGATCATTTCGCGCACGGGAATAAAGTCATACGTCGGGAAAACTTCGGTGCTGAACACGCCCCAGGCCGAGCGTTCGAGCTCGACGTTGAGGGTTGGCAGCAGGCTCGGCGGCAAACGCAAGGTGACGATCTGCCCCAGGCCCATGGCCACGGTCCAGGACACCACCTCGACGCCTTGCGGGGGAAATCGCTCCCACCAGTCCTGCTGTTTCATGTGTCGCTGAATGTCTTCCAGGTTCTTGGATTGGTCGTGCTTGAGCAGCACGCTGACCAGCAAACTTTCGTTCATGTTCATGCCCCGGTTCAGGCCACGCTTGATGTCGGCACGGCCCAGGCGTCGTAGGCATAAACCCAGTCGGCGTTGCCGCCGTCCTTGAGCCATTGATTACCGCGCGAACCTATCTGTATCTGGCTGGTGCGTTGCAAGCGTGCCTGCTGATAAGCAAGCAGTGCACCTGCTATCTGCGAGGTGCTGGTGAGGTCTTGCAAGTGACGAGCGAGCACCACCGCGTCCTCGATAGCCTGGCCGGCGCCCTGAGCCATGAATGGCATCATGGGGTGGCAGGCATCGCCCAGCAGGGTCATTGAACCCTTGGACCAGAACGGCAGCGGATCGCGTTCGTACAGCGCGGTCTTGAGCACTTCGTTGCACGCATCGAGCAGGGCGCGCGCATCCGGATGGAAGTCCTGATAGTGGCTGCGCAATTCGTCTACATCGCCGGCGCTCGTCCAGGACTCTTCGTGCCAGCTGTCCTGGGCGGTGGTAGCGAAGATGAAAATGTCCCGGCCCTGATTCAGTGGAAAGGTCACGATCTGGCTTTCGGGAGTAGGGCCCCACCATTTAGTGAACGCCTGAATGTTCGGTACATGGGCGACGCTCTTGGCCGGGACGACGGCGCGGTAGGCAACCACACCAGTGAAGCGCGGTTGCTCATCACCGAACAGCGCATTGCGCACCACCGAATGGATGCCATCAGCGCCGATCAACAGGTCGGTGACGTGGCGGCTGCCATCCTTGAAGTGCAACTCGATCCCGTCGGCGGTTTGCACGACCTGCTCGGCGCGTTTACCAAATTGCACCTGTTCTGCAGGAAATACATCCGCCAGTGCGGCAAGCAGATCGGCACGATGAATGGTCAGTTGCGGTGCGCCGTATTTCTGTTCGGCGGCATCGGACATTTCCAGACGCGAAGTTTCCTCGCCGCTGTCCCACAGACGGCTGATCCGATGCGTTGGGCGCGCCGCCGGGATGCGCACCGCGGCGCCCACGCCCAGACCGTCCAGCGCGCGTACGGCATTGGGTGTCAGGTTGATATCGGCACCGACCCGCAAGAAAGCTTTCGATTGTTCGAATACGCTGATGTTATGGCCAGCACGGAGCAGGGCAATGGCTGCGGTCAGACCACCGATACCGGCACCGGCAATCGCGATATTAAGTGAAGACATGGACAACTCCTGTTCAGGATTTCGGTTTGTCGGTGAGGAACTTGCCCTGCGGCGCTTCGACATGTTGCTGGCGTCGGGTATTGCCATCGATGCCGCCGGCGATTGCCCATTCGGCGAATACCGTCGGGCCGGGTTCGAAGGTGCGGGGTTGCCATTCGCCGGTCAGTTGGTCTTCGTCGGCGTAGTACTCGACCAGCGCGCCGGCCGGGTTCTTGAAGTACCAGAAGAACGCCGACGACACCGGATGCCGACCGGGGCCGATTTCCGTGGCCCAGCCGCTGCGGGAAATGTGCATGCCGCCGCCGAACACTTCGTGCACATCGCGCACGGTGAAGGCGACGTGGTTCAGGCCGGCGCGAGGGGCGGGCAACTGCAGCATGAACAGGTCGTGATGGCCGCCTTCTTCGGCGGTGCGCAGAAAGGCACCGCGATCCGGATAGCGGTCAGAGGCCTGGAAGCCGAATCGCTTGTGGTAGAAGGCTTCGCAGGTGTTGACGTCTTTGACGAAAAACACCACGTGGCCTACTTCGATCGGCGTCGCGCGTTCGTAGACAGGTGCAGCCTTGTTGACTCGGCCTTTGGTTTGCCAGGTGTTATGGCCGCTGCACTCGATGTCCAGTTCACGCTTGCGCGTCACTTGCAGGCGAATCGCCAGGCCATTGGGGTCGGTACAGCCGATGCGGCCGTCGGCTTCGATGAAACCCGGATCGTTGGCGATGCGTTCGCTGTAAAGCTTCAGGTCCGCTTCGCTCTCGACGCCCCAGACCACTTCGCGCACGGTCGAACCGGTTTCGATGGCCGGCGGCAGGCTCGCCTTGTTGATATCGGCGAGCACCACGCGACAGCCGTTAAGGGTTTCGAAGATCACTTCGTCAGCCTGCTCGCTGACTTTTGTCAGGCCCCAGTCGCTGAAGAACCGCGCGCTGGTGTCGAGGTCCTCGACGCCGTAGGTGACTTCATCAATGCCTAGAACGCTCATAACCCAACCTCTCGTTGCACACCGGCCCAGGCCAGTGGCTGTTCATTCATGCCCCAATAAAGGCTTTTCTGTTCCATGTACTGCAGGATGCCGAGGCGACCTTTTTCACGGCCCAGGCCGCTGTCGCGCCAGCCGCCGAACGGCGTGGAAATCGAGAACTGTTTGTAGGTGTTGATCCACACTGTGCCGGCCTGGATTTTCCGACCCAGGGCCCAGGCGCGTTTGTAATCGCGGGTCCAGATCCCCGCGGCGAGGGCGTACAGGCTGTCGTTGGCCTGTTCGAGCAATTGCTCTTCGTCATCGAACGGCATGACCACCAGCACTGGCCCAAAGATCTCTTCCTGGCACACCTGTTGACCGTTGTTCAAACCTTCGAGGATGGTTGGCGGGTAGTAGTAACCCCGATCATAGATACCACCGCTCGGACGCTCACCACCGAGCAGCAAACGTCCACCTTCGGCCAGCCCCAGCGCGACGTAGCGCTCGACCGACTCACGGTGACCGGCGCTGATCAGCGGACCCATTTGCGTGCGCTCGTCCGCTGGGTCACCGACCCGTAACTCGGCCGCCGCCACCACCAGACGAGCCATGAACGGTTCGTACAGCGCGCGGGCGACGAATAACCGCGAGCCGGCGATGCAGGCTTCGCCCGAGGAGCTGAAGATGCCGTACAACACACCAGCCACCGCGTGGTCGAGGTCGGCATCGTCGAGCACGATGGTCGGCGATTTACCACCTAGTTCCAGCGAGACCGGCATCATCTTGTCGGCGGCGATGTGGGCAATGTGTTTGCCGGTTTTGGTGCCGCCGGTGAACGACACGCGCTTGACCAGTGGGTGGTGGGTCAGGGCATCACCGAGCAGCGAACCCTTGCCCGGCAGAACACTGAGCAGACCTTTGGGCAACCCGGCGTCTTCGCAGATGCGCGCCAGTTGCAAGGCCATCAGCGGGGTGATTTCCGCGGGTTTGATTACTACCGCGTTGCCCGCCGCCAAAGCCGGAGCGACCTTCTGCGCTTCGCTGGCAATCGGCGAGTTCCACGGCGTGATCGCGGCGATCACGCCCATCGGCTCGTAGACGCTCATGCTGACGAAGTCACCACGGGACGGCGTGATAGTTTCTTCGAGGGTTTCGCAGGCCGAGGCAAAGAACTGGAAAGTGCCGGCCGCGCTGGCCACCAGGGCACGGGTTTCGTTGATCGGTTTGCCATTGTCCTGGCGCTGTAATTGCGCCAGGTCTTCGCTGCGCTCACGGATCAGTTCGGCAATGCGGTACAGCACGCTGGCCCGCTCGTGAGGTTTACGCTGCGCCCAACCGCTGTGCAAAAACGCCTGATGAGCGCCTTGCACGGCGTCTTCAACGTCTTCGACACTGGCGGCATTGAGCCAGGCAACGGCTTCGCCGGTGGCCGGGTAGCACGTGGCGTAGCGTTCGCCCCGCCCCAGCCGCCATTCGCCAGCAATGCAGATCGGTAAAGTCTGTTCGAGAGTCATCGCTGTTCCCTAAATTGAAATCGCGTGGGCGTGGTTGCCCAAGGCACGGACCACGCTGTAAACGGTCAGCGCCGAAGTCTTCGGGTTGGCCTGCAAGGGTTTGCCACGCAGGCTCAACTCAAATCCGCCAAAGGCACCGCGGGCTTCGAAGTGATGAACGTTCTCTTCGCTCAACGGGTCGGCGATCAGTGTCACGTGTGTGCGGTCCAGGCCGAGACCGGCCAGCGACAGGGTCGCGGCGACGTTGGCGTTTTTTGGATAGAGGTGTGCAGCCTCGCGGGCGCTGCCCTGAAAAATCACTGTGGCTTCGGTGATGCTGTCCAGATTGCAGACCAACTCACCGGGTGTGTTTTTCCAGGCGCGGGCCGGTTTGCGTCCGGTGTAGTTGACTGAGTCGAGCCCGCCAACTTTGGCCGCCGACAGGGCATCGATGCCGCCGATGGCGCCGGGCAGCAATTCGATACGGGTCCGGCCGAGTTCGGCTGCTGCTTCCAGGCGTTCCACCAGACCGACCTCGGACAGCGCACCGACCGAGACGATCAGGCAGGCGATGCCGCGCTCCAGCGCTGGCAGCACATGTTCTTCGATGGCACGGTGTCCGGCGCACTCGACCAACAGATCGGGGCGGGCGTCGGCCGGCAAGGCGGTCAACACCTGTGGCGGATTTTTGAAACACGCCAGGCGCTGGCGCACCAACTCTTCAGAACCGGGCGAAGCAATCACGTAATCGACGCACAGCTGTGGGTCCCTCTCCAGCAGTTCGAGCACGCCGACGCCAATGGCGCCGCAACCGATCATGGTGATATTCAACATGACGAAGTCCTCAAGCCGTGGCTTTCTGCGCTTTGGTTTCGCTGTTGGGCGGACCGGCGAACTGGGTGGCAAAGCCGCCGACACTGAGCATGTCGACTTCCAGCAGGAACGGTCCAGGCTGAGCCAGTGCGCTGTCGACAATGCCGCCGAAATCCTTCAGGTCGGTGACCAGGCCGTGGCGTAGGCACAGCGATTCAGCCAGCTTCGAGTAGTCCGGCGTGTGCAGGTCGACGTAGCAATGACGGCTGCCGTAGACGGCGTCCTGGATATTGCGGATCACGCCGTAACGCTGGTCGTTCATCAGCAGAATCACCACGTTGGCGTTCTCTTGCACCAGTGTCGCCAGTTCGCCGAGGTTGAGAATGAAACCGCCGTCACCGGCCAGGGCGAAGACTTTGCGTTCAGGCGCCGTTTCCGCCGCAGCGACTGCTGCACCGATGCCCATCGACAGGCCTTGGCCAATGCCGCCGCCCAACGCATGCACGCCGGAACGCGGATGAAACAGGGTCAGCAAGCGATTGCCCCAGATGCTATTGGACAACGTGACATCGCGTACCCAGGAGAAATTGCGCCCGGTCATCGATTGCAGTTGTTCGACCATGGCCGAGTACGGGCCGAGGTCGGCAATTAATTGCGTGCGGGATTTTTCGCGCACGTCCTTGAGGTCGGCGAGGAAAGTCGGGTCGACGTGCAGGCGACCTTCCAGGCGATCGGCCAGGCCTTCGAGCGCCAGTGCCGAATCACCACAGATAAACAATTCGCTGTTGTAGCTGCGACCTTCGATGGCCGGGTTGGCGTCGATGCGAAGGGTATTGCGTGGCAACTTCAGCGCGTACTTGAACGTTTCGTTGCTGCGCAGGCGTGAGCCGGCGATCAGCAGGGCATCGCAGCTTTGCAGAAATTGCTCGACCAGTTTGTTTTGCGAAAACGCACCGAGGCAGCGCTCGTCGTCTTCGTTGACCACGCCGCGTCCCTGGGTCGAGGTGATCACGCCGACGCCCATGTCCAGCAGGCGTTTGACTTGCGGGCCAGCATGCCGCGCGCCGCCGCCGAGCCACAACAGCGGACGGGTGGCACCGGCCAGGCGCTCGGCCACCAGATCCAGTGCTTCGGATGCGGGCACGGCAACCGGGATCGGCAGGGGCGAGAGGTCGGTCGGCATCGGAATAAATGTCGACTGGATGTCGATCGGGATCTCTACGCTAACCGGCCCGGTAGGTGCGGTCAGTGCGGTTTGCACAGCAAGTTTCAGGGTACTGAGGGCGGTTTCGACGCTGCGCACACGGAACGCTGCTTTCGACACGGCCTTGAGCATGGTCAGTTGATCGCGGGCTTCGTGGATATAGGCGAACTCTTGATCCAGGTACGGCGTTTCGATCTGCCCGGTGATGTGCAGCAGCGGTGTGCCGGCGGTCAGTGCTTCGACCATCGCACCGGCGGCGTTGCCGGCCGCGGTGCCGGTGGACGTCAGGCAAACGCCCAGGCCGCCGGTGGTGCGGGCATAGGCATCGGCCATGTTGGTAGCGCCGGCTTCACCCCGGGCCATGACAAAACGGATGTTTCCGCGCACGGCGAACGCATCGAGGATCGGCATGTTGTGGATCGAGATCACGCCGAACGCGGCCTTGACGTCGCACTGCTCGAGAAACGCGGTGATGGCAGCGCCAACGGTGACAGTATTTTCATTACGCATGGCGGGACAGGCCTCCAGAAACATCGATATGGCTGCCTGTGGTGTAAGCCGACAGAGGCGAGGCCAGAAACAGGATCGCGCGGGCCGCTTCAATCGGCAGGCCCAGACGCCCCAGGGGAATGTGTTTGCGTTGTGCCAGCTGGGCGGTCCATTGGGCCCAGTCCAGATCCCGCTCTTCGCGGGCCTCGAAACGTCGGCGCCATTGCCCGGACTCGACCAGGCCAATGAGAATTCCGTTGACCCGAATGCCGTCAGCGGCAAATTCGGTGGCCATTGAACGCACCAGGTTCATGACCCCGGCACGAGCGGCGGAGGTGGCGACCATGTGCGGCTCCGGCTGGCTGGCCAGCAGCGAATTGACACAGACGATGGCTGTGTTCGACTGGCTTTTCAGCTGTGCCTTGAAGGCGCGAACCGGGTTGATCACTGAGAAAAATTTCAGGTTCAGTTCTTCGGTCCAGGCGCTGTCCGTGGTGTCGGCGAAGGTTGACACTCGACCTTGCCCGGCGTTGTTGATCAGCATGCTGGCAGGTCCCAAAGCGGCCAGGCTAGCGGCGGCAAAGGCGTTGACTGACTCTGCGTCGAGCACGTTGCAGACGTGGGCCAGCAACTTTGCATTGGGAAAGCGTTGACGCAATGTGGTTTCGGCGCTGTGCAGGCGATCTTCATCGCGACCGCAGAACGCAACGGCTGCGCCGGCTTCGAGCAGCAACTCGACACAGGCCAGGCCAATCCCCGAGGAACCGCCGGTCACGATTGCGGTGTTGTCTTGCAGTTGATAGAGACTCATCTCAATCCCTCATCAAGGCTGTCACGCGGTTCTGGCCGTCGTGACCAGCAGCGCTGTTGTAGTCGAGCAACCGTGACAGCTCGTCGGCGCTGCGACGTACTTGCATGAGCAGTTCGTTGAAGTTGACGTGACCGATCTGAACCGTCGGAATTGTCACACCCAACGCCGCGACGATTTGGCCGGTCTGATCGCGCACTGGAGCTGCGACCGTCGAGATTGACGACTCGAAAAAACCTTCACTGTGGACAAAGCCGCGCTGACGGTCGGCCTGGACCATATCAAACAGTTCCAATACCGTTTTCGGCGTGCCGGATGAGTGCTGTTCCAAATGATCTTCCGGGTACAACTCGCGCAGTTCGGCCAACGACAGGTCCTCGAGCAGAATGCGCCCCAGGACCGTAGCGTGGGCAGGCAGGCGCGTACCGACACTCACCGCGCTGGAGAACACCGACGGCGGCGAGACCTTGGCCACGTAGACGATCGAGCGGCCGTCCCGCACCACCAGGTTGCTCGGGTAGTTGAGGCGGTCGCACAGCCGCGCCAGAAGCGGCTGGCCGAGTTCAGTCAGTTCCAGCGAGGCCAGGTACTCGAAACCCAGACGCAGCACCGACATGCCGAGGCGATATTCATTGCCGCTGCGGGTAACGAACCCCATGGTTTCCAGCGTTGTCAGCAAACGAAAGATCGTCGAGCGCGGCAGCGACAGGCGTCGGGCCAGTTCCGGTGCGGTCAGTGTGCGATTGCGCCGGCTGAACTCGCACAGCAGCAGCAGGCCGCGCTCCAGTCCCGGCACGATGTATTTGTCCTGAGCGTCCTTCAGCAGATCTGGATCGGTCATAGCGATGCACCTGTCAGGGATTCTTTGATGGCGCAGGCCAGACGGCCTGACACCACACAAGGTTGTTCGATGGGGCTGGCGTGCCCGGCATCGGCAATAAGGTTGAACGTGGCACCCAAGGCTTTTGCCAGGCTCAAGCAGCTCTCTGGTGCAGTGATGCCGTCGAGTTCGCCGCAATGCACTTCGCAAGGCATCGACAACGGTGCGTGCCGTAACAGGTCCTCGCCGCACAGCAGTTCAATGGCTTGGCGGTAGCCATCCGGGTTGAGCCGGGCCATGTTCCACTGCACCCAGGCCTGTGCCTTTGGGCTGGCGCTGGATGACAGCATGTAGGCACTGCGTTGCTCGGCGATGCCGCGAATGCCCAGTTGTTCCAGGGCGCGCAGGCGTTTGCTGCGCACTTCCTGGCGCTGCAAGGCGCGCGATGGATGGCCGTAGCCCTGGGCAGGGCTGATCAATACCAACCGGCTGATCCGCTGTTGGTGCACGCTGCTGGCGAACGCCGTGGCGGTCATTGCGCCGAGGGAGTGACCTACCAGCACACAACGCTGGATATCCAGTGCATTGAGCATCTTCAACAGTCGCTCGGCGTAGTCCGAAGCATCGGGGGCCAACGCTCTCAGCGGCGTCGAATCACCGTAGCCGGGAGCATCCCAGGCAAGCACCCGGGCGCTCTGGCCCAGTTCCTGTGCCACCTCCAGCCATGACGCCGAGCCCGAGCCGATCCCGTGTAGCAACACAATGGCCGGCCCGGCCCCGTATTCGCGAAAGGCCTGGCGACCGCCTGCGATCTCCAGCGTGCGCTGGGGAAAGTGCAAGGCCAGCTGTGCCTGAAGGTCAGCAGTGAGCTGCGGGACGAGAGGAGTGATGGCATGAAGCATGGGCTTATCCGCGCTTGATCGAGGCCAGAGGGTGTTCTGGCGGGTAAGTCGGGGTCAGCGGCTTTTTCGCGCCGAGCATCACGCACATCAGTGCGTCTTCATCGCCGATGTTGATCTCTTCGCGGTATACGCCAGGCGGCACGGAAATCACGTCGCGGTCGGTGAGGATGGTTTCGAAACGCTCGCCATCCTTTTCGATCACCACCTTGAGTTTGCCGCGCAGTACGAAGAACACTTCTTCAACGTCGGTGTGCAGGTGCGGTGGGCCTTCGTGACCGGCCGGAATCACCATGGTGGAGAAGGTGAAGTTCTCCGACGGGATGGTGTTCATGTCGGTGCTGACACCGGTGCCTCCGGTGCCGATGTAGCGCATTTGCGCGCGGCCGAATTTGGGGTCGTAGTCGGCCTGGAATTTCAGCGCGTTCCAGTCGTACTTGCGTGTTTCGTAGCGCGCGATGCGGGTGTTCATCCAGCTTTCGAGATTGCTGCCGGCCGGCTGTTCCCAGCTTTTCGGGGTGGTGTGTTCGGCTGATAAATCGGTCATGGCTGTCTCCAGATCAAGTCAAGGCATGACGAACCCGCCGTTGACCGGCAAGGTTTGTCCAGTGATGAAACGGGCGAGGTCGGACAGCGCAAACAGCACGGCGCCGCTGACATCTTCGGGAAGTTGTGGGCGTTGGATGGCCCGTTGGTCGTTGTACAAACGGTGGCGTGCTTCAGGCACATAGGCGGTGGCTTCGACCAGCACCAGGCCAGGCGCGACGGCGTTGACCGTAATGTTGTCGGCGCCCAGTTCACGGGCCAGGCTGCGGGTCATGGCGATGATTGCGCCCTTGCTGGCGACATACGCCAACAGATTTGGCGCACCCCACAGCGGCGTGTCGGACGCCAGGTTGACGATGGCGCCATGACCACTGGCGCGCAGGGCCGGCAGACACGCTTTGGTCATCAGCCAGGTGCCGCGCACGTTGACTTGCATCACCTGATCCCAGGTATCGAGACTCAGTTCTTCGCAGGTCTTGCCACCGGAGTTGGTAATCGAGGCGTTGTTCACCAAGCCGTCGAGCCCACCGAGCAAATGGGTGGTTTGGGCGACGCAGGCTTGGACCGAATCAGCTTGGCCAAGGTCAACGGCTACGCCATGCACGGTCAGGCCTTCGGCGACCAATTCGGCGGCCGATTGCTGTACGCGCTCAGCGAGAATGTCGGCGATCACCACCTGGGCACCGGCCCGGCCGATGGCCTGGGCAAAGGCGTAACCCAGCCCTCGGGCGCCACCGGTGACCAGCACGCGACGGCCTTCGAGTAAACGATTGTGGGCCGTCATCATTGAGTACTCAGCATGGCTTTGGGCATGTAGTGCAGCACGCGCTTTTCGGCCCAGACCACCGCGCCGTAGGCCAGCACACCGATCAGCGTGAGCATGACGATGGCAACGAATACACCCGCGGTATTACCCTGACCTTCGGCATCGACCAGCAGGAAGCCCAGGCCCTGATTACCACCGACCAGTTCACCGACGGTGACGCCGATCACGGCCAGGGTCGAGGCAATGCGCAAACCGGAGAACAGTGCGGCCATGGCCGAGGGAAACTCCACCAGGCGGAAAATCTGCCAGCGGCTGGCATTCATTGTCCGTACGAGGTTGATCATGTCCGGGTCAACGGTGCGGATCGCCGACAGCACGTTGATCATCACCGGGAAGAACACGATCAAAATGGCGATCAGAATCTTCGGGTAGATGGTGTAGCCCAGCCACATCACGAACAGCGGGGCGAAGGCGACTTTCGGGGCGATTTGCAGCGCCAGGATGTAAGGTGACAGCATGGCTTCAGCGGCAGGCGAGAGGCCCAGCGACACACCGATTGCGACACCGAGCAGCGCGCCCAGGCCGAAACCGACAATGATCTCAAACGCGGTAATCAATGTGTGTTGCAGCAGGCCACCGGTGTTCCACATCACCAGGCCTTCCTGGGCTACCCGGCTCAGGTGCGGCATGACGAATTCAGGCATGCCGAGCAGTCCCGGGCCCCACTGCCAGAGCACCAGGAACAGGATCAGCAGGGCGACGCTGCCAAGCATGGAGTTATTGAGGTTTTTCATCGTGTAGGTACCTTGTTGTCACTCGTCGTTATTGCACGGCTGTTTGGGGGTCGATGAACTGGTTGGTGTACAGGTCGTCGAGTTTCGGTTCCTGGGTGACGATGCCTTCGCTGACATAGAACTGGCGGACTGTTTCCAACCGCGCCGGATCAATGCGGCCGAGTACGGCCTGGTTGGCGTAGACATGCTCGACGTACAGCTTGAAGATCTTCTCCAGCGACGCTTCCTTGCCGGCATAGGTGGGGACTGCCTTGGCGAAGGTGGCCGCGGCGGCCTTGGGATCCGCAATGATGTCGCGCATGCCTTGCAGGGTGGCCTGGACCACGCCGCGAACGATCTCGGGATGATTTTTGATGGCGTCGTCAGAAGCGAGGATCGCCTGGGCCATGCTGTCGAAAATCTGTGTTTGCGGGATCAATTTGATCTTCGTCCCGGCTTCTTCGGCGTTGACCACCCAGTCCGGCACGCCGGCCATTGCCTGGGCTTTATCGACCGAGAACAACTGCCAGACGCCCGAGGGGCCGGCGGCCTGAATGTTCACATCGGTTTTGCTCAGCCCGGCTTTGCGCAGAGAAGCGAGCAGGGCGTAGTAGGTGGTATCCGAGTAAGACATCACCGTCATCGTCTTACCCTTGAGGTCGGTGATCGAGTTGATGTTTTCTGCGGCATTGGTGGCAATCATGGTCACGCCACCTGCGCCCAGCACCGCGACCGAGCGCACTGGAATACCGTTGGCCCGCACCACAATCGGGGTGTCACCGATGGCGCCGCCGAGCATCGCGTTACCGGCGCCGATCTGTTTCGCCACGTCCACACCACCCTTGGCAGCGATGAAGGTCAGGTTCAGGTTCTGGGCGGCGTAGTAACCCTTCTGCTGCGCGATGATCCACGGGGCGAACGCCGGCGAGTTAGGGGGCGCTGGCAACAGGTAAGTCACGTCGGTCGACTGCGCCTGGACGGCGAATGCCATGCTTAGGCCAAGCGTGATGGCAGTGGCCTGGCTGAAGCGTTGAAACAGAGACTTGAGCATACGTACTCCTGAATCGGTTGATGGCCGCAAGGGTGTTGATCAATGCAAATCAGTGTCTTTGCCGACTTGCAGCAATTCCATCAGGCGGCCAGCCAGCGGACCGATTTCCGGCAACTTGCGGCGCTCCAACGGGTTGTCGCGAAACGGCAAATCAATGTTGATTTCTTCGATGATCGTGCCGGGGCGGGCGCTCATCACCAGCAGCCGGTCGGACATGGCGATGGCTTCGATCAGGTCATGGGTAATGAACAAGGCAGTTTTCTTTTCATCAAACAGCATCCGCGCCATGTCCTGTTGCAGGATCATTTTGGTCTGCGCATCCAGGGCCGAAAACGGTTCGTCGAGAAACAGCACCTGCGGATCGATAGCCAAGGTGCGAGCCAGGGCAGCGCGCTGACGCATGCCACCAGACAACTGGAATGGATAGTGGTCGGCAAAGCCTTGCAGGTGGCAGCGATCAAGCAAATCCTTGGCCACGGCCTGACGCTTGGCGGCCGGCACACCCTGAATTTCCAGGCCCAACTCGACATTGCGGCGAATACTGCGCCATGGCATCAGCAAGTCTTTTTGCAACATGAATGCGACTTGGCGGACCGGGCCTGTGACCGCTTCACCGCCGACAAACACCTCGCCCTCGGAAGGCCGGTAGAGCCCGGAGCCCATATTAAGGATGGTGCTCTTGCCACAACCGGAAGGGCCGATGATCGACACCACTTCACCGCGGCGAATCTTGAAGTTCACCTCGCGAATGGCAAACGGTGCTTCGGACTTTCCTTTAGCAGGGAAGCATTTGCCGACATTGCGGAATTCAATTTCGGTGGGCTCCTGGTTGTCCTTGGGAGCGGATTTATTCCATTGCGGGGCCACGGCGTACATCTCGTTCACAGCCATTGGGAAGGGTCTCTGGTCTGTTTTATAAGTGATACGGTGTTTAGTGCATGAACAATGCCAGAGAGTTTTCAAGTTGCCTTTTTGTTTGAAAGTTCTTTGTTATTAATTGGTTACAAGTATTTTTGTTTTTTTTGTTCGTTTCATATATGAAACAAAGTTTCTTATATGGCACGAAATTACACATCTGATGTGTATCGCATGGGAGTTTTCAAGAAAAAGGTGCTTTGCTAGGTAGCGCCGAAGCCGGGGGCGAGGGAATTGTTTTAGATATGAAACAAGATGCGTAATGTGCACCGTGTAATCATCAAAGGAGGAGTTACTAGCACAGACAGTAAGGCTCGCGAGATGTACGGCGCAGCCCCCCAAAAAAAGTTTGCAAACTACGGGAGGCGTTCCTCTGTCTCCGGGATTTTCGAGTTAACTCACGGATAGTGCGGCGAGGGGACTACAAACTGGCCGTGCAGAAGGCGGCCTTATTGAATGCACAGCGTGCGTGGCTGCCGTTCACCGGCGTGACCCAGCTGTTCCCGGGAGTCAAGGCGATCGCGATCGCGATTAACGCCAGTCTTTAACTTTAAATATTAGACTGCGACACACCCCATTGGGCTTTAGTCAGTCCGTAGCACTTCCACTGCATAGGTGCAGTGGATAGGTTCAGCTCTGCGTCATACAAATGCGTTGCGCCAAGCTTCATCGTGGCTTTTTGCGAGCGAATATTGGAGGGGGCAATATGGAAATACACGATGTCATGCGTCTTGAAGGCATGCTCCACCATCAATCGCTTCAGCTCGCGATTGGTATTGCCGCCCCATTTCTCCCGCACCAAAAAGGTGAACCCGATGGCAATGCTGTCAGGCAGATCCGGCGGGGTGTAGTAGCTTGATCCACCGACAATCTTCCCCGTATCAATCTCGATGACAGCGAGGGCCTTTTTCGTCTTCAACAGAGACGCAAAGTACGTTTCAAACACTTCACGCTTATAGCGGTCCTTGGCAGGGTGCCCGACCCAGATACCCGGGTCACCAGCCGCCTGATACATGCCATCAAAATCTTTTTGCGCCAGAGGTTTAAGCCTTAGGGTGCTCCCACGCAACGTGGGTTGGTAGTCGAAGTCTTGTGCGAGCATGGGTTCATTTCCATGGGGCAACTGGATGTGGAACCAGTCTAGAGCGGCAGCCAATGAAGGAAAGATCCAATGCGCTGGTTATTGATGGAGCCATCGTATTTGCCGGTTGGCCTACACCGCACCCCTGCGTTTCCATTGCCGGATAATCCATCCATACACCGCCAGGTTGATCAGCAATACCAGGGCGCCGAGGCCGAGTTGGATGTGTGGTGTCAACCCGGCGGGGTAGATCAGGGCCAGGACATAGTGTTCGATGAAACCCCCGTCATAGCCGTTCTGCCCGGCGAGGTGGCGAAACAGGTTTTCCCAGCGGGTCAGCGGGCAGGGCAGGTGGAAGAGTTCGACTGCGACGCCCCAGGCGGCGGCAGGCAAGTGCATCCAGATGACGGGGCGCCATTTGAGGGCGAGCAGGCCACCGAATAGCACAAACAGGATGAAGCACAGGTGCAGCAGCACCAGGCTGTCGGCGGCGATGCGGTAGAGCATGTGGCGCTCGCTCAAAAGTGTCGGGCAACCAGTCTAAGGGAGAATGGATGTGCACGGCGCTTAGCGGTTGCTCGCAGGTAACCCGGGCCGTTATTGTGCTGAATCCTTTTAGTTCTTCGCCCACGGATTTGTTGTGATGAATGCACCGCGTACTGCTGTCGGCCCGATCAAGGCCGTGATTTTTGATATGGACGGGTTGTTGCTGGACACTGAAGGCATCTACACCGAAGTCACGCAAATCATCGCCAAGCGTTACGGGCGAACGTATGACTGGGGCATCAAGCAGCACATCATCGGCCGTGGTGCCCAGGACTTGGCCGACTATGTGGTCAAGGCCCTGGAACTGCCGATCACATCCGCTGAGTTCCTGGAGATCCGCGAGCCGCTGATGAGCGAGCGCTTCCCCAAGGCTTTGGGCATGCCCGGTGCCGAAGCGCTGGTACGGCACTTGAAGGCACACAATATTCCGATTGCGGTGGGCACCAGTTCGGCGCGTAGCTCCTTTGAACACAAGACCACGCTGCACCGCGAATGGTTTAGCCTGTTTGGCACCATCGTCACCGCAGACGACCCGGAAGTCGGTGCTGCCAAACCTGCGCCAGACATCTTCCTCACCGCCGCCCGCCGCCTGGGCGTTGCGCCCCAGGATTGCCTGGTGTTCGAGGACTCACCCTTCGGCGTCACCGCTGCCAAGGCTGCGCACATGACTGCTATCGCCGTGCCGGATGCCGCCATGGCCGACAGTAAGTATCACCACGCCGACCAGATAATCCGCAAGCTGGCGAACTTTGATCTGGCGGCCTATGGCTTGCCACCGCTGCGCTGAGTGATGGTAGTAATCGCTCCCACAAAGGAGCGATTACCCAGGGTCAATCAAGCACTGAACCCACCATCAATCGACAAACTCGCCCCCGTGATATACCCCGCCTCAGGCCCCGCCAGATAGGCGACAAAGCTGGCAATTTCTTCCACCTGCCCGTAGCGTCCCACCGCCATGAGCGGGATCAGGCTTTCGGCAAAATCACCGCTCGCCGGGTTCATATCGGTGTCGACCGGCCCTGGTTGCACGTTATTGATGGTAATTCCTCGAGGCCCCAGATCCCGCGCCAAACCCTTGGTCAGCCCCACCAGTGCCGACTTGCTCATGGCATATGGGCCACCACCGGCAAATGGCATGCGCTCTGCGTTGGTGCTGCCAATATTGATGATGCGGCTGCCTTCACCCATATGTTTTGCGGCTTCCTGAGTCGCGACGAATACACTGCGCACATTGACCGCCAACGTCCGATCGAAGTCTTCCAGCTTGAAATCTTCCAGCGGGCCTACCGCCAGTACGCCGGCGTTGTTCACCAGGATATCCAGGCGTCCGAATGCCTTGACCGTGGCGCTGACGGCGTTGCGGATGGCCTCGGCGTCGGCGCTGTCGGCGTGAATCGCCAAGGCTTTGCCGCCGTCGCTGATCACGCTGTTCTGCAATTGCTCGGCCCTGGCGGCGGAACTGACGTACGTAAACGCGACGGCAGCGCCCTGGGCCGCGAGGCGTTTGACGATAGCCGCGCCGATGCCGCGGGAACCGCCCTGGACCAAGGCAACTTTGCCGATGAGGTTTTGTGTGGTCATGTCGTACTCCGAAGTTTTCAAGGCGGACTGCCTTGCTGCTGGAGTCGAGTATCGACTGCGCCGGGCTGACCCGGTAGACCGTCATTGCTATAGTCTGTGTAAACCAAAAGTTTAGAATGAGACGATATGGAGAGCTTTGGCAGTATCGAATGTTTTGTGCGCAGCGCTGAGGGTGGCAGCTTTGCCGAAGCTGCCCGGCACCTGAGCCTGACCCCGGCGGCAGTGGGTAAAAGCGTCGCCAAGCTGGAGGTGCGCCTGGGAGTGCGGCTGTTCCAGCGCAGCACGCGGCGCTTGACCCTGACCGAGGCGGGCAAGCTGTTTCTGGAGGAGGTCAGCACCAGCCTCATTACCATTCAAAACGCCGTGGCCAACCTTGCCAGTGCTCAAGGGCGGCCGGTGGGCACGCTCAAGGTGAGCATGGGCACCGTCTTCGGTAACCGCTATGTGGTGCCGTTGTTGGGGGAATTCCTGCAGCGTTTTCCCGACATCAGCCCTGACTGGCATTTTGACAACCGCCAGGTGGACCTGATCGGCCAGGGCTTCGACGCCGCCATTGGCGGTGGTTTTGAGCTGCCTCAAGGCGTGGTTGCACGCAAGCTGGCTCCCGCCCACCGGGTGCTGGTGGCCTCACCGGCTTATTTGGCACAGCGCCTGCCAGTGCTGGTGCCTGAAGACCTGGCACGTTGCAACGGCATCCTGATCCGCTCGCCGCAAACCGGGAGGATCCGCTCCTGGCAATTGACCAACCGCTTGCGCGAACAGCGCCCGCTGGTGCTCAAGCCGCGCATGACCATGAGCGACTCCGAAGCGGCCTGCCATGCCAGTGCCCAAGGCTTGGGCATTTCCCTGGTGAGCATGCCGATGGCGGTACCGTTTCTGGACAGCGGTGAGTTGCAACGGGTGCTGCCGGATTGGTACATCGATGACGGCAACATCTCCCTGTATTACGCCGAACATAAATTGCTGCCCGGCAAGACCCGGGCGTTTATCGAATTCATCATCGAGCAGTTTGCCGCGCAGCAGTTGGGGCAGCGATTCAGTGCGATCTGAGACGACCTGCGAGAACGTTCGGCCCATATCTGTTCTAAGCTGATATGGGCCGCAGTGGCCTGCGACTGAGGGGCGGACCATGTTCAAATCACGTGTGTTGTCAGTGCTTACCAGCCTGGTGTTGATCGCAGGTTCCCCGGCGCTCCTGGCCGACCCCGGCAAAGGCCATGGCAACGGAAAGGGCGGCACCCACGGCAATCAGGGCCAGGGCGGCGGCAAACAGGGCGGGGGTGCTTATTACGGCGGGCCGCAGATTGATGTCGGCGGTGTGCGAGTCATCTTGAGAGACAATCGGGATTATTGGCACGGCGGTTCTTCGTTGCCACCCGGGATCCAGAAGAATCTCGCGCGGGGCAAGCCGTTGCCACCCGGCATTGCCAAGAAACTCGACGGGCGCCTGCTTGGGCACTTACCTCATTATGATGGCTACGAATGGCAGCAGGCCGGCACCGACCTGATCCTGGTGACCATCGCCACCGGGATCATTTACGAAGTGCTGAATAACGTTTTGGACTGACTTTCTGCATCACGCCTTGCTGATGATATTCCCTGCATGCAACCCGCATTCTTTCTGCGTCGCTTCTTCCCACCACCAGCGGCCTTCGCGCTCGTGCTGGTTCGGCAGTACGGGACGGGTGCAGGGCTCGCAGCCAATGCTGATAAACCCGCGCTCGTGCAGGCTGTTGTAGGGCAGCTCCAGCATGCGGATATAGCCCCAGATCTCCTCGCTGGTCATTTGCGCCAGGGGGTTGAACTTGTAGAGGGTGCGTTCCGGGGTGGAGAAGGCTGTATCCACTTCCAGTGCCGCCACCTGGCTGCGGGTGCCTGGGCTCTGGTCGCGGCGTTGGCCGGTGGCCCAGGCATTGACGCCGGAGAGCTTGCGCCGCAGCGGCTCGATCTTGCGGATGCCGCAGCACTCGCCGTGGCCGTCCTTGTAGAAGCTGAACAGGCCTTTTTCCTTGACGAAGGGTTCCAGTTTGCTCTGGTCCGGCGAGACCAGCTCGATGTCGATCTTGTAGTGCTCGCGTACCTGCTCGATAAACCGGTAGGTCTCGGGGTGCAAGCGGCCGGTGTCGAGGCTGAACACCTTGACGTTCTTGTTCAGCTTCCAGGCCATGTCCACCAGCACCACGTCTTCGGCACCGCTGAAGGAGATCCACAGGTCGTCGCCGAACTGGCTGAACGCCAGCTTGAGGATGTCCTGGGCAGACTTGTTGGCATAAGTCGCGGCGAGTTCAGCGACGTCGAAGGCTTGGTTCATCAGGACGGTTCCTACAGGTCAATGGCGCTGAGCGCTCTATAGGAGGCGATGGTAACAAAATCCGGCCCGCGTTGCGGTGGCCGACATGAATCGCTAGAGTTCGACAGTCTTTTTTACTCGCTCGAATAAAACCAATGGGAGTGTGTTGTGGAAATTGCCTGTCTCGACCTGGAAGGGGTACTGGTTCCGGAAATCTGGATCGCCTTCGCCGAAAAAACCGGTATTGAGTCCCTGCGGGCTACCACCCGGGACATCCCCGACTACGACGTGTTGATGCAGCAACGCCTGCGGATCCTCGACGAACACGGCCTCAAGCTCGGGGATATCCAGGAAGTCATCGCCACCCTCAAGCCCCTGGACGGTGCCATCGAGTTCGTCAACTGGCTGCGTGAGCGTTTCCAGGTGGTGATTCTGTCGGACACCTTCTATGAGTTTTCCCAGCCGTTGATGCGCCAATTGGGGTTCCCGACGCTGCTGTGCCACCGGTTGATTACCGATGAGACGGGTCGGGTCGTGAGCTACCAGCTGCGCCAGAAAGATCCCAAGCGCCAGTCGGTGCTGTCCTTCAAGAGCCTGTACTACCGAGTGATTGCCGCAGGGGATTCCTACAACGACACCACGATGCTGGGCGAAGCGGACCGGGGCATTCTGTTCCATGCGCCGGAGAATGTGATTCGCGAATTCCCGCAGTTTCCAGCGGTGCAGACGTTTGAGGATTTGAAGAAAGAGTTCATCAAGGCTTCTAATCGGCCGTTGAGCCTGTAAGGTTCGGGTGAAGGCGATCGCGGGCGCCGCTACAAGCAGTCATGCAAGGAAGCTTGTCAGCTGACGCCCGCGAGCAAGCTCTCGTAAGGAATACGCAAGCCTTCGTGCGGGCGCTTGATCATTGGCAGGCTCAGCCTACGCTTGCGGTTCAGCACTTCTGAGACGCGTCCGCTGGTACCAATGAAGGGTTCCAGATCGTGTGCAGTCAGGCCCAACTCATCGCCTTCAGTCGAGCCGACCTCAGCTCCCCATATCTGCTCGGCGCGTGCACGTGCAGCGGCCAGGTCTTCAGGGGTACGAATAGGCTTAACGTTCATCAGACAGTCTGCGCGTTGATCTGGTCGTACTGGGTGTGAGAGAGGCCTGCTCCTGCGAGAAGAGAGGGCGACTCAGGTGCTATAAACCTTCCAGCGTCTCCAGCAATACCCGCACCTTGGTTATCGACTCCTGGTACTCCGCCTGCCACTGCGAGTCGACGACAATCCCGCCACCGCCCCAGCAGCAAACCTGCCCGTCCTTGACCAGCAAACTGCGAATGGCGATAGAGCTGTCCATCTCTCCTCGCACATCCAGGTACAGCAACGAGCCGCAGTACAACCCGCGCCGGGTCGTCTCCAGTTCATCAATGATCTGCATTGCCCGTATCTTCGGTGCGCCGGTGATGGAGCCGCCAGGGAAGCTACCGGCGATCAGGTCCAGGGCATCCTTGTCGTCCGCCAGTTCACCGGTGACGCTGCTCACCAGGTGATGGACGTTGGGGTAGCTTTCCAGGCTGAACAACTCCGGTACCTTCACCGACCCGATACGGCAAGTACGGCCCAAGTCGTTGCGCAGCAGGTCAACGATCATCAGGTTCTCTGCACGGTCCTTGGGGCTGGCCAGTAATTCGGCTGCATTGGCGCAATCCTCCGCCACCGTTGCACCGCGGGGGCGGGTACCTTTGATCGGTCGGGTTTCAACCTGGCGCTGGCTGATTTTCACGAAGCGTTCCGGCGACAGGCTCAGTACTGCGCCATCGTCGGGCAGGCTCTGGAATCCGGAAAACGGTGTTGGGCAGGCCTCGCGCAGGGCGCAATATGCAACCCACGGATCGCCGATGCATGGCGCGCGAAAGCGTTGGGCGAAGTTGACCTGATAGCAGTCGCCCGCCTGGATGTAGTCCTGAATCCGGGCAAGGGCCTGCTCGTAGGCTTCGGCGCTCAGGTCGGCTGTCATCTTGCCGTGCAGCTTGAACGTGGCGGGTGCGCTCAGCGTCGGATGGCTGAACAGCGTGATCAGGCGTTGCCGTTCGCCGTCACTCAATTGGGGGTGAAACACCAACTGACTGGTGAGCGCCTGGTGATCGCTGATCAACGCCCAGGCATATAGGCCCAGGCGCGCATCTGGCAGGCGCAGATCATCCACGGCCCGGTGTGGCAGTTGCTCCAGGTGCCGGCCGAAGTCGTAGCTGAGGTAACCGATCAGGCCGCCGGCAAACGGCAGTTCATAGGGCGCAGGCAACGTGGCTTCACCCAGAAGTGCCAGGTTTTCCCGCAGCCGTTGCAGGAAGTCGCTGCCACTTTCGTCCGGCCAGACCGTCAGAGTTGCTTGCGGCCAGGCGCTGAGCAGATCATAGCGGCCGCGCCCGGCAGCCGGTCGGCCGCTGTCGAGTAACACCGCACCCGGGGCATGGCGAATGGCCGTAAAATACTCGGCCGGATTTGCCCGATAGGGCAACGGGTAAACGGAGCAGGTTGGCATGTGGGATGAATCAGCCTTCTACTGCTGGAACATGGCCAAACATTTCCTGGGCAAACTTCACTCGTTCCTCGGGCGTCTGTGTCACACCGGCCACTGCCAACGCTTCCACGTGTGCCTCCACCGCATGGGTGCGCAGGGTCAGCCCGCAGTCGTTGGCGATCTGGATGTTCAGCCCCGGTCGGGCGTTGAGCTCCAGGATCAGCGGGCCTTTCTCCTGGTCCAGCACCATGTCCACACCAATGTAACCCAGGCCGCACAGCTCGTAGCAGCCGGCGGCGAGCTTCATGAAACCGTCCCAGTTAGGCAGTTGCACACCGTCTACCGCGTTGGTGGTGTCCGGGTGTTTGGTGATGATGTTGTTCAGCCAGGTGCCGCGCAGGGTCAGGCCGGTGGCCAGGTCGACGCCGACGCCAATGGCGCCCTGATGGAGGTTGGCCTTGCCACCGGACTGGCGGGTGGGCAGGCGCAGCATGGCCATTACCGGATAGCCCATCAGTACGATGATGCGGATGTCCGGTACGCCTTCGTAGCTGATGCTCTTGAAGATCTGGTCGGGCACCACGCGGTATTCGATCAGCGCCCGGTCGCGGTGGCCGCCAAGGGAATACAGACCGGTGAGGATGCTGGAGATCTGATGCTCGATTTCTTCATGGCTGATGATCTTGCCGGACACTGTGCGATAGCGCCCTTCAAAACGGTCGGCCACCACCAGGATGCCGTCGCCGCCGGCGCCCTGGGCCGGTTTGATCACGAAGTCGCTGCGCCCTGCGATGATCTCGTCGAGCTTGTCGATTTCCTTCTCGGTTGAAATCACCCCGTACATCTCGGGCACGTGGATGCCGGCAGCGATGGCCCGCTCCTTGGTGATGATCTTGTCATCGACGATCGGATACAGGCTGCGCTTGTTGTACTTGAGCACGTAGTCGGCGTTACGCCGGTTGATGCCCATGATTCCCCGAGCTTCCAGGGCTTTCCAGGTCTTCCAGAAACCGAACATTACGAATCAGCCTTGAGGAAGGCCTTGAAACGCACCAGCTCGGTCAGGCGGTAGCCACGATAACGACCCATGGCCAGCATGAAGCCCACCAGGATCAGCAGGATCGCCGGGAAGGTGAAGACGAAGTAGACCAGCTCCGGCACGCTCATGATCAGGTGCGCCAGGGAGGCTGCGAACAGTGTACCGATTGCCACCTTCATGGCATGGCCGCCGCCGCGTTCTTCCCAGGTAATGGACAGGCGTTCGATGGTCATGGTCAGGATCACCATTGGGAACAGCGCCACTGACAGGCCTCTCTCAAGTCCAAGCTTGTGGCTGAACAGGCTGATGGCCGCGATCAGTACCACCACGAAGGTCAGCACCACCGAGAGCCTTGGCAGCATTTGCAACTTCAAGTGCTCAAGGTATGACCTGAGGGATAACCCGAGCGCGGTGATCACCGTAAACAGCACGATCCCGAAGCCCAGTTGTGTCTCGCGGAACGCGAGGGCGATCAGTACCGGGGTAAAGGTACCCAGGGTCTGCAAGCCGATCAGGTTGCGCAGGATCAGGATCACCAGCACGCCAATCGGGATCATCACCATGATCATGAAGGTCTGCTGGGTTTGCAGCGGCAGGCCATAGAGCGAGTATTCGAGGAAGTTGGCGTCGGTATTTTCGTCGGTCAGCTTGGCCAGGCGAATGGCGTTCATTTCGCTGTTGCTCAGGCTGAAGGTCACCATGGCTTTCTTGCCGCCGTCGAGGGTGATCAGGTTTTCATCGCCGGTCCACCACAGCAGGCGGTCAGCAGGCAGGCCCTGTTCACCGGTGTCGGGGTTGAAGTACAGCCAATCGTTGCCATTGAAGCTGCGCAGCCACAGTTCCGGGGTTTGTGGCTGGTCGGCCACCAGGCGGATGGTGTGGACCTTTTCCACCGGCACGTGGGCGATGGACAGCAGCAGTTCGATGATCTTCGCCTTTTGCGGCGTCGATGGGTCGCCCGCGAGCAGCAGCTTGACGTTGTCGTCGTTGAGGTTGTTGGTGCGTTTGATGGCTTCGCTGATAAAGGTCTCGACGTCGGCCGAGTGCTGGCGGA
This sequence comes from Pseudomonas karstica, assembly GCF_009707515.1. Classification (GTDB taxonomy): domain Bacteria; phylum Pseudomonadota; class Gammaproteobacteria; order Pseudomonadales; family Pseudomonadaceae; genus Aquipseudomonas; species Aquipseudomonas karstica. Next base: position 81,340 of record NZ_WLYI01000017.1, on the reverse strand, counting down.
TAGGTGCGAGCAAGGCTTCGGCGGCGATTTTCTCCGGGCCTTCGACAGCGATGCTGTCGCGGAAGGTCGGGCCCTTGATCTTGGCCTTATCAGTGCTGTAGCGCTTGGTCAGCACCAGGCGGTAGTAAAGGGTCTGGCTGCCCTTGGCGCGGCGTGCCGACCAAGTGACTTTGCGGTTGCCATCGACGCGGTTGACGCTTACGCCATAGTTGTTGGAGATAAAGCTTTCATTAAGGCTGACGAAGTCGCTGCTCAGGGGCGGCACGAACATCTGGAGCTTGACCGGGTCCTTGGCACTGGCGACGAACTCGACCTTGGCGTCGATGTTCCACAGGTCGTCGGTGGCGTCTTCAGTGACGGGAATCCCCAACGCGAAAATTTGATAGGCGGTGACTGAAATGCCCAGTACCACCAGGATGGCAATCAAGACTTTCAGGTGCAGATTAAGAGAGCGCATTGAAATTACTCAGCGGTATGAACGTCAGTGGCACAGGCAGGTTTGCCCGCCGCGTATTTGAGACTGGGGTCGACCAGCGCATCAAAGCGTTTCAACGCTTCGGAGCCGATCAGCAGCGGGTATTGAAAAGTGCTGCGGTCAGTCAAGTTCACTTCGATACTGCGTAAAGCGGTACCCATGCAGATATTCAGGGCAATCACCGGACGGGCAGTGTACTGCTGACCTTCATCGGCGTCGTAATCGTCGGCGCGACGCTTGATCTTGCTGACACGTTCCAGAGGACGCTCGATGGGGTGGGAGTGCGCAGTGTCAATGGCCAGGTAGAAGCGGACCCAGGACTCGTCGTTGCGCTTGAAGCGCTTGATGTCCCGGGCGCTCAACGACGCGGTCTTGGCACCAGTGTCGAGCTTGGCCGGCACTTGCAGGTCAATACCGGCCAGGTGTGCGTATTCATTGAGGCCATAGACAGTCTTCTCGGCGGCGACGCCAAGACCCGGCAGTAACAATAAGCAAAACAATAGGGGAAAGGGCTTGAGTCTCATAAATCCTGAGGCGGTGCAGTGCGATGTTCAATTCAAGGCGACTGGCATTGCTGCGCAAACTCCCTCGTGCGCCTTTTCATCCAATGATGTCAGGCAAAAGCGGCAGGCATTCTAACATGAAGGTTTTCTGATACCAGCGCTGGCAGGCGGCCATGCCCTTATCGAAGGTTTACGTGGGTTTATTAGACGATTGTCGACAATGCGTATTTATTCTTTGACTATCTAGGGCTATTTGGCTAGTTTTTGTGGAATTGATTTTAAAGGTGTCGACAATATGCTGGATCAATCGGAAGCCCCAGTGGCAACGTCGGACGAATCCCAGACAATGTCTGAGAACGTCTTCCGCCGTATCCAGGCCGCCATCGTCAAGGGCGAGATCGCCCCAGGCAGCAAGATTTCCGAGCCGGAGCTGGCCCGCACCTATGGCATCAGCCGTGGCCCACTGCGCGAGGCGATCCATCGTCTGGAAGGCCAGCGCCTGCTGGTGCGGGTTCCTCACGTAGGCGCCCGGGTCGTCTCCCTCAGCCATGCCGAGCTGATTGAACTCTACGAAATTCGCGAGTCCTTGGAAGGCATGGCCTGCCGCCTGGCCGCCGAGCGCATGACCGCCGAAGAAATCGAAGAACTGCGCCAGGTGCTGCACACCCATGAGCGCGATGCCGCGTTCCAGGCCGGTGTCGGTTACTACCAGCAGGAAGGCGATTTCGATTTTCATTACCGGATAATTCAAGGCGCCGGCAACCGTACCTTGACCCAAATGTTGTGTGGCGAGCTGTATCAACTGGTGCGCATGTACCGCATCCAGTTCTCCGCCACCCCCAATCGTCCACGCCAGGCGTTTGCCGAGCATCACCGGATTCTGGACGCGATTGCCGATCGCGACGGTGAACTGGCCGAACTGTTGATGCGTCGCCATATCGGCGCTTCCAAACGCAATATCGCGCGTCACTTTCCAGAGTGCGCCCCCTAGAGAGGTGAGTCATGAGCTCCACTAACAAGAGTACTCCAGGCCAGCGTTTTCGCGATGCGGTCGCCAGCGAACAGCCGTTGCAAGTGGTCGGTGCGATCAACGCCAATCATGCCCTGCTGGCCCAGCGTGCCGGTTTCAAAGCCATTTACCTGTCGGGTGGCGGGGTGGCCGCAGGCTCCCTCGGCGTGCCGGACCTGGGAATTACCAGCCTGGATGACGTGCTGACGGATGTACGTCGTATCACGGATGTTTGCGACTTGCCATTGCTGGTGGACGTGGACACCGGGTTCGGCTCCTCGGCGTTCAACGTGGCGCGCACCGTTAAATCAATGATCAAGTTCGGCGCAGCGGCGATCCACATTGAAGATCAGGTGGGTGCCAAGCGTTGCGGCCATCGTCCGAATAAAGAGATCGTGTCCCAGCAGGAAATGGTCGACCGCATCAAGGCGGCTGTTGATGCCCGTACCGATGACAGTTTCGTGATCATGGCCCGCACCGATGCCTTGGCTGTCGAAGGCCTGGAGTCGGCCTTGGAGCGTGCCGCTGCCTGCATTGAGGCCGGTGCTGATATGGTGTTCCCGGAAGCCATCACGGAACTGGAGATGTACAAGTTGTTCGCTGCCCGGGTCAAAGCGCCGATTCTGGCCAACATCACCGAATTCGGCGCGACCCCGCTGTACACCGTCGAACAGTTGAAATCTGCCGATGTTTCACTGGTACTGTACCCGCTGTCGGCTTTCCGCGCCATGAACAAGGCGGCAGAAAACGTCTACACCGCGATCCGTCGCGACGGTACCCAGCAGAATGTGATCGACACCATGCAAACCCGCATGGAGCTTTACGATCGCATCGACTACCACACCTTCGAGCAGAAGCTCGACGCGCTGTTCGCCGCCAAGAAATAAGCGCAGCGCCTCCCCGATAACTACAAGATTGGAGAACAACCATGGCTGAAGCAAAAGTATTGAGTGGTGCTGGCCTGCGCGGGCAGGTTGCCGGGCAGACCGCACTGTCTACCGTGGGCCAGGCGGGTGCCGGCTTGACCTACCGTGGCTACGACGTGCGCGAACTGGCCGCCGATGCACAGTTTGAAGAAGTTGCCTACCTACTGCTGTACGGCGAGTTGCCGACCCAGTCCGAACTGGCCGCCTACAGCGCCAAACTGAGCAAACTACGGGATCTGCCCCAAGCGCTGAAAGAAGTGCTGGAACGCATCCCCGCTGACGCCCACCCGATGGACGTGATGCGTACCGGTTGCTCGTTCCTGGGCAATATCGAGCCGGAGCAGGATTTTTCTGCCCAGCATGATGCTACCGACCGCCTGCTGGCCGCCTTCCCGGCGATCATGTGTTACTGGTATCGCTTCAGCCACGATGGCAAACGCATCAACTGCGTGACCGATGAAGCGTCCATTGGCGGCCACTTCCTGCACCTGTTGCATGACAAAAAGCCAAGTGAATTGCACGTCAAGGTGATGAACGTCTCGCTGATCCTTTACGCCGAGCACGAATTCAACGCCTCGACTTTCACTGCACGGGTCTGTGCCTCGACCCTGTCGGACCTGTATTCCTGCGTCACGGCCGCCATCGGCTCCCTGCGTGGCCCGCTGCACGGCGGCGCCAACGAAGCGGCGATGGAGATGATCGAGCGTTTCTCCTCGCCGGAAGAAGCGGTGAAGGGCACCCTCGGCATGCTGGAGCGCAAGGACAAGATCATGGGCTTCGGTCACGCGATCTATAAGGACAGCGACCCGCGTAATGAAGTGATCAAGGGCTGGTCGAAAAAACTCGCGGGCGAGGTGGGCGATAAGGTGTTGTTCCCGGTCTCCGAAGCCATCGACAAGACCATGTGGGAACAGAAAAAACTGTTCCCCAACGCCGACTTCTACCATGCCTCGGCGTACCACTTCATGGGTATCCCGACCAAGCTGTTCACACCGATTTTTGTCTGCTCGCGCCTGACTGGTTGGGCCGCTCACGTATTTGAACAGCGCGCCAACAACCGCATCATCCGTCCGAGCGCCGAGTACACCGGCGTCGAACAGCGCAAGTTCGTGCCAATCGAACGTCGCTAGTAGGAGCGAGCTTGCTCGCGAAGGCCGCCAACGATAACGCTGGCGTCCTGAATAAGCACGGTATCTTGACGTTTTTCGTCGGAACGCCGCCTGGAGCAAGCTCGCTCCTACACAGTTAACCGTACCGTGAGCGAGTCCTGACGATGAACACTGAACACCGTAAACCGCTGCCCGGCAGCCGACTGGATTTCTACGACGCCCGTGCGGCTGTCGATGCAATCACCCCCGGTGCCTACGCTACCTTGCCGTACACCTCTCGTGTGCTGGCGGAGAACCTGGTGCGACGCTGTGCCCCGGCGACTCTCAACGCTTCCCTGGGCCAACTGATCGAGCGCAAGCGCGACCTCGACTTCCCCTGGTTTCCTGCCCGTGTGGTGTGCCACGACATTCTCGGCCAGACCGCCCTGGTGGACCTTGCCGGCCTGCGCGACGCCATCGCCCTGCAAGGCGGTGACCCGGCCCAGGTCAATCCGGTGGTGCCCACTCAACTGATCGTCGACCACTCCCTGGCCGTGGAAAGTGGCGGTTTTGATCCTGATGCGTTCGAGAAAAACCGCGCCATCGAAGACCGCCGCAACGAAGACCGTTTCCACTTTATCGAGTGGACCAAAAAGGCCTTCAAGAACGTCGACGTGATCCCGCCGGGCAACGGCATCATGCACCAGATCAACCTGGAGAAAATGTCTCCGGTGATCCAGGTGCGTGACGGTGTGGCCTTTCCCGACACCTGCGTCGGTACCGACAGCCACACCCCCCATGTGGATGCCTTGGGCGTGATCGCCATCGGCGTCGGTGGCCTGGAAGCCGAGAGTGTGATGCTCGGCCGAGCCTCATGGATGCGCCTGCCGGAAAGCGTCGGCGTCGAACTGACGGGCAAGCTGCAACCGGGCATCACCGCCACTGACATGGTGCTGGCGTTGACCGAGTTCCTGCGCAAGCAAAAAGTCGTCGGTGCCTGGTTGGAGTTCTTCGGCGAAGGTGCGTCGAATCTGACCCTCGGCGACCGCGCCACTATTTCCAACATGGCCCCGGAATACGGTGCCACCGCAGCGATGTTCTATATTGACCAGCAGACCATTGCCTACCTGAAACTCACCGGTCGTGAAGACGAGCAGGTGGCATTGGTAGAGCAATACGCTCGCCACACCGGCCTGTGGGCGGATGACCTCAAGGGTGCGCAATACGAACGTGGGCTGACGTTTGACCTGTCCTCGGTAGTGCGCAATATGGCCGGCCCGAGCAACCCTCACGCCCGCGTCGCCACCAGCGATTTGGCCGCCAAAGGCATCAGTGGCCAGTGGGACGATGTGCCAGGGCAAATGCCCGATGGCGCAGTGATCATCGCGGCTATCACCAGTTGCACCAACACCAGCAACCCGCGCAACGTCATTGCCGCAGGCCTCTTGGCGCGCAATGCCAACACGCTGGGCTTGACCCGCAAGCCATGGGTCAAATCGTCCCTCGCTCCCGGCTCGAAAACTGTCGCCATGTACCTTGACGAGGCGGGCTTGACCACCGAGTTGGAGCAACTGGGCTTTGGCGTGGTGGCGTTCGCTTGCACCACCTGCAACGGGATGTCCGGCGCACTGGACCCGGTGATCCAGCAAGAGATCATTGACCGTGACCTGTACGCCACTGCGGTGCTCTCGGGTAACCGCAATTTTGACGGACGGATTCACCCGTATGCCAAGCAAGCCTTCCTCGCTTCACCGCCGCTGGTAGTGGCCTACGCGATTGCCGGCACCATCCGTTTCGACATCGAAAAGGACGTGCTTGGCCTGGACGCGAACGGTCAGGAAATCCGCCTGAAAGACATCTGGCCCAGCGACGAAGAGATCGATGCGGTGGTCAAGGCCTCGGTCAAACCGGAGCAATTTCGCCAGGTGTATATCCCGATGTTCGCCATCCATGAAGACACCGGCCCGAAAGTCGAGCCGCTGTATGACTGGCGCCCACAGAGCACCTACATCCGCCGCCCGCCGTACTGGGAAGGCGCCCTGGCCGGTGCCCGTCCTCTCAAGGGCATGCGTCCACTGGCGGTGCTGCCAGACAACATCACCACCGATCATTTGTCGCCCTCCAACGCCATCATGCTCGACAGCGCCGCAGGGGAATACCTGGCGAAAATGGGCCTGCCGGAAGTCGACTTCAACTCTTATGCGACGCACCGTGGAGATCACCTGACGGCCCAGCGCGCCACCTTTGCCAACCCGAAACTGTTCAATGAAATGGTCGTCGAGAACGGGAAGGTCAAGCAGGGTTCACTGACGCGCCTGGAGCCGGAGGGCAAAGTGACGCGGATGTGGGAAGCCATCGAAACCTACATGGAGCGCAAGCAGCCACTGATCATCATCGCAGGCGCCGACTACGGCCAGGGTTCGTCCCGGGACTGGGCGGCCAAGGGCGTGCGCCTGGCGGGTGTCGAGGCGATTGCCGCTGAGGGGTTCGAACGCATCCACCGCACCAACCTGGTGGGTATGGGGGTGCTGCCTTTGGAGTTCTTGCCGGGCACCGACCGCAAGACCCTGAAGATAGACGGCAGTGAGACCTATGATGTGATCGGCGAGCGCACCCCGCGTGCGACGCTGACCCTGGTGATCAACCGCAAGAATGGCGAACGTGTCGAAGTGCCGGTGACCTGTCGTCTGGATACCGCTGAAGAAGTGTCGATCTACGAGGCGGGCGGCGTGTTGCAGCGTTTTGCCCAGGACTTCCTGGAATCGGCTGTTACAGCCTGACATAAAAGGCGTGGGGGATTTCAAATCCCCCTGCTCATGAGGAAAACCATGGCACACGTACCCCAGATCAAAATCCCCGCCACCTACATGCGCGGCGGTACCAGCAAAGGGGTGTTTTTCAGCCTCAAGGATTTGCCCGAGCCGGCCCAGGTACCGGGCCGCGCGAGGGATGCCCTGTTGCTACGGGTAATCGGCAGCCCGGACCCCTACGACAAGCAAATCGACGGCATGGGCGGCGCCACGTCCAGTACCAGCAAAACCGTGATCCTGGCCAAGAGTACCCGTGCCGATCACGACGTCGACTACCTGTTCGGCCAGGTGTCCATCGACAAACCCTTCGTTGATTGGAGCGGCAACTGCGGCAACCTCTCGGCGGCGGTGGGTTCCTTCGCCATTGGCAGCGGTTTGGTAGACGCTGCGCGCATTCCCCGAAACGGTGTCGCCGTGGTGCGGGTCTGGCAGGCGAATATCGGCAAGACCATCATCGCTCATGTGCCGATCACCGATGGTGCGGTGCAGGAAACCGGCGATTTCGAGCTGGACGGCGTGACCTTTCCGGCAGCGGAAGTGCAGTTGGAATTCATGGACCCGGCAGCGCAAGAAGAGGGCGGTGCTGGTTCGATGTTCCCCACCGGCAACCTGGTGGACGACCTGGAAGTGCCCGGTGTCGGTACCTTCAAGGCAACGCTGATCAACGCCGGTATTCCCACTATTTTCATCAACGCCCAAGACCTGGGCTATAGCGGTACCGAGTTGCAAGGCGCGATCAATAGCGATCCGAAAGCCCTGGCGATGTTCGAGACCATTCGTGCCCATGGTGCACTGCGCATGGGACTGATCCAGCACCTGGACGAAGCGGCCCAGCGCCAGCACACGCCCAAGGTCGCCTTTGTGGCGCGGCCTGCGGACTACGTGGCGTCCAGTGGCAAGGCGATCCAGGCAGCGGATGTCGACCTGCTGGTGCGGGCACTGTCCATGGGCAAATTGCACCACGCAATGATGGGCACGGCGGCGGTGGCGATTGGCACGGCGGCGGCGATTTCCGGGACCCTGGTGAACCTGGCGGCGGGCGGTGTGGAGCGCAACGCAGTGCGGTTCGGGCATCCGTCGGGGACGTTGCGGGTCGGTGCCGAGGCGAGTCTGGTTGACGGTGAGTGGGTTGTGAAAAAAGCCATCATGAGTCGCAGTGCGCGGGTCCTGATGGAAGGTTTTGTGCGTGTTCCGGGTGACGCGTTCTGAATGATCGTTCCCAGGCAGAGCATGGAAACGATCAAGCAGGCAGGCACCAAGATCTGTCTTTAAAAAATACATCAACCCTGACCCTGAGGATGGAACAACCCCTAACCCATTTGGAGTACTGCCATGAGCGCCAACGCCGAGCAAAACAACCGCCCCGACTATGACCAGGTCCTACAAGACATAGCCGATTACGTTTTGAGCTTCAAGATCGAGTCTAAGGATGCCCTGGACACTGCCCGCAACTGCTTGATGGACACCCTCGGCTGCGGCCTGCTGGCCCTGCGTTTTCCAGAGTGCACCAAGCACCTGGGGCCGATTGTCGAAGGGACGGTGGTGCCGTTCGGCGCTCGGGTGCCAGGTACCTCGTTTCGCCTGGACCCGGTCAAGGCGGCGTGGGACATCGGTTGCATCGTGCGTTGGCTCGACTACAACGACACCTGGCTTGCCGCCGAATGGGGTCATCCTTCCGATAACCTCGGCGGCATCCTTGCCGTCGCCGACCACCTCTCGCAAAAACGCCTGGCCAATGGCGATGCGCCGCTGACGGTGCGCGCGGTACTGGATGCGATGATTATGGCCCACGAAATCCAGGGTGTGATTGCCCTGGAAAACGCCTTCAATCGCGTTGGCCTCGACCATGTGCTGCTGGTGAAAATCGCCTCCACTGCCGTCACTGCCAAGTTGATGGGCGCCAACCGAGAACAACTGTTGTCGGCGCTGTCCCAGGCATTTGTCGATGGCCAGGCCCTGCGCACTTACCGTCATGCGCCGAACGCCGGGTCACGTAAGTCCTGGGCGGCGGGCGATGCGTCCAGCCGTGGCGTGCGCCTGGCGGACATTGCCATGCGTGGCGAGATGGGTATTCCCGGGGTGTTGAGCGCACCACAATGGGGGTTCTACGACGTGCTGTTCAGCCACACCAACAAGGACCTGGCGCTTAAGCCCGAAGACAAGCGTGCCTTCAGCTTGTCTCAGCCTTACGGCACCTATGTGATGGAAAACGTGCTGTTCAAGATCAGCTTTCCGGCCGAGTTCCACGCGCAGACAGCCTGTGAAGCGGCGGTGATCTTGCATCCTCAGGTGAAGAATCGCCTGCATGACATTGACCGGATCGTTATCACCACCCACGAGTCGGCGATTCGTATCATTTCCAAAGTGGGGCAACTGGCCAACGCGGCCGACCGGGACCACTGTATCCAGTACATGACGGCCGTCCCCCTGGCGTTTGGCAATCTGGTGGCCGAGCAGTACGAGGATGAGTTTCACGCTGCCCATCCGATCATCGATGAACTGCGGGAGAAAATGGTCATCGTCGAAGAACCACGCTACAGCCGCGAATACCTGGAGGCTGATAAACGCTCCATTGCCAACGCGGTGCAAGTGTTCTTCAACGATGGCTCCAGCACCGGGCAGGTGGCAGTGGAATACCCGATTGGCCATCGCCGCCGCCGGGTGGACGGTATTGCACTGCTGGAAGACAAGTTCAAGGCCAACCTGGCCACGCGCTTTACCGCCCAGCGCAGCGCCGAGATTTTTGCCTTGTGCAAGGATCAGGCGAGGCTTGAGGCGACGCCAGTGAACCGGTTTATGGATTTGTTGGTGGTTTGAAAAATACCGAAGTCGTGCGTCACGCTAAGGGTATGGTGTTGATTTTACATAAATTGTTATCCGTAGCTCCTACAGGCTTGGAACCAAATTCAGACAAGCGCCAATCAGATAATCAGACGACATGCTGTTGCATATTGTCTGGTAAGTGAGTTCAGTAAAACAACGTACTATCTGATGAGTAGGTACTTATGACCAGCGTCAATAATCAGCAAACTGCATATTATCCCGCCCAAAATGAACCGACTCCTCCACCGACGTCCAGTTCGCAGGGCAGCAACGTCGAAGAACAAGCCGGCGCTCGTACCGAGCCAGATTCTTTGCCACCGCGTAAACCACTGACTACGGAGCAGCGCGGCAAATTTTCAACCCATAATGAGCTCGTCAACCCGCCCTCGTCTCAGTCTGCACCTGGTCCACTGGCAGAACTAGCCCGCCAAAACGATGAACTGCGCAGCAGCCTGAAGCAGGTGGTCGCCAAGTTGAAAGAGGAGGTTCAGCAACTTCAACAAGAAATAAGTGCCCTGAGCCAACAGTACGATGCAAAGCAATCTGGCAAAGGCACTGATACCTCGGCCCAGAGCACACCTGATAGCTCTGGCAAAGGCGCTGATACCTCGACCCAGAGCACGCCTGATAACTCTGGCAAAGAATCGAGCAACGAAGCCACCCAACCGAATCCCCCGTCGCCCAACAGTTCCTCTTCTGCTGATGACAGCCAGGCGGCTCATACGCCTGAACAGTTGGCCAGTGAACACGCGCAACTGCGCCAGGGTCTTCAGCAGTTGATGGAGAGTTTCAAAGCAGTGATCGTTCAGCTTCAGCAGCAGATAGAGGCCCTGAAGAAAAAAATAATGGGGGGAGACATGACTGAAGGCTCTTCAGCTGGAAGCGACGCCAGCACTACTGCGCCGTCGAACAGTGCACCGGCTGAGGCACCCGCGTCCACGCCTGATGCAGATCAGGCCCAAACGCAAACGGCCCCAACGAACACAGTTGAAGAACTAACCCGCGACAACCAGAAGCTTCGCGAGGAAACCAGCCAGCTTGTGGGGCAGTTCAATACCGTGATTTCAGAGCTTAAGAAGCAGGTTGCGGAGTTGAAACAACAAATCGCCAATCAATAGGCGTAACGGCGAGGTTAGGCAAACCGCCGACGTATCGGTGAGGGTACCCCATAAAAGCGCTATCCTCATCGCTGGCCCGCTGGCAATTTACACTGGGTCCTTATTGTCCCTGCCACGGGTTGGTTCATTCAAACCGCAAGATCACGCGGCGGTTGTGTTTGCTCTTCTTCTCGATTTTCTCGCAATACACCCGGCCGATTTCCTCGGTGTTGACCACGTGGGTGCCACCGCAGGGCTGGATGTCGATACTGGCAATTTCAATCACACGCACAGCACCCTGAATCACTGGAGGCGCCACCGCCTGGGTACGCGTGATCTGTAGCAAGGTGGAATACTCCGAGGCAGGCATCGACAGGGTCTTGACCTCGTGGGCCTGTTTGATCAAAACGTTGAGGTCGCGGGTGATGCTGTCTTTGTCGAGGGTCATTTCTGGCAAGTCGAAATCCAGGCGACCCTTATCGGTGCTGATACTGCAACCGGTCACGGGGGCGTCGATGATCGAGCACAGCAGATGCAGGCACGTGTGCATTTTCATGTGTTGGTAGCGCCGCTCCCAATCCAGGCTGGCGTCGACCTCTACACCCGCGTGCAGTGAGTCGGGACGCTGTTCCACCTGGTGCCAGATGATCGAACGCAATACCGGGTCTCGCACTGTGCCAATCACGTCTACTCGGGTGCCATCCGCCAGGATGAAGTGACCGGTGTCACCCGGTTGCCCACCGCCGGTGGGGTAGAACAGGGTGTGCTCCAGGGCGATCCCTTGGTCACTGACGGCGATCACCCGCGCGCTGAAGGCGTTTTGATAGGGCGCACTGTCAAACAGCGCCAGGGTTTCCATTGTGTGCACGGACATGTTCAACCTCCGACGATCAGTGGGCTGACTTGCAGCAAATGGCGAACCATTGCGCTCAAGCCAGGGGGAGACAACAGGGTGATTTCAAACTCGGGGCCGCATACTTTCAGGTTGATCGGCAAGCGCGGCGGGTAGCCCGAGGATGAGATGTGACGAAGGCGAAACTGCAAGTGGTGACGCGCTTTGACTGTGGGTTCCAGCAACACGCCGGTCAGGGGGTGGAAGTCGGCGTCCAGCACCGTGACCTTATGGCTGGCATTGATCTCACCCACTACGTGCAGTCGTTCATCGAGGACGAAGGCCCCGAGGTAGTTGCTGTGGTCCGACTCGTCGTTTTTTTGCAATTGGATCTGGTTGACCACCTTGACCTTGGTGCCTGCCGGAACATCCTGGGTGATCACGCAGGCGGGGCTGATGAACACGTTGTCACCGATCAGTACATAACCGAGCACCCTGGCACCTGCGCCGACTTCGACGTTGTTGCCCAGGTGGGGATGGCGCTTTCCATCGGGGTTGTTGGCGATGCCCCGGGAGCCGAGGGTCACGCCGCAGAGGATGTAGCAGTCGTTGCCAATTTCGCAGGTTTCGCCGATGACGGTGCCGTAGCCGTGATCAAGCACGAAGCGCCGGCCAATCCGCGCCGCAGGATGGATCTCGGCTCCGGACAAGATCTTGCCCTGATTGCTCAACCTCAGCGCGATAGCCGCAAACACACCGTTGGGCTGCTCGGGAAAGTTCCACACCCAATGGGCCAGCCGGTAGTACAGCACGGCCTTGAATGAGGCGTAGGACTCCAGGATCAGTTCGGCGCGCCCGCGGGATGCGGGGTCGCGGTAGGCATAAGCGATCAGGTCCTCGGCCACAGCCTGCGCTGCCGTCTGGATCAGCGGTGCCAGGTGCGCTTGCAGAGCCTGCATCTGTGCAGGCGTGAGGCTGGTGATGAGGTGGGTGAGCAACTCATCATGCAGTTGTTGCATGTCGATAAAGCCGCCCATGGAGGCGCCCCCGTAATTGTCGTTATTCGAAACAGGGTAAGTAGCTGTCCGCACTGTCGTAGACCATGGTCAGGACGACGGTCTCGGTGGGCAGCTCCGGTGCGAGCTTGGCGATGGCCACCATGTTGGCGGCCGAAGACAACCCCAGGCTGATGGCGTCGGTGCGCATGATGCGTTTCATCATCTCCAGGCATTCCTCCCGGGAGACCTTGAGCATGCCGTCCAACACCGCGAGGTTGAGAATGCTCGGGATCAGTCCGATGGACAGGCCCTGGATATGGTGCGGTGCATGCTGATCCTTGAGCAGGTCACATTCCTCCGGTTCCACGCCCATGACCCGGATGGCTGGCCAGGTGCTCTTGAGGGTTTCGCCAATGCCGGTGATATGGCCACCAGTGCCAATGCCGCTGATGAAATAATCCACACGCCGGTCGCCAAATGCACGGATGATTTCCCGGGCGGTAGTGTCGCGGTGGGTCTGTGGGTTGGCGCCATTGCGTTGCTGGTTGAGCATCACAAAGTTGGGGTTTTCCAACTGTAGCTCGAGGCATTTTTCGCCATGGGAATTGTTGCCCAGGCGGCTGTCCGACAGCACCACTTTGGCCCCGTACAGGCGCAACAGTTTCTGTTTTTCCGGGCTGTAGTTGTCCGGGATCACCAATACCACCTTGTAGCCCAGCACGTTACCGGCCATCACCAGGCCAATCCCGGTGTTGCCGCCGCTGGGCTCGATGATGGTTTGCCCGGAGCCGCGGATCAGCACGCCCCGGCGCTCGGCGTCGAGGATCATGCCCAGGGCGATGCGCGCCTTGTGGCTGCCGCCCGGGTTCAGCGACTCCAACTTGGCAAAGACCTCGATGCCGAGGTCTTCGGAAAATTGCTCCAGGCGCACGATGGGTGTCTGGCCAATGGCGTCGAGTATCGAGTTATGCAACATCAAATAGGAACCCATGGCTGCTTGTCAGTACAAAGGCATGTCGGGTTCGACATCGCGAACCCAGTGTTTCATGCCGCCTTGCAGTACTTTGGTGTTGGCGAAACCGGCTGCCAGCAAAGTGCTGGCGGCCTGTTCGGCCCTGGTCCCGGCGTAGCAGATCAGATAGTGGGTATTGTCCCGGCTCAGGCGCTCGAGTTGCCCGTCGAGCTCGGCCAGGGGAATGTGTACCACCCCGGGGAGTTTGCAGACTTCCAGCTCACTGGCATCGCGCACGTCCAGGAGAATGTCGGCGCTTCGTTGTTGTTCCAGTAGTTGCTTGAGCACGCGTGGCTTGATGTAGCGCTCTGCGGCCAGGGCCGGGGTGGCGCAGACGGCGTCGGCGCAGACGGCCGGTGCTGCTTGTTCGGTGTGGCGCAGCTCGGAGCAGCATGGGCAGCCGGCACGGCGTTTGAAGCGGATTTCGCTGAACTTCATCGCCAGGGCATCGAAGCGCATCAGTCGGCCGGACAGCGGCTCGCCAATGCCAATCAACAGCTTGATGGCTTCGGTGGCCTGGATCATCCCGACCACTCCGGGCAGTACACCGATTACTCCGCCCGCACTGCAGTTGGGTGCCAGCTCTGCCGGAGGTGCATGGGGGAAAAGGCAGCGATAACACGGGCCGCCTTTGTAGTTGAGGACGCTGATCTGCCCGTCGAAACGGTAGATGGCGCCGTACACCAGCGGTTTACCCAGTTGCACGCAGGCATCGTTGACCAGGTAGCGAGTTTCAAAGTTATCGGTGCCGTCGATCACCAGATCATAGGCACCCACCAACTCCAAGGCGTTATCGGCGTTTAGCGTGGTGTCGTGGGCATTGATCTGGATGTGGCTGTTCAGGTCTTGCAGGCGCTGCTTGGCGGACTCGACCTTGGACATGCCCAGGGTGCTGTTGCCATGGACAATCTGGCGTTGCAGGTTACTGCTTTCCACTACATCGAAGTCCACCAGGCCCAGGGTGCCGATGCCGGCCGCTGCCAGGTACAGGCTGATGGGTGAGCCCAGGCCGCCGGTGCCGATGATCAGCACCTTGGCTTTTTTCAGGTTCAACTGGCCTTCGCGACCTACGCCGGGAAGGGTGATGTGGCGCACATAGCGCTGCACTTCCTCATTACTCAATGGGTCGACGTCGATGCCGCCGGAGGTGGCGAGAAGAACCTCGATCTTCGCCTTTTCTGGCAAGCGATCATCGGCTTCGATCAGTTCTTCCTCGGCGGTAAACAGGAAGTGCTCCTTGAGCTGATTGTTTTTTTCGTGGAACAGATGCGCCCGCAATTGCGGGTGGCTGATGCACAGGTTTTCAATGACTTCGCGCAATGTCGATCCGGCACCCTCCAGAGTCGAGTCGGGAAGCCTGGCCACGCGGACCAGGATGTCGGGAAAAGAGACAGCGTTCATGCACAACTCCGTTTGTTGGTCGTTGAAGGGGTTACGGGCAAAGCGGCTGCCATCCCAGGCAAATAGCTTGGAACCCTGGACATTACTGTTGCGTACATCCACCACCAGATAACTGACGGGATGGATCGGCTCGCCCATGAACAAGGCCTTGTCCTGATCCTCTTCACTGAAATAGGCACCCACATCAGGGTGGGAGTGATAGATCACCACCACCGGGTTATCACTGCGAAAAGCCTTGTTCATCATCAGGGTGTCGGCCACCGAAAAGGTATAGCCATTGGCTGCACTGCGCGGGTAGGCCTCAGGATTCTTGCGATGCAGCTCATTCTGGATATTGTTGCCCAAGTGCACGCTGCCATCGGCGAAGACGAAACCGCAGCACTCCTCGGGGTAAGTGCGGCTGGCGTGGGCGTAAATCTGTTCCAGAACGGTGTGGCGCAGGACGTCCATGCTTCTTTCGGGTTGATGGGCATTCATTTTTTCTTGGCCAGGAGTTTTTCAATCGGCAGTTTGGTGATCGCAAAGCCGATCAACAGGATCGCCGAATACAGCATCAGGTCCTTGGAAATTTCCACGCCTTCGTACCAGGCACCGATGATCACGGCGAACACCGGGAAAATGATGAAGACGAAGGACAGGATGATTGGGCTCAAGCGCTTGAGCAGCATGAAATACACAATGAAACCGCCCACCGAGGCCACCAGCCCCAGGTAGAACAGGGCACTCCAGGAACGCAGGGTGATGTTCTCGAAGGCCGGGGTTTCAAACCATAGCCCGGCGAGAAACAGCATCAGGCCGGCGATGCCGATCGGTAGGGTGTTGTAGGTAATGACGCTGATGGCACTGCCTTTTTGCTTGGTGATGACATAGCACAAGGCATGCATGATCGCCGCGGCGAGAATCGCCAGTACGCCGAAGAACTCGGCATGGTCCAGGTGCAGGCCCTGGCTCTTGATGATCATGTAGAGGCTGGCGAAACCGATGCCGATGCCGACCACCTGGGAAAAGTAGATACGCTCACGCAAGAACAGCGCGGAAAAAATCAGGATGAATACCGGCATGCAACTGAACAGCAGGGCGGTGAGGCCGGACGAGACATGCATCTCGCCATAGTTGAGCAGGTAGTAGGGAATACTGAAGTAGGAAAGGGTCACGAATACAAAGAACCAGCGGCTTTCCCGAGGGAACAGGATCGACTCCCGGCGCACCATGGCAAAACACAGGAACAGCGGGAAGGCGATCAAGAAACGCAGGCCGGCAGAGGTCAGCGGCGGCACACTTTCCACTGCAATCTTGATACCTAGCCAAGTGGTGCCCCAGCTCAGGCAGACAATCAGAAACATGACACTGGTAACCAGGCCTGCCAGCCACTGCTTGTGTGTTTTTGTTTTTTCGGCATTTTC
Organism: Pseudomonas karstica; assembly: GCF_009707515.1. Taxonomy (GTDB): domain Bacteria; phylum Pseudomonadota; class Gammaproteobacteria; order Pseudomonadales; family Pseudomonadaceae; genus Aquipseudomonas; species Aquipseudomonas karstica. The sequence goes on along the minus strand of NZ_WLYI01000017.1, from coordinate 64,963 downwards.
GAGAACGGCGGACATTGGCATCGCTTCTTGCTTCCCTGATACGGAATTGAGCTCTATATTGACTCGGTATTTAGAGACCTAATCCAGTGATTGAACCTGTTAAAGCACACTATTTGGGCGAATGATGACTGTCAAAACAAATATTGACATGGTGTCAATTATGCGGGAAGGGCTGTCCAGTGGGCAGGGCGTCAAGTACAAACGCCTGTCCGATGTCATGGAGCGGGGCATCCTTGAGGGCTTGATTGAACCGGGACGAAAACTGCCGCCCCATCGGGTGCTTTCCGACAATTTGGGCGTCACCATCGGCACCATCAGCCGGGCCTACGGCGAACTGGAACGCCTGGGGTTGGTGGTTGCACGGGTGGGTGACGGTACTTTCGTGCGAAAACGTGGGATGGAGCGTCAACGGGATGAAGGCTTTCGTAATTTCAGCGAGGAGCCTCGGCAGTATTTCGACATGAGCCGCAACATGCATATCCCGGGGCAGGAGACGACATTCCTGGCCCAGAGTTTTCAAACCCTGGCCAACAATGCCAAGTTCCTGCAAGACATCAGTGCATATACCCCGGATGCCGGCTTGCCTCGTTACCGCGCTGCCGGTGCCCAGTGGCTGACTCAGCGCGACTTCAACCCGATTCCCGAGCAAGTAATCTGCGTCAATGGCGGCCAGCACGGGTTGCTATGCGCCATGATGGCCTTGTTGCGGGCTGGGGACACGGTGGTCACCGAGCAACTGACCTACCCCGGGTTGATCACCGCCGCGCGCATGCTTGGCATACGCTTGATCGGCCTGGAGATGGATGAAGAAGGGCTGCTGCCGGGAGCCGTGGATGAAGTCTGCCGCAATCACCGGGTGTCGGCCTTGTACTGCACGCCGACGATTCAGAATCCGACGACGACGGTGCTGTCAGCCGCCCGCCGTGAGGCGTTGGCCAAGGTCTGTCGCGAACACAATCTGTTGATTCTCGAAGACGAGGCCCATGGTGTGCTGGTGGAGGATCGACCACCGCCCCTGAGCCATTTCGCCCCGGAGCGCACGATTTTGATCAGTAGCCTGAGCAAGGCCGTATCAGCGGGGTTGAGGGTCGGCTACGTGCACGCGCCGCCGGCGTTGGTCAGTCGCATCTCTGCAGCTCTGCGCTCTACCTGCTGGATGGCCACGCCAGTCACTCTGGAGTTGGCTACCCAGTGGATCGAGAACGGTACGGCGGAGTACTTGCTGCACCAGCAAATCAACGAGATCAGCCGGCGCAAGGCACTGGTCGAAGACCTGCTTGCCGGCCTTGAATACCACACTCACCTCAACAGTCCGCATTTCTGGATCGAAGTCCCGGAGCCCTGGCGGGCGTCGGAAATCGAAGCCGAACTCAAGCAGAACAATTACCTGATCGCCACCGCCGAGGCGTTTGCCGTCGGGCAGACGGCGGTGCCGCAATTTATTCGGGCGAGTATTTGTAATACGTCGGGGGATGATCAGTTGCTGCTGGATGGGTTTGATGCGTTGGCCACGGCACTGGGGCAGGGTGGGGGACGGTTTCAGCTATAAGCTTCAAGCCGCAAGGCAAGTGCCGAGTGGCATTTACTTGCAGCTATAAGTTTGCGGCGTGTGGCTACCTCACTTGAACCTGCGTTCCACGCCTTTCTCCACCAGGATCTTTGCCGAAATCTCTTCCACCGAAAAATGCGTGGAATTGATGTGCGCAATATTCTCGCGACGGAACAGGTTTTCCACTTCCCGCACCTCAAACTCGCACTGGGCATAGCTGGAGTAGCGGCTGTTGGGCTTGCGCTCATTGCGAATGGCGGTGAGGCGGTCCGGGTCGATGGTCAGGCCGAACAGCTTGTGCTGGTGGGCGCGCAGGGCCGCCGGCAGCGTCAGGTGTTCCATGTCGTCTTCGGTCAGGGGGTAGTTGGCGGCACGGATACCGAATTGCATGGCCATATAGAGGCAGGTTGGGGTCTTGCCGCAACGGGACACGCCCACCAGGATCAGGTCGGCTTTGTCATAGTAGTGGGTGCGGGCGCCGTCGTCATTGTCCAGGGCGAAATTCACCGCCTCGATGCGCTCCATATAGTTGGAGTTATGGCCAATGGAATGGGACTTGCCCACGGAGTATGAGGAATGTTCACTCAACTCCTGTTCCAGGGGCGCCAGGAAGGTCGAGAAAATGTCGATCATGAAACCATTGGAGGTTGCGAGGATCTCACGAATGTCTTGATTGACGATGGTGTCGAAAATGATCGGGCGAAAACCGTCTTTTTCGGCGGCCAGATTGATTTGTTGTACCATGGCCCGCGCTTTATCCATGCTATCGATATAGGGCCGCGTGAATTTGCTGAAGGTAATGTTTTCGAACTGCGCCAACAGGCTTTGACCCAGGGTTTCGGCTGTAATGCCGGTGCCGTCGGAGATAAAGAAAGCAGATCGTTTCATTTGAGCCTTGGGCCTTAAGCTGATGACGAATCTTGGATATGATAGGCGCGATTTTGCCGTCCCGCAGTGGGCCGCATTCTCACTTATTTTCCAGGTCCAGGCCACAAGCACCGGTGTTCGCTCTTACTGAGCAGCCGGCGTCCTGAGCTTTTCCAACACAGTTAGTGGAGAGATCACCTTGGTAGAGTACGTAGTTTCCCTCGATAAGCTCGGCGTCCATGATGTAGAGCATGTGGGGGGCAAGAACGCATCCCTCGGCGAGATGATCAGTAATCTTGCAGGCGCTGGTGTCTCGGTGCCCGGTGGTTTTGCCACCACGGCCCAGGCTTACCGCGATTTCCTCGAACTGAGCGGCCTCAATGCTCAGATCCACGCCGCGCTGGACGCCCTGGACGTTGATGACATCAGCGCCCTGACCAAGACCGGTGCCCAGATCCGCCAGTGGATCATGGAAGCCGAGTTCCCCGAGAAGCTCAACGACGAAATCCGCACCGCCTTCGCGACATTGTCGGCCGGTAACCCGGATATGGCCGTTGCCGTTCGCTCCTCGGCTACCGCCGAAGACTTGCCGGACGCCTCCTTTGCCGGCCAGCAAGAAACCTTCCTTAATATCCGCGGCGTTGAAAACGTCATCCGTGCGGCCAAGGAAGTGTTCGCCTCGCTGTTCAACGATCGCGCTATTTCCTACCGCGTACACCAGGGGTTCGACCACAAGCTGGTGGCCCTGTCTGCCGGTGTGCAGCGCATGGTGCGTTCGGAAACCGGTACCGCCGGCGTGATGTTCACCCTGGATACCGAATCGGGCTTTCGTGACGTGGTGTTTATCACCGGCGCTTACGGCCTGGGGGAAACCGTCGTACAAGGCGCGGTCAACCCGGACGAATTCTACGTCCACAAACACACGCTTGAAGCCGGCCGTCCGGCGATCCTGCGCCGCAACCTGGGCAGCAAGGCAATCAAGATGATCTACGGCGACGAGGCCAAGGCCGGTCGCTCGGTGAAAACCGTTGATGTCGACAAGGCCGAGCGTGCGCGTTTTTGCCTGAGCGATGCCGAGGTCAGCGAATTGGCCAAGCAAGCAATGATCATCGAGAAGCACTACAAGTGCCCGATGGACATCGAGTGGGCCAAAGACGGCGACGACGGCAAGCTGTATATCGTGCAGGCCCGACCTGAAACCGTGAAGAGCCGTACTTCGGCCAACGTGATGGAACGCTACCTGTTGAAAGAAACCGGTACCGTGCTGGTGGAAGGGCGTGCCATCGGCCAGCGCATCGGCGCCGGCAAGGTGCGGATCATCAAGGACGTGTCCGAGATGGACAAGGTCCAGCCAGGTGACGTGCTGGTCTCCGACATGACCGACCCGGACTGGGAGCCGGTCATGAAGCGCGCGAGCGCCATTGTCACCAACCGTGGCGGGCGAACCTGCCACGCGGCGATCATCGCCCGTGAACTGGGGATTCCAGCCGTAGTCGGTTGCGGCAACGCCACTCAGCTATTGAAGGACGGCCAAGGCGTGACCGTGTCTTGCGCCGAAGGCGACACCGGGTTGATCTTCGAGGGTGAGCTGGGCTTCGACATCAAGCAAAACTCCATCGACGCCATGCCGGACCTGCCGTTCAAGATCATGATGAACGTCGGCAACCCGGACCGGGCCTTCGATTTTGCCCAGTTGCCGAACGCCGGCGTGGGCTTGGCCCGCCTGGAGTTCATCATCAACCGGATGATCGGCGTGCATCCCAAGGCGCTGTTGAACTACGACGGCCTGCCGTTGGACATCAAGGAAAGCGTCGACAAGCGCATCGCCGGCTACAACGATCCGGTGGGCTTCTACGTCGAGAAGCTGGTGGAAGGCATCAGTACCCTGGCGGCGGCGTTCTACCCGAAAAAGGTCATCGTGCGCCTGTCGGACTTCAAGTCCAACGAATACGCCAACCTGATCGGCGGCAAGCTCTACGAACCGGAAGAAGAAAACCCGATGTTGGGCTTCCGTGGTGCCTCGCGTTACATCAGCGAAGCCTTCCGTGATTGCTTCGAGCTTGAATGCCGTGCGCTCAAGCGCGTGCGCAACGAGATGGGCCTGACCAACGTCGAGATCATGGTGCCGTTCGTACGCACGTTGGGCGAAGCGAGCCAAGTGGTCGACCTGTTGGCGGAAAATGGCCTGTCCCGTGGCGAAAACGGCCTGCGCGTCATCATGATGTGTGAACTGCCATCCAACGCCATCCTCGCCGAAGAGTTCCTGGAGTTCTTCGACGGCTTCTCCATCGGCTCCAACGACCTGACCCAACTGACCCTGGGCCTGGACCGCGACTCGGGGATCATCGCCCATTTGTTCGACGAGCGTAATCCTGCGGTCAAGAAGCTGCTGGCCAATGCCATCCAGGCCTGTAACAAGGCCGGCAAGTACATCGGCATCTGCGGCCAGGGTCCTTCCGACCACCCGGACCTTGCCAAATGGCTGATGGAGCAGGGCATCGAAAGCGTCTCGCTGAACCCCGACTCTGTGCTGGAAACCTGGTTCTTCCTGGCGGAAGGCCAAGCCCCAGCCTAAGTTGCCACATGCCGGTCAGTCTTGCGGCTGACCGGCATTTCTCATTCTGTACAGGGCGGAATTCCATCCGGACGCCGCCCTTTTTTGTGCAAGAGCATTATGCAAAGCAGCAGTGACTTGTTTCCCGTCGCCTTGATCAGCGCTGAGCGTCGTGGCGACCTGAGTGAAGACGCCTATCGTCTCAAACCCGGCAACAGCCCTGATGGCACCGTCGAATTGGTCCTGACCCGTCTGGGTTTGGCCGATGCCCCGCAAAGCCGCGGCGTGCCGGTCGTGCTACTGCATGGCAGCTTTTCCAATCGACGTTTCTGGTACTCGCCCAAGGGTATTGGCCTGGGAGCCTATCTGGCTCGGCAGGGATTTGACGTATGGATCCCGGAAATGCGCGGTCACGGCTTGTCCCGGCGCAACCAGAACTACGCCAAAAACCGTGTGGCTGACTATGCTCGTTACGATTTGCCGGCCATTGCCGCCTTTGTTTGTGAGCAGAGTGGGCAGGTTCCCCACTGGATTGGTCACTCTCTGGGAGGGATCACGCTGGCAGCCGCGTTGGGTGGCCAGTATCTGGGCGCACCTGCGGTGGCATCAGTGGCATTGTTTGGTTGCCAGGTCAGTCGCGCTTGGTGGCCACTGAAGATTCCTCTGGTGGAGTGGGGCGCTCGGTTTATCTTGAAGCGCTTCTCTCGGCTGTCCGGTACCAGGCTCAAGCGCGGCCCCGAAGACGAACCTATCGGCTTGGCTCTGGAAACCATGCGTTGGCACGGCTTGTTCGGGCGTTTTGGCGATGCTGAGGGCGATTGGTGGGCCGGGCTGGCCGAGGTGGGTGTACCGCTTTTGGCGGTGAGCGCCGCCGGCGATTATCAGGATCCGGACTGGGCCTGCCGCAAACTTTACGAACAGGTTGGCTCTGAGCACCGTCAGTATCTGTGCCTGGGGCGCAAGCAAGGGTTTGGTGGTGACTTCGGGCATGTCGAGATGTTGGTCAGCAAAGCAGCCCAGGCCGAAGTCTGGCCGTTGGTGCAACGTTGGCTGAGAGATCCGCTGGCACCTTTGGTTGGATCGCCACCTCAGGTGATCGCGGCACTTTGAAAAAGAAGGCTCTACCAAGGACGTTTCGCTGGTTTGTGGTTGCAGCTAGGATATGAGGCATCGAGCTGTTCTGGTTATATTCAGTCGCGCAGTGGCTATTGCGTTACACCTGAGCGGGGCTGATCATTGCCGGCCACAACGAGCCTGACCTAAAGAATCCTCGTTGCGATGCGTTTTCCTGAGTTAAAGGGCTGATGTAAGCCGTGGGCTGTTCGACACTTCTTTTCACCTGCAGGAGTTTCCCGATGAACCATTACATTACCCCCGACCTGTGTGATGCCTACCCGGAGCTGGTGCAGGTGGTCGAGCCGATGTTCAGCAATTTTGGTGGCCGAGATTCCTTTGGTGGCCAGATCGTTACCATCAAGTGCTTCGAGGACAACTCCCTGGTCAAGTCGCAAGCCGAGTTGGACGGCACAGGTAAAGTGTTGGTGGTCGACGGTGGCGGTTCCCTGCGTTGTGCCCTGCTCGGTGACATGATCGCCGAGAAAGCCGCGAAAAACGGCTGGGAAGGGTTGGTGATCTACGGTTGCATCCGCGATGTCGACGTCATCGCCCAAACCGACCTGGGCGTACAGGCCCTGGCGAGCCATCCGATGAAGACCGACAAGCGTGGCCTCGGCGATTTGAACGTGGTTGTGACCTTTGCTGGCGTGACGTTCCGTCCGGGTGAGTATGTCTATGCCGACAATAACGGCGTGATCATCTCTCCCCGCGCGCTGAAAATGCCTGAATAAATTGCGATAGCCACTAGGGGTAAGGATGTTCGAGGAAGAAAACGCGCAATGGGGGTTGGTGCATGCCCTGGTGCTGGATGGCAAAGGCGGTGCGCGTTCGATTGCCCGGACCGAGTTGGATGAACTGCAACTGCAACCCCAGGAAAGCCTGTGGCTGCATTGGGATCGCAGCCATCCCCAGACCCAGACCTGGTTGCGCAAATCCAGCGGCTTGAGCGAATTTGCCTGTGACTTGCTGCTGGAAGAGAACACCCGGCCACGCTTGTTAGCGCTGCCGGACGCCGAATTGCTGTTGTTCTTGCGTGGGGTCAACCTCAATCCCGGGGCCGAGCCGGAAGACATGGTGTCGGTGCGGATTTTCGCCGCGGCTTCGCGGGTCATTTCGCTGCGTCTGCGACCGTTGCGCGCCACCGATGAGTTGCTGGTGCAGTTGGCGAGCGGTACAGGGCCTAAAACGGCATCGGAACTTATCCTTTATATGGCGCAGTACCTGACCAACAAGGTGCAGGATCTGGTCAGTGACCTTTCTGAAATCGTCGATGTTGAAGAAGAAAAACTGGATGCCGACGAACGGTATACCCCTGAACATGGCAGCGTTTTGCAGATCCGTCGGCGGGCCGCTGGTCTGAAGCGCTTTTTATCACCCCAGCGGGATATTTTCGCTCAGATGACCCGCACCAAGTTGTCCTGGTTCGTCGACGACGATGCTGATTATTGGAATGAGTTGAACAACAGCCTGACCCGCTACCTGGAAGAGCTGGAATTGACCCGAGAGCGCGTGGGCCTTGTGCTTGAGGCCGAAGACCGGCGCTTGAGCGTGCGCATGAATCGCACCATGTACCGCTTCGGGATCATCACCGGGATTTTCCTGCCGATGAGTTTCCTGACGGGGCTGCTGGGCATCAACGTGGGAGGGATTCCGTTCTCTTCCAGCCCTTATGGGTTCTTGATCGCCTGCTTGATGATGGTGTCTGTGGCACTGGGGCAGTGGTGGTTGTTTCGACGTTTGCGCTGGGTTTGACTTGAATATGACCTGAACGTACGACAAGGTCTTGTGACTTGAAGGATTTTACCCTCGTCTTTTAAAACACTTGCGAGAGGTCACTTATGCACGATCCGTTCGAACAGTCTTTACGCGACATGCTCAATGCCTCACCACCCAATCGGGACGATGATGCTTGTCTGGGCCGCGTATTGAAAACCGCCAACCGTCAGGTAGGGGCGGGGGATCTGTTCGGTTTGCTCGGTCGTTGGTTGCCGGCGTTGATGATGGCCCTGAACAATGGTTCTGCCCACGTCTCCCCTGTTTCCCGTCGTAAACCTATTGCTCGCACTGCTGATAAGGCTGATTGAATATGGAACTTGATCTCTGGACGCAGAGTCTGGTAACTGCAATGACTGCACTGTGGACCAAGGTGGCGAATTTCATTCCCAACCTGTTTGGCGCCCTTGTAGTGGTTTTACTGGGTTTTGTCGTGGCCAAGTTGCTCGACACCCTGCTGTCCAAGTTGCTGGCCAAATTGGGCCTTGATCGCTTGATGGGCGGCACTGGCCTTACCAAGTTGTTAGGTCGTGCCGGGCTGCAAGTGCCGATATCGACATTGATCGGCAAGATCGTCTATTGGTTCGTGTTGCTGATTTTTTTGGTTTCTGCAGCTGAATCACTTGGACTTGAGCGAGTTTCAGCTACGCTCGACATGTTGGCGCTGTATTTGCCCAAGGTATTCGGCGGCGCGCTGGTGTTGTTGGTGGGAGTCTTGCTGGCGCAATTGGCCAATGGGTTGGTTCGCGGCGCGGCTGAAGGAGTAGGGCTGGATTACGCCAGCGGCCTGGGGCGGATCGTTCAGGGATTGGTGATCATCATCAGTATCTCGGTCGCAATCAGCCAGTTGGAGGTCAAGACTGACCTTCTCAACCATGTGATTGTGATTGTTTTGATTACCGTTGGTCTGGCTGTAGCGCTGGCCATGGGTTTGGGAAGCCGGGATATTGCCGGCCAGATTCTTGCGGGAATCTATGTGCGTGAGTTGTACCAGGTTGGGCAGCACGTGCGTGTGGGCGAGGTCGAAGGGCAGATCGAGGAGATCGGTACGGTTAAGACAACAGTGCTGACCGATGATGGCGAACTGATTTCGTTGTCCAATCGGATTCTGCTGGAACAGCATGTGAGTAGCCGCTAATCCGGCAACCCTGCTAATGTACGCCGCCGCAACCTTGGGTACCCGGGCTGTGGCGGACATTGACCTGACTGTCGGCACGACTTGTTTTGAATAAAGCCCAAACGCTGTCCACGCGCTATGACCCCCGTGAACTCTCTGATGAGGAGTTGGTCGCGCGCTCGCACACGGAGCTGTTTCACGTAACACGGGCGTACGAAGAGTTGATGCGCAGGTATCAACGCACCTTGTTCAACGTTTGTTCAAGATATTTGGGGAACGATCGGGATGCGGATGATGTCTGTCAGGAAGTGATGCTCAAGGTGTTGTATGGCCTGAAGAACTTTGAGGGTAAATCGAAGTTCAAAACCTGGCTCTACAGCATCACGTACAATGAGTGCATCACGCAGTATCGGAAGGAACGGCGAAAGCGTCGCTTGATGGACGCTTTAAGTCTGGACCCCCTTGAGGAAGCGACTGAAGAAAAGACGCCGACACCTGAGGAGAAGGGCGGGCTTGATCGCTGGTTGGTGCATGTGAATCCGATTGACCGGGAAATTTTGGTGCTACGATTTGTCGCAGAGCTGGAGTTTCAGGAAATCGCTGACATCATGCATATGGGTTTGAGTGCTACAAAAATGCGTTACAAACGTGCTCTTGATAAATTACGTGAGAAATTTGCGGACGGTACTGAAACTTAGTTCAGTGCAAATATCTCTTACGTGTAGGCAAGTTCTGTTAGACTTGTCACCGAGTTGTCCCCCGGTATGTGGGACTGCTTTACAATCACCAGATGGGGATTTAACGGATGAAACTGAAAAACACCTTGGGCTTGGCCATTGGTTCTCTTATTGCCGCTACTTCTTTCGGCGTTCTGGCACAAGGCCAAGGCGCAGTTGAAGGCGAGCTGTTCTACAAGAAGCAGTACAACGATAGCGTCAAAAATATCGAAGACGGCTTCAATCCAGGCGCTCGCATTGGTTATTTCCTGACCGACGACCTCGAGCTGAACCTCAGCTACGACAAAACCAACCACACCCGTTCGAACAACGGTACTGGCAACCAGAAGATTGGTGGTGATACTGGTAGCCTGGTTGCTACCTACCACTTCGGTCAGGCTGGCGTCGACTCCCTGCGTCCATACCTGGAAGGCGGTTTCGGTCACCAGAGCCGTGGTAGCGTCAAAGCTGACGGTCACAGCGGTCGCGATCAGTCGACCCTGGCTATCATCGGTACCGGCGTGAAGTACTACTTCACCAACAACCTGTACGCTCGTGCCGGTGTTGAAGCTGACTACGCAATGGACAACGGCAAGTGGGACTACGCTGCCCTGGTTGGTCTGGGTGTGAACTTCGGCGGTAACGCCGGCGCAGTAGCTCCTGCCCCAGCACCTGCTCCAGAGCCAGTTCCAGAGCCAGAAGCTCCGGTTGCTCAGGTTGTTCGTGTTGAGCTGGACGTGAAGTTCGACTTCGACAAGTCGGTTGTCAAGTCTGACAGCTACAGCGACGTGCAAAACCTCGCTGACTTCATGAAGCAGTACCCAGCTACCAACGTTGAAGTTGCTGGTCACACTGACTCCATCGGTCCAGACGCTTACAACCAGAAGCTGTCCCAGCGTCGTGCTGACGCTGTTAAGCAAGTCCTGGTCAGTGATGGCGTTGAAGCTAACCGTGTAACTTCGGTTGGTTACGGTGAATCCCGCCCAGTTGCTGACAACGCAACTGACGCAGGTCGTGCTGTTAACCGTCGCGTAGAAGCCTCGGTTGAAGCTCAAGCTCAGTAATTACTGAGTGGTAGAAAAAAGCCCGGCTTAGGCCGGGCTTTTTTTCGTCTTGAATCTGCCTCAGGCGCTTGCCATTACCATGGCGTGTGCTGCTTGTGCCATTGCTGCAACCCGCCCGATCACCAGGATCGCCGGGCTCTTCAAGGCGAAATCCCGTGCATCGTCCTGCATGCAGGAAAGCTCACTGCGACACTCCCGTTGTGTCAGCAATGACGCATTCTCAATCATCGCCACCGGCATATCGGCGTCCATGCCTGCGGCCAGCAATTGCTGTTGGATCTCTCCCAGTTTCGCCACGCCCATATACACCACCAGTGTCGTGCCACCCTCTGCCAGTGCTCGCCAATTTAGGCAGCTGTCATCCTGAGTGTGTGCGGTCACCAGGGTGACGCCACGGCTGACCCCCCGCAATGTCAGTGGAATATCGCAGTTGGTCGCCCCCGAAAGTCCTGCGGTAATGCCGTTGACCAGTTCCACTTCGACCCCCCGCTCCCGCAGCCAAAAGGCTTCCTCACCACCACGACCAAAAATGCACGGATCGCCTCCTTTAAGCCGCACCACGCACTTGCCCTGGCGGGCATAGCGCAGCATCAGGCGGTGGATAAAGTCTTGCGGGGTGGAGCGGCAGCCACCCCGTTTGCCAACAGTCACCACCCGGGCGTCAAGGCAATGTTCAAGCACTGCCGGATTGACCAGGTCATCAATCAGCACCACATCGGCCTCATGCAGGGCTCTCACCGCCTTGAGGGTCAGCAGTTCCGGGTCACCGGGGCCTGCGCCCACCAGCCAGACTTTTGCGTTCATATTCACTCCCTCACACACTGATTGCGATTGGCTGGGTGCTGCTGGCCAATAGATGTTTGATTTCCGGTACACAGGAGCCACATTGCGTACCGCAGCCCAACTCTTGTTTCAATCCGTTCAGGTCCAGCCCTCGGGCAATGCCGGCACAGACCGCGCTTTCGCTGACATTTTTGCAATTGCACACTATCTTGTGGCTGGTTGCTCCTGCGGCGTCACCCGGTGGCGCGCTCAATGGTGCCAACAGCCAACGGCGTAACTGTTCATCGCTGCGACCTTCCAGCCACAGGCTTTGCAACCAATGGCGGGCGAGGGTTTCCCCGGCCAAGCGGATGGCTGTGATGCGGCCCTTCTCGATTTTTACCCGCTTGCCGATGGAGCGGCGGGGGTCGTCGTAGGCCATTACCGGTCCATCGTTCAGGCCCAGCAGTTGGTCGATGCGCTTGAGCACTTGCAAGTCAGGCGCCTCACCGTGGGCCGCACGGATCAGCAGTGCCGGCCGTTCCCGCCCGGCCAGGCTCAAGCTGACGTAGGCAAAGCCCTCGCACAGTGGTCGCAAGGCTTCAAAGTGTTGCTGCACATTGCCTTCGATCAGGGCGAACAGTTGCCATGGCAGCTTTACGGCCTCCAGGCGTACACCACTGTGTTTGAGTTCCGGTTGTTTCGATAAGGGATCGAACGCCGGTTGGGTCAGGGCATTGATGCCCCCCTTGAGAAAACGGTCGCCCCAATGCATAGGCAGGAAGGCCTGGCCAGTACGCACGCTGTCGTCGCTCGTTACCGCCACAATCACACTGCCGCGCCGGCTTTTGAGACTGACCAAGTCCCCCTCTTTGAAACGATGCCGCCGCAGTTCGTCCGGATGCAGGCTCAGCAAGGCTTCGCTGACATGGCCGAACAATTGCGCAGCGGTGCCGGTGCGGCTCATGCCGTGCCATTGATCGCGCAGGCGGCCAGTGATCAGGGTCAGGGGGAAGCGTGCGTCTCGCTGCTCCTTGGCGGCGCGGTAGGGGTCGGCGACAAAGTGCGCACGGCCGCTTTCGGTTGGGAAGATGCCATCGGTGTACAGGCGTGGCGTACCGGCCAGTGCCCCTGTGGGAAATGGCCATTGCTGCGGCCCTATACGGTCGAGCAGGGTATAGCTGATGCCCGACAGATCGAGATCGCGGTCGCGGGTCAGGGCCTTGTACTCATCAAAGATCTGCGCCGGTTGCTCAAAGGCGAACAGGCTGCTCAGCCCAGGGCGCATGCGGTGCTCCAGACGCTGAGCGAAATCCACAGTAATCGCCCAGTCCGGTCGTGCTTCACCCGGTGGGGTGATGGCGCGGCGTACGTGGGAAATTCGTCGCTCGGAGTTAGTGACCGTACCTTCTTTCTCCCCCCAGCTGGCGGCGGGTAACAGCAGGTCGGCGAAAGCAGCGGTTTCGGTGGTACGAAAGGCTTCCTGTAACACCACAAAGGGGCACATCGCCAGGGCTTGTCGCACCTTGTTCTGGTCTGGCAGCGATTGTGCTGGATTGGTACAGGCAATCCACAGGGCCTTGATCTTTCCCGTTTGCATCTGCTCAAACAGCTCGATGGCCGTCAGCCCAGTGCTGGCGGGCAATTGATCGACACCCCAGTAAGCGGCGACTTCTGCTCGATGCCCAGGGTTGGCGGCCTCGCGATGCCCAGGCAGTAAGTTGGACAGGCTGCCGGTTTCCCGACCGCCCATGGCGTTGGGTTGACCGGTCAGGGAGAATGGCCCGCAGCCCGGCCGGCCAATGGTGCCGGTGGCCAGGTGCAGATTGATCAGCGCGCTGTTCTTCGCGCTGCCGGCGGTGGACTGATTGAGCCCCATGCACCACAGCGAGAGAAAACTGGGCGAGGTGCCGATCCACTCCGCACATAGCCGCAGTTGCTCGACGCTGATCCCGCATAGCTGCGAAACCATTTGCGGCGTGTAATCGTGCGCCAGCTTCTTCAGTTCGGCCAAGCCTTCGGTGTGGGCCTGGATAAAGTTGCGGTCTATGCAGTCTTCCCAGAGCAGCAGGTGCAAAATCCCATGGAACAATGCGACATCTGTACCCGGCAGAATTGCCAGGTGCAGGTCTGCGAGGTCGCAAGTGTCGGTACGTCGTGGGTCAATCACCACTACTTTCATTTGTGGACGACGAGCTTTGGCTTCCTCCAAGCGTCGGAATAACACCGGATGGGCGTAAGCCATGTTACTGCCGACAATCAGTACACAGTCGCTCGACTCCAAGTCGTCATAGTTGCACGGCGGTGCATCGGCCCCCAGGCTGCGTTTGTAGCCCACCACGGCCGAAGACATGCACAACCTGGAGTTGCTATCGATATTGTTGGTGCCCACCAACGCCCGGGCCAGTTTATTGAAGCTGTAGTAATCCTCGGTCAGTAGTTGCCCGGAGATGTAGAAAGCCACGCTGTCTGGCCCATGCTCGGCAATGGTTTCGGCGAAGATGTTGGCTGCGTGATCCAGCGCGGTACCCCAGTCGGTGCGGCCGCGTGCCAGGTCCTTGCCCAGCCGCAGTTCCGGGTACAACGCCCGAGCCGTGAGGTCGCCCGTCAGGTGCAGGCTGGAACCCTTGCTGCACAGTTTGCCGAAGTTGGCCGGATGGCTGGGGTCGCCGCTTACTCCCAGGATTCGCTCGCCGTCATGTTCGATCAACACGCCGCAACCGACGCCGCAGTAGCAGCAGGTCGATGCGGTGGTCTGGCGGCTCATCAACCGGCGTCCCGCAGCGCCAGCATCACCCGGCCGTTTTCGACCCGTGCGTGATGATGGTGGGCGCAGCCGATATCCGGGGCCTGGGCTTCGCCGGACGCCAGGTCGATCTGCCAGTTGTGCAGGGGGCAGGCGACTCGTTTGCCGTAGATCAAACCTTGGGACAATGGCCCGCCCTTGTGGGGGCAGCGGTCGTCGAGGGCAAATACTTCGTCATCACTGGTACGAAAAATCGCGATCTCGCCTTTCGGCCCATTGATGATGCGTGAGCCCAGGGCATTGATTTCATCCAGGGCACAGATATCCATCCAGTTCATGCCAGTACCTCCAGCTGTTTGACAGGGATGGTGTCGAACTCCTTTTTCAGCTGCGGTTGTTCCAGGCGTTCTTTCCAGGGATCCTGTTCGAACGACAGGGAGAATTGCAGGCGTTCATTGAGGGTACGGCGTCGTTCCGGGTCTTGCAGCACGGCTTTCTTGATGTGCTCCATGCCCACCCGTTGCAGGTAATGCACGGTACGCTCCAGATAGAATGCTTCCTCCCGGTACAGTTGCAGGAACGCGCCGTTGTATTCGCGCACTTCTTCAGCGGTTTTCACCTTGACGAAGAACTCGGCCACCTCGGTCTTGATGCCACCATTGCCACCGATGTACATCTCCCAACCGGAATCGACGCCGATGATTCCTACGTCCTTGATTCCCGCTTCCGAGCAGTTGCGTGGGCAACCGGACACTGCGAGCTTGACCTTGTGGGGCGACCACATATTGAACAGGTCATGTTCCAGCTCGATCCCCAACTGCGTCGAGTTCTGCGTTCCGAAACGGCAGAACTCGCTGCCCACGCAAGTCTTCACCGTACGGATGGATTTGCCGTAGGCATGCCCGGACGGCATGTCGAGGTCCTTCCAGACTCCCGGCAGGTCCTGTTTCTTGATCCCCAGCAAATCAATGCGCTGGCCACCGGTGACTTTGACCATGGGCACGTTGTACTTGTCGGCCACATCGGCAATACGGCGCAGTTCCGAAGGGTTGGTCACACCGCCCCACATCCTCGGGACTACGGAGTAGGTGCCGTCCTTCTGAATGTTGGCGTGGGCCCGCTCATTGATCAGCCGTGATTGCGGATCATCCTTGGCCTCACCGGGCCAGGTGGAGATCAGGTAGTAGTTCAGCGCCGGGCGGCAGGTTGCGCAACCGTTGGGGGTACGCCAGTTCAGGTAGTTCATGGTGCCGGCGATGGTCAGCAGGTGCTGGTCGCGGATGGCCTGGCGGATTTGCCCGTGGTTGAGGTCACTGCAACCGCAGATGGCTTTTTCGCTTTTTGGTTTGACGTCGGCGGCACCGCCCACGGTATTAATCAGGATTTGCTCCACCAATCCTGCGCAAGACCCACAGGAACTGGCGGCCTTGGTGTGTTTCTTGACGTCATCGACGCTGAACAGTCCCTGCTCCTGAATCGCCTTGACGATGGTGCCCTTGCATACGCCATTGCAGCCGCAGACTTCGGCGCTGTCGGCCATGCTCATGGCCTTGTCCTGGCCCTGATGACCAACGTCGCCAATCGCATTTTCACCGAACATCAAGTGATCGCGGATCTCGCCAATGGCGTGGTTCTCACGAATCTGTCGGAAATACCAACCACCGTCGGCGGTATCACCGTACAAGCATGCGCCTACCAGGATGTCGTCCTTGATCACCAGCTTCTTGTAGACACCGCCAATGGGATCGGAAAGGGTGATGGTTTCCGTGCCTTCGCTGCCCATGAAGTCGCCGGCGGAGAACAGGTCGATGCCGGTTACCTTCAATTTGGTCGAGGTCACCGAGCCCTGATAACGGGCGAAGCCCAGTTGGGCGAGATGATTGGCGCAGACCTTGGCCTGTTCAAACAACGGCGCTACCAAGCCATAGGCAATACCACGATGGCTGGCGCATTCACCGATCGCATAGATGCGTGGATCGTAGGTTTGCAGGGTGTCGTTGACCAGAATCCCGCGGTTGCAGGGAATGCCGGATTTTTCCGCCAGCTCGGTGTTGGGGCGGATGCCGGCGGCCATTACCACCAGGTCAGCGGGAATCACGTCGCCATTCTTGAACTGTACCGAGCCGACGCGACCGTTGCCGGCGTCATGCAGGGCCTGGGTTTGTTCGCACAGGCGGAACACCAGGCCACGACTTTCCAGTTCGGCTTGCAGGAGCTGACCGCTGGTTTTGTCCAACTGCCGTTCCAGCAGCCATTCCCCGATGTGCACCACGGTCACGTGCATTCCCCGCAGCATCAAACCGTTGGCGGCTTCCAGGCCGAGCAGGCCGCCACCGATGACGACCGCATGTTTATGGGTCTTGGCGGTGTCGATCATGGCCTGGGTGTCGGCGATGTCGCGGTAGCCGATCACGCCCTGCAAGGTGTTGCCGGGAATTGGCAGGATGAACGGGGTCGAGCCGGTGGCGATCAGCAGACGATCATACTCAGCCTCGCTGCCGTCTTCGGCGATGACTTTGCGTTTGACCCGGTCGATCTGCACTACTTTTCGGTTGAGCAGCAACTTGATGTTGTTCTCGAGGTACCAGCTCAAGTCGTTGAGCACGATCTCTTCGAAGGTCTGCTCGCCAGCCAGCACCGGCGACAGCAGGATCCGGTTGTAGTTGGTATGGGGCTCGGCGCCAAAGACGGTGATGTCGTACAGCTCGCTGCTCAACTTGAGCAATTCTTCAAGGGTGCGAACCCCGGCCATGCCGTTGCCGATCATCACCAGTTTGAGTTTCTTCATGTCGTTCTCCGAAAGTGGCTCGACAAATCCTGCACAAACAAAAAAGGCGTCCCCGCTAGTTACCTAGCGAGGACGCCTTTGTCCTGGTCCCGTTCTCTCGGGAAGCTCGCCCCTTCGACGTTGAAGGTGCGGCTATGTGTGTTGTTGGGGAAACTAATGCAGTGGTTGTGCCAACTGACTCGATGCCTGGGTTTATTGGCTGTTTGGCGCAACCTCCGAGGGGTTTTGCCCCTTAGCGGTGCAACAGCCAGTACACCAGCACCAGATTGATCAACAATGAAGCCGCGGCGAGGGTCTGCCAGACCTTGAGCGGTTCCCGTTCCAGCAGCGGCCGGGGACGCAAGCTCAGTTCGCGGCGATCAGCCTGTTCCAGCACCAATAACCATTCCTCGGCGGTCTCATAACGCTCTTCAGGTTGTGCGGCCACTGCCCGTTCCAGGCTGTGCTGCAGCCAATCGGGCAGGTCGGGTCGATAACGGTTGGCGCTGACAGGGGTGGTGAACCTGGGCCGTTGAAAAGCTTCGATCTCACCATAGGGATAATGCCCCGTCAGCAGGTAATACAAGGTGACGCCGACGCTATACAAATCCTGCTGTGCACTCGGGCGCTCGCCCGTGAAGGCCTCGGGGGCGATGAAACTCGGGGTGCCAGGCAATAGATGGGCGCGGTCTTCGGACAGTCCCGGACAATAAGCCAGGCCAAAATCCAGCACCCGTAGTTCGCCATCGTCTCCTAGCAACAGGTTCTCCGGCTTGATGTCGCGGTGCAGGATCTGCCTTCGGTGCAATAACCCTGTCGCCCGTAGCAGGCGTTCGGCCAGGAACTGCCATTGCGCCAAGGGCAAGGGGCCCTGTTGCTTGAACAGTTCAGCCAGGGTCAGGCCGGGGTATTCGCGCATCACGTAGTACAAATGCTGACGGCTGCTGGCCGGATGGACTTCAGGAAATGCCCGCCCGGCAACCCGGCGCAGAAACCATTCCTCCGAGAGCAAGGCTTGTGCGGCCTGGGTGTCATCGTCGTGGCTGGTCGGCAGGGACTTCAACAACCAGGGCTGTTGCTGGGCATCCCGCACCCGGTAGAGCAAGGACTGTCGACTCTGTCCCAGCACGGCCTCCACCTGCCAACCCTCAAAGTGTTGTCCTGCTTTCAAGGTGGGCGGCAAGGGCCATTGGCGCAGTTGTACCAAGGCATCGCCGAGGGTGGCGGCGCCAAGTTGGTCGATGCGCACCAGCAGCGCGCTGGCGTTGTCCGAGCTGCCAGCCAAGTGCGCGGCGTTGACCAAGGTGTTCACGGCGAGGTCCAGGTCTGATTGTTCCCGCAGGATTGCGCTGATGCTGTGATCGCCCAGCGTTGCCCAGACGCCATCGCTGAGCAGCAGGAAGCATTCACCCTCGCGCAATTCACCCTCGAGGAAATCCACGATCAGGTGCTGATCCAGGCCCAAGGCTCGCTTGAGCACATGCTGCATGCCCGGTTGTTCCCAGACGTGTTCTTCGCTGATGCGTTGCAACGTGCCATCGCGCCAGCGATAGACCCGGCAGTCGCCGACATGCGCCAGAGTGAAGCGCTGCCCGCGAAACACCAGGGCACTGAGAGTCGTCAGCAGCGGCAAACCTGCGCCTTGGGCTTGCAGCCAGCGATTCTGCGCAAGCAGCAAGCGCTCCAGAGCCTGGGCCACCCCCCAGGTTTGCGGCGTGGCGTAGTAGTCCAGGGCCAGGGCCTGCAAGGTCGAACGGGCAGCCAGGCCGCCGTCGGCGCACTGGCTGACACCGTCGGCGATGGCGCATAAATAGCCTTTGCTGGCGGCCAGCTCAGGCATGGGGGTGACCAGGCGCACGGCGTCCTGGTTTTCCTCCCGTGGGCCGATGGCGCTAGCCTGGGCGAAGCTCAGTTGCAGGCTCATCAGACCCGCGCGGCGGTCACGGCCGCCGAGCCCCAGGTGGTTCTCCAACGGCGCTTGACCCCATGCAAGCCGAACCAGGCCAGTACACCGAGGCTGGCGAACAGCCAAAGCGCGAGTTGATAACTGCCGGTGTTCTGCTTGATTGCTCCCATGCCTGCCGCCAGGGCAAAGCCGCCGATACCACCCGCCATGCCGATCAGGCCGGTCATCACGCCGATCTCCCGGCGAAAACGTTGAGGCACTAGCTGGAATACCGCGCCATTACCGGCGCCCAGGCCGAGCATGGTACAGACAAACAGCGCCAGGGCAGCGTAGGAACTCGGCAGGTTGAAACCCACTGCCGTAATACAGACCGCCGCCACGCCATACATGCCCAGCAAGGTGCGAATCCCGCCGAAACGGTCGGCCAGGGCACCGCCCAATGGGCGCATCAGGCTGCCACCAAATACGCAGGCGGCGGTGTAGTAGCCGGCGGTGACAGGGCTCAAGTCGTATTGGTCGTTGAAGTAGCCGGGCAGGGCGCTGGCCAGTCCGATAAACCCGCCGAAGGTGACACTGTAGAAGAACATGAACCACCAGCTGTCGCGGTCACCCAGGGCCTTGAAGTAATCGGCCATGGATTTGGCTTTTGGCCGTTCGGGGGCATTGCGCGCCAGCCAGGTGAAGACAATCAGCGTCAGGATTAGCGGAATCAAGGCGAAGCCAAACACATTGCTCCAGCCAAAGGCGGCCGCCAGTACGGGGGCGAGGAGGGCGGCGAATACCGTCCCGGAGTTGCCGGCACCGGCGATACCCATGGCTTTGCCCTGATGTTCGGCCGGGTACCATTGGGACGCCAGGGGTAGGGCGACGGCGAAAGAGGCGCCGGCCATGCCAAGGAACATCCCTAGCAGCAGCGCTTGTTCATAACTGTGAATCCCCAGCCTCCAGGCGACGAACAAGGCCACGATCACAATCACTTGGCCGATCAGCCCGGCGGTCTTGGGTGACAGTTTGTCTGCCAGCATGCCCATCAGAAAACGCAGGACAGCCCCCGCGAGGATTGGCGTTGCCACCACCAGCCCGCGTTGTTGTGTGGTCAGGTGCAAGTCGGCGGCAATCTGCACCGCCAGTGGGCCCAGCACGTACCAGACCATGAAACTCAGGTCGAAATACAGGAATGCGGCAAACAAGGTTGGGGTATGGCCGGATTTCCAGAAGCTTGATGTCATCACGCACCTCAGCGGTAAGGGGGTCTTGTCAGAAGGCCTTGTGATGAAGCAGCTGGCTAAGGCCGCCCCACCGGCCCCGGGCCATGGGGCCAAAACGAAAAAACGCCGCACCGGGTTCGCGTGGGCAAACCGGATGTGCGACGCCTTTGTCGTGGAAGGGGCAACCGCCGTTGGCTACCTGTAGTGATTGCTAAGCAAGTCCTGAGCCAAAGTAGGAGCGAGCTTGCTCGCGAAGGCCGTCAACGATTACGCAGGCTTTCTGGTTTAACCCGGGGCTCTCGGGGTTTTCGCGAGCAAGCTAGCTCCTACAGGGATCAGCCCAATAGCTCGCTCATGGCAATAATCTGCTCTGCTACCTGGATCAGTTTTTGTTGCCGGCTCATGGCTTGGCGACGCATCAGGGTGTAAGCCTCTTCCTCATTGCAGTCCTTCATTTTCATCAATAAACCCTTGGCCAACTCGATACGCTTGCGTTCCGCCAACTGCTGGTCCCGGGCCTGCAACTGCGCGCGCAAGGCCTGGTCGCTCTCGAAGCGAGCCATGGCCACGTCGAGGATCGGTTGCAGGCGCTGGGCCTGGATACCTTCGACAATATAGGCACTGACCCCAGACTTGATTGCCTGGCGCATCACCCCTGGGTCGTGCTCATCAGTGAACATTACAATGGGTCGGGGCTGGTCGCGACTGACCAGCACGACTTGCTCCATGACATCGCGGCCCGGTGACTCGGTATCGATCAGAATCACATCCGGACGCACCGTTTCGACGCGTGCCGGCAGGTCGATGGTCAGTCCGGATTCGTCGATGACCTCAAAGCCGGCTTCGGTCAGCGCGGTCTTGAGGCGTCCGACTTTGCGCGGGGTATCGTTGATCAGCAGGATTCGCAGCATAAGATCCTCCTGTCAGCGTTGGGCTTGTCGGTTGGCGTTGTCGGCCATGGCATGCAGGCGGAAGCTGCGGGCATAGCCGGCCGGGTCAGAGCCGTCCCAGACTTTGCCGTCGATCAACTGGCTGCTACGCATTTCCTCGCCCCAGGCGGCCACACCCACGGCAGTCGCGGCCTGGCGATACACCTCCAGTTGCTGCACCTGTCGGGCGATGCCGAGATAGTCCGGGTCTTCGCGCAGCAAACCCCAGCGGCGAAACTGAGTCATGAACCACATGCCATCGGACAAATAAGGCAGGTTGACCTCGCCGCCGCCGTGAAAACGCAGGGCGTGGGGGTCCTGCCAGTGGCTCCCCAAGCCGTCATCATAGTTCCCCTGCAGACGCGGCTCTATGCAGTCGAGCGGGGCATCCAGATATTCCCGGGCGCTGAGCAATTGTGCGGTGGAGTGGCGGTTTTCAGGGCTTTGCTCGATAAAGCGGCTGGCTTCCAGAATCGCCATTACCAGCACGCGGGCGGTGTTGGGGTGTTGCTCGACAAAGGCCCGGGTGCAGCCGAGGACTTTTTCCGGATGGTTCGGCCAGATGGCCTGGGTGGTGGCCAACGTGAATCCCTGGTTTTGCTTCACCGCACTGGCGCACCACGGCTCGCCGACGCAAAAACCGTCTATTCGACCGGCTTGCAGGTGCGCAACCATTTGTGGTGGTGGCACCACCACACTTTCAACATCCTGCAGGGGATGGATGCCTTGACTGGCCAGCCAGTAATACAACCACATGGCGTGAGTGCCTGTGGGAAAGGTCTGGGCGAAGGTGAGTTTTGTTCGGCTTTGGTGCACGTGTCGATCCAGCGCCTCAGGACTGGTCACTCCTCGCTGCTGCAGGCCGCGGGACAGGTTGATGCTTTGGCCGTTCTGGTTCAGTCCCATCAGCACTGCCATGTCGGTGGGCGGCACACCGCCAATCCCCAGGTGCACGGCATAGATCAGCCCATACAGGCTATGGGCGGCATCCAGTTCGCCACTGACCAGTTTGTCCCGCAGATTGGCCCATGACGACTGGCGCTTGAGGTTCAGCGTCAGGCCATAGGGTTGGGCGAAGCCTTGGGTAGCGGCGACTACCACCGAGGCGCAGTCGCTCAAGGCCATGAAGCCCAGGTCGAGGCTGCTTTTTTCCGGGGCATCACTGCCGTTGACCCAGGCCAGGGGATTACGTGCCTGGCTGTTGCCCACCGAATCATTCATCAACGCTTACCTTTCTTTCAAAAAAAACGTCGTTCCTGCGTATGGCTGTGGGAGCCACTGGAGGGTAACGACGCCTTTGTCTTGGGCCCGCTCCGTCGTTGGTGGGGCTGTGATAGGTAAGTCAAAGCAAGGCACATGCCACGGTGGCCCGCAAGCGCATCACCGAGCCGTTCGCTCTTCAATGAATGCCACGCCGGTATCGAAACGTCCTACAGCTTGTATCCAGAAAACCTTGGATTTGTGGGTCCTTGCCTACCGTATGGCGGGTTTCAGGCTTTTATAGTCGCCACAATTCTGGTGCGTCATGTTGGGAATCAAGGAGTTTTGGATGTCGGTCGGTCAGTACGCAGGCTTGAATAGACGAGGTAGTGGAGGGGTGGCCCTCGCTCCTGTGGTCTTCGGCCGCTGGACGCTACATGGCGATGGCAGGCTGACGGGTGATGGCTCGGATATTCAGTTGCCTCCCAAGGAGTGGCAGGTATTGCGCTTGTTGCTTGCCTCGGCTGGTGTGCTGGTCACCAAGGACCATTTGTTGGAAAGAGCCTGGTCTTGCCGCGATGTGACAGAGGAGTCCTTGACCCGTTGCATCTGTTCATTGCGCAGGCACCTGAGGGGTGACAAGGGGTTTATCAAGACGATCTATGGCAAGGGTTATCGCTTTGCCGGGCCCGTAGCTGTGACTCATGCCTCAGGGCAGGCGACGCCCCCCGCGGTTCACGTTTGCCCGGCCTGTGGGCAGGTGAGCCAGTGAGGAGGCTGACGTGAGAAAGGCCTGGACCAAGGGTTGGTTGCTGATTGCCTTGGCCGTGTCCAGTGAGGCCAAGGCTTATTGCTGGGCCGAGGCGGCGAGCCAATATAATATCGAGCCGGAGCTGCTGCAGGCCATTGCTGCGGTAGAGTCTGGCTATCGAGCCGAAGCCATGAACGCCAGTAACAGCAATGGCACCCGTGATATCGGGCTGATGCAGATTAACAGCATTCACCTGCCACGCTTGCTCAAGGAGGGGATTACCGAGCAGCGGTTGCTGGACGAGCCTTGCCTGTCGGTGGGGGTGGGCGCGTCAATTCTTGCCGGTTTCATCAAGCAGTTCGGCTACAACTGGACGGCGGTGGGTTCCTACAATGTGGGGGCCGGTCCTGGGCCGAAGCGTGACGCGTTACGCGCTCGTTATGCACAAAAGATCTGGCAACGGTACGAAGAATTGATGGCACTGCGTAACCAATGATTGAATCGCCTGTGCGCCGAGCTTCGCCTGTGCCCTTCACCTGGCTATAATCGTTGTCATCCTTCGTTGCCAATCGAGTCAAGCCCGCCCATGTATACCCTGGCCCGCCAGCTATTATTCAAACTCTCCCCGGAAACCTCCCATGATCTGTCCCTGGACCTGATCGGTGCTGGTGGACGCCTGGGGCTCAATGGCCTGGTGTGCAAGGCGCCGGCCAAGATGCCGGTGTCGGTGATGGGGTTAGAGTTTCCCAACCCGGTAGGGCTGGCAGCCGGCCTGGACAAGAACGGCACGGCCATCGACGGTCTTGCGCAACTGGGCTTCGGCTTTGTTGAAATTGGCACCGTCACGCCACGACCGCAGCCGGGTAATCCCAAGCCACGGATTTTCCGTCTGCCGGAAGCGGAGGCGATCATCAATCGCATGGGCTTCAATAACCTGGGCGTCGACCATCTTTTGTCGCGGGTTCAAGCGGCGAAGTACAGCGGCATCCTGGGGATCAATATCGGCAAAAACTTCGATACGCCTGTAGAGCGTGCCGTTGATGATTACCTGAGTTGCCTGGACAAGGTCTACGCCCACGCCAGTTATGTCACGGTCAACGTCAGCTCGCCCAATACCCCTGGTTTGCGCAGCCTGCAATTTGGCGATTCTCTCAAGCAATTGCTGGAAGCCTTGCGCCAGCGCCAGGAAGACCTGGCCGTGCGGCATGGCAAGCGTGTTCCGTTGGCGATCAAGATTGCCCCGGACATGAGCGATGAAGAAACCGTATTGGTGGCGCAGGCGCTGGTGGATTCGGGAATGGATGCGGTGATTGCCACCAATACCACCCTGAGCCGTGTCGGTGTCGAAGGCTTGGCCCATGGTGATGAGGGTGGCGGACTTTCCGGGGCACCGGTGCGTGACAAAAGCACGCATATCGTCAAGGTCCTGGCTGCCGAGTTGGCAGGGCGCTTGCCGATCATTGCCGTGGGCGGCATCACCGAAGGCAAGCATGCGGCCGAGAAAATGGCTGCGGGTGCCAGCCTGGTGCAGTTGTATTCCGGTTTTATCTACAAGGGCCCGGCGTTGATTCGCCAGTCGGTGGATGCGATTGCTGCCTTGCCAAGAGGCTGAATACGGGCCGCATAAAAAAGGGCTCCTTGAAGGAGCCCCTGGGCCGAAGCCCGCCGCCCGGATGGGGCGTGCATGGTTAAGTCGTTACGTATTCGTAGTGTTGTCGGAATTAAGTGCCCTGATTAGCCGACGGCGTGAAGTTCGTTGAGTCTGTGGATCCCCGCAGTGCCGGTCATACCGTCCCAATTGTCGCCGCGTCCTTCTCGCCAGCCGTTAATCCAGGCTTGGCGTACCGACGGTAGAGTAAATGGGCAAAGCTCACGGGATTTGCCATGAACGCCATATTGATATCCGCGTAAAAATGCTCTTTCCAACGGATCACGCTTAAGTCTTCTCATAGGGTGTTTCCCTCACTTGTTGACTGTCTTGATATCCTTCAGCCTCGTCCGAGGCCGGGCAGATTTTTTCTGCCGTTGGTGTGGCTCGCTGCCGGCGTGGCGAGCCAATGTGTCAGCGTCATTGCGGCGCTAACCTGTGTGAAGTTCTAACCAATAGGTCACATGGATTCAATGATCGTTTTGTCATAAGGACGTAACGATAGTGCTGGTATAGCCATAAGCTGGGATGGCTTTTCGTCCCTTTTTTAGGGCAAAGCCAGCTATGATGTGCCCTGCAAAGAGGACGGGTTTAATTCTTTAGTGAGAATACTCGCTCGTTGCAGTCGGTTATTATTCGACGAAGGGTCGGAATATTTCTTTTTGTTGCGTCAAACACTTGATCTGCCCCGTCAATAAAGGCTCCAAGGGCCTGCAGCCGGGGTGGGATGGCACATTCGTGCCACACGAGCGCTCTTCAAGAAAAGCGCTTGATTGAAAACCGAATCGGCGATGCGTTGCCTGTTCACTTATTGCTGAAAAGCCTGGAACTCCCATGTCGGATCGTTACGAACTCTTCCTCACTTGCCCCAAAGGCCTCGAAGGCCTGCTGATCGAGGAAGCCGTCGGGCTTGGCCTTGAGGACGCGCGCGAGCACACCTCGGCCGTGCGCGGCATGGCCGACATGGAGACCGCCTACCGCCTGTGCCTCTGGTCGCGCCTGGCCAACCGCGTATTGCTGGTGCTCAAGCGCTTCCCGATGAAGGACGCCGAAGACCTCTACCACGGCGTGCTGGATATCGAGTGGGAAGAGCACATGCTCCCTGACGGTACCCTGGCGGTGGAATTCAGTGGTCACGGCTCGGGCATCGACAACACCCACTTCGGTGCGCTGAAGGTCAAGGATGCGATTGTCGATAAGCTGCGCACCCCGACCGGCGAACGTCCCTCCATCGACAAGATCAACCCGGATTTGCGCATTCACCTGCGCCTGGATCGTGGCGAAGCGATCCTGTCCCTCGACCTGTCCGGCCACAGCCTGCACCAGCGCGGTTACCGCTTGCAGCAGGGTGCGGCACCGTTGAAGGAAAACCTGGCGGCAGCAATCCTGATTCGCGCCGGCTGGCCACGCATTGCCGCTGAAGGTGGCGCACTGACGGACCCGATGTGCGGTGTCGGTACTTTCCTGGTGGAAGGCGCAATGATCGCTGCGGACATGGCTCCGAACCTGAACCGTGAGCAGTGGGGTTTCACTGCTTGGCTCGGTCATGTCCCGGCCCTGTGGAATAAACTTCATACACAAGCCAGCGAACGAGCCGCCATCGGCATGGCCAAGCCGCCGTTGTGGATTCGCGGTTACGAAGCTGACCCACGTCTGATTCAACCGGGCCGCAATAACATTGAGCGTGCTGGCCTGAGCCACTGGATCAAGGTTTATCAGGGCGAGGTCGGTACCTTCGAACCGCGTCCGGACCAGAACCAGAAAGGCCTGGTGATCTGCAACCCACCGTATGGCGAGCGCCTGGGCGATGAAGCGAGCCTGTTGTACCTCTACCAGAACCTCGGTGAGCGCCTGCGTCAGGCCTGCCTGGGATGGGAAGCGGCGGTGTTCACCGGGACCCCGGACCTGGGCAAGCGCATGGGTATCCGTAGCCACAAGCAGTATTCGTTCTGGAACGGCGCATTGCCGTGCAAATTGCTGCTGATCAAGGTCAACCCGGACCAGTTCGTTACAGGTGAGCGCCGCACCCCGGAGCAGCGTCAGGCTGAGCGCGAACAAGCCGTTTACGATCAGGCTCCGACCGAGCCGCAAGAGCGCCAGTACAACAAGAACGGCAACCCCATCAAGCCGGCAGCGGCGCCGGTGGTCGAGCAGGCACGCTTGAGCGAGGGCGGGCAGATGTTCGCCAACCGCCTGCAGAAGAACCTGAAACTGCTGGGTAAATGGGCCAAGCGCGAAGGCGTTGATTGCTACCGTGTGTACGATGCCGACATGCCGGAATACTCCATGGCCATCGACCTGTATCACGACTGGGTCCATGTCCAGGAGTACGTCGCGCCTAAATCCATTGATCCGGAAAAAGCTTCGGCACGCATGTTCGATGCCTTGGCGGCCATTCCCCAGGCCCTGAGCATCGACAAGAGCCGCGTGGTGGTCAAGCGCCGCGAGCGTCAGAGCGGCACCAAGCAGTACGAGCGTCAGAGCGCCCAGGGCAAGTTTACTGAAGTCAGCGAAGGCGGGGTGAAATTGCTGGTCAACCTGACCGACTACCTGGATACCGGCCTGTTCCTTGACCACCGTCCTATGCGCATGCGTATCCAGAAAGAGGCGGCCGGCAAGCGTTTCCTCAACCTGTATTGCTATACCGCCACCGCCAGCGTGCACGCTGCCAAGGGCGGCGCCCGCAGTACCACCAGCGTCGACTTGTCGAAAACCTACCTGGACTGGGCGCGCCGCAATTTCTCCCTCAACGGTTTCTCTGACAAGAACCGCTTGGAGCAGGGCGACGTGATGGCATGGCTTGAGGCCAGTCGCGATGAGTTTGACCTGATCTTCATCGATCCGCCGACCTTCTCCAACTCCAAGCGCATGGAAGGCATCTTCGACGTGCAGCGTGACCATGTGCAGTTGCTCGACCTGGCCATGGCCCGCCTGGCACCGGGTGGCGTGCTGTACTTCTCCAACAACTTTCGCAAGTTCCAGTTGGAAGACAACCTCAGCGAGCGTTATGCCGTGGAGGAAATCAGCGATAAAACCATCGATCCGGATTTTGCGCGCAATGCCAAGATCCATCGGGCCTGGAAAGTCACCGCCCGCTGATGGTCACTCTCAAGCCGCGAGCCTGGATTATTCCGGGCTCGCGGCTTTTTTGCGCTGGTCAAACTCAAGCCCTGTGGCTATAACTTAGGGCCTAGCCAAAGTGACACCCCGGCACGCTGGCGTTTTGAGTGTTGCCTATGCCGTTGCATGCCGTCCGCCCCAAGATCCTTGGCTTTATCAGTGAGCAGGCGTCGGCGTGGCTGGTGGCATTGGTGGTCTTTCTGGTGGGCATGGGACTGACGTTCATCGTCGCATGGGCGGCCTCCGATCTTTATCAGCAGCAGGCCCGCCAACGTTTTCAGTTGTTGGTCAATGAACGTTACAGCCGTCTTCAGGAGCGCTTCGACGATCAGGAACAACGCCTGGGCGGCCTGCAACGCTTTTTTGACAACTCCCACAAAATTTCCCGCAAGGAGTTCGATGGTTTCGCGCAGCCTTTGCTGCTGCGTACGTGGGCGTATGTATGGGCGCCGCGGGTTTTTCGTGATCAGCGCAAGGCGTTTGAACAGCAGGTGAGCCGTGAACGCGGTTTACCGTTCGCCATACATGAGTTGGATGAAACGGGAAAATTGGTGCCCGCGGCCGAGCGCGATGAGTATGTGCCGGTGCTGTACAGCCAGACCCAGAACATTCTTGGCTCGCCCCTGGGTTTTGATCTGTGGGCCCAGCCCCTGCGGCGTTCGACGCTTGAGCGGGTGCAAAAGAGCGTAAAGCTGGCGGTTTCACAACCCATGCAACTGGTCGGCGTAGAGCCAGCGTATGCCATGGGGGTGTTGTTGGTGGCGCCGGTCAGTCGCGCGGCCACTGCGCAAGGGCCTCAAAAAGAGCCCTATGGTTATGTGATAGCGGTGATCAGTATGCGCCAGTTAGTGGCCGATGGTCTGCCCAAGCCGGGCCGGGACAATTTGGTGATGCAGATTGTCGATACCTCCGATACACAGCAACGCGTCCTTTACGAGTCCGGCAACACGTTGGCCCAGAGCAGCCTGGAGGCTACACGTCGGTTGACCCTGGGGGATCACGTCTATGCCTTGAAGCTGCGGCCCAGCCGTGTATTCGAGCAGGTCAATCATTCTTCTGCCGTTAGCATTCTGAGCATGGGCAGCCTGCTCAGCCTGTTGCTCAGCGCCTTGCTCTACGTGGTGATGAGCCAGCGTCAGCGAGCGCTGAAACTGGTGGAACAACGTACCGGCCAGCTGCGACAACGGGAGCAGGAGCTGCGCGCTGCCCATGGTCAATTGCGCAGTGTGCTCAACGCCGCGACCCAGGTGGCAATCATTGCCACCGATTTACGTGGCGTAATCAACACCTTCAACGCAGGGGCCGAGCAAATGCTTGGCTTTGAGGTCGAGCAGATGCAGGGTCACGTGCCCCTCGAAAACCTGCACCTGGCCCCCGAGCTGGAGGCACGGGCTGCCCAGTTGAGCCGGACTTTCGGCAAGCACATTGCGCCGAGCCACGCAATGCTGGTGGAGAGCGGCGACAATGCACACGAGGCTCGCGAGTGGACCCTGGTGCGCAAGGACGGCAGCCGGTTGACCGCGAATATGCTGGCGACGGCATTGCTGGATGACCATGGCCTGTGGGTCGGATACTTGGCGATTTACCTGGATGTTACTGAGCAAAAGCGTGCTTATGAGGCTCTGGCGGCACGCGACCGTTTGCTGAAGAAACTCAGTGCCCATGTCCCCGGTGGCATCTTCCAATTCACCCTGGGGCCCCATGACAATTGGCGATTCATTTACGCCAGCGATGGCATTCGCGACATCTACGAAATCGAACCCGGTTTGCTGCAGCAGGATGCGCAACAAGTCTTTGAGCGCATACATCCCCAGGACACCGAGCGGGTCCGCGCGTCCATCCGCTTGTCGGCACTGCAATTGAGCCACTGGCGTGAAGAATACCGTGTGCAGTTGCCTCAACGGGGCCTGCGCTGGATCCGTGGCGAGGCTACGCCGGAGGAGTTGCCGGGAGGTGGTACGTTGTGGCATGGCTACGTATCCGATATTTCCGACCTCAAACGGGTCGAGGAAGAGCTACGGGCGCTGTCCATCACCGACTCCCTGACCGGGATCCATAACCGACGCTACTTCCAGGACCGTTTGCGGACCGAGATGATCAGGGTCAAGCGTGCCTCGGGAGGGCTGGCGGTGATCATGTTCGATATCGATCACTTCAAACGTATCAATGACCTGTATGGGCATGGAGTGGGTGACGGGGTGCTGCAGGAGTTGTGCCGGCGTATCAGCCAGCGTCTGCGGCGTAGCGATGTGTTCTGCCGACTGGGAGGCGAGGAGTTCATGGTGCTGTGCCCCAATACCGATGGTGCCCAGGCCTTCAGCCTGGCGTTGGAATTGTGGCAAGGCTTACGCAGCACACCCATGGACGGGGTCGGCACCGTGACGGCCAGCTTCGGGGTTGCCAGTTGGCGGGGTGATGAAGGGATTGATGGCTTGTTGTTACGGGCCGATTCGGGGGTGTATGCGGCGAAGCAGGCGGGCAGGGACCGGGTGGAGGGGGAGCGGTTGCCGGGCACCTCTTGAATCTGCCGAAAACTGTAGCCACTGCCCAGGTACAAGGCTGCGATAAGGTCCAGGGGACCTTCAGCAATCTCAAGGCCCAGGCGACTGCTGCGCAACCGTTCGCAGGCTGCGCCAGCGGCTACAGGTGCACCGGTTAGAGCGCGGGTGCCGCCATCGCCAGCTTTGGCTGGCGATACAGGTCCAGCAGCACCTGGTCCAGTACCGAGGAAGCACCCCATGGTTTCGGGTCGTTGAGGATCGCTACCACTGCCCAGGTGTTGCCATTGTTGTCGCGGCTGAAGCCGGCAATCGCCCGTACGGTATTCAGGGTGCCGGTCTTGATATGGGCTTCACCGCGCAACGCCGTGGTTTTCAGGCGTTTGCGCATGGTGCCGTCCGTACCGGAAATCGGCAGGGAGCTCATGTACTCCGCCGCATACGGGCTTCTCCAGGCAGCTTGAAGCATGGTCGCCATCTCCCGGGCGCTGACCCGCTCGGCACGGGACAGCCCGGAACCGTTCTCCATCACCAGGTGTGGAGCGGTGATGCCTTTTTTCGCCAGCCACTGACGTACAACCCGCTGGGCGGCCTTGGCGTCGTCGCCATCGGCATCGGTGCGGTATTGCGCGCCGAGGCTGAGGAACAGCTGCTGGGCCATGGTGTTGTTACTGTATTTGTTGATGTCGCGGATGATTTCCGCCAGGTCCGGGGAGAATGCCCGGGCCAGGACCTTGGCACCCTTGGGAACCGGAGCCTGGATGTCGCGGCCCTGGATGCTACCGCCCAGTTCCTTCCAGATCGCGCGTACGGCACCGGCGGTATAGGTGGCGTGGTCCAGCAATGACAGATAAGTCTGAGAGCTGCAGCCATCGCCCAACTGCCCGTTGACGGTCACCGTGACACTGCCATCGGCGGCAGTCACCGGGTTATAACGCACGTCACCGGTGCACTGTTTGGTGTTGACCACCTTGACCTGATTATTGATGTGGATACTGGCAATCGGCGGTTCGACTGAAATCAGCACCCGGCCCGCGTCATTGCGGGCCACAAAGCGCAGGGCCTTGAGGTTGACCAGCAGCGCGTCGGGTTTGACCAGAAAGGGCTTGTTGGCATCGTTGCCGTCGTCATTGAATGCCGGCAGTTGCGGCTGGATGAAGAAGTTACGGTCCAGTACCAGGTCACCGGTGACTTGCTGCACGCCATTGGCCCGCAGGTCGCGCAGCAGCAGCCAGAGTTTTTCCATGTTCAGCTTGGGGTCGCCGCCGCCCTTGAGGTACAGGTTGCCGCGCAGCACGCCGCCACTCAGGGTGCCGTCAGTGTAGAACTCGGTTTTCCACTGATGGTTGGGGCCAAGCATTTCCAGGGCGGCATACGTGGTGACCAGCTTCATGGTCGAGGCCGGGTTGACCGATACATCGGCGTTGAACACGGTGGGGGTGCCGGGGCCGTTGAGGGGAATCATCACCAGGGACAAAGCGTTGTCTTGCAGCTTGGCCTTCTGGAGGGCTTGCTGAACCTTGGGGGGCAGGGTGGTATTGATCGGGGCGGCGGTGACGGAAAAGGCCAGGGGTAAAAGAAAACCGGCCAGTAACAGGGGGCGCAAAGATTTGATCATAAGAAATGAAACCCTACTGCTGAGGAGGGTGAAAAGGTGAGGGCATATGAACGAAAAATCCCTCAGTGATCATGAAAGTGTCGGCATTATGCCCCAACCTTTATCTACTTGTGTTTGAACGATAGCTGCAAACTGCGGATTTTTTTACTTGGTGCGCGCCGCCCGTCCCAGAGAGTCGGGCAAACGCCTGCTTAAACTGCTAAAGTGCCGGCCGTTATTACTTAAGAGGATTGTTCCATGGCGACTAACCGTTCCCAGCGTCTGCGCAAAAAACTGTGCGTTGATGAATTTCAAGAGCTGGGTTTCGAACTGAACCTGGACTTCGTAGAAGGTCTGGACGACAAGGCTATTGACGCTTTCCTCGACGCATTCCTGAAAGAAGCGATGGAGGCCAATGGCCTCGGCTATGTTGGCGGCGATGACTACGGTCTGGTTTGCCTGCAAAAGCGCGGTTCGGTCAGCGAAGAGCAGCGTGTTGCTGTTGAAAGCTGGCTCAAAGGCCGTAGCGAGCTGAAAAGCGTTGAAGCGAGCCCGCTGCTGGACGTCTGGTATCCGGATAAGCCGATCAATTCGAAGAATTGAAGCGGTAAGTTACAAGCTTCAAGCTGCAAGCTAATGTGGCTTGAAGCTTGAAGCTTGAAGCTTGAAGCTAAGCTTGCCTACACCCGTTCAGAATCACCAGCGTCAACACCCCCGCAACAATCCCCCAGAACGCCGAACCGATGGAAAACAACGTCAACCCCGACGCTGTGACCATGAAGGTGATCAGCGCAGCTTCCCGCTCCTTGGGCTCATTCATGGCAATGCTCAGGCCATTGATGATCGAGCCAAACAACGCCAGTGCCGCAATCGACAGCACCAGTTCCTTGGGCAACGCTGCGAACAAGGCCGCCAAGGTGGCGCCAAACACCCCGGCAATCCCGTAGAAAATCCCGCACCAGACGGCGGCGGTATAACGTTTGTTGCGATCCTCATGGGCATGGGGCCCGGTACAGATCGCCGCGCTGATGGCTGCCAGGTTGATGCCGTGGGAACCGAACGGCGCCAATACCAGCGAGGCCAGGCCGGTGGCCGTGATCAGCGGCGAGGCCGGCACGTTGTAGCCGTCGGCGCGCAGCACCGCGACTCCTGGCATGTTCTGCGACGTCATCGCCACCACGAACAGTGGAATGCCGATGCTGATGGTCGCGGCCAGGGAGAAGTGCGGCGTAGTCCACACGGGCGTTGCCACTTCCAGGCTGAAGCCGCTGAAATCCAGCAATCCCATCAGGCCGGACAAGGCCGTACCGATCAGCAATGCCGCCAGCACGGCATAACGCGGCGACAGGCGCTTGATGATCAGGTAGGTGAAGAACATCCCTAGCACCAACCCTGTGCGGTGTTGCGCGGCGACGAAAATCTCGCTGCCGATCTTAAATAGAATCCCCGCCAGCAAGGCCGCCGCCAAGGACGCCGGGATGCGCTTGACGAGTTTTTCGAAGCTGCCGGTAAGCCCGCAGATTGTCACCAAGACTGCGCAGGTAATGTAAGCGCCGATGGCTTCACCGTAGCTGACACCGCCCAGGCTGGTGATCAACAGTGCCGCGCCCGGTGTCGACCAGGCAATCGTGATGGGGGTTCGATAGCGCAGGGACAGGCCAATGCTGCACACTGCCATGCCAATGGAGATCGCCCAGATCCACGAGGAAATCTGCGCCGTGGTCAGGCCGGCGGCTTGCCCGGCCTGGAACATCAGCACCAGGGAGCTGGTATAGCCGGTCATCATGGCAATGAAGCCTGCGACGATGGCCGCAGGCGAGGTATCGGCCAGTGGGCGCAGGGGCGCTTGGGTGGCGTCGGTCATGGAAAAACGTTCCTTGTACCCGCTACCCTGTAGGAGCGAGCTTGCTCGCGAAGCACCTGAGAGCGGCGCGTTCATCCAGAATGTCCGCGTCAGCATTGACGATCTTCGCGAGCAAGCTGGCTCCTGCAGTGGGCATCGGGAATCATTTATAGGTGTGTGAAATAGCAGGCTCAAGCCTAAACTCAAACGCAACGAATCATTGCTATACAGCCGGCGTCGCAAACAGCCATACAGTGTGTTGGCGCAACGGGTTGTGTACAATGTGCTCTGTTTTTACGCAATACTTGTCAGCGACCCTCTGTGTCGTATTACAGTCAACGTCAATTCGCCGCCGTTCTCCCGACCCGAGTGCCCATGAACGAACTGTTGCAACCCCTCAAGAAACAACCGCGAGCCGGTAAGGCCGGTCGCAGTGGAACCCAGGACGATATCGTCTACGCGCATATCTTCGAGGCGATCCTTGAACAACGCCTGGCGCCCGGGACCAAATTGAGTGAAGAAGCATTGGGTGAAATCTTCGGCGTCAGCCGCACCATCATTCGCCGGGCGTTGTCGCGCCTGGCCCATGAAGGCGTGGTGTTGCTGCGGCCCAATCGCGGTGCGGTGGTTGCCAGCCCGAGTGTCGAAGAAGCCCGTCAAGTATTCATGGCCCGGCGCTTGGTGGAGCGGGCGATCACTGAACTGGCGGTGCAGCATGCCACGGCCGAGCAGTTGGCCGAGTTGCGTCAGATGGTCAATGATGAGCGTGACAGCTTCTCACGAGGCGATCGTGGGGCAGGTATCCGTCTTTCCGGAGAGTTTCACCTGAAGCTGGCCGAAGCGGCGAAGAATGCACCGCTGATCAGCTTCCAGCGCAGCCTGGTTTCCCAGACCTCGTTGATCATTGCCCAGTACGAAAGCGGCAACCGTTCCCACTGTTCCTACGACGAGCACACCCAGTTGATCGATGCTATCGAAGCGCGGGATGCGACATTGGCGGTGAACCTGATGATGCACCACATGGATCACATCGACAGCAAGCTCAACCTTGACGAAGAAAGCGCCTCGGATGACCTGCATGCGGTGTTCTCGCATTTGTTGCAGACCAAGAAGCCAGGACGGTCCTCAGTCAAGCTGTAACCTGTTCGTTCCCACGCGAGCGTGGGAACGAACATTCTAGCGCTGATGCACCCGTTTTCCCGCCGCATACGTCTGCATCACCGCCCGATCATCCCCCAGCGTCATCAATACAAACAACGTCTCGGCAATGTTATTGGCCTGCTTCAAGCGATAACTGAGCAATGGCGTGGCGTGGTAATCCAACACCAAAAAGTCCGCATCCGTGCCCGGTTGCAAAGTGCCGATCTTGTCTTCCAGGCGCAGCGCCCGCGCACCCCCCAGGGTCGCCAGGTACAGCGACTTGAATGGGCTCAACCGCGCGCCCTGCAACTGCATGACTTTGTAGGCTTCGTTCAACGTTTGCAGCAGCGAGAAACTGGTGCCGCCACCGACATCGGTGCCGAGGCCGACATTGAGTTTGTGCTTTTCCGCCATCGGCAGATTGAACAAACCACTGCCGAGGAAGAAGTTCGAAGTCGGGCAGAACGCCACTGCTGAGCCCGCTTGCGCCAGGCGTGCGCATTCGTCGTCACACAGATGTACGCCGTGAGCGAACACCGAACGTTCCCCCAGCAGTTTGTAATGGTCGTACACGTCCAGGTAACCGCTACGCTGCGGAAACAGTTCTTTGACCCACTCCACTTCCTGCAGGTTTTCACTGATGTGAGTCTGCATGTACAGGTCTGGGTATTCCCCCAGCAATTGTCCGGCCAGGGTCAGTTGTTCAGGGGTACTGGTGGGGGCGAAGCGTGGTGTCACCGCGTAGTGCAAACGGCCTTTACCGTGCCAGCGCTCAATCAGCGTCTTGCTTTCCTGGTAGCCGGATTCGGCGGTGTCGGTCAGGTAGTCCGGCGCGTTGCGGTCCATCATCACTTTGCCGGCGATCATCCGCAGGTCGAGTTTCTCGGCGGCTTCGAAAAACGAGTTCACCGACTGCGGATGCACACTGCCGAACACCAGGGCGGTGGTGGTGCCGTTGCGCAGCAATTCCTTGATGAAAATATCCGCGACTTCTTCGGCATGGGCCTTGTCGGCGAACTGGCTTTCACAGGGGAAGGTGTAAGTGTTGAGCCAATCCAGCAACTGCTCACCATAGGCACCGACCATACCGGTTTGCGGTAGGTGGATATGGGTGTCGATCAGGCCGGGGGTAATCAGTGCGTCCTGGTAATGGGTGATTTCGATGTCGGCGGCCAGCGTGGGCAGCAAGTCGCTGGCATGGCCCAGGGCACTGATTTGGCCATTGTCGATCACCAACAGGCCGTCTTCGAAATACTCATAGGAGGCTTCGATCCCAACGACGGCAGGATCGGCGATGCTGTGCAGGATGGCGGCACGGTAGGCTTTGTGAGTCATCGGCATGGTCGTCTCAATTCGTGGCTTTTTAATGAGTGGCTTGGCTACGGCGCGAGGCCGGTAGCAGTTTGGCAATAGGTTCGGCGCTGGCGCAGTGCTGGCCGAAATGGGCGTTATAGAGGGCGATGATTTCGCCGGCGATGGAGATGGCGATTTCCACCGGCAATTTGCCTTTGACCTCCGTCAGGCCCATTGGGCAACGCATGCGTTGCAGGTGCGCGGTGTCGAAGCCGCGACCGCGCAGGCGATGTTCGAACTTGACCCGTTTGGTCTTGGAGCCGATCAAGCCGAAATAGGCAAAGTCATTGCGTTTGAGCAGGGCGGCAGTCAGTTCCAGATCGAGGGCATGGTTGTGGGTCATGACGATGCAGTAACTGCCTACGGGCAGGTCAGCGATTTCGTCCACCGGCTCTTCGTTGACGATTTTACGCACGCCCTGAGGAATATGTTCCGGGAATTCTTGCTCCCTGGAATCGATCCAGCGCACCCGGCAAGGCAGGCTGGCCAA
This sequence comes from Pseudomonas karstica, assembly GCF_009707515.1. Lineage (GTDB taxonomy): Bacteria > Pseudomonadota > Gammaproteobacteria > Pseudomonadales > Pseudomonadaceae > Aquipseudomonas > Aquipseudomonas karstica. Next base: position 28,249 of record NZ_WLYI01000017.1, on the reverse strand, counting down.
CAGCGGCACCAAGGCGCGGCCGACATGGCCGGCGCCGAACACGGCGATCTGCGCCTGTACCTGGCCCATGGGTTCGAACAGCAGCACGGTGACGCCACCGCAGCACTGGCCCAGGCTCGCGCCGAGGCTGAAGCGCTCCAGGTGGGTACTCTGCTGGCCACGCACGAGCATGTCCCGGGCGATCTGCATCGCCTTGTATTCCAGATGCCCGCCGCCGATGGTGTCGAAGGTGTGTGCCGCACTGATCACCATCTTCGAGCCCGCATTGCGCGGCGTGGAGCCGAGCTCTTCGATGATGGTCACCAGTACGCAGGGTTCACCCTGGTTTTGCAGGTCGGCGAGGGCGCTGATCCAGTTGTTCATAATCACCTCAACAGTCTGATCGTTCCCACGCAGAGCGTAGGAACGATCAAGTCAGTTCTACCTCTGGTTTAACTGCTTTCGCCGCCTGCAGCTGCCGCATCTGTTCGCAGCCCCACAGCACCCGCTCCGGAGTGGCCGGTGCATCGATCTTCGGTTGATGGCGATAGTCACCCAGGCTGGCCACGGCATCCTTGATCGCGCACCACGATGCAATGCCGAGCATGAACGGCGGCTCACCCACGGCTTTGGAGTGGAACACCGTGTCTTCCGGGTTCTTGCGGTTTTCCACCAGCTTGACCCGCAGGTCCAGTGGCATATCTGCCACTGCCGGAATCTTGTAGCTGGCCGGGCCGCTGGTCATCAACTTGCCCTTGTTGTTCCACACGAGCTCCTCCATCGTCAGCCAGCCCATGCCCTGGATGAAGCCGCCCTCGACCTGGCCGATGTCGATAGCCGGGTTCAGCGAGGCGCCCACGTCATGGAGAATGTCGGTACGCAGCATCTTGTACTCACCGGTCAGGGTGTCGACGATCACTTCACTGCAGGCTGCGCCGAAGGCGAAATAATAGAACGGCCGGCCTCGCGCCTGGCTGCGGTCGTAGAAGATTTTCGGGGTTTTGTAGAATCCGGTACTGGACAGTGACACCTGGGCGAAATAGGCCTGCTGGATCAAGGCTTCAAAGGTCAGGATGTGATCGCGAACCCGTACATGGCCATTGTGGAATTCGACGTCGGCCTCACTGACCTCATACTTGCGCGCGGCAAACTCCACCAGGCGCTGCTTGATGGTTTCGGCGGCGTTTTGGGCCGCTTTACCGTTGAGGTCGGCGCCACTGGAGGCTGCCGTTGGCGAGGTGTTGGGCACCTTGTCAGTGTTGGTGGCGGTGATCTGCACCCGATCGATTTCCACCTGGAACACTTCGGCCACCACTTGCGCGACCTTGGTGTTCAAGCCCTGGCCCATCTCGGTGCCGCCGTGGTTCAGGTGGATGCTGCCGTCGGTGTAGATGTGGATCAAGGCCCCAGCCTGGTTGAGAAAGCTGGCGGTGAAAGAAATACCGAACTTCACTGGTGTCAGCGCCAAGCCTTTTTTCAGGATCGGACTGCCTGCGTTATAGCGGCGGATCGCTTCACGACGCTCGGTGTATTGGCTGCTGGCCTCAAGTTCAGCGGTCATCTCTTCGAGCATGTTGTGCTCGACAGTCTGGTAGTAGTGAGTGACGTTGCGCTCGGTCTTGCCGTAGTAGTTGGCCTTGCGCACGGCCAGCGGGTCTTGGCCTAAATGACGAGCGATGGCGTCCATCACTTCTTCAATGGCCACCATGCCTTGTGGGCCGCCGAAGCCGCGATAGGCAGTATTGGATGCAGTGTTGGTCTTGCAGCGGTGACCGTTGATGGTGGCATCGCCCAGGTAATAGGAATTATCGGCATGGAACATGGCGCGGTCGACAATCGAAGCCGACAGGTCCGGCGAGCAACCGCAGTTGCCCGCCAGTTCCAGGTTGATGCCGTGCAGGCGGCCGCTGTCATCAAAACCCACGTCGTATTCGATATAGAAGGGGTGGCGCTTGCCGGTCATCAGCATGTCTTCGACCCGCGGCAGGCGCATCTTGGTCGGCTGGCCGGTGAGGTGGGCGACCACCGCGCACAGGCAGGCGGGGCTGGCGGCCTGGGTTTCCTTGCCACCAAAGCCACCGCCCATGCGGCGCATGTCCACCACGATCTTGTTCATCGACACGTCCAGCACTTCGGCCACCAGCTTTTGCACTTCGGTGGGGTTCTGTGTGGAGCAGTAGACGATCATGCCGCCGTCTTCGGTGGGCATCACTGAGGAAATCTGGGTTTCCAGATAGAAGTGTTCCTGGCCGCCGATGTGCAGCGAACCCTGGATGCGGTGCTTGGCCGTGGCCAGGGCGCCGGCCGAATCGCCGCGCTGGTGGGTGTGGCTGTCCAGCACGAAATGACGCTTGCGCAGGGCTTCGACCACGTCCAGCACCGGTTCTAGGTCTTGGTATTCGATGACCGCTGCCATTGCGGCTTTGCGCGCGGTTTCCAGGTCGCGTGCGGCCACGGCCAGCACCGGTTGGCCGACAAACTGCACATCATCAATCGCCAGCAGCGGGTCGCCTGGCAGCAGTGGGCCGATGTCTTTCAGGCCCGGTACGTCTTTATGGGTGATGACGATGCGTACGCCTTCAAAGGCATAGCAGGGTGCGGTGTCGATGCTGATGATTTTGGCGTGGGCACGGTCGGAAAGACGTGCATACAGGTGCAACTGGTTGGGGAATTCCAGGCGGTCATCGATGTACTGCGCTTCGCCGGACACGTGCTTGGCGGCGCTGTCGTGCTTGACGCTGCGGCCGACCCCGGAGGTCAGGTCCTTGGCAAACAGTTCGGCGAGTTCGGCTTGGGATTTTTCCACGGCGTGATGGTTAGACATAAGCGGTCACCCGAGTCTCGATGTGCGGCGTTTGCAGTTCGATGAAGTATTTGCGCAGCAGGTTTTGCGCGCTGAGCAGGCGGTATTCCTTACTGGCGCGAAAGTCCGACAGCGGGGTGAAGTCCTCGGCCAGGGCGGCGCAGGCTTTTTCCACGGTGGCAGAACTCCACGCGGCGCCGATCAGTACGGTTTCGCAGTGCTTGGCGCGCTTGGGAATCGCAGCCATGCCGCCGAAGGCGACACGAGCATCGGCGATCACGCCGTTCTCTATGCGCAGGTTGAAAGCCGCGCAGACGGCGGAAATATCGTCGTCCAGGCGTTTGGAGACCTTGTAGGCCCGAAAGAACGGCTGGCCCTTGGGTACGATGATTTTCTCGATAAATTCGCTGTCCTGACGCGCCGTCACCCGATAGTCGATGAAGTAGTCTTCCAGGGCCAGGGTGCGGCGGGTGTTGCCTTTGCACAACACGATGTGCGCGCCGAGGGCAATCAGCAGGGGCGGCGAGTCACCAATGGGCGAGGCATTGCCGATATTGCCGCCCAGGGTGCCCTGGTTGCGGATTTGCAGGGAGGCGAAGCGCTGCAGCAGGTCGCCGAAGTCCGGGTATTCATTACTCAGTGCGCTATAGCAGTCGGACAGCGACGTGGCCGCACCGATTTCCAGGCGATCATCGAAGGCCTCGATGCGCTTCATTTCGTCGATATTGCCGACATAGATCATCACCGGTAGCACGCGATGAAACTGGGTAACTTCCAGCGCCAGGTCGGTGCCGCCGGCCAGCAGGCGGGCTTGCGGGTAGGCGTCGTAGAGATCGGCCAGGTCGGCGACGGTCAGCGGCACCAGGCAGCGTTTATCGCCGCTGTTCAGCTCGCCGGTTTGCGTCGGTGCGATGGCCTTGAGACGGGCGATGGTTTCAGCCTGGCGGTTGTCGAACTGGTCCTGAGGCTTGTTGCAGCAGGCCTGCTGCGCGGCGGCGAGAATGGGGCGGTAGCCAGTGCACCGGCAAAGATTGCCGGCCAGGGCCTCGTGGGCCTTGTGGCTATCGGGCGCCTCGCTGTTCTTTTGCAGGGCGAACAGCGACATCACAAAACCCGGGGTGCAGAAGCCGCACTGCGAGCCGTGGCACTCGACCATGGCTTTTTGCACGCTGTGCAGTTGGCCTTGGTGTTTGAGGTCTTCAACACTGATCAATTGTTTGCCGTGCAGGGACGAGACAAAGGTCAGGCACGAGTTGAGGCTGCGATAGCGAATCTGCTCGCGGCCCTGATCATCAGCATGCAACTCGCCGACCACCACGGTGCAGGCGCCGCAATCGCCGCTGGCGCAGCCTTCCTTGGTGCCGGATTTGCCCAGGTGCTCGCGCAGGTAGTTAAGCACGGTCATGTTGGGGTCCAGGGAGTGCTCGCTACGGAGTTCCTGGTTAAGTAAAAACTGGATCACGGAAGGCCTCGCAGACTCATTATTGTTGTTAACCGCTTTGGGCCGAATCTAGTCATGTCTGACTTTTCGGTCAATGTTTTTCTGACCTAGGGGTCAAGAAAATGCGATCGCAACACTTTCAATTATGGTCCAGTCTCCTGGAATCGCCGGTTTTTGGGGGGCGCAGGGTTTAAAGGTTGCTTATTTCATGCCAAATTCAGCGAGGTTGGCGTAGAGCCATCAGCGAACCATTTGAGCTACACTGCCGCGCTTGTACCGAAAGAAGATTTTGAAGGGAAAACATGACGTTCAAGGCGCCGGATAGTCTTGCCGAGCAAATCGCTCACCACCTCGCCGAACGTATCATTCGCGGCGACCTCAAGCCTGGTGAGCGGATCCAGGAGCAGAAGGTCACACTGGCACTCAATGTCAGCCGTGGCTCCGTGCGTGAAGCCTTGCTGATCCTTGAGCGACGACACCTGATCGCGATCCTGCCGCGTCGTGGCGCCCATGTCACTGAGCTCACCGCCCACAAGGTGCAGAGCCTGTGCACGCTGATGAGTGAGCTGTATATCCTGTTGGGCAACGCGGTTGCCGAAGGCTGGCAGACCCAGGCCGATATGACCCCGTTCGTACAGATCCAACAGCGACTGATCAGCAATTTCGAGCGCCAGGACATCCGTGCCTTTGTCGAAGAAAGCTTCAACGTGATGCGCGCCGCCTATCCCTTCGCCAACAACCCGTATTTGCAGGAAACCGTCGATAATCTGCAGCCGGCGATGAACCGTGCCTATTACCTGGCCCTGGATCAGCGCAAGGCAGAAATGAGCGAGTACCTGGCGCTGTTCGAGCAATTGCTCGCCGCCGTACTGGCCCGTGACTTGCCACAGATTCGCCTGGTGCTCTCGGCCTACTGCCAGCGCAGTTGTTCCTTGGTCATCGCTGCCTTGGCGGACGCCTAAACGTGCGGCTCAAGTGCATCAAGCTGGCGGGGTTCAAGTCCTTCGTCGACCCGACCACGGTGAACTTCCCCAGTAACATGGCGGCCGTGGTGGGACCCAATGGCTGCGGCAAGTCGAATATCATCGACGCCGTACGCTGGGTGATGGGCGAGAGCTCCGCGAAAAACCTGCGCGGCGAGTCGATGACCGACGTCATCTTCAACGGTTCCACCAGCCGCAAGCCGGTGAGCCAGGCCAGCATCGAACTGGTGTTCGACAACTCCGACGGCACATTGGTGGGGGAGTACGCCGCCTACGCGGAAATCTCCATTCGCCGCAAAGTCACCCGCGACAGCCAGAACAGCTATTTCCTCAACGGCACCAAGTGCCGGCGCCGGGACATTACCGACATTTTCCTTGGCACCGGTCTGGGTCCGCGCAGCTACTCGATCATCGAGCAAGGCATGATCTCCAAGCTGATCGAAGCCAAGCCCGAAGACCTGCGTAACTTCATTGAAGAAGCGGCCGGGATCTCCAAGTACAAGGAGCGTCGTCGCGAGACGGAAAACCGGATCCGCCGTACCCACGAAAACCTTGCCCGCCTGACTGACCTGCGCGATGAGCTGGAGCGCCAGCTCGAACGCTTGCACCGCCAGGCCCAGGCCGCCGAGAAATATCAGGAATACAAGGGTGAAGAACGCCAGCTCAAGGCGCAACTGTCGGCTCTGCGCTGGCAGGCCCTGAATGAGCAGGTCGGCCAACGCGAAGCGATCATCGGCACCCAGGAAGTCAGTTTCGAAGCCTTGGTGGCCGAGCAGCGCAACGCCGACGCCAGCATCGAACGGTTGCGGGATGGGCACCACGACTTGTCCGAACGCTTCAATCTGGTGCAGGGGCGCTTCTATTCGGTGGGCGGCGATATTGCTCGGGTCGAGCAGAGTATCCAGCATGGCCAGCAACGCTTGCGTCAATTGCAGGACGACCTGAAAGAAGCCGAGCGCGCCCGGTTGGAAACCGAATCCCACCTGGGCCATGACCGCACCTTGTTGCTGACCCTCGGTGAAGAGCTGGACATGCTTACTCCCGAGCAAGACGTCAGCAGTGCCGCCGCCGAAGAAGCCGCTGCGACTCTGGAAGAGTCGGAAACCACCATGCACGGCTGGCAGGAGCAGTGGGACGCCTTCAACCTGCGTTCCGCCGAACCGCGCCGCCAGGCTGAAGTGCAGCAGTCACGCATTCAGCAGTTGGAAACCAGCATGGAGCGTCTGGCCGAGCGTCAGCGTCGCCTGGTGGAGGAGCGGGTGTTGCTCGCTGCCGACCCGGAAGACGCGGCGATCTTGCAGCTGAGCGAGCAACTGGCCGAAAGCGAAATGACCCTGGAAGAGCTGGAGGCCAGCGAAGAACAGCAAGTCGAACGCCTGGAACAACTGCGTCAACAACTGCAACAGGCGTCCCAAGCACAACAGCAGGCCCAAGGTGATTTGCAGCGGCTCAACGGGCGGTTGGCGTCCCTTGAGGCCTTGCAGCAAGCGGCGCTGGATCCAGGCACCGGTGCCGCCCAATGGCTGCGGGATCAGCACTTGGCCGAGCGTCCGCGCCTGGCCGAAGGCTTGAAGGTCGAGGCCGGTTGGGAGTTGGCGGTGGAAACCGTGCTGGGGGCCGACCTGCAAGCGGTGTTGGTGGATGACTTTGGCGGATTCGACCTGGCCGGTTTTGCCCAAGGCGATTTGCGCTTGCTCAGCCCGGCGGTGGACGGTGTGCGGGTGCCGGGCAGTTTACTGGACAAGGTTGAGGCGCCGATGGATCTGTCGCCTTGGCTGGGCCAGGTCAAACCGGTAGACAGTCTTGAGCAGGCCTTGGCACTGCGCGGGCAGTTGGCGGCTGGCGAAAGCCTGATCAGCCAGGATGGCTATTGGGTCGGTCGACATTTCCTGCGGGTGCGGCGTGCCAGTGAAGCGGAAAGTGGCGTACTGGCCCGTGGGCAGGAAATCGTCAACCTGAGCGCCGAGCGTGAAGAGCGCGAAGCCACCCTCGAGGCCCTGGAAACCCAATTGCAAACCTTGCGCGCCACCCAGCGCCAGCAAGAAACTGGCCGCGAGCATTTGCGCCGCCTGTTGCAAGACGAAGCCCGCCAGCAAGGCGAATTGAAAGCTCAATTGTCAGCTAGCAAGGCCAAGGCTGAACAGTTGACCCTGCGCCGCACCCGGCTCGATGAAGAAGTGGCCGAGATGGGCGAGCAGCGCACCCTGGAGCACGAACAGCTCGGCGAAGCGCGCCTGCAACTGCAGGAGGCTCTCGACGGCATGGCCCTGGACACCGAGCAGCGCGAGTTGCTGCTGGCCCAGCGCGACAGCCTGCGCGAGCGCCTGGACCGGGTGCGCCAGGAAGCCCGTCAACACAAAGATCACGCCCATCAATTGGCGTTGCGCCTGGGCTCGTTGCGGGTGCAACACGACTCCACGCGCCAGGCCCTTGAGCGCCTGGAAATGCAATCCGAACGCTTGACCGAAAAGCGCGAGCAATTGAGCCTCAACCTGGAAGAGGGCGAGGCCCCGCTGGAAGAGTTGCGGCTCAAGCTTGAAGAGTTGCTCGACAAGCGCATGACCGTCGACGAAGAACTCAAGACCGCGCAGATCGCCCTGGAAGACGCCGACCGCGAATTGCGCGATGCCGAAAAGCGCCGGACCCAGGCCGAGCAGCAATCGCAACTGATCCGTGGCCAACTCGAACAGCAGCGCATGGAATGGCAGGCACTGACAGTGCGGCGCAAAACCTTGCAGGACCAGTTGCTGGAAGACGGCTACGACCTGCACGGCGTGCTCAATACCTTGGCCACCGAGGCCAACGAGAAAGACGCCGAGGAAGAACTTGAACGCATTGCTGCGCGGATCCAGCGCCTGGGCGCGATCAACCTCGCCGCCATCGATGAGTATCAGCAGCAGTCCGAGCGCAAACGTTATCTGGATGCCCAGGACGCCGATCTGGTGGAAGCTCTGGACACGCTGGAAAACGTGATCCGCAAGATCGACAAGGAAACCCGTAACCGCTTCAAAGATACCTTTGATCAGATTAATGGCGGTTTACAGGCGTTATTCCCGAAAGTTTTCGGTGGTGGCAGCGCTTATTTGGAACTGACGGGCGAAGATCTACTCGATACAGGGGTAACGATTATGGCGCGGCCCCCGGGCAAGAAGAACAGCACCATTCACTTGTTGTCCGGTGGCGAGAAAGCGTTGACCGCCTTGGCCCTGGTATTTGCCATCTTCAAGTTGAACCCGGCGCCGTTCTGCATGCTCGACGAAGTTGACGCCCCGCTGGATGACGCTAACGTTGGACGGTATGCCCGCTTGGTGAAAGAGATGTCCCAGACGGTGCAGTTCATTTACATCACCCACAACAAGATCGCCATGGAAATGGCCGATCAGTTGATGGGGGTGACGATGCACGAGCCGGGTTGTTCGCGTTTGGTGGCGGTGGATGTCGAAGAAGCGCTGGCGATGGTGGAGAGTTAGCGGCAAGTTGTAAGCGCCAAGCTGCAAGTGAATTGGCTTGAGCTTGAGGCTTATAGCTTGCAGCTTGTAGCTCCCAGTTGTTGCCCATGTACGAAAATGTTACTGGTGCGCAAGGATGGCAAACCGACACAATTTGCGCCAACTGTGTAAAGTTATCTTTGGTCGTGCTAGTTTAATGTAAATTTTTCGTGTGCGTGGGCAAAACGTCATTCAGAACATAGAGTTGGCGCCACGTTTTAAAGCGGTTTGCACGGTGCTAAACCCCTTATTTTTCAGCATTTTTTATAGAGGCACGGGATTACATGGAAATCGGTCTGCGCGAGTGGCTGATCGTCATCGGCATCATTGTCATTGCCGGTATTCTTTTTGATGGCTGGCGCCGTATGCGCGGTGGCAAGGGCAAGCTGAAATTTCGCCTGGATCGCAACCTGTCCAATATGTCGGACGACGACAGCAGCGCCGAGTTGCTGGGGCCGCCCCGTGTGCTGGATAACCATAAGGAACCGCAACTGGACGAGCATGACCTGCCGTCGATGAGTGCGCCGGTGCGTGAAGCCCGTGAGCCGTCCGCAAAACGCGGCAAGCGTGCTGCCAGCGAGCCTTCCCAGGGCGACCTGAACCTGGACCTGGAGGAGGGTCCGAGCTTCAGCAGCCGTGACGATGATTTCCCGGACGAAAGCCCGGCCAAGAGCGCCTCGCGTGAGTCCGTCAAGGATCAGCCTGCTGCCGAAGAAGTCCTGGTAATCAGCGTGATCTGCCGCGATGCCGCTGGCTTCAAGGGCCCGGCCCTGTTGCAAAATATCCTGGAAAGCGGCCTGCGTTTTGGCGAGATGGATATTTTCCACCGCCACGAAAGCATGGCTGGTAATGGTGAAGTTCTGTTCTCTATGGCCAATGCGGTCAAGCCGGGCATCTTTGACCTGGACGATATCGATCATTTCAGCACACCGGCTGTCAGCTTCTTCCTCGGCCTGCCAGGCCCGCGTCACCCGAAACAGGCGTTTGATGTCATGGTGGCGGCAGCTCGCAAGTTGTCCCAGGAGCTCAATGGCGAACTCAAGGACGATCAACGCAGCGTCCTGACCGCCCAGACCATCGAGCACTACCGTCAGCGCATCGTCGAGTTCGAGCGTCGTGCCTTGACACAGAAGCGCTGAGGATTGCGCCTCAGCGTTGTCGATAGAATAAGCGCACTAACATATTGAGCAGCTTCGGCTGCTCTTTTGCTTTATGAGAGAACACCCATGACCGCCGCCCACACCCGCATCCTCGAACTGCGCGCTGAACTGGATCAGCATAACTACCGTTACCATGTGCTCGATGAGCCGAGTATCCCGGACGCCGAGTACGATCGGCTGTTCCATGAGCTCAAGGCTCTCGAAGCTGAGCATCCGGAGTGGGTCACACGTGACTCTCCGACGCAGCGGGTCGGCAGTGCGGCATTGTCGGCCTTCACCCAGGTCAAGCATGAGATCCCGATGCTCAGCCTGGGCAATGCCTTCGACGAAGCCACCATGCTGGAGTTCGATCGTCGGGTCACCGAGGGGCTCGACCTGCCGGCTGGCGACCTCTTTGGGAGCGTCGAGTACAGCTGTGAGCCGAAGCTCGACGGCCTGGCGGTCAGCCTGCTGTATCAGGATGGCGAGCTGGTACGCGGCGCCACCCGTGGCGATGGCACCACCGGCGAAGACATCAGCGTCAACGTGCGTACCGTGCGCAATATTCCCTTGAAGCTGCACGGCACTGGCTGGCCGTCGACCCTTGAAGTGCGCGGCGAAGTGTTCATGTCCAAGGCCGGTTTCGAGCGGCTCAACGCGAGCCAGCTGGAAGTCGGCGGCAAGACCTTCGCCAACCCGCGCAACGCCGCCGCCGGCAGTTTGCGCCAGCTGGATTCGAAGATCACCGCCAGCCGGCCGCTGGAGTTTTGCTGCTATGGCATTGGCCAGGTGGCTGCCGATATCAGCGACACCCATATTGGCAATCTGCAACAACTGAAGGCGTGGGGCATGCCCATCAGCCATGAGCTGAAATTGGCCAAGGGCATTCAGGAGTGCCTGGACTACTACCGCGATATCGGGGAGCGACGTAATGCGCTGCCTTATGAAATCGATGGCGTGGTGTTCAAGGTCAACAGTATCGCCTCCCAGCGTGAATTGGGTTTCCGTGCTCGTGAGCCGCGCTGGGCGATTGCCCATAAATTCCCGGCCATGGAAGAACTTACCGAGTTGCTGGACGTTGAATTCCAGGTCGGCCGTACTGGCGCCGTCACGCCCGTGGCGCGCTTGAAACCGGTCAAGGTCGCGGGTGTCACCGTGTCCAATGCGACCTTGCACAACATGGACGAAGTCGCGCGCCTGGGCCTGATGATTGGCGACACTGTGATTATCCGCCGTGCCGGTGATGTGATTCCGCAAGTGGTGTCGGTGGTGACCGAGCGCCGCCCGGAAAACGCCCGTGCGGTGCAGGTTCCCCAGAGCTGTCCGGTGTGCGGCTCCCATGTCGAGCGTACGCAACTGGTCAAGCGCAGCAAGGGCCGGGAAACCATCAGCGAAGGCGCGGTATACCGCTGCGTCGGGCGCTTGGCCTGTGGTGCCCAACTCAAGCAGGCGATTATCCACTTTGTCTCCCGGCGGGCCATGGACATCGAGGGCCTGGGAGACAAGACCATCGAGCAGTTGGTGGATGAAAAGCTCATCGGCTCGCCAGCGGATCTGTACACGCTCAAATACGAGCAAATAATCGACCTGGAAGGCTTCGCCGATATCTCCAGCAAGAAGCTGATCATCGCTATTGAAAACAGCAAGTCCCCGACCCTGGCCCGATTTATCTACGCCCTCGGCATCCCGGATGTGGGGGAGGAGACCGCCAAGGTGCTGGCACGCTCCCTGGCATCCCTGGAGCGGGTGCAGCAGGCGTTGCCGGAAGTGCTGACATACTTGCCGGATGTCGGCCTGGAAGTGGCCCATGAGATTCACAGCTTCTTTGAAGACAGCCATAACCAGGACGTGATTGGTGCGCTGTTGTCCACGGAGCAATGTGGGCTGGAGTTGCAAGAACAGGGCGACCTGAGTGCAGAGTTCGCCGCCAGTACCACTTTGGGCGGCTTGCTGGACAAGCTGCACGTACCTTCAGTAGGCCCGGGTGCTGCGCAGAAGCTGGCGGACAAATTTGGCTCCCTCGAAGGCGTGATCAAGGCCGACTGGCTTGATATGCGCCAGGCCTTGCCGGAGAAACAGGCCAAGGCGGTGCGTGATTTCTTCGATATCGAGGAAAACGCCCTCCGGGCCTTGGCCATTGAGCGGCAGCTCAAGGACTTCGGCATGCACTGGCAGAGCGAGAAGAAAGTGGTCGAAGGCTTGCCCGAAGCTGGGCGTACCTGGGTGCTCACCGGCTCGCTGGAATTGATGAGCCGCGATGTCGCCAAGGAAAAACTGGAAAGCCTTGGCGCCAAGGTGGCGGGCTCGGTGTCGGCGAAAACCCATTGCGTGGTGGCGGGGCCGGGGGCGGGTTCCAAGTTGGCCAAGGCCAGTGAGCTCGGAGTGAAAGTGCTGGATGAAGAGGCGTTCGTGGCCTTTTTGGCCCAGCACAACATTACCGTCTGAATTGAGCGATCTCTGCCGGTATTGGCAAGCCCCGGCAGGGATCGCCATGTATCGCTACCTCGAGCCGCTCAGTTTCGTGCCTGGTGCAAGGCCGTGGGCAAGTGCTTGAGCCCCTTCATATTTTAATCCGGAACCAACGGTTGTAACTTCCGATGAGATCGGTACAATGGCGCGGCTTGCCGAGAGGCGAGCGTCGTTATGGTGACCCCATCGGTCCCCCCGCAACGATCAGCCGTGAACCCGGTCAGGCCTGGAAGGGAGCAGCCGCAGCGGTGACATTGTGTGCCGGGGTGTGGCTGGTGGGGTTGCCTCCATAACGCTGGCTTGTTGATCTGCAACGAGTCATTCCTGTAAAAACTCTCTACGTCGTACAGCACCGTAGGTGACCCAAGTGGCCTGCGCGCGATCATGTAGCTGCTCACTCCTTTTCTGTTAGATACCCTTATCTGTTTTACCCTCCGAGCACTCCCGGGGTGCCTTCTGTTGCCTGCTCATTTGCCTCGGGCGCGGCAACATGTTCGCCTGAGCGCGTCCAAGAGCTGGCTTGGTGGACGTTCCATAACCCGTGTGGGCGCTAGCCGAATGTTTCCCGCAACAGTTCGGTAAACGCATCCCGAGCCAGGTGACGTTGGGTGTCCTTGTGCCAGAACAGCAGGTTGTCCACTGCCGCCAGTTCATCGAAACGGTAGGACGTCAGTTGGTTGCTTTGCTCGTAGCGGGCCAGGATACCTTCCGGCGCCAACGCCACTCCAATACCCGCGCTGACGCAGCCAATGATCGTGCCCCAACTGGCGTAGCTGGCAATGGCCGGTTTGATATCGTGGGGCTTGAGCCAGTTTTCCAGGGCGGCGCGGTAAGGGCAGCCTGGCGGCCAGACCAGCAGGGTACGCTCTGCCAGGTCCCTGGCGTCTGCAATAGGGGCGCTTGCGGCGCTGGTGATCAGCACCAGGCGTTCGCTGTAGACCACGCTGTGTTGGAGTTTGGGACGTTTGTCTCCCGCAGCCACTAGCGCCGCATCCAGGTGATGGTGTTGCAGGTCATCGAGTAAGTGCGCCCAGGCGCCGGTTACCAACTCCAACTCCACTTGCGGATAGCGTCGATGGTACTCGGCAAGCAGGGGCGGCAGCCGTCCACTGGCACTGGACTCCACCGCGCCGATGCGCAATTTTCCGCGAGGAATGGCGTTGTGGCTGACGGCACGCTTGGACTCCTCGACTAAAGCGAGGATGCGCTCGCAGTAGTCGAGAAACACTTCGCCGGCGGCACTGATCGTCAAGCCGCGCCCGGCGCGAATGAACAGCGGTGTGCCCAGTTCGCTTTCCAGTTGCTTGATGCGCGTGGTGATGTTTGACGGCACGCAGTGCAATTGCAACGCCGCCTGGGCCACGCTGCCGGTTTGTGCCACGGCTTTCACCATTTTCAGTTGGGCCAGTTCCATCGCTCAGTTCCAGTGATTACAGAAGTCAGAAACGCTTAATTGTCCTGGATCTTACCCAGGGCAAGACTGGCGGCATTCCCTCTCAGTTTCCGGACGCCGTCGATGAATGCCCCGTCACCTGTAAAGCTTACGCTAGTCACTGCCTGTGTGATCCTCTGTTGGGCGTATTCGCCCATCGGTATTCACCAGGCGCTGCACGGTTACAGTCCCGGCCAACTGGCCCTGGCGCGGTTTCTGATTGCTTCATTGTTCATGGCGGGCGTGGCGTTGGTGGTGCGGGTCGAACGGCCACGGCTGCGAGACCTGCCGTGGTTGCTGGTGCTGGGATTTTTCGGGATATTCCTGCACCACTTGTGCCTCAACCTTGGTCAGCAGTGGGTGACGGCAGCGGCGTCCAGTGTGTTGGCGCAATCGGTGCCATTGTTCAGTGTGCTGGTGGCGTTTTTCTGTTTGAAGGAACGGGTGAGTGGCTGGCGTTGGGGGTGCGTGCTACTGGGGCTGGTGGGCGTGCTGGTGGTGATGTGGGGTGAGCATGGCCTGGGTGAGGTTGATCCGCGTGGCCTGATGATTCTGTTGGCGGCGATCTCGTGGAGTGTGTATTTCGCCATTCAGAAACATTATTCGCACCGCTACAGTCCCTTGACCACGGTGTGCTACACGGTTTGGTCGGGGACGCTGTTGCTCTGCGTCTACTTGCCAGGCCTGCCGGCCGTGGTGATGCAGGCGCCGTTGCCGGCCAACCTGGCAGTGCTGGTGCTGGGGGTCTTCCCCAGCGCCCTGGCGTATCTGGCCTGGGCCTATGTGTTGAGGCATGTCGAGGTCAGCCGTGCTTCGGTGGGTTTGTACCTGGTGCCGCCCGTGGCGATGGTGTTGGCGGCGACGATATTGGGGGAGCGGGTCTCAATGCAGGTAGTGGCGGGCGGCCTGATCGTGTTGACCAGCGTTGGCGCAATCAGCCTGGAAGGGCGCTGGCATCGCCCGCCGTCAAAGGAAGCGGTGGCCGCCGGTATCGCGGGGGGTAAAGATGACGCCGGTGGGTGATGGTTCCATGGAACTGGCAGCAATGACACTGCTCAGCTCGATGAAGTCCAGGGTACTGCCTGCTCTTTTTATTACGGGGGGCTCTAAGGCTTGGACAAGGCCTGGTCTACCGCCGCGATCAGCTTTCCCAGATCCTTCGGGGGGGCTTTGTGGATGACACCGAACAGATAAGCGCGCTGTTCATCCTCGTCGACCAAGTCTGCGAAAAAGACTGTCAGCTTCACTTCCAGCGCCTCTGCAAACAAGAGCAGGGCCTCCACGCTGGGTGTATAGGTGCCGGTTTCGAAGCGGCTGATAGTTTTAGGGTCAAAACCGGTTTTTTCACCTAGTTCAGCCTGAGTAAGCCCCGCTACCTTGCGGTAGCGCCTGATGGCTGGCCCCAAACTTGAAATTTGCATCGATCAATTCCCATTTGTAATCAAGAACTTAACGACAAATAATAAGATTAGGCAACCGCTTATGACATCACCTTTTCTTGCAAAATGTGATGCAGTTCGTAGAATTTGAATTTAAGATAAGTATTTGGTGGTCTCGTTTCAGAAGGCAGGGTTATGAAACCGGAAATCATTGCTTTCTCCCTGCTCTCATAAAAGAGCCCAAAAAACGGTCGCTTGGCAGGGGCTCAAAGGTCGCTCGTCAGTACTGGGGCATCTCTCTCGGTTGTGCCCAAGCAGCCTACTGACGGTGTAGCCAGACTAGAAATACATATCCGCCTAACCGGCCTGCTCGGCAGGTGGTTAGCGATCGAATGCTGTTCATGGAGTTTTAACGTGCGTCTCAACTTGCTGGTCACCGCTGTTGAACAAGCTTTTGGAGAGCAACAACGGCTTATTCCCGCGGCTGACATTCTGGTCGAGCGGTTCAACCGCTAGCCAATGTGAGCCTGATTCATGGACGAGAAATACCGCAGGGCCGTGGATGCAGCCGCCATTTTTTCCGAGACTGATCTCGCAGGCTGCATTACCTACGTCAATGATCAGTTTTGCGGCATATCTGGCTATAGCCGCGAAGAGTTGCTGGGGCAGAACCATCGGATCCTCAGTTCCGGGCTGCACCCCGAGGCGTTTTTCCAGGGGATGTGGAGCACCATCGGCCAGGGCCGGGTCTGGCGCGGCGAAATCTGTAACCGCGCCAAGGACGGGACGCTGCATTGGGTCGACAGCACCATGGTGCCGTTGCTCGACGAGCAGACCGGGCAGGTGCAGAAATATGTGTCGATTCGCTTTGATGTCAGTGAAAAGCGCCAACTGTTGCACACCTTGCAGTGGCGGGTCGGCCATGACGTGCTGACGGGCTTGCCCAACCGTGCCTATTTATCCGAGTTGCTCAACCAGTCCCTGGAGTTTTCCCGCAGCGAAGACAGCCCGTTGGCGCTATGCATGCTCGACCTCGACGGCTTCAAGGCGGTCAACGATGGCTACGGTCATGCGTGTGGCGATCTGTTGCTGGTGGAGGTGGCCGGCCGGCTGCGGGAGATCATTCGTGGCGAAGATGTGGTTGCCAGGCTTGCCGGTGACGAGTTTGTGCTGATCCTGCGTTATGTGCGCGATATCGACGAACTCAACGGCGCGTTGGTGCGTATCCTCAAGGCTATCTCCGAGCCGTACTTGATCCTGGGCGCGCAAATCAATGTGTTTGCCAGTATTGGCGTCACCTTGTTTCCCCTCGATGACGAAGACGCTGACACACTGCTGCGCCACGCCGACCAAGCCATGTATGTGGCCAAGCAGAACGGGCGCAATCGCTTCCAACTGTTCGATGTCTCCCTGGAACAAGAGGTCAAGGCCACCCGCCAGACCGTGGAACAGATTCGCCAGGCCTTGGCGGCGGGCGAGTTATGCCTGCATTACCACCCCAAGGTCAATTTGCGTTGCGGTACGGTGGTGGGGTTCGAGGCGCTGTTGCGCTGGCAGCACCCCGAGCGTGGGCTGGTGGCGCCGGGGGATTTCCTGCCGCTGATCGAACAGACTGACCTGATCGTCGATATTGGCGAATGGGTGATGGGCCAGGCCCTGAGCCAGATGCGCCAATGGCAAGAGGCAGGGCACTACTGGGCGGTCAGCGTGAACATCGCGGCGCGGCATTTCCAGCGGGCGGATTTCGTCGAGTGTCTGCAGCAGTTACTGGCATTGCACCCTGATGTCGAACCGCACATGCTCGACCTGGAAATTGCCGAGTCGGTGGCCATCAACCATATCCAGCGAGTCACCCAGCACCTTGAAGCCTGCCAGGCCTTGGGCGTGCAGTTTTCCCTGGATGATTTCGGCACCGGCTATTCGTCCCTGAGCTATCTCAAGCGCTTGCCCACTCAGACCATCAAGATCGACAGGTCTTTTGTACGCGACATCCTCCACGACAAGGATGACCTGGCGCTGACCAGTGCGGTCATCGGCCTGGCCCGGGCATTTGGTCGTGAAGTGATCGCCGAGGGCCTGGAAACCCTGGAGCATGGCCAGTTGCTGATGCGCATGGGCTGCGAAGTGGCGCAGGGGTATTTTATTGCCCGCCCCATGCCGGCCGGCGAGGTGCCTGCATGGGTCGATGGCTTTGCACCGCCGGTACAGTGGTTGACGGGAGGGTGAGGCAATCGGGTTGGCGGGTGCCCAGCGGTTTATGCCTGGACGAAGTCGTCGATTTTTTGCGGGGATTCTCATCGGCATAAGCGTTTAGGTGAGCGTGCCAGATGCAATTTCCCCCCTGCTCCGCTAGCATTACCCGCTTCTGCTTCCCAGTTGCGACGGTTTTCGATGAGTTATCAGGTTCTTGCACGTAAATGGCGCCCGCGCTCGTTCCGCGAAATGGTCGGCCAGACCCATGTGCTCAAGGCTCTGATCAATGCCTTGGACAGCCAGCGGCTGCACCACGCCTACCTGTTCACCGGTACCCGGGGTGTCGGCAAGACCACCATTGCGCGGATCATCGCCAAGTGCCTGAACTGTGAAACAGGCATCACCTCGACGCCGTGCGGCACCTGCTCCGTGTGTCGGGAAATCGACGAAGGGCGGTTCGTCGACCTGATCGAAATCGACGCCGCGAGCCGTACCAAGGTCGAAGACACCCGCGAGCTGCTGGACAACGTGCAGTACGCCCCGAGCCGCGGCCGCTTCAAGGTCTACCTGATCGACGAAGTGCACATGCTTTCCAGCCATTCCTTCAACGCCCTGTTGAAAACCCTGGAAGAGCCGCCGCCCTACGTCAAGTTCATCCTGGCAACCACTGACCCGCAGAAACTTCCAGCAACGATTTTGTCGCGGTGCCTGCAGTTCTCCCTGAAAAACATGACCCCGGAGCGGGTGGTCGAGCATTTGACCCATGTCCTCGGGGTGGAGAATGTGCCGTTTGAAGACGACGCGCTGTGGCTGTTAGGTCGCGCCGCCGATGGCTCGATGCGTGATGCCATGAGCCTCACCGACCAAGCTATCGCCTTTGGTGAAGGCCAGGTCATGGCCGCCGATGTGCGGGCAATGCTTGGCACCCTGGACCATGGTCAGGTATTCGATGTCTTGCATGCATTGATTGAAGGTGATGCCAAGGCATTGCTTGAAGCCGTGCGCCACCTGTCCGAGCAAGGTCCGGACTGGAACGGCGTGCTCTCGGAAATCCTCAATGTGTTGCACCGGGTTGCCATTGCCCAGGCATTGCCTGAAGGGGTCGACAACGGTCATGGCGACCGCGACCGTGTGTTGGCCCTGGCCCAGGCGCTGCCAGCCGAAGATGTGCAGTTCTATTACCAGATGGGCCTGATTGGTCGTCGTGACTTGCCCTTGGCGCCGGACCCACGAGGTGGGTTTGAGATGGTTCTGTTACGGATGCTGGCATTCCGGCCTGCCGATACGGCAGGCGCACCGAGACAGCCGCTAAAGCCAGTGGGGATCAGCCAGGCCACAGTTGATTCCGCCAAACCAGTGGCTGGCGCGCCGGTGGTTTCGCCGGAGCCAGCGCCTGTTGTACCGGCGCCCGTTGTTGCCGAGCCGGTAGCTGTCCCCGAGCCGATTGTCGCGCCGGAACCAGAGCCAGAGCCGGTGGAAGCAGTGGTCGACCTGCCGTGGAATGACCCGGTAGAAGCGGTCGTCGAGCAACAGCCTGCCGTCGAGCCTGTTCTGGAAACCATCGGCGAGCAGCCGGAACTGACACCCATGCCCACGCCGACCCCGGACAGTGTGGTGCCGGACGCGCCGGAGTTGGTGTCGGGCCCCGTGCCGGAGCCGACCATCGCCGAGGTGGTCACTGCCATCCCCGATATCGACCTGGATGACGAGCCGCCGCTGGACGAAGACTACATCGAGCCGGACATGGATTCGGCCTACAGTTACCTGGATGACCTGGCGAGCGAACATACCGCCGAGCCCGCTCCGGAGCCCGAACCGGAACCGGCGGCGATGCCGGCCACCGGCCTGGCCCTGCAATGGCTGGAGTTGTTCCCGAAGCTGCCGATTTCCGGCATGACCGGCAGCATCGCCGCCAACTGCACCCTGATCGCCATTGAAGGTGATCACTGGCTGCTGCACCTGGACCCGGCCCATAGCGCGCTGTTCAACGCGACCCAGCAACGCAGGCTCAACGACTCGCTGAACCAGTATCACGGGCGCACGCTGACGGTGAGCATCGAGTTGATCAAGCCTGAACAGGAAACCCCGGCCCAGGCCGCGTCCCGTCGTCGGGTCAACCGTCAGCGCGAGGCCGAAGAGTCGATCCATGGTGATCCACTTATCCAGCAGATGATGGAACAGTTTGGTGCGGTAGTGCGGCACGATACTATTGAGCCTGTCGAAGCCTTGGTGACAGCACAGGGCTAATAATTGAAGGCGTCGTATCCACAGGGTACGGCGCTGTCTTGACCCACGTACTTTTGAGGTGATTCCCATGATGAAAGGTGGCATGGCCGGCCTGATGAAGCAGGCGCAGCAGATGCAGGAAAAGATGGCCAAGATGCAGGAAGAACTGGCCAACGCCGAAGTCACCGGTAAAGCGGGTGGCGACATGGTCAGTGTGGTGATGACGGGCCGTCACGACATCAAGCGTGTGAGCATTGACCCAAGCGTATTGCCAGGTGTTGGCGAAGATGACCTGGAAATGCTCGAAGCCCTGTTCGCCGCGGCCGTCAACGACGCCGTGCGCAAGATCGAAGCCAACAACCAGGACAAAATGTCCGGTGTGACCGCTGGTATGCAACTGCCGCCGGGCATGAAGTTACCGTTCTGATCGACAGGCGGAAAATGAAAATGCCAGGCTTCGCGCCTGGCTTTTTTTGAAGTGCAGATTGCCGGGGCCTGTCTATCGAACCCTCGCACAATCCGACATTCGCGGTCGACGGCCTGAAACCAGCGTGCGAAGCCTTTGTCGGTTTGCTGGGTGGGTGCCGCACAAGATTGAGCATTTGACGCTAATCCGGAGCGCGGGTATAAACCGCGTCTCGTTGTTTTGTTGGACCTTGCCCACATGAGCTTCAGCCCCCTGATTCGTCAACTGATCGACGCGTTGCGCACTTTGCCAGGCGTCGGCCAGAAATCCGCCCAGCGCATGGCGCTGCAACTCCTGGAGCGTGATCGTAGTGGCGGCTCCCGGTTGGCCCAGGCCTTGAGCCAAGCCATGGAAGGGGTAGGCCATTGCCGTTTGTGCCGCACCCTCACCGAGGAAGAACTCTGCCCGCAATGCGCCGACCCTCGTCGTGACGACACGCTGCTGTGCGTGGTCGAAGGACCGATGGATGTGTATGCGGTGGAGCAGACCGGTTTTCGCGGACGCTATTTTGTGCTCAAGGGGCACCTGTCACCACTGGACGGCTTGGGCCCGGAGGCCATTGGCATTCCGCAACTGGTGGAGCGTATCGAAGAGCAGGGCACTTTCACTGAAGTGATCCTGGCCACCAATCCGACGGTGGAAGGCGAGGCCACGGCGCATTACATCGCCCAACTGCTGGCCAATAAAGGGTTGATCACTTCGCGTATTGCCCACGGTGTACCGCTGGGTGGTGAGCTGGAGCTGGTTGATGGCGGTACCTTGGCCCACTCGTTTGCCGGACGTAAGCCGATAGCCTTGTAGATACCGCTTGCTTGTAAACCAAGCAAGCGCTTGGTAAGTTCACTCCATCCTTGCATGGAGCTTGCCGATGCCCGCCTATCAGGAATACTTCGACCCCAGCCACCAACTGGTCCGCGACAGCGTGCGCCGCTTTGTCGAGCGCGAGATTCTGCCGGACATCGAGCAATGGGAGGAGGCCGAGGCCTTTCCTCGGCAACTGTACCTCAAGGCCGGTGCTGCAGGCATTCTGGGTATTGGTTATCCCGAAGTCCTCGGCGGTAGTCACGAAGGCGATCTGTTCGCCAAGATAGCTGCCAGCGAGGAGCTGATGCGCTGCGGTTCAGGTGGCGTGGTGGCGGGGCTGGGTTCGCTGGATATCGGCCTGCCGCCCATCGTCAAATGGGCTCGTCCCGAAGTACGTGAGCGGGTGGCGCCCCAAGTGCTGTCCGGCGAGAAGATCATGGCCCTGGCGGTCACCGAGCCCGCTGGTGGTTCTGATGTCGCCAGCCTGCGAACCCGTGCGGTGCGCGATGGCGACCACTACCGGGTCAGTGGCAGCAAGACCTTTATCACCAGTGGTGTGCGCGCCGACTTCTATACCGTGGCGGTGCGTACCGGTGGGCCAGGCTTTGGCGGCATCAGCCTGTTGTTGATTGAAAAGGGCACCCCCGGCTTTACCGTCGGCCAGCCGCTGAAAAAAATGGGTTGGTGGGCCTCGGACACCGCCGAGTTGTTCTTCGACAATTGCCAGGTGCCGGTAGGCAACCTGATCGGTGTTGAGAACATGGGGTTTGCCTGCATCATGGGTAACTTCCAGAGCGAACGCCTGGCCCTGGCATTGATGGCCAACATGACCGCGCAACTTGCCTTGGAAGAAAGCCTGAAATGGGCTGCCCAGCGGGAAGCCTTCGGCAAACCCATCGGCAAGTTTCAGGTACTCAAGCATCGCCTGGCGGAAATGGCCACTGCGGTGGAAGTCTCCCGGGAGTTCACTTACCGCCAGGCGGCCAAGATGGCGGCCGGCAACAGTGTGATCAAGGAGATTTCCATGGCCAAGAATGTTGCCACCGACACCGCCGACCGCGTGACCTACGATGCGGTGCAGATCCTCGGGGGGTTGGGCTATATGCGTGGCAGCCTGGTGGAGCGGCTGTGCCGGGACAACCGGATCCTCTCCATCGGCGGTGGGACTCGGGAAGTGATGAATGAAATCATCAGCAAGCAGATGGGCTTGTAGCCCGGTCTATTTCTCCGTCAGCGCAAACTGGGTCAGGCAAAATGTCGGGATACCCATATCTTCCAGGCGCTGGGACCCTTCCAGTTCAGGAAGGTCGATAATCGCCGCTGCTTCGAAGATGTGCGCGCCCATGCGCCGTACCAGGTTGGCGGCTGCAATCAGGGTGCCGCCAGTGGCGATCAAGTCATCGAACATCAGCACCGAGTCACCCTCACACAGGCTGTCTGCGTGCACTTCCAGGAACGCTTCCCCGTATTCGGTCTGGTAACCCTCACTCAACACATCCGCTGGCAACTTGCCCTGTTTGCGGAACAGGACCAGTGGCTTGTTCAGTTGATAGGCAATGATCGAACCGATCAGGAAGCCCCGGGCATCCATTGCACCGATGTGGGTGAAGTCGGCTTCGACGTAGCGATGGGTAAAGCTGTCCGCCACCAGGCGCAACGCCCTGGGGGATTGGAACAGGGGTGTGATATCGCGAAAGATCACCCCAGGTTTGGGGAAGTCGATGACTGGGCGAATCAGGGATTTTATGTCGAATGAATCGAAGACCATCGTCAGGGTGTCCTGGGAAGAGGGGCGGTCCCGCAGTATAACCTGCGACCGAAGTGACCGGCTCGGTCGCAGAAGCCTGGATCCCCGTGTTCTTATTAACCGTCCAGGGAACCACCGGCCAGGGCGCAGAGCTGGATTGGGTCGAGGATGTGCACTTCCTTGCCCTCGGCGGTGATCAACTCGTTCTGCTGGAAGCGGGTGAACACCCGCGATACGGTTTCCACCGCCAACCCCAGGTAGTTGCCGATTTCATTGCGCGACATGCTCAGGCGGAACTGATTGGCCGAGAAGCCCCGGGCACGGAAGCGGGCAGAGAGGTTGACCAGGAAGGTGGCGATGCGCTCGTCGGCGGTTTTCTTCGATAACAGCAGCATCATCTGTTGGTCGTCGCGAATTTCCCGACTCATGACGCGCATCAGCTGTCGGCGCAGTTGCGGCAATTGCAGCGCCAGTTCATCCAGGCGCTCGAAGGGGATTTCACAGGCCGAAGTGGTCTCCAGCGCTTGTGCCGACACCGGGTGGGTTTCGGTATCCATGCCCGACAGGCCAACCAATTCGCTGGGCAGGTGGAAGCCGGTGAGCTGTTCTTCGCCGGCATTGCTCAGGCTGAAGGTTTTCAAGGCGCCCGAGCGCACTGCATAGACAGAATTGAACGGGTCACCCTGGCGAAACAGAAACTCACCTTTTTTCAGCGGGCGCCCACGTTTAACGATTTTGTCCAGCGCGTCCATGTCTTCCAGATTCAGCGAAAGTGGCAGGCAGAGAGGGGAGAGGCTGCAATCCTTGCAGTGAGCCTGACTGTGGGCGCGCAGTTTGACTGGCTCGGACATTTCTTAAATCCTTGTGGTAAATCACGCATAATATGTAAGGGTACCGTGTTGGAGGACAGTCAGGCCAGCCTGGTAATGAAATAATCTGCTGTCAGATCACCCGTGAAAATCGCTGCCGGTCCTGGTGCTCCAGATAAGCATCGAACACCATGCACACCGAACGCACCAGCAAGCGCCCCGCCGGCAAAACGCGGATGCCCTGGACGTCGAGTTCGATCAACCCCTCACTGGCCATTGCTTCCAGTTGCGGCCAGAGCGCTGCGAAATACCCGCGAAAATCAATATTGAAGGCCTGCTCGATCTTCTCGAATGTCAGGTTGAAATTGCAGATCAACTGCTGAATCACTTCCCGCCGTAAACGGTCATCCAGGCTGCACACCAGGCCTTGGCTGGTAGCCAGTTGTGCCCCGGCCAGGGTGTTCTGGTAGTGGTTCAGGTTGCTGCTGTTCTGGCAGTACAGTTTGCCAATCTGGCTGATGGCCGACACCCCGAGCCCGATCAGGTCGCAATGACCGTGGGTGGTGTAGCCTTGGAAATTGCGCTGCAGGGTGGACTCTTCCTGGGCGATGGCCAGTTCGTCATGGGGCAGGGCGAAATGGTCCATGCCGATGTAGCGATAACCCGCTGCCGTCAACTGTTCGATGGTGGTTTGCAACATCTGCAGCTTCTGCGCGGGTGCAGGCAGGTCATTGTTGTTGATCCTCCGCTGGGGCATGAAGCGCTCTGGCAGGTGGGCATAGTTGAACAGCGACAGGCGGTCCGGCTGCAGGTTGATGATCTCTTCCACTGTGTGCGCAAAACGTGCAGGCGTCTGCCTGGGCAGGCCGTAGATCAGGTCGATATTGATCGAGCGAAATTGCAGGGTGCGCGCGGCATCGATCACCGCCCGGGTTTCTTCCAGGCTTTGCAGTCGATTGACTGCCCGTTGCACCTCGGGATCGAGGTCTTGCAGGCCGATGCTGACGCGGTTGAAGCCCAACTCACGGAGCAGGCCCATGGTAGACCAGTCGGCTTCCCGTGGGTCGATCTCGATGCTGTAGTCGCCGCAATCATCGTCTAGCAGATTGAAGTGCCGGCGCAACTGGGCCATCACTTGGCGCAACTCGCCATGACTGAGAAAGGTCGGGGTGCCACCGCCAAAGTGCAGTTGCTCGACCTTCTGGCTGGGGTCCAAGTGGCAAGCTATCAGTTGAATTTCCTGCTCCAGGCATTGCAGGTAAGCTTGGGCCCGACCGCGGTCCTTGGTAATGACTTTGTTGCAGGCGCAGTAGTAGCAAATGTTGGCGCAGAACGGCACATGCACATACAGCGACAGCGGTCGCACAGCCTTGCGGCTCGCGCGCAGGGCGCGGAGCAGGTCGAAGGTGCCGACCTGGCTGTTGAACTGAACGGCGGTGGGGTACGAGGTGTAGCGTGGCCCCGCCAAGTCGTAGCGGTTAATTAAATCAGTGTCCCAACGAATGGCGTCGAGCATGCGGGCGGTCCCCCGGGTAGGCTAGGGGGCCGAGTCTAGGGGGTGGGGCAGGGAGCCATGTTGATTTGCATCAACAGGGAGCGGCATTATGCCACAGGCTATTCTAATGCCCCATCAACCAGTGCTGGTGGGGGCCAGGCAAGGTCCAGAGGCCAAACAGCATCACCAGCAAGCCGCCGGTCATTCGCACGCTGCGCTTGCGCAACAAGGCGGTGATGCGTTCGGCTGCCAGCCCGGTGGCCAGCAAGACCGGCCAGGTGCCGAGGCCGAACGCCAGCATCAACAAGGCGCTGTCCAGCGCATTCCCCTGGCTGGCGGCCCATAGCAACGTGCTGTAGACCAACCCGCACGGCAGCCAGCCCCAGAGCGCCCCCAGCAGCAAAGCCCGAGGTAGGCTGGACACCGGCAATAAACGGTTGGCAACGGGCTGGATATACCGCCACAGGCCGCGTCCGAGGCTTTCGATGCGGGTCAGGCCGCTCCACCAGCCGGCGAGGTAGAGGCCCATGGCAATCAACAACAGGCCGGCGAAGATACGCATGACCACCGCCGCCGGGCTGTTTGCCACGGCCCAGCCTGCCAGGCCGATCAGCAGGCCGGCGCTGGCGTAGCTGAGGATTCGTCCCAGGTTATAGGCCAGTAACAGGCGAAAACGCCGGCTGCGCTGTTCCTTGGGAATCGCCAGGGTCAGCGCACCCATCAACCCACCGCACATGCCCAGGCAGTGACCGCCCCCCAGCAGTCCGAGAATGACCGCCGAGACCAGTAAAGGCGCGAGCTCAAGCATGGGGCGGGTCTTTGGGGGAGGAAGGTTGTTCAGGGCCATTGGCCTCATCGACCGCCGCCAGGTGGTTCGGGTCCTGATCGTCGAACAGCACGCTGTGGGCCGGGCCGTCGAGGTCGTCGTACTGGCCGCTGTCCACAGCCCAGAAGAAGATATAAATGGCGATGGCAACGATCAGCAGCGCCGCCGGAATCATCACGTAAAGAGCTGGCATCGATACTCCATGCCCGCGCGGCTCAGGCCGGTAGCGGGCGGGTTACGAGGGTGGGGCTCAGCGCCGCTGCAGTCGGCAGGCGAGTCAGGCGCAGGGCGTTGAGCACCACGGTCAACGAACTGAGAGACATGCCGATTGCCGCCCAGATGGGGGTGATCCAGCCAAGGGCGGCAAAGGGCAACATCAGGCCATTGTATAGCGCGGCCCACAGCAGGTTTTCAATAATCACCCGGCGAGTACGACGGGCCAGGGTGAAGGCGTGTACCAGAGCGTCCAGGCGATTGGACAACAGCACGGCGTCGGCGCTGGTTTTAGCCAGGTCGGTGGCCGAGCCCATGGCCACGCTGATATCGGCGGCGGCGAGTACCGGTACATCGTTGACGCCATCACCGAGCATCAAGACCTTGCGACCTTCCTGGTGCAGCCGTTGTAGCACTTGCAGCTTGTCGTCGGGACGCAGGCCTCCTTGAGCTTCGTCAATCCCCAACTCCATTGCCACGCTGGCGACCATCGGGGAACTGTCCCCGGACAGCAGCAAGGTGCGCCAGCCCCGTGCCTTGCAGGCTGCCAGCAGGGCTGGGGCATCGCTGCGCAGGCGATCGTCGAGGACAAACCAGGCGAGGGCGCCTTCGCTGTCACCCAGCAGCAGCCATTGACCTGCTTCGTCAGGTGATGCCGGGACCGGACAGCGGCTCAACTCACAGACAAAGGCTGGCTGGCCAATACGCAAGCGTTGTTCGCCCACCCGCCCCTCCAGCCCGAGCCCCGGGGTGCTGAGCACTTCGTCGGCCGCCAGCGGCGCGCGGCCGAACGCCCGGGCAATCGGATGTTCCGAACGGTTTTCCAGGGCCGCGGCCAGGCCCAGGCAATGATTGCTGTCCAGCGTGCCGAGTGGGCGAATCGCACGCAGGGCCAGGCGCCCTTCGGTGAGGGTGCCGGTCTTGTCGAAAATCACCGTATCGATCTGGTTCAGGCCTTCGAGCACATGCCCGCGAGTCAGCAGCAGGCCGAGTTTGTGCAGGGTACCGGTGGCAGCGGTCAGGGCAGTTGGCGTTGCCAGTGAAAGGGCGCAAGGGCAGGTAGCGACCAGCATCGCCAGGACAATCCAGAACGCCCGCGAGGCGTCCAGTTCCCACCACACCAGGCCGATCACGGCCGCAGCAATCAGTGAGCACAGCAGGAACCATTGGGCTGCGCGGTCGGCGATTTGCGCCAGGCGTGGTTTTTCCGCCTGGGCCCGCTCCAGCAAGCGCACGATGGCCGACAGGCGGGTGTCATGGCCCAACGCCCGGACTTCAACGATCAGAGCGCTTTCTACATTAAGGGTGCCGGCGGTGACGGCATCGCCGGCGTGCCGTGACTGTGGAAGGTATTCGCCGGTCAGCAGGGATTCGTCGATGCTGGATTGGCCGTCGAGGATCATGCCGTCAGCCGGCAGAATGGCCCCCGGATGCACCAGCACACGCTCGCCCAGTGCCAACTCTGTCAGCAGAATCCGTTCACTCTGGCCGTCGGCGTTCAGGCGCAGGCACGAGGCTGGCAACAGGTTGACCAATTGCGCGGTGGCCGCGGCGGTACGTTCTCGGGCGCGGCGCTCCAGGTAGCGGCCAGCCAGCAGGAACAGGGCAAACATGCCCACCGCGTCGAAATACAGTTCGCCCACCCCGGTTATCGCGGTCCAGATCCCGGCCAGGTATGCGCCGCCGATGGCCAGGGACACCGAGACGTCCATGGTCAGGTGGCGGGTGCGCAGGTCGCGCATGGCCCCCTTGAAAAACGGAGCGCAACTGTAGAAGACAATGGGCGTGGTGAGAAACAACGCGACCCAGCGCAGGATTGTATGCAGTTCCGGGCTCAGGTCGATGTTGAATTCCGGCCAGGTAGCCATGGTTGCCATCATCGCCTGGAACCACAACAGTCCGGCCACGCCGAGTTGGCGCACGGCCAGGCGGTTTTCGCTGGCCAGTTGCTCGGCGGCGCGGTCGGCCTGGTAGGGGTGGGCAGCATAGCCGATATGGCGCAGCTCACTGAGCACCTGGCTCAGGGGCAATTGCGCATCGGCCCAGCGTACGTGCAAGCGATGATTGGACAGGTTCAGCCGGGCCTCGGCGACGGCCGGCAGGCTGCGCAAGTGTTTCTCGATCAGCCAGCCACAGGCGGCGCAGCTGATACCTTCCATCAATAGCGTGGCTTCGGCCAACTCGCCCTCGTGACGCACGAAAGGTTGCTGCACATCGGCGCGGTCATACAGTGCCAGTTCGTCCACCCGTTGCACCGGCAACGCCTCGGGGTTGGCCGAGGCTTCGCTGCGGTGCTGGTAATAGCTTTCCAGCCCGCCGGCGACAATCGCCTCGGCCACGGCCTGACAGCCTGGGCA
>NZ_WLYI01000016.1 GCF_009707515.1 Pseudomonas karstica | reverse complement strand
TGCGTTCGGGTATGCCGAGCCTAGGCGAGGCACCAAGTGGTGGGGCAAGAGCCTTTGGTTACTTTGGGCTTTTCAAAGTGACACGCCGTAAGGGCGTAACCCTAAGCCGCCCTGACCGCAGCAACGGATATACACCCCCCAACCGAGTCGCACCGGAACCAACTGATCGTCTACGGGTTCTTGACGCTATTCAAGCCCATCAACCCAGCCAGTGCAGACTTCCCCTCCAACTCCGCCAAATTCGCGGTACCCATGGGCTGCGGCTGACTCAGGTGACCATGCTGCATAAAACAGATCAGGCTCCCCACCAACGGTTGATGGCTCACCAGCAACACATTGTCATCAGTCTCAAGGTGATCCAGCACCTGCTCCGGACTACTCTCCGGCGTCAGCCAAGGTACCGTCAGAATCTGCGGCTCGAACCCCAGCACTTCACGCACCAACTGCGCCGTCTGCTGCGCCCGCACATAAGGGCTGGCGATGATGGCCTGGATCGGTTGGCCAATCAGATGCGCCGCACTGCGCAGCACTTCTTTACGGCCATGATCGGTCAGGTTGCGCTCGGCATCAGTGCGGGCATGCCCTTCAGCTTCGCCGTGACGCAATACCCACACTTTCACAGCTTCGGCTCTTCATCGCGGGCCGGGTGCGGCGCGGGCGGCACGCTGTGGGCAGCTTCACCTTCCGGTGCGCGTGGAGTGGGCCAATCGGCGAACGGCCAGGGTTTCTGGTCGCTGTGAAAACTGCCGAAGCGGCCAATCTGCGCCAGGAACTGGCTCAGGCTGTCGCCAAAATTCATCAAGCTCAGGTTTGGCGCCCCGTAGACCAGACGGTAAACCAACTGCACCACCACCAGCGCGCCCAGGAGAAACTGCGCCACTTGCCACACCAGGGCAAACACCAACATCCACAGAACACGCAGAACAATGGACTCGTACTTGGGTGCTGCTTTCGGATCGTTCATGACGCGTTCCTCAATTGAAACCACTGGTGGAAATAAAATCGACATCGGTTTTCGGCTCGGCACGCATCAGCAACTCGATAACCTGGTTCAAAGTGCGCCCTTCAAACAGGATCGCGTGCAACCCGGCGACCAGCGGCATATACACTCCGACTTCCTGGGCCTTGGTTTTCAATACCTTGAGGGTATTGACCCCTTCGGCCACTTCGCCCAGGCGAGTCACGGCGTCTTCCAGGCTCAAGCCCTGGCCCAGGGCGAAACCTACTTGGTAGTTGCGACTTTTCGGCGATGAGCAGGTGACGATCAGGTCGCCGACGCCGGCCAGGCCGAGGAAGGTCATCGGATTGGCGCCCTGGTTGACCGCAAACCGGGTCATCTCCGCCAACGCACGGGTGATCAGCATGCTTTTGGTGTTTTCCCCCATGCCCAGGGCCACGGCCATGCCAGCGATAATCGCGTAGACGTTTTTCAACGCCCCTCCCAACTCCACGCCGAAACGGTCAGCACTGGCGTAGACCCGGAAGGTACGGCCATGCAGGACCTCTTGAACCCGCTCGCAGAGAACCTCATCCTCACTGGCCACCACGGTGGCGGTCAAGGCATGCTCGGCCACTTCCCGCGCCAGGTTCGGCCCGGACAACACGCCGATACGTGCCTGGGGAGCAATCTCTTGAAGAATTTCGCTCATCAGCTTGAAGGTGTGGGCCTCAATACCCTTGGTCAGGCTGACCAGCAGCTTGCCGGCCAGGCACTCTGCGTGGGGGGCCAGCACTGAACGCAAGGCACTGGACGGCAGGGCGACAAAGCACAGGTCGCAGGCGGTCAACGTTGCCAGCAGGTCGGTGACGGGCTCGACTGCCGGGTGAATCTTGATACCTTTAAGGTAACGCGGGTTTTCCCGATTGACCCGAATGGCCTCGGCCTGTTCGGGGTCACGCATCCACTGGTGCACCCGATGACCGTTTTCAGCCAACAGGTTAGCCACGGCGGTACCAAAACTTCCGCCTCCCAGGACCGCAATAGGGCGCTGTTCAGTCATATGCAATCCGTTAATCCATACCAGTGGCGATGACGGCATTATACGGGGCGACCCGTCAGGGGCCAGCCCCCGCGTAAATTCCCGTGTTTGTCGGAAAATGGTGCGTTTGCGCAAGGTAATTGCAAAGGCGACGACTGGTAAAAGCCCTCACCTCAGTTAACATGAGCGGCTATATAGTCACTATCAAGGCCGTGCCGTGTATTTGGGCCCTCCTCCTCGCTCATCCCTCTTTCTGGCATTGTTGTTCAGTGGTCCGTTGTTCGCCGATGATCTTTTCCTCGACAACCAACCGCTGCCTCAGGTGCTGACCGCCACTCGGCTCAAGCAGTCGGCCGCGGCCGTGCCCGGCAGTATGACGGTGATCGATAGTGAGTTGATCAAGGCCAGCGGCGCACGGGACATCGCCGAATTGCTGCGCCTGGTGCCTGGGATGATGGTCGGCTACACCACCGGCAACCAGGCGGCCGTCAACTACCATGGCACCAACGCCAGCGACGCGCGACGCATGCAGGTTTTGATCGATGGGCGCTCGGTATACCGCGCCGGCCTGGCCACTGTGGACTGGAGCGATATCCCAGTGGCCATGGAGGACATCGAGCGCATCGAGGTCTTCCGCGGCCCCAACACCGTCAGCTACGGCGCCAACGCGCTGATGGCGGTGGTCAACATTCTCACCCGGTCGCCGGCCAACAGCCAGGGCACGCGAATTAAAGTCACCCGGGGCGAACGAGGGATCAATGACTATTACGCCAGCCAAGGCATCGGCTGGGAAACCGGCGACCTGCGGTTGTCTGTTTCCGGGCAGCAGGATGATGGCTTTGACAGCAACGCCCTCGGCACCGACCGTCGCGACAGCCGCCGCCTGAACCGCTTCAGCCTGGCCGTCAGCCAGACCCTGAACCAGCAACAAAGCATTGACTGGCAATTCAGTGCCAAGGAAGGCAGTAATCAGCGCCCTTATACCTACAAACCCGTGTTTTCCGGCATTACCGAAGGCGGTACCAACTCCGACGTCACCGCCAAGGACTATGCCGGTTCGCTACGCTGGAACTTCGATTTCAGCCCCGAGCACAGTCTTTATATCCAAGGCTCGGCCCAGCAGTGGGATCGCCGGCAGCTCTGGAAAGCCTGCGACGCCAAGGTCTCGTTCAGCCCGGAGTTGACCCAGCTCTGGCAGCTC
This sequence comes from Pseudomonas karstica, assembly GCF_009707515.1. Lineage (GTDB taxonomy): Bacteria > Pseudomonadota > Gammaproteobacteria > Pseudomonadales > Pseudomonadaceae > Aquipseudomonas > Aquipseudomonas karstica. The sequence goes on along the minus strand of NZ_WLYI01000016.1, from coordinate 122,941 downwards.
AACTCCAACTACGCCGAGCAATTGTCCAGGCACATGGAGGCCTACAGCCAGGACGCCGCACCACCAGGCAGCGCTGCCGAGCAGGCCCTGGCCACCCAGGTGCTTGAACAATGGAAAAGCGGCGGCAAAGACAGCGTCTGCGGCACTATCGACCAAAGTACCCGGGAAAGCCGCTACGACTTGGAGCTGCAAGACACCCTTAGCCTGACCGACAGCCTGCGCCTGGTCAGCGGCATGAACTACCGCTACGACCGCGCCGACTCCGACACGTACTTCAACGGTACCCTGGACGACAACACCTGGCGCCTGTTCGGCCACCTGGAATGGCGGGCCAACGAGCATTGGCTGCTGCAGGGCGGCGCGATGTTCGAGAACACTCACCTGAGTGGCAACTCCCTGACGCCACGGATCGCTGTCAACTACCTGATCAACCCGCGCCACGGCCTGCGGGCGGTGTACTCCGAAGCCATCCGTTCCCCAGACATGTTCGAGAACAACGTCAACTGGAGCTACCGGGTCACCAACCTTGATTCCCCGGCCTATGGACAGAACTCGGGCCAATACTTCGTCAAGACCCGTGGCCCGGGCGATCTCGACCAGGAGCTGATGCGCTCCCGAGAGCTGGGCTACAACGGTTTTTTTACCGACATCGGACTCAATGTCGACGTGAAGCTGTTCTATGATGAAGTCACCGAAATGATCAGCGAGCCGCTGCGTAACAACCAGTACATCGCCAGTAACACCAACCGCTCACGTTTTACCGGCATCGAAACCCAACTCGACTGGCGTGTAAGTGCCGCCGATCGGCTGCGGCTGACTTATGCTTATGTCGATGCCAGCGCTACCAACCCTCTCGATCAACAGCAGACCGCCCGTAACAGCGGCTCCGCCGGCTGGCTGCGGGAATGGGGCCAGGGCTGGTCCAGCGCGCTGTTCTATTATGGCAATGACGCCCTCAACCAATATCGCTTCGAACGGGTCGATATGCGGGTAGCCAAGCGCATTGCCTTGGGCAAGGCCAACCTGGAACTGGCCGGCATGTTGCAGCAACGGCTCGATAACCAGCCCACCACCTGGGCCGACAACAACTACGACCATCGCCACGTGCTCTACTTCAGTGCGGAGCTAGAATTCTAGATGCCCCGCACTCTGTCATGGATGACCCGTTTCCTTACCGCCCGTCTCTGGCGGTATTGGTTGCTGCCCGCCTGCCTGCTGTTCACCTCCCCGAACTGGGCAGCCGAGATTCTGCTGACCGCTGCAGAGGATGGCCCGGGGGTCCAGGCTTTCGTCCAGGCTCTGGGCCGGCAGCGCCCGGATGACAGGGTGACATTCACACCGTTGAAAAACCTTCCTGCGCCAGCACTCTTGCCGGACAGTACCCGCCTGATCCTGCTGGACCTGCAAAGCCTCGACTGGCGCTTGCAGGATAGCCAGGGCCCACCGACCCTGGTGCTACGTATCAGTCGCCTGCAAGCGCGATTGCGCCTGGGCCATAGCGTGCCGGCGAAGATCAGCCTGTTGTGGAGCGACCCACCGCTGGAGCGCCAGTTGCGCCTGATCGCCGACATCTTGCCCCAAGCCCATCGCATTGGCGTGCTGTATAGCCTCGACAGCGAGTTCCTACTCCACGAGCTACAGCGATACGCCACGCCCATGGGCCTGGAAATCGTCCCTCAGCGCTGGGACAACATTAATGACAGTCGCCCGCTGCAAGCCCTGTTCAAGAACAGCGATGTACTGCTGGGCCTGGACGATCCCCAACTATATAACCCGAAAACCGCAAAGAACCTGCTGTTGAGCAGTTACGCCAGGCAGTTGCCGTTGATCGGGCCCAACGCCGGCTTCGTCAAGGCCGGCAGCCTGGCCAGCACCTACAGCGACCAGAACGATTGGCTGGATGTACTCGACCGACTGCTGGATCGTACGCCATCCAGTTGGCCTCGCTCGCTGTACCCGGAACACTTCAAAGCCGTGGGCAACCCGCAAGTCGCACGCTCACTGGGAATCGAACAGGTGGACGAAGCCGCCCTCGCCGTCCGATTGGCCGAAGGAGAAAAATACCCATGACCTTCCGTCGCCGTTGGGATATCAGTACCCGCACTCAGATCATCACCCTGGGCCCGGCGTTGTTGCTGACGTTGCTGTTGATCAGTTTCTTTACCTTCGTGCGGATCCAGGACTTGCGCCAGGAACTGGACCACACCGGTCAATTGATCGCCAACCAATTAGCCCCGGCCACCGAGTACGGCGTGATTTCCGGCAATAACGATGTATTGGAAAGCCTGTTGCGCGCCACCCTGGCCACGCCTCATGTGCGCTTCCTGGAAATCCAGGACAGCACGGAGAACATCCTGGTCTATGTCGAACAACCTTCGAAAAAACACGACCGCTCACTGTCGGTGAAAGTGTTCCAGGCGCCGATACGCCTGCAACATATCCAGTTGGGCAATGACTTTTTCCAGGACAGCAGCGTGCAGCCCAAGGTACCGCAAGCGGACTACCTGGGTCGGGTGATCGTCGGCATGTCCAACGACGCCTTCAGCCAGCGCCAACAGGAAATCCTGTTCAAGGCAGCAGTTCTGGCGCTGTTTGCCTTGCTCTTTACCTTCCTGCTGGCCCGCCGCCTGGCTGCCAGCCTGTCGCAACCGATCAGCGCCATGGGGCATGCGGTCAAGGCCATCCAGCAGGGCGACTACAAGACGCCGCTGCCGATTGTCGATGACTCGGAACTGGGCGACCTGTCCCGCCACATCAACAACCTCGCAGAGGGGCTCAATCAGGCCAGCCGCGAGCAGCACCAGGCCATGGCCCAATTGATCCAGACCCGCGAGGAAGCCGAGCAGGCAAACAATGCCAAATCGGACTTCCTGGCAATGATGAGCCACGAACTACGCACCCCGATGAACGGAGTGCTGGGCATGCTGCAACTGCTTGAAACCACCGACATGACCGAGGAGCAGACCGAGTATGCGGCACTGGCCTGCGAGTCCACTGAGCACCTGCTCAAGGTCATCAACGACATCCTCGACTTCTCGCGCATCGAACGAGCAGCCCTGGAACTTGAGCATATCCCGTTCAACCTGGTCGAGCTGATCAACAGTTGTGCCCAAGCCTTCCAGCACAGGGCCATGCAGCGCGGGCTGGAGCTGAAATTATCGATACTCTCGGGCATGGACTCATTGCAGGTCCAGGGTGATCCGACGCGAATCCGGCAGATACTCGTGAACCTGATCGGCAACGCCCTCAAGTTCACAGAGCATGGCACCATCACCATCGAACCTCACTGGCAGACCCTGGACCATGAACTGCTGTGGTTCACCTGCACTGTGCGCGACAGCGGGATAGGTATTTCGGCCGAATCACTGGAGTTGATGTTCGACGCCTTCCAACAAGCCGACAGCTCCATCTCAAGGCGTTACGGCGGCACCGGCCTGGGTTTGCCCATTGCACGCACCCTGGCCGAACGCATGGGTGGCACCTTACGTGCGCAGAGCGTAGAAGGTCAGGGCTCGGTATTTACCCTAGAAATCCCCTTGGCGATCTATCAGCAAAGCCTACCGGCCATCGCGCCAGACGCTCAGGGTAAAACCAGTAACGGCGAGGGGCGCAATATCCTGCTGGTGGAAGACAACCCGGTCAACCGCACAGTGGTCGAAGCCATGCTGCGCAGCCTCGGGTTCGAGGTCAGTATCGCCACCGACGGTGCCGAGGCGATTCGCAGTGCCGAAAGCCTGATTTTTACTGCCATCCTGATGGATTGCCGGCTACCGAGGATCGACGGTTACGAAGCCACTCGACAGATTCGTCAACTGCCCGGCTGCGCCGATCTACCGATCATCGCCCTCACCGCCAACGCCTTGCAGGGCGACCGCGAAGCTTGCCTGGCCGCCGGAATGAACGATTACCTGGCGAAGCCGTTCAAACGCATGGATTTGCAGCAAATCCTACAGCGCTGGGTTCAGTAGATGGCCGCCATCGACTAACTGCGACTGGCGTGAAAGGCGAAAGTGCGGCAGTCTTAGGCACCCGAACGGGCCTGAAAACCAGCCCGGTTTATATTTTCAGTGCACAAGTGTACATTCATGTCCTTGATGCTGTGACTTTCACTACAACGCAATAGTCTATGTGTAGGCTGTCGATGTGAAGCATGAACGCTTCAGTCGGTCGGGAAGATTTGCCCTACCCTGCCGCATGGGATTATTGAGGAGCTCGCATGACCAAACAAAACGCCTTTACCCGGGAAGATCTGCTGCGCTGCAGTCGCGGTGAGCTGTTCGGCCCAGGTAACGCGCAACTGCCCGCCCCGAACATGCTGATGGTGGATCGAATCACCCATATCAGCGAAGAGGGTGGCAAGTACGGCAAAGGTGAATTGGTCGCCGAGCTGGATATCACTCCTGACCTGTGGTTCTTCGCCTGCCATTTCGAAGGTGATCCGGTGATGCCAGGCTGCCTGGGCCTCGACGCCATGTGGCAGTTGGTCGGCTTCTACCTCGGCTGGCAGAACCTGCCGGGTCGTGGCCGGGCCCTGGGTTCGGGAGAAGTGAAATTCTTTGGCCAGGTCTTGCCAACAGCCAAGAAGGTCACTTACAACATTCATATCAAACGCGTCCTCAAGGGCAAGCTGAACCTGGCCATTGCCGATGGTTCGGTGACTGTCGACGGTCGCGAGATTTATACTGCCGAAGGCCTTCGGGTCGGCGTATTTACTTCCACTGACAACTTTTAAGGGTTATCCGCATGCGCCGCGTCGTTATCACTGGTCTAGGCATCGTTTCGTGCCTGGGCAATGACAAAGAGACCGTCTCCGCTAACCTGCGTGCAAGTCGCCCTGGCATCCGCTTCAACCCGGAATATGCCGAAATGGGTCTGCGTAGCCAGGTTTCCGGCTCCATCGACCTCCCCCTCGAAGAGCTGATCGATCGCAAGATCTATCGCTTCGTCGGCCACGCAGCCGCCTACGCCTACCTGGCCATGAAGGATGCGATCACTGATTCCGGCCTGACCGACGAACAGGTTTCCAACCCGCGCACCGGCCTGATCGCCGGCTCCGGCGGCGCGTCGACCTTGAACCAGATGGAAGCACTGGACATCCTGCGCGAGAAAGGCGTCAAGCGTGTCGGCCCGTACCGTGTCACGCGGACCATGGGCAGTACCGTCTCCGCCTGCCTGGCCACGCCGTTCCAGATCAAGGGCGTGAACTACTCGATCTCTTCCGCTTGCGCCACCAGTGCTCACTGCATCGGTACCGCGGTCGAACAGATCCAGCTGGGCAAGCAGGACATCGTGTTCGCCGGTGGCGGCGAAGAAGAACATTGGAGCCAGTCGTTCCTGTTCGACGCCATGGGTGCACTGTCCACCCAGTACAACGAGACCCCGGAGAAAGCCTCCCGTGCCTATGACGCCAAGCGTGACGGCTTCGTCATCGCCGGCGGTGGCGGCATGGTAGTGGTCGAGGAACTGGAACACGCCCTGGCCCGTGGTGCGAAGATCTACGCGGAAATCGTCGGCTACGGCGCCACTTCCGATGGCTACGACATGGTTGCACCGAGTGGCGAAGGTGCCATCCGCTGCATGCAAATGGCCATGGCCACCGTCGACACCCCGATCGACTACCTGAACACCCACGGCACCTCGACTCCGGTCGGCGACTCCAAGGAAATGGAAGGCGTACGTGCAGTGTTTGGTGACAAGGCTCCCGCCATCAGCTCTACCAAGAGCCTGTCGGGTCACTCCTTGGGCGCCGCTGGCGTTCACGAAGCGATCTACTGCTTGTTGATGATGGAAGGCAACTTCATGGCAGGTTCTGCCAACATCGAGGAACTGGACCCGGCTGTCGCCGACATGCCAATCCTGACCAAGACCCGTGAAGATGCAACCATCAACACCGTGATGAGCAACAGCTTCGGCTTCGGTGGCACCAACGCCACCCTCGTACTGAAACGCTGGCAGGGTAAGTAAGCCTCGCTGCTGGATCACATGAAAACGCCCCGACTGGTTCGGGGCGTTTTTTATTGGCCTGGATTTTACTGCAAGCCCGGGGCTGGCTTGCGACGAGCAGGGGTATCGACACAACTCTTGGATTTGCCGCAGCAGACGCCAGGGTTTTGAAATCGTTGAAGGTCCTGCGGCCCTTATCGCAGCCTCGTGCCTCGACAGCGGCTACAAAGACCGCACCGATCTCCTGTAGCCGCTGGCGTAGCCTGCGATCGGCTGCACAGCAGTCGCCTGGATCTTGAGACCGTTGAAGGTCCTGCGACCCTTATCACAGCCTCGTGCCTCGTCAGCGGCTACAGAAAGCCAGGCCTTTTATGTAATACGAAGCCGCGATATCAAAATACCCTCACATCATCCGCCACGGGCTTCAGCGAACAGTGAAGCTCTTTTCGGTCAGCAGGCGGTCACCCTGGAACACCATGAAACGCCAATCTCCCGGAACCACTTCGTGGCCCTCGGTGAACTCATAGGCCATCACATCCTGAGGCGCGCCAGGCACCAGTTTCTGTGTGACTTCGAACTTGTCATGGCGAATGCCATCCGGAGTACGGATACCGGGGGTGAAATAAAGCAAGGTCAACGGTGTGTCATCGGCGACCTTACCAACCAGTTGATAACGCAGGCCGAACTTGGTGCCCAGCTTGGCAGGCACCTCCTGGGTCGTCTGGATTTGCTCATTACTGCGACGCAACACGCGCTCTCCCGATTGCAACTCGGCTTGCGGGCCATCAAACACTCCGTACTCCACCGGGCCTTCAATACGGACTTCGGCGCTGGCCAGGCTGCTGATCATCATCAGCGCCGCCAGGGCGCTTAAACGGGTGAGTTGCATAGTGCGCTCCTTGGTTGAGATGGCGGGAGCTTATGACGCCGGTGTGACGGGACGATGACAATACGTGCGGGCCTACCCCTCACGCCTACAGGGGCTTGGGCAGAATCGCCAGGAAATTGTCCCGTGCGACTTTTCGCGCAACGTCTTCAGGCAAGGCATCGAGGAACGAATCGAAGCTATGCATTTTCTCCCCCAGATTACTGAAACGTCCCACAACATCGGAACCAAGCATAAAGCGCTCCGGGAAGCGCTCTACCAGCCGTACCCACTCAGGCCGTGGATTGCCCGCCTCATCCAGCAAATACGGCGTGAGCACGCTCCAGGACAGGTCGATGTACAAGTTGGGATAAGCCTCCAGCATTCGACTCAAGGTCGGCAGCAAAAACTCCAACTGCGTCTGGTGGCGATGAATCTCCATACTGGTGCCCGCGTGCGCCCAGATAAACCGCGTGTGAGGATGATTACGCAGCGGCTCCTCGATTTCCGCCAGGTACAACGGATTGCGCTCACGCTTGGAGGTGATGTTGGAATGCACCATCACCGGCAGATCATTTTCGGCAGCCAGGTGATAGATCAGGGTCATCGCCTCGTTGTTGGCCCTTGGGGTATCCCCAGAGGTCAGTGCCGTCAGGTCGTCATGACGGGTAAACACTTCGCCAATGCCTTGCCACAGCCCGGGATTGAGGTCGAGCATGCGCTGAATATGAGCGGCGGAATTCTTGTCGTTGGGGTTGAAACCGGCGAGGAACGGATGGAAGTGTCGACGTTGCTCAGGTGCCAATTTATTCATCGCTGCTGCCACGATCACGTCGGTGGCACTGTACCAATAGGCATCGGCATCATCACCGGCGTAATAGCGCGGACGCTTGGGTTCATCTTCGTGCCATTTTTTCGCGACCGGAATGCCGGAAATCATCACGTGCTCGATGTGATTATCCGCCATGACCTTGAGCAACTTGTCCATCCCCGCCGTTTCCTGGAAGAAATCGACGTAATGCAGGTGCGCATCACTGTAGGCATAGTCGCGAGCTTGTGCGCCAAGGCTGGCGGCAGCCAACAACAGGGCAACACTCAAACGGATCAATGGCACGACAGAATCTCCACAGGGCTGATGAAGGTAGACCTCAAGATGTCCGCCGGGGTTCAGCGACGAAAAACAGGGAACACCAAGATGCCAGCATGTTCTATAACTGCATGACCTTTATCCCGTCACCTTGTGAGGTTCGCCATGCCTGTTACCGTGAATACGCTGAACGCCGAGAACTTTCGCCATAGCGTCCACGTCAATAAACACGAACTGTTTACCGACCTGCCCAAAAGCCTGGGTGGCGATGACTCGGCGCCCTCCCCCCATGACTACTTCGATGCCGCCCTTGCTTCATGCAAAGCCCTGACCCTCAAGCTGTACGCGCAGAAAAAGGACATCCCGCTCACCGGCGTGACCGTGGAAGTCACCCACGACAGTACCGAGGAGCAAAAGGGCAAGTACAAACTCAACGTCAAGCTGACCCTCAAGGGCGTGCTCACCGATGAACAGCGCGACGAACTGCACCGCGTGGCCGATCGCTGCCCGGTACACAAGCTGATGACCACCGCTGAAGTCACCATTGAAACCCAGCTTTCGGAAGGTGCCTTCAGCCAATAGCAGTAACATCCCATCGAGCGGGTTATGCTCCCAAGCCTAACCCGCTCAGATTGGGAAGCACCATGACCACCATGACCGTGATCCGCCCTCGCGCCGAAGATGTGGAGGGCCAACCGATCCTGCGCCCGCTGCCTTCAAGGGAATGTCGCAGCGTAGGGCCTTTCGTGTTTTTCGACCACATGCTCGAAACTCGCTACGCGCCGGGCACCGGCATGAACATCCGCCAGCATCCCCATATCGGCCTGTCCACCCTGACCTACCTGTTTGAAGGTGAACTCCTGCACAAGGACAGCCTGGGCTCAGACCAGGAGGTCAAGACCGGGGATGTCAGTTGGATGACTGCCGGCAGCGCCATTGCCCACGTCGAACGCACGCCAGAAGCCCTAAAGGCCAGCGGTTTCAGCCTGCATGGGTTGCAAGTATGGCTGGCCTCGCCCAAAGAGCATGAGCAAGGGCCTGGGCACTACAGCCATCACCCCGCCGCGAGCCTGCCAGTGAGTGACAACCTGGGCGTGAAAATTCGCCTGATCGCCGGCAGCGGCTTCTGCCTGAAATCGCCGGTGCCGGTGCTGTCACCAACGTTGTATGCCGAAGTAGAGATGCAGACGGCCACGACGCTATTGATCCCGGATGAGCATGAGGAACGGGCGGTGTATGTGCTGCAGGGTGAAGCGCAACTGGACGGCGTCTCCGTGGAGGTTCATAGCCTGGTGGTGCTGCCTGTAGGCCAGAGCATCACGCTGTTTGCCGAAACTGACTGCCATCTGGTGGTGTTTGGCGGCGCACCACTGGATGGGCCACGGCGGATCAACTGGAACTTCGTGGCGAGCGATCCGGCGCTGATCGAGCAGGCGCGGCAGCGTTGGACCGCCGGGGATTGGCCGACTGTACCTGGGGAAGTTGAGCGGATTGAGTTGCCGGGCAACTGATGATCGCTCCCACGCGGAGCATGGGAACGATCACAGGGGCTGAACACATCAACCCTTGAACACTTCATCCAACAGGTTGTGCATCGACAGGAAAGCCCGCGCAGCGGTTTTCGCGTCATACATCATCTTGCCCGGCACATTGGCATGGGGGTCGGTAAACGAGTGCACCGCACCGCCATAGCTGAGCAATTGCCAATCCACACCGGCGGCATTCATTTCTTCCTCAAACGCCGGCAGTTGCTCTTTCGGCACCAGTGGGTCGGCAGCGCCATGCAGCACCAGTACTGAGCCCTTGATGTTCTTCGCATCCGCCGGGTTTGGCGTGTCGAGGGTACCGTGGAACGACACTGCGGCCTTCAACGGCGCACCGGTACGGGCCAGCTCAAGAGAGCAGCAACCGCCGAAGCAGAAACCGAAGGTTGCCAGTTTCGAAGTGTCGACTGCCGCTTCGGTCTGGCCTTGCAGTTGCTCAAACGCCACTTGCATGCGCTTGTTCAGCAACGCACGGTCGTTCTTCAACGGCATCATCGCCGCGCCCGCCTCGTCGCCGTTGGAAGGACGAACACCCTGCCCATACAGGTCGGCGATCAGCACCACGTAACCCTTGCCGGCGACGGTCCTGGCGATTTCCTCGGCACCCGCACCAACCCCCATCCAGTTTGGCGCCATCAACAACCCTGGCAGCGAACCTTTATGGCTGGCATCAAAGGCCAGCCGACTTTCGTAAGTTTGGCCATCAATCTGATAGACCACAGAACGCACGGTGACTTGGCTCATCATTTTCTCCAATTGAAGGGGGTCCATAACGAAAAACCCCGCCGAAGCGGGGTTTTCTTACAACGGTGTTAAACCGACAATTCAACCAACAACTTGTTCAGTCGGCGCACATAGGCGGCCGGGTCTTTCAAGCTGTCGCCAGCAGCCAGGGCTGCCTGGTCGAAGAGGATATGCGACAGGTCGCCAAAGCGCTCTTCGCTCTGCTCGCCGTCAAGTTTCCCGATCAGCGGGTGAGCCGGGTTGAATTCGAAGATCGGCTTGGAGTCCGGAACCTTCTGACCGCTGGCTTCCAGAATCTGGCGCATCTGCATGCCCAGGTCCTGCTCGCCGATGGCCAGGATCGCTGGAGAGTCGGTCAGACGGTGGGAAACCCGCACTTCGCTGACAGCATCGCCCAAGGCAGTCTTGATCCGCTCAACCAGGCCTTCTTTGGCCTTGGCCACTTCTTCGGCTTCTTTCTTCTCTTCTTCGGAGTCCAGGTTACCCAAGTCCAAGTCGCCACGGGCCACGTCGACAAAGCTCTTGCTGTCGAACTCGCTGAGGTAGCTCATCAACCACTCGTCGATACGATCGGTGAGCAGCAGCACTTCGATGCCTTTCTTGCGGAAGACTTCCAGATGCGGGCTGTTCTTGACCTGGGCGTAGGTTTCGCCGGTCAGGTAGTAAATCTTGTCCTGACCTTCCTTGGCGCGTGCCAGGTATTCAGCCAACGACACAACCTGCTCGCCCTCTTCGCCCTGGGTGGAGGCGAAACGCAACAGGCCGGCGATTTTTTCCTTGTTGGCAAAATCTTCCGCCGGGCCTTCTTTCATGACCTGACCGAAGTTTTTCCAGAAACCCTTGTATTGCTCAGGCTCGTTCTTCGCCAGTTTTTCCAGCATGTCGAGGACACGCTTGGTCAGCGCCGACTTCATGGAATCGATGATCGGGTCTTTCTGCAGGATTTCCCGCGACACGTTCAGCGACAAGTCGTTGGAATCAACCACGCCTTTGATAAAACGCAGGTACAGTGGCAGGAAGGATTCCGCCTGGTCCATGACGAACACGCGCTGCACGTACAGCTTCAGGCCTTTCGGGGCTTCACGCTGGTACAGGTCGAACGGAGCACGGGCCGGTACGTAGAGCAGCGAGCTGTATTCCAGCTTGCCTTCAACTTTGTTGTGGCTCCAGCTCAGCGGGTTTTCGTAATCGTGGGCGATGTGCTTGTAGAACTCCTGGTATTCCTCGTCTTTTACTTCAGTACGAGGACGAGTCCACAAGGCGCTCGCGCGGTTGACGACTTCCCATTCCTGGGCAGGTGCCTCTTCGCCTTCGGCCGCCGCTTGTTCTTTCGGCAACTCAATCGGCAGTGCGATATGGTCGGAGTACTTCTTGATGATATTACGCAAGCGCCAGCCATCGGCGAACTCGTCTTCACCAGACTTCAAATGCAGGACAATGCGGGTACCGCGATCAGTCTTCTCGACCGTTGCGACTTCAAACTCGCCCTCGCCCTTGGAAGACCAATGCACGCCTTCGCTGGCGGCAAGGCCGGCACGGCGGCTGAACACTTCAACCTGGTCGGCAACAATGAACGCGGAGTAGAAACCAACGCCAAACTGGCCAATCAGGTGTGAATCTTTTTTCTGGTCGCCAGACAGGTTCTTCATGAAATCAGCGGTGCCAGATTTGGCGATGGTCCCCAAATGGGTGATCACATCCTCGCGGCTCATGCCGATACCGTTGTCTTCGAGGGTGACGGTTTTGGCGTCTTTGTCGTAGCTCACACGGATTTTCAGTTCCGCGCCGCCTTCCAGCAACTCAGGCTTGGACAGGGCTTCGAAACGCAATTTGTCGACAGCATCAGAGGCGTTCGAGATCAATTCGCGAAGGAAAATTTCCTTGTTGGAATACAGCGAATGGATCATGAGGTGCAGCAGTTGCTTCACCTCGGTCTGGAAGCCCAGGGTTTCCTTTTGAGTTTCCACACTCATGGTCATCTAACTCCAATTGGATGGCAGTGGCCGCGCCCTTGAGGGTTGGCGGTGGGTTGTCATCAAAGTTGGGGGCTAAGACCAGGATTTCAAGGGTGGGCATGCTCCTGGATTTTGAAATGGGCCCGAGCGGTGGCGACAGGTTCGGCCTGGGTGCTTTGCAATCTGAATATTCAGTACCAGGCAATCGCGCAAGGCTGAAACAAAACCCGTGGCCCGCTCTAAAAGAAGGTTCTCGGTCATTTAATAGCGACTCTTATTAGTGTTAATCTGGCAGAGTTGTAATCCCAGATAAAAGTTCCATGACGAAAACGCTTATATATCTGTGGGATTAAAGGAACTAAGCGCTCACCACAGGCTCGAAAGGCCAGTAGATATCTTCAATAAGGAGAAACACCCCATGCGCAAGACTTTCGCTGTTTCCTTGATGTTAGCCGCCGCCCTGGGCCTCGCTGCCTGCGATAATAAATCCGAAGACAAAGCTCAGGATGCCACTCAACACGCTGAACAAGCTCAAGAAAAAATGAGCGAAGCTCAGGATAAAGTGAACGACGCTGCAAAAGAAAACGCTGATGCTGCCAAAGCCCAGCAGGAATCGAATGAAGCAGCAGTAGAAGAAGCACCTGCAGCACCAGCAGCACCAGCAACCGGTTCTTGAGTCTGAAGACTTGAACGCCGTGGGTTGAAAAACCATGCTGCAAAAGAAAGCCCGCCTAGTGCGGGCTTTCTTTTGCCCGGGCAATTGTTCAGAAACGCAAAGTACGAAAACCTGGACTAAGCATCAGCAATAACGAAAACAGCTCCCCACAGGCAAGGTCACGAAGTCGCGTCCTTATTCAACTCAGGCAAAGGCGCCTCAGTCGGGGTGTAGACCATCACATCCAGCACATCGGAATGGAATTCCCGACGATATAACACCAGCACTACCCCGCTGCTCATCAGCATGAACAGCCACGGACTGACAAACCAGGCCAACATGGTCATACCGAAGTAATAGGCACGCAGGCCCAAATTGAACTGGTTGGCGGCCATGGAAATCACCCGTGCGGACCGGGAAGCAAAGGCCTTGCGCTCCTGCTCGCTGATATGCCGCTCGCCGACCATAGGTGCCGACCCCACCAGCACCGCCGCAAAGTTGTACTGGCGCATGCACCAACTGAACGTGAAGAAGGCGTAGACAAACACCAGGGCCAGGCACAGCAGCTTGATCTGCGACATACCCTGAGAGGCTTGCTGCACCATGGGAATGTCCGCCAACAACGACACTGCCCGCTCCGAAGCGCCGAGCACGGTGAAAATACCAGCGAGGATAATCAAGGTACTGGAGGCGAAGAATGACGCGTTGCGCTCCAGGTTACCGATCACGCTGGCATCGGCGATGCGGTTGTCCCGCAGCAGCATGCGGCGCATCCAGTCTTCACGGTACAAGTGCAGCACACTGGCCAGGCACGCCGTATCACGGGCCTTCCAACAGGCGTAACGGGTATAGCCGCCCCAGCAGATGACAAACCAGAGAGCAGCAAGCAAATGGATAAGATTAGCTTCGACAAACGACATGCAGATCCTTTTACACGAAGGGTTTGGGGAGTGCGGCCCAATGTGGGAGCTGACTTGCCTGCTCCTACATGACCAGAGTTAAACTCAGTTTTTCGTACACCTTCGACGTTAGCTCAAAGAAAAAGACACTGCCTGACGCCCATAAAAAATGCCCCGGATCGTTTGATACGGGGCATTTCTCATGGATAAAAAGCGATGTCAGTGCATGACCAGGCACTTTAAGCGATGGCTTCGCTGCGCTTGCCCAACAGACGGTCAACCCCTACAGCGGCTACCAGGATGATCACTGAGGGGACCAGCCACGCTAGTCCCTGCTCGCTCAGCGGCAGATTGGCCAGTTGCGAAGGCATCCAGCCTGCCAGATCTGCGCCCTTCAGCGCGTCGATGCAGCCAAAGATGAACGACACCAGCATCACCGGACCGACAATCCGCCCTTGCTCCTGCCAGAAATCCTTACAGAAGCTCAGTGCCACCAAGACGATGCACGGCGGGTAGATCGCGGTGAGAACCGGGATCGAGAACGCAATCAGCTTGGTCAGGCCCAGGTTGGACACGAACAACGAAAATACCGCAAGGATCACTACCAGGGTTTTGTAGGACAACGGCAGTACGCGGCTGAAATACTCGGCACAGGCACAGGTCAAGCCAACGGCCGTCACCAGGCATGCCAGGGAAATCAGCACGGCGAGAAAGCCACTGCCCAGAGAGCCGAAGGTATGTTGTACGTAAGCGTGCAGCACTGCTGCGCCGTTGGCGGCACCGGCGGCCACTTCATGACTGCCCGAACCCAGGCGGAACAGGCTGATGTACACCAACGCCAGGCCCACACCGGCAATCAGCCCGGCGATGATCGCATAACGGGTAATCAATTGCGGCGACTCTACGCCACGGGAGCGAATGGCGTTGACGATAACGATGCCAAACACCAGTGCGCCAAGGGTATCCATGGTCAGGTAACCATTGATAAAGCCCTGAGAGAACGGCGCAGCGACATATTCAGGCGTCGCGACACCCACATCTCCGGCCGGCAAGGCAAAGGCAGCGATGCCCAGCACGGCCAGAGCTATGATCTTCAACGGCGCCAGGAAGCGCCCCACGGTATCTAGCAGACGCCCCGGGTACAGGGAAATGAAGAACACCAGCAGGAAATACACCGCGCTGTAGAGGAACAGCGCCAGCGGGCTTTCTCCGGTCAATGGCGCCAGGCCGACTTCGAAGGAGACGGTCGCCGTACGCGGTGTGGCGAACAACGGACCGACCGCCAGGTAGCACGCGGCCGCCAGGATGCCGCCAGCGATCTTGCCGATAGGACTGCTCAACGCGTCCATACCACCACCGACTTTGGCCAAGGCGATCACCGTGACCACCGGCAAGCCGACGGCGGTAATCAAGAAGCCCAGCGCTGCCATCCAGACATGAGGCCCGGATTGCAAACCGACAATTGGCGGGAAGATGATGTTACCGGCGCCCACGAACAGGGCAAAAGTCATAAAGCCCAACGCCAGGATATCCTGGCTTTTCAACACTTTCATTTGAGGAAATACCACACTACTGAATCGGAATTTAGAGAGGGCTTCCCTATGGATGAGGGAAATGCTGCCGGGCCTGATGGGGACCGACCGGTCTAGCGCGGGGCTTCCTTTTGGGATGCGCACGCATAAAGAGGCGGCTAGCCTAACGAATTTGCCTGGAAAACGCACTGTTGCGGGGCGAACTGTCCGATAAGCGACATTTTAATGTCGTGTTCTTATAAGAACAGCGGCAAGCGGCAAGCTTCAAGCGGCAAGAAGGACCACGTGCTTTTCTCTTGCAGCTTAAAGCTTGCCACTTATAGCTGCCCTTAAAACAACAAAGGCCACCCGAAGGTGGCCTTTGTTGGTAAAGCGTCAACAGAGCATGCTGCAATCATCGCTACAAGCAAAAATGCCGAAGCCTCCTCATCTTGTAGCTTGAAGCTTGCAACTTTTAGCTGCTCTTACTTGACCGCCCAACCGGTCAGCTCGGACAAAGCCTTGCCGATGTCTGCCAGCGAACGCACGGTTTTCACGCCCGCGTCTTCCAGGGCAGCAAACTTCTCGTCTGCAGTGCCTTTGCCACCAGAGATGATTGCGCCCGCATGGCCCATGCGCTTGCCCGCAGGGGCAGTCACACCAGCGATGTAGGAAACAACTGGCTTGGTCACGTGTGCCTTGATGTAGGCAGCCGCTTCTTCTTCAGCCGAACCGCCGATTTCACCGATCATCACGATCGCTTCGGTCTTCGGGTCTTCCTGGAACAGCTTCAGGATATCGATGAAGTTCGAGCCTGGGATCGGGTCACCGCCGATGCCGACGCAAGTCGACTGACCGAAACCGGCGTCAGTAGTCTGCTTAACAGCTTCGTAGGTCAAGGTGCCGGAACGGGAAACGATACCGACTTTACCTGGCAAGTGAATGTGACCAGGCATGATGCCGATCTTGCATTCGCCTGGAGTGATCACGCCTGGGCAGTTAGGGCCGATCAGGGTAACACCCAGTTCGTCGCACTTGACCTTGGCATCCAGCATGTCCAGGGTAGGAATGCCTTCGGTGATGCAAACGATCAGCTTGATACCACCGAAGGCAGCTTCCAGGATCGAGTCCTTGCAGAAAGGAGCTGGAACGTAGATCACGCTGGCGGTGGCGCCAGTGGCTTCTACGGCTTCTTTCACAGTGTTGAAGACAGGCAAGTCCAGGTGAGTGGTGCCGCCTTTACCAGGAGTAACACCACCAACCATCTTGGTGCCGTACTCGATGGCTTGCTGGGTGTGGAAACTACCTTGCGAACCGGTAATACCCTGGCAGATAACTTTGGTGTCTTTATTGATCAGGACGCTCATTATTTGCCCTCCGCAGCTTTGACAACTTGTTGAGCAGCGTCGGTCAGGCTGGTAGCAGCGATGATGTTCAAACCGCTTTCTGCCAGTACTTTAGCGCCCAGTTCAGCGTTGTTGCCTTCAAGGCGAACAACCACCGGGATTTTAACGCCGACTTCTTTCACTGCACCGATGATGCCTTCGGCAATCATGTCGCAACGAACGATGCCGCCGAAAATGTTGACCAATACTGCGGCGACGTTGGAGTCGGACAGGATGATCTTGAACGCTTCGGTAACGCGTTCCTTGGTAGCACCACCGCCCACGTCGAGGAAGTTGGCTGGCTTGCCGCCATGCAGGTTGACGATGTCCATGGTACCCATGGCCAGGCCAGCACCGTTGACCATGCAGCCGATGTTACCTTCCAGGGCTACATAGTTCAGTTCGAACTTGGCAGCGTGCGCTTCGCGCGGATCGTCTTGGGACGGATCGTGGAAAGTCTTCAGCTTAGGCTGACGGTACATGGCGTTGGCGTCGATGTTGATCTTGGCATCGAGGCAATGCAGATCGCCGTCAGCCTTGATCACCAGCGGGTTCACTTCCAGCAGGGCCAGATCGTGATCCTTGAACAGTTTGGCCAGGCCTACGAAGATCTTGGCGAACTGAGTAACTTGCTTGCCTTCCAGACCCAACTGGAATGCCAGCTCGCGACCCTGGAATGGCTGGGCGCCAACCAGTGGATCGATAGTGGCTTTCAGAATTTTTTCTGGGGTTTCGTGAGCGATCTTCTCGATATCCACGCCACCTTCGGTGGATGCCATGAACACGATGCGACGGCTCGAACGGTCAACGACAGCGCCCAGGTACAGCTCTTTAGCGATATCAGTGCACGACTCAACCAGGATCTTGGTGACTGGCTGACCGTTGGCATCAGTCTGGTAAGTCACCAGACGCTTGCCCAGCCACTGCTGTGCGAAGGCCTTGGCGTCTTCTTTGCTGCGAACCAGCTTGACGCCGCCCGCTTTACCGCGACCACCAGCGTGGACCTGGGCTTTGACAACCCACTCGGTGCCACCAATTTTGTCGCACGCTTCTGCTGCTGCTTCCGGGGTGTCTACTGCGTAACCCTTGGATACTGGCAGTCCGTATTCAGCGAACAGCTGCTTACCCTGATACTCGTGAAGATTCATGCTTATTACCGTCTTCGTTAGGTACTGCGCATTCGGCGCTGCGCTCTTGATGAGTGCCGCGCCACCTGTGACTGCTGCTTGTGCCGTTCCACTACCAAAAGCCTGGGCTTTGGGTCGCAAAACCGCACAAGACTGCGTCCAGCGGATATTCCGCGGTGAGACTTGCGCGCAAGGCTCACGACGGGCAACCGCCGTGGTTTCTTATTATCTCGCTTAGCGCTTCTTGCGGTTGGCGATGTGGATGGCGCCGCCATTCACTGCCAACGCTGCTTCGTGCAACGCTTCAGACAGGGTCGGATGGGAGAAGACCATCATGCCCAGATCCTCGGCACTGGTGCCGAATTCCATACCGATTGCGCCCTGCTGAACCAGTTCGGCAGCGCTCGGGCCAATCACGTGGACGCCCAAAACGCGGTCAGTCTTGGCATCAGCGATGACTTTGACAAAGCCACCGGTGTCGTTGGCTGCCATGGCACGGCCCGAAGCGGCAAACGGGAAGGTGCCGACGTTAACTTCAACGCCTTCAGCTTTCAACTGCTGTTCGTTTTTACCGACCCATGCAATTTCCGGATGGGTGTAGATAACCGATGGAATCAGGTCGTAGTTCATCTGGGTCTTGTGACCCTTGATGCGCTCGACAACCATGATGCCTTCTTCGGATGCCTTGTGGGCCAACATCATGCCACGAACCACGTCACCAATGGCGAAGACGCCCGGGACGGTGGTGGCGCAGTGATCGTCAACGTGGATGAAACCACGCTCGTCGATGTTCACGCCACTGTCAGCAGCCAGCAGATCAGTGGTCACAGGACGACGACCAACGGCTACGATCAGCTTGTCGAAAATGATGGTTTGTTCGCCATCCTTGTCGGTGTAGGTCACAACGACTTCTTCGCCCTTGACCTTGGAACCGGTCACGCGAGCGCCCAGCTTGATGTCCAGACCTTGTTTGGTCAGGGTCTTCAAGGCTTCTTTGGAAACCGCGGTGTCGGCAGCCAGCAGGAACGTATCAAGAGCTTCCAGTACGGTAACTTCAGAACCCAGGCGGGACCAGACCGAACCTAGTTCCAGACCGATCACGCCAGCGCCGATCACGCCCAGACGTTTTGGAACCGATTGGAATTCCAGGGCGCCGGTGGAATCAACGATAACGTTGTTGTCCACTGGAGCCGGTGGAATGTCGATTGGACGCGAACCTGGAGCCAGGATCACGTTCTCGGCTTCGATGATTTCGGTCGAACCGTCAGGCTTGGTGATTTCAACTTTCTTGCCGGCCAGCAGTTTGCCGTGACCTTGCAGGGAAGTGACGCCATTAGCCTTGAACAGGGTAGCAACGCCGGAAGTCAGGCCTTTAACAATGTTGGCCTTGCGGCCGACCATCGCTGGCACGTCCATGGTCACGCCAGCGTGGTTGATGCCGTGGATGGCAAAACCGTCCTGGGCTTCGTGGAATTTCCAGGAGCTGTCCAGCAGCGCCTTGGAAGGAATGCAGCCAACGTTCAGGCAAGTACCGCCCAGCGCCAGTTTGCCTTCCTTGTCAGTGTACTTTTCGATGCAAGCAGTCGAGAGGCCCAGTTGTGCGGCCTTGATGGCGGCAACGTAACCGCCAGGGCCCGCACCAATCACTACAACGTCAAATTTCTGAGACATGAAAATAGATCCTCTATTTAGCGGCAAGCTTCAAGCTTCAAGCCGCAAGCCAAGCTGCTTTTTCTTGCAGCTTGTAGCCTTGCAACTTGAAACTGCTTCAATCAAATATCCAGGAGCAAGCGGGCCGGGTCTTCCAGCAGGTTCTTGATGGTCACCAGGAACGTCACGGCTTCTTTACCGTCGATCAGGCGGTGATCGTAAGACAGGGCCAGGTACATCATCGGACGGATCACGACTTGACCGTTGATTGCCATAGGACGCTGCAGAATGTTGTGCATACCCAGGATTGCGGCTTGCGGCGGGTTGACAATCGGGGTCGACATCATCGAACCGAAAGTACCACCGTTGGTGATGGTGAAAGTACCGCCGGTCATCTCGTCGATGGTCAGCTTGCCGTCACGGGCTTTCTTGCCAAAACCGGCAATGCCGCCTTCGATTTCAGCCAGGCTCATCAGCTCGGCGTTACGCAACACCGGCACCACCAGGCCACGGTCGCTGGAGACGGCAACGCCGACGTCTGCATAACCATGGTAAACGATGTCGCTGCCATCGATGGAAGCATTGACCGCCGGGAAACGCTTCAGCGCTTCGGTGGCCGCTTTCACGAAGAACGACATGAAGCCCAGGCGCACACCGTTATGGCTCTTCTCAAAGAGATCCTTGTACTTCGAACGCAAGGCCATGACTTCGGTCATGTCCACTTCGTTGAAAGTAGTCAGCATCGCCATGTTCGACTGAGCTTCAACCAGGCGCTTGGCCACGGTGGCGCGAACGCGGGTCATCGGCACGCGCTTCTCGGTGCGATCGCCTGCGGCGAACACAGGAGCAGCGGCAGCCGGGGCGGCAGCCTTGGCAGGCGCGGCAGCCGGAGCGGCTTTCTTGGCAGCAACGGCTGCAACCACGTCTTCCTTGGTCACACGACCGCCTTTGCCGGTGCCGGCAACGGAAGCGATGTTGATACCGTTCTCTTCAGCCAGCTTGCGAGCAGCCGGTGCAGCAACAGGATCGTCTTCGCCAGCGTCGGCGGGAGCAGCAGCCTGGGCCGCAGCCGGAGCAGCAGCGGCTGGAGCGGCAGCGGCACTGCCCTCCTCGATCGAGCCCAGCACCTGGTTGGACAGGACGGTAGCGCCCTCTTCGGCAACGATGGCGCCCAGGACGCCGTCGGCTTCGGCCAGTACTTCGAGTACGACTTTATCGGTCTCGATGTCGACGATCAGGTCGTCACGCTTGACGGCTTCGCCTGGCTTCTTGTGCCAGGTGGCAACGGTGCCATCGGCAACCGATTCCGGGAATGAGGGGGCTTTGATTTCGATAGCCATTATCTGTAGGTCCTTAAAATTCGGTTTCAGTCAGCGCGAAGGCGTTAAACAGTGAAAGCATCTTGCAGCAGTTTTGCCTGCTGCTCGGCGTGCATCGATGCATAACCACAAGCAGGTGCAGCAGAGGCGTCACGGCCCGCGTACTCGAGTACGAGAGACTTGTTGTGACCGCCAACGATGCGACGCATGTGATGCTGGCTGCAGTACCAGGCACCCTGGTTCATCGGCTCTTCCTGGCACCAAACGATGTGTTTGAGGTTGGAATAAGGAGCCAGGACTTCAATCAAGTCGTCCTCAGGGAATGGGTACAACTGCTCAAGACGCACGATGGCGATGTCGTCACGACCTTCGGCACGGCGTTTTTCCAGCAGGTCGTAATAGACCTTGCCGCTCGCCAGCACGAGACGGGTGACCTTTTTCGGGTCAAGCGCATCGATTTCCGGAATAACGGTCTGGAACGAACCTTCGGCCAGATCTTCCAGGGTCGAGATGGCCAATTTGTGACGCAACAGCGATTTAGGCGTCAGGACTACCAATGGCTTGCGCAGGGGACGAATCACCTGGCGACGCAGCAAGTGGTAGATCTGGGCCGGCGTAGTCGGCACGCACACCTGGATGTTGTGCTCGGCGCACAATTGCAGGTAACGCTCCAGACGGGCCGAGGAGTGCTCCGGCCCCTGACCTTCATAACCGTGTGGCAGCAGCATGGTCAGACCACACAGGCGGCCCCACTTATGCTCACCGCTGGTGATGAATTGATCGATAACCACCTGCGCACCGTTGGCGAAGTCGCCGAACTGGGCTTCCCAGATCACCAACGCTTCAGGCGTGGTGGTGGAGTAGCCGTATTCGAACGCCAGTACGGCCTCTTCGGACAGGAACGAATCGTACATATCGAAACGTGGCTGACCTTTGTACAGGTTCTGCAACGGGATGTAGGTACCCGCGTCTTTCTGGTTGTGCAACACCGCATGACGGTGGGAGAACGTACCACGGCCGATGTCCTGGCCGGTCATACGGATCGGGTGACCTTCGAAGGCCAGGGTCGCGTATGCCATGGTTTCGGCATAACCCCAGTTGATCGGCAGGCCGCCGGCTTGCATTTTCTGGCGGTCTTCGTAGATCTTCGCAACCTGGCGCTGCACCACGAAGCCGTCTGGAATTTCCAGCAGCTTGGCAGACAGTTCTTGCAGGGTCTTGAGATCAAACGTGGTGTCGTGACGCGCAGTCCAGGCGTGGCCCAGGTACGGACGCCAGTCAACGAACAGCTCTTTGTTCGGTTCCTTGACCAGGCTTTTCACTACATGCAGACCGTTGTCCAGCGCGTTGCGGTATTCATCGATCTTGGCCTGAACACGTGCATCGTCCACCACACCGGCCTTGGTCAAGCTCTCGGCGTACAGCTCACGAGTGGTGCGCTGCTTGCTGATCTGCTGGTACATCAACGGCTGGGTGCCGCTTGGTTCGTCCGCTTCGTTGTGGCCGCGACGACGGTAGCAGACCAGATCGATCACCACGTCACGCTTGAACTGCATGCGGTAGTCGATGGCCAACTGGGTCACGAACAAGACGGCTTCCGGATCATCACCATTTACATGGAGGATCGGCGCCTGGATCATTTTCGCAACGTCGGTGGCGTACTCGGTGGAACGGGAGTCTTCCGGGTTGCTGATGGTGAAGCCAACCTGGTTGTTGATGACGATATGGATCGTGCCGCCAGTCTTGAAGCCGCGGGTCTGCGACATCTGGAAGGTTTCCATGACCACGCCTTGCCCGGCGAATGCCGCGTCACCGTGGATGGAAATTGGCAGGACCTTTTCACCGGTCGGATCGTTACGACGATCCTGGCGAGCACGCACCGAACCCTCGACCACCGGGGAAACGATTTCCAGGTGGGACGGGTTGAATGCCATGGCCAGGTGAACTTCGCCGCCGGTGGTCATCACGTTGGACGAGAAGCCCTGGTGGTATTTAACGTCACCGGAACCCAGCTCGACCTTTTTCTTGCCTTCGAACTCGTCGAACAGCTCACGCGGGTTCTTGCCGAAGGTGTTGACCAGTACGTTCAGACGGCCACGGTGGGCCATGCCGATGACGATTTCCTTGGTACCGTAGGAGCCGGAACGCTGGATCAGTTCGTCGAGCATCGGAATCAGGCTTTCGCCGCCTTCCAGACCGAAACGCTTGGTGCCTGGGTATTTGGTCCCCAGGTACTTTTCCAGGCCTTCGCCCGCGGTGACACGCTCAAGCAGATGGCCCTTGATGTCAGCGGAGTACACCGGACGGCCACGCACGCCTTCCAGGCGCTGCTGGAACCAGTGGCGCTGCTCGGAATCGGTGATATGCGTGAACTCAGCGCCGATGGTGCGGCAATATGTCTGCTGCAACGCTTCGTGAATTTCGCGTAGGCTCGCTTCCTCTTTGCCGATGAACAGGTCGCCGGCACGGAAGGTCGTATCAAGATCGGCATTGGTCAAGCCGTAATGATTGATCGACAGGTCTGCAGGTGCAGGACGCTGCCACAGCCCCAGCGGGTCAAGCTGGGCTGCCTGGTGGCCACGCATACGGTAGGCCTGGATCAGTCGCAGTACTTCAACTTGCTTCTTCTCGTGCTCGCTGCTCACGCTCCCGGCGGAAACCGGTTGAGCGCGGCGCTGGTTCTTTGCCAGCAGCACAAACTGATCGCGAATTGTAGCGTGCGATACATCGGTGGCAGCGTTGCCGTCAGCGGGCAACGTCTGAAATTTGGTGCGCCATTCTTCTGGCACAGCGTTAGGGTCGTGCAGGTAGAGCTCATAAAGCTCTTCCACATAGGCAGCGTTACCACCTGAAAGATAGCCGCTGTTCCACATGCGCTGCATCACGCTTTCTTGCATGCTTGGTCACCCTCGGTTAGGGGACACCACCGGCGAAGACACCGAGTTTGCTTGCAAAGTCCGAGTGCAGCGACCAAAACAAGCCACTTAGGATCACGCTGATAGTCCGGGTACCAACCCGGATGCCCCTGCTTGTCTCATTTCTTCAAAATAAGAGCCGCGCGTTATAAGTCGCTGCTCAGGTTAAAACTACGGCGCCGGTTGAAGCCTGCGCCGTAGCATCTACGGGCACAACGGTCCTGCTTTTGCTACAACGTCAGTTACACGCCACTTTGCAGCAACATGTTACGTACGTGACCAATGGCCTTAGTCGGGTTCAGGCCTTTGGGACATACGTTGACGCAGTTCATAATCCCGCGGCAGCGGAATACGCTGAACGGGTCATCCAGTGAAGCCAGACGCTCGGACGTCTTGGTGTCACGGCTGTCTGCCAGGAAGCGGTACGCTTGCAGCAGGGCAGCTGGACCCAGGAACTTGTCCGGGTTCCACCAGAAGGACGGGCAGGAAGTCGAGCAGCAAGCGCACAGGATGCACTCGTACAGACCATCGAGCTTTTCGCGCTCTTCCGGGGACTGCAGACGCTCGATAGCCGGAGCCGGCGTATCGTTCTGCAGGAACGGCTTAACTTTTTCGTATTGCTTGTAGAAGATGCTCATATCGACAACCAGGTCACGGATAACCGGCAAACCTGGCAGTGGACGAATGATCAGCTTGTTGCCTTTAACCACGGCGGACAGCGGCGTGATGCACGCCAGGCCGTTTTTGCCGTTGATGTTCATGCCGTCTGAGCCACAAACACCTTCACGGCAAGAGCGACGATAGGAGAAACCTTCGTCCTGCTCTTTAACCAGGGCCAGCACGTCCAGCACCATCAGGTCTTTACCACCGGTATCAACCTGAAACTCCTGCATGAACGGCGCGGCGTCCTGATCAGGGTTGTAACGATAAACACTGACTTTCAACATGGCAGCCACCCTTAGTAAGTCCGAATCTTCGGTTCAAACGTCGGAACCGTCTTCGGAGAGAAGTTCACGGCACGCTTGGTTACGCGCTTGTCACCCGGGAAGTACAGGGTGTGGCACAACCAGTTTTCGTCGTCGCGATCTTCATAGTCTTCACGAGCGTGAGCACCACGGGATTCTTTACGAACCTCGGCGGCGATCGCCGTCGCTTCAGCCACTTCCAGCAGGTTTTGCAGCTCAAGGGCTTCGATACGAGCGGTGTTGAACGCCTGGCTCTTATCGTTGATCTTGACGTTGGCGATGCGCCCGCGCAAGTCAGCCAACTGGGCGATGCCCTTCTGCATGTATTCGCCGGTACGGAACACACCGAAGTAGTTCTGCATGCAGCTTTGCAGCTCTTTGCGCAAGGTAGCGACGTCTTCGCCGTCGGTACGTGCGTTCAGACCGTCGAGACGAGCCAGGGCCGCATCGATGTCGGACTGGCGAGGGCGGGCGTAATCAACGCCTTCCTTCAGGGTCTGCTCCAGGAACAGGCCAGCGGCACGACCGAATACCACCAGGTCGAGCAGCGAGTTGCCGCCCAGACGGTTGGCACCGTGAACCGATACGCACGCCACTTCGCCTACTGCGAACAGACCAGGAATGATCTGGTCGACGCCTTCGGCGTCCTGAGTGATCGCCTGGCCATGAATGTTGGTGGCAACGCCACCCATCATATAGTGGCAGGTTGGAACAACCGGGATCGGCGCAACAGCCGGGTCAACGTGGGCGAAGGTCTTGGACAACTCCATGATGCCCGGCAGACGGCTATGCAGCACTTCTTCACCGAGGTGATCGAGTTTCAGCATCACGTGGTCGCCATCGGGACCACAGCCATTACCGGCGATGATCTCTTTAACCATGGAACGGGCTACAACGTCACGACCTGCAAGGTCTTTGGCGTTCGGAGCATAACGCTCCATGAAACGCTCGCCATTCTTGTTGATCAGGTAACCACCTTCACCACGGCAACCTTCGGTGACCAGTACACCGGCGCCGGCGATGCCGGTCGGGTGGAACTGCCACATTTCGATGTCTTGTACCGGAACGCCTGCACGCAGGGCCATGCCGATACCGTCACCGGTGTTGATCAGGGCGTTGGTAGTAGAAGAGTAGATACGGCCTGCACCGCCGGTCGCCAATACGGTGGCGTTAGCCCGCACGTAAGAGGTTTCGCCGGTTTCGATGCAGATGACGATCATGCCTACAAAGGCACCGTCTTCGTTCTTCACCAGGTCAACACCGTAGTATTCGTTGAGGAATACGGTGCCAGCCTTCAGGTTGGCTTGATACAGGGTGTGCAACAGCGCGTGACCGGTACGGTCGGCTGCAGCGCAGGTACGGGCGGCCTGGCCACCTTTACCGAAGTCTTTCGACTGACCGCCGAACGGGCGCTGGTAGATGCGACCCTGTTCGGTACGGGAGAACGGCAGCCCCATGTGCTCCAGCTCGAAGACCGCTTCCGGGCCTACGGAGCACATGTATTCGATAGCGTCCTGGTCACCGATGTAGTCGGAACCCTTGACGGTATCGTACATGTGCCAGCGCCAGTCATCGTTTGGATCCGAGGAGGCGATGGCGCAGGTAATGCCGCCCTGGGCCGAAACGGTGTGGGAACGGGTCGGGAACACCTTGGTGACTACGGCAGTCTTGTGACCGCCCTGGGCCAGTTGCAGCGCAGCGCGCATGCCGGCACCGCCGCCGCCAATGATGATGGCGTCGAACGAGAGTGTATTAACTGTGTTAGCCATGAATCAGATACCCCAAAGAATCTGCACACCCCAGACGAAGTAAGCGAACATCGCGACGCCGCATACTGCCTGGAAGAGAAACCGTACTGCAGTCGCGGACTTGCCCAGCGCCATTGGCGTCAGGTAGTCGGTCGCGATGGTCCACATGCCAACCCAGGCATGAGCGCCCAGGGCTACAAGGGCCAGCAGACTGAAGATACGCATCCCGTTGTGAGCGAACAGGCCGTGCCATTGCTCGTAGCCAATGCCAGGGTTCGCAGCGAGGTACCCGATCAGGAAAATGAAATAAGCCGCGAGAACAACCGCAGACACACGTTGCGCCATCCAGTCATAGAGGCCCGAACGCGACAGGTTCGTAACGCTGGTTACCATATCCAAACTCCCGCCAGAACGATCAACAC
Source organism: Pseudomonas karstica (assembly GCF_009707515.1). Classification (GTDB taxonomy): domain Bacteria; phylum Pseudomonadota; class Gammaproteobacteria; order Pseudomonadales; family Pseudomonadaceae; genus Aquipseudomonas; species Aquipseudomonas karstica. The sequence goes on along the minus strand of NZ_WLYI01000016.1, from coordinate 96,207 downwards.
CACTGAAATGGCGATGACGATTTTCGAGCCCAGCTTGCCGCCTTCCAGCGTCTCACCGATACCCATGTCCATGATCAAGTGGCGAATACCTGCCACCAAGTGATACAGCAAAGCGGACAGGAGGCCCCACGCCACGAACTTGGCCAGCGGACTGGTCAGGCATGCCTTCACCTCGGCGTAACCTTCTTCCGAACCCAGGGATTTGCTCAATGCATAAAGCATGATGCCCAGGCCGAGAAACAGGATGATGCCGGAAACACGGTGCAGGAATGACGTTACGCCGGTGATGGGGAGTTTGATGGTCCTTAGGTCTAGGTTTACAGGTCGTTGGCTATTCACGGCTTTTTTTCACACTGAAGAGCCCCTAACAATCAGGGCAAAGTTGTTGGGGGGTGCACTGGTCAGGTAACACCACCCAGGGAGTGCGACCCCCAATGAAAGCAAGCCCAAAAGCCCTTGGCGGTCGGTGGCCGAGTATAGACAGTTAGGACGCTAATGACAACGCGCGCACCTCACCCTAATAGCTGATTGCGCTGGCGGGATAAAAGGCGTAAACGGCAGTCAATTTCGAGGAAAAAGTATGGTTAAAGCCTTCTGGAGCAAGACTTTAGGCAAATTGACATCTGAATTTATCTCACTATAGTGGTGCGGGCCCTGCGTGGGGGGTCTGTCTGATGATGAAGCATAAATAGGAGGCCACATGGCTGACAAAAAAGCGCAGTTGATCATCGAGGGCGCAGCCCCCGTCGAGCTGCCCATTTTAACCGGCACCGTTGGTCCCGATGTTATCGACGTACGGGGCCTCACGGCCACGGGCCGTTTTACATTCGACCCAGGCTTCATGTCGACCGCCTCTTGCGAGTCGAAAATCACCTATATCGATGGTGATAATGGCATCTTGCTGCATCGCGGCTACCCGATCGAACAGCTTGCTGAACAATCGGACTACCTGGAAACCTGCTACCTGCTGCTTAATGGCGAATTGCCAACAGTCGAGCAGAAAGCCCAGTTCGTCAGTACCGTGAAGAACCACACCATGGTTCACGAGCAGTTGAAGACCTTCTTCAACGGCTTCCGTCGCGACGCCCACCCGATGGCCGTCATGTGCGGCGTAGTCGGCGCCCTGTCGGCTTTCTATCACGACTCCCTGGACATCAATAACCCGCAGCATCGCGAAATTTCCGCGATCCGCCTGGTTGCCAAGATGCCCACCCTGGCCGCAATGGTTTACAAGTACTCCATGGGTCAACCCATGATGTACCCGCGCAACGACCTGACGTACGCGGAAAACTTCCTGCACATGATGTTCAACACCCCGTGCGAGATCAAACCGATCAGCCCGGTGTTGGCCAAGGCGATGGACAAGATCTTCATCCTCCACGCCGACCACGAGCAGAATGCTTCCACCTCTACCGTACGCCTGGCGGGCTCCTCGGGTGCCAACCCGTTCGCCTGTATCGCCGCCGGCATTGCCGCACTGTGGGGTCCTGCCCACGGCGGCGCGAACGAAGCCGTGTTGACCATGCTCGATGAAATCGGCGATGTGTCCAACATCGACAAGTTCATCGCCAAGGCCAAGGACAAGAACGATCCGTTCAAGTTGATGGGCTTCGGTCACCGGGTCTACAAGAACCGCGACCCGCGCGCTACCGTCATGAAGCAGACCTGCGACGAAGTGTTGAAGGAACTGGGCATCAAGAACGATCCGCAACTCGAACTGGCCATGCGCCTGGAAGAGATCGCCCTGACCGACCCCTACTTCATCGAGCGCTCGCTGTACCCGAACGTCGACTTCTACTCGGGAATCATCCTCAAGGCGATCGGCATTCCAACCAGCATGTTCACCGTGATCTTCGCCCTGGCGCGGACCGTGGGCTGGATCTCCCACTGGAAGGAAATGCTCTCCAGCCCGTACAAGATTGGCCGTCCGCGCCAGCTGTACACCGGCTACGAGTCGCGCGACATCACCAAGCTGGAAGACCGCAAATAAGCATTTAACCGCTTAGCTGCACTGAAAACGGCCTCCCTTGTGGAGGCCGTCTTTATTTGTGCTGCTCCAACCTCCTACAAAAAAAATGCCCCGGCCTTTCGACCGGGGCATTTCTTATTCAGCTACAACCTTAGTGGTTAACCGCCCCACTCGCCCCCAGGCCAGTCTGCGAACGCACAAACTGCGGGAAGTACAGCGCACGTTCTTTCTCTGCCGCCGCCGATTTGTCGGTGATGGAGAAGAACCAGATACCGACGAACGCAATGATCATCGAGAACAACGCTGGATACTCGTAAGGGAAGATGGCCTCTTCATGGTGCAGGATCGAGACCCAGATGGTTGGGCCAAGGATCATCAGGCCCACGGCGCTGACCAACCCCAGCCAGCCGCCAATCATCGCGCCACGGGTGGTGAGATTTTTCCAGTACATGGAAAGCAGCAGCACCGGGAAGTTACAGCTGGCAGCGATGGAGAACGCCAGGCCGACCATGAACGCAATGTTCTGGCTTTCGAACAGGATACCCAATCCAATAGCCAGTACGGCCAGGGCGATGGTGGTGATCTTCGATACACGAATCTCATCCTTCTCGTTGGCCTTGCCTTTCTTGATCACGCTGGCGTACAGGTCATGGGACACCGCCGAAGCACCCGCCAGGGTCAGGCCGGCAACCACCGCAAGGATGGTGGCAAAGGCCACGGCCGAGATGAAGCCCAGGAAGATACTGCCGCCCACCGCATCGGCCAAATGCACCGCCGCCATGTTATTGCCGCCCAACAAGGCACCTGCCGCGTCCTTGAACGCCGGGTTGGTGCTGACCAGCAGAATCGCGCCGAAGCCGATGATAAAGGTCAGGATATAGAAGTAGCCGATGAAGCCTGTGGCGTACAGCACGCTCTTGCGAGCTTCCTTGGCGTCACTCACGGTGAAGAAACGCATCAGGATGTGCGGCAGGCCGGCGGTACCGAACATCAAGGCCAGGCCGAGGGAGAATGCCGAAATCGGATCTTTCACCAGGCCGCCAGGGCTCATGATTGCTTCACCTTTAGGGTGAACCTTGATCGCCTCGGCAAACAGCATGTTGAAGTCAAAATTCACATGCTTCATCACCATCAGCGCCATGAACGAGGCACCGGACAGTAGCAATACCGCCTTGATGATCTGTACCCAGGTGGTTGCCAACATGCCGCCGAACAACACATAGAGGCACATCAGGATACCCACCAGGATCACCGCCACATGGTAATCGAGGCCGAACAGCAGCTGGATCAGCTTGCCCGCCCCCACCATCTGCGCGATCAGGTAGAACGCCACCACCACCAGCGAGCCACAGGCCGACAGGCTGCGGATCTGGGTTTGCCCCAAACGATAGGACGCCACGTCGGCAAAGGTGTACTTGCCCAGGTTACGCAGGCGCTCGGCGATCAGGAACAGAATGATCGGCCAGCCCACCAGGAAGCCGATCGAGTAGATCAGGCCATCGTAGCCGGAGGTGAACACCAGCGCGGAAATCCCCAGGAAGGACGCCGCCGACATATAGTCACCGGCAATGGCCAGGCCATTCTGGAAACCGGTGATCTTGCCGCCGGCTGCATAGTAGTCGGCGGCCGAGTTGTTGCGCTTGGAAGCCCAGTAGGTGATGCACAGCGTGGCGCCGACAAAGGCGACAAACATCACAATGGCCGAGATATTAAGCGGTTGTTTTTGCACTTCACCGGTCAATGCGTCCGCCGCCCAAATGGCAGGAGCAAAGAGCGAAGCACCGAATACAGCCAATAGACGACGGATCATTGCGCAGCCTCCTTGAGAATCGCATTGTTCAGGTCGTCAAATTCGCCGTTGGCACGTCGCACATAGATGCCAGTCAGGATAAAGGCCGAGATAATCAGCCCGACCCCGACCGGGATTCCCCAGGTAATGGACGAGTCGGGGCTGATCTTGGCCCCCAGCAAGTGTGGCCCATAGGCAATCAACAGGATGAATCCGGAGTACAGCCCAAGCATGATCGCCGAGAGTATCCAGGCGAACTTTTCCCTTTTTTTCACCAGCTCCTTGAAACGTGGGCTGTTTTGAATCGAGAGGTAAATGCTGTCGTTCATTGTTTTTATCCTCGCAGCACAGCTTTTTTATTATTGGAACATATCCACTGTATGCGGCTGCGGAACAGGTTCCAGACGACCTTAGTAGTAGAAGGAGTGTAGCGAGGGAATTGGGAGATGACGCAAACATTGGCGGGGGTGAGGTTTTGTGGGAGCGGGCCTGCATTGCGAGCAAAACCACTCCCACAGGGGGAACTACTTAGCGAGCCACTCGGCAACACGCTCAGGGTGCTTGGCGACCCACTCCTTGGCCGCTGCGTCAGGCTTGGCACCTTCCTGGATCGCCAGCATCACTTCACCAATTTCGTCCTTGGAGGCCCACTGGAATTTTTTCAGAAAGGCCACGACTTCCGGCGCTTTCTTCTCCAGGTCTTTGCTACCGATACTGTTGACGGTTTCAGCAGCACCATAAATTCCTTTTGGATCGTCAAGGAAACGCAGTTTCCACTTGGCGAACATCCAATGCGGCACCCAACCGGTGACGGCAATGGATTGCTTCTTGTCTTCGGCACGGGTCAGTTCGGCGATCATCGCGGCACCCGAACTGGCTTGCAGTTTGTAGTCCAGATCATAGGCCTTGATGGCTTCATCGGTTTTGAGCATCACGCCTGAACCGGCATCGATACCGACAATCTTGTTCTTGAAGCTGGTGTCGGTCTTCAGGTCCTCAATCGATTTGGCCTTGACGTATTCCGGCACGATCAGGCCGATCTTGGCGTCTTTGAAGTTGGGGCCGTAGTCGACCACCTTATCCTTGTTCTTGGCCCAATATTCGCCGTGAGTCACCGGCAGCCAGGCCGAGAGCATCGCGTCGAGCTTACCGGTAGCCACGCCCTGCCACATGATCCCGGTGGCGATCGCCTGCAGTTTTACGTCATACCCCAGCTTCTGCTTGATCACTTCTGCCGCCACATGAGTCGTGGCAACACTGTCCGACCAGCCATCCACATAGCCGATGCTCAGAGTCTTGCTGTCGGCGTTGACCAGTGTGGAGCTCATCGCAACTACCAGCGTGGCAGCTGCGCCCAAGAGTCGTCGCATCTTCATAGTGCTTCCCCGAAAGTGCTGCGCCCGACGGATGCCGAGCGACGTCAATCTGTTGTTATAGGGTGCCCCGCGCCCCCTTCACGCGCATCGATCATGTTCTCACGACATCAGTGGAGTACTGACGCTTCGATCATCAACCTGCTGCTGCAGGAGACCTGCTCTGACTGCGACCTCAGTGGAGTCAGAAGCGACATCACATTGCCATCCATGAAGTTTGTAGGTGTTCTTGCGCAAATCCCGCCCGAACTTTGCATGTCAAAATCATGCGGCTCAACTGAGAGGCACCAAATACAGGTAAGATGCGCGGCTTTGCCCCAGACGGCCTGACCATGCCTGCGACTGCCCGCTTCCCTGTGCTGCCTTATTTATTCGCCTTGATCTTCAGTCTGTTTGCTCTCGGTGGCTATTGGTATGGCCTCGGCCAGTCAGTGGTATTGCCAGACGTAGCCAGCGCCACGCACAAGCTGCAGTGCGCCTCCTACACGCCCTTCGACAAAGACCAATCGCCCTTCGACCAGCCGTTCAAACTGCGCCCCGAGCGCATGGATGCCGACCTGGCATTGCTGTCCAGCCGCTTCGAATGCATTCGCACCTACTCCATGACGGGCCTTGAAACCCTGCCGGACCTGGCGCGCAAACACAACCTTAAGTTGATGATCGGCGCCTGGGTCAGCCGCAATCCGGTGGATACCGCCAAGGAAATCGACGCCCTGATCGCCTCGGCCAATGCCAATGCTGATGTAGTGACCTCGGTGATCGTTGGCAACGAAACGCTGCTGCGCAAGGAAATCACTGCCACGCAGTTGGTGAAGTTGATCCATAAAGTAAAGAGCCAGATCCAGCAACCGGTCACCTATGCCGATGTCTGGGAGTTCTGGCTGCAGCACCCGAAAATCGCCCCGGCAGTGGACTTCCTGACCATTCACCTGCTGCCGTATTGGGAGGATGACCCGGCCGGGATCGACCAGGCCCTCAAGCACGTCGGTGACATTCGCCAGACCTTCGGCCACACATTCGCTCCCAAGGACGTGATGATCGGTGAGACCGGCTGGCCCAGCGAAGGTCGTCAGCGGGAAACCGCGGTGCCGAGCCGGGTCAATGAGGCCAAGTTCATGCGCGGTTTTGTTGCCATGGCCGAGGCCAATGGCTGGCGCTACAACCTGATCGAAGCCTTTGACCAGCCATGGAAGCGTGCCAGTGAAGGGGCCGTAGGTGGTTATTGGGGCCTGTTCGATGCCGATCGCCAAGACAAAGGAATCCTCGCCGGGCCCGTTACCAATGTGCCGTACTGGCCGCTGTGGCTGGGAGCTGGCGGGATCATCCTGCTGGGTACCCTGGCGCTCGGTGGGCGTGTTCGTACGACTCGCGCCGCCTGGCTGCTGCCGCTGCTCGGCGCCGTCGCGGCCAGCTCGATTGGCACCTGGGCCGAACTCACCCGCGTGACGGCGCGCTTCAGCGATGAATGGGTTTGGGCGGGACTGTTAATAGCCTTGAACCTGTTGGTGCTAGCTCACGCGGCCCTGGCCCTGAGCGCTCGGGAAGGTTGGCGCGAACGGGCCTTCAATTGGCTTGAGCAACACGCAGGCTGGCTAGTGGCAATCGCCGGGTTTGCCGGAGCGGTGATGATGCTGGCGCTGGTGTTTGATCCACGCTATCGCAGCTTCCCCAGTGCAGCGTTGCTGCTGCCGGCCTTGGTGTACCTGATTCGACCAGTGAGCGGTCCGCGCCGGGAGATTGCGTTGCTGACCTTCATTATCGGTGCAGGCATTGCGCCGCAGTTGTACCGCGAGGGCCTGCTGAACCAGCAGGCGTGGGGTTGGGCGCTGGTGAGCATACTGATGGTTGCAGCGTTGTGGCGTTGCCTGAGGGTGCGCAAGGCCTGAGGCTATCTCCTGTAAGCGCGAGGGGGACGCCTAGTTCTTGCTCGCGAAAAACCCAAAGGCGCCGCGTTCATCCAGGTTGCCAGCGTTATCGTTGAGGATTTTTCGCGAGCAAGCTCGCTCCTACAGAGTGAGGTGCCCGCACCAACCGCAACCCGGCAATCACCACCGCAAACACCGCAAAGGTGGTGTTGTACAACGCCAACGCCGGAACCCCAAACACCAGCCCCAGCACCGCCAAGCCCCACCCGACACGCCCCGGCACAAAAAATGCCAGCACCGAGGTGACCAGTGCCGCCCAACCCAATACCTTGAAATGAATCATCAGCCCCAGGTTGGCCCGCACCTGGCATTCCCAACGGTTCGCTTCATCCGCGCAGATGCCTACCCATTGGCCATCCTCCATGAAGCCGTAACGAGCTCCATAACTGGCGGCCAGCCATAACGGCAAGGCAATGAGCAGCAAAATCAACGGAAAACGGCGGGACATGGGGCACTCCGATAGGCAAAAACGGCGCCCAGCTTAATCTCCCGGTGGCCGTTGGCAAGGCTTGTAGATAGATAACTGTTCATCAAGGCGTGCCAAAGTGTATCGTCTAGCTACTATTACCCCGATTCACGCAGTTATTCCGATTTTTCGTGCCGAAGGCTGGCACTTCGGCGGCAACGCGGTGGTCATAGCCTGCGAACTTCCTTCAGCACGTTTTCCTCTTGGGGATTTAGTCATGCTCCGTTCCTTGCGCTGCGCAGCTTTCTTGGGTGGCCTTTTTTTGAGTGCGTCAGCACTGGCGGTCGATATCGACCAGGCCAGCTATGGCTACCCTTTGACCAACCCGTTCGAAGCGACCATCGCCACGACCCCGCCCAACCTTCGGCCTGACCTGCCGAGCGATGATGAAATCAACCAGTCCGACTACAGCCTGACAATGCGCCCCGAGCGCGAGTTCAGCCTGCCCGACAACTTCTGGGCGGTGAAAAAGCTCACCTACCGCATCGCCAAGCAGGACCGTGCCGCACCGCTGATTTTCCTGATCTCCGGCACCGGTGCCCGGTTTGACAGCACCCACAATGAATACCTGAAAAAACTCTACTACAAGGCCGGTTACCACGTGGTCCAACTGTCGTCGCCCACCAGCTTCGACTTCATCAGCGCTGCCTCGCGCTTCGCCACCCCAGGCGTGACCCAGGAAGACGCCGAAGACATGTACCGCGTGATGCAGGCCGTGCGCGCGCAAAACTCGACGCTGCCGGTCACCGACTTTTACCTCACCGGCTACAGCCTCGGCGCCCTGGACGCGGCCTTCGTCAGCAAGCTGGACGAAACCCGCCGCAGCTTCAACTTCAAGAAAGTCCTGCTGCTCAACCCGCCGGTCAACCTGTACACCTCAATCACCAACCTCGACAAGCTGGTACAGACCGAGGTCAAGGGTATCAACAACAGCACCACCTTCTATGAACTGGTGCTGAACAAACTGACCCGCTACTTCCAGCAAAAGGGTTATATCGACCTGAACGATGCCCTGCTCTACGACTTCCAAAGCTCCAAGGAACACCTGACCAACGAACAGATGGCCATGCTGATCGGTACCTCGTTCCGCTTCTCCGCGGCCGACATTGCCTTCACCTCGGACCTGATCAACCGCCGTGGCCTGATCATCCCGCCCAAATACCCGATCACCGAAGGCACCAGCCTCACGCCGTTCCTCAAGCGTGCGTTGCAATGCGACTTCGACTGCTACCTCACCGAGCAAGTGATCCCAATGTGGCGCGCCCGCACCGACGGCGGCAGCCTGTTGCAACTGATCGACCAAGTCAGCCTGTATGCACTCAAGGACTACCTGCACGACAGCCCGAAAATTGCCGTCATGCACAACGCTGACGACGTGATCCTCGGCCCTGGCGACTTGGGCTTCCTGCGTAAAACCTTCGGCGAGCGCTTGACCGTTTACCCTCTGGGCGGCCATTGCGGCAACCTCAACTACCGCGTCAACGCCGACGCCATGCTGGAGTTCTTCCGTGGCTAAATACCTCCTGCTTCTCGCCGCCTTGATGTGCGCCGGCGTGGCCAATGCCGACAACAGCAAGGCCCACACGCCGACCGTAGCCGACGCCGACGGTTTCAAGGAGCCGCTCAGCAAGCTCACGTTCAACCCTGGCCTGGACCAGCGTGAGTTCGAGCGCTCGACCCTGACCGCCCTCACCGTCTATGACCCGCTGGAGTCATGGAACCGTCGGGTCTATCACTTCAACTACCGCTTCGACCAATGGGTATTTCTGCCTGTGGTCGACGGTTATCGCTACGTCACCCCAAGCTTCCTGCGCACGGGCGTCAGCAACTTCTTCAACAACCTGGGCGATGTGCCCAACCTGTTGAACAGCCTGCTGCAGTTCAAAGGCCACCGCTCGCTGGAGACCACCGGGCGCCTGCTGCTCAACACCACCATTGGTGTCGCTGGCCTGTGGGACCCGGCCACCGCCATGGGCTTGCCGCGCCAGAGCGAAGATTTCGGCCAGACCCTGGGTTTCTATGGCGTGCCGGGCGGCGCCTATCTGGTACTGCCGATCTTCGGCCCCTCGAACCTGCGGGACACTGGCGGGCTGCTCGTGGACTACAGCGCCGAATCGCAGATCAACTTCCTCAATGTGTCTGAGGTCAGTTCCAACCATCCTGAAGTCTGGGCCCTGCGTGCGGTGGACAAGCGCTACCAGACCAGCTTCCGCTACGGTCAACTGAACTCGCCGTTCGAGTACGAAAAGGTGCGCTACGTGTATACCGAGGCGCGCAAGTTGCAGATTGCCGAGTAACGGCAAGCGCAGACAAAAAAGGCCATTCATTTGAATGGCCTTTTTCCATTGCAATGGGTCAAGCCTTGAGCGTCTTCCAGGTTTTGCCCACAACACTGACCAGCGCCAACACCACCGCCCCGGCAATAATGCCCGCCACTGCATTGAGCAAGGTCGGCATCAGCCACGCCAGGCCACCGGTGCTCTGGCTCACGGTCTCGATCCAGTGGTGCACCTTCGGTACACCGTGGGTCAGGATCCCGCCGCCCACCATGAACATCGCCGCCGTGCCGATCACCGACAGGCTTTTCATCATGTACGGTGCCGTCCGCAGAATCCCGCCGCCGATGCTGCGCGCCACCTGGCCCGGCTTTTGGGTCAGCCACAGGCCCAGGTCATCGAGCTTGACGATACCGGCCACCAGACCGTAGACGCCTACCGTCATGACAATGGCAATGCCCGACAGCACGATCACTTGTTGCATCAACGGCGCATCGGCCACAGTGCCCAGGGTGATGGCGATAATTTCGGCCGAAAGGATAAAGTCAGTGCGAATGGCGCCCTTGATCTTGTCCTTCTCGAACGCCACCAAATCCGTCGCCGGGTCCGCCACGGCCTCAACCAGTTGGGCGTGTTCGGCCTGGTCTTCAGCCTTGCTGTGAAGGAATTTGTGCGCGAGTTTTTCAAAACCCTCGAAACACAGGTAAGCGCCACCGAGCATCAACAATGGCGTCACCGCCCACGGCGCAAAAGCGCTGATCAGCAGTGCGGCCGGTACCAGGATCAGTTTATTGACGAACGAGCCCTTGGCCACTGCCCACACCACGGGAATCTCTCGCTCGGCACGCACGCCGGAGACTTGTTGGGCGTTGAGCGCCAAGTCATCACCCAACACGCCAGCGGTCTTCTTGGCGGCCACTTTTGTCATCAGTGCCACGTCGTCGAGTACCGCAGCGATGTCGTCGATCAATACCAGTAAGCTGCTTCCTGCCATGGATCAGGTGTCCTTGAGAATAAGATGTGTCGAGCATAGCCCGGCGTGGCGCTTTACGGGCACATTCTCTTTACGGGCACATTCTTGAGGCCCGCAGATAGCCGGTGCTACCATGCGCAACCGCCTGTCCTGGCAAGGAATCATCTGGTCTATGAGCACCATTCGCGAGCGCAACAAAGAACTGATCCTGCGGGCTGCCAGTGAGGAGTTTGCCGACAAGGGCTTCGCCGCGACCAAAACCAGCGACATCGCCGCCAAGGCCGGGCTGCCTAAACCCAACGTCTACTACTACTTCAAGTCCAAGGACAACCTCTACCGCGAGGTGCTCGAAAGCATTATCGAGCCGATCCTGGCTGCTTCCACACCGTTCAACCCGGACGGCGATCCCAAGGAAGTGCTGAGCGCCTATATCCGCTCGAAAATCTGCATCTCCCGCGACCTGCCCTTCGCCTCAAAAGTGTTCGCCAGCGAAATCATGCACGGTGCCCCGCACTTGAGCCCCGAGCAGGTCGAGCAACTCAACGCCCAGGCCAGGCACAACATCGACTGCATCCAGAGCTGGGTTGATCGTGGCCAGATTGCAGCCATTGACCCCAACCACCTGATGTTCAGCATCTGGGCCGCGACCCAGACGTATGCAGACTTTGATTGGCAGATCTCGGCGGTGACGGGTAAAGCCAAGCTGGATGAGGCCGATTATGAGGCGGCGGCGCAGACGATTATTCGGTTGGTGCTCAAGGGATGTGAGCCGGATCTTTAGATTGATCGGGCGCAGAGCGTCCAGCGAGACACTCCCACGCAGAGCGTGGGAGCGATCATTAACCTATGCCGACACCCCCGCATCTGCCAACAACCCCACCCCTTCAATGGCACTGATCGCGCAATGCTCATCAATGTCTGACGTATCCCCGCTGATACCAATCGCCCCCAGTACTCGCCCAGCCTGATCCCGGATCAACACACCGCCCGGTGCCGGCACCACGCTGCCCTGCCCCAGGCTGTTCAACGCCGCGATAAACGCCGGCCGCTGCTGGGCATCCAGCGCCAGCAACCTGGAGCCCTTGCCCAGGGCTATCGCGCCCCAGGCTTTGCCAATGGCGATCTGCGGGCGCAGCAGGCTCGCGCCGTCTTCCCGCTGCAGAGTGATCAAGTGCCCGCCGCTGTCGAGCACTGCAATGGTCAGTGGCGCTGAGTCAATCTCGCGGCCTGCGGTAATGGCCTGGTTGGCCAGGTTGACTGCGATTTTCAAGGTTAAAGCGCTCATGGTGCCGTCCTTATTTTGTTATTGGGGAAAACCACGGGCTCTGTTTGACCAAGAGCCGAGCGCGACAAATAGAACACAATATATTTATTTTTTGTATACAATAATTCAGAATATTCACACCATACGTCGAAATATTCTCGCTTAAAAAGCATCCGACGAACGTAAAGGCCAATGAATAAAATGGATTGACCTGCGCCGCTCGCCGTGAATACACTTTGACGCACCACCACTTGTATACAATTACAAAACGCAAGAGGCACCAAAACATGAGCAAAATGAGAGCAATCGAAGCCGCCGTTCTGGTGATGCGCCGTGAAGGGGTCGATACCGCCTTCGGTATTCCCGGCGCCGCGATCAACCCGTTGTATTCGGCCTTGCAGAAGGTCGGTGGCATCGATCATGTCCTTGCTCGCCACGTTGAAGGCGCTTCGCACATGGCTGAGGGTTACACCCGCACCAAGGCCGGCAATATCGGTGTGTGTATCGGCACCTCGGGCCCGGCCGGCACCGACATGGTCACCGGCCTGTACAGTGCCTGGGCCGACTCGATCCCGATTCTGTGCATTACCGGTCAGGCGCCACGGGCCCGCATGCATAAGGAAGATTTCCAGGCCGTGGACATCACCAGCATCGTCAAGCCGGTGACAAAGTGGGCAACCATGGTGATGGAACCCGGCCAGGTGCCTTACGCTTTTCAGAAAGCCTTTTATGAAATGCGCTCTGGCCGTCCCGGCCCGGTACTGATCGATTTGCCGTTTGACGTGCAGATGGCCGAGATCGAATTCGACATTGATGCCTATCAGCCATTACCCCTGGCCAAGCCTCTGGCTACCCGCACCCAGGTGGAAAAAGCCCTCGCCCTGCTGGACCAGGCCGAGCGCCCGTTGCTGGTCAGCGGTGGTGGCGTGATCAACGCTGACGCCAGCGAACTGTTGGTGGAATTCGCCGAGCTGACCGGTATCCCGGTGGTCCCGACCTTGATGGGCTGGGGCACCATCCCGGACGATCATCCGTTGATGGTGGGCATGGTCGGCCTGCAAACCTCCCATCGCTACGGCAACGCGACGATGTTGAAGTCGGATGTGGTGCTAGGCATCGGCAACCGTTGGGCCAACCGCCACACCGGCTCGGTGGAGGTCTACACCGCAGGCCGCAAATTCATTCACGTCGACATCGAGCCGACGCAAATCGGTCGCGTATTCACGCCAGACCTGGGCATCGTCTCCGACGCCGGCTCGGCCCTGACGATGTTCATCGAAGTCGCCCGTGAGTGGAAAGCCGCAGGCAAGCTCAAGGACCGCAGTGCCTGGCTCAACGATTGCCAACAGCGCAAGGCCACCCTGCATCGCAAGACCCACTTCGACAACGTGCCGGTCAAGCCGCAGCGGGTGTACGAAGAGATGAACCAGGTGTTCGGCAAAGACACCTGCTACGTCAGCACAATCGGCCTGTCGCAAATTGCCGGCGCGCAATTTCTGCACGTCTACAAGCCTCGGCACTGGATCAACTGCGGCCAGGCAGGCCCGTTGGGCTGGACCATTCCAGCGGCGCTGGGGGTGGTCAAGGCCGACCCGACCCGCAAGGTGGTGGCGCTGTCCGGCGATTATGATTTCCAGTTCATGATCGAGGAGCTGGCGGTGGGTGCGCAGTTCAAACTGCCGTACATCCATGTGGTGGTGAACAACTCCTACCTGGGGTTGATCCGCCAGGCCCAGCGCGGTTTCGAAATGGACTACTGCGTGCAGCTGTCCTTCGACAACCTCAACGCTCCAGAACTCAATGGTTATGGTGTCGACCATGTGGCCGTCGCTGAAGGCTTGGGTTGCAAGGCCCTGCGGGTGTTCGAGCCGAGCCAGATCCAGCCGGCATTGCGCCGTGCCCAGGAAATGATCGAGGAGTTCAAGGTTCCGGTGATCGTCGAGATTATTCTGGAGCGGGTGACCAATATTTCCATGGGCACCGAGATCAACGCCGTCAATGAGTTCGAAGACCTGGCGCTGGTGGGCAATGACGCCCCTACCGCGATTTCGTTGCTCGATTAATGATACTTGATTAAAGAGTATGCGTTCCCGCGTAGCGCGGGAACGCTACCGTTTTTGAGGAGGCTCCCATGCCGCGTTTCGCCGCCAACCTGTCCATGCTGTTCACCGAGCAGGACTTCCTTGCCCGCTTCAAAGCTGCCGCCGACGCTGGCTTCAGCGGCGTGGAATACCTGTTCCCCTACGAATTCAGCTGCGCTGAAATCAAGGCGCAACTCGACGCCTACGGCCTGACCCAAGTGCTGTTCAACCTGCCGGCCGGTGACTGGGCCCAGGGTGAACGCGGCCTGGCCTGCCACCCGGACCGGGTCGAGGAGTTCCGAGCCGGCGTGAACCAGGCTATCGCTTACGCCCGGGTGCTGGGCAATACCCAGGTCAACTGCCTGGCGGGTATCCGTCCACAAGGCGTTGACGAGGCCACCCTGGAAAAAACCTTCGTCACCAACCTCAAATATGCCGCCGACAAGCTGCAAGAGGAAGGCATCAAGTTGGTGATGGAAGCCATCAACACCCGCGACATTCCAGGCTTCTACCTGAACAACACAGCTCAGGCCCTGTCGATCCGCGAGCAGGTGGGCAGCGCCAACCTGTTCCTGCAATACGACATCTATCACATGCAAATCATGGAGGGCGACCTGGCCCGGACCATGGCGATGCATCTGGGAGAGATCAACCATATCCAGTTGGCGGACAACCCCGGGCGCAATGAGCCCGGCACCGGCGAGATCAACTATCGCTTCCTGTTCGAGCACTTGGACCGCATTGGTTATCAGGGCTGGGTTGGGTGTGAGTACAAACCGCTGACCACCACCGAAGCGGGTCTTGGCTGGCTCAAGAGCCACAACGCGATCTGACGAATGATCGCTCCCACGTTCCACGCCCGCTCTTGTGACGCAAAGCGTCAGGGGCGGCATTCCCACGCAGATCGTGGGAACGATCAACATCGAATAATAAAGAGGATTTCTTCATGGCTAAAATCGGATTTATCGGCACCGGCATCATGGGTCAGCCTATGGCGGCGAACCTGCAGAAGGCAGGTCATCAACTGTTTCTCTCCGAACACCACGAGAAGGCTCCGGCCGCACTGATCGACGCCGGTGCCGTGGCCTTGGCCAGCCCGCAACAGGTCGCCCAGGAAGCGGAATTCATCATCGTCATGGTGCCCGACACCCCACAAGTCGATGACGTGTTGTTCCGCGCAGACGGAGTAGCCGCTGGCCTGTCGCCGAACAAAGTCGTGATCGACATGAGCTCGATCTCGCCCTCTGCCACCAAGGCCTTCGCCGCCAAAATCAATCAGAGCGGCGCGCAATACCTCGACGCGCCGGTATCCGGCGGTGAAGTCGGCGCCAAGGCCGGTACCCTGAGCATCATGGTCGGTGGCGAACCGCAAACCTTCGAACGCGCCCTGGCGCTGTTCCAGAGCATGGGCAAGAACATCACCCTGGTGGGTGGCAACGGCGACGGCCAGACCGCCAAGGTCGCGAACCAGATCATCGTAGCGCTGAATATCCAGGCAGTGGCCGAAGCCCTGCTGTTTGCCGCAAAAAACGGCGCGGATCCAGCCAAGGTCCGTGAAGCACTGATGGGAGGGTTCGCTTCGTCGAAAATCCTGGAAGTGCATGGCGAGCGGATGATCAAAGGCACCTTCGACCCGGGTTTTCGCATCAACCTGCACCAGAAGGACCTGAACCTGGCCCTGGCAGGTGCCAAGGAGCTGGGAATCAACCTGCCCAACACCGCCGCAACCCAGCAAGTGTTCAGCACCTGTGCAGCCATCGGTGGCGGCAACTGGGACCACTCGGCGCTGATCAAAGGCCTGGAGCATATGGCGAATTTTTCGATTCGTAAGTAGAAGCGAGCTTGCTCGCGATGGTCGTCAACGATGACGCTGGGTACCTGAAAAACCCCGGCGTCCTCAGTTTTTTCGCGAGCAAGCTCGCTCCTGCAGGTGGCCGTATTCCCACCTGAAATCTGTGTACCTCTAATAACAAGAATCCCCGGGAGCCCGCTTATGTCGGTCGATCCGCAACACCTGCTTCACCAGCTGTTTGCCACAGCCATCGACGCAGCCCACCCCCGGCAAGTCCTCGAACCCTACCTGCCCATCGACCGCAGCGGCCGTGTGATCGTCATCGGTGCCGGTAAAGCCGCCGCGGCCATGGCCCAAGTGGTGGAAAGCGCCTGGCAAGGCGAGGTGACAGGCCTGGTCGTCACCCGCTACGGCCATGGTGCGCCCTGCAAAAAAATCGAAGTGGTAGAAGCCGCTCACCCGGTACCCGATGCCGCCGGCCTTGCCGTGGCCAAGCGCGTGCTGGAGCTGATCAGCAACCTGGGTGAAGACGACCGCGTCATCTTTCTGCTTTCCGGTGGTGGCTCTGCGCTACTCGCGCTTCCGGCCAAAGGCATCACCCTGGCCGACAAGCAAGCCATCAATAAAGCCCTGCTCAAATCCGGCGCCACCATTGCCGAGATGAATTGCGTGCGCAAGCACCTCTCGGCGATCAAGGGCGGTCGACTGGCCAAAGCCTGCTGGCCGGCGACGGTCTACACCTATGCCATTTCCGATGTGCCGGGCGACCAGGCTACGGTTATCGCGTCCGGTCCCACGGTCGGCGACCCGAGCACCTCGCAACAAGCCCTTGCGATCCTCAAGCGCTATCAGATCGAAGTTCCTGCGTCCGTGCGCAACTGGTTGCAGAGTCCAGAATCGGAAACCGTCAAACCTGGTGACCCGATCCTGACCCGCAGCCACTTCCAGTTGATCGCCCGCCCGCAACAATCCCTGGAGGCGGTGGCGGTAAAAGTCCGTAAAGCCGGTTTCAGCCCGCTGATTCTTGGCGACCTGGAAGGCGAAGCCCGTGACGTGGCCAAGGTGCACGCAGGTATCGCCCGGCAAATTATCCAGCACGGCCAACCGCTGTCGGCGCCCTGCGTGATCCTCTCCGCAGGTGAAACCACGGTCACGGTGCGCGGCAATGGCCGTGGTGGGCGCAACGCCGAATTCCTGTTGAGCCTGACCGACAGCCTCAAGGGCCTGCCCGGGGTCTACGCCTTGGCCGGGGATACCGACGGCATCGACGGCTCCGAAGACAACGCCGGGGCAATCATGACCCCCGACAGCTACGGCCGCGCCGAAGCTTTGGGCTTGTCTGCCAGTGACGAGCTGGATAACAACAATGGCTACGGTTATTTCGCTGCACTCGACGACTTGATTATCACCGAGCCGACTCGTACCAACGTCAACGACTTTCGCGCCATTGTGATCCTTGAAAGCCCTGAAAAAGAGTGCCCTGAACATGACGCCTGACAAGAAGGTCAAAATCCTCGCCACGTTGGGCCCGGCCACCGATGGTATCGATGACATCCGCGAACTGGTGAAAGCTGGCGTGAACATCTTCCGCCTGAACTTCAGCCATGGCGATCACGCCGACCATGCCCAGCGCTACCAGTGGATTCGCGAGGTGGAGAAACAACTCAACTACCCCCTCGGCATCCTTATGGACTTGCAAGGGCCAAAGCTGCGGGTCGGACGATTTGCCGCCGGTAAAGTGCAACTGATTCGCGGCCAGGCCCTGCGCCTGGACCTGGACGAAACACCTGGCGACCAGCGCCGGATCAACCTGCCACACCCAGAGATCATTGCCGCCCTTGAGCCCGGCATGGACCTGTTGCTGGACGACGGCAAACTGCGCCTGCGGGTGACTGCCAAGCATGCCGATGCCATCGACACCACGGTGCTCAACGGCGGTGAGTTGTCGGACCGCAAAGGGGTCAACGTGCCCCAGGCCTTGCTGGAACTGAGCCCACTGACGACCAAAGACCGTCGCGACCTGAGCTTCGGCCTGGAGCTGGGGGTGGACTGGGTGGCGCTGTCGTTCGTGCAACGTGCGGAGGATATTCGTGAGGCCCGCGAATTGATCGGCGACAAGGCCTTTTTGATGGCCAAGATCGAGAAACCTTCGGCCGTTCAACACCTGCGGCAAATCGCTGAATTGAGCGACGCCATCATGGTCGCCAGGGGCGACCTGGGAGTAGAAGTTCCGGCCGAGAGCGTGCCGCAAATTCAGAAAGACATCATCAGCACCTGCCGCCAGTTGGGCAAACCGGTGGTGGTGGCGACACAGATGCTCGAGTCCATGCGCTTCTCCCCGGCACCCACCCGCGCCGAAGTCACCGATGTGGCCAATGCCGTGGCTGAAGGCGCTGATGCCGTGATGCTGTCGGCGGAAACCGCTTCCGGGGATTACCCACTCGAAGCAGTGCAGATGATGAGCAAGATCATCCGCCAGGTGGAAAACGGCCCGGACTACCAGGCCCAACTGGATGTCAGCCGCCCCAAGGCCGATGCCACGGTGTCCGACGCCATCAGCTGCGCGATCCGCCGCATCAGCAGCATCCTGCCGGTGGCGGTGCTGGTGAACTACAGCGAGTCGGGCAGTTCCAGCCTGCGGGCCGCGCGGGAGCGGCCATCGGTGCCGATCCTCAACCTGACGCCAAACCTGTCTACGGCGCGGCGCTTGAGCGTGGCGTGGGGCGTGCATTCGGTGGTCAATGATCGGTTGCGGCAGGTGGACGAGGTGTGTTCCACGGCGCTGGAGATTGCCCAGGCGCAAGGTATGGCGCGACGTGGGGATACGTTGGTAATTACCGCGGGGGTTCCGTTCGGGCAACCCGGGTCGACTAATTCACTGCGTATAGAAACATTGCTGTAGGAGCGAGCTTGCTCGCGAAGGTCGTCAACGATGACGCGGGGAGCCTGATACCCCACGGCGATCTCAAGTTCTTCGCGAGCAAGCTCGCTCCTGCAGGGAACTGCCACCACCATGCCCAACCCATCCTGCCCCGACTGGGCTGAAGCCCTGCTCAACGGCTTCAGCCAGATTTTCCTCCAGCGCCACCCACTGTGCGGTTTGCTCTGCCTGCTGGCGATATTACTCTGCGCCCCGGCCCTGCTTGGCGGCGCCCTGTTGGGCGGCGTCGCGGGCCTGCTTACGGCCCAGCGCCGAGACTACCCCAAGGCCGAGCGCCAGGCCGGGCTCTACAGCTACAACGGGGTGCTGTTGGGTTTGCTGATCAGCCTGCATTTCACCTGGTCCGCCCTGTTGCCACCGTTGATCCTGGCCGGCGGCGGCCTCAGTGCGATACTCACCCGGCAATGGCTCAAGCGCGCGACACGCCCCGATGCCTTGCCCGCCTACACCGCGCCTTTTGTGGGTTTGAGCTGGTTGTTGCTCGGCGCCACTCCGGCGGCAGTGCTTGCCATGAGCGAACCCGATACGCTTTCCTTGCTCAGTGCGCCATGGGTCGGCCTGGCCCAGATTATCCTCGTGGATCAACCCCTGGCCGGTGGGTTGATCGCCCTCGGCCTGCTGCTTGCCAATTACCGCGCTGCGGTGTGGGCCCTGATCGGCGCCAGCCTCGGCGTGCTGTTCGCCTTGCTGTCGAACGAACCCGCCGCTGCCCTGCTCGGCCTGCACAGCTACAACCCGGCGCTCGCCGCCTTGGCGCTCAGCCAGTACCAGCGCCAAGCCTGGCTACCGTTGGTGGGTATTTTCCTCGCAATCATCCTCACTTCAGGCTTCTGCGCCTTGCACCTGGCGCCCCTGACCGCACCGTTTATCCTCGCCTGCTGGCTGGTGCGCGCCACAGTGCGCATGATGCAAAGGGCCAACATGGACAGCCCGTTCGAATCCCCCTAGGCTTGCCCGATATTCGATTCAGGCGACTTCCATGGAAAGCAACAACGACTGGCGCCAACGCCTCTACGTGATGATCTTCCAAACCGACACCCCGGCCGGGCGTCGGTTCGACAGCCTCCTGCTGCTGATCATCCTCGCCAGCCTGGTGATCGTGATCCTCGACAGCATCGATGAGGTGCACCAGAACTACGCCCGCGTGCTGGCCTACATCGAATGGGGCTTCACCATCATCTTCGCCATCGAGTACGGCTTACGGCTGTACTGCTCGCCCAAGCCACTGCGTTACGCCTTCAGTTTCTATGGCCTGGTGGACTTGCTGGCCATCGTCCCCGGGATCCTCGCCCTGTATTACAGCGATGCCCAATACCTGCTGATCATCCGCATCATCCGGATGCTGCGGATCTTCCGCGTGCTCAAGCTCAGCCCGTACCTCAAGCAAGCCAACTACCTGATGTCGGCGCTGCGGGGCAGCAAGCAGAAGATCGTGGTATTCCTGGTCAGCGTCTGCACCCTGGTGACGGTGTTCGGTACCTTGATGTACGTGATCGAAGGCCCGGAACACGGCTTCACCAGCATTCCCAAGGGCATCTATTGGGCAATTGTCACCCTGACCACCGTGGGCTTTGGCGACATCGTGCCCAAGACCCCGCTGGGCCAGGTGATTTCATCGCTGGTGATGATTACCGGTTACTCGATCATCGCCGTGCCCACCGGGATCTTTACCGCTGAACTGGCCAATGCCATGCGCGGCGAAGTGCTGCAACAGGATTGCCCCGTGTGCAAAAAAAGCAGTCATGAGCCGAGCGCTGCGTTTTGCTCACGCTGTGGCAATGGGCTTTTCAAGAAAGAGGAATAAGCAAAGTTCTTTTTAATCTTTAAATGACTATGCACGCCCGGCTATAGTCGCCGGCATATTGCCCACATCAGATCCAACAACAAGGAATGAGCAGTGAAAAAACTCGTTAGCGCCTCCCTTCTAGCCGCCGGCCTCGCCCTGGCTGGCGCCGTCCAGGCCGCACCGACCACCCTGCTCAACGTCTCCTACGACGTGATGCGCGATTTCTACAAGGACTACAACGCAGCGTTCCAGAAGCACTGGCAAGCCGAACACCCCGACGACAAGCTCACCTTGCAGATGTCCTTCGGAGGCTCCAGCAAACAGGCACGCTCGGTGATCGATGGCCTACCAGCTGACGTCATCACCATGAACATGGCCACCGACATCAACGCCCTGGTGGACCACGGCAAATTGGTGCCAGACAACTGGGTGACACGCCTGCCGAACAACAGCGCGCCGTTCACTTCAGCCACTGTATTCATCGTGCGCAAGGGTAATCCCAAGGCCCTGAAAGACTGGCCCGACCTGCTCAAGGACGGCGTACAAGTCATAGTACCCAACCCGAAAACCTCGGGTAACGGGCGTTATACCTACCTGTCGGCCTGGGGCTATGTGCTGAAGAACGGCGGCGACGAGAACAAGGCCAAGGACTTTGTCGGCAAGCTGTTCAAACAGGCACCGGTGCTGGATACCGGCGGCCGTGCAGCCACGACGACCTTCATGACCAACCAGATCGGCGACGTGCTGGTGACCTTTGAAAATGAAGCAGAAATGATTGCCCGGGAATTCGGTCGCGATCAGTTTGAAGTGGTCTACCCAAGCGTCTCGGCTGAAGCCGAGCCACCGGTGTCGGTCGTCGATAAAGTGGTCGACAAGAAAGGCACTCGTAGCGCTGCCGAAGACTACCTGAAATACCTCTGGTCGCCAGAAGGCCAGGAAATCGCCGCCAAAAACTACCTGCGTCCACGTGACTCGGCGGTGCTCGCCAAGTACACCGACCGTTTCCCGAAAGTCGACTTCCTGTCGGTAGAGAAGACCTTTGGTGACTGGCGCACCGTGCAGAAGACCCACTTCAATGATGGCGGGGTGTTTGACCAGATCTATAGCGGGCAGTAAAGCCTGGGGCCCTTGATCGTTCCCACGCACGCGGGAACGATCAAGGGCCCAGCCATCAATCACGGGCATGAGTGAAATCAGCACAAGCGCTCTGTTCCCTGACTCGCCGACCCTTTACTCTCTCACGCTATTCTTCCTCGCGTTAAAGAGCCCACCATGATCGCTACGCCCTCCCACCCCACCACCATGACCCGTGGCATGGTGATGCTGTTTGCGTTCTGTTGCGGTGCCATCGTCGCCAACCTCTACTACGCGCAGCCGATCATCGAGCTGATCGCACCGGACATCGGCCTGAGCCCGGCCCTGGCCAGCCTGATCGTGTCCCTGACCCAGATCGGTTATGCGTTGGGCCTGTTCTTCCTGGTGCCCTTGGGCGATCTGCTGGAAAACCGCCGGCTGATGATCATCACCACCGTGGTGGCCATCGCCAGCCTGTTGGGGGCAGCCTTTACCGAACAGCCGAACCTGTTCCTGCTGGTGTCACTGCTGATCGGTTTCAGCTCGGTGTCGGTGCAGGTCCTGATCCCGCTGGCGGCGCATCTGGCTCCGGCCGAGTCCCGGGGCCGGGTGGTCGGCAGCATCATGGGTGGCCTGTTGCTGGGTATTCTGCTGGCGCGCCCGGTTTCCAGCGTTGTCGCTGATCACTTCGGCTGGCGTGCGATGTTCATGGCCGCCGCGGCGTTGATGGCGCTTATCAGCGTGGTGCTGCTGGTGACCATCCCCAAGCGCCAGCCGGATCACACCGCCAGTTACGGCCAGTTGTTGAGCTCCCTGGGCACCCTGCTACGCCAGCAGCCGGTATTGCGCCAGCGCGCGTTTTATCAGGGATGCCTGTTCGCCACCTTCAGCCTGTTCTGGACCGCTGCGCCCCTGGAGTTGGTGCGCAGCCACGGCCTGAGCCAAACCCAGATCGCGATCTTCGCCCTGGTGGGAGCCATCGGCGCTATCGCCGCGCCCATCGCCGGACGCCTGGCGGATGCCGGCCACACCCACAAGGCTTCGTTGCTGGCAATACTGTTTGCGGCGCTGAGTTTTCTGCCGGCCTTCGTCCATCCGCTTTACAGCGTAATTGGCCTGGCGGTGACCGGCGTGGTCCTGGACTTCTGCGTGCAGATGAACATGGTCCTCGGCCAACGCGCCATCTACGCCCTCGACGCCAACAGCCGCAGCCGCCTGAACGCGCTGTACATGACCAGCATCTTCATCGGCGGTGCCTTCGGCTCGGCGATTGCCAGCAGTGTGTATGAACATGGCGGCTGGCTCGGGGTGGTGTTGGTGGGCAGCGCGTTCCCGCTGGTGGCGTTGCTGCGGTTTTTGCGGGTATCCAGGCAGGAAGCGGTCGCGATGGCATAAACCGGATGGGTTACAACCGCACCAACTTCTCCAGCGCCCAACCTGCCTCCTGCAGCTCTTTGATCAATAGCCTGCCTTGCACCATAGCCTCCTTGCCTCGACCAAAATAAAGCAACCCTGGAGTTATCTTTACTCAAGCACAGAATGGCCTGTCCTGACTGGCGGTTGTTTTTCGACGTGCTAACACAGGGGGGGTAAACGAGGGTCAGATAGCGTGAGTCAGTTCGTCACAGGAGAAAAAGTCGTGCCGCCAAACCAGCACCGTCCCTGGTGCATCGGCGTTGATACTTACTGTGCGCCTTGACGGCGAAACCAGTGATACATCTGCTGGAAGAATGAAAGTGCGTCACGAAGCAAAGACGCGATAGTGCTCATCAGGTCAGGAGCAGGCCGAGGCTGGGGTTGCGGGTCCGGTTGTGGCTGGGGAACCGGTTGGGGTAACGGCTGAGGCGGCACCGGTTGCGGCTGCGGCCTCTCACCACCCACGATCACATCCCCTTGCTTGATTTCTCCTTTGCTGGTTACCAGCAGGTCTGGCTTGCCATTGCCCGTCAGGTCAATCGACAGGCTTCCTTTATCAGTGCGCGGGTCGTAACTGAGCACCGCCTCACCAGCGCGACCACTGAATTGATCAGAGAAATTGAGGCTATTGAGACCGGCACCTTTTAATACAGTGCTGATATCGACCTTATCCACACCACTGGAAAAATCCTCAATCACATCAGGGTCCTGTGATGTAGAGTCAGCCGCCTGAGCGTAGACAAATGTGTCCGCCCCGCCGCCGCCGCGCAGCCTGTCGGCACCTGCTCCCCCCATGAGCCGATTACCCACCTCATTGCCGATCAAGGAATCATTGCCTGATCCGCCGAGCGCATTTTCCAGCGTAACGTCCTTGGCAATAGAGACGTTCCCTCGCAGCCCGCCGACGTTCGAGAACGATTCGGCATTGAGATTGATGGTCTGGTTCTGGGAGAACCCGGAAAAATCCAACGTATCGTTGCCACCGCCATCCCATACGCAAAAGAGCGCGGAATCCCGGGGCCCCTTCAGGCTGAGACACTCACGGCCGGTGTTGGAATTAAAGCCGTAGGTCGTATCGGTATTTCGGGTTTGATGGTTGGCCCCATACAGCTTCTGCATCGCGGCGATGTCATCGATCATCGGAGCAGAAGGAGATAACCCCCTGAAATCGTAGCCCGGCTGTTTCCTCTCGGACCAATAGCTCATGACACTGCGCGCCTTTGTGTCTTGCGCATATTGCGCATCACGCTCGTAAGTGCCGCTGCCGTTGTAACTTCCGGGGTGCGCCAACCCTAGCGTATGCCCTATCTCATGAATCATGATCGTCGAGAAGTAGCTGCCTTGCCTGGGAGCGTCCGGCGCTTGCTGCGTTCCGATCCTGGCCCAGGCGTCTGGATGCGAGCGACTGGGCCCGGTAGCAACCCCTGACGCCATTTGGCGGGATCCGGATATCTGTATGGAACCGTCAGCCTGACGGCTGCTTTCATGAAAGTTGATATTGGCCACATCCTGCCAGGACTGCAAAGCCTGGCGGGCGCATTGTCGCTGGCGCTCGCTGAACTCATTCAACTTGAAGGACACGTCTATCTTATTGTCACCATCACGGTCGTAAAACCGCGAGTTATTGCGCGTAAGGTGAGTGGCTGCCTGCTCTGTGGTGAACGAGCGCTTGCCATAACCGAGTGCCGAACCTCGGAAAAACCAAGGGTTATCCTGGCAGTTTCTATCTGCATATGCCGAAGGGAGTGGGTCGCGTTTAACTATTTCGTTCATGAGATGCTCTCCGAGTGCACTGACTAATTGAGTCGGTTAATTTCAGCCCATATAAGCCATTGCACATGCGCCAGCTCACCGCCAAAAATTACCCACCCCACTTAATCTTGCATACGATAAAAGCCATACCAACCTGTATTTAGTTTCTAGTGAATCAGGCTTTACGAGTTCCTCAAGCGACCAACAAAACAAAATAAATCTTCAATTTAAACAATGAAATAAATACACTCGCGACAAAAAAACATCCAACTGATTTTTAAGAAAAAAAACAAAACTACAAACATCTACCCTCATTAAAAGCCCTATAAAAATCCACAAATAAACTTTCGCAAAAAAACCAGAAACACACAAGGCAACTATATACCCCACCCAAATAAGCTTATGCACAGAGAAATTTAAGATCATTAAAAAACCCGAAAACATTCTCTCTGCAAACATAGAGAAACCAACAACTCCCGCTCACATTTACCACTTTCGCCAAAGTGCTTTTCGCACAAAAAAAACAGTTGCCTGCGGCTATATCACTCGCCCGTCCCACCCCACCGTCACATGCTGCGGCAACTCCCGACGGTGCTCCAGCAACCATGCATCCAGCGTATGCCCCACATGGGTCAGCACGCCAAGCTCGGCGCCTGCGTCTTCTATGCAGCGCAACGCCAGTGTCAGGTCATTGTGGTTACGCGGTGGTTGCGGTTGCGGCGGCATTGAGCAGTCGATGACCAGCACGTTGAGCGCTTCACGCTGCAACCAGTCGAGGGTAGCCGGGGGCAGGCCTGTGGTGTCGGTCAGGTAGGCGATGCGTCGCCCTTGCCCTTCCAGCAGATAGCCGAAAGTGGGTTTGGAATGTTGCAGTGGCAGCGCGGTGACGGCCAGTTCGCCAAAGTGCCTGGTTTCGAACGCAGCAAAGGGCTGGCTGAAATCGAGGATGCCCGGGTGTTTGTAGAGATCGGACAGTCCTTGCGGATCCACTGGACCGTGGACCGGAATGACCAGGCCATGGCCCCAGCGCAAATGCAGCAGGCCTTGGGCATGATCGGCGTGGTAATGGGTCTGCAAAATACCGCTGAAGCTGCGTGGCGGGAAGCGTTCGGTGAGGTCTGGCAAGCCACTGTCGATCAGCCAACGCTGATCGCCGCATTCAATCAGTGCGCTGCAAGGCAAGCGACGCAGGCTCGCATTACTGCGGGCCAGCGTGCAGGCGGCGCAGTCGCACCCGTAGACAGGGACTTGGCGGGCGTCGCCGGTGCCCAGCAGGGTCAGGCGCATGCAGATTGCCCGTCCAGGCAGCCCAGCAGGCGCTCGACCGTGCGCTCCAGCGGGCCGGAGTTGTCGAGCAGGAACACCCCCGGCGCCGAAGCCAGGCTTTCGCTGAACCGTGCGTTACGCGCCAGGCGCTCGTCGATATCGGCCAGGGATTCGCGGCCCCGCGCCAGCAAGCGCTGGCGCAACACCGCCTGCTCGACGGTCAGCAACAGTACCAGCAGCCTCGGATAGCGCAGCCGGGTTTGCGCCAGATGCCCACGGGAGCCATTGACCAATACGTCCTCCCCCGCCGCCAGCCAATCGTCGATTTCCCGTGGAATACCGTAGGACAGCCCGTTGGCCTGCCAACTGAGGGCAAACGCACCCTCGGCGTCCATCACTGCAAATTGCCCAGGGCTGACACCTTGGGCCGCCTCACCCACCGATTCCGGCGAGCGGGTGATGACCCGCCGCACAATGCGGCAGCCGCGTTCGGCCAAGCGCGCACGCGCGGCATCCAACAGGCTGTCCTTGCCCGAACCCGATGGTCCGATGAGATAGATCAACCTGCCCGCCATCAAAACACCCTCTTCGCTTGTCGCCAGACTTGTTGGACCACTGGCAGCCCGTCCTGGCTCCTGGCCTGCACCAAGTCCGCCCGCAGGCCGCAGGCAATTTCGCCGCGATCGCTCAAGCCCGCCGCTCGCGCAGGGGCCAGGCTGATCATCTTGACCGCCTGGGGCAAATCGCAGCCGTTGTCCTGTGCTGCCAGGGTAAAGGCCGCTTGCAGCAGGCTCGCCGGGTAGTAGTCACTGGAAAGTATATCCAGCAAACCCTCGGCAGCCAGGCCAGCGGCGGCCACATTACCCGAGTGGGACCCGCCACGCACCACGTTCGGCGCGCCCATCAAAACTTTCATGTTCAATTGCCGGCAGCCACGCGCGGCTTCCAGGGTGGTCGGGAATTCGGCAATGGTCATGCCATACCGCGCCGATTCCTCGACATGCGCCAGGGTCGCATCATCATGACTGGCCACCGACAGGCCACGGGCCAGGCAATGTTCAACGATGGCGGCGCGATAACGGTCGCTATATGCCCTGGAGTTGGCCTTTTGCAGCACGATAAAGGCGTCCATGGTTTCATCGTTCAAGTGGTACTTGCCCATGTAGTACTCACGGTACTTGGATTCCAGCACAAACTGGCGCTGGCCCGGCGAGTGGTCCATCACCGATACCAGTTGCACCAGCGGGTTTTCCACCAGGTCGCGGAACACACTCAGGGTATCGGGGTGGCACAGTTCGCAACGCAGGTGCAGGCGGTGTTCGGCGCGAGTCAGGCCGGCGACTTCGGCAGCGGCGATGGCATTGAGCATGCCCGGCAGTTTCTGCATGCGGTTGCCCTTGGGATTGACGTCACCGATGGACACCGCATCGAACACCGTGGTGATCCCGGCAGCGATGATTTGCGCATCATGGCTGAGCACCGCCGAGGTCGACGGCCAGTCCACGCCGGGGCGCGGAGTCATGTGTTTTTCCAGGTTGTCGGTGTGCAATTCCACCAGGCCCGGCAGCAGGAAATCACCGCACAGGTCCTGGGCTTGAGGCAACTGGCTGCGGCCCTCGGCGATATCGACGATCAGCCCGTCGCGCAACACCACTGCACCGGTGAAGACACGATCAGCGGTGACCACTTGGGCATTGCTGAGGATCTGTTCAGCGGGCATGGGCGTATTCCTCTTCGGCGACGGCAGTGGGCGTCATGTCGAAATGACGGTCGGCGACGGTTTCACGGGCGGTGCGGTCGTGGAAGATACCGATCAGCGCGGCGCCACCGGCCTTGGCTTCGTTCATCAGTTCCAAAACAACGTGGCGATTGTTGTCGTCCAGGGAGGCGGTGGGTTCGTCCAGCAGCATCACCGGCCAATCCACCATGAACCCGCGAGCGATATTGACCCGCTGCTGCTCGCCACCGGAGAAGGTGCCTGGCGCCAGTTGCCAGAGGCGTTCAGGAATATTCAGGCGGCTGAGCAACAGTTCGGCACGGGAACGCGCCAGCGCCTTGGACCAACCACGGGCCAGGGCAGGCTCCATCACCACGTCCAGGCAAGCCACCCGAGGGATTACTCGCAGAAACTGGCTGACGTAGCCCAAGGTCTGCTGGCGCACCTGGAGAATGTCCCGTGGCTCGGCGCCCACCAGTTCCAGCCAGGCCCCGGCATGCTGCACACGAATGCTGCCGCCAGCCGGTAAATAGTTACCGTACAAGGTACGCAGCAAGGTGCTTTTACCGGCGCCGGACTGGCCATGCAGTACCAGGCACTCACCGCCCTGCACGCTGAATTCCACCCCCTGCAGTACGTTGAGTACCACACCGTGCTGTTGGTGCAAGGTGAAGGTTTTCGAGAGGTCACGAACTTCGATCAGGGCATTCATCATGGCTGCAGTACCGAAGACACCAGCAGTTGAGAGTAAGGGTGCTGTGGATCGTCAAGGATCTGATCCGTGAGCCCGGTTTCCACCACCCGTGAGCGGCGCATCACCATCAAGCGGTCAGCCAGCAGACGTGCGACGGCCAGGTCGTGGGTGACGATCACCACCGCCAGGTCCAGTTCACGCACCAGGCCGCGCAACAGGTCGAGCAAACGTGCTTGCACCGAAACGTCGAGTCCACCGGTGGGCTCATCCATAAACACTAGGCGCGGGCTCGATACGAGGTTGCGGGCAATTTGCAGGCGCTGTTGCATGCCGCCGGAAAAGGTCCGGGGCAAGTCGTCGATGCGCAGCGGGTCGATTTCCACCTGGTTCAGCCAATCAAGTCCCGCGCCGCGGAGTTGCTGGTAGTTGCGTACGCCTTGCGCCATCAACCGTTCGCCAATATTGGCGCCGGCGGAAACCCCCATGCGCAAGCCGTCCCGCGGGTTCTGCTCGACGAAGCCCCATTCGGTACGCAGCAAGGTGCGGCGCTGCGCTTCACTGGCGCTGTATAGGTCCAGCCATTGCTGGTCCTTGCCGCGATAGCTGATGCTGCCAGCCTGGGGCGGCAAGCGCCCGCTCAACAACGAAAGCAAGGTGGACTTGCCCGAGCCGGACTCACCGACAATCCCCAGCACTTCGCCGGGATACAGGTCGAAGCTCACGCCCTGGCAGCCCTTCTCCGGGCCGTACAGCAGGGACAGGTCGCGTACTTGCAACAACGGTTCGACGGGCACACTCACGGGTAGTTGTTTCATCAGGGACTGGATCATTGGTTGCTCTCCTTGACCCGCTGGGCGCAATACCAGGTGTCGGAACAGACAAAACTCTGGGTACCGGCATCGTCGAGAATCAGCTCATCGAGGAACGACTCGCGGCTGCCGCAAATGGCGCAACTGTGCTGCCACTTCTGCACTTCGAACGGGTGGTCTTCAAAATCCAGGCTGGTGACCCGGGTAAACGGCGGTACCGCGTACAGACGCTTTTCGCGACCGGCACCGAACAGCATCAGCGCCGGGCTCATGTCGAGTTTCGGGTTGTCGAACTTGGGGATCGGCGAGGGATCCATCACGTAGCGCTCGTCGACTGTTACCGGGTAGGCGTAGGCGGTGGCGATATGGCCAAAGGTGGCGATGTCTTCATAAAGTTTTACGTGCATCACCCCATAATCGTTGAGGGCGTGCATGGTGCGGGTCTCGGTTTCCGAGGGTTCGATAAAGCGTAGCGGCTCGGGGATCGGCACCTGGTAGACCAGGATCTGGTCAGCCTGCAACGGGGTTTCCGGAATACGGTGACGCGTCTGGATTACCGTCGCATCGGGGGTGCTTTCGGTGGTGGCGACACCGGCGGTGCGCGCAAAAAAACGGCGGATCGACACCGCGTTGGTGGTGTCATCAGCGCCCTGGTCAATGACCTTGAGCACATCGTCGGCACCGAGAATCGCTGCGGTCAATTGCATGCCGCCGGTACCCCAACCGTAAGGCAACGGCATCTCGCGCCCACCAAACGGCACCTGGTAGCCGGGGATCGCCACCGCCTTGAGCAAGGCACGGCGGATCATGCGCTTGGTCTGCTCATCAAGGTATGCGAAGTTGTAGGCTGGGTCGCGCGCAGGCGTCTGGGTCAGGTCATTCATGGCGGTTGCCCTCAGCCGGTTGGCGCAGTTTGCGGATCAGTTCCAGCTCGGACTGGAAATCGACGTAGTGAGGCAACTTGAGGTGTGAGACAAAGCCGGCGGCCTCGACGTTGTCGCAATGGGCCAGCACGAACTCTTCACGCTGGGCCGGTGAGACGATCTCTTCGTTGTACTCCTCGGCCCGCAGTGAACGGTCCACCAACGCCATGCCCATCGCCTTGCGCTCGGCATGCCCGAACGCCAAGCCGTAACCACGGGTAAACTGCGCCAACTCCGTGGCCGAACCGACGAACTGGTTGACCATCTCGCATTCGGAGACTTCGATACTGCCCAGGCAAATGGGAAATCCCAGCTCTTCGGGGTCGATCCACACCTCGACCTCGCCAATGCGAATCTCACCGGCAAACGGGTGGTTACGCCCGTATCCGCGTTGGGTCGAATAACCCAGCGCCAGCAGAAACCCTTCATCGCCCCGAGCCAACGCTTGCAGGCGTTCGGCGCGGCTGGCAGGGTATTCCAGCGGGTCGCGAGTGATGTCGGCGACGGTGCCGGTGTCGTCGGCCTCGCTCTTGATCAAACCTTCCTTGGCCAACAAACCCAGCACCCGCGGACACGCTTCAAGGCTGGCCTGCGGGTTGGCCTGCGGCCCCGGATACTCACCCTCGGCCAGCAGTGCAAAATCCAGCAGGCGATGGGTGTAATCAAAGGTCGGGCCCAGCAGTTGGCCGCCGGGTACATCCTTGAAAGTCGCAGACAAACGCCGGCTCAGCGCCATCTGCGCGGTATCGATCGGCAGGCTCGGGCTAAAGCGCGGCAACGTCGTGCGGTAGGCCCGTAGCAGGAAGATCGCCTCCACCAGATCCCCCGCCGCTTGCTTGATGGCCAGCGCGGCCAACTCTTCGTCGTACAGCGAGCCTTCGCTCATCACCCGCGCGACAGCGAGAGGCAATTGCTGACGGATCTGTTCGACGCTCAGTTCGGGAATGGCGGTATCGCCCCGGCGTTTTTTCGCCAGCAGGCAGTGGGCATTGTCGATGGCCTGTTCGCCACCTTTGACGGCTACGTACATCAGGCAAACTCCTCTGTGATTCGCGTACTGCGCGGCAAGCCAATCAGATGGTGGCCGGCAGCGAACAGCACATCCAGGCCGCGGGGGAAGGCTTCGCGGTGTTGACGTTGCAGCCAGAAGGCCCCACTCACCGGCAAATTGACCTGGCGCTGGGCCTCGATGCCCGGCCCCCGCCAGCTCAAGGTCGGCCCGGTTTGCAAATCGCTCAACTGGACCAACAAGGTGCAGGACTGGTCCGGGTAACGGTCGTTGCCATGATCGAAGCCGCCGAGGTCCGGCAGGTCCTGTTCATCGAGCAAGGCGAATACCGCTTCCTCCCGGCGTGTGGTCAGCGGGCAACCACAGTGAAAGGCCAGGTTGGCGCGAATCAGCGGTGTGTCGAAGGACGGTGCCAGCCATAGCGGCGTGTCGACATCCAGCAACGCCAGGCACAAGGCATAAGTCGCAGGTGCCAGGCCATCAAGACGCGGTGCCGACGGTAAATGTTGGATCAGGCCGGGTTCGGCGAGCGCCTTGAGGGCCGCACGAAAACCCCGCTGGGCATCCAGCACCGGGTCGACAAAAGCCGGTTGCAACAGCTGTGCATTCATCAGTTTTCTCCTCGTACCAAGGTGAAGAACTCCACCTTGGTGGCGGCGGTTTCAGCCGCTTTTTGTGCTTGGCGCGTGGCCTGGGCCGTGGCCAACGTGGTGATCAAATCGCTGAGCCACACGCTCGGTTGCGCGTCTTGCAGGTGGGCGTCGGCCAAGGCGGCCAGTTCGGCGTGATCCTTGTCGCGACCCGCCAGGTAGCTGTAGCCGGTGCGGCCATCGGCCAGGCGCACCACGCAACGGGTGACGCTCATTTCACCGACGTTGAACGGCGCGCCATTGCCGCCCATGCGGCCACGCACCAAGGTCATGCCGATTTCCGGGGCACGGATCAGTTGATAATCCGCATCGCGCAGGGCCGCCTCAAAGGGCAGGATTTCACTGCGAAGGGCGCGGGCGAGCACACCGATCCAGTGTTGACGTGGGGACAGGCTCATCGGGGTCTGCATCAAGCTCTCCATCAGGTCAGTACCTGATACTGGAAACGATCTGAACGGCTGGTGGACTGCGCCAGCTCCACCGGGCGGCCATCGCGATCGCGGGAAAGGGTGAACACGGTCAGCGCCGGCAAATGCCGAGGCATCATCAGCAGCGCGGCTTCGTCACGGTTGGGTAAACGGGCGCCAATCAGGCTCAGGGTGCGGGTCAACGGCAGGTTCCGTTCGCGCAGGTACTGGCGCAGGGAGCCGCCGGCATAGTCCGCCAGCAACGACGCATGGCTGGCGCAGTAACGATGGCGGATCAGGCTCACGGGCTGGTGGTCGAGCTTGCGTAGTGTTTGCAGCTCGATCATCGGCGCCATCTCGGCAATGCCCAGGTGCCCTGCCTCTTCACGGCTGGCGTAGCAGTAACGGCGCTTGAGCAACACCGCCTCCACCCCATGGCCCTGGGCCGACAGTGATTGGCTGTAGGCGGTGTCGGCGCCCATCGGGTAAATCAGCGGCCGGTCCAGTACCTGAGTGCCCTTGCCCTGCAAGCGCAACAGGCTGCCTTCGAACACCAACTCATCAATGGCGCGGCGCAGGGTGTGACGGTTGACGCCGAAACGCTCGGCCAACTGCACCTCCCCCGGCAGGAAGTCCCCGGCCTGGTAGCTGCTCAGTTCGCGGCGCAGGATATCCGCGAGTTCGCGGTACACTGGCTCATCTTGTCTAGACAACTGCATGCTTAAAAAAAAGCGCCTTGGGGCACCCCTCCGATGTCAGATGAACTGCTTGCGCAGGCGTTGGGACAGCACGTCGATCAGGCTGACCACCACGATGATCACCAGTAGCACCGCGCAGGTCTGGGTGAACTGGAAAGCGCGGATGTTCTCCCACAGGATCACGCCGATACCGCCAGCGCCCACCATCCCCACCACCGTCGCCGAGCGCACGTTGGCCTCTAAACGGTAGAGCGCGTAGGAGACCCACAGCGGCATCACTTGCGGGATCACGCCGTAGATCACTTCCTGCAAAGCACTGGCACCGGTGGCGCGTACACCTTCAACCGGGCCTGGATCGATGGCCTCGACGGCCTCGGCAAACAGCTTGGCGAGCACACCGGTGGTGCTGATCCATAGCGCCAAGACACCGGCAAACGGACCCAGGCCGACTGCCACCACAAACAACATGGCGAACACCATTTCGTTGATCGAGCGGAAGGCATCCATCACCCGGCGCAGCGGCTGGTGGACCCACCACGGGGTGATGTTGTCGGCACAGAGAATGCCCAGCGGCACCGAGCAGACAATCGCCAGCACCGTGCCCCAGAGGGCAATTTGCACGGTAACGAGCATTTCCTTGAGGTAGGAGCGCCATTCGTGGAAGTCGGGCGGGAAGAAGTCAGCGGCAAAGGTCGCCATGTTTGCGGAGTCGCGGTACAGCGCCAGCGGGTTCATTTCGGCGCCGTGCCAGGCCCAGGCCAGCAACACCAGGAACAGGCCCCAACCAAAGTATTGTGGCCAGGTACGCTTGCCGACGGCTTCAGCGTGCAGAGTGGTCATGAATCCCTCTCAATGTAGGAGCGAACTTGCTCGTGAAGGTCGTTAACGATGACGCGGGGAACCTGTAGAAACGCGGTGCTCTTGCGTTTTTCGCGAGCGAGTTCGCTCCTACAGATTCCGCAGTCGCCTGGCGTCAGCCGTTAGCGGCGGTCTTCTTGTCCAGTTCGGTGAGGCGTTGCTGCAGCTTGGCGAGGTCGGCGTCGATGTCGGCGAGCTTCTTCGCCTTGTCGGCGGCCGCCAACTTCTCGTCGGCGCTGATGGTGGTGCGCTGCTTGAACAGTTCCAACTGGCGGATCGGCAACAGTTGGTCATCACTGGAAGCGAGGAACTTGCCCAGTTGCATGTTCTTCAGCACGGTCTTCTCTTCATCGGTGTTGCCGTAGTTGAAGATGAAGTCGCGGATCTTGGTTTTCTCGCTTTCACTCAGGGCCTTGCTCCACACCAACGGGTCGGCAGGGATCAGCGGCGACTTCCAGATCTCCTTGAGCAGCGCAGCCTTGTCCGGCTGGGTGACTTCCAGGCGGTCCCAGCTTTCGGTGTTGAAGGTCGCAACATCCAACTGCCCTTTGGCCACGCTCAGTGCGTTGACTTCATGGCTGGAGTTGAGGGTGCGCTTGAAGGCGGTGGCGGCGTCGACATTGTTCTTGGCGAACACGTAGTAACCCGGCACCAGGTAGCCCGAGGTGGAATTCGGGTCACCGTTGCCGAAGGTCAGGCTCTTCGCGTTCTTGAGCATGTCTTCGACAGAGTTGATCGGGCTGTCCTTGCGTACGATCAGCACGCTCCAGTAACCGGCGGAGCCGTTGGCGGCAGCGGTCTGGGCGAAGACCTCGCCGTTGGAACGGTCCACTGCTTCTATTGCGGCTTTGTTGCCCAGCCAGGCCACATCGACCTTGTTGAAGCGCATGCCCTGGATCAGGCCGGCGTAGTCGGAGGCGAAGGTGGCCTTGATGGTCAGGCCGGTCTTGCTGTGCATGTCGTCCAAAAAGGGTTGCCAGATGCTCTTGAGGTTTTGCGAAGACTCGGTGGACATGATGCCGAAGTTGATGGCCTTGTCGGCAGCCTGGGCATTGCCCAAGCCGACACAGGCCAACAGCGCGGCAGACAGAAAAACATGACCGATGCGGTTCAACATGGAATGGCTTCCTAGAGGTCGTGGGAGGTTTTCAAGCGCGAGCCAGGGCCAGCCGAGGGGGCACTTCGGGGCGGCGGGTCTGGTCGGCAAACATCAGGCTGGTGTCGACGTCGGCACCGTACAAATCGTTGAGAAACTGGCTGCTCATCGCGCTGGCCTGGCCATCGAAATGAATCCGCCCGCCCTTGAGCGCCACGGCCCGGGGGCAATAACGCATGGCGTAATCGACTTGATGCAGGGTCACCACCACGGTCTTGCCGTCGCGGCGATTGATGTCGGCAAGGATCTCCATGACCTTGCGCGCCGACTCCGGGTCCAGGGAGGCGATGGGCTCGTCAGCCAGGATCACTTCGGCACGCTGGGTCAACGCCCGGGCAATCGCCACGCGCTGTTGCTGGCCACCGGACAAGGTCGAGGCACGCTGCGCGGCCAGGTCGGCCAGGCCAACACGGGCCAGGGACTCCATGGCGTACTGTTTTTCTTCGGCATTGAACAGCCCGAGGTTGCCGCGCCAGCGCGGCATACGGCCCAGGCAACCGAGCAGCACGTTGTCGATCACACTCAGGCGATTGACCAGGTTGAACTGCTGGAAGATATAACCAATGTCTGCCCGCAACCGCCGCACCTGGCCATTCAACCGCCCGCTCGCCTGCACCTCCCGGCCCAATACCTTGACGCTGCCACCGTTGCTCTTGTCGCAACAGGCCAGGCCCGCGAGATGCCGTAACAAGGTGGACTTGCCGGAACCGGAAGCGCCAATCAGCGCGACCATCTCACCGCAAGGAATGGTGAGGTCGAGGTCGACCAATGCGGACTTCTTCGCAAAGGTCTTGTTCAGATGATCGACATGGATAGCGAGAGTCATAGGCATCTCTGTCTTGGTTGAACAGCCTTCCGTGGCCGTATTTGAGTTCAAACGACAGTAAGCGCGGGAAGTGTCAGGCCTATGACTTGCATGTGACCGGAGAAAAACCATTTGATGAAGGTTTGATGAAAGGTTGGGATTGGTTGGCGAGTTTGATCGTCTCCACGTTCTGCGTGGGAATGCCTCTTGGGACGCTCCGCGTCCCGCCTCGCCTGGTCGGCGCACTCCAAGCCAGGCACAAAAAAGGCGACCCGAAGGTCGCCTTTTTTCATTGCCCGTATTGCTTGCTCAACCCCGGCGGCACGCCGTGGATGTCGGTCTCCTCCCATGGCCCGTTCGGGCTGATGGAACGGCTCCAGCCATTGCTCCAGCGATAGTAGGTGCGCTGGCGGTAAAAGGTGTCCGACTGTTCGTCCAACACATACACCTGCATTCTGCCATCCCAATGACTGGCAGCCCCAGGTGGCGGTGCGAAGGTGGCGGAGGTGCTCGGTGGTGCCTTGGGCGGCGCCGTCACAGGCCCGGAAGGTTTGGTGCTCGGCTGGGTCGAAGGGCCTGAGGGTGGGATGGTCGGGCCGGTAGGACCGGTAGGGGCCGGTGGCCGATGAACCGCACAAGCACTCAAGCCTAAAACCAGGCTGAGCAGGGTGATACGAGCAATGGCGGTCATGGGCACTTCCTCATTTTTTATCCGGGCTGTCGATGGTCAGTTGCTGCGTCGTGGTGGTACTGCTGGCCAGGGGTTGGCTGCGGCCGATCCACTCGCCAGCGGTCGGTTGACCGGCCCGGGATATGCGCGCAACCAGTTGGACTTCGGGAAAGTTGGACAGTTTCAACTGCGCCATCATTGCATCAGCGTCACCCAGCTCAACGGTTACCGGCAAGTCGGCGACGGTCAGGCGCTTGACGGCCAAGGGCGCTGGCGGGCCTTTGACAGCGCGAGCGAAGATGAACACGCTGTCGCCCGGCAAGGCTTTGGCCTTCACTTCAGCCGACAGATCGACACGCACCTTGAGCGACGCTGCGGCCTTGGTTGGCGCCACTGCACCACCGCCCTCTTTCAACTGCTCGGCCGCCCGGTCAATCCCGCCTTGCAGCGCTGCACGGGAGTTGTCCTGCTCAGGCAACTGGGCCAACAGACGGTTCCAGTAATCAATCGCCTCTTGATAACGCTGGCCTTCAAAGGCTGCGATGCCCAACAAGCCAAGGCTGGTGACTTCCTTCGGGTCCAGCTTCAACGCCTCATCGGTCAACGCCTGAACCTTGGGCGACCATTGTTTGTTGTCGGCAAAATACTGCGCCTGGGCCCACTGCCCCAACAGTTCCGGCTGACGCCCGGCCAGAGCCGCAGCGCGTTCGAAGACTTTCGCCGCCTCTGCTGAACGGTCCTGGGCCATGTAGGCCCGCCCCAGGAAGTACAAGCCTTCCGGTGCATCCGGTTGCGCGGCGGCAGCCCGTTCCAGGCGCTGGGTCATGTCTTCCATGGACACCGGCGGCTGGGAAAATTCGCGCGTCAGTTCAACTTTGTCGCTGGCACCGAAATGCAGGTACAGGCCAAGACCCAGCACCGGGACAAGCACGGCTGCCAGCAATGGCAACGGCTTGCCCAGGCGTGACTCCCGAGGTTTTTGCACGCCTTCGGTATCGGCCAGCAACTCACGGGCCGCTTCAGCGCGGGCAGTATCCAACTGCGCCGTATTGAGCACACCTTCGTCCTGCTGGGTTTGCAACTCCGCCACGCGCTCTTGATAGAGCGCCACGTTCAGTGCGGTGCGATCCTCTTCACGCTGGGCACGGCGGCCGCGCAAAACCGGGATCAACAAGAAACTCAAGGCAACCAGGAGTAGCAGCCCTGCTGCGAGCCAGAAATCAATCATCAGTATTTTTGTCCAGCAGTTGGTCGAGGCGTTGGCGCTCGGAGGCAGATAGCGAGTCCGACCCATCGGTCGGCACGACGCGGCGGCGACGCACAATCACCGCCATGACCACGACGCCTGCGAGCAACAGGCCCGCCGGGCCGAACCACAGCAGCGCGGTCTTGCCGGTCAGCGCCGGCTTGTAGCGCACGAACTCACCGTAGCGATCGACCATGAAGTCGATGATTTGCTGATTGTCCTTGCCCTCGCCGAGCATGCGGAAGATCTCTTTGCGCAGGTCGGCGGCGATCGGCGCGTTGGAGTCGGCGATGTCCTGGTTCTGGCACTTGGGGCAGCGCAGTTCCTTGGTCAGTTCACGAAAACGCTCGCGGTCGCCGTCTTTGGCAAATTCGTAGGTGTCGATGGCAGCGTGGGCCAAGCCGGTCATGCACAGGCCCAATACAGCGGCGGCTAACCAACGCTTCATGGCTTGGCCTCATCCACCAGCGCCTGGTACTTGGCAGCCAGTTGTTCACGCCAGACCACTTCGTCGATCACCCCGACGTACTTGTCGCGAATCACACCCTTGGCATCGATGAAGAAGGTTTCCGGAGCACCATAGACGCCGAGATTCAGGCCGAGGTTGCCGTCCTCATCGCGGATATCCAACTGGTACGGGTTGTGAAACTCCGCCAGCCACTTCAGGGCCGCTGCATTGTCGTCCTTGTAATTGATGCCGTAGATCACCACGCCTTTCTCGGCCAGCTTGTTGAGCACCGGATGCTCCACGCGACAGGAAATGCACCAGGTAGCCCAGACGTTGACCAAGGCCGGCTTACCCTGCAGGTCGGCCTGGGTCAGGGTCTTGTCACCCTGCACCGTCGGCAGGGAAAACGCCGGGAACGGTTTGCCGATCATCGCTGACGGCAGCTCGGCAGGGTCCAGGTAAAGGCCGCGATACAGGAACACGGCCACCACCAGGAACAAGGCCAGCGGTAAAACCATCAACCAACGCTTCATACTGGCGCTCCTGAAAGGCCCAGGGCTTCACGCACCCGGCTCTTGACCTTGACCCGGTAACGCCGATCCAGCGCCGCCAACAAACCGCCAAAACCGGTAAGCAAGCCGCCGAACCAGATCCAGCGCACAAACGGTTTGACATGAACCCGCACGGCCCAGGCGCCATCGCCCAACGGTTCGCCCAGGGCAACGTAAAGGTCACGGGTGAACCCGGCATCAATGCCCGCTTCAGTCATCATCGAGTTCTGTACGGTGTACAGGCGTTTTTCCGGGTGCAGCACAGCGATTTCCTTGCCGTTGCGCACCACGCGCACGGTGCCTTTGTCGGATGTGAAGTTTGGCCCTTCAAAGTGCTTGGCGCCTTCGAAGATAAAGTGATAACCGGCCAGGTCCATCGACTCGCCAGGCGCCAGGCGCAGGTCGCGCTCGGCACTGTTCTGGCTGGACAGCACCACGCCCAGGGCACAGATGGCGATGCCGATGTGCGCCACCTGCATGCCCCAGTAACTGCGGGTCAGGCTCGGCAGGCCCTTGATCAGGCCTTTGTGGCGGGTCTTGTCGAAGATGTCGCGTATGCCGGCCAGCAGAACCCAGGCGGCGAGCATAAAGGTCGCCAGCACGGCCCAGTTGAAGTCGCCATAGGCGATCCCGGCCACCACGGCCAACGTGGCACTGCCCAACAGCACCGGAGTCAGCATGCTCAGCAGCCATTTCACCGGGGTGTCTTTCCAGCGCACCAGCATGCCAATGGCCATCACCACCATCAACAGGCCCATCAACGGGATGAACAACGCGTTGAAGTACGGTGGGCCGACGGACAGCTTGGCGCCGGTCAATGCATCGAGCACCAGCGGGTACAGAGTGCCCAGCAGGATCATCGACGCCGCTACGACCAACACCAGGTTATTGCCCAGCAGCAGGGTTTCCCGGGACCAGAGGTTGAAGCCGACATGGCTCTTGACCACCGGAGCGCGCAGAGCGAACAAGGCCAGGGAGCTGCCGACCACAAACAGCAGGAAGATCAGGATGAACACCCCGCGCTCCGGGTCGGATGCAAAGGCATGAACCGAGGTCAACACGCCGGAACGCACGAGGAAGGTGCCCAGCAAGCTCAGGGAGAACGCCGCAATGGCCAGCAACACGGTCCAACTCTTGAACACCCCACGCTTTTCAGTGACGGCCAACGAGTGAATCAACGCCGTGCCCACCAGCCATGGCATGAAGGACGCATTCTCCACCGGGTCCCAGAACCACCAGCCGCCCCAGCCGAGTTCGTAGTAAGCCCACCAGGAGCCCAAGGTGATGCCAATGCCGAGAAAGGCCCAGGCAACGATGGTCCATGGCCGCGACCAGCGCGCCCAGGCGGCGTCGAGACGCCCGCCAAGCAAGGCGGCAATGGCGAAGGCGAAGGCCACGGAGAAGCCGACATAGCCCATGTAAAGCATCGGCGGATGGACAATCAGGCCAATGTCCTGCAACAGCGGGTTGAGGTCATGCCCGTCCACCGGGATCTGCGGCAGGATGCGCGCGAACGGGTTGGAGGTCATGATCAAAAACAGCAGGAAGCCGATGCTGATCATGCCCATCACCGCCAGCACCCGGGCCAACATCACTTGCGGCAGCTGCCGGGAGAACACCGACACCGCAAAGGTCCAGCCACCGAGGATCAACGCCCAGAGCAGCAAGGAACCTTCGTGGGCCCCCCACACCGCGCTGAACTTGTAGTACCAGGGCAAGGCGCTGTTGGAGTTGTTGGCAACATAGGCCACGGAAAAGTCGTCGATCATGAACGCGTACGTCAGGCAACCGAACGCGAAGGCGAGAAAAGCAAACTGCCCCCAGGCCGCCGGCTGGGCCAGGCTCATCCACAAACGGTCGCCACGCCAGGCGCCCAGCAGAGGGACAATGGCCTGGACGATGGCAAAGCACAGGGCGAGGATCATCGCCAACTGGCCGAGCTCAGGAATAAACAGTGCAGAGGTCATCGCTTAGCCCTCCCTGGCAGGAGCTGAGGCTGGAGTTGGGCCAGACTGGCCGCTGTCTTTGAGCGCCTTGGTCACTTCCGGCGGCATGTATTTCTCGTCGTGCTTGGCCAACACTTCATCGGCCACCACTACGCCGTCGTCGTTGAGTTTGCCCAGGGCGACAATGCCTTGCCCTTCGCGGAACAGGTCCGGGAGGATGCCGCGGTAGGTGATGGTCACGGACTTGTTGAAGTCGGTGACCACAAAGGTCACGTCCAGGGAATCACCGGAGCGTTTCAAGGAGCCGGCTTCGACCATGCCGCCCGCACGAATCCGCGTGTCCAGCGGCGCTTCGCCATTGGCGATCTGGGTCGGGGTGTAGAACAGGTTGATGTTCTCCCGCAGGGCACTCAAGGCCAGGGTCACGGCAATGCCAACGCCAGCCATGATGGCCAGGATGATTAACAGGCGCTTT
This sequence comes from Pseudomonas karstica, assembly GCF_009707515.1. GTDB lineage: Bacteria > Pseudomonadota > Gammaproteobacteria > Pseudomonadales > Pseudomonadaceae > Aquipseudomonas > Aquipseudomonas karstica. Next base: position 55,002 of record NZ_WLYI01000016.1, on the reverse strand, counting down.
CTACGCAGCGGATTCACTTATCGGTCTCCCGGCGCAGACGACGCGCCTCTTGTTGCAGGTAACGCTTGCGGGCCAGGATCGGCGCAGCAACGTTGAGCGCCAGCACCGCCAGGCAGATGCCATAGGCCGTCCAGACATACAGGCCATGATGGCCCATGGCGAGAAAATCACTGAAAGAGGCAAAACTCATCCACGGGCTCCCAGGCTGGTTTGTACTTCGGCCTTGACCCAACTGGCGCGGGCTTCGCGCTTGAGCACTTCGAGGCGCATGCGCATCAGCAACACAGCGCCGAAGAAGCAGTAGAACCCCAGTACCATCAACAGCAGCGGCGCCCACATTTGTACGGGCATCGCCGGTTTTTCGGTGAGGGTGAAGGTTGCGCCCTGATGCAGGGTGTTCCACCACTCCACGGAGTATTTGATGATCGGGATGTTGATTACACCGACAATCGCCAACACCGCACAGGCCTTGGCAGCGCTGTCACGGTTGCTGATGGCGTTGCCCAGCGCAATAAGACCGAAGTACAGGAACAGCAGAATCAGCATCGACGTTAGTCGCGCGTCCCAGACCCACCACGAGCCCCAGGTCGGCTTGCCCCAGATGGCCCCGGTAACCAGCGCCACGGCGGTCATCCAGGCGCCAATGGGGGCGGCGCATTGCAGGGCGACGTCGGCCAGTTTCATCTTCCACACCAGCCCGACGATGCCGCACACCGCCAGCATCACGTAGCAGGACTGGGCCAGCATCGCGGCAGGAACGTGGATGTAGATGATGCGAAAGCTGTTGCCTTGCTGGTAGTCCGGCGGCGCGAAGGCCAGCCCCCAGACCAGGCCGATGCCGATCAGCAAAACGGCGGCGATACTCAACCACGGCAGCAGTTTGCCACTGATGCCATAGAACCACTTGGGCGAGCCGAGCTTGTGAAACCAGGTCCAGTTCATTGCTGTTTCCATCACGGTGTTCTTCGACATTGCAAAGAACCAAGGGTCTTTACTGGTTAAAACGCTTAACCAGACCTCATTATTCGCCGACGCTGATCTTCAGGCCAGCCGCTATAGCAAAGGGTGTCAGGGTTACCGCCAGGGCGGCCAGGCTGCCAAGCCACAACAGGTAACCCGTCGCCGGCATGCCCTGCAGCGCGGCTTGCAAAGCGCCGCTGCCCAGAATCAATACCGGGATATACAAAGGCAGAATCAACAGCGCCAGTAACAGGCCACCCCGCTTCAAGCCAACCGTCAGTGCCGCCCCCACGGCCCCCAACAAACTGAGCACCGGTGTGCCCAGCAATAATGACAGGAGCAACACCGGCAAGCACTCGGCGGGCAACCCCAGCATCATCGCCAGCAGTGGCGCGAGCAATACCAGCGCCAGGCCGGAAAACGCCCAGTGTGCCAGCACCTTGGCCAGAACCAGAAGAGGCAGGGGGTGCGACGAAAGGACCCACTGCTCAAGGGAACCGTCTTCGAAATCACTGCGAAACAGCCCGTCCAGCGAGAGCAGGACGGACAAAAGGGCCGCCACCCAGACCAGTCCCGGCGACAAGGTTTGCAACAGTTTAGTCTCGGGGCCCACCGCCAACGGGAACAAGGCGATCACAATTGCAAAGAACACCAGGGGGTTGGCCAATTCGGCCGGGCGCCGGCACAACAACCGCGCTTCACGGGCGACCAGCAAGGCAAACACACTCATACCGACCACCGGCCCAGATCGAGATCACGGTAACCGGCTGGCATGCGGGCCAGGGTGTGGTGGGTGGTAAGAACCACCATGCCGCCCTGCTCGCAATGAGCCGCCAGGTGTTCTTCAAACTGGGCAACGCCTTGCTTATCAAGAGCCGTGAAGGGTTCGTCGAGAATCCACAATGGTGGACCCTCCAGATACAGGCGAGCCAGGGCCACGCGGCGCTGCTGGCCGGCTGACAACGTATGACAGGGAACGTCTTCAAAGCCCTTGAGGCCCACGGCGGCCAAGGCCCGCCAGATTGACTCGCGAGTTGCCGGATGATGCAGCGCACTAAGCCAACTGAGGTTTTCTTCAGGGGTCAGTACGTCCTTGATCCCGGCGGCGTGACCGATCCATACCAGATTGCGGGCAAGCTCGGTACGTTGTTCGCCCAAGGGTTTGCCGTTGAGCCGCACTTCGCCCGCCGTCGGCTGCATCAAGCCAGCCAACAGGCGCAACAGGCTGGTCTTGCCGCTGCCGTTGGGCCCACTGATCTGCACCATATCGCCGCCCGCCAGACGCAACTCAAGGTGCTCGAAGAGCATCCGCAGGTCGCGTTCACAGGTAAGCGCTATGGTTTCTAGAAAAGGGCTGGTCAAGAGATCGAAGCCTTTACGGTTCAAGTCGGCGGTGGAGCGGCCGTTAAAGAGATGCAGAATAGATGCTTTGACGGCCAGTTTAGAGAGCTGGATCAAATAGTTGTACGGTTTTAACCGCTCTCGTTGAAGACGGGCGGCATTATACATGCGATGCCCTACTCTAAAGAGGGCAATTTCCCTTGAGACGGCGCCCGCAATGACCGGTGACATCAACCTCCCAGTGCTTCCCCCGACACCACCGGCCGCGCCTCGCCCTGCTGCGCCAGTGAGTGAACTGTTGAAACTGCTGGAGCCCCAGACAGGACTGATTGGTCCCGGGAAAACCGCGAATGCCGAGGTGCTGGCCCTCAAGCAAGGCGGCGACACCTTTCAGTTATTGCTCAAGTTGACCCTCGAAGGGGGACGCCAGACCCTGATCCAGGCCTCCAGCAATCAGCCACTGGCCTTGGGCAGCAATGTAGCGGTGAGCCAGGCGCCCTCGGGCAACCTGACCATCAGCCTGCAACAAGCCCTCAGCTCCACGGTGGCCACCCTGACCCGCATCGATACCCACCAATTACCGGTGGGTACCCTGCTGCAGGGCAAGGTGATCACCACCCAAGCGCTGCCCCAAGGCGCCGGCCAGGCGACGCTCTACCGCGCCCTGGTGAGTGTGCTCAACAGCGCCATGAGCGGTAGTACCCTGGCAATCGAGAGCCCGCAACCGTTGCGCGTGGGCAGTTTGCTCAGCGCCGTGGTCCAGAACGCCCAGACCTTGAGCTTTGTGCCATTGAGCGGTCGTCAGGAGCTGTTGGCCATCACGCAACAACTCTCCACCCAGCAAAGCCGCCAGGGGTCTTTGGAGGGTTTGTTCAACGCCTTGCAAAGCTTGCCAACCAGCGACCAGACTTCGACCGAGCTGCGGGCTGCCGTGCAACGCCTGCTCTCAAGCCTGCCAGACCTGGCGCAAGTCACCACCCCCAAGGGCCTGGCCCAATCGCTGCAAAACAGCGGCGTATTCCTCGAAGCCAAGCTGCTGGCAGGGCAAAACCCGCTGCTTGCGCCACCCGACATGAAAGGCAGCCTGCTGCGTCTGGTGGCGCAATTGCTGCCCACCTTGCCCCCGGCGACCAACCTCAATGCCATTCTCGCCGCCAACACCCTGGCCCAGGTGCTCCCCAACTTCGTACGTAGCCCGTTGGGCACCCTCGGCCAGGTCGGCGCCCGCACCACGCCCGCCGCCTTCCCCTTGCCGGAGCGACTGATGCAGCGCCTGGAAGGCGAAAGCAGCCTGGAAAACCTGCTGCGCCTGGCCGCCGGGGCCATTTCCCGACTGCAAAGCCATCAGTTATCGAGCCTGGAACAAACCGGCACCACCGCCGACGGCAAACTGCTGACTACCTGGCAACTGGAAATCCCGATGCGCACCTTGCAAGACATTGTGCCGCTTCAAGTCAAGTTCCAGCGCGAAGAACCTGCGCCGGACAAAGAGCAACCCGAACACAAGACCAACAAGGAACCCAGGCAAATGCTTTGGCGCGTAGACCTGGCCTTCGACATGGAGCCCCTGGGGCCATTGCAGGTCCAGGCGCAATTGAGCCAGGGCAAACTCTCCAGCCAGCTGTGGGCCACCCGCCCCTACACCGCCAGCCTGATCGAAAGCCACTTGGGCAACCTGCGCGAACGCCTGGTAGCCTCGGGGCTCAACGTCGGCGACCTGGATTGCCACCTTGGCTCACCGCCCCAGGGTCCGAAAACCGGGCTTGATCAACGCTGGGTGGATGAAACCGCATGAAAACTCCCAACCTGCCCCGCCAGGCCATCGCCCTCAAATACGACGGCCAAGCAGCCCCGACCCTGACCGCCAAGGGCGACGACGCCCTGGCCGAAGCCATCCTGAAACTGGCACGGGAACATGAAGTGCCGATTTATGAAAACCCCGAGCTGGTCAAATTACTGGCACGCATGGAACTGGGCGACAGTATTCCGCAAGAGTTGTACCGGACCATCGCCGAGATCATTGCGTTTGCATGGACGTTAAAGGGCAAATTTCCGGTGGGGTACGACCCTGATGCAGGGCCGATGGAGCGGGATGTGACGCAGAGGGGCAGCAGAGGCGAGCTGTAGGCTTCAAGCTCGCAGCTCTCAACTGCTCTTGTGCAACTTGCTCATCAACTGCGCCTCAGCCTGGGTCAACCCACAAGACTGCGTCAGCTCATCCACCGTGGCGCCCATGCCCACCAGCTTGGCCGCCTGGGCAAAGGACAGGTTCGAGGGGTCCCGCTGTTCAAGCGCCGCCAGTTTGTCCGGCAAGGGCGTCAGGATCGAGCGCAGTTCGTGCACATCGTCCCCAACCCGCACCGCACTCTGCTGGTAATGGTCGACCCGCTTGGCCAACTCCACGATGCGCCGGTCATGCACCGCATCACGCTCGGCCTGTTGCAGGGCCAATACGCGCTGCTGGCGCATGTAGCGCAGCAAAAAGCCCAGGGTCCCGAGCCACAGGATGGCCAGGACGATCACCGCCAGCTCAAGAATCAATCAGATATTCTCCACATCCAGCCATTCTTCTTCGCTCATCATCTTGTCCATCTCAACCAGAATCAGCAGTTCGCCGTTCTTGTTGCACACGCCCTGGATGAACTTGGCCGACTCTTCATTGCCGACGTTCGGCGCTGTCTCGACTTCCGATTGGCGCAAGTAAACCACTTCGGCCACGCTGTCGACCATGATCCCGACCACTTGCCTGTCGGCTTCGATGATCACGATGCGAGTGTTGTCGTTGACTTCGGTCGGCACCAGGCCAAAACGCTGGCGGGTGTCGATCACGGTAACGACATTACCGCGCAGGTTGATGATACCCAGCACGTAGCTCGGCGCGCCCGGTACCGGGGCAATTTCGGTGTAGCGCAGCACTTCCTGCACGCGCATCACGTTGATGCCGTAGGACTCGTTGTCCAGTTTGAAGGTCACCCATTGCAGGATTGGATCATCCAGACTTTGTGCGGACGCTGACTTGTTCATACCCCTGACCCCTTCAAAAACCGTTGCAAACGGTGTGTGTTCTCTCTAAGCAGCACAAAGGTGTTGCTCACTCTTGTTCAAGTACGTTGGTTAAGCGGCCTATCTTTTACTGCGCCACTGGCTATCAGCTCCGCCAGTTCGGCAACATCCAACAAGGCGCACATGTGTTCGATCACGGTGCCCGCCAGCCACGGCCGTTGGCCACGGTGGCTGCGCCATTTGATTTGGTTGGGGTCCAGGCGCAACGAGCGGCTGACTTGATGCACTGCCAACCCCCACTCGTAGCCCTGGACCGAGATCACGTATTGCAGGCCCTGGCGCAGATCATTGCGATAACGCTCGGGCATGACCCAGCGCGCGGTGTCGAGCACCTTCAAGTTGCCCTGCTGGCTCGGCAGGATCCCGAGGAACCATTCGGGCTGGCCAAACAGCGGCGTCAACTCCTGGCCTTGCAGGGAGTAGATCGAGCCCAGGCACACCAGCGGCACAGCCAGGGTCAGCCCGGCCACGTCGAACAGCAGGCATTCAAATGGCTCGGCTGCCCACACAGGGCGACCGTCACGCTCCACCGGTGGCGGCGTGATGCTCGGCGGCAGGTGAACGTCCACCACGGGCTCGACCACCACAGGTGCAGCCAGTGCTCCAGATTGAACAGGTTCCCGGGCCGGTATCACTACCCGCGCATCACGGACCTGCTCTTCCAGTACCGCCAACTGAAACTCGTCCAACGTGTTTTCTGGCTCAATCACTTCATCCAGAACCAGGATCGGCTCCGGCAGTTGCTCCTCGGTCGCGTCCTGCAGCAAGGCGTCCAGGTAGGACTCCAGCGCCAACTGCGGCCGGCTCTTGAGATCGACAGGACGACTCATCTGTATGCCCACGCGCAGGCCCCGGTCACCGTGTATGCAAAGGTTATCGGCCTGGGGGCCCGCAGACTTGAATGCACAGTCATCATCATGCCACCTGCGCCACAAGCTGCTGGGACAACAGGTGCTTGAGCAACGCCCGATACGCCAGCACGGCACGGCTTTTACCGTCGAACTGCGACGGCGCCAACCCCGCTCGGCTGGCATCCCGCAGACGCGTGTCCACCGGAATGTAGCCTTGCCAGATGGTCTCAGGATAGGCATCGCGCAACACGCGCAAGGTGCCGAGGGACGCCTGGGTGCGGCGGTCGAACAAAGTGGGGACAATGCTGAACGCCAGCGTCTGTTTGCGCGAACGGTTGATCATCGCCAGGGTACTGATCATCCGCTCCAGGCCTTTGACCGCCAGGTGTTCGGTCTGCACCGGAATCACCAATTGCTGGCTGGCCGCCAAGGCGTTGACCATCAGCACACCCAGTAGCGGCGGGCTGTCGATGATCGCGTAGTCGAACTCTTTCCACAGTTGCGCCAGGCTCTTGGCAATCACCAGGCCCAGGCCGTTCTGCCCCGGCGACTGGCGCTCAAGGGTGGCCAGGGCGGTACTGGAAGGCAACAGGGAAATCGCCTCGTTGCTGGTGGGCAGCAGCAGTTGCCCGGGCAAGCCGTCGGGCACGCTGCCCTTGTGCAGAAACAGGTCGTAGCCGCTGTGCTCCAGCGCATCCGGGTCGTAGCCGAAATAGCTGGTCATGGAGCCGTGGGGGTCGAGGTCAACCACGACCACACGCTTGCCCGCCTCGGCCAGCAAGCCGGCTAAGGCGATGGAAGTGGTGGTCTTGCCGACTCCACCCTTTTGATTGGCAACTGCCCAGACTCTCATTCGGATTGTTCCTCCCGGCTGGCGTTGGCTCGACCGAGAAATAGGACGGGTTATAGAACCGGTGACGGAGAATTGACGGCGCTCTCACGTACCAGCGGCTTTACGGGGGGCGGTGCAGTTTGTGTGCCAGCCCGTTTCAATGCGGCATCCGGTCGCGCATTGGCAGTACCGGTGCCGGTCAGGCTGCGGCGCACATCGAGGTTGCGCGACACCACCAACACCACTCGCCGGTTGCGCGCACGCCCTTCCACGGTGGCGTTATTGGCCACCGGCTGGAACTCGCCATAACCCACCGACGCCAGACGCCCGGGGTTTACGCCTTGCATCGCCAGCATGCGGACAATGCTTGCCGAACGTGCCGACGACAGCTCCCAGTTGGTGGGGTACTGCGCCGTGCGGATGGGCAGGTTATCGGTAAAGCCCTCGACGTGGATCGGGTTGTCGAAGGGTTTCAAGATCGCCGCCACCTTGTCGATGATGGTGAAGGCCTGGTCGCTGGGCATGGCATCGGCACTGGCGAACAAGAGGCTGGAGTTGAGTTCGATCTCGACCCACAACTCGTTGCCGCGCACGGTCATCTGGTTGGAGCTGATGAGGTCGCCAAACGCTGCGCTGATGTCGTCGGCAATGCTTTTCAGCGGGTCGCTGGCACCACTGATGCCAGCGTCGGTTTCATCGCTGTCCTTGACCAGAGGCTTGGCCGGGGTCACGGTCCTGGGTCGCTCGTCACCGATGGGAATCGGCTTGAGCGCACGGTCCGAGTCGCTGAACACCCCCACCAACGCTTCGGAAATAACCTTGTATTTGCCTTCGTTGATCGATGAGATGGAGTACATCACCACGAAAAACGCGAACAGCAGCGTGATGAAGTCGGCGTAGGACACCAGCCAGCGCTCATGGTTGACGTGTTCTTCAGGCTCGCGGCGGCGACGGCTCACAGGCGATCACCTCCAAAAAAGGAATCACCTGCAGGAGTGAGCTTACTCGCGAAAAACCCGAGAACGCCGCGTTTAACCGGTAAACCCGCGTTATCGTTCACGACCTTCGCGAGCAAGCTCGCTCCTACAGAGAGGCAAATGCTCATTCCCATCAATCCATGAAGCCCTGGAGCTTCAATTCGATGGACCGCGGGTTCTCGCCCTCGGCAATCGACAAGATGCCTTCAAGCAACATCTCGCGATAACGGGACTGGCGCATGGCGATGGACTTGAGCTTGCTGGCTATCGGCAACAGCACCAGGTTGGCACTGGCCACGCCGTAGATGGTGGCGACGAACGCCACGGCAATGCCACTGCCCAATTGCGACGGATCGGCCAGGTTGCCCATCACGTGGATCAGGCCCATGACCGCGCCGATAATACCGATGGTCGGCGCGTAACCGCCCATGCTCTCAAAGAATTTGGCAGCGTTGATATCGCGGCTTTCCTGGGTATAGAAGTCCACCTCCAGAATGCTGCGGATGGCTTCCGGTTCGGCACCGTCTACCAGCAATTGCAGGCCTTTGCGGGCGTAGCTGTCTGGTTCGGCGTCGGCTACGCCTTCCAGGCCCAGCAGGCCTTCCTTGCGGGCCGTCAGGCTCCAGTTGACCACGCGATCGATGCCGCCGGCCAAGTCGACACGGGGTGGAAAAAGGATCCATACCAGGATTTGCATGGCGCGCTTGAACGAGCTCATGGGCGATTGCAACAACGCCGCGCCCACAGTACCGCCGATCACGATCAGCGCCGCCGGGCCGTTGGCCAGGGCGCCGAGGTGCCCGCCTTCGAGGTAGTTGCCACCGATAATGGCGACGAACGCCATGATGATGCCAATCAGGCTCAACACATCCATCAGTGGCAGGCCTCCACCAGGTGTTTGCCGATGTCGTCCAGGGTGTAGACCGCATCAGCCAGGCCGGCCTTGACGATAGCCATGGGCATGCCATAGATCACACAACTGGCTTCATCCTGGGCCCAGATCGCACTGCCACCCTGCTTGAGCAGGCGTGCGCCTTCACGACCATCGGCACCCATGCCGGTGAGCACCACCGCCAGGACTTTGTCTCCATAGGATCTGGCGGCAGAACCGAAAGTGATATCCACGCACGGCTTGTAGTTCAGGCGCTCATCACCCGGCAGGATTTTCACTGCGCCACGGCTATCAATCATCATTTGCTTGCCGCCGGGAGCCAGCAGCGCCAGGCCTGGGCGCAGGATATCGCCATCCTCGGCTTCCTTGACGCTGATGCGGCACAGCTTGTCCAGGCGCTCGGCGAATGCCTTGGTGAACGCCGCGGGCATATGTTGGATCAACACGATGGGGGCCGGGAAGTTGGCTGGCAGTTGAGTCAGTACACGTTGCAGGGCTACCGGGCCACCGGTGGAGGTGCCGATAGCGACCAGCTTGTAGGCTTTTCGCTTGGGCGCGGACGAATGAGGGCCGGGTACAGGTGCGGGCGCACGGGCCGGCGCTACCGCAGGACGCGCAACCGGTACAGGCGCCGGACGCCCGAACGTGCTCGGCACCACAGCCGGCGCGACCACCGGAGCCGGCGCAGACGCCCTGAAGCTACTGCGGTTGCTGCCAGAGATGCTGTGCACCTTTTCGCAAAGCAGTTGCTTGACCTTTTCCGGGTTACGCGAGATGTCTTCGAAGTTCTTCGGCAGGAAGTCCACCGCGCCGGCGTCCAGCGCATCCAGGGTTACCCGGGCGCCTTCGTGGGTCAGCGAGGAAAACATCAACACCGGGGTCGGGCAGCGCTGCATGATATGCCGCACCGCCGTGATGCCGTCCATCATCGGCATCTCGTAGTCCATGGTGATCACGTCCGGCTTGAGGGCCAGGGCCTGATCAATCGCCTCTTTGCCATTGGTGGCCGTACCGACCACCTGGATATTGGAATCGGCTGAAAGAATTTCCGAGACGCGGCGGCGGAAGAAACCCGAATCGTCCACTACCAGGACCTTGACTACCATAAACACTCCGTTAAGTGGGTCGGGCAATGACCGCCCAAACCCCACCAGAATCAAATACGCCGCGCGGCGTAATGCTTGAGCATGCTCGGGACATCGAGAATCAGCGCGATCCGCCCGTCACCGGTGATGGTCGCACCCGACATGCCCGGGGTCCCCTGCAGCATTTTGCCCAAAGGCTTGATGACTACTTCTTCCTGGCCCACCAGTTGATCGACCACAAAGCCGATGCGCTGGGTGCCCACGGAAAGGATCACCACGTGGCCTTCGCGCTGCTCTTCATGCTTGGCCGACGCCACCAGCCAGCGTTTGAGATAAAACAGTGGCAGTGCCTTGTCGCGCACGATCACCACTTCCTGGCCGTCCACCACGTTGGTGCGCGACAGGTCGAGGTGGAAGATCTCATTGACGTTGACCAGCGGGAAAGCGAACGCCTGATTGCCCAGCATCACCATCAGGGTCGGCATGATCGCCAGGGTCAACGGCACCTTGATGACGATCTTCGAGCCCTGGCCCTTGGTCGAGTAGATATTGATCGAACCGTTGAGCTGGCTGATCTTGGTCTTCACCACGTCCATGCCCACGCCACGGCCGGACACATCGGAAATCTCGGTCTTGGTGGAGAAACCCGGCGCGAAGATCAGGTTGTAGCACTCGGTATCGCTCAGGCGATCAGCGGCATCCTTGTCCATCACCCCACGCTTGACCGCGATGGCTCGCAGGATATTCGGGTCCATGCCTTTGCCGTCATCGGTGATGGACAGCAGGATATGATCGCCTTCCTGTTCCGCCGCCAGAATCACTTTACCGCCACGGGGCTTGCCCGCCGCTTCACGTTCTTCGGGGGTTTCGACACCGTGATCGACGGCGTTGCGCACCAAGTGGACCAGCGGGTCGGCCAGGGCCTCGACGAGGTTTTTGTCGAGATCGGTTTCTTCACCCACCAGCTCCAGGTTGATCTCTTTTTTCAACTGGCGTGCCAGGTCACGAACCAGGCGCGGGAAGCGGCCGAAGACTTTCTTGATCGGCTGCATTCGGGTCTTCATCACCGCGGTTTGCAGGTCGGCGGTAACCACGTCGAGGTTCGACACAGCCTTTTGCATGGCTTCATCGCCGCTGTTGAGCCCCAGGCGTACCAGACGGTTACGCACCAGCACCAATTCGCCGACCATGTTCATGATGTCGTCCAGGCGTGCGGTATCGACCCGCACGGTGGTCTCGGCTTCGCTGACCGGTTGCTTGTCCGGCGCCGAGGCAGGCGCCCGGGCGGGAGCCGGCACGGGCTTGGCGGCCACTGGCGCAGCGGCCTTGGCGGCAGCCACCGGAGCCTTGGTGACAACAGCCGAGGTGGCTGGCAGCGCGGCAGGCGCGACGTCGGTGAACTTACCCTTGCCGTGCAGCTCATCGAGCAAGGCTTCAAATTCGTGATCAGAAATAAGTCCATCGCCGGCCGGTGCGGCGCTGGCAACTAAAGCAACTGGCGCAGCAACCGCAGCGACTTCTGGCAGAGCATCAACGGCAAACGAGCCTTTGCCATGCAACTGATCCAGCAGTGCTTCAAATTCGTCATCGGTGATTTCATTGCTGGCAGGCTCTACCGGCGCGGCAGGCACTGGTGCAGCGGCCACGGCATCCGGGGCAAACTGGCCCTTGCCGTGCAACTGGTCGAGCAAGGATTCGAACTCGGCGTCGGTGATGTCTTCACTGGTGGTCGCAGTGACGGCCACTGGCACCTCGGCCTGGGCCTTGATGGCATTCAGCGAATCCAGCAGTTGTTCGAATTCGCTGTCGGTGACATCTCCGGCAGGCTCGGCAACAGGCGCAGCGACAGGCACATTGGCCGCCGGTTCAGCCAGTCGCGCCAGGGCCGCCAACAGTTGTGGAGTGGCTGCCGTGACCGGTGCACGCTCGCGCACTTCATTGAACATGCCATTGACCGAGTCCAACGCTTCGAGAATTACGTCCATCAATTCCGAGTCGACGTGCCGCTCACCCTTGCGCAGGATGTCGAACACGTTCTCGGCGATGTGGCAGCACTCCACCAGTTCATGGAGTTGGAGGAAGCCGGCGCCCCCTTTTACAGTGTGAAAACCGCGAAAAATTGCATTGAGCAGGTTCGCATCATCCGGTCGGCTTTCCAGCTCGATCAGTTGTTCGGACAGTTGCTCTAAAATTTCGCCGGCCTCTACAAGGAAATCCTGAAGGATTTCTTCATCGGCGCCGAAGCTCATATTGCGTGCTCCCTAGAAGCCTAAACTGGACAGCAAATCGTCTACGTCGTCCTGACCGGATACAACGTCTTCACGTTTATCGGCATGAATCTGCGGACCTTCACCCTTGGCGAGGTGTTTTTGTGGATTTTTTTCCGAGAGGATCGCTTCGCGGTCATGTTCGATGCCGGCAAAACGGTCGACCTGGCTGGCCATCAGCACCAGTTTGAGCAGGTTGCTTTCCACTTCGGTGACCAGTTGGGTCACGCGCTTGATCACTTGGCCGGTAAGGTCCTGGTAATCCTGGGCCAGCAGGATGTCGTTGAGGTTGCTCGACACCGTGCGACTGTCCTGCTCGCTGCGAGCCAGGAAGCCTTCGATCCGGCGGGCCAGTTCGCGAAACTCTTCAGCGCCCACTTCCCGACGCATGAAGCGCCCCCAGTCGATGCCCAGGGCCTTGGCTTCGCTGGTCATGCCATTGACCAGCGGCGTGGCGTTCTCCACCAGGTCCATAGTGCGATTGGCTGCCGCCTCGGTCAGCTTGACCACATAGGACAAGCGCTCGGTAGCATCGGTGATCTGCGAGACCTCCTCAGCCTGGGGCATGTGCGGGTCAATCTGGAAATTCACGATCGCGCTGTGCAACTCGCGCGTCAGCTTGCCGACCTCCCGGTACAGGCCGCGATCACGGGTCTGGTTGAGCTCATGGATCAACTGCACCGCGTCGCCGAACTGGCCTTTTTCAAGGCTGTCGACCAACTGGTGAGCATGCTTTTTCAGGGTCGACTCGAAGTCGGCCTGTGATGATTCGTTATGCTCCATAGCTCCCCCGTGGCGACATCAATGACCGATGCGTTCGAAGATTTTCTCGATCTTCTCTTTCAAGGCCAATGCAGTGAATGGCTTGACCACATAGCCGTTGACCCCGGCCTGGGCGGCTTCGATGATCTGTTCACGCTTGGCTTCGGCGGTCACCATCAGCACAGGAAGGCTGCGCAGTTTTTCATCCGCGCGCACATGGCGCAGCAGATCGATACCGGTCATGCCCGGCATGTTCCAGTCGGTTACCAGAAAGTCGATGCTCCCGCTGTTGAGGATCGGAATCGCCGTGGTGCCGTCATCCGCCTCGACCGTGTTGGTGAACCCAAGGTCACGCAACAGGTTTTTTATGATCCGCCGCATCGTTGAGAAGTCATCAACGATGAGGATTTTCATGTTCTTGTCCAATTCGACCTCCAAGCAGTCTTAAACGCGTCCAGCACCTGGGCGCGCCATTTCAATCATTCAGGCGTTACACATAAGGACTACCAGGGGCGCACCACGGGGTGAACCCGTCCGGGGCAAACCATGGACGGTGTCGTTCGCAGTGTCCCCACACTGCCTGTCAGCGCGCTCGCCACTCTCCCAAACGCCCCCGCAAGCGGGCCGCGCACTGGCTGTGCAGTTGGCTGACACGCGATTCGCTGACCCCCAGGACCTCACCGATTTCCTTGAGGTTCAGCTCTTCGTCGTAGTACAGCGCCAGCACCAGTCGCTCACGCTCCGGCAAATTGGCGATTGCGTCCGCCAGTGCACCCTGGAAACGTTCATCTTCCAGATCGCGCGACGGTTCGGGATGAGCACTCGCGCCGTCCTCGTGCAGCCCTTCATGTTCGCCGTCCTGCAAGAGGTCGTCGAAACTGAACAGGCGACTGCCCAAGGTATCGTTCAAAATCCCGTAGTAATCGTCGAGACTCAATTGGAGTTCGGCCGCAACTTCGTGATCTTTAGCGTCACGACCGGTTTTTGCTTCAATTGACCGAATGGCATCACTCACCATCCGTGTATTGCGGTGGACCGAACGCGGCGCCCAATCACCTTTACGCACTTCATCGAGCATCGCACCACGGATGCGGATACCCGCATACGTCTCGAAACTCGCGCCTTTGCTCGCGTCGTACTTGGTCGACACTTCGAGCAAACCGATCATCCCGGCCTGGATCAGGTCTTCGACCTGGACACTGGCTGGCAGGCGTGCCAGCAAGTGATAGGCAATGCGCTTGACCAGAGGCGCATAGCGCTCGATCAACTCACCCTGGCTGTCACGTGCCGACGTTTTGTAAAGGTTGTAGCCGCTGGCTGTCATAGCACCGGTCCTGCACTCGTCTGATGCACCAATCGCTCGACGAAAAACTCCATATGCCCCCGGGGATTGGCAGGCAACGGCCAGGAGTCGACCTTCTGGGCAATGGCCTTGAACGCCAGTGCGCACTTGGAACGAGGGAACGCCTCATAGACTGCACGCTGCTTTTGCACAGCCTTGCGCACACACTCGTCATAGGGAACTGCGCCGACGTATTGCAAGGCGACATCGAGGAAGCGATCCGTGACCTTGGTCAACTTGGCGAACAGGTTTCGCCCTTCTTGCGGGCTTTGGGCCATGTTGGCCAGCACCCGGAAGCGGTTCATTCCATAGTCACGGTTCAGCAGTTTGATCAACGCATAGGCGTCGGTGATTGAGGTAGGCTCGTCGCATACCACCAGCAGCACTTCCTGGGCTGCGCGAACGAAGCTGACCACCGACTCGCCAATCCCCGCGGCGGTATCGATCACCAGTACGTCGAGGTTGTCGCCAATATCGCTGAAGGCCTGGATCAGCCCGGCATGCTGCGCCGGGCTCAGATGCACCATGCTCTGGGTACCCGAGGCAGCCGGCACGATGCGGATTCCACCGGGGCCCTGCAACAGTACGTCGCGCAGCTCACAGCGGCCTTCGATGACATCGGCCAGCGTATGTTTGGGCGTCAGCCCCAGCAGAACGTCGACATTCGCCAGGCCCAGGTCGGCATCCAGCAGCATGACGCGACGGCCAAGCTCTGCCAGGGCCAGGGACAAATTCACTGACACGTTAGTTTTCCCGACGCCACCTTTGCCGCCGGTCACCGCGATCACCTGTACGGGATGCATGCTGCCCATGTTCTTTCTTTACCTTGTCTTGCTTAGACGCAGGCTACATAAGTTGGCCGCGGTAACTGCTTGCAGGCCATCGATGTAGGTACATTGCACTGTCGTTGATGTTGCATGTTCACATTGACCTCAGCCGACCCGCTTGGCGGGACTGTGGTAAAGATCAGCGAACATGTCAGCCATCGCTTCTTCACTGGGTTCTTCCTGCATTTGCACACTGACGGCCCGGCTGACCAATTGATGACGGCGCGGCAGATGCAAATCATCCGGGATCCGCGGCCCGTCGGTCAGGTAGGCAACCGGTAACTCATGACTGATGGCCAGGCTCAACACCTCGCCCAAGCTCGCCGTCTCGTCCAGTTTAGTCAGAATACAGCCCGCCAGCCCACACCGCTTGTAGCTGTGATAGGCGGCAGTCAGCACCTGCTTCTGGCTGGTCGTGGCCAGCACCAGGTAATTCCTGGACTTGATCCCTCGCCCGGCCAGGCTTTCCAACTGCATGCGCAAGGCTGGATCGCTGGCTTGCAGCCCCGCAGTGTCGATCAACACTACGCGTTTTCGCAGCAGCGGGTCGAGGGCGTTGGCCAGGGACTGGCCCGGGTCGACGTGAGTTACCGGTACATTGAGGATGCGGCCCAACGTCTTGAGCTGTTCCTGGGCGCCGATGCGATAGCTGTCCATGCTCACCAAAGCGATGTTCTGTGCGCCGTACTTGAGCACATAACGGGCAGCCAGCTTGGCCAGGGTGGTGGTCTTGCCCATGCCGGCGGGGCCGACCATGGCAATCACACCACCTTCTTCCAGGGGTTCGATTTCGGGAGTAGCGATCATCCGCGCCAGATGGGCCAAAAGCATGCGCCAGGCCTGGCGAGGTTCTTCAATTTCACTGGTCAGCGCCAGCAGGTCGCGAGACAGCGGACCGGACAGGCCGATGCGTTGCAGGCGACGCCACAGGTTTGCCTGTTGCGGACGACTGCCCTGCAACTGGTTCCACGCCAGGGAGCCCAACTGTACTTCCAGCAGCTCACGCAGGCCATTGAGTTCAAAACGCATTGAGTCGAACACCCGCTGATCGACAGCTGGAGCAGGAGCTAGCGCTGCTGGACGCGGCGGCTCGACGAAGGTCGGCTCTACCAGCGGCTCGGAGGCGGTCAGGGGCAGGCCGGCAAACAGTTGGCGATTGGTATTGGCGTCGCTGTCGCCACGCATGCTCAATTCGGCCTGGGCCGAGACAATGCGCGAGGCGGTCTTGCGCAGCTCGTCTTCCAGCTCCATGTTCGGTACCCGCGGCGCCAGCGCCGAAGGTGTGTAGTCCAGGGCAGCCGTCAGCTCGACGCCGCCGGCAATGCGGCGGTTTCCGATAATCGCGGCGTCGGCGCCCAGCTCATCACGCACCAGCTTCATGGCCTGACGCATATCGGCGGCGAAAAAACGCTTCACTTGCATAACCCACTACCTCAGCCGTTGGGCCCTACTGTCGCGACGATAGTCACTTGCTTATTGTCAGGAATTTCCTGGTAAGCCAAAACATGCAAATTCGGTACTGCCAGGCGTCCAAACCGCGACAACATCGCCCGGACCGGGCCCGCCACCAGCAAAATCACCGGTTGGCCCTGCATTTCCTGGCGCTGCGCGGCCTCGATCAACGAACGCTGCAGCTTTTCAGCCATGCTTGGCTCCAGCAAAACGCCTTCTTCCTGGCCAAGCCCGGCCTTTTGAATACTATTGAGCAATATTTGTTCCAACCTGGGCTCCAGGGTGATCACAGGCAGCTCAGAGTCAAGCCCTACAATGCTTTGAACGATGGCGCGGGATAATCCAACGCGCACCGCAGCCACCAGGGCGGCAGTATCTTGACTCTTGGCGGCATTGTTGGCGATGGCCTCGGCAATGCTGCGAATATCCCTGACGGGCACCTGCTCGGCCAGCAGCGCTTGCAGCACCTTGAGCAACTGCGACAGCGACAGCACCCCCGGCACCAGCTCTTCGGCCAGCTTCGGCGAGGCCTTGGCCAACAATTGCATGAGTTGCTGGACTTCTTCGTGGCCAATCAACTCATGGGAGTGCTTGTAGAGAATCTGGTTGAGGTGAGTGGCGACCACCGTACTGGCATCCACCACGGTATAGCCCAGGGACTGTGCCTGGCTGCGCTGGCTGACTTCGATCCAAACCGCTTCCAGGCCAAAGGCCGGGTCTTTGGCGGTAATGCCGTTGAGGGTGCCGAACACCTGGCCCGGATTGATCGCCAATTCGCGGTCGGGATAGATCTCGGCTTCAGCCAGCGTTACCCCCATCAAGGTCAGGCGGTAGGCGCTGGGGGCCAGGTCGAGATTGTCGCGAATGTGCACGGTGGGCATCAGAAAGCCCAGGTCCTGGGACAGCTTCTTGCGCACGCCTTTGATCCGCGCCAGTAACTGGCCGCCCTGGTTGCGATCCACCAGCGGAATCAGGCGGTAGCCGACCTCCAGGCCGATCATGTCGATGGGGGTAACGTCATCCCAGCCAAGCTCTTTGGTTTCCTGGGCGCGGGCCGGCGACGGCAGCAACTCTTGCTGGCGCGCGACCTCTTGCAACGCTTGAACCTTGACGGTGTTCTGCTTTTTCCAGAACAGATAAGCACCGCCCGCCGCCAAGGCGGCCATGCTCAGGAAAGACACGTGCGGCATGCCCGGCACAATGCCCATGATCGCCATGATGCCGGCCGCCACGGCCAGGGCCTTGGGCGAGGAAAACATCTGGCGATTGATCTGCTTGCCCATGTCTTCAGAGCCCGAAGCACGAGTCACCATGATCGCCGCGGCGGTGGACAACAGCAGCGATGGCAATTGCGCCACCAAACCGTCACCGATGGTCAGCAAGGCGTACACCTTGCCAGCATCGCCGAAGGTCATGCCGTGCTGGAAGATACCGACCGCCATGCCGCCGATCAGGTTGATAAACAGAATCAGCAGGCCGGCGATGGCATCCCCGCGCACAAACTTGCTGGCACCGTCCATGGAGCCATAGAACTCGGCTTCCTGGGCCACTTCCAGGCGGCGGGATTTGGCTTGGTTTTGATCAATCAGGCCGGCATTGAGGTCGGCGTCGATAGCCATCTGCTTGCCGGGCATGGCGTCGAGGGTGAAACGCGCGCTCACCTCGGAAATCCGCCCGGCGCCCTTGGTCACCACCACGAAGTTGATGATCATCAGGATCGCGAACACCACGATACCGACCACGTAGTTACCGCCGATCACCACCTCGCCGAACGCCTGGATCACCTTGCCTGCCGCGGCATGGCCATCCTGGCCGTGGAGCATCACCACCCGGGTGGAAGCGACGTTGAGCGCCAGCCGGAGCAACGTGGCGACCAGCAAAATGGTGGGAAACACGGCAAAATCCAACGGCCGCAGGGCGTACACACAGACCAGCAGCACGACGATGGACAGGGCGATATTGAAGGTGAAAAACACGTCCAGCAGGAACGGCGGCATCGGCAACATCATCATTGCCAGCATGACCAGCAGCAACAACGGCACACCCAGATTCCCTCGCGAAAGGTCGGCCACCGTGCCACGGGCAGTGCTGAGCATTTGAGAACGATCCACCGGTATTCCTCGTTTCCTTGAAGCAAACTTTTGACGCCTGAAGGCGACTTGCAGGCGCTATTGCAAGAAGCCTTCCAACTTTTGCCTGAGGGATATCGGTGGATAGTTTTTGTTGGAGGCAGACACCCTGGATCGGACAGGCGTTATCCGCTTGTGGATTTTTTGACCTTCCTTGACCTCCAGCCCCTAGCCATCCGCAGTTTCTAACAGGAGGGCACACCAGTGAGCCTGGCAGTCAACATCAATAACCAAGAAGGTTTATTTTCAAAGCAATTATCTGCTCCTCCAACGTCAAAGTCCCTCCTTCATACAACTTGCAGATAACATCACTTTCACGGCGCGTAGGAAATCCTTCATGCAGTAATATTTGCTCAAGGTCAGTCGTTTCAATTGGTATTGTTTGATGGGTGTATTCACTTGGGTGTTTGGTTAACGTTTTCTGTAACTCCTTTTCGATAATTTCAAACTTCTCGACCGCACTTAACTCTTCCTTGGTCTTTGGCCGCCGCCCGTCGAGCATTTCAAAAATTTGCTGATCTCGAGAAGTAATCGTCTCCATGGCTGTCGCCAGAAGTTTGCCCATGCTACTTGCTTTATTCGCAGCCTTTGGCGTGTAATCCACCCTGACCGGGCGAACGTCTTCGACTCCACCACGGGCAAGCCTGTCGAATTTATTCGCAACGTTCTGCTCATCCACCGTTTCAGGCCTGCGCCCCTGCAGCTTCTGGAACGTCCCAAGCTCGTCCGGGGTGATCTGATTCAAAAAGGCCAGGAAAGGCGGCTGGATCGGCAAGCTGTGTGTCGACGGGGAAAGACTCGAAGGTTGATATCGCATTCCGAGCCCTGGTCGGTTCCGGTCAATCAATTGGAGCGGGCTGCGCCAAACATCGCTATCGCCCTGCACATTTTGTGTGTTGTGTTGAACGCCGGGAAAACTCCCTGGCCGGCCTTTGGTTTCCGGCTTCTCACTATGCCGGTGTTCAAAAGTGCTAATGGGTGCAGGCATATACGGAGCAATATTCCACTTCATTGATCAATTCCTGAATGACTATGTTTTTGGCACATCCTGAACAGTGAACATGCCGCGTTGACTTGCAATTGGTTAGTGGAACCAAAGCACCGCACGTTCCCTGCGCAAAAGCATCAAGACATTGCATCCAAGAGTAAAAGCAGAATAACTGCCGCACCACTTACATACCGGAACTTCAACTCAAACGTTACGTAAAACAGCAGGACAAACTTATACCTCTACTAGTTTAGTATTAAACACCAGAGGAAACATCATTCAAAATACTGAGCAAGAGTCATACATGACTAATCTGCCCACATAACCCACCAGGGATCACGCGTCGCGACGCAAATCCGGCGGAATCGGCAGATCCTTCAGCGGATCCGGGCGCTTGCCCTTACCGGCGCGGTACAGGCGGATCTGGTAGACGTAGGCCAATACCTGGGCCACGGCCAGGTACAGCCCGGCGGGAATCTCGTGCTCCAGTTCGGTGGAGTAGAAGATCGAACGGGCCAACTCCGGCGATTCCAGTAGCAGCACGTCGTTGGCCACGCCTATTTCGCGGATCTTCAGCGCCATGAAATCGCTGCCCTTGGCCAGCAACATCGGCGCCCCGCCTTTCTCCGAATCGTATTTGAGGGCCACGGCGTAGTGGGTCGGGTTGGTGATGATCACGTCAGCATCGGGCACGGCTGCCATCATCTTGCGCTGGGACATTTCCCGCTGTAGCTGACGAATCCGCTGCTTCACTTCCGGACGGCCTTCCTGGTCCTTGTGTTCGTCGCGTACTTCCTGCTTGGTCATCAGCAGTTTCTTGTGGCTTTCCCACAACTGGATCGGCACATCCACGGCGGCAATCAGGATTAGCCCGCAGGCCATCCACAACGCACTCCAGCCCACCACCTGAACGCTGTGAATGATCGCCAGGTCCAGCGGTTCATGGGCAATGCGCAGCAAATCGTCGATGTCGGACGACAACACCGTCAACGCCACGAACAGGATGAGAAAGAACTTGGCCAGGGCCTTGAGCAACTCCGCCAGCGCCTTGGCCGAAAACATCCGTTTGAGCCCGGCGCCCGGATTCATTCGGCTGAATTTGGGAGCCAGGCTGCCGGCCGCGAACAACCAGCCACCGAGAGAAATCGGCCCGATGATCGCCGCCAGCAACAAGGTGATCAACACCGGTTGCGCCGCCAGGATGGCGATTTTCCCGGAGTGCAGCAGGTAGAGCCCCATGGAGCGTGTATCGAGCAACACCTCCCTGGGCAGGGAAAAATTGAGCTTCATCAGGTCCATCAGGTCTACGGCCAAAGCACCGCCATAGACCAGCAACCCACCAGCGCCGGCCAGCATCACCGCCAGGGTGTTGAGCTCCTTGGAGCGAGCAATCTCGCCCTTTTCCCGGGAATCCTTTTTGCGTTTTTCCGTGGGGTCTTCTGTTTTGTCCTGGCCACTCTCGCTCTCTGCCATGGCTCAGCGCGCCCGTGCCAAGTCACGTAAAAACTGCAAGGCCTCGCTGGCCAGCGGTTGATACTGATTGAGAATGTCAGCCAGGCCGACCCAGAAAATCCCCATGCCCAGCACCAGGGTCAACGGGAAGCCGATAGAGAAGATATTCAACTGCGGCGCCGCGCGGGTCATCACGCCAAATGCGATGTTGACCACCAGCAGTGCGGTGATGGCCGGCAATACCAGCAACAGCGACGCGCCCAATACCCAACTGAGGCGCCCCGCCAGTTCCCAGAAATGGTTGACCGCCAACCCCGACCCCACCGGCAAGGTGGTGAAGCTTTCGGTCATGACCTCGAACACCACCAAATGGCCGTTCATGGCCAGGAACAGCAAGGTCACCAGCATGGTCAGGAACTGGCCGATCACCGCCACCGACACGCCGTTGGTGGGGTCGATCATGGACGCGAACCCCATGCCCATCTGGATCGAGATGATTTGCCCGGCAATCACAAAGGCCTGGAAGAACAGCGTCAGGGAGAAGCCCAGCAGCGTGCCGATGAGGATCTGCTCGGCAATCAACAGCAACGCGCTGAGGTCCAGGGCATTGACCGGCGGCATCGGCGGTAACCCCGGGACGATCACCACCGTGATCGCTACGGCGAAATACAGGCGGATACGCCGCGGCACCAGAGTGGTACCGAACACCGGCATGGTCATCAGCACTGCCGTCACCCGGAACAGCGGCAGGATGAACGAGGCCACCCAGGTGCTGATCTGAGTGTCAGTCAACGCCAGCAGGGAATCCATGTCAGCCGATCAACTGCGGAATACTGCCGTACAACTGCAGGATGTATTCCATGAAGGTTTGTACCAGCCAGGGTCCCGCGACGATCAGGGTGATCAGCATCACCAACAGACGCGGCAGAAAGCTCAAGGTCTGTTCATTGATCTGGGTCGCGGCCTGGAACATTGCCACCAGCAAGCCCACCAATAGACTGGGCACCACCAACACGGCGACCATCATGGTGGTCAGCCACAGGGCTTCACGGAACAGGTCGACTGCAACTTCCGGGGTCATGCGCTATACGCCTCCAAAACTGCCCGCCAACGTGCCGATAATCAGCGCCCAACCATCCACCAACACAAACAACATGATCTTGAACGGCAGGGAAATGATCAGCGGTGACAGCATCATCATGCCCATCGCCATCAGCACACTGGCAACCACCAGGTCGATGATCAGGAACGGGATGAAGATCATGAAGCCGATCTGGAACGCGGTCTTGAGCTCCGAGGTCACGAACGCCGGCACCAGGATCGTCAACGGTGCCTGGTCGGGGGTGGCGATGTCGGTGCGCTTGGACAGGCGCATAAACAGCTCGAGGTCGCTGGAGCGGGTCTGCGACAGCATGAAGTCCTTGATCGGCCCCTGGGCCTTGTCCACCGCGTCCTGGGCCGAGAGCTTTTCCGCCAGGTAGGGTTGCAGGGCTTGCTGGTTCACCTTGTCGAACACTGGCGCCATGATGAACAGGGTCAGGAACAACGCCATGCCAGTGAGGATCTGGTTCGACGGCGTCTGCTGCAGGCCCAGGGCCTGGCGCAGGATCGAGAAGACGATGATGATCCGGGTGAAGCTGGTCATCAGCATGACAAACGCCGGGATAAAGCTCAGCGCGGTCATGATCAGCAGGATCTGCAGGCTGACCGAATACTCCTGGGCGCCCGCCGCGTTGGTGCCCAAGGTGATCGCCGGGATCGACAACGGGTCCGCCGCCCACGCCATCGGCGCAGCCAGCAACAACATGAGCGTCAATAGAACGCGCATTACTTCTTATCCTTCTGGTCCTTACCCATCAGTTCCAGCAGGCGCTGGGCGAACTCCGGCGTGGCCGCCTGGGTCGGGGCCACGTCCACCGGTTGCTTGAGCACATGCAGCGGGGTGATACGGCCAGGGGTGATACCCAGCAGAACCTGCTCCTCGCCCACCTGCACCAGCACCAGGCGATCACGCGGGCCAAGGGCCCGTGAGCCGATCAGTTCGATGACTTGGGCATTGCCCGGGCCAATGCGCTGCACGCGGCGCATCAGCCAGGCGAGAACGAAGATCAACCCGACCACCAGCAACAGGCCCAGCACCAACTGAGTCAATTGCCCACCGATACCACTGCCGAGCGGCGCTGCCGCCACGGCCTGGGCCACGGGTTCGGCTGCCAGGGCGCTCAATGGCAGCGCGACTGAAAGCCCTGCCACCGCCCAACCTGCAGAGAAATACTGCATATCAGCGCAACTTCTTGATGCGTTCGCTGGGACTGATCACGTCGGTCAGGCGAATCCCGAACTTCTCATTGACCACCACCACTTCGCCGTGAGCGATCAGCGTGCCGTTGACCAGCACATCCAGCGGCTCACCGGCCAGGCGGTCGAGTTCGATCACCGAGCCCTGGTTGAGTTGCAGCAGGTTGCGGATATTGATTTCGGTGCTGCCCACTTCCATGGAAATCGACACCGGGATGTCGAGAATCACATCCAGGTTCGGACCGTCCAGGGTTACCGGGTCGTTATTCTTCGGCACACTGCCAAACTCTTCCATGGGCAGCCGGTTGCCGGCCGGCGCGCTGGCCGCATCGGCAGCCAGCAGCGCGTCGATATCGTCCTGGCCAACATCGCCGGTTTCTTCCAGGGCCGCCGCCCACTCATCAGCCAGGGCCTGGTCTTCGGCGGAAGTGTTCTCGTGTTCGGTAGCCATTACATGTCCTCGGCGAAGCATTGATTCATGAGTTAGGGTGGATCAGCGACGGTTGATCGGTTCGATCACTTGCAACGCCAGGTTGCCCTTGTGGGAGCCCAACTTGACCTTGAACGACGGCACGCCATTGGCGCGCATGATCAACTCGTCCGGTAGCTCGACGGGAATCACGTCTCCCGGTTGCATGTGCAGAATGTCCCGCAGGCGCAACTGGCGTCGGGCCACGGTGGCGCTCAGCGGCACGTCAACGTCCAACAGGTCTTCGCGCAGGGCCTTGACCCAGCGCTCGTCCTGGTCGTCCAGGTCGGACTGGAAGCCCGCATCGAGCATTTCCCGCACCGGTTCGATCATCGAGTACGGCATGGTGATGTGAAGATCGCCGCCGCCGCCATCGAGTTCGATGTGGAACGTGGAGACCACAATGGCCTCGCTGGGGCCAACGATGTTGGCCATGGCCGGGTTCACTTCCGAGTTGATGTACTCGAAATTGACTTCCATGATCGCCTGCCAGGCTTCTTTCAAATCAATGAAAGCCTGCTCCAGCACCATGCGCACCACGCGCAGTTCGGTGGGGGTGAATTCACGTCCTTCGATCTTGGCGTGGCGGCCGTCGCCGCCAAAAAAGTTGTCCACCAGCTTGAACACCAGTTTGGCGTCGAGGATGAACAACGCAGTGCCGCGCAACGGCTTGATCTTCACCAGGTTGAGGCTGGTGGGCACGTACAGCGAGTGCACGTATTCACCGAACTTCATTACCTGTACGCCGCCTACCGCCACGTCCGCCGAACGGCGCAGCATGTTGAACATGCTGATGCGGGTATACCGGGCAAAACGCTCGTTGATCATTTCCAGGGTCGGCATGCGCCCACGGACGATGCGATCCTGGCTGGTCAGGTCGTAGCTTTTGACGCTGCCGGGTTCGGCAGCCATTTCGGTCTGTACCAGACCATCATCGACGCCATGCAGCAGCGCATCGATTTCATCCTGGGACAGCAGGTCCTGCACGGCCATGTCGTGATCCTACTGCAATACGAAATTAGTGAAGAGCAACTGCTCGACCACAACTTTGCCGACTTCCTTCAGGGCCACTTCCTGCACACTGGCAGTGGCTTTCTGGCGCAGCATTTCCTGGCCCACCGGGGTGGCCAGGGTGTCGAAACTTTGGGCGGAGAACAGCATCACCAGATTGTTACGCAGTACCGGCATGTGCACCTTGAGGGCATCCAGGTCCGCCTGGTTACGCGCCAGCAGGGTAATGCTCACCTGCAGGTAGCGCTGACGGCCGTTCTGATTGAAGTTGGTGACAAAGGCCGGAAGCATCGATTCGTAGATCGCCGGTTGCCTGGCGTTGCTGGTGGTCTCAAGCGCCGGGGACGGTTCGCTCTGGGCGCTGTGCATGAAGTACCAGGTAGCCCCCACGGACACGCCGATCGCCAGGAGTAAAGCCAGGACAATCAACAGGACAAGCTTGAGCTTGCCCTTGCCTGCGGGTTCTTGCGCTGCTTCGTCGCTCTTTGCCATGCCAATAATCCGTCACTATTCGGGTTTTCACAGATCCACGGCAAGGCCAGAGCAAGTGTTATGCCAGAGTTGCAAGACGTGTAGCCGCTGGCGCAGCCTGCGATCGGCTGCGCGGGGATGCGTAAAATGCTGCACATCATTCGGCGCTCTCAAGTCGGGCCAAATGTATAACCCGAAATTGGCTCTTGCCCGGTGACGGGCAAGACGGTCTCTACAAGGGAAGTCAGGCGTAATTGAGGGAGAAAATCAGGCGTAGTAGTCCACGGCGCTGGAGCCGATGACGGTGCTGACGATCGAAGCCGCGGCTTCAGGCACGTCGCCAGCGATGCCAGCGTCAATGCCATCGCCACGCCCGCCATTGCCACTGACACCACGAGCCTGGCTCTGTTGTTGCTGTTGCTCCTGTTGTTGCTGTTGCTCCTGTCCTTGCCCCTGCCATCCGCGGGACTGGTCAGAGACATTGACGTCCACCTGCCCCATGCCCTGCTGGACGAACATTTCCCGCAGGCGGCCCGACTGGCTTTCCAGGGCTTCGCGCACCACAGCATGGCCACTGATGAAGTTGACCTGGGCCTGTTGGTCGGCAGTGATATTCACGCGAATATCCAGGCGACCCAATTCCGCTGGCTGCAGCTGAATCTGCGCTGATTTCAGGTTGGCGCTGGACAGGTACATCACCCGGTTCACTACCTCTTCGGTCCAACCGCTCTGGTGCATGGCCAACGGCGCATTGGCCACCGGTGGCAAGGCGTTGACGGTTTTCGGCGTGGCGGCCTGGGTCAGTGCGGCCAGGCGATTGGCAAAGTCGTCGACACGGGTGTCGCTGTCGGCGCTCATCAAGTCTTTGAGGCCCTCTTCGATCAAGCCACTGAAAGCCTTGTCGCCACCTTGATCGGTGCTGTCTTTGGCAGTTTGCTGATCGACCATGGCCGCCAGGCCGTTGGCAAAGCTCTGTGCAGCGGTCGGCTCAGCCTGGGCCTGGGTATTTTTTTGCGCTGCCTGACTACTGGCGGAGACGTGTCCGCCCTGCTCCATCGCCAGGCGTACGGCCGGTAATGCATCCAGTGGGTCGGCCTCGGGATCGAATGCCGGGTCGGCTTCAGCGGTCGACACCACCAGTGCGGCCGCGACGGCGGGCTGGACGCTCTCATCCGTGACTGCCGGCACCGGGGTTTCAACCGGCACCACCGCCGCCATCAGCGCCGGGTCGACTGAAGGCTGCTGCACCACCGCAGGCTCCGAGGCGGCATCATTCTCATTACTGACCGACGTATCGGACTTGCCTGCTGGATTGGCAGGCAAAGTCTTGCCGCTATCGGCAATCGCAGGGGCTTGGGTGGCAGGCTTATCGTTATTGGTCGCAGGCTTGGAGCCGATGTCGACGGACTTGTCACGGCCCGTTTTGACGCCGACATCGGTAGACCTCGCCACAGGTGCGGACGCCTGCTTGGCAAGCACCTGAGCGAAAGCCGGGGCCCTGCTCCACGGGTCCGCGGCCGGGGCCAGAGAATTGGCAGCAGGCGCTTGAGGCTTGGCCACGGAGGCAGCCTGAAGGAGCGAATTCGGGACAAGAGGCATGAGTAAAGGTCTCCACTGCACAGGGGTCGAGGGCGCAGTAAGAAGAGCCAGAGCAAGAGTCGGGCCAGATGACTCAACCCGTGCTGACCCAGCCTGCAATCAAAGCGGAAAGCGTTGCCGTTCCTGCTCATACAGCGGTTTTACCAGGGCAAACTCGTGGTCGATCTTATCCACCAGTTCTCCAAGGTCGCCATCGGATCGCTGCGCCGAGCAGTCTTCCAACTGCTGGCAAAGTTCCGCCAGCCGCGCAGCCCCCAAGTTACCACTGCTGCCTTTGAAACTGTGGGCAATCCTGCCCAGCGCCTTGGCATCGTCCCGCGCCTTGCACAACGCATCGACGCGCTTTTGCGAGTCGTCCAGAAACGTGTCGAGCAGTTTCGGATACTCGCTCTCCATGACGTCCTGCAGGTCCGTCAACACTGCCGGGTCCAGATGAATTTCAGCCACTTGCTCGCTCCTTGATCAAGAATCGGCGAATTATGCCAGAGCCTCCCAGCAAAACTCCACGCAGACACTACGCCCTCCGTCCGACCAGCGCACATCGCTACTGAGTTCACGGACCAGGTTCAGGCCACGACCGGACAGGCGGTCGACCTCCAGCGGTCGAGCCAGGACCTTTTCCACGTCGAATCCCGCCCCGCTGTCCTCGACCCGCAACGTCAGGCGACCGCCCAGATGAGCAGGTAGCACTTGAATATGCACACGCACATAACCGCTGCTCAATTGCGCCAAACGCTCATTGCGCAGACGGTAATAATCGGCAAACCCCTGGGCATCGCACTTGAGGTTGGAGTCCAGGCCCAACACCCCATATTCCAGGGCATTGGAATACACCTCGGCCATCACGCTATACAGTGTCCCGCTCTGCCCGCGCAGGCCATGGATTTCCAGTAACAGTTGCAGCAAATACGGCAACGGGTTGTAGCGCTTGAGGGTTTCGGCGCGAAACTCAAAACTCACCGACCAATCCAGCGGGCTCGGCTGGCCGCTGTCGGAATAGGCCAGGGCCGGCGAACGCAAGGGTTGATCGGGCGACAGGCTGATTTCCACCATGCTGATGTCATCCCGCACCTGGCCGTGAAAGCCCGCCAATGCCTGTTCAATCTCCTCGAACAGGTGATCAGGATCACGATTGGCGGCGAATACCTGTTGCAGGCGCTCGGCACCAAACAACTGCTCATTGACATCAGCGGTTTCCAGAACGCCATCAGACAGCAGGAAGATCCGGTCGCCCAGGGCCATGGGCCAGACTTCCGTGCGATCCTCGAAGGCCTCGGTCGCCAGCACGCCAAGGGGCAAGTGCCGCGACACCAACGACGTGCGCTGCCCAGTAGCAATCTCGTGCACATAACCATCCGGCATGCCGCCGTTCCACACCTCCACCACTCGCCGCTCAGTGCTGAGGCACAACAACGTGGCACAACAAAACATGTCTACCGCCAGGATGCGCTTGAGCCGGGCGTTCATCTCCCGCAGGATCTGCGCCAGGCCATAGCCCTTGCCCGTCATGCCATAGAATACTTCCGCCAGGGGCATCGCCCCCACTGCTGCCGGTAAGCCATGCCCGGTGAAGTCGCCCAGCAGGACGTGCATATCCCCCGACGGCGTATACGCTGCCAACAGCAAATCACCGTTGAACAGGGCCAAAGGCGATTGCAGATAACGGATATTGGGCGCGGCGTTCAAGCAGCCGGAATGGGCCACCTTGTCGACCACGGCCTTGGCGACGCGTTGCTCCTGGAGCAGGTAGTCATGGTGTCGGGCGATCAGGTCCCGCTGATGCAGAACCGTGGCCTGCAAACGGCGCAGGCGGTCCATGGCGTTGATCTTTGCTGCGAGGATCACCTCGTTATAGGGTTTAGGCAGAAAATCGTCGCCACCCGCATCCAGGCACTGGGCCAGGGCTTCACTCTCGCGCAAGGACGTGAGAAAGATGATCGGCACCAACGCCTCACCCGCCAATTGTTTGATTTGTCGGGCGGCCTCAAAACCGTCCATCACCGGCATCAGTGCGTCCATCAACACCAACTGCGGGCGCTCACGGGCGAACACCTGCACCGCTTCTTCACCGTTGCTGGCGGTCAGCACACCATGACCCTGGCGGCGAACGATAGTCGACAGCAACAGTCGGTCGGCCGCACTGTCTTCGGCAATCAGCACGGTGAGGGCTTCCAGTACCGGCGCCAGGGTGCTCAATTGATATCGAACAGTTTGTCGAAGTTGGAAATAGCGAGGATCTTGCGCACATCAGAGTTGCCGTTGACCACCTGTATCTCTGCATCGTCACCACCGGCATGGTCACGCAGGAGCAGGAGCATGCCCAAGGCCGAACTGTCCATATAGGTGGCCTCTTTCAAGTCCACCACGTAGGTTTCGGGCACTTTGTAGAAGCGCTCGTAGGCATCACGAAAGTGTTGGTGGCTGGTGAAATCAAATCGCCCCTTGATTGCGATCGTCAACTTTTTCCCATCCTGGGATACTTCTGACTCAACTGACATACGACTGCTTCCCGGCCATTGATAATATGAAACAAGGTTTAGCAGTTGATGGGGAGATGGGCAACATACCAAACCAAATGTGTGAGCAGGTTTACCTGTAGCCGCTGTCGAGGCACGAGGCTGCGATAAGGGCCGAAGGACCTTCGGCGATTTCAAAATCCAGGCGACTGCTGCGCAGCCGATCGCAGGCTGCGCCAGCGGCTACAAGTGATCGGTGATCGATGGTCCCTGTAGCCGCTGTCGAGGCACGAGGCTGCGATAAGGGCCGCAGGACCTTCAGCAATCTCAAGACCCAAACGACTGCTGCGCAGCCGATCGCAGGCTGCGCCAGCGGCTACAAGTGATCGGTGATCGGTCCTTGTAGCCGCTGTCGAGGCACGAGGCTGCGATAAGGGCCGAAGGACCTTCGGCGATTTCAAAATCCAGGCGACTGCTGCGCAGCCGATCGCAGGCTGCGCCAGCGGCTACAGGTGATCAGTGATCGACGGTCCTTGCCGCTGTCGAGGCACGAGGCTGCGATAAGGGCCGCAGGACCTTCGGCAATCTCAAAACCCAAACGACTGCTGCGCAGCCGATCGCAGGCTGCTCCAGCGGCTACAAGTGATCGGTGATCGATGGTCCCTGTAGCCGCTGTCGAGGCACGAGGCTGCGATAAGGGCCGCAGGACCTTCGGCGATTTCAAAATCCAGGCGACTGCTGCACAGCCGATCGCAGGCTGCGCCAGCGGCTACAAGTGATCGGTGATCGGTCCTTGTAGCCGCTGTCGAGGCACGAGGCTGCGATAAGGGCCGAAGGACCTTCGGCGATTTCAAAATCCAGGCGACTGCTGCACAGCCGATCGCAGGCTGCGCCAGCGGCTACAAGTGATCGGTGATCGATGGTCCCTGTAGCCACAGTCAGTAGTGGTCCTGACGCGGCAAGCGCTGGGACAACTCATCCAGCAATTTCTGTTCGCGCTTGTCTTCCAGCATCCGGGCTTCATCGATATAGCGCTGCACCAACTTACGCAGCCCTTCGACGCGGGCATAGGCCTGCTGCCAACTGTCGCGGGCCTGGTCGAGATTGGCCTGGTGCCAGGCCAGGCTTTGGCGTTGCTGGCCGACGGCGGTTTCCAGCTGATTGAGGAAGTGCTGGTAATTCATCAACCACTGCCCGGAAACACCTTGGCTGCCGCGACTGATCCATTGCTGCTGGTACTCTCCGCGAAACCCTTCCAGGTCGCCCAGCTTACTTTGCGCCAAGCGGACTTGTCCCTGGAAATGCCCCAGGCGCTGGGCAGCGGTGCGCTCAGTGCTTTCAGCCATTTCCACCACGGGTGCAAGACGGGCGGCGCGACGGGTGGCCATGGCTTAGCCGCCTGGCGCAGGGGCGAACACCGAGGCCAGGTGGGCCTCGCTTTCGGCCATGCTGATGTTGTCGTTCAGGCCCTGGCGCAGATAGGTCACCAACTGCGGTTGCAGGGCAATCGCCAGGTCGGTTTCACGATCACCACCGGCCACATAGGCGCCGACGCTGATCAGGTCGCGACTCTGCTGATAGCGCGACCACAACTGCTTGAACTGCTGGGCACGGGCCATGTGCTCGGGAGTGACCACCGACGGCATCACCCGGCTGATGGACGCCTCGATATCGATGGCCGGGTAGTGCCCCTCCTCCGCCAGGCGACGGGACAACACAATGTGCCCATCGAGCACGCCACGGGCCGAATCGGCAATCGGGTCCTGCTGGTCATCGCCTTCCGACAGTACGGTGTAAAACGCAGTGATGGAACCGCCGCCGGCCTCGGCATTACCGGCCCGCTCCACCAGCTTCGGCAGCTTGGCGAACACCGATGGGGGATAACCCTTGGTCGCAGGCGGCTCACCGATGGCCAAGGCAATTTCCCGTTGCGCCTGGGCAAAACGGGTCAGGGAGTCCATCAGCAACAGGACATTCTTGCCCTTGTCGCGAAAGTATTCGGCGATCCGCGTGCAGTACATGGCGGCGCGCAAACGCATCAGCGGCGCGTCATCCGCTGGCGAGGCGACCACCACCGAACGCTTGAGGCCTTCTTCGCCAAGAATATGCTCGATGAACTCCTTCACCTCACGCCCCCGCTCACCGATCAGCCCCACCACAATAATGTCGGCCTCGGTAAAGCGGGTCATCATCCCCAGCAGCACACTCTTGCCCACGCCGGTACCGGCAAACAGGCCCAGGCGCTGGCCACGCCCCACTGTCAATAAACCGTTGATGCAACGAATGCCCACGTCCAGCGGCACGCTGATGGGGTTGCGCTTGAGGGGGTTGATGGTGGGTCCGTCCATTGGCACCCAGTCTTCGGCCTTCATCCCACCCTTGCCGTCGAGGGCGCGACCGGCGCCATCAAGGACGCGCCCGAGCATACTCATGCCCATGGGCAGGCGGCCAGTGTCGGCCAGCGGCACAACCCGCGCGCCAGGGGCGATACCGGCGAGACTGCCGACAGGCATCAGGAAAATCTTGCTGCCGGAAAACCCCATGACCTCCGCCTCCACCTGCACCGGGTGGTAGCTGTCATCGTTGATCACCATGCAGCGGCTGCCCATGGCGGCACGCAGGCCTTCGGCCTCGAGAGTCAGGCCGACCATGCGCAACAAACGACCTTCAAGAACCGGCTGTCCGGGTAACCGGGTAGCCTCGGCATAACCTCCAAGGCGCTTGACGAAACTGGTGCGATCAAGGCGCATCGGGGCTATCCAGCTCGAGGCTCAAATCAGCTGCCGCCGGGTGCAGCGCCTGCTCGTGCAACTGATCGAACAGCTTGGCCATGATCTGGCTGATGCGGGTCTCGACCGTTGCATCAATCCGGCTATGTTCTGTCTCGACCCGGCAACCACCCGGTTGCAACGAAGCGTCTTCGACAATCCGCCAGGTTTCCTCATGGCGCTCGCGCAAGGCTTTGACCTGCTCGAAGTCCTGGGGGTTGATATACAACCGGACGTTACCAACACCCAGGGGCAACAACTTCAGGGCTTCGCGCATCACGCTTTCAATCTGCGTGGAGTCCATCACCAACTCGCGCTGGATCACTTGGCGAGCGATATGCTGCACCAACTCGACCATGGCCCTTTCCAACTGCGAATCCTGTTCGGCGATCGGCTCGAACAGGCTCCCCATCAACCGCTCAAGGCTGGCCAGTTTAACGCTCAGGGCGGCGTCAGCTTCCTGGCGGACCTTGAGCGTGGTGCTGTGGAAGCCTTCTTTTTCACCCGTGGCAAAGCCTTCGTTGTAGGCCTCCTGGCGGATGCTTTCCAATTCTTCCAGGGTCAGTGGCTGGACTTCTTCCAGCGGCACTTCTTCCATCGCCACCGGCACGTCTTCTACCGGTTCGGGCTCGGGTTCAGGCGGGTGCGGGTCGAAACTGGGCAGCGACCAGACGTCGAACCCTCCGACGTCCCGGGCGCGAATCAGATCGCTGGGCGTCTCATCTTTGTTCGACATAGGCGGCGCCTTAGATCATTTCTTCGCCGCCTTTGCCGCCGAGAACGATTTCTCCGGCTTCGGCCATACGGCGGGCAATGGTGAGGATTTCCTTCTGCGCGGTTTCCACATCGCTGACGCGCACCGGGCCCTTGGCCTCGAGGTCGTCGCGCAACAGTTCGGAGGCTCGCTTGGACATGTTCTTGAAGATTTTCTCCTTGACGCCCTCATCCGAGCCTTTAAGGGCAAGCACCAGCACGTCGGAGGACACTTCGCGCAGCAGCGCCTGGATGCCACGGTCATCGACATCGGAGAGGTTGTTGAAGACGAACATGAGGTCTTCAATCTGGACGGACAGGGTGTCGTCGATCTCGCGGATCGAGTCCATCAACTGGCCCTCGATAGAACTGTCGAGGAAATTCATGATGTCGGCGGCACGCTTGATGCCACCCAGGCTGGTACGCGAAGCGTTGGAGTTGCCCGAGAACTGTTTCTCGAGAATGTTGTTCAATTCTTTCAGGGCGGCCGGCTGTACGGTATTCAACGATGACACCCGCAGGATGATATCCAGCCGCACCTTGTGGTCGAAGTGGCCGAGCACTTCACCCGCCTGGTCCGGGTCCAGGTAAGCCACGACGATCGCCTGGATCTGCGGGTGTTCATAGCGAATCACGTCCGCCACAGCCCGGGGTTCCATCCACTTCAGGCTGTCGAGGCCGCTGGTGTTGCCGCCCAACAGGATGCGGTCGATCAGGCCATTGGCCTTGTCCTCGCCCAAGGCGGAGGTGAGCATTTTGCGAATGTAGCTGTCGGAGCCGACGCCCAGGCTGGTCTGGTCGCCGACGATCTCGACGAACTCGCTCATCACTTGCTCGACTTGCTCGCGGTGCACGTTGCGCATTTGCGCCATGGCCACGCCGACCCGCTGGACTTCCTTGGGGCCCATGTGGCGCAGCACTTGTGCAGCGTCGGTTTCGCCCAGGGACAGCAGCAGCACGGCGGCTTTGTCGACCCGGGAGAGCTTGGCCACGACGGCTCGATCATTCATCTGCGTTAATCCACTCTTTCACGACCTGGGCCACACGACCCGGGTCTTCTGCCACCAGACTCTTGATTGCGTTCAACTGCGCGTCATAGCCTTCGCTCGGGCTTGGCAACAGAATGCTTTGCGGGCCGCCGAGGCTGACCCGGTCGTTGGCCAGTTCGCCATCCAGGCCGCCCATGCCACCCAACTCGACATCACTGCCACCGAACGGCGTCAGTTGTTTCTTGCCACCGCCGGTGATGTTGTTGAGCACCGGACGCAGCACGCCGAACACCAGCACCAGAATGAACAACACCCCCAGTACTTGCTTGACGACATCCCAGAACCACGGCTGGGAGTAGAAAGGAATATCGGCGATCACCTCTGCGCGCTCCAGGGAGAACGGCATGTTGATCACGCTGACGCTGTCACCACGGCTGGCATCAAAACCGACGGCGTCCTGCACCAGCCGAGTAAAGCGCGCCAATTCATCGGTGCCCCACGGAGCGCGGGTGGTTTCACCATTGGCCGGGTTGATCTTGACCTGGTCATCCACCACCACCGACACCGACAGCCGGTTCAAGCGGCCTTGTTGCTGCTTGGTGTGGCTGATGGAGCGGTCCAGTTCAAAGTTCTTGGTGGATTGTTGACGCTTGTCCGCAGGGTACGGTGCAAGCATCGGCTGGCCGGTGGCCGGGTCCATGATTTGCTGGCCATTGGCGTCCAGCAGAGGTTGGCCAGGCTGAATCGCACCAGCGGTAGCAGCAGCGCCACCGGTGGTTTGCGGGGCTGTGGCCGGGGCCGGCGGCTGGTTGCTCAGGGCACCGGGCACACCTTGCGGGCCGTTGGCGGCAGTGCGTTGCTCACTGGTTGACTGTTCGCTGCGCAGGGCCGGCTGGTCCGGATTGAACTGTTCGGAGGTCGATTCGACGGCACTGAAGTCCACGTCGGCGGACACTTCGGCCTTGTAGCGATCATTGCCCAGTACCGGTTGCAGGATGTTATGCACCCGCTGGGTCAACATGCTTTCCATCCGGCGGCTGTAGTCGAACTGCTTGCCGGCCATGGTCAACGCGGAGTTTTCCGCCTGGTCGGAGAGCAGGTTGCCCTTCTGGTCGACCACGGTGATTTGCGACTTGCTCAGTTCAGGGACACTGGTGGCCACCAGATTAATGATCGCCAACACCTGGCCAGGCTCCAGGGAGCGGCCGGCAAACAGTTCAACCAGTACCGAAGCGCTGGGCTTGCGTTCGTCGCGCACAAACACCGAGCTTTTCGGAATCGCCAGGTGTACCCGGGCGGCCTTGACGTTGTTCAGGCTGGAAATAGTCCGTGCCAGCTCGCCTTCCAGGCCACGCCGGTAACGGGTGGCTTCCATGAACTGGCTGGTGCCCAGGCCCTGATCCTTGTCGAGGATCTCAAAGCCGATATTGCCGTCAGTCGGCGTGACACCAGCCGCAGCCAGTTTTATCCGCGCACGAGACACGTCGTCGGCCTTGACCAGCAAGGCGCCAGAGTTGGGTTCGACAGTGTAGGCAATGTCGGCAGCGGCCAGGGTTTCCATGATCTGCTTGGCGTCCATTCCCGCCAGGCTGCCGTAGAGCGGCCGATAATCAGGTTGCTGGGACCACAACACCACGGCAAAACCGATCGCCACACTGGCAGCCAGGCCGACCATCAGGCCCACCTGACGCAACATGGTCATCTCGGAGAGGTTTTCCAGGAACGACAGGCCAAACAGCGGCGGCTTGCCGTCTGTCTTGGCGGGTACGTTATCCACGACTGCTTCTGCCATGACTTAAATCTCGTCCTTAAACCGGCATCTGCATGATGTCTTGATAGGCCTGCACCAGCTTGTTACGCACCTGGGTCAACGCCTGAAACGAAACACTGGCCTTTTGCGAAGCGATCATCACATCGGTCAGGTCCACGCCGCTCTTGCCGATCTCGAAGGCACTGGCCAACTGACTGGACGCTTGCTGGGTATCGCTGACTTTATTGATGGCCTGGCCGAGCATGTCGGCAAAATTGCTTTTGCCCAACTCCGGCACTTCGGCGACGGATTTTGGACGAGCCATGGCATCCATTTGCATGGATCGCATATCCAACATCAACCGATTGAACTCAACACCTTGGCTCATGACCTTCTCTCTCCGACGACCCGCAATTTTTTGACACTACGCAGCGGTTACCTGGGGTGGTAGCAACAAGGGTGCCAGCTCCGTGGCTACCCGTAAGAAAAGACGACTGACCCTGTCAGCTCAAGGGAGTATCAGGTGGCGAAAAGGTAAGCTTCAACGTCCATCCCGGCATCACGCATTTGCGCCAGCTTGTAACGCAAGGTGCGCGGGCTGATGCCCAGGCGCTCGGCGGCCTCTTTGCGGCGGCCGCGCTCGGCGCGCAGGGTGTCGATGATCATTTGGAACTCACGCCGGCGCAGGTCGTCACCCAAGACCCCGGCCGATTCAACGTGAACCCTTTCAACGTCTGCGGTGGCCGCCAGGCTTGGCAACGGCGCACTGGTGCCTCCCATGGGCAGGCAGAAGTCCTGGGGCTGGATCAAGCCGCCCTGTTGCAGAATCAACGCACGCTGGATCGCATTGTCCAATTCCCGCACGTTGCCGGGCCATGGATAACCGATCAGGCAGGCCTGGGCCTCAGCCGACAGTCGCGCCTGGGCGTGCTTCATTTTATTGACGTGCTTGCCCAGCAAGCGCTCGGCCAGGGGAATGATATCCGCCGGGCGCTCACGCAACGGGCGCCAGGCCAAGGGGAAGACCGAGAGCCGATAGAACAGGTCTTCGCGAAAACGCCCCGCCGCCACTTCGCCCGACAGGTCGCGGTTGGTGGTAGCAACCACTCGAATGTCCAACTGGATCGGTTTGCGCGCCCCCACCCGCTCCACTTCACGCTCTTGCAGTACCCGCAGCAATTTGGCTTGCAGGCCCAGGGGCATCTCCGAGATTTCGTCCAGCAGGATTGTGCCGCCATCAGCTTGCTCGAACTTACCGGCCTGGGCCGCAATGGCACCGGTGAACGAGCCTTTTTCATGGCCGAACAAGGTAGCTTCAAGCATGTTGTCGGGGATCGCCGCACAGTTGATCGCAATAAACGGCTGGCTGGCGCGATGGGATTGTTGATGGATATACCGCGCCAGGACTTCCTTGCCGGTGCCGGACTCGCCGGAGATCAATACCGTGGAATCGCTGCGAGCTACGCGGGCAGCCAGTTCCAACAACTGGGCACTGGCCGGCTCAAAGGCAATCGGGCCTTCGCCATCGGCCGCGCCCAGAGTGCCGAAGGCATGCCGGGCGACCAGTTCGATCAGGGCCTTGGGCTCGAACGGCTTGACCAGGTAATCCGCCGCGCCCTGGCGCATGGCATCCACGGCACGCTCAACGGCGCCATGTGCCGTCATCAGCAAGACCGGCAATTGCGGCTGGCGGGCACGCAGCAAGGCGAGTAATTGATGGCCGTCCATGCCCGGCATGTTGACGTCGCTGATGACCAGGCTGAAGGACTCCTCTGCGACCGCCTCGAGGGCTTCCTCGGCGCAACCGACCGCCCGATAGTCATGACCGGCCAACAGCAGCGTGTCCGCCAGGGCTTCGCGCAGGGCGCGGTCGTCTTCAACCAGTAGAACCTTGATCGCCATTGTTTTTACTCCGCGCATGGCGCGCTTGAAAACAGCGGCAGCGTCATCAGCGCACATGTGCCACGACCCAACCGGGAATGCAGTTGCAATTGCCCCTGATGAGCACGGGCGACAGCCTTGACGACGGTCAGCCCGAGGCCGGTGCCGTTGGTCTTGGTGGTAAAAAACGGTTCACCCAGGCGTTGCAGCACTGCCGGCTCGATCCCGCTGCCGCTGTCACTGATACACAGGCGCAGGGTGTCGCCACGGTTATACAGATGCACCTTGAGACGCGCCCCGGGGCCGCTGGCCTGGGTGGCGTTTTCAATCAGGTTGAGCAGCGCACCCACCAGGGTGTCGCGATTGCACAGCAACTCACCCAGGTGGCTATCGCACTGCCAGCGCATCGATACGTCTTGAATATGGGTCGCCGCGGCCGCTTGCAGGGCCTGCATCAATGCTGCTGGTGTGACGCGGTCGGTCAGGGGCAATTCGCCCCGGGCGAATACCAGCATGTCGCGCACTTGATGCTCCAGCTCGTGCAGACGCTCCTTGAGCCGCCCGGCAAAACGCTGATGGGTGGCCGCAGGCAACTGCTCGTCAGTCAAATGACTGGCATAGATCAGCGCAGCGGACAACGGTGTACGAATCTGATGCGCCAGGGAAGCAACCATCCTCCCCAGGGACGACAATCGTTCGTGGCGTGCCAATTGATCCTGCAGGTGACGGGTTTCCGTCAGGTCGTTGAGCAACACCAACTGCCCAGGCTCGGCATCCAGGGAGCGCGTGGCGATGGAGAGCCGGCGGCCGTCCTTGAGCGATACTTCATGGCCATCATCTTCACGTGGCGCAAAGCAACGACTGATGACGTGGCGCCACAGCTCACCCTCCAGGGGCAGCCCCAGCAAATCGCAGGCGGTGGGGTTGGCTTCGCGCACGCGGCCCTGGTCGTCGATGACGATTACGCCACCAGGCAACAGGTCGAGGAGGTTTTGCAGGCGATTGGCCAAGCGCTCTTTCTCAGCCAGTTCTTCCATGCGTTGAGCACTGACCACCGCCAGCTCGCCCTTAAGCTCGGATACCCGGGCTTCCAGCAGGCTGTAGGAATCGGTCAACTGACTGGACATCTGGTTGAACAGCGAAAACGCCTGCTCAAGTCCAAGTCGGCTGATCTGCTCTTTGGTAGGGGCAGGCCCCTGAGTGTCAGGGACCGAAGATAGTTGGGCGGCGTGGGGCATCATGCTCTCTCGCTTGGCTGACCGTCAGTTAAACGGAACGTTGCGAGTGCTATAGCAATACCCGTGCCTAAAAAAAACTTCCTATAAAACAGCCAGTTGAAAAACAGGCGTCAATCATCCGCCTGTTCATCACCGTCACGACGGCTCATGCCGTACTTGCGCATCTTCTCCACCAGCGTGGTACGGCGAATGCGCAGGCGCTCGGCGGCACGGGCTACGATACCGCCGGCGTCGTCCAGGGCCTGCTGGATCAGCTCTTGTTCCAGGTTGCCGAGGTAGTCCTTCAAATCCAGGCCTTCTGGCGGCAGCATGGCGGGGGCGCTGAAGTCCGGGGTATGGCCGTTGATCGCCACCCGCTCTTCCAGGTCAGTGCGCAGGCTGTCCAATTGCTCATCTTCGTCGTCGACGTAGCGGAATTTTTTCGGCAGTTCAACCACGCCGATCACCCCGTACGGGTGCATGATCGCCATGCGCTCCACGAGGTTGGCCAACTCACGGACATTGCCCGGCCAGCCGTGACGACACAGAGACATGATCGCCGCCGAATTGAAACGAATGGAGCCACGCTTTTCGTGCTCCATGCGCGAGATCAGCTCGTTCATCAGCAACGGGATGTCTTCAACCCGCTCGCGCAGGGGCGCCATCTCGATGGGGAATACGTTAAGGCGGTAGTACAGGTCTTCGCGGAAACTGCCGACCTCGATC
Source organism: Pseudomonas karstica (assembly GCF_009707515.1). Classification (GTDB taxonomy): domain Bacteria; phylum Pseudomonadota; class Gammaproteobacteria; order Pseudomonadales; family Pseudomonadaceae; genus Aquipseudomonas; species Aquipseudomonas karstica. The sequence goes on along the minus strand of NZ_WLYI01000016.1, from coordinate 15,394 downwards.
ATGCTTTCGAGGTTCTTGTGAGTCGCAGCAATGATGCGCACGTCGACGCTCTGGGTCTTGTTACTGCCCACGCGCTCAAAGGTGCGCTCTTGCAGGACCCGCAGCAGCTTGACCTGCATCGGCAGTGGCATGTCGCCGATTTCGTCGAGGAACAAGGTGCCGCCGTTGGCCAACTCGAAACGCCCGGCACGGCTGGTGATCGCGCCGGTAAAGGCGCCCTTCTCGTGGCCGAACAGTTCGCTTTCCAGCAGCTCGGCGGGAATCGCCCCGCAGTTGACCGGCACAAAAGGCCCGTCGCGACGCCTGGAGTGATAGTGCAGGTTGCGCGCCACCACCTCCTTGCCGGTGCCGGATTCGCCAAGGATCAACACGCTGGCGTCGGTGTCGGCCACTTGCTGCATCATCTGGCGCACGTGCTGGATGGCGCGGCTGGTGCCGACCAGGCTACGGAACAGGTTGGGCTCACGATGACGTCCGCGCTCGCGGGCCTGGTCGTACATCTCGCGGTAGACCTGGGCACGGTGCAGGGAATCGAGCAATTTGCTGTAGCTGGGAGGCATTTCCAGAGTGGAAAGCACGCGGCGACGCTGGTCTTCCGGAAGGTCCACGGAAGAAATATCGCCCATTAGCAACACTGGAAGGAACTCATCCCAGGTTGACAGTGTCTTTAACAAGCCGAGAATTGCGCCAGGAGCGCTTACCGTCCCGATCAGCACACAAATGACTTCACGGCTCGATGACAACGAGCTGACCGCCTGCTGCCAGTCATGGCTGCCACAGGATAGATTTTCTTCCCCAAGAAAATTCAAGATCACCGCCAAGTCGCGGCGGCGCACGCTATCGTCATCGATCAGCAGGATTTTGGTTTCACGCCACATGCAATAGCAACTTCCCTAGTAAAACTCAAATGCCCTCGAGTCGGGGCAATCTAGAAAACTGTAGGCATTCTCTGCGGTACAGCTATCTGATGTCGGAAAAAAGCACTAGTTAAGTCAAGAAAATGTGCACAGTCAAATTTATGACGCGCTATGTTCGGATTAACTGAGCCAGATCAACCGAACAGATGGTAAACCTTTGACGCATTTTTCGCTTGGTTGATCTGCGACATCTCTTCGAAGATGATTTGACGCTCCCCAGTCGTCACCTTAAGCAACTGCTGGTAAACCGCCAGCAGGCTTTCCAGCTTCTCACGCAAGGCATCCTCATCCACCGGCGCTTCGCTGAGCACCTCATCGATCACGGTGCGGCAGCCCATATCCAGTTCACCGATGGCATCCCAGTTGCGTTCAGCCAACGCGCCGAGCAGGGCTTCGCGGGTTTCGTCAATCCGTTGCAGTGCGTGGCTCATGACGTGTTCCTCAAGGCCTGCGGCCTTATTGTGCTGTGCCTTGTGGCATTGCGATGGCATCCCAACCTTCTTTTACGGTAATCATCAAACGGGCGACTTCGTCGATCAGGCCGGCATCGTTTTGCTGGTTGGCGTCCATCAGCCGGTTTGTCATGTAGACATACAGGCTTTCCAGTTGCTGCACGTAAGCCGGGTTTTCGCTCTTTTCGGCGTCCAGGCCGTCACGCAGGCCGATGATGATATCGCTGGCCTTGCCCAGCATCAGGCCCTTTTGCGCGATGTCGCCGCGCGCTAATGCTCCCTTGGCCTGCGCCATGCGGTCCAACGCGCCTTCCATCAACATCTGCACCAGGCGATGCGGGCTGGCTTCGGAGATCTGGGCATGGGAATTGACCTTCTGGTATTGGCGAAGGGCTCTCATGGGATTCATGTTTCTACCTCGTGACAGGCAACAGCGAAAAGGGTTTCAGTAACCAATATGTCGACAGGGCCATAAAAAACTTTAGACCCCGCCGTCGGTGCTACGAGTTGTTCTTCTGGTTATTCAAGGCATTAAGCGTGCCGAGGATGTTTTCGCTTTGCTGGCGAATTTGCGCCACCAAGGTGTCCATGGCGTTGTATTTGTCGGAGAGGCTTTTGGTCAGTGCCTCCATGCGCTCGTCCAGGCTGGACTGCTGCTTGATCAAGTCATTCAGGCTATCGGACAGCGTGGTCGAACGAGTCGCCAGGATACCGGTGGCAGGCTTGGCGTAGTCTTCAGTGGCGGCTTTCATGCGCGCCAGCATTCCGTCCTTGCCGGCAAACATACTGTTGATATCAGCGGCGTTGGTCGCCACGGCCTTGTCCCATTTTTTGTCATCCATGGTCAGCAGGCCAGTGCTGGAGTCGCTGCCGATACCGAATTGTGCCAGGGACTTGAGCGTGCCTGTGCCGGACAGGGCGTTGAATTCATTACGCAAGGAGCTCTGCAACGAGCGCATCGTCGAGTCATTGGTCAAGGTTGCCGAGGTGAAGGTGCCGTCGGCGTTCTTGGTGACTTTGGTTTCAGCGTTCATCGCGCTCAGCAAGGCGTTGTAGGTATCTACAAAGCCCTTGACCCCGGATTTGAGTGCCGCGTTATTGGTGCTGACAGTAATGAGTGTGGCGTTTTTTTCCGGAGGAACTTCGGTGCTGCCAGTCTTGGCCGTTGAAACAGAGACCAATTTGATGTTTACGCCACTGAGGGCACCTTCGATATTGTTGGTCTTGGAGACCGCAGCGATGCCGTCAATGCTGTACTGGGCGTCCAACGGCTTGTCGACTACGGTCGCGCCAACATCCAGCCCCGAAGTGCCTGACAACGTCAGGTCCGAGCCTGTGCCCATGGTCGTCGACGTGAGGATCAACCGCGACCCGTTGGAGTCGGTCAGGATGTTGGCACTCAGGCCCGAGGTGGAGAACTGGGTGTTGATCGAGTCACGCACCTGTTGCAGGGTCGCGCCCGACGGAACACTGACATCAAAGCTTTTGCCCGATTGACTGATCGTCAGGGTAGTCGGCTTGTCGGTGGTGTTGACCACCGTCGATGTTCCGCCGGAAAAGGTTTTGCTCGACAACTTGGAAGCCTGGGCCAATTGATCGACGATCAAGCGGAAACTGCCGTTGGAAGCGCTATTACTCGCCGTCATGGTGGCGACCTTTTCATCCGAGGATGAGCCGGTCAAGCCAGTGAAACTGGTGTCTGTGGACATCGATTCCAAGGCACCGCGAAAAGCGTCAAGAGCCGCTTGAATCTTGCCGATCGACGACAGCGTAGTGGTCGCTTTCTGCGTCTGGGTATTGATCTGAGTCTGCTTGGGTGCTCTTTCAGCATCCACCAAGGACTTCACGATCGCTTGCGTATCGATATTCGAACCAATACCGCTAACCGTTGAACCCGCCATCATCTATCTCCTAATCGGTGGCTGCCGCTTTCTTGACTAACAACGCCTCAAGCCATGGCAGCAACAAGTTTCATGCCAGCTCAGGCCTTGTCGTCAAACAACACATGGCTTGCGCTGGACAGGCTCTGTGCCAGTTTCAGTGCCGTTTCCGAAGGGATCTGGCGGATCACTTCACCACTGTCAGTGGCAATGACCTTGACCACTACCCGATGGGTCGAGTCGTCAATGGAGAAATCCAGTTTGCGCTGGGCCGCTTGTACGAATTCTCGAATATCCGTCACCGCCTTTTCCAGGTCGGCCCGCTCGGGCTCGCCTGCGGTTGGCGCAACGGCTTCAACGCTCAACTTGTCTTTGTCAGAAACCACTGGTGTCGGGGCGCTTTGAGGTGCGGCCGGTGGATAAAACTGGTTCAGCTTTACACTCATGTCCATGCCCAAGCTCCTCTAAACCGAAAAAACGGAAGGGCACGTAAACGCGCCCTTCCGTCAGTTACCAAGCGCGCTGATTACTGAAGCAGTTTCAGTACAGCGGATGGCAGTTGGTTAGCCTGCGACAGGATCGCGGTGGAGGCCGATTGCAGGGTTTGTTGCTTGGTCAGTTCGGCGGTTTCGGAAGCGAAGTCGACGTCCTGAACGGTGGAACGTGCAGCGGTGGAGTTCTTCTGAATGTTTTGCAGGTTGTCTGCAGTGGTCGTCAGACGGTTCTGGGTAGCACCCAGGCCCGAACGCACGCTGTCGATGGTGCCGATGGCTTTGTCGATAACGGCCAGGGCGTTTTGCGCACTGTTGGCGTCAGTCACTGTGGTGTCGGAGATAGCGGTTTTCTTGGCCGATACAGTAGCCAGACCAAAAAGATCCGTAACACCGGTACCAGTTGCACCGTTGGCCAAGGTGTAGCCTTTGGCGGAATCCAGAGAAACCTGACCAGTCACAACGCTTACAGTACCGTCAACCAGACCGGTAGAATCATCCGCACCAGTGGCAGCAACGGTTTTGTAATCGCCGTTACCGTCTTTGGCGTTGACCGAGATAGCAGCGGCACCTGCACCACCGGTAAACGACAGGTTCTCACCCGAATCGGACTTCACTTCGAGAGTCTTATTCACTTCGTCGTAGTTGACGCTGATACCAAGCTTGGCCGAGTTGGACTTCAACTGGTCCGCCAGGCTAGCGGTATCGGTCACACCGATAAAACTCACAGCAGCGCCTGTGCCCACAGCCAGGGTGAAGTTGGCAGGAGTGGTGCCAGCTGCAGCACCAACACTCAGCTTAACTTGGGTGCTTGCAGTTGCACTCAGGCCACCTACAGCGCCATTGAGCAGAGAAGCTACGTCTTTTGCAGAAGCACCTTCATCGTAAGCGATGGTTTTGGATTGACCGTTACCCGTAACGACCATATCCGCAGCAGCGAGGCCAGTAGTATTAATAGCTACCTGAGCGCTCTTGACCTGCTGCGAACCAATGTTGTTAGCCGAAACGTTTTCCAGGCTCAGGTTGATGGTTTCGTTAGCGTTGGCGCCAACCTGGATAGCTTTAGTACCGTACGAACCGTCCAGCAGCTTCTGGCCACCGAAAGTAGTGGTTTGCGAGATACGGGTCAGTTCTGAAGTCAGGGCCTGGTATTCGTCGTTGTTCGACTTACGGTCGTCGGCGCTCAGGGAGCCAGTAGCCGAGGACAGGGCCAGGGTACGCATTTTTTGCAGGATGTCGGTCGAAGCCTGCATCGCGCCTTCAGCGGTCTGAGCGATGGAGATACCGTCGTTCACGTTCTTTACCGCTTGGCCCAGGCCGTTGATTTGGCTGGTCAGGCGGTTGGCGATCTGCAGGCCGGCAGCGTCGTCTTTAGCGCTGTTGATACGCAGGCCGGAAGACAGGCGCTGCATGGAAGTGGCCAGGGCGCCGCCAGCTTTGTTCAGGTTGCCCTGAGTCGTGATCGAAGCAATGTTGGTGTTTACTGTTAAAGCCATGACGAAATCCTCGTTGGATGGATACTGTGGCTTCCGGCCCTGGCAACCGCCGGGTGTGGCCTGAGAACCTTCGTAATAGTTATCGTCGTGAAAGCAGGTTGCTTGAGGGGTTTTTTGAATTTTTTTACTAGCCCTGTGCCATCCCTTGCAATTCAAGGCGTTACAGCCCAGGAATCCCCACAAAAAAACGCCCATGATCTTTCGATCATGGGCGTTTTTTTGTGCAGCCTATTAAAGCATCACGGCCGATAGAGAATCGCCGAGCCCCAGGACAGGCCCACGCCGAAACCGCTGATGGCTACGCGCTTCCACTCGGCGTCCATCACGTGCTTTTCCAGCAGCAGCGGAATGCTCGAGGACACGGTATTACCGGTTTCGACCATGTCCTTGATGAACTTCTCCACCGGCGCGTCTTCGAAACGCCGGGCCACGGCATCGACAATCGCCGCACTGCCCTGGTGGATGCAGAACGCATCGATCTCATCAGCCTTGAGGTCCGACTCATTGAGCAGCTCATGCAAATGCGCCGGCACCTTGAGCAAAGCGAAGTTGAACACCTGGCGGCCGTTCATGAAGAACACGCCGTCGCTGACCTTCAAATGCGGTGCACCAGAGCCGTCGGTGCCGAACTTGGCCTTGCCCAGCACCCAAGGTGCATCTTCACCCATCCAGGTGGCGGTGGCGGCATCGCCAAAGAGCATGGTGGTGTTGCGGTCTTCCGGGTCGACGATCTTGGAATACGGGTCGGCGGTCACCAACAAGCCGTTTTTCAGGCCGGCGGCTTCCATGAAGCCTTTCATGGCATAAATGCCATAGACGTAGCCGGAGCATCCCAGGGAGATATCGAAGGCTGCCACGTGGGTTGGCAGGCCCAGCTTGTCTTGGACGATAGCTGCAGTGTGGGGCAAACCCTCTTCGTCGCCGTTCTGGGTAACGACGATCAGCGCATCGATAGACTCGCGCTTCAAATCCGGGTTATTGGCGAACAAGGCATTGACGGCCTCGACGCACAGGTCGGAAGTTTCTTGCGCGGCATCCTTGCGCGGCAGAAAGGCCGACCCGATCTTGCCAATGATGAATTCTTCATCCTTGGCGAATTTGGCACCCTGGGCGTAGTTATCAAGCCCGTCTGCCGGCACGTAGCTGGCGATGCTTTTTATGCCAATCATTGTGGCTTCCCAATACTAAATAGCTGGAGAACACCCCTGAAAGCATTCAGGAGTGCTGACAATAAAGGGGATAACCCCGCAAAAAACCCGCCACGTCAACCGCCTGAACACCTTGGCGACGGCTTATCCTTTTCACACGATACAGTGAAGATGCGCTTTATGACTCACAGGTCACTCAATTTTGTGCGCTTTGTGCAAAAACGAACCAAACCCACGCATCAAAAACGCCAACGGCCCAGCCTGTTTCCAGGGTGAGCCGTTGACCTGCATCGGGCGAATAATTACATCTTGTTGAACAGGCTCAGTTGAGAAATCTTCACGAAGGCCAGTTGCGAGGCCTGCAACATGGTTTGCTGCAACGCCAGGTTGATCGCTGCTTCCCCCAGGTCGACGTTGGCCAGATCGCTCATGGTGCTGGTATTGGCTTGGCCGATACTGGTGTTTTCGGCGGTTTGAATCTCCAGCGCATTCATTCGCGCGCCGATGGAACCGCGCACGTTATCCATCTGGGTCCGGGAGTTAGCCAGGTTACTGATGGACGCGTCCAGGGCATCCTTGAGTTTGACCTGTGCCGCCGGGTTGCCGTCTGCCGGCAGTTCCAGGGCCTTGCGCAGCTGGCTCAAGGTGTCCAGCGCGCTCTGGGTCTTCTGGGTGCTGGCGCCCACCGAGAACTGATCGCCTGGTGCCGGATCGGCGCTCAGGTCAAAGGTAACTCCCGCCGCCGTGATGGTTTTAGGTGTAGTCGCATCCGAGACAACGCCGGAAGCAATCGCTTTGCTGTTGGACGTGTAAGGCTGGGCATACACGTTATAGCCCGTGGAGTCGGGGTCGTTGAACTTGATCACCACCCCCGTATTGCCCGGGAAGGTACTGCTGTAGTCCGCCTGGCTGCCGACATGGGCATTGGTCAATTGCGCCGTCGAGGTATTGCTCGGCGTACGCGAGACATTGAAGCTGTCCGGCTTGGCTTCCAGGGTAAACTCGCGCCCCGCAACCAGTGCATCGGCTTCTACACCTGTCGCGACATCCTTGAGATCGGCGCTGATATCAAACTTCACGCCCCGCAAGCTCACGCTGGAGCTGCCTTCCTTGGTGGAGTCAAATGTACCGTTGCCTGGAATCTCGGAGGTGATGTCGTTGCCGTCCTTGTCGGACACGGTGTACTGGGTGCTGCTGGTGAAGGTCAGCTTGTAAGGCTGGCCGTCGGCAAACTTCTTGGTGTAGTCGGTGCCCGAGGTGACCAGCCCGGCAGACAGCGACACCTTGTTGTCATTGACCACCGGATCCGCCGGCGGGACCGTCGGCGGCTGGATCCACGAGGCCTGGGTGCGACCCGAGTTGACCGCACCTTCGAGGATGTTCTTGCCGGTGTCGCCAGCGGCGACGTTCAAGGTGTCGGACACTTGCAGGCTCAGGGGGGTTTCATCGCCCTGGTAGGTGTAAGTGCCGTCGTTGTTACGCGAATACGGCGGGGTCTGGGTCTTGGACCCGGAGAACATATAGTTGCCGGACGAATCCTTGCTGTTGAGCAAGCCGAGCACCTGGTCCTCAATCGCGCCGATCTCGCTGGCAATGGACTTGCGATCGGCATCACTGACCGAACCGCCGGCACGCAGGGCCAACTCACTGGCCCGCTGCATGGCGTCGTTGATCGAGCTGAGCACGCTTTCTTCGTTGGTCAGGGAGCTTTTCAGGCTGGCGATGTTGCCATTGAACTGGCCCAGCATGTCTTTCTGCTGTTGCAGCATCAGCAAGCGCGCCGCCGCGACCGGGTCATCCGCGGCGGTTTGCACACGCACGCCGGAACTCGCCTGGTCCTGGGCCTTCACCACGCTGGAATAGTTGTCCGAATACTTGGCGGAGCTGGTGTCGAAATACTGCTGTGTAGAAATGCGCATCGTCCCAGACTCCCTTAAAGACTATTGATCAGTGTGCTGAAGGTTTCTTGCGCGGCCTTGATGATCTGCGACGACGCGGTGTAGTACTGCTGGAACTTGATCATGTCGCCCGCCTCTTCATCCAGGTTGACCTGGGACACCGAGTTGCTGGCTGCCTTGTTGGCAGCCAGCACCGCACCGGTCGCGGTGGTGTCGGTGTTCGCCGCGGCGGCCTTGGCGCCCACTGAGGACACCAGGCGACTGTTGGCACTCACCAGGCTCACCCCGCCACCGCTGCCATCCGCCAGGCCCACGGTAGCCTTGGTCTGCAGGTTCAGCAGTTCCTGGGCATTGCGGTTATCCGACTTGCCCGAGGCATTGAAAGAAAAGGTGGTGCTGTCACCGTCGGCTGGCGAACCGCCGACAGTGGTCTCGAAACTGAAGCTCTTGGCCGGGTCGAGCAAGGTGCCATTGGCATCGCGCATCGGCACATCGATGCTGATCTTGTTGCCCTGCCCCGGAACAATGGTGCCGTTGCCGATAGAATTACCCTGGGCATCGTTGACGGTATACGACTGCGTGCCGTCGGCTGCGGGCTTGCCGAACACCATCTTCACTGGCATCGAATGCTCGATCCCGGTCCGCAACTGCGCCGTATCTGCACCGCCATGGATATCCAGCGGCACGCTCAGGCTCGGCGGCGTAAAGGTCCCGGTACCCTGGTTCTTGCCGTTTTCACCGAGCAAGGGCGCGGCAAACGCAATTTTGTTGGCGTCCTTGAGCTCGGTGCTGATGTTGCTGGCACCGCTGGCGGTTGGGCTGATCTTGAAGCTGTCACCCTTGGCCATATCCCCCTTGCCATCGAGGGCCAGGGTGAAACCATCAATCACCGGTGCCGGCTTGGTCGGGTCGATCACGAACGCGCCCATGGCCTTGCCATCCGAGCGCATCACGGTGTAGTTCTTGTCGTCGGAAAAGGTGACCTTATAGTCGTAGGTCGACAACTTGCTGCTGTCGGTTATCGTCACATGCAGATTGCCGGCGCTGCTGTTGCCCGCCGCTCCCTGGCTACGCTGGGCAATCGCGGCGGCGCTGTTGATGTCCGAAAACAGCGACGAACCAAACTCTCCGTTCAGGTCCAGGCCCTGGCCCAACTGGCTGTTGACGGTGTCGGCAGTCGCAATGGCAATGCGGCCCAGATCATTGATGGCTGGGATCAGCGCATCACTGCGATAACGCAACAGGCCACCGATACTGCCGCCGGTGAGCACGTTGCCCATGTCCACCGACGTGCTGCCCAGGTTGAGCTGGATGGTGTACAGGCTTGGGTCATCCTTGCTCGGCACAGCGGAAATGCTGTTGGCCTGATCGCCAAGCACCAGGGACTGGCCGGTGCCGGTGCTGACACTGAACACCCCGTTCTTTTCGCTGGTGGTCACACCCACCAGCTCATTGAGCGAGCGCACGGCTTCGTTGCGCGCATCCAGCAGGTTGGCCGGAGCGGTGTTGCTCGAGCCCTGGGCCTGGGTGATCTGTTTGTTCAGGGCGGCAATCGACGTGGTCAATTGGTTGACCTGATCACTCATGGTGCCCAACTGGCTGTTGATGGTTTCTTTCTGCTCGTTCAACTGGCCGGAGATCGAGTTGAAACGGTTGCTCAAGGTCTGGGCGCTGGTCAGCAACACTTGCCGGGCAGACACATCGCTGGGGTTAGCCGCAGCGGTCTGCACAGCAGAGAAGAATGCGCTGAGCACCGAGGACATGCCGGTGGTCTTGTCCGACAGGGTCTTGTCCACAGCACTGATCTGATTGGCGTAGGCCTTGGCGTCGCTGTTGAGCGAAGTGCTGTTCTGGTAAGCCGCGTCTAGGTACTCGTTGTACACCCGGCGCACGTCGGCCAGGGTGGTACCGCTGCCGATGAACACGCCACCGAACTGGTTTGCCGCGTTAGCATTCTGGGTGGTCTGCTGACGCGAGTATCCCGGGGTGTTGGCGTTGGCAATGTTGTTACTCAAGGTCGCCAGCGACCCTTGTGCCGCATTGAGCCCCGACATCCCGATATTGAGCAAACTCATGATTCAGACCTTATAAATGAGTGGAAGCGCCTGCCGCAGCGTAGTTCTGGTAGCTGTTCATCGTTTTGGCTATCTGCGAAATCTTGCTGGCGTAGTTCGGGTCGGTTGCATAACCGGCTTTTTGCAACTCGCGTACAAACTGTTCCGGGTTGTCGGCCGACTTCAGGACTTCTTGATACCGATCATTGCTTTGCAGCAACGTGACCAAGTCATGGAAGCTGTCTCGATAAGAGGCGTAGGAACGGAATTGCGCCGTTTCCTTGACCATTTCACCGTTACGAAACTCACTGGTGATCGCCCGCGCCTGGGCACCCTGCCAACTCTGGCCGGCCTTGATGCCAAACAGGTTGTGACTGCTGGTGCCGTCCTGCTGGCGCATCACCGACTTGCCCCAGCCAGTTTCCAGGGCTGCCTGGGCCACCAGGTACCGTGGGTCGACGCCAATACGCGCGGCGGCCTCTTTAGCCATCGGCAACATGCTGACGACAAATTCATCTTGTGAGCTGAACGCCTTCTTCGCCGGCGCCAATGGCGGCTGGGCCATGGCGCGGCCATAGACCTGCATGTGCCCGCTCGGTACCGCGAAGCTCTGGGCAGCGCCATTAATGACGCGGTCTTCGGCAGCGCTGTTACGCAACGGTGCAGTCTTGACCGTGGTGGCGCTATCGGTGCTTGGCACAATGCCGGCCAACAGGCGATCCGTCAGCTTGCTCGGCAACGCGATGCGCCGCTGATTCATCAGTTCCATGTCGTTGGCATGGGCCGTCGGATCGTTGCTGCGCTCGGTGGTCGCTACACGGTAAGCCCACAATGGACGCTGGCCATTGGAACGACCCAGCGGACCCTCCGGCAAGGTACCCGCCGCGATCGCGGTCGGCACATCGACTTTCTTCACAGGTACGGCCGGCCCCTGCAAAGTGGCATCGGCGGCGGCCACTGGTTTGTCCTTGCTCATCTGGCGCATCAACACATCCGCCAGGCCAATGCCACCGCCCTCGCGGGACAACGACACGGCCAGTTGCTGGTCGTACATTTCCTGATACTGCTTGGCCGCCGGCGTGTTCAACGAGTTGTCCTTGCCCAGGGCTTCAGTGGCCGAGCGCATGGACTTGAGCATCTCGCTGAGAAACAGCGACTCGAATTCCTGCGCCACCTTGCGCATGTTGCTTTCACTGTTCTTGTCGCCGACCTTGAGCTGGTTAAGCCGGTTGAGGTCGGAGTAGGAACCCGAATCCGCCGTGCTGGTCAGGCCACTCTTGCGCATGTCCATGGCCATGGCCTCAAATCACGATCAGGTCGGCTTGCAAGGCGCCGGCCTGTTTCAGGGCTTCAAGGATTGCCATCAAGTCGCCGGGCGCCGCGCCCACCTGGTTCACCGCACGGACGATTTCATCCAGGGTAGTGCCGGGGCCGAACTTGAACATCGGCTTGGTTTCTTGCTGGGCATTGACCCGAGAGCGTGGAACCACCGCCGTCTGGCCATTGGAAAACGGCCCTGGCTGGCTGACGATCGGGTCTTCGGTAATGGTCACGGTCAGGCTGCCATGGGTCACCGCTGCCGGCGACACCTTGACGTTCTGACCGATCACGATGGTACCGGTACGGGAGTTTATGATGACCTTGGCCACTGCCTGGCCCGGATCCACTTCGAGGTTTTCCAGGATCGACAGGTAGTCCACGCGCTGGCTTGGGTCCAACGGCGCGGTCACGCGAACCGAGCCACCGTCGATGGCCTGGGCCACGCCAGGGCCGAGCATGTCGTTGATCTTGTCCACCACACGCTTGGCAGTGGTGAAGTCCGAACGGTTGAGGTTCAGGGTCAGGCTGTTGCCCTGGTTGAAACCGCTGGGCACGGTACGTTCCACCATGGCACCACCGGGAATTCGACCGGCTGACGGGACGTTGACGGTGATCTTCGAACCGTCGCGACCTTCGGCATCAAAACCACCCACCACCAGGTTGCCCTGGGCGATGGCGTAGACATTGCCGTCGATACCCTTGAGCGGGGTCATCAGCAAGGTCCCACCCCGCAGGCTTTTCGAGTTACCGATGGACGACACGGTGATATCCACCACCTGCCCGGGCTTGGAGAACGCTGGCAAGTCGGCACTGATAGACACCGCCGCGACGTTTTTCAATTGCACGTTGCCCGAACCCGGCGGCACCTTGATCCCGAACTGCGAGAGCATGTTGTTGAAGGTCTGCAGGGTGAACGGGGTCTGGGTAGTCTGGTCACCGGTACCGTTAAGCCCCACCACCAGGCCGTAGCCAATCAACTGGTTACTGCGCACCCCGGAAATACTCGCGATGTCTTTCAGGCGCTCGGCTTGGGCGCCTGCGCTCAAGGCCAGCAACACTGCGGCGGCCATCAGCTGTTTGAGGTTCAAAGTGATCACCTAGAAAGGGAACAGCGGGCTAAGGAAGAAACGGTCAAACCAGCCCGGCTGACTGGCGTCGGCAAACGAACCCGTACCCGAATAGGTAATGCGTGCATCGGCAATCCGCGTCGACGGTACGGTGTTGTCGGTAGAGATATCATCGGCGCGGACCATCCCGGCAATGCGCACCAACTCGTCACCGGTGTTGAGGGTCATCCACTTTTCGCCACGCACGGCGATGATGCCGTTGGGCAGCACATCGGCCACAGTCACGGTGATCGAACCGGTCAGGCTGTTACCCTGCCCCGCCGCGCTTTTACCATTGGTGGCGCGGTCGCCGCTGTAGCCGGCGTCCAGGCTCAGGTCACCGCTGCCCAGTGGGTTGTTGGTGCTAAGGCCGCCGCCGAACAGCGAAGTCAAGCCAATGCTGGTCTTGCTGTTCTTGTTGATCTGCGAATTGGCGTTCTTGCTGGCCTGGGTCCGCTCGTTCAAGGTGATGGTGATGATGTCACCGACCCGGAATGCCTTACGGTCGCTGTACAGGTTCTGTTCAAAACCGGCCTGGTAGATCGAGCCATTGTTGGCCGCCGCCGGCAGCGGCGTGCGCGGCAACACTGGCGCGTAATACGGGTCATTGGGTTTCGGCGCCGGGGCGACACAGCCCGCGAGCACGGCGATCCCACTCATTACCAGGACGCAAACATAGCGATTCATGACCCTTACCTCACGGTGTTGCAGGCACTCTCAAGAGCGCCCCATAGACTGGATTACAGATTCTGCGTGACGAACGAAAGCATCTGGTCGGCAGTGGAAATCACCTTGGAGTTCATCTCGTAGGCGCGCTGAGTGGTGATCATGTTGACCATCTCTTCAACGGTGCTGACGTTGGACGTTTCCAGGGTGCTTTGCAGGGTGGTACCAAAACCGTTGAGCCCTGGCGTACCGATCTGCGGCGCGCCACTGGCAGCGGTTTCCAGGAACAGGTTATTACCCATGGCTTGCAGGCCGGCCGGGTTGATGAAGTCAGCGGTTTGCAGGTTGCCGATCACTTGCGAAGCCGGGTTGCCGGCAACGGTGATGGACACGGTACCGTCGTTGCCGACGGTAAAGGTCTTCGCGTCGGCAGGTACCACGACGGCCGGCTCCAGGGCAAAACCGTTGGCGGTGACGATCTGGCCATCGGAGTCCAGGTGAAAGGTACCGTCACGGGTGTAAGACGTAGTGCCGTCCGGTTGCAGGATCTGAAAGAAACCACGGCCGTTGATGGCCATGTCCAGCGGCTGTCCGGTCTGCTGCAGGTTGCCGGCGCTGAAGTTTTTCTGGGTGCCGACAATTGCCACACCGGTACCCAGTTGCAGGCCCGATGGCAGTTCGCTGTCCTGGGTCGAGTTGGCACCTGGTTGACGCTTGATCTGATAGAGCAAGTCCTGGAACTCGGCGCGATCACGCTTGAAACCCGTGGTCGATACGTTCGCCAGGTTGTTGGAAATGGTGGTCAGGTTGGTGTCCTGGGCGGACAGGCCTGTTTTGGCAACCCATAGAGCCGGAAGCATGCTGTTCTCCTTCGTGCGCCTGTTTGTTGGCGCTGCGTTGCGCTGTCTGTTTAATAAGCCAAGTAATGACGCTGAATCAGCTCATCTGCATGACGCGGGTCATGGCCTGGTCGTCTTCTTTGGCGCTGTTCATCATCTTGATATGCAGCTCGAACTGCTTGGACAGGGCCAACACCGCGGTCATTTCCTCAACGGCATTGACGTTGCTCGACTGCAGGAAGCCCGAGACCAGTTTGACCCCAGCGTCAGCCTGAGCCGGCTGGCCATCCTTGGTGTGGATCGCACCGTCCAGGCCTTTGGTCATGTTGGCGAAGTCCGGCCTGACCAGCTTGATCCGGTCCACTTCGGCCATCACCCGTGGGCCTTCACCCATGGCGCGGATGCTGATGGTGCCGTCATCGCCCACTTCAATCTTCTGTTCTGGCGGCACGGCAATCGGGCCACCGTTGCCCATGATCGGCATACCGTTGCCGGCTCGCAGCACGCCGAGGGCATCGACGTTCATGCTGGCGGTGCGCACGTAGGCTTCGCCACCGTCCGGCGACTGCACGGCGATCCAGCCGTCACCGCTGACCGAAACATCGAGGTCGCGACCGGTTTCAATCATCGATCCCGGAGAAAAATCCGTCGCTGGCCGCTCAGTCAGCGCAAACGCCCGCGCCGCAAAGCTGTCACCGAACACCGGCATCGAACGCGCCTGTTCCAGGTCACGCTGAAAACCATTGGTGGAGATGTTCGCCAGATTGTTGGCATGAGCCTTTTGCGCCAGTGCGTTCTGGCTGGCGCCGGTCATTGCCACATAAAGGTACTTGTCCACGCTCATTCCTCTCTCTGACGGACGTTTGCCGCCCACCGCTGTACTGATGAGGCTTAAGCAATTTGCGAACCAACTTTCTTAAACGATAAAAAGTCCATGCAGGGCAATGGCTTGCGCTTAGGCAGAGGGAAACAGGAATGAACACGGAGTCGAAAAAACGGCGGAGTTATGCCGCTTACGGCAAAAGCAGGTCGTGAGGAAGTCAATAAGCTGAGTCGCTGTTTTATGTAGAGGATGGTGACTGTTCAGCGCGAAAAAATCGTCCTTCAAGTAAGCCCAATCTGATTTC
>NZ_WLYI01000015.1 GCF_009707515.1 Pseudomonas karstica | reverse complement strand
CAGCAGTCGCCTGGGTTTTGAAATTGCCGAAGGTCCTGCGGCCCTTATCGCAGCCTCGTGCCTCGACAGCGGCTACAAAAAACCAGGCCTTTGGGAATTGTGGCCAACGTCAGTCTCCTCATTGCGCCAACGCCGCCGCCAACCGATCTTCCAACGCCTTGATCCGCGCACCCTCGACCACGTAATTGTTGGTCACCATCGAAAATACCAACTTACGCCCTTCGGCATCGGTGATGTAACCGGTCAACGATGACACGCCGCCCATGGAGCCGGTCTTGGCATGCAGGTTGTTCTCGGCCAAGGTGCCTCGCATGCGATAACGCAAGCTGCCGCCGGTCATGCGGTCCGGGTTGCCGGCCACCGGCAAGGCGTTGTACCAGGCGTTAAACCACGGCTGCTTGCTCGCCGCCAACAACAGGTCGGTGAGGTTCTGCGACGACACCAGGTTTCGTCGCGACAAGCCAGAACCGTCCACCTGATTGAACGTCGCCGGGGCCACCCCCTGGCGCTTCAGAAAATCCGCCACCGCCGCCACACCCGCTGCCGCCGTACCGGCATTGGCGGTCTTGCGGCCCATGGCCTTGAGCAGTGCTTCAGCCATGCTGTTGTTGGAAAGTTTGAGCAGCGGCGTGAGCAGCTCCTGCAAAGGCGCCGATTCATGCACCGCCAACACCGTCGCCGTCGTCGGGCTGACACCGCCGATCACACGACGGCCCTGCACCGTAATCCCCTGTTGCGCCAAAGCCTGTGCAAACAGATTGGCCACCAATTGGGTCGGCTCCCAGACGCTGACCGCCTGCTGGCGTTGCCCGCCCGGCGCCACGGCACCACTGAGCCGCAACAGATTGCTACCGTGCTGGCGTTCGAGGCCATAACTGTTGCCCGGCCCGCTGACCGCTCGGTTGCTGATCTGCACATAATCGGTGGCTGGGCTGATCTCTACACTCACCGGCTGGCCGACAACCCTCGGTGCCTTGGCCGTGACAAGCAAGGTACCTGCGTCAAAATCCATATCAGGCGACACCGTCAACGCCGAGATCTGCGCGCCGTAGTAGGTGCTTTCATCGTCATGGGCCCAATCGACACCCAGGCGCTCGGCGTCGAACCAGGTGTCGTCGAACACCAGGTCACCCTGAACCTGGCGAATACCCTGGCTCGCCAATTGGGCAGCCAACGCCTGGTAATCTGCCCACTGAATCGTCGGATCCCCGAGGCCTCGCAGGTACAGGTTGCCATTCAGCCGCTCGCCCTGGCGGGCGCCGCTGCTCAGCAGTTGCGTGGAAAATCGATATTGCGGCCCGAGGACGTCCATCGCCGCAGCAGTGGTCAGCAGCTTGAGGCTCGAGGCCGGGACCAACCGACTGCCCGGGTTGTGCTGATAAAGCGTGCTGCCACTGCGCGCATCACGCACCAGCAGCGAGACGCTGGCACCACTCAGTGCCGGATCGGCCAGCAGGTGGTCGATGGCCTGGCGGCTGGATGTGTTCGGCGCCGTGGCGCAACCGCCCAGCAATAAGCTCAGGCTCACCCACATCGCGCCGGTGTGTATCCGTCGTCTCAACTGCATCGGTGTTGTGCCCCCGCGAAGCGATCAAAGACGACAACGCTAGCAGCTCAGACCACCAGCGTCATCGCCAAGGTTTAAAACACCAAGGTGCTGGACACCGACACCTGCCGCGCATCGCCTATGGAGACAAACGAGGTGCTGACGGCGGAGGTGTAGTAGGTACGGTCGAAGAGGTTCTTCACGTTGAGCTGGAACTTGACCTTCTGCCCATCGATTTTAGTGTCATAGGTGGCAAACGCATCAGCGACGGTGTAGCCCGGCAGGTCGAAGCTGTTGGGCGCGTCCCCCGCTCGCTCGCCGACATACCGCGCACCGGCACCTACCCGTAACTGATCGCCGCCGATGATGCTGCCCATGTCGTAGACCATCGACAGCGAGCCGGTGTTTTTCGCCACGTTTTGCAGGCGATTTCCCTGATACTTGGTGTCTTCGGTGACCACCGCGTCGGTGTAGGCATAGCTGCCAATCAGGCTCCACTGGTCGCTCAACTGGCCGCTGAGGTCCAATTCCAGGCCACGGGAGCGCACTTTGCCGGCGACGCTGTAGACCGAGGTCAGGCCTTCGCCCACCGACACCAGCACGTTGCGTTTGTCGATATTGAACAAAGCTGCACTGGCGGTAATACGCCCTGGCATGTCGAGCTTGGCCCCCAACTCCCAGGACTTGGACTCTTCCGGTTCAAGGCTGCCATCCAGCACTGTCTTGTTCGCCAGGGGTGCAATGGTGGAGTTGGGCTTGAACGATTCGGTGTAACTGCCGTAGAACGATAATTCATCTGTGTAGCGGTACACCAGGCCGACGCGCGGCACCCACTTCTGGCCGTTGCCGTCGGTGTTGGCGGTGAACGGGCGGCCCTTGCCGGCGTACTGGTCGTATTTCTGGAAACGTGCTCCGCCCACCAGGATCCACTGGTCAGTCAGGTGAATCGCGTCCTGGAAGAACAACGAGTCGCTGCGCAACAGGTCGGTCTGGTTGCTGTCCGGGGCGCTGACAGTGCTGCCGGCCACTTCCCGACCGTACACTGGGTCGGTGTAGCTGAAGGTGCTGCGGCTGGCCTGGCGAATCAGGTCAGCGCGGTAGATTTTTCGGTACTCGTCATCCAGGCCGAATACCAGGTCATGGCGCATGCCAGCCACATCGACCTTGCCCTCAAGGCTGGCCGTGGTGAAACGGTCGGTAGTCAGTGCGTCCTGGGTGCCATCCATGCTGCGGGTCAGGGTGCCGTCGGCGTTGACCTTGCTTACGCGCACCTGGCTGGCGTCGTAGGTTTCGCGGTTCCAGCTATAGCCGAAGTGGGCTTTCCAGTCATCGTTCAGGTCGTGATCGGCCTCGAAGCGGTACAGGTCGGAACGGCCCTCCATATTGTTGAACGGCTCGTCCAGGCGGCGCGTGGCCGGGATGTCCAGCGGGTGATTGGTCTTGGGATCAATGGCAGTGCCCCGGTCAAAGGGCGAGAGAAATTCGCGGTGTTCATAAGCAAACAGCAGCGTGGTGGTGTCGCCGTACCAGGCCAGGGACGGCGCAATCAAGCTTTCGCGGCGGGTGCCAAAGTTGCGCCAGTAGTCTTCATCTTCGTGATCGACGATCAGCCGATACGCCAGGCCGGTGTCCCCTATAGGCCCTGTGGTATCGAGGTTGCCACCGCTGCCGTTCTTGCCGTTACCGAAGGTCGAGCCGCGTAACGTCAGGGCGGTGGACTGGGTCAGTTGCGGTTTCTTGCTGACGATATTGACCACCCCGCCCGGGTCCTGGATGCCGTACAACAGTGACGCCGGGCCCTTGAGTACTTCGACCCGCTCCGCGGTGGAGTTCAACGACCTACCCTGCACCACCGGCATGCCATCGCGCATGATCGAACCGTTACGGTTGTCACCAAAGCCGCGCAGCATCACCGCGTCCTGGGTGCTGCCAAGGGTGTTGGACTGAGTGATCCCGCTGATGTTGGCCAAGGCATCGTCCAGATTGCGCGGCCGTTGATCACGCATGACCTGGGCTGGCACTACATTGACGGTTTGCGGGGTTTCCAGCAGCAAACCCTGGGAGCGCATCACCGAACTGGTAGGCGGTGGCTGGTAGCTGGTGGTATCCGATGGCTGAGCAACGCCACTGATAGTGGTGGCGCCCAGGCTCAAGGCTCCGTCGGTGAGCTGCGGCTCCAGGGCCAGCGTCCGGGCGTCGATCTGGCGGAAAGTAAAACCTGTGCCGGCGAGCAAACGCTGCATGGCCTGGGCCGCGCTCATCCGCCCATTGACCGCCGTAGCCGTGAGGCTATAAGGCGCTTCGTCGGTATAAACCACATTGATCCCGGTCACCCGGCTGAAATCGCTCAACGCCTGGGGCAACGGCTTGGCTGCCAGGGCAAAACTGAACACTGTGCTTTGCTGCTGCGTATCCGCCGCCTGCGCCACGCCCAGGGGCAACAACGCCAGCCCCGATACCGCCATCACCGAGGCTCCCAGCCATTGTTTAACCAACCCACCTGCCGCCGACTTTGCCCTGGACTTCATGCTTGAGAACCCGTGTAGAGAAGTACCGTTAATGCGAATAGATCGCAGTTTCAAGCACTACACGAATGGGGGATGGGTTTACCTCACGGGAATCTGAAGTATTTTCCACCGCCTTGATGAGCAAGGCTGTTGTTGTGCAGAGCGGGCGGTGCGCCTAGCGCAACACAATCACCCGGCCCAACAGTACGTGTTGCTCAAACCCCAAGACTGCTTGCAGCGCATTGAGTACCGCGTGCGGGTCCTGGCTCGCAAAGTTGCCACTGACGCGACGATTGCCGAGGTCATCGTTGAGTAGCAGGATGCGGCCAGGGTAGTAGCGGCGCAGGTCCTGGACCACTTCCGCCAAAGGCGCCTTGTAATAGTTGAGCCAGCCATCGCGCCAGGCCAGCCGTGATTCGCTGTCGACCGCGTGCAACGGATCGGCGATGCCATCGGCGTAGGCGACTTGCTGGCCGGCGGCGAGAATCTGTTGCTGCCCGCTCTTGGACGGCGTGACACCGACACGGCCGGACAGCACCGTCACCTGGGCGCCCGCCGGTTGCAGGCGCACTTCAAACTGCGTTCCCAGCACCCGCGCTTCCCCACCGCCCGCCCCCCCCACAAAGGGTTCGCCGGTGTGGCTCACGCTGAAAAATCCGGCGCCACGGCGCAGCTGGATATGGCGTTCGCCGCGACTGAAATCCACGGCGAGGGCGCTGTCTGCATCCAGGGTGACCCTGGTTTGGTCCGCCAGGGTGACGGTCTTCACCTCCCCCGGCGCCGTCACGTAATCGGCCCCGAAGTCATCGATCCAACGGGATGGCTGCCAACCGGCGCCGAGGCCCACCATCAATAGCAGGCAAGCGGCCATGGCCAAGGCACTGAACCCACGGCGCACACTTGAGCGTTTTGAACGGTCCATCGCCTGCAGGTAACCCTGCAACGCCAAGGCGTCTTCATCGGCGATTTTGCTCGCTGGCACCTCGCTTAATTCCCACAGTACCTGGGCCTTGGCGTACGCCTCGACGTGAGCCGGGTCAGCCCGCAGCCAACGACTGAAGGTGGCCTGGTCACCACTGCTGGGCTGATCGTGGAGCAGGCTCAGCCAAGCCAGTGCGGCGTGTTCCTGTTCGGGCGTCGGAGTGACGCAGGTGGTGGTCACGGTACTTTCCCTGGCGAACGTGGCGGCGTGGGTTCCCGCAGGCTGGCCTTGCAAGCCTGGAGGGCGCGCATCATATGTTTTTCCACGGCACTTTGGGACAAGCCCATGGCCTGGGCGATCTGTGCGTACTTGCGACCGTGAATGCGATTGAGCAAAAAGATCTGTCGCGTGCGCTCGGGCAAACTGCGCAAGGCGGCTTCGACATGGCGCAGGTCATTGCCGGCCTCCAGGGCTGCCTGGGGTTCGCAACTCTGGCTGCGCTGTTGTTCCGGCAGCCAGCCTTCATTGCCGCGTACCCGCGCGCCTTCACTGCGCAGGTGGTCGATGGCGATATTACCGGCGCAGCGCAACAGGTAAGTGCTGAGTTCTTCGACCTGCACCAGTGGCCGGCGCCAGAAACGCAAAAACAGGTCCTGCACCAGGTCTGCCGCCGTCGCCCGACAACCGACACGCCGGCTGACCAGTGCCTCCATCTGTGAGCGCTGGGACAAAAACACTTGCAGGAAATGCGCACGCCCACCCGCCGGCTCAGCGGGCTGGCAATCCTGGGATTCGGGTGGCGTAGTGATCATCAAGGGTGTGCTCAGAGGAGTGCGATGGCCGCAACCGGGCTGGCCAGCAGACTGGCGCCCGCCAGGATCAAGGCCAACCTTGGCCGGTACGGCAACAGCAGCACCAGCAGCAAGGCACTGCACATCAGCACCGCGCACCACTCCACCAGGCCCTGGCTCCATCCGGCGGCGCGCACCGCCGGCCAGATCGACACGCTCAGCAGCAACCAGCCGCCCAGACGCAAAGCCAATCGCTGACCGGATGACGGTTTGCTGTGCAGCAGTGCGCCATGATGGCGGTCCGTGGACAGGCACAACGTGGTAAACCCGGCGTAACACAACAGCAGCGCCAACAGCATCAGTTCACCTCACCCTTGAGGGCCAGTGCACGGGCAAGTTCGGCTTTGGGCCGGGCAACAGCGCGATGCTGCATTTTCCAGGCGGCCCAGGCGAGGAACACACCGCTACCCAGGCAGGTCAGGTCGAAACCGGCCATGGCCCAATCGCCCCGCGCCAGGGAAACCCCAAGGTGCTGGGAGGTGGTCAAGGCGTTAAGCAGCGGTATGCCGATAAACAGCAACGCTCCCAGGCTCAATTGTTCGACCCAACCCTGTCGGCCCCGACGCACGATCGCGTGCAATACGCTCAGGCCCCAGGCGATAAAGAAGCTCTGCACCTCCCAACCCGAACGCTCGGCAACCCCCACCGGAAGCAGGCGATTGGCCCAGAAGAACACGCCGATGGCGACCATCAGCCCCGACATACTGGCGATGTTCAGCACTTCCACCAGGCGCAATTCGAAGGGCATGACCCCGCTATTGACGTGTTTGAGTTGACGCTTGCCCAGCCAGATCACCAACCCGGTACCGATCATCGCCGTGCCCGCCAGGCCGCAGATAAAGTACAACCAGCGCAACACCGGGCTCGCAAAATGGCCCAGGTGCAGACCATAGAAGCTGCCACTGATCGCCATTGGCAATGACTGTTCAGTACTGACCCGCAGCTTCTCGCCGGTAACGCCGCTGAAGGAGACGGCACTGCCAAAGTCATGCACCACCCGGTCGGAACCGGCGCGCAAAACGTTGACCGAGGCATTCATATCGCCCGGATTATTCACCACCAGGCGTGCAACCTGTCCGCCGGCCCACTGCTCGCGTGCTTGCTCGTACATCGGCCCCAAGGGCAACAACTGCCCAGGCTGCCCCAGGGCCGGTGCATTGTTGGTGGCCGGGAACACATCATTGAAGAACGCCCGGGTGTCACCTCCATAGGAAGCCAGAATGCTCGCGGGCATCACCAGGCTCATGAAGATCACCAGGCTGCTGTAGGTGATCATCAAGTGAAATGGCAGTACCAGCACTCCCACCGCGTTGTGCCCGTCGAGCCAGGAACGCTGGCCCTTGCGCGGGCGGAAGGTGAAGAAATCCTTGAAGATTTTCTTGTGGGTGATGATCCCGCTGATCAACGCGATAAACATCACCATCGCCGCGGTGGTCGACAGCCAGCGGCCCCAGGGATGAGGCATCTGCAACTGGAAGTGGAAGCGGTAGAAGAACTCGCCCCCCATGCTTTCCCGGGCCTGGACCTCATTACCGGTGAGCGAGTCGAGTCGTTTGCGGATGAAATTGCCGCGTTTGCCGGGGTCGATCTTGTCTTGCCACATCACTGTCAGGCCCGGCTCGCGGCTGTCGGGCAACGTGATAAACCAGCGAGCGGCAGTGGGTGCCTGTTGTTGCAGATACGTCTGGGCCATCGCCAGGCTGCGGGCGTTGTCCAGTGGATGGGCCTGCACTTCGGGCTGCATCCAGTGAGTAATTTCGCTCTTGAAATACGACAAGGTTCCCGTCAGGAAAATCGCGAACAGTAGCCAGCCGAAAATCAACCCGGCCCATGTGTGCAGCCAGGCCATGGCCTGGCGAAAGCCTTCTTTCATGGTCGGGCCATCCAGTAAGCGAGGCCCGCCAACGTCGCCAGCACCGCACTGGGCACCAACACCCCAAACCAGGCACGCCACGCACTGCGGCAGGCGAAACACCAGATCACCGCCAGCAGGTAAAATATAAAGGAACTCATCATTGCGCTGACGACCGCATCGGCCCGTGCAATGGGCAACCACAACGCCATGCAGACACTGGCCAGGGACGCCAGCAAATAGCCGCCCAGGACAGCCGCCAGCGCTCGCGATGTCACCGCAAGGCGATAAGAAACAGGAAGTGAGGTTTTGCTTTTCATGCAGGAAGCGCCTGGGTCATCAGGGCACAATATTAATGATAAATATTCTCATAAGCAAAAGAGAAGAAATCCATCGACATTCCAACGCTCCGCCGCTGATTGCTGAATGCCATCTTTCGCCACTACAAGCAACCAGTTCGCCGCCTACGCCAATGGCCAGGAGATCGGCGGCCCCTGTAGCCGCTGTCGAGGCACGAGGCTGCGATAAGGGCCGCAGGACCTTCAGCAATTTCAAGGCCCCGGCGACTGCTACGCAGCCGATCGCAGGCTACGCCAGCGGCTACAGTTGATCGGTGATCGGCCTTTGTAGCCGCTGTCGAGGCACGAGGCTGCGATAAGGGCCGCAGGACCTTCAGCAATTTCAAAACCCAAACGACTGCTGCGCAGCCGATCGCAGGCTGCGCCAGCGGCTACAGGTGATCGGTGATCGGCTTTTGTAGCCGCTGTCGAGGCACGAGGCTGCGATAAGGGCCGCAGGACCTTCAGCAATTTCAAGGCCCCGGCGACTGCTGCGCAGCCGATCGCAGGCTACGCCAGCGGCTACAGTTGACCGGTGATCGGCTTTTGTAGCCGCTGTCGAGGCACGAGGCTGCGATAAGGGCCGAAGGACCTTCAGCAATTTCAAAACCCAAACGACTGCTGCGCAGCCGATCGCAGGCTGCGCCAGCGGCTACAGGTGATCGGTGATCGGTGATCGGTGATCGGCCTTTGTAGCCGCTGTCGAGGTACGAGGCTGCGATAAGGGCCGCAGGACCTTCAGCAATTTCAAGGCCCCGGCGACTGCTGCGCAGCCGATCGCAGGCTACGCCAGCGGCTACAACCTAGGAACGAAAACGGGCCTGCATCTGCAGGCCCGTTTTCAGTTGGGGTTGAAAAAGCTGTCAGCTATCAGCCGTTAAGCGCAGCTTGTTCGTTTTCCAAAAATTCCTCTTCAAGCTCAGCCTCGTCAGCCTTGGTATTCGGCAGGCCCTGGCCAGCGGCGCGCGGCTTGCCACGCAGTTTGCCGTACAAGTGCTCCAGCGCATGCTCCAGCTTGGTGGCCGCGCCATCGATCGCCTGTTCCAGCGTATCGGCTTTATGGCAAACCGAAACCGGTTGATGGCCCTTTGGCCGTGCTTCCAGTCGGCAACTTAAATCGTGGGGGCCGGGCTTATCGCCGTTCTCGTCCCGCAGGTAAACTTCAACGCGGGTCAGATCCTCTTCATATCGTTCGAGCGTGCTTTCAATGGTCGTACGTACCCACTCCTCCAGTCGGATGCTGCTTTCAATATGGTTATCGCTATTGACTTGGATTTGCATAGTTCTTCCCTTATTTCAGCTAGCTCGCGAGAGGCCATTACCGATTCGCCAGGGGGGCGAAAACCATAGCCTCTTGTCTACACAATTGGGCAGGCCGAGAAACAATTCAAGCCCTGCGCAAAGATAAATCCCACATTACAAATTAAGCCTGACAACCACCGAAAGCGCTGTTATCGTCGGGAGTTAGTTACACCTTCCTACGCGCTAAAACCCTTACAATTTCCCCTCTCCCAACGGATGCAATCCGCGGAAGATCACCGCCTCCTCCACCAGCCAGTCATGCACCGCTCGCACGCCCGGATGGCTTAGCGCGCCTGGCGCGTACAGCAACACATAACGCTTGTGATTGGGCACGGCCAGGCCGAAAGGTACGATCAAGGTGCCACGTTCCAGTTCATCATTGAGCAGGGTGCGCCGGGCAATCGCCACGCCCATGCCGGCAATGGCCGCTTCGATGGTCAGGTGATTGCGGTTGAACGTATGCCCACGACGCACGCCCTCTGCGTCATAGCCGATGGCATTCAGGTAGAACTCCCACTCCGCATACTCATAACTCCCACGCCAAGCTGTGATGTCGTGCAGCAACGGGAAATGCACCAAATCTGCAGGACCATGAAGCGGCGGTCGCCCTCGCAGCAAGCTCGGCGCGCACACCGGGAAGATCTGCTCATCGAGCAAGGCTGTGGATAACAAACCGGGGTAGCTGCCATCATTGAGGTCGATGGCCAGGTCAAAGTCACCCTCGTGCAGCGCCACGCTGCTGTCTTCAGCCACCAGGCGCAGTTGGATATCCGGAAAGCGCTGCTGCAAACGGGGCAAGCGCGGGGTCAGCCACTTGCCCAGAAACGAAGGAATCGAGCGCAGGCGCAAGGTACCACTGATCATTCCGGCGTCCAGGCGCTGCAACTCGGCATCGATGCTGCCGTAAGCCTCACCCACGGTAATCGCCAACCGCTGGCCTTCAGCACTCAACTCCACCCCTCGCGCCCGTCGATGAAACAGACGAAAGCCCAGGCGCTCCTCCAACTGACGAATCTGTTGGCTGACCGCACCCGGCGTGATGTGCAGCTCTTCGGCGCAACGGGTGAACGACAAGTGCCGTGCGGCGCAGGAAAACACGTGCAACCAAACGTAGGTCTGGCCATGCAGTAGGCGACTCATAGGGTTTAGTCCTGCTAAAGGGTGTCTTAGGATAATTCGTTGGTCAGGGCAGATCCAGAGGATCAGTATCGCGCCAACTGCGCTTGTCCTACAAAACATGGCAGCGATTCTTACTCCATTGCCTGTAAGGCTTTAGCATGGCTATCAGTGTTTTCGATCTATTCAAGGTGGGTATCGGCCCGTCCAGCTCCCACACCGTCGGCCCGATGCGGGCGGCGGCGACCTTCGCCCAGGCCCTGGTTGACCAGCAATTGCTGGGTGACACTCTGCGCGTAGAGGTCCGCCTGTATGGCTCCTTGTCCGCCACAGGTGTAGGCCATGCCACTGACCGTGCGTGCGTCATGGGCTTGATGGGCGAATGGCCAGACAGCGTCGACCCCACCAGCATCGGCCCGCGCATCCAGCAGTTGCGTGAGTCCGGGCAATTGCTGCTGGCAGGCTCTGCGCCGATTGCCTTCAACTGGCAACGCGACCTCCTGCTGCTGAACGAAAGCCTGCCCTACCATCCCAACGCCATGTCCCTGCACGCTTATGGGGAAAACAGCCTGCTGATCGAGCAGACCTATTACTCGGTGGGCGGTGGTTTCATCATCGAAGCCGCCGAAGCCGAGTCAGGCATTGCGCCAGCCAGTGATGTACAACTGCCTTACGACTTTTCCAGCGCCGCCGAGCTGTTAAGCCTGTGTAACAAGCACGGCCTGCGGGTTTCGGAACTGATGATGGCCAACGAGCGGGCCTGGCGCAGCGATGCCGAGATTCGTCACGGCCTGCTGCATATCTGGTCGGTGATGCGTGCATGCGTCGAGCAGGGCCTGAGGGATGAGGGCATTTTGCCGGGCGGCCTGGATGTGCCACGGCGAGCAGCGAAACTGCACCGCAGCCTGTTGGAAATCGGCAAACCCAATGTCATCACCTCGACCTTGTCGGCCATGGAATGGGTCAACCTGTTCGCCCTGGCGGTCAACGAAGAGAACGCCGCCGGTGGGCGCATGGTCACCGCGCCGACCAATGGCGCGGCGGGAATCATTCCGGCGGTGCTGCACTACTACATGAAGTTCAACGCCGATGCGTCTGATGATGACGTAGTCAATTTCTTTCTGGCAGCGGCGGCCGTCGGCATTCTCTGCAAGAAAAACGCCTCGATCTCCGGCGCAGAGGTCGGCTGCCAGGGCGAAGTCGGCTCCGCCTGTGCCATGGCCGCTGCAGGCCTGGCCGATATTCTCGGTGCTACTCCCGAGCAACTGGAAAACGCCGCCGAAATTGGCCTGGAACACAACCTTGGCCTGACCTGCGACCCAGTGGGCGGCCTGGTCCAGGTGCCGTGCATCGAGCGCAACGCCATTGCCGCCGTCAAAGCCATCAATGCCACGCAAATGGCCCTGCGCGGCGACGGCAAACACTTCATCTCCCTGGACCGGGTGATCCGCACCATGCGCGATACCGGCGCCGACATGCACGACAAATACAAAGAGACTTCACGGGGCGGCCTGGCCGTCAGCTGGGTGGAATGCTGAGGAGCATTCGCTAACCGCACCAACGTGAGCCCGCGCAAAAACAATAACGAGGCAATATCGATGACCGATGTACGTACACCTGCTGCCGAAAATCCTGCTGTAGACCTGCCGTCAACCACCGTTACAAAAGGCTGGAACAAACACGACACCACCTGGATGCTCGGCCTCTACGGCACGGCCATCGGCGCTGGCACTTTGTTCTTGCCAATCAATGCTGGCGTGGGCGGCTTCTGGCCGTTGATCGTGCTGGCGCTGCTGGCCTTTCCGATGACTTTCTTCGCCCACCGTGGGCTGACGCGTTTTGTGTTGTCAGGCAAGTCCGGCAACATCACCGAAGTGGTGGAAGAACATTTCGGCATCGGCGCCGGCAAACTGATCACCCTCCTGTATTTCTTCGCAATTTTCCCGATTCTGCTGGTGTACAGCGTAGCGCTGACCAACACCCTCGGCAGCTTCATGGAACACCAACTGCACATGGCCCCGCCGCCCCGGGCGATCCTGTCCCTGGTGCTGATCCTCGGCCTGATGGCCATCGTGCGCTGCGGCCAGAACGTGATCGTCAAGGCCATGAGTGTGCTGGTCTATCCATTCGTCGCCGCCTTGCTGTTGCTGGGCGTGAGCCTGATTCCCAACTGGAACGGCGCATTCTTTGCCTCTGCCAGTGAAGGCATGCCACTGCCACTGTTCTTCAAGACCCTGTGGCTGGCGATCCCGGTGATGGTGTTTTCCTTCAACCATTCGCCGATCATCTCTGCCTTCGCCGTCGACCAGAAACGCGTCTACGGTCCCCAGGCCGAACGCAAAAGCAGCGGCATCCTGGCCATGGCCCACAGCATGATGGTGCTGACAGTGATGTTTTTCTGCTTCAGTTGCGTACTGGCCTTGTCGCCTGCTGACTTGGCGGCAGCCAAGGAACAGAACATCTCGATCCTGTCCTACCTGGCGAATCACTTCCAGACCCCGGTCATTGCCTACGCCGCGCCGTTGATCGCGCTGGTGGCAATCACCAAATCGTTCCTGGGCCATTACATTGGCGCCAGCGAAGGCTTCCAGGGCCTGATCGTCAAATCCCTGCACAGCCGCAATCGCTCGATGTCGGCGCGCTGGCTGGAACGCTGCACCGCGTTGTTCATGGTCCTGACCTGCTGGGCAGTGGCCACGTTCAATCCGAGCATCCTGGGCATGATCGAAACCCTGGGCGGGCCGATCATCGCCTGCCTGCTGTTCCTGATGCCGATGTATGCCATTCGCCGAGTGCCATCCTTGCGCCAGTACTCGAACCAGGCATCGAACGTGTTTGTGGTGTTGGTCGGGCTGATTGCGCTGTCTGCGATCGTTTTTTCGTTCATGCCCTGAAACGGCACACCCACAAAAAGGCGGACCTCTGAGTCCGCCTTTTTTATGCCCCGCAATATCGAGGCGGCGTCCTATACGGCACGCCCCTTGCTGTACAAACCTTGAGGCAAACGGACCTTGTGAAAACCTCAGCGAGCGAATGGCCGGTGGTCAGGAAATGCGAACTAATCCCGACACTGGTCGTCAATGACTGCATGCTTTTATCAGGCGGTAACGCACCATGGACAATCCTTTTCAAGTCATCACCGATACCTTCAGCCCGCAATACCGGGTCAACCTGAGCATTCAACGGCTGGATGGCAGCATCATGCTGACCCTTTCCAACGATGACGGCGTGGTCGCCAAACGCATGATCAGCGCCCAGCAACGTAACGACCCGCAACGCCTCAGGCGCCTGGTGCAAAGCGTGCAATTTGGCATCGCCATCGAGCACGGCCACAGCGCCATGGAAATCCTCGCGCTGATGACCGACGACGACAACCACAAACTCCTGCAACGGTCGCCCGACAGCCGACCGTCGTTGAGCGCCGGGCTTTAGAGCTCGCCCTTCTCTGTATCACGGCTCGTTTCGCCCTTGCGACGCGGGCCTTCGACCTTCACCGACGGAAACGCCGACGACGCATAACGCACCACCAGAATCGCAAAGGCCAGCAGCAGAATCCCACCGCACAGGTAGATGATGCCGATGTCCGGCGGGTTGTGGTGGGAAACGTTGGAGATCAACAAGCGAGTCAGTGCGGTGATCGCCACATAGATCAGGAACCGCACTGGCATGTGGTTGGTCTTGACGATTTAGCCGGGAATTTTTCAAAAAAAATTTAGTATTTTTCGATCATATTAATTTTCCGAAACTACGGGGCAGGTGGAGTCAGATGACGAGGCTGAACTGAACCCTAGACCTTTAATTCAATCCTTGACACATTGCGCCCTACGTGAAAGAAAACTGACGATTGCGGCTCATAAAATTGCCAAGGCCATATTCCAATGCTAATACAGCTTCTCACAAGCCTTCTGCCCACACTCACCCCGAAGAATACTAAAGTCCACTTGGCTCAACATAATGGGTTAGAACACCCTATGGATGTGTACCTAGAAGGTGGTTTTGATAAGTGGCAATCGTGGCAAACTCGTAAGAATTTTGAATGTCAGTACGTCATAGGACTGGTGGAGTTACCCGGCACGAAGAGGTGGCTGCTAGCTGGCGTTTACGACTCGCTAAAAGCCTGTGAAATGAAGGGTGTGAAGGAGAATCGTGAATACTTGTACGACTACCGCCGAGTTCCAGAATTCGCAGAGCTTGATGGACGCTTGATTCTCGACTACACCAAGCCACGGGCTAATTATCTCTATCTCGAGACGTGCCTGAAAAGCATGGTAGTTTCCTCGATTCTTGAAAAACCAATGACAGTCGGAAAATTCCCCGGATTCAAAGAGGTGGACGTTAGCCATCGCGAACTGAAAATTATTGTTAATCAGAGTCTCGAATCTTGGCAAACGGCGCTGTCGAGCGTGGCAGGTGTGTATCTCGTCTCAGACAGAACAGATGGTGAACACCAGCTTTATGTGGGCTCTGCCACTGGCACAGGAGGATTGTGGGATAGATGGGCCACGTACTCGAAAAATGGACACGGTGAAAACAAACGCATTCGCGAACTTCACAAAACGCGTGGTGAAAACTTCGCAGAAAACTTTAGATTCAGCATTTTAGAAATTGCCGACAAGCACACAGGCACGGAAGAAATGATGCTCAAAGAAATCCATTGGAAGCGCAGACTATTAACTAGGGATAGTGGATTGAACGGAAACTGAACCACTTAAAACTCTGACTTATTTTGGAAAAAATTAAGAAAATCCGCCCCACACTAAAGACTTTTCCAAAAAACCGAACTACTCGTAAATAAAATATTCAAAATAACAACCTTGAAGAGTGTTTTAGCTAACACACCTAGAAGCCCACCAGGCAGGCGGGCTCTAGCTGAATTATTCATTCCCTATGCAGAAGCTTCTTGCGAGCGTCATTGAATTCCTGCTCGGAGATATGCCCATCCTCTTTCAACTTCGCCCACTTTATCAACTCATCCGCAACAGAGAAAGATTTCAGGCGTTCACCTTTGATGATATCTATTTCAGCTTCTTTATTCTTAGCTTTACTAGAAAATACACCATTTAGCTCAACCCACCCTTTATGTGCAGCAAGTGGTTCAAAAAGAAGCTTTGTAAGTGCAACTTTATAACCAAAAAAAATCGCCGCAACGATGGAAAAATTCTGCATCAGCTCAGCCGCATAACGGCTTTGATATGAATTGGACTTATCCCAAGTCATGGCGTTCCACGCAACGACACCAGCGCAAATTAAAAAACCAATCCACATGTAAATTGCTGCACCACGAACAGCCATATCGACATATGAAAAGTCTTTATTTCTACGAAGCATGATAAAGCCTATTATCAAGAACAAAATAGGCAGTATCCCCACGAAAAATAGCGTAGGAATCATGAGAAGGATAAATAGCAAAATTTTGCCATGTTCAGCGCTTGATAGCGGTGTATTACTCATTGGAAAACCCCTATTAGTGAACCAATCTTAATTATGCTGTGCAGATTAGCATCCTGACAAGAAAGAAAATTTAACCATTTTCAATATTGCACTCCATATGCGCCCACCTTGAGGCCTCTTATATAACTATTAAATTTTCAACCTCTACCTTCACTGCCTGCCACAATCAAGCATCTAAAAACCCATAAACACAAGTAACTAAACTCAACAACTCACTCCGCAAAGTCCTTTTTAAAGCTCGCATACATTTTAAAATTCAACTATCCACCTTATCTCTAACAGATGGAAATTTAGAAGATGAGAACCTAACTACCAGAATGGAAAATGCCAAAAGCAATACACCGCCACAAACGTAGATAATCCCAAGGTCTGGCGCGTTGTGATGAGAGACGTCGCTAATCAAAAGCCTAATCAATGCTGTAACTCCGATATACAGCAAAAACCGCAAAGGCATGTGATTTGTTCTAAAATAAATCCCGCTCATCGCTAACAGTTCTAGGTAGATGAAAAGCAGCAATATATCATCAATACTTATTTTTTCCTGCCCAAGCATTCCAATAAAAGCGCTAATTGCAGCCCACACCGTAATTGCTGCAATGCCAAACAGAGCTAAGTAATGAAAAGCTTCGACGACCAAATTCCCAATTGAATCAGCCCCACTGTGAAGGTTCTTGCGCAGCCGTTCCGCCCATTTAATATCTGTCATAAAATCATTGCCTCTTGTAAATAAAGTATTCAGAATTTGCTTTATTATATAATAATCATGCAAGAGCTTGTTCATTAGCCGCTACGACCAAATCCTGGAGTACCTTTTTCAACTCTGAAATGCAGACAAAACGGCTATGGTCATTGAAGCCCCCACCATCATTCCCACTAGTAACAACCCCAATCAAGTCACCATCATCATTTAAAGCTGGCCCTCCGCTATTACCAGAATAAAGTTCCTTATCTATTTGGCAAAACGTCACAGCAGATATAGCAAATTTATTACGAACGGATACTTTTTGGCGCCCTACATGGGTAGCACCAAGTTTATCATTGGGAAATCCTAAAATATCCACCCCATCGCCAATATCAGCAATGGTTTCAGACATATCAAAGTACGGCAAAATCGCCAAAGCAGGCTCTACAATTTTTAAAACAGCCAAATCCCTATTGTCGTCACAGACAATGACGGAAGCCTTATATACTTCTCCGCGTTTCGACACACGACACAAACTTATATCGTTAGCGATGCCCCCTTTCAGCTTGACTACATGCGCACAGGTTATTATGTAACCTCCTTTTATTGCGAATCCAGTTCCTTGAGAACAGTCAAACTCTTCAGCAGTGGATAACTCTGATTCTATTACCCAGCACCTTTCATCGTACCACTTACTATATCGCCTAGACTCAAGACCACGGACACTTTTAGATTTACCCAGAGGAACCTTGTAATCTATCTCCAAAAGATTAAATTTCTTTGCCAGCCGTTTATATACAACGCTATCCACGGTGACAACTTGCTTAATAAACAGCAAGCGACCTTGGAGATGCGCATCTAACATTACGGAAGAATCTTTTACTTTACTCTTAAATTTTTCTCGAGCAAGAGCAAGCCCATCAGTTGAAATAGAGTGAATCATTGCACTCGTCTTGCGGATATATTGCCTATCAACATTAACTTTTTTATTTACAACCAGCCCAGTAACTACCTGGCGTTCGTATCGACCTTGCAGCCTAACTTTAGACTCATTTATTTTGAATCCCGATCTTAGAATAATCGACTCCAATGCTTGACCAGTTTGGCATTGATAATGATTATGTAAACCATCGCTCTTGACTGTCTCTACAATATCTTCCGAAATAAATTGCAGATTGTCGTAAAACGAAAAGCTAATATCATCCGCATATCTGCTATATTCTGCCCTATGCGCCTTGGCCAAACTTAATAGCTGTCGGTCCATAGAGCTACAGACCATATTAGATAAAATAGGAGAGCAAGGTGAGCCTTGCGGCAGGAATCCATGCACGGTAGCTAAATGCGCAATTACAGTCGCCACACTTGGTTGTAAAGCGTAAGGCTTGGCAATTAGCAAACCTCTGACGCGAGCAAATGTAATAGTAGTAAAAAAATCTTCCAAATCAATATTGAGTACAAACTTTTTACGTGTATGGCTTTTGGCGTTAGTAACTATGGACCTATCTTTTACAAAAGCATTAACCTGTTTTTTGGAAACATACACACCTTCAAGAAGCAATTTTAAACGGCGCTGCAAAGTTTTCAGCCTTTCTTCAGGCGACATTATTTTGCGCTTTCCACCGCTCTTTTTATCTATTTCAAACGTGGAGTAATAGGCAGAAGTATTTGGTTTATAATAAAAATGCTTTATTTTTATATAGCTCGTACCTAACAAGCTAGCAAGTCCATCGACACTCAAAGTCGAGTCTAGTTTCAAAATGCATCCCTCGCCTGCGTTTCACCCTATAGACTCATAGGTATCATCGTAAAGCCAATGGAACCACTGGCTGTTGCTTCTAGCATTGCTGAATCGGGTCGCATTTGAACAACCCAGTTTAATCGTAGGCAAGGGATGCACGGCGAGGCTACCGGTAACAACCCCCCTTACGCAATAGCTGAAAGCCATCATGCGTGCATAGCCCGTGTTGAGCCTGTAACAAAAATTTACCGAGCCGATATCGTATGGCACGGGTTAGCCTTTGAGCTTCGCCTATACAAGCAAAAACCTAGAATGAGCAGGGCTTTCGGTCGTTTGTCGTCCGAAATAAAAAATGTTAGTAACGTATACCTTCGTCTTGAAGTAAATCCCGACCATCGCCCCCAATTCCAGATAGATGAACAACAGCAAGATGTCATCGATCTTGATGTGCCCCGTTTCGAGCATCCCCAAAAACTCCATCACCGCCGCCCAGGCCGTCACCGCACCAATGGCGAACAACGCCAGGTAGTGGAACGATTCGACGAACAGATTGCCCAGGGATTCGGCCAGTTGGTGCACATTCTGGCGCAGCTTTTCGGCCCAGTTGATTTTCACGATGATGTTTCCTTAGGTCGACTCGACCGGATGATGCGGGTTGGATGTGACGGTTTTTCTGCATGCAGAAAAAAGGCCAGGGACTGGGAGTGAGATGATGGCTGGATGATACGAGGCACTGCAAACCGCCATTTTCCAACTACATTAAAAAGCGGCTACCCAAACCCCGTGGATTGGCTTATCCTTTTAGCTGTATATAAATACAGTGTCCGTAAAAGACAACTATCGTGAAGGCATGTGAGGTGGTGAATGGCCGTCGAAGTGGTATACCGCAGCAGCCGAGATCTGGAGCGTTTGTTCATGGATAAAGCCGAAGCTGACCGTCATGACAAAATGCTTGAACTCGCTGAGTTACTGGCAGAAGTGTTGCAAAAAGCCGTGCCGTCCCTGAGCGAGCAGCAGGTGGAGGAAGCCGGGATCTACATGGCGAAGAACCGCGATGTGTTTGCCAAGGCGTTCAAGAGCCAACCGGATGCGTTGTCCGAGTTGCTGAACCCGTCGGCGGAATAAAGCCCGAATTGAACAGGCCCTGAATCATTGGTTCAGGGCCTTTTTAATGCCTGCCTAACGGTACAACAAGCGCTCCGCCAACTCATCCGCCACCCGCGCCGGCGAGCGTTTTTCGGCTTGGGCATGGGCGAAGATCTCGGTCAGGCGCGTGCCGATATTGGACAGGTGGGCGGTGATGGTCGTCAGCTCCGCGCCGCTGTGCTTGAGGGCGACGTAGATAAGCCCACCAGAATTGATGACGTAGTCCGGAGCGTAGAGGATGCCCCGCCCTTCCAGTTGGTCGGCCACTTGCAGGTTGGTCAACTGGGAGCTGGCGGAGCCGGCCACAGCCGCACAGCGCAGTTGGGCGACGCTACGGCGGTTGAGCACGGCACCCAGGCCGCAAGGCGCCAGTATGTCGCAAGGCGTACTGAGCAAAGCATCGTTGGCAATCGGGTGCGCACCCAGTTGCTCCATGGCCAGTTGCACCTTGCCGTGGTCGATATCGCTGACCAGCAGTTCAGCCCCCGCCGCATGCAGTTGTTCGGCCAGGGCGTAACCGACATTGCCCAGGCCCTGGATCGCCACCCGCAAACCTTCCAGGTTATCGCTGCCCAGGCGGGCCATGGCGGTGGTGCGGATACCGGCGAATACGCCCATGGCGGCATGGGGCGACGGGTCGCCGGCGGCCGTGGTGCTGGTGACAAAACGCGTTTGCTGGGCGATGCAGTCCATGTCGGCGACCGAGGTGCCGCTGTCAATGGCCGTGATATAGCGACCATCGAGTTGCTCGACGCAGCGACCAAAGGCTTCGAACAGCGCAGCGCGGCTTTCCACATGGGCCGGACGGATGATCACCGCGTTACCGCCACCCACTGGCAAGCCGGCCAGCGCGGCCTTGTAGCTCATGCCCTGGGCCAGGCGCGCAGCATCCGCGATGGCACTTTCGTCATCGGGATAAGCCAAATAACGGCAACCACCCAGGGCGGGGCCCAAGTGGCTGCTGTGGATGGCAATGACCGCCTTCAACCCCGTCACCGGGTCGACGCTCAGGTGCAGCGATTCAAGGCGTGAGCTGTGCATGAGCGCAAACATCGTCGAGCTCCCGAATCACTTCTTGTAGTCGCCAAGTATAGGCTTACGGCAAAAACTTGCCGAAGTACGCGGGAATAAGCCCTGGGGTTTTATGGGCTTTGCGTCATAACCGAGGCGGGCAATTCCAAGAAACTGGACGAAAGTTCTCAGCAAGGCTACAACGGAAATATCCGCCGGAGAACGCAATGAATCCCCGCCAAGCCTTTTTCGCCTGTCTGGAACGTTCACCCCCCGCGCTGTTTGAAGCCGCGCTGTGGGTGGCTGCCGAGCACGACCCCGCTGTCGACCCTCACACCATCCTGCATGATTTCAAATGGCTGGTGCAGCGGATCAGCCTCGGCATGCCCACGCTGCCATCCGATGAGCTGGGCCAGCCACTGTTGCGGCGAATGAATGACTTGGGCTTCGCCCAGGACGATTACACACCCTTGCGCCCCGCCGCCGCCCTGCTGGACAAAGTGCTGCAGCGCAAACGCGGACAACCGCTGGCCCTGGGCCTGATCGCCATGGAACTGGCGCGGCGGCTGGAAATCCCCCTGGTCGGGGTCAACTTTCCGGGGCACTTCCTGTTGCGGGTGCCCGGCGCCGATTATCTGCTGGACCCTTGCGGCGGCCGACGCCTGTACCCCAATGATTGTCGCGACCTGCTGCAACGCCAATACGGGCCCAACCTCAAGCTTCAAGCCGATCACCTGCACACCGCCGAGCCGCGGGAGATCCTACAACGGTTGTCACGCAATCTACGCCAGTTGCACCTCTCCAACGACGAGCATCTGGCCGCCCTGGTGGACGCCGAACGCGTATTGGAGCTGGGCAACGCCAGTGCCGCCGACTACCTGGCCCGCGCCAGCCTGTACCAGCGCCTGGACTGCCCGAATGCCGAACGCTTTGACCTGCAGCACGCATTGATGCTCAGCGAGGACCCGATTCAGCGGCTACGCCTGACTGAACGGTTGGGGCATCTGCCCCCCCATTCAGTGGTGCATTGACGCGAGCGCTCACGATTTTGTCGAGGCCTTGAGGATATCGCTATACAACGGCTCTGCCGGCTTGCGTGCAGCGGGCGAGCGCACCTGAATGATCAACAGCGCCGCAATCACCGCCGGAATCGCGCAAAAGAAAAAAATCTGCTGCACCGGAACATGCATTGCCAACAGCATGCTGCCAAACAGCGGCCCCAGGATCGAGCCAAATCGTCCCACGCCCAGCGCCCAGCCCGTACCCGTGGCCCGAACATGGGCCGGGTAGAAGTTGCTGGCAAAAGCATTCAGGGTCAGTTGTCCACCAATGATGCAGAAGCCCGCGGCGAACACGCAGGCCACCAGATAACGCGGATTATCGTGATTGAGCCCCAACAAAATCGTACACAGCGCCGCGGCCGCCAGGACGCCTGCAAGCAGCCGTACTTTGTGTTTCAGACGGTCGGCAAACCAGGCCATGCCGATGGCACCCAGGGTTCCGGCAAACAGAAACATCGAGGTCACCAGATTGGCCTCGTTCATACCCAGGCCGCTTTCCAGCAACAGCGACGGCAGCCAACTGATCATGAAATACAGCAGGATCAGGCTGACAAAAAAAGTCGCCCAGATCAGCAGCGTCGGGCGGGCATAACCGTGGCGGAACAGCTCCACCACCGTCAGCTTGCTGCCCTGCTCCTGGCGATTCTGTTCTTCGCTCGCCGCTGGCGGCTGCCAGCCAGGAAGCATGCGCGCCGTGACTTTGTGCAAGCGCCCATAGGGCGGCGCGTCACGCAACAAGCGCGGCAGGGATTCCGGCAGCAGCCACACCAGGAACGGGAACAGCAGCAGCGGCGCCACACCACCCGCCAGGAACACGGCCTGCCAGCCGAAGCTGTCGATAAACCCGGCCGCGACAAACCCGCCCGCCGCGCCGCCGAACGAGAAACCACATGCCGCCAACGTCACCATCAAGGTACGTAAGCGGGGTGGCGAGTAGTCCGACATCAAGGCCATGGCGCTGGGCATGGCACCGCCCATCCCAATACCGCAGATAAACCGCGCGATCATCAGGGACTCAAGGGAGTTGGCGAACACCATCAGCACGGTGAGGCTGGCGTAGATCAACACACAGCACAGCAGGATGCGCCGTACACCAAAACGGTCTGCCAAGGGTGTCACCGCCAGGGAACCGAGGGTCAGCCCTAACAGGTTGGCGCTGAACACCGGGCCGAACGCGGCTTTTTCCAGGCCCCAGTCCCCGGCCAACGCCGGTACCACATAGCCCAGGACCTGAGCGTCATAGCCGTCGGTGACCAGTAATAACGCCAACAACAGGAGGATCAACCACTGGTAGCGCGACACCGGACGGGCGTCGAGTGCTGCGCGAAAGCTGGCAAGCTGATTGTGCATCGCAAGGTACCTGTATTTTTTATTATTGTTGTTCCCAAGCGCTGCGTGGGAATGTCGCCCTAAACGCTCTGCGTCCGCTCTTGTTAGGCCGCAGGTGTATCCGGTTGATGGGCCGGATGCGCCTGAATGAACGCAGGATGTTTCGCCGCCAGTTCAGCTACCCGCCGGATTCGTGGGTAGCCATCCAGCGACACCTTGAACCGCTCTGCTGCATATAACTGGGGGATGAGGAAGGTATCCGCGATTCCCGGCTGATCACCAAAGCAGTAGCCCTTCTCCCCAATCAACTGTTCTACCGCCGCCAATCCCTGGTTGATCCAATGGCCAATCCACGTCAGCACTTGCGCTTCATCATGACCCCACTGCTTGAGCAGGTTCTGGGTACTGGAATTGTGCAGCGGATGAATATCGCAACCGATGATCGACGCCACCGCCCGCTCATGGGCCCGGGTCGCCAAGTCCTTGGAAAGCAGCGGAGCCTGCGGATAACGTTCTTCCAGGTACTCGATGATCGCCGGCGATTGAATCAACAACTCGCCATCATCGGTGCGCAAGGTCGGGACACGGCCCTGGGGGTTGATGGCCAGGTACTCGGGCTGGCGATTGGCACCGCCTTTGGGTACCAGCAGGTTGATCGGCACCGCCGTGAAATCCAGGCCCTTGAGTGCGAGCGCGATACGCACCCGGTACGAC
Organism: Pseudomonas karstica; assembly: GCF_009707515.1. GTDB lineage: Bacteria > Pseudomonadota > Gammaproteobacteria > Pseudomonadales > Pseudomonadaceae > Aquipseudomonas > Aquipseudomonas karstica. The sequence continues at coordinate 109,449 of NZ_WLYI01000015.1, read as the reverse complement.
GAAGTCGAGCGGTAGTAGGTATAGAGTTCCATGGCCCGGCCCTCAGCGCGCCGCGACCACTGTGCCTCGGCATTCGCCAAAGCCGATGGAGGCAAAACCGTCGCGGCTGCAACGGGCCCGCAAGATGATTTCATCACCGTCTTCCAGGAACTTGCGAACCTCCCCGGACGCCAGTTCAATCGGCTTTTTACCGCCCTCGGTGATTTCCAGCAGGCTCCCGAACTGCCCCGCTTGCGGCCCCGATAAAGTGCCCGAGCCAAACAGGTCGCCGGCCTGTAATTGGCAACCATTGACGCTGTGATGCGCAACCATCTGCGCCACGGTCCAGTACATGTGGCGGGTGTTGCTCAGGGTCAGGCGATGGGCTGGCAGGTTCTGCTCGCGCATCGACGCAGTGGTCAGCAATACTTCCAGTTCGATATCGAAGGCACCACCTGCCTGGTCGCGCGTATCGAGCAAATACGACAGCGGTTGCGGGTCGCCTTCGGGGCGTGCCGGCTGGGCCTTGCGAAACGGCTCCAGCGCTTCGGCCGTCACCACCCAAGGCGAGACGCTGGTGATAAAGCTTTTGGATAGGAACGGCCCCAGAGGCTGGTATTCCCAGGCCTGGATATCCCGCGCCGACCAGTCATTGAGCAGGCAGAAGCCGGCGATGTGGTCCGCCGCATCGCCAATGGCAATCGAGTCGCCCATGGCATTGCCCTGGCCGATCCAGATGCCCAGTTCCAATTCGTAATCCAGGCGAGCGCATGGGCCGAAGGTAGGTTCGGTCTGGCCCGCCGGCAGCGTCTGGCCTTTGGGGCGACGCACTTGGGTACCCGAGGGGCGAATCGTCGACGCGCGGCCGTGATAACCGATGGGCACGTACTTGTAGTTGGGCAGCAACGGGTTGTCGGGACGGAACAGTTTGCCGACATTTTGTGCGTGTTCGATGCCCACATAAAAGTCGGTGTAATCGTTGATCTTCGCTGGCAGATGCATCTGGCAATCCGTAGCCAACGGCAACACCTTTGCCCCCAGGGCTTCAAGCTTGGCCTGTTGGTTGCTGCCTTCAGCAAGTAGCTCCAGCAAGCGTTCACGCAAGGCCACTCGAGGGCCACGGCCCAGTTCGAAGAAAGCGTTCAATTGGCCGCCAGCGGTGGCTTCCACGGCGCGGCGGGCTTCGCCGTCAAAGCAATCCAGGGCCGCTTGCAGGTCGAAAATGCGCTCACCGATCGCCACGCCACTGCGCGGCGCCGAGCCGTTGATGCTGAATACGCCCAATGGCAGGTTTTGCAGCGCAAAATCGCGATGCCCGTTGGCGCAGGATACCCAACTGCGGGTGGGGGTGGACTGAGTCATGGGTTATCTCCGATTCGGATTGAAGGTCGCGGGCAGCGAGGCCCAGCAAGCGTCGTAAGTACTTTGCAGTTGCGTGCATTCCAGGGCGTACCGGGTCGGCCGCAATACCTGGCTGGTCTCGAACATGAAGGCCATGGTGTTGTCGATCTTGTGGGGAGCCAGGTCAACATTGATGGCCTTGGTGCAGGTTTCGCCGTCCGGGCCGTGAGCGCTCATGCAACTGTGCAGCGACGCGCCGCCCGGCAGGAAGCCTTCAGCCTTGGCATCGTAGGTGCCCTGGATCAGGCCCATGTATTCGTTCATCAAATTGCGATGAAACCACGGTGGCCGGAAGGTGTTCTCGGCCACCATCCAGCGTGGCGGGAAAATCACAAAATCGAGATTAGCCAGGCCATGGACGCTGGTGGGCGAGGTCAATACGGTGAAGATCGACGGGTCCGGATGATCGAAGCTCACGGTGCCAAGGGTATTGAAACGGCGCAGGTCATACTTGTACGGCACGTTATTGCCGTGCCAAGCCACTACGTTCAAGGGTGAATGATCAAGTGTGCAGCCCCACAGCTCACCGAGGAATTTCTGTGTCAGTGTCGTGGGTTGCTTGAGGTCTTCGTAATGAGCGACAGGTGCAAGAAAGTCCCGCGGGTTGGCCAGGCCGTTGCTACCGATCGGCCCCAGGTCTGGCAAGCGCAGCGGCGCGCCATGGTTTTCCGCGACGTAGCCGCGGGCCTGGGCATCCAGCAGTTCGACGCGAAACTTCAGCCCGCGTGGCAGCACGACGATTTCCAACGGTTCGACTTCCAGCACGCCCAACTCAGTAGCAATGCGCAGGCGACCTTGCTCGGGAACGATCAATAGCTCGCCGTCAGCGTTGAAAAACACCCGGTCCATGGAACGGTTGGCACTGTAGTTGTAAATGCTGATGCCGGCCGGTTTTTCCGAGCCCGTATTGGCAACCATGCCCACCAGGCCGTCAATAAAATCGGTGGGTTCACTTGGAATATCCAACGGGTTCCAGCGCAGGCGGTTAGGTGTCACGGCACCCAGCGGTCCACCAGCCAATTGCCGCTCAAGCTTGATAAACGCCGGATGATTGGCCGAGGGCTGGATGCGGTACAACCAGGTACGCCGGGCTTCACTGCGCACCATGGTGAAGGCCGTGCCGGAGAACAGCTCGGTGTACAGCCCGTAGGGCGCTTTTTGCGGGGAATTCTGGCCGACAGGCAGTGCGCCTGGCAAAGCTTCGCTGGCAAATTCATTGCCAAAGCCCGATTGATATTTGAGGGTCATGGATCTTCCTCTGCGTAGAAATTATTTTTATCGTAATTCAATTACGCATAACGTAATTTGATTGGTGTTGACCGTCAAGCTATAAAGACGCCCATTCGTCTTTCGGATACAGGCCCTCCATGGAAAAGCCGCGCGCTACCCCCGACACCGGTAAACAGAAAGTCCGATCGGCCGAAGTCGGTACCGATATCCTCAAGGCCTTGGCCGAGTTGTCGCCAGCCACGTCGCTGTCGCGCCTGGCTGAGCATGTGCAGATGCCGGCGAGCAAGGTTCACCGCTACTTGCAGGCATTGATCGCCAGTGGCTTTGCCGAACAGAACGCCGCCACCAATCACTATGGCCTGGGCCGCGAAGCCTTGCGGGTGGGGTTGGCCGCACTGGGCAGCATGGACGTGTTGAAAGTCGCGGCCCTGCCCCTGGCGGAACTGCGGGACGCGTTGAATGAAACCTGCTTCCTCGCCGTGTGGGGCAATCAGGGCGCCACGGTGGTGCATATCGAACCGGCAGTGCGGGCCGTGACCGTGGTGACGCAATTGGGCTCGGTGCTGCCGCTGCTCAGTTCCTCCACCGGGCTGGTGTTCAGCGCCTTTTTGCCCGCCAGGGAAACGGTCGAGTTACGTGAACGGGAGATTCAAGCCGGTATTGCCCATGCCCTGGAGGAAGACCAGGCGTATGCCGACTCCTGCGAGCAGATTCGCCAACGCGGGCTGCATTTTGTCCACGGCCTGCTGATGCCGGGAGTGGACGCACTGTCGGCGCCGGTGTTCAACGCAATGGGGCAAGTGGCAGCGGTGTTGACCGTGGTGGGGCCGACGTCGTTGTTCCACGCCGATGAAGATGGGCCAGCGGCGAAACAACTGCTCGCGACCAGTCTGGCGGTAAGTTGGCGGATGGGGTATCAGCCTTAGCCCTGCATTGAGCAAGGGTGCCCGGTTTCAGGCCATCAACCCTAATGTCTTGGCCTTCGCCACCGCCTGGGTCCGCCGTTCCACTCCCAGCTTGCTGTGAATCCGCCGCGCATGGGTTTTCACCGTGTGCAATGAGATGAACAACTGCTCGGCAATTTCCAGGTTGGAGTTGCCCAGGGCGATCAACTGCAGCACTTCCAGCTCCCGCTGGCTGAGGGGATTGTTCCCGGCGCACACCGGGTACTCCTCAGGCTCCAGCCCCAACTCACCCAACAGCCCCGGCTGACGCAAACGCAACTCGCGAACGGCCTGTTGCACCTGGCAACGGCTCGCCAGTTCCAATCCGGCTTCAAGTGAATGCAGGGCCAAGGGGCGATCACCTATTTGCCAGGCCACTTCCCCCAGCACCAGATGCAGCTCGGCTTCCAGGCACAGCATGCCACGCTGTCGGGTGGTCTCCAGCAAGGCCCTCAGCCGGGCGATGGGATCTACGGCGCGGTGCAACTTCACTTCGGCCAACACCTGTAGATATTCCAGGCGCGGGATCAATTCCAGGGTGGCCGGCGGCGCCTGCTTCGCTTTCGGCCCACGGTAGTGACGCAGCACCCGGGTGACGGCTTCCAGGGTCAATTCGGCGCGCCCCTGCTGTAGCCAGAAATGCCCGCTGAGCAATAGCAATACCGCTCGATAAACAGTCTCAGGCACATGCCGTTGCTGCATCAGGCGTTCGGCGTCGCGCAGTTGGATAAACGCCTGGGCATAATCGCCCTGGTTGGCGGCCAGCAGCGCCAAACCAAGAAAGCCGTACAACACACGTTTGTCCTGACTGTGCAGGCAGATGCCCAGCCCGGCCTCGAAGCATTCGGCGGCCACGGCGTCATGCCCTTGGCGCAAAGCCAGATGCCCCCGACGCAGAGCGATTCTTCCCACTAATGGCCCGGCCTTGAGCCGCTGCCCAAGCAGCATCGCCTGGACATTTTCCAGCAGGCTCTGGGCTCGATACGGGGCGCCGCGCTGTTCCAGCAGCTGCGCATGATCCAGCTCCAGCAAAGCCTCCAACAGTAACGAGGCATGGGCCCTGGCCAGGCACAAGGCTTCGCGGTTCAGGGTCTGGGCCACGTCCAGTTCACCGCGCAGCAAGGCTTGCTGGGTCAGCCCCGACAAGCACATCAACCGCGACGTCCATGCACTGTCCGGTAAATACTCCAAGGCTTGGAGAAAGTGCTCGCGAGCCTGCGCAGCCTCACCTCCCAGGTGCAACAACCAGCCCCACTGCGCCTGCCACCGGGCCAACAGTTGACGCTGTAGCTGCGCCGATGGCTGCGGAGTAAAACGCGCCAACTGGTCGATACATTGCGCCGCCTGGTCAAAGCGCCCGGCAAACAGCAACGCCGCGGTCACCAACCCCACCAATTGCGCCGAGCCCAGCATCAGCTCATCACCATGCTGCTCATGCAGGCGCAACAACAGCACTGCGTTTTGCTGGCGAAACAGGTCTTCAAAACTGAAATGGCCCAACAGGCTGACGGCCACTTCATATTCTTCGGCCAACAGCGCCTGCTCGAACGCCGCCTGCCAATCTTGCCCCAAGGTAAACCACTGGCAGGCGCGCCGGTGCCAGGAGCGCTTGGCCGGCCACGGTTGGTCCAGCAGCAGTTGCGTCAGTGGGGTGAAAACTTGCAGCCAGTCGGGGGAGTCTTCCCAAGGTTCGATAAAAGCACCCAGCGCCTGCAAGTCTCGCAGGTAGTCGGCGCCATCCCCAAAACCAAACAGGTGCTCGCACAACTGCGCATTGAAACGGGGCAAGTGCGCCAACACCCGCCAGGCTTCGGCCAACTCCGGGGCCAAGGTGCTGAAGAGTTCGTGTTGCAAGTAATCGAGTAACGTTCTTTCCGGATGCCCATCCCCATCCAGCAGGGCGATGCGTACCCCGGCGCACCAACCGGCACTGAATTGCAGCACCTTGCCAAGGTTTTGCCCGCTGCCGGGTTGGCGGGCAATCAATTGCTGGACTTCGGCCGGATCAAAGGCCAGTTCCGAAGCGCTGCCTTCCCACAGTTCATCATCAAGCAACAGCCGTGGCCAGTTGCATATCGGCCGTCGCCGTGCGCCCAGCCACCAGGTCAGGGCCGGGCTGCTGGCGACCAATACACGATCGAGCAAGGCATCCAGTTCAGGTGCCGGGGCGCGGCAATAATCATCGAGAAACAGCCAGGCCGAGGTGTGCCAGCGACTGAGGTCCAACAACAACGTGGCTTCATCGACAAAGGCCAAGCCCAGGCCTTGGGCCAGGCGCTGGCAAAAATCGAGAGGGCTCAGGGTCGCGCCATTCAGGGGCAACCAGTACACCTGCCAGCTCGCAGGAGCCTGCAACGCGCATTCGGCGAACAAGGCACTTTTGCCGCTACCGGCGGGCGCACAAAGCAATTTGACCCGCGCAGGGGCCGTCAACAACGGCTCGACCAGGCGCGGGCGCATCAGGTGATGAGAGGACAAACGGGGCATAAAACCAGGACGATCAAGACAACGGGTCATGGCGGTCATTCCGGCGTCTCTTTTTTTATTATCAGGCGGCGTGCGCCCTACCCTAGTCCTGTCGCTGGCGGTTGTTGAAGAAGTATTCAGCAGGCTGATTGCCGGGCATAGGTAGGAGCGAGATTGCTCGCTCCTACAGTTGCTCGGGTTACCTCACGCCTGAGGCGCGCAGTGCCGCCGGCGTGTAGTCGGCCGCCTTGGCCGCAAAGCCAAACTCGAAACTGTGTTTCTCCTCATTCTTCATACCCAGGGCCAGGTAGCGGCCGGCGATGATGTCGTACAGGGTTTCGACGGTATAGGCCGGCGTCTGATGGTTGTAGTAGAACTGGGCATGGCCTTCGGCGACGCGCCACAGTTGGCCACGGCCGTCATAGTGGTCCACCAGCGCCACTTGCCAGCTGTCTTCGTCGATGTACATGTGGCGCTTGGCGTAGATGTGCCGCTCGTTCGGCTTGACAGTACCGATCACTTCCCAGACCCGGTGCAGTTCGTAGCGGGTCAGGTCCTGATTGATGTGCCCGGCCTTGATGATGTCGTCGTACTTGAGGGTCGGCGAGTCGAGCTTGTAGCTGTTGTAGGGGATATACATCTCCTTCTTGCCCACCAGTTTCCAGTCGTAGCGGTCCGGAGCGCCAGAGAACATGTCGAAGTTGTCCGAGGTGCGCAAACCGTCCGAAGCCGTGCCCGGCCCGTCATAGGCCACCTGCGGCGCGCGACGAACCCGACGCTGGCCGGCGTTGTAGACCCAGGCCAGGCGCGGTTCCTTTACCTGGTCGAGGGTTTCATGCACCAGCAGTACGTTGCCCGCCAGGCGCGCCGGGGCGGTCACCGATTGCTTGAAGAAGCTGATCACGTTGGCGCTCTTGGCCGGGTCCATGTCCGGGATCAACTGCGGCGCCGCCACTTCTTCTTCGAAGCGAATCGGCGTATAGCTGCCGTTGGTCTGCGGGGTAGCCTGAGTAATGATGCGCCGCAGGTTGCCGCCGTGGTAGCGGGTGACGTGGTTCCACAATACCTCGACGCCGGTCTTGGGCAGAGGGAACGCGTAGTAGCGATTACCGGTGAAGTTTTCCAGGCCATTGCCATCGTTGATCGACTTGACGTTCAACGCACTGCGCTTGATCGACTCGTAGATTTCCGGCGGCAGGTTGACCGTACGGTGGGTCGGGTAGACCGGGATCTTGTAGGTTTGCGGGTAGCGCTTGAACATCGCTACCTGGCCGTCGGAGAGTTTGTCCTTGTATTGGTCCACGGTGGCCGCCGTGATCACGAACAGCGGTTTTTCATTGGCGAACGGGTCGGCCAGAAAACCTTTGCTATCTACCGCGCCAGCGTTTTTCGGGATGCCGCCGGTCCAGGCCGGGATTGATCCGTCGGCGTTGCCGGCCTTCTCGGCGCCCACCGGGGTCAAGGTGGTACCCAGCTTCGCCGCCTCTTCCGGCGACACCGCCGCCATCACATTGGCTGCCAACAGGCCCAGGGCCAACACGCCGCACTGCAAAATCATCTTACGCATAGTTTCTTGTCCTTCTTTAAGCCAAATCAGAAGTTCACGCCGAAGCTGAGGGCGAGGAAGTCGCGGTCGGTCAGGGTGTTGTAATCACCACCAAAAAAGTCGGTGTAGCTCAGGCTGGCGGAGTAGGTGTTGCGGTAGTCGGCATCGACGCCGACGCTGATGGCCTTGGCGCCTTCATTGAACAGGCCGTTGGGGCCGTAGCCGCTGACGTCATGGGACCAAGACAGGTTGGGCTTGAGGTTGATCCCGGCGATCACGTTGCTGTAGTCGAGAATCGCCCGGGCGCGATACCCCCAGGAGGTGGAGGTGACAAAACCGTCGGTATCGCCGCCGAAACCATATTGCCCGTAGACCGAGTCCCGGCCGTAGCGCAGTTTGGATTTCGACTCCAGCCCGCCGACCCGTACGATGGCCGCCTCACCCACCAAAGTCAGGCGTTCGGCGCCCAGCACCTGGTCGAAAAACTGGGTCATCGTGGTTTGCAGCTGAGTGATTTCCTTGCGCCGGTAGCCGCTATTGTCGGCACCGAACGAACTTTTGATCGGCGATGCGCCATTGCCGGCAATCGGATTGACCAGGGCCAGGGTCAGGTCGGTGGTATTGAGTTGCACCGGCGCATTGGGGCGGTAGCTGATCTCACCGGTCCAGGCGGTGCCGGTGGGCAAGGTGGTGGAGAAGCTGGCGCCGTACAGGCGAATATCCTCCGGGTAGTCGAGGTAGTACTGGCCGCGACCGAGCATCACACTCTGGGCCAGGCCAGCACCGCTGCCGGGTGCAATACCGTTGGCGGCGTCGATGATGCTGCCGATGGTCGCCAGATTGGTGTTGGCGGTAATCGTGCCGACAGTCGGCGTGCGGCTGTGGTAATTCATGAAGTACAAGCCGTACTCGGTGTCATCCCCCAGCCACCGCAGGGCCGCACCAAACTGGCCGGAGTCCCGCGCATCGCGGTCAGCGGCACGCCGCACAATCACCCCTTCATCGGTCACCCCGAACCCTTGGCCAAACGCTGCCGCCACCGGTTGCAACGGCCGGATCGCCGGGCTGCCCACGGTGTAGTTATTGGTGCAACCATCAGCCGCCACATCGCCACCGAAGAAGGTGCCGCAGTTGTCCAGCACGGTCTGGTCCCACTCCAACTGGTAAAAGCCTTCCACGGTCAGTTGGTTGGTCAGGCTCTGGGAGGCGAAGAGCATGTTGACCGGAATCAGCCCTTCCTTTATTTCAGCGCCCGGGCGGCGAAAGGCCGAAACATCGATGGGGTTGATGCTGTTGATGGAATTGCCGATGAACGTGCTTTCGCCCCAACTGACCACCTGTTTGCCGGCACGCACGGTGCCGGGCAGATCGCCCAGGGAATAGTTGTGATAGACGAAGGCATCGAGAATCTGTGCGCCGCTGGATTTTGAGCCTTCCTTGCGGTTGTGGTCGCTGATCTGTTTGAACTCGCGGTCTTCGTCCTTGAGCTCGAAGTCGTACCAATACTTGCCGCGCACGAACACACCCGTGTCGCCGTACTTGAGCTCCAGGTCGTGCAGGCCCTTGAAGATCTTGGAGAAGGTCTCGCCCTTCTTGAAGTTCAGTCGACCATCATCGCCGGTTGATGCCTGGCCCTTGCCACCGTTGGGAATCCCCACCAGCTTGCTGTCGGCATCGCGCATGCCCCAACTGGCACCCACCGAGAGTGAGGAGTCGAATTGCCCTTCGATTTCCCCGATGTTGAACGAAACAGCCTGCGCCTGGGCACAGCAGCCCAAGGCAACCGCAGCGGCCAGCGCCTGTGGCCTGAAGATGGCGCGCATTGTTGTTTTTGTCATGCGTCTTCCCCGGTGGTGTGACAGAGGCCCCACCCTACTGCCCCGCATCAGGAGCGATAAGCGCACCAAGGAGGTATTCGTGTTGTCGCTCGAAAGGATTAAAGGCCGCTCTGGGTGGAATATTCGCGGGGTTATCGACGGGGTGGATGGAGAACTATCAGGGGAATGGATGCCGGACCAGCGCCGCCGTTTGGCTTGAATGATGTGATGGCCTGAATGGCGGCCGCTTCGCAGCCGATCGCAGGCTGCGCCAGCGGCTACAGGGGTACCGTCAGGGCTTGAAACTGTTACTGATTTGGTAACAGTCCTTGTCTTGAATCGGTATTTTTCATTTTGCTACAGACGACTATTCTTGCCTGGCTTTCACGGCAAACGAACGCTTCCCCAGTGTGCGGGCGCCAGGCTACCGAAAGCCGAATTCCAATAGGCTGATCATTATTTTCAGTCTGTTAGCGGTGTTCACTGACGTTGATTTGTAGCTCCTTGATCCAACGTCTTACTTCGGCCGCTGCGTTTGCAGCGGCCTTTTTTATGCCTGGAATAAAGCGGGGCACCGTAAGTGCCCCGCTTGATTAGTCAGTTTTCATGCAACGATCAAAGGGCGTACTTCTGCAAGTTCGCCATCATTTCCTTCAAGGCTTCGAGCGTGTCCTTGGGGTGGGCTGCGCCTTCGAAGTCGCAGACTTGCTGCCAATGAGCGGCAACATCGTCCGGGGAGAAACCGGCCTCGGGATCAAAGCCCACGCCCAGGCTACGCTCCCAACGGGTTTTACCGATCCAGCCGCCACCGACCTCAAACAGGCCGGACGTTTCCTGGCAGGCCTCGCTGCCCAGGTACACCACCAACGGGCTGACCAGTTCCGGCTTGAGACGCTCGAACACTTGTGGCGGGATCAAGCCCTCGGTCATGCGAGTACCGCCGGTGGGCGCAATGGCGTTGACCAGGATGTTGCTCTTGCGCCCTTCGAGTGCCAGGGTCCGGGTCAAACCGTACAGGCCGAGCTTGGCCATGCCGTAGTTGGATTGGCCAAAGTTGCCGTAGATCCCGGACGTTGACGCCGTGAAGATCACCCGCCCATAGCCTTGCTCACGCAAGTGCGGCCAGGCGGCGCGGGTAACTTTGTAGGCGCCTTCGACATGCACCCGATACACCAGGTCCCAGTCGCCATCGTCCATTTTATGGAAGGTCTTGTCCCGCAGGATGCCGGCGTTGTTCACCACCACATCGATACGGCCAAAGGCATCGAGGGCGTTCTGTACGATCTTCTCACCCTCGGTGACCGAATCATGATTGGCCTCGGCAATCCCGCCAGCCTCACGGATCTCGGCGACTACCCGGTCTGCCGCCGATGCGTTGGCGCCTTCGCCCTGGGCCGAGCCGCCCAAGTCGTTCACCAGCACTTTGGCTCCGTGCCTGGCGAACAGCAGCGCATGCGCCCGGCCCAACCCGCCGCCAGCCCCGGTGACGATCACGACCTTATCTTGCAAATGCACAGACTCACTCATACAGAACTCCAGCAACGACAAGGGACAATCAGCTGAGTGTCGGGCAGCGAGCTTATGGTCACAATAAATACAGCCGAGGCTGAATGGTGCGCGATAAGGCTGGGGGATGATTGTCGAGCCGCACCTCGTCGCGCCCAAGAGCTTTCCCAAAGCGCCTGATTACCGGCAAACGACAGACCAAGCAGGCGCTGCATCACTCTTTTCTCACTCCCGCTTACCCATGGGTGCGGGCTAGCTCCTGCCTGAGACTCACGATTACTACTCCCCTCGATTGAGCAATACGTGCAGCCATAACTGCCGCTTGCACAAAAATTAATATAGTTATATCGTCATTAAACACCAATTATTGCATAGAGATAACCATGTCAAGCATTGTGCTAGAAACTCAAGGTTCCGTGGCTGTTATCACCCTCAATCGTCCAGCAGTCCTGAACGCCTGGACCACCGCTATGCGTAACGAAATTATCGATGCACTGATCGCCTATGACGCCGACCCTGCCATCAAGGCGCTGATTCTCACTGGCGCTGGCGACCGCGCTTTTTCTGCTGGCCAGGACCTTTCCGAAGCGCATGACTTTGACGGTGAACGTGCCGTGGAGTGGGTCGGTGAATGGGAGCGCTACTACGCAACACTGCGCGGCCTGTCCAAGCCGCTGGTCATTGCATTGAATGGCACTGCCGCCGGTTCGGCGTTCCAGGTCGCGTTGCTCGGCGACGTGCGGGTCGGCCATGCAGGGGTGCGCATGGGGCAGCCGGAAATCAATTCCGGAATCCCGAGCACCACGGGGCCATGGATCATGAACAGCATGCTCGGCATGTCGCGCACCATTGAGTTGACCTTGACCGGCCGCTTGATGGACGCCGACGAGTGCCAGCGCATTGGCTTGATCCATCACCTGGTGCCCGCCAATGAGGTGTTCGCCAAATCCTTGCAGATCGCCAACGAGCTGGCGGCCAAACCACCAATTGCCATGCGCCTGGACAAGCAGCGTTTTCGCGAGATGAGCGATCCGGGCTTCAAGAACTGCATCGAAGCCGGCCGACGCCTGCAGAAAGAGGCCTACGATTCCGGTGAGCCGGCCCGCATGATGGAAGAGTTCTTCAAGCAACGGGCCAAGCAAGCCTGACAAATGACTCTTCACCGGTCTAAATGGCCGGTGACGAGTACAACGCGCACGGCGGCGGCAATGCACCCTCTCCGGCAACCCCACGCGATCTTATGAACTGCCGATGTCCTCGCCTTCCTAACGATACTTTCGTTTTTCGCAGGAGTCCTTCATGAGCAACCCCGAAAACCCTGGCCGTCGACATCTGCTCAAGGCAGGCGCGACACTTGCCTTGGCTTGCAGTCTGCCGAGTGTAGTGCGTGCAGCCGACCGCCGAATTATCGTCTCCGACCCCGGCGGCCCCTACACCAACGCCTACCGCAAGGCGTTTTACGACCCCTTTGAAAAAGCCACTGGCATCAAGGTGATCAGTGTTGCCCGGGAGTCACAACCAGTCGCGCAATTCTCAGCGATGGTCAAAACCCGCAACTATGTCTGGGACGTCACCACCCTGACTATTTCGGCAGACATTCCCTACCTGCAAAGCCAGGGGTTTCTCGAGCCGCTCGGCCTTAGCAGCGAAGAGTTCCCGGACTTGCTGCCGGAAGCGATTACGCCGAACTTTCTTGGCGTCGATGTGTACTCCACAGTACTCGCCTACCGCACCGATACCTTTACCCAGGACACTCCGCAGTCATGGGCAGATTTCTGGAATGTCGAAAAATTTCCCGGTCGTCGCTGCTTGCGCCGCAGCCCACTGGACACTCTGGAACAAGCGTTGCTGGCCGACGGCGTCGGGCTCGACGAGCTATACCCGCTGGACGTCGACCGCGCGTTCAAAAGTCTCGACAAGATCAAACCGCACATTGACCTGTGGTGGACTTCCGGCGCGCAGGCCATGCAAGCCATCCAGAGCGGCGAGGTCGACATGATCTCGATCTGGAACGGTCGCGCTCAGGCGGCGCTGGAAAACGGCGCTCCGGTACAGATTGTCTGGAACCAGGGCTTGTACTCCATCGAGGGCTGGGCCGTTCCAAAAGGCACGCCGCGTGCGCAAATGGCCACGCAGTTCGTGCGCTTTTGCGCCGATGCCAAGCGTCAGGCCGCGTTCACCGATGACCTGGCCTACGGGCCGACCAACCGTAAATCCTTCGACGATATCCCGGCTGAACGAGCGGCCTTGCTGCCGACCGCGCCGCAGAACCTGAAGAACATGCGCCTGCCGAGCCCACAGTGGTGGGCAGACAACCGTACTCAGGTCACCGAACGTTTCAACGCCTGGATCTTGTCGTAAGGGAGTCGTTGCATGAGCGTAAAACTAGAAACTCGTGGACTGGGCAAGACCTATGGCCAGTTCGTTGCGGTGCAGCCCACCGATATCCAGGTGCGTGAAGGTGAGTTTCTCACCCTGCTCGGGCCTTCGGGCTCGGGCAAATCCACGCTGTTGCAGATGATTTCGGGGTTGGTGCCGCCGAGTAGCGGTCAGTTGCTGATCGACGGCCAGGAGGCCACACATACCGCACCGGGCAAACGCGGGATCGGCCTGGTGTTCCAGAGCTATGCGCTGTTTCCGCACATGAGTGTGCGCGACAACGTCGCTTATGGCCTGCGGATGCGCAAGTACGAAAAGCGCAAGCTCGAAGAAGCCGTTGACGACGCACTGACCATGGTGCGCATGCATGAATTCGCTCATCGCTACCCCTCTGAGCTGTCCGGCGGGCAACAGCAACGTATTGCCCTGGCGCGTTGCTTCGCTTATCGGCCATCGATAATTTTGCTCGATGAACCCCTCGGCGCACTCGACAAGAATCTACGTGAGCACATGCAGTTGGAGATCCGACGCATGCACAAGGAGCTCGGTGCAACCTTCATCTATGTGACCCACGACCAAGAAGAAGCGCTGACCCTTTCCGACCGGATTTGCCTGATGAACAAGGCTCGCATCGAGCAGTTGGCGACACCGCAGGAACTCTATGACCGCCCCGCCAGCCTGTTTGCCGCCGAGTTCATCGGCCACTCCAACGTACTGCAAGGCAAACGCGAAAACGCCACGCAACTGAACGTCGAAGGCCGCCTGCTTGAGCTCAGTGGCTGTGTCGGGCATGAGACTTCGACTCAAGTCGACAACCGCGACAACTTCGTCCTGGTGCGCCCGGAAGCGGCGCGCCTCACCGAACCGAGTGCCGGGCTGCTGGTCGGCAAGGTGGATGAATGTGTGTTCCTGGGCAGTGACACCCGCGCGCTGATTCGCTTGCCCTCCGGCGCCAGGTTCAGCGTGCGCTGTGCCCGCCACATCGATCCGCGCATCGGCGATGACGTTGGTATTACCTGGGACGCCCACCGCGCCACCCTCCTGCCTGCGCAGGCCCAGCCATGAGTTTTCCAAAACGGCTATTGCCGGCCATTCCGGCGCTACTGTTTCTCGGGGTGTTTTTTCTGTTGCCGGTGGCAGAGATGCTCATGGGCAGCGTTCAAAACAGCAGCGGCGAACTGAGCCTGGAGAATTTCGAACGCATCGCTGCAACACCGGTCTACGGCCGCGTGCTCGGCATTACCTTCTGGATCTCGGCACTCACCGCACTGCTTTCGGTATTGCTCGCGTACCCGGTGACCTACCTGCTGACGCGCTTGTCGCCCCATGGCCGTGAGCGCTGGATGCTATGGATCATGCTGCCGTTCTGGACCAGCTACCTGGTCAAGACCTACGCCTGGATGCTGCTGTTGTCACGCAAGGGGCTGGTCACCAGCATGGCGGCGCAGGTCATGGATAATCCGTCCGGGTTGGTACCAGCGTTGTCCGGCGTACTGATCGGGATGGTCCACTCGATGCTGCCGCTGGCGGTGATCACGCTGTTGCCGATCATGCGCAGCATCGACAAACGCCTGGCCCCCGCCGCACAGACGCTGGGTGCCAGCGGGCCGATGAGTTTCTTCAGCATCTTTTTGCCACTGTCGGCGCCCGGCATCGCCGCCGCCGCGCTGCTGGTGTTCATCACCAGCCTGGGCTTTTTCATCGTGCCGGCGTTGCTGGGTTCGCCGCGGGAAATGATGGTCGCGCAACTGGTGATTTCCTCGGTGCTCGATCTGTTCGACATGCATTTTGCCGGGGCGCTGTCGGTTGTATTGCTGGCCTGCTCGTTGCTGGTGTTTCTGATTTACGACCGGGTTGCCGGGCTCTCCTCCCTGGGTGGCGAGGCACCTAAAGACCGCCAGTCCGGCCGGGGCCTGCAACTGCTGTTCGCCATCGGGCATTTGTGCTCGCGATTCAGCTCCGGTCGCCAGCGTTCGGGAGATGGGGTGATCCTGCCCGGCTACAGCGTGTTGCTGGTCATGCTGCTGATTCTGCCGGTATTGGTGGTGATCCCCCTGGCCTTCACCAGCAGCCCGTTCATTGCCTTCCCGCCCAAGCTGTACAGCTTCAAGTGGTTTGCCGAATTCTTCACCTCGCCGGTGTGGCAAACGGCACTGCTGCGCTCCCTTGGTGTAGGTGTCGCGACCGCATTCCTGGCGTTGGTGCTCGGGTTCGGCGCGACAATGGGCATGCGGCGCTTGTCGGCACGCTGGCGTAAAAGCCTGTTTGCGCTGTTCATCGCACCGCTGATCGTGCCGCGCATCGTGATTGCCCTGGGCCTGCTTTATCTGTTCTCGCGGCTCGGGCTGGCGGGCAAGGATCTTGGTTTGATCCTTGGCCACACGGTGTTGGCACTGCCTTATGTGGTGGTGACCCTCTCGGCAGCTTTCCGTCAGTACGACTGGCGCCTGGACGATGCCGCACGAATCCTCGGCGCCGGGACGTTCACGCGATTGCGCACGATCACGCTGCCGTTGATGTCAGGCAGTTTGATGGCGGCCTTCTTGCTGGCGTTCATCACCTCGTTCGACGACCTGACCATTGCGATCTTCGTCAGCGGCGGTATCAACACCACGCTACCTAAACAAATGTGGGACAGCATTCAGTTGGCACTTACCCCGACACTGGCCGCGGTATCTACCACGCTGCTGGTTTTCATTGTGCTGTTTGCCGTCGTCGCCCAATGGGTCTCGCGACGCTCCCTTTCCAAACGCGAAGGTGCTTGAAAGATGCATACCTATACCGAGTTTTTTCCTCGACGAATCACGGATGACCACTTGGTAACGGCACCATTGATTTACGCGGGGTTGATGAGCGATGACAGCAGTGTGCGCATCACCTTCGACGGACGCTCTTTGCAGACTGGCGCCTTGCGCGCCCGCGTCGCCGCACTGCAAGCGGTACTGGCAGCGCAAGGATTGACAGCGGGGCAACGGGTAGCAGTGATGCTGAACAACAGCGACGAACAGATTGTGCTGATCTATGCGCTGATCCTTTCGGGGCTGGTGTGGATTCCAATCAACACGCGGCTGCGCGGACCAGGCCTCGATTATCCGTTTGAACATGCCAGGCCCGCGCTGGTGATAGCCGATGATGGTTTCGAACCGCTGCTCCAGCAAAGCGCAGCCGCCAACCTGCCCTACCAGTCGATCGACGCGCTGCACGATGATGCCCAACACTGCATAGGTGCGCCGCTGCAATTAGTGGAAAGCGCCAGCGATGCAGCCTTGTGCCTGATCTACACCTCCGGTACCACAGGCGCGCCCAAGGGCGTGATTTTCACCCATCGGATGATGCGGATCGCCGGCGAAGCGGTGCTCAAGGTGGCCGACGTGCAAGCCGCCGACCGCTTGTTGCTGTGGGAACCACTGTGCCATATCGGCGGTGCGCAGATGTTGCTGTTGCCATTTCTTGCCGATGTACAACTCAATGTCGTGCAACGCTTTTCCGCCAGCCGTTTCTGGGCCCAATGCCAAACGTACGGCGCAACCCAGTTGCATTACCTGGGGGGCATTCTCGACATTCTCATGAGCCAGGATGCCTCGGCCTGGCCGGCGCACCACAGCCTGCGTACGCTCTGGGGTGCAGGGGTCAGCCTGAACAACTGGGCAGCGATTGAACAACGTTTTGGCTGCCCGTTACGCGAATGTTATGGCATGACCGAATGCGCCAGTTTTGCCACCCTCAACGCCAGCAACAAACCGGGCTCCGTGGGTAAGGCGCTGCCGTGGCTGACGGTCGAATTACTGGACACCGAAGGCCAACCCGTGGCGGCCGGGCAATTGGGCGAGATTGTTTTGTCGAGCCCGGTGGAAGGTGTATTCCTGCCCGGCTACCTGGAAAACCCTGCCGCCACAGCCCAGGCCTTGCGCAACGGGCGACTGCATACCGGCGACATGGCCCGCTTCGACGCCGACGGCGATCTGTTTTTTGTCGGCAGGCGTACCGACAGCATGCGCGTGCGCGGCGAGAACGTATCGGCGTGGGAGGTGGAGCGCGTGTTCAGCAACCACCCCGCGGTACAAGCCTGTGCAGCGGTGGGGGTCGAATCGGCCATTGGCGAACAGGAAATCCTGTTGTACGTGCAACTTGAGGAAAACATCGCGTACGACTGGCCTGCGGTCGCCGAGTGGGCCACCCAACGACTGGCGTCTTACCAACAGCCACGTTACTACCGGTTGACGGACCGCTTCGAGATGACCCCCAGCGAACGAATCAAAAAACACCTGCTGCCACGAACCAGCGACGGCGCCTGGGACAGGCAGATGCAATAACGTCGAACAATGGGGGATTGCGTGGTAGTTTCGTGCCAGGCGACAGAACATCATCGAATAGCGATAGACTATATCCCGCACCCCCGCCCTTTATACGGACAGATGTAACGCAGCCATGGCCAACCCACGCCCGCCGAAAAAAACCGCCACCGATCCCACCGCGTCCTCGCTGTACGTGCAATCGGTAGAAAAAGCCATGAAGGTGCTGATGGCCTTCGACGGCAGCCAGCGCCAGTTGTCACTGTCGGAAATCGCTGCTTTTACCGGTATGGACCTTAGCTCCGCGCAACGCTTCACTTATACCCTCGCCACCCTGGGCTACCTGAACAAGGACCACGGCAAGAAGTATGAGCTGTCGCCCAAGCTGCTCGACTTCACGTTTCACTACCTCAGCTCCAGCGAACTGGTCAACCGCGCCGCGCCGTACCTGCAACAGTTGAGTGCCGATACCGAGGAAGCCACCAACCTCACCGTAATGGACGACACCGATATCGTTTTCGTCCAACGGATTGTCAGTCGTCATGTATTCAACGCCAACGTCATCGTCGGCACGCGTTTGCCCGCCTGGTGCACTGCGCCCGGCCTGGCGTTGCTTGCGACCTACCCGGATGACGAAATCAACGATATCTTCGACCGCAGCCAGTTCATCCAGCACACCCCCGCCACCATCACTGATCGCGGGCAGATCTGGGCCAGCGTGGAACTGGCTCGCCAGCAACGCTTTGCCCATGTCGAAGACCAGTTCTTCTATGGCGATGTCTCTACCGCTGCGGCGATCCTCGATGGCTCGGGCCGCGGGATTGGTGCGGTCAACGTCGCAGTCTCACGCTCGCGCTGGGTCGCGGAACGGGACATGAAGCGGTACGCCGACCTGCTGATCTCCACCGCGTCATCGATCTCGGCCAAACGTAAAACCTGACCCTGTGACGACCCCTCCTGTTTAGCCCTTTGTTGTGCTCAGGAAAATCGTGGATCAGCAGTAAGGGTTCGGGGCTCGGCCAGTAGCCTCAGAGCGTATATCCCGGGTTTTGTTTATCCAGCTTGCGCAGCAGCGCCGGCCAGGCCAACGCGCCGCCCATGCCCTGGGCGCTTTTGGTGACCCCGGCGATCATCGCCTTGGCACCCGCCAGGACCTGCGGTTCGATGGTGATCAATTCTGCGCCGCCGTTTTGCGCCAGCACCTGGATGTCACAGGCACGTTGGAAGGTGAACATCATCAGGAAGGTATCGGCGATGGTGCCGCCGCAGGTCAGCAGGCCGTGGTTGTGCAGCATGAGGAAATTATTTTGCCCAAGATCGGCCTGCAAGCGGACCTTTTCCTCATGGTTCAGGGCCACGCCTTCATACGCGTGATAGGCCAGGCTGGACAGCACGAACAACGATTGCTGGCTGATGGGCAACACGCCCTGCTTCTGCGCCGAAACAGCAACACCGGCAGCGGTATGAGTGTGCAATACGCACACCAGGTCGTGTCGCACTTCATGCACCGCGCTGTGGATGGTGTACCCCGCCGGGTTGATCTCGTAAGGACTGTCCATCAGCTTGTTGCCAGCCTGATCGACCTTGACCAGGCTCGAGGCGGTGATTTCATGGAACATCAGCCCGAACGGGTTGATCAGGAAATCGTCGGTACCCGGAACCTTGGCCGAGATGTGGGTAAAAATCAGGTCGTCCCAACCATGCATCGCCACCAGGCGGTAGCAGGCTGCCAGGTCGACGCGGGTCTGCCATTCGGCGGCACTGACCAGCTCTTTTACACTCGGTGTCGATGGAGCGGGGGGTAGGCTCACGGCAATGACCTCGGCGTTGGGGATTTTTTATTGTTTTTCGGTGACGCGCCAGTCCAGCTTGCCTTAGTTGCCTGGCAGCCAGCTTGATGACCGAACGAGTCAGCACTGAGCATAGTTTCAATTTGCTCACCGGGAGCCTGAAATGCGACGCCAGTGAAAAGCGTTTCGTGCTCAATAAGCATTATCTGGCTTGAGGGCGCCTATTTGTCGAAAGCCGCCCCGGTGTTGCTGCGCGAGTATCCGCTCAACTGCGCAGCGCACTGACCAACTCGGCCAGCCAAGGCTCGGCATCGGTTTCCGGGGTTACGCTTTCGCTGGCGTCCAGGCGCAGCATTGGCAGTATTTCTCGTACACCCAGTTCGGCAAACAGCTCGCGCATTTGCTCCCCGCCACCGCAAAAGGTGTCACCGTAACTGGCGTCGCCCAGGCCGATCACAGCGCCCGGCAAGCCACGCCAGGCGGCGGGAAGTTGATCACGGATGCTTGAGTACAACGGCTGCAGGTTATCCGGCAGCTCGCCCATGCCAGTGGTCGAAGTCACGGCCAGGAAGGCTTCAGGGGCAAAGCCCTGCACCTCCGTCAGGCTCGCCCGCGGGTTGTGCCAAGCGTCGAAACCGGCAGCGTTAAGGATGTTTGCAGCGTGCCGGGCGACTTCTTCAGCCGTGCCGTACACCGAGCCGGAAAGGATGGCGACTTTCATCTATCTGATCCTGTAGCTGAGTAAAAGCCTGGGATATTAACAGCTGGGGCGAATATTTCTGCGAATGCCTTGCATTCGGCCAGTGGAACGGTGGCCCTGGCTGAACTAAGCACACCCAAGGCGACAAGCGGATCGAACAAAACTTGGAAAACGCGGTCTTCTTAAGCGGACAATCGCTCTTTGCCACTTTTTTGAGTCAGATCAATGCAACACGATGCACTTTTGACGCAGGACGAACTGGATTTCATCCAGTCCATGCACCATAACCCGCAACTCAACGTACGGGATGCATCGTCGAGCCTGATGGTCAATGGCGGGGCACAAATCCGCGATCTGCTGACTCGCCTGGCCGCCCACGATCATGTCACCATCCAGGCCCAATTCGACAACCAGCAAATGACCTTTCCGCTGCAACTGGTGGAAGACGAGTTTCATGCCGTGCATTTGCGCCTGGGTGTACCCAGTATTTTCGAAGATGGGCCGATGGTCCGACCCTGGCGCCTGATGCTGGAAGAGCCGGTGGCCCTGGAAAACATCAAGGGCCAGCCAGGTTCGTTGTGGGTGCACGAGGTGTCATTCAAAGGGGTGTTGCTGGAGATCCGTGGCCGGGCCAAGCCGCCGAAAACCTTCGCCTTGTGGTTCAGCCCGACCGGTTATGAACGCATCCCTGTACGTGGCACCCTGGAGCGAGAAAACACCCAAGGGCTGTTTGCCTATCGCCTGAACCAAGGGAATGCGGACGAAACTGAGCGCTTGCGCCAATTCATCCTGCAACAGCATCGCCTCGCCCATCCTGAAGTTCACGCCTGAGGGCAGCCTGCACCGGTTCGGGGCAAACCTACCGAAGCGACCGTTTGAAATAAGCACAGCAGGTAAGGCCGGCCGGTCGCTGGTATAGTTTTCGTCTACCCGCGATTCGAGCTTGCCATGACCCTCACTCCCGCCCCGATCCTGATCACCGGCGCCGGCCAACGTGTCGGCCTGCATTGTGCGTTACGCCTGCTCGACGAGGGGCAGCCGGTGATCTTCAGCTACCGCAGCGAGCGTCCCGGTGTACAGACCCTGCGTGAGCGCGGTGCGATCGCCCTGTTTGCCGACTTTTCCTGCGAGGCAGGCATACTCGCCTTCATCGACGCACTGAAAGCCCATACCCCGCGCCTGCGAGCAATCATTCACAATGCCTCGGCCTGGGAAGCGGAAACCCCAGGAGAGGAAAGCCACGCCTTCAACAACATGTTCAGCGTGCATATGCTTGCGCCATACCTGATCAACCTGCATTGTGCCCACTTGCTGCAAGGCTCTCTGCCTGCCGACATTGTGCACATCAGTGATGACGTCACCCGCAAGGGCAGCCGCCAGCACATTGCTTATTGCGCCACCAAGGCCGGCCTCGACAGCCTGACTTTGTCCTTTGCCGCCCAGCTCGCGCCCGCTATCAAGGTCAACGGCATCGCCCCGGCGATGGTGATGTTCAATGACGGTGACGACGCAGCCTATCGCGCCAAGGTGCTGGCCAAAGCGGCGCTGGGCATTGAGCCTGGCGCCGAGGTAATTTACCAGAGCCTGCGTTACCTGCTGGACAACCCTTATGTCACCGGTACCACCCTGACCGTCAACGGTGGACGGCATATCAAGTAAGCCGTTCGTGAGGATGCTGTATGACTTTTCCGCTGCCCCATCACTACCGCGAGATTCTCAAGGGCCTGGGTGAAGACCCGGACCGTGAAGGCTTGCTCGACACGCCCAAGCGTGCCGCCAAGGCCATGCAGTACCTGTGTCATGGTTATAACCAGAGCGTGGAAGAGATCGTCAACGGTGCGTTGTTCGCCTCAGACAATGATGAGATGGTGATTGTCGCCGACATTGAGCTGTACTCCTTGTGCGAACATCATCTGCTGCCCTTTATCGGCAAGGCCCACGTGGCCTATATTCCGACAGGCAAGGTAGTAGGGCTGTCGAAGATCGCACGCATCGTCGATATGTTCGCCCGGCGCCTGCAGATCCAGGAAAATCTCACGCGGGAAATCGCCGACGCCATCCAGCACATCACCCAGGCCGCTGGTGTGGCGGTAGTGATTGAAGCCCGGCATATGTGCATGATGATGCGCGGCGTGGAAAAACAGAATTCAACCATGAACACCTCGGTGATGCTCGGCGCCTTTCGCGAGTCGAACACCACGCGCATGGAGTTCCTGCAACTGATTGGACGGAGCAAGTAGCAATGCCACAACTTCAACCAGGCATGGCGCGCATCCGGGTCAAGGACCTGTGCCTGCGTACCTTTATCGGAATCAACGAGGATGAGATCCTCAACAAGCAGGATGTGTTGATCAACCTGAGCATCCTCTATGCCGCTCAGGAAGCCGTGCGTGACAACGACATCGACCATGCGCTGAACTACCGCACCATCACCAAGGCCATCATCGCCCACGTCGAAGGCAATCGTTTTGCCTTGCTGGAGCGCCTGACCCAGGAACTGCTGGACCTGGTGATGAGCAACGAATCGGTGCTCTACGCCGAAGTCGAAGTGGACAAGCCCCATGCGTTGCGGTTTGCCGAATCGGTGTCGATTACGCTCGCGGCAAGCCGCTCACAAGCCACACGCTAAAGGCCAACCACATTCCACTTGCAGCTTGAAGCTTACCCGCTTGAAGCTGTCTCAAAGAGACCCCTATGACAAACCAACAACGCCTCGAACTCGAAGCCGCCGCTTTCCGCAGGCTGGTGGCGCACCTGGACAGCCGCAAGGATGTGCAGAACATCGACCTGATGAACCTGGCGGGCTTCTGCCGCAACTGCCTGTCCAAGTGGTACAAGGCCGAAGCCGACGAACGCCAGATCGAGGTCAGCCTCGATGACGCCCGTGAAGTGGTGTACGGCATGCCGTACGCCGAGTGGAAAGCCCAATACCAGCAAGAAGCCAGCGCCGACCAGCAAGCGGCGTTTGCCAAAGGAAAAACCCATGACTGACCTGAACACCCTGCGCACCAGCCTCGACAGCGGCGCACATACTTTCGCCCAGACCCTGGCCTTTGTGACCAGCAGCTACGACTACCAGCCACAGGCCTTCACCAACGGCGGCGTGGAAAACGCTGCCGGGCAGAATGAAGGTTCGTGCAAGACCCTGGGCCTGGCGGTGCTGGAAGGCTTGAGCGACCAGCACGCGCTGTTGGCGTTTGGCGAGCATTATCGCTCGGTGCTGGCCACCCCTCTGGGCAGTGACCATGGCAATATTCGTGCGTTGATCGAGCATGGGCTGGCGGGAGTGAAGTTCGCTGCACAACCACTGACTCGCCGCTGAACGACGCAAGACTTGAGCCCTGTGTAAGGGACGCGGAGCGTCACGGGATGCATTCCCACGCAGAGCGTGGGAACGATCAGCACATAAAAAAACCGGCTTTCGCCGGTTTTTTCATTTCAACGGTTTAGAACGTAGCGTCCTTCAACCCGTCGAGGTAACGTTCGGCATCCAGGGCCGCCATGCAACCGGCGCCAGCCGAGGTAATGGCCTGGCGGTAAACGTGGTCAGCCACGTCACCGGCGGCGAAGATACCTTCGATGTTGGTGGCCGTCGCGTTGCCTTCACGGCCGCCTTGCACCACCAGGTAACCGTCTTTGGCGGTCAGCTTGCCTTCGAACAACGAAGTGTTCGGCGTGTGGCCGATAGCGATGAACACGCCATCGACTTTCAACTCGTCGAAGCTGCCATCGTTGTTTTTCAGGCGCGCACCGGTCACGCCCATGTTGTCACCCAGGACTTCATCCAGAGTGGCGTTGAGCTTGAGAATGATCTTGCCTTCGGCAACCCGGGCATGCAGCTTGTCGATCAGGATTTTCTCGGCGCGGAAGGTTTCGCGACGGTGAACCAGGGTCACGGTGCTGGCGATGTTCGCCAGGTACAGCGCCTCTTCCACCGCGGTGTTACCACCACCGACCACAGCCACAGGCTTGTTGCGATAGAAGAAACCATCGCAGGTGGCGCAGGCGGACACGCCCTTGCCCATGAATGCTTCTTCCGATGGCAGGCCCAGGTAACGGGCGCTGGCGCCGGTGGCGATGATCAACGCGTCACAGGTATAGACGCCGCTGTCGCCGGTCAGGCTGTAAGGTTTTTTCGAGAAGTCGACGGCGTTGATGTGATCAAAGACGATTTCGGTTTCGAAACGCTCGGCGTGTTCTTTCATGCGCTCCATCAGCACCGGCCCGGTCAGGCCGTGGACGTCACCGGGCCAGTTGTCGACTTCGGTGGTGGTGGTCAACTGACCACCCGCCTGCATGCCGGTGATCAGCAGTGGCTTGAGGTTGGCCCGGGCCGCGTAGACCGCAGCGCTGTAACCGGCAGGGCCGGAACCGAGAATAATCACTCGAGAATGACGGGTATCAGACATGACTCACTCCTATCGACCGCCCGGACAACAGAGCGGCTGGAATAAAAAAGGACCGCGAAGCACTTGGGGAAGGCTTGAACTCGCGAGCCCTGAAAATAATGGGTGCAGCTTATCGAGGGTGGCAAGATTAAGGAAATACGCAATAACAATCCAGCTCATAGGCGGTCTCTATCTTGTGACCGTTAGTAATCGACACCTTTGTTACAGTTAATGTCGACATGCTGACCGCGCTTTCGCCCTTCAAGCAAAGCCGGTAACGTCGGCGCGTTCGCCATCTTGTCCGGAGTTATCAATGCCCGCCCCTGCTCTCTCAGGCCCACAATATCTGCGCGAAGGCCTCAAACTGGTGCTTAGCCCCGGCTTGCGCCTGTTTGTCCTGCTGCCATTGGCGATCAACCTGATCCTGTTCGTCGGTTTGATCTATTTCGCCGGCCATCAGTTCAGCCTGTGGGTCGACACCCTGATGCCTACCCTGCCTAACTGGCTGAGCTTCCTCAACTACATCCTGTGGCCACTGTTCGTGGTGCTGGTGGTGTTGATGGTGTTCTTCACCTTTACCATGCTCGCCAACATCATTGCCGCGCCCTTCAACGGCTTTCTCGCCGAAAAGGTCGAAGTGGTGGTGCGCGGCACCGATGACTTCCCCGCCTTCAGTTGGGGCGAGTTGTTCGCTATGGTTCCCCGCACCCTGGCTCGGGAAATGCGCAAGCTGGGCTACTTCCTGCCACGGGCCATTGGCCTGTTTATCCTGTCGTTCATTCCGGTGGTCAACCTGGTGGCAGCACCGCTGTGGTTGCTATTCGGAGTATGGATGATGGCGATTCAATACATCGACTACCCCGCCGACAACCACAAGCTGGGCTGGAACGAAATGCTCGCCTGGCTGCGGCAGAAGCGCTGGCAAAGCATGAGTTTCGGCGGCGTCGTCTACCTGGTGCTGCTGG
The DNA here is from genome assembly GCF_009707515.1 of Pseudomonas karstica. Classification (GTDB taxonomy): domain Bacteria; phylum Pseudomonadota; class Gammaproteobacteria; order Pseudomonadales; family Pseudomonadaceae; genus Aquipseudomonas; species Aquipseudomonas karstica. The sequence goes on along the minus strand of NZ_WLYI01000015.1, from coordinate 84,046 downwards.
TGCCAGTGGTCAATTTGCTGATGATGCCGGCGGCGGTGGCCGGGGCGACACTGTTCTGGGTGCGCGAGCAAGGCGCCGAGGCGATGGCGGTGAAAAAGGCCTGAACCGTCACAAATCCATCATCCCGATGACACAATGACGACATGGCCCTCGTCGACACTAGGGCCATGACGACCGCTTTGCTGCATATCACGCTGATTACCGAAACCTTCCCGCCAGAGATCAACGGGGTGGCCAATACCCTTGGCCGCCTGTGTGACGGTTTGCGCGCACGGGGCCACCACGTGGAACTGATCCGACCCCGCCAGGGCAGCGATCAAAGCCGACCCAGTGACGATGGCCTGATGCTCTGTCGGGGCTGGCCGCTGCCGGGTTATCCGGGCCTGCAATGGGGCCAGTCGTCGATGCACAAACTGCTGCGCCGCTGGAAACGCCAGCGTCCGGATGTGCTGTACATCGCCACCGAAGGCCCACTGGGCCTGTCGGCACTGCGGGCAGCGCGACGCCTGGGGATCCGCGTGGTCAGTGGTTTCCACACCAACTTCCAGCAGTATTCCAGCCAGTACGGCCTGGGCATGCTGAGCCGGGTACTGACTCACTACTTGCGCTGGTTTCATAACCGTTCGACCTTGACCCTGGTGCCCAGCACCAGCCAGCGCCTGGAGCTTGAGCGGCGCAACTTCGAACGCCTGGGCATGCTGGCGCGAGGCGTGGACAGCCAGCTGTTTCACCCGGCCAAGCACAACAACGCCTTGCGCGAATACTGGGGCCTGGGCAATGACGATATTGCAGTACTGCATGTCGGGCGCCTGGCACCGGAAAAAAATCTCGGCCTGCTCAAGCGCTGTTTCGACTCGCTGCGGGCTACTTATCCACAGCGGCAGTTAAAGCTGATCATTGTCGGTGACGGCCCGCAACGGGTGACGTTGGAGCGGGAACTGCCCGAGGCGATTTTCTGCGGCGCTCAGCGCGGCGAAGAACTGGCTCGGCATTACGCCTCGGGCGATCTGTTTCTATTTCCCAGCCTTACCGAGACCTTCGGCAATGTGGTACTGGAAGCCATGGCCTCGGGACTCGGCGTAGTGGCCTACGATCAGGCCGCCGCAACCCAGCATATTCGCCATGGCTACAACGGCGTATTGGCGATGCCGGGGGATGAACGCGCGTTTTGTGATGCCGCCAACTGGTTGCTGGATGAGCGCGAGAGTTTACGGCGGGTGCGGCTCAACGCCCGACAGCACGCCAGCCGTCAGGGATGGCCGGCGATTATCGAGCAGTTCGAACAGCAGTTGCGTGGAGTGTGCGTGGACGAGCAGGCGCTGCCCGTACTGCCGCGACTTATACCAGGGTCATCAACGCCTCACGACTAAACGGCAAGATTTCCCCTTCACGCCCCTCGCGAACCTTCACCGCCCAGTCCGGATCCACCAGCAGGGCGCGCCCCACGGCCACCAGGTCGAACTCGTCGTTATTCAGGCGCTCCAGCAGTTTTTCCAGGCTCGCCGGTTGCGCAACCTTGTCGGTGTTGACCATGAACTGCAGGAACTCGCCATCCAGGCCAACACTGCCCACGGTGATGGTTGGCTTACCGCTAAGTTTGCGGGTCCAGCCAGCCAGGTTCAGGTCGGAGCCTTCAAACTCTGGTTCCCAGAAGCGACGGGTAGAGCAGTGGAAAATATCCACGCCAGCGTCGGCCAGTGGCTTGAGGAACTCGCCAAGGGCTTCAGGGGTTTGCACCAGGCGCGCGGTGTAGTCCTGCTGCTTCCATTGTGAAAAGCGCAAGATGATCGGGAAGTCGGGTCCCACGGCAGCGCGTACCGCTTGAATCAACTCAATGGCGAACCGCGAACGATTGGCCAGGCTGCCGCCGTATTCGTCGGTGCGCTGGTTGGTGCCTTCCCAGAAGAACTGGTCCACCAAGTAGCCGTGGGCACCGTGGATTTCCACACCGTCCATGCCAATGTCCTGGGCATCCTTGGCGGCCTGGGCGAAGGCGGCGATCACCGCCTTGATGTCCTGGATCGTCATGCCGTGAACCACTACCTTGCCGTCCTTGAGCTTCTCGGTCGGACCATAGCCCGGCACGCTGGCATCCGGCTCGGTGCCGATACGGCGCACACTACCCACATGCCAGAGTTGCGGGACGATCTTGCCGCCTTCAGCGTGCACGGCGTCGACCACTTTCTTCCAGCCAGCCAGCGCGGCTTCACCGTAGAAATGCGGCACGTTCGGGTAGCCGTTGGAGGCTGGATGAGCAACCACAGTACCTTCAGTGATGATCAGGCCCACACCGGCCGCAGCACGGCGGCGGTAGTAATCGATGACTTTGGAGTTCGGGACTCCGCCGGGGGAAAACGAACGGGTCATGGGCGCCATGACCACACGGGTCGACAATTGCAGTGCGCCGAGCTGAAAGGGTTTGAACAAGGCTTGGACAGGCATGGGAGCACTCCGCGGCAAGGGATTTTATGACGTGGATAATATGGAGAGTGCGCGGTGCTGGGTAGCACTATTGATTGCGGTGATTAAGGGATAAAAGTGGAAGAGTTCTTTGTAGGAGCGAGCTTGCTCGCGAAGGACTTGAGGGCACCGCATTTATCCTCGGTGTCCGCGTCATCGTTAACATCCTTCGCGAGCAAGCTCGCTCCTACAAATAGCCGGTGTTCAGCCCAGGGCTTTTTCGATGGCCTGGACGATAGAAGGGTCTTCAGGGGGCGTGCGCGGCGAGAAACGCGCCAACACCCGGCCATCCTTGCCCAGCAGGAACTTCTCGAAGTTCCAGGTGATATCCCCGGGAAACTCGGCGCCCTCACCCGCCAGCAAACGATACAGTTGGTGACGATCAGGACCGTTGACCTCAAGCTTGCCGCCCAGGGGAAAGGTCACGCCATAGTTGAGATTGCAAAATGCCTGGATCTCTTCTTCGGTGCCCGGCTCCTGACCCGCAAACTGATTGCATGGCAGGCCCAGCACGGTAAAACCTTGGCCCTTGTATTGCTGATAGAGGTTTTCCAGCGCTGCATACTGCGGTGTCAGTCCACATTTGGAGGCAACGTTGACCACCAGCACGACTTGCCCCTTGAAGGGCGCCAGAGGCAGCTCCTGACCATTGAGGCCAGTCAGATTAAGGTCGTGGAAAGCACTCATGTCGAACTCCAGATATCCCATGTTCTTTGCATAGCAGCTGTTCGAGATTACAACCGCCAAGTCGGCAATAACAGCCGCCGATCAAAAAAGGCGCCCGAAGGCGCCTTTTTCCAACAGATGACGCTTGGCCCATCAATTAATGCTGATGACCGCCTTCACCGTGGACGTGGCCGTGGGCCACTTCTTCCTGGGAAGCATCGCGGATAGCCACGATCTTGACCTGGAAGTTCAGGCGCTGGCCCGCCAGCGGGTGGTTGCCGTCGACGGTGACGTCGTCGCCGTCCAGGTCACGGATGGTGACGATCTGCATTTGGCCGTCCGGAGCGGAAGCGTGGAACTGCATGCCCACTTCCAACTCGTCGACGCCTTCGAACATGCTGCGGCTCAGGGTGCTGACCAACTCGGCGGAGTATTCGCCGTAGGCATCTTCAGGTTCTACGGCAACAGTCAGCTCATCACCGACCTCTTTGCCATCCAGAGCCTTTTCCAGGCCCGCAATGATGTTACCTGCGCCTTGCAGGTAGACCAGCGGCGCGCCGCCGGCAGAACTGTCGATGACCTCACCAGCGTCGTTGGTCAGGGTATAGTCAATGGAGACAGCCTTATTGGCGGCGATCGGCATGGGGCGAGACCTTTTGCATAAGAATGAAGAACGGACAAGTCTAAACAAGGATTTGCCCGAAAGCGAACACAACCCGGACGGACGGGGTCGATCAATATACCCGACGGTCATCGGATTTCATCAGGACGACGACCAACACTGGGTCGTCGAGCTGTCCTGTGGCCACACTCAACACCTGCGCCACCAACCGCCATGGCAATCCCGGGCCTGGGTCCTTGATCCTGCACGACGCCTTGAAAAAATAGGCCAGCCCTTTGCCTGTGGCTGGTGCGCACAGGGCCCGGATAGAGATAACCTTGGCACTTGATTCCCCCCGGTAGGCCATCAGCTATAGACGGCCACCGAAGCCATGCACCTCCAGAGAATTCGCATGCAGACTTTTTTTATTGCACCCACAGATTTTGGTGTGGGCCTGACCTCCATCAGCCTTGGGCTGGTGCGTACCCTTGAACGGGCCGGGCTGAAAGTCGGCTTCTTCAAACCCATTGCCCAGCCACACCCAGGCGATACGGGGCCGGAGCGCTCCACCGAACTGGTGGCTCGCACCCACGGCCTGAAACCACCACAGCCGCTGGCCCTGGCCCACGTCGAGCGGATGCTCGGCGACGGCCAGCTCGATGAGTTGCTGGAAGAAATCATCACCCTTTACCAGCAAGCCGCGGTGGGCAAGGACGTGCTGATTGTCGAAGGCATGGTGCCGACCCGCAGCGCCAGCTACGCCGCCCGGGTCAACTTGCACCTGGCAAAAAGCCTGGACGCCGAGGTGATCCTGGTCTCGGCGCCGGAAAACGAAGTATTGACCGAGCTGTCCGGTCGCGTGGAGTTGCAGGCCCAATTGTTCGGTGGCCCGAAAGATCCGAAAGTGCTCGGCGTGATTCTCAACAAAGTACAGACCGACGAAAGCATGGAAGCCTTCGCCACACGCCTCAAAGAGCATTCGCCCTTGTTACGCAGCGGCGATTTCCGGCTGCTGGGGTGTATTCCATTCCAGCCGGAACTCAACGCCCCACGCACCCGCGATGTGGCCGACCTGATGGGCGCGCAAATCCTCAACGCCGGCGACTATGAAACCCGGCGCATGACCAAGATCATCATCTGTGCCCGCACCATGCGAAACACCGTGGAGCTGTTGAAGCCGGGTGTATTGGTGGTGACGCCTGGTGATCGCGACGACATCATCCTCGCCGTCAGTCTCGCCGCCATCAATGGCGTGCCGTTGGCCGGCCTGCTGCTGACCAGCGACACCCTGCCCGACCCACGGATCATGGACCTGTGCCGTGGCGCATTCCAGGCCGGGCTGCCCGTGCTGTCGGTGAGCACCGGCTCCTATGACACCGCCAACCAACTCAACAGCCTGAACAAGGAAATTCCGATTGATGACCGCGAACGTGCGGAGATCATCACCGATTTCGTCGCCAGCCACTTGGACGCTCGCTGGCTGCACCAGCGCTGTGGCACGCCACGGGAAATGCGCTTGTCGCCGGCGGTGTTCCGCTACCAGTTGATCCAGCGTGCCCAGGCCGCCAACAAGCGCATCGTCCTGCCCGAAGGCAGCGAGCCGTTGACCGTGCAAGCCGCCGCGATTTGCCAGGCACGAGGTATTGCCCGTTGCGTATTGCTGGCCAAGCCGGCGGATGTGGAGGCGGTGGCTCGCGCCCAAGGCATCGAGTTGCCCGAAGGCCTGGAGATTCTCGACCCGGACCTGATTCGCCAACGTTATGTCGAGCCAATGGTGGCCTTGCGCAAGAGCAAAAGCCTCAACGCACCGATGGCCGAGCAACAGTTGGAAGATACCGTGGTGATCGCCACCATGATGCTCGCACTGGATGAAGTGGACGGCCTGGTCTCCGGAGTCATTCACTCCACCGCCAATACGATCCGCCCGGCTTTGCAACTGATTAAAACGGCGCCGGGCTGCACCCTGGTGTCATCGGTGTTTTTCATGTTGTTTCCCGAGCAGGTGCTGGTCTATGGCGACTGCGTGATGAACCCGCACCCAAGCGCTGCGGAGCTTGCGCAAATTGCCCTGCAAAGCGCCGATTCAGCCGCCGCCTTCGGCATCACGCCACGGGTGGCGATGATCAGCTACTCCAGCGGTGATTCGGCCAGCGGCGAGGAAGTGGAGAAAGTCCGCGAAGCGACCCTGCTCGCCCACGAAGCACAAAGCTCGCTGCTGATCGACGGCCCGTTACAGTACGACGCCGCCGCCAACGAAACCGTCGCCCGGCAACTGGCGCCCGACAGCCTGGTAGCGGGTAAGGCCACGGTGTTCGTGTTCCCGGACCTGAACACCGGCAATACCACCCACAAGGCGGTGCAACGCAGCGCCGATTGCGTCAGCCTGGGGCCGATGCTGCAAGGCCTGCGCAAACCGGTGAACGACCTGCCCCGTGGGGCCCAGGTGGACGATATCGTGTACACCATCGCCCTGACCGCGATCCAAGCCGCCAACCGACCTATGGATATCTAAATGCTGGATTTTCTACCTGCCGCCGTGCGCGGGGTAATCGCTTCGCTGCTGCTGGCGTTGAACACGATCCTGCTGTGCTCGTTCCTGTTTATCGTGGCGCTGTTCAAGGCGCTGCCCTTTGCCAAACGTTTCAGCGAATGGTTGATGAACCACACCCATGAGGCATGGATCAGCAACAACAAAGCCTGGATGAACCTGGTGCGCCGTACCCGCTGGCACCTGAGCGGCCTTGAGGGCCTGGATTATCAGCACTCTTACCTGGTGACCAGTAATCACCAAAGCTGGGTCGACATCATGGTGTTGCAATACGTGCTCAACCGCCGTATCCGCCCGTTGAAATTCTTCCTCAAGCAGCAGTTGATCTGGGTCCCGGTGATTGGCCTGGCGTGGTGGGCACTAGGCTTCCCATTCATGAAGCGCTACACCAAAGCCTACCTTGAAAAACACCCGGAAAAGAAAGGCAAGGACCTGGAAACCACCCGCAAGACCTGCGCAAAATTTCGCCACAACCCGGTGGGTATTTTCAACTTTGCCGAGGGCACCCGGTTTACCGCGGGCAAGCATGCCCAGCAGAAATCGCCATTTCGTTACCTGCTCAAGCCCAAGGCGGGCGGGATTGCCTTTGTGCTGGATGCCATGGGTGAGCAGTTGAAGTCGCTGGTGAACGTGACCATTCACTATCCTGGCGGGCGTCCCGGGTATTGGGATTTGCTCTGCGGCAACGTGAAGGAAGTGGTGGTGCAGTTTGAAGAGGTGCCGATCCCGGCCGAGTTCATTGGCAAGAACTATGAGCAGGATGGGGAATATCGGCTGCAGTTCCAGGGCTGGATCAATGGGTTGTGGGAAGAGAAGGATGCGCTTCTGGAGAAACTGCACCGCGACTTTCCTGCCTGACACCTGTAGGAGCAAGCTTGCTCGCGAAGGTCGTTAACGATAACGCTGGCATTCTGATTCACCACGGTGCCCTCAGGTTTTTCGCGAGCAAGCTCGCTCCTGCCGAGATCATGCTCCACATGAAAAAGCCCGCTACCGAGTGATCGGTGGCGGGCTTTTTAGTACGGACCGAAAGCTTAGATCGCGCCGCGCTGACGCAACAGCTCCAGCACCTGCTTGACGCTGTCTTCCAGCGACAACGCCTGGGTGTCGATTACCAGGTCAGCATTCAACGGCACGTCGTACGGGAAGGACTCACCCGGGATGTTATCCCCGCCTGCCGCGTACAAGCCTTGAGGGTCACGCTCGGCGCACACCAGCGGCGAAGCCTGGACATATACCGTCAGCAGGCGATCGGCGCCGATCAACGCCTTGGCCTGTTCACGCCCCTCGACATCTGGTGCGACAAACGCAGCCAGCGTCAGCAACCCGGCTTCGTTGAACTGACGCGCGACGTGAGCCGCACGACGCCAGTTCTCGGTACGCCCGGCACGATCCTGTGGCAGACCCTTATTCAGGTCGTGGCGCAGGTTCTGGCCATCCAACACAAACACCGCACGCCCCATGTCGAACAACTTGCGTTCAACCGCGTAGGCCAGGGTGCTTTTGCCAGCGCCCGATAGGCCACTGAACAATACGGTGGCCGGCTGCTGGCCGAAGCGCTGGGCGCGTTCTTCGGTGGCCACGTGGGCCAACTTACCGTGTTGCGCTGCACTGCCGTGAGTCACTGGTGCCGCGATGATCATGCCGGCCGCCACGGTGCCGTTGGTCAAACGGTCGATTACGATGAACGAACCGGTGGTGCGGTTGCTGGCGTAGCCATCGAGGGCGATGGCCGCGTCGAGGCTGACCTTGACCCGGCCAATCTCGTTCAACTGCAAGGCACTCGCCGGCCCTTCGGCCAGGGTGTTCACATCAACGCGATGCACAATGCTGGTAATGGAGCCCGGCACGTAGGAAGTAGCACGCTTGATGTCGTATTTCTTGCCCGGCAGCATCGGTTCTTCAGCCATCCACACCAGCATGGCATCGAAGGCGTCGGTCACCTGCGGCACGTTATCGGCATGCACCAGCAGGTCGCCCCGGGAGATGTCGATTTCGTCTTCCATGGTCAGGGTTACAGCCTGGCCAGGACCTGCGTGTTCCAGCTCACCTTCGAAGGTGACAATGGATTTGACCCGGCTGCTCTTGCCCGACGGCAGCACCACGACTTCGTCGCCTTTATGCACGACGCCGCTGGCCAGGGTGCCGGCAAAACCACGGAAGTTCAGGTTCGGGCGGTTGACGTACTGCACCGGAAAACGCAGATCGGTGTAGTTGCGGTCGTTGGCAATCTCGACGGTTTCGAGGATTTCCATCAGCGACTGGCCGCTGTACCAAGGCGAACGTTCGCTCTTGTTCACCACGTTGTCGCCCTTGAGCGCCGACATGGGTACGAAAGCCATGGTGCTCGGCTTGAACGCGATGCCTTCGGCGAACTTCAGGTAATCGGCCTTGATCGACTCGAATACGCTTTGGTCAAAACCATTGATGTCCATCTTGTTGACGGCAACCACAATGTGCTTGATGCCCAGCAACGAGGCGATAAAGCTGTGGCGACGGGTCTGGGTCTGCACGCCGTAGCGGGCGTCGATCAGAATGATCGCCAGGTCACAGGTGGAGGCACCAGTGGCCATGTTGCGGGTGTACTGCTCATGGCCAGGGGTGTCGGCGATGATAAATTTGCGCTTGGCGGTGGAGAAGTAGCGGTAGGCAACATCAATGGTGATGCCCTGCTCACGCTCGGCCTGCAGGCCGTCAACCAGCAACGCCAGGTCGATGTCGTCACCGGTGGTGCCGACTTTTTTCGAGTCCCGGGTGATGGCTTCCAAGTGATCTTCGTAGATCATCTTGGAGTCGTGCAGCAGACGCCCGATCAGGGTGCTCTTGCCGTCGTCGACGTTGCCACAGGTCAGGAAGCGCAGCATTTCCTTGCGTTCGTGCTGGCCCAGGTAGGCGAGGATGTCCTCGCTGATCAAATCAGATACGTGCGACATGACAACCCCTTAGAAATAACCCTGACGTTTTTTGTCTTCCATCGAGCCTGCGCCATCGTGATCGATGACACGGCCCTGGCGCTCGGAAGTTCGCGTCAGGAGCATTTCCTGAATGATGTCCGTGAGGGTTTCAGCCTCGGACTCCACCGCGCCCGTCAACGGGTAGCAGCCAAGGGTACGGAAACGCACTTTCTTTTTGACGATTCGGGCTTTGTCTTCGTCAGACAAGTGCTCAAGGATCCGCTCGTCGTCGATCATGATCAGCGTGCCGTTCTTCTCGATCACTTCACGCTCGGCGGCGAAGTACAGCGGGACGATCGGGATACCTTCCAGGTAGATGTACTGCCAGATATCCAGCTCGGTCCAGTTGGACAGCGGGAACACACGGATCGACTCGCCTTTGTTGACGTTGCCGTTGTAGACGTTCCAAAGCTCCGGGCGCTGGTTTTTCGGGTCCCAGCGGTGCTTGCTGTCGCGGAACGAGTACACGCGCTCTTTGGCGCGGGATTTCTCTTCATCGCGACGAGCGCCGCCGAAGGCTGCGTCGAAACCGTACTTGTCGAGGGCCTGCTTCAGGCCTTCGGTCTTCATGATGTCGGTATGCTTGGCGCTGCCGTGGGTAAAAGGGTTGATCCCTTGTGCCACACCGTCCGGGTTGACGTGGGTGATCAGCTCCAGGCCGAGTTCTTCGACCATGCGGTCGCGGAACTTGTACATTTCCTGGAACTTCCACTGGGTGTCGACGTGCATCACCGGAAACGGCAGCTTGCCCGGGAAGAATGCCTTGCGTGCAAGGTGCAACATCACGGCGGAGTCTTTACCGATCGAGTAGAGCATCACCGGGTTATCGAACTCGGCGGCGACCTCGCGGATGATGTGGATGCTTTCCGCCTCCAGCTGTTTCAGATGCGTCAGTTTGTCGACCATGGTTACTCACGGAAAAACGATCTTATGGACGGCCTGCGGGCCGTGTTCGAGCGAGGCATGCTAGCACAGCACCTGCTTCTAATCAGGGAGCCAGCTAGATCGAAACGGTATATGAATATACCCTTGGGTTTGGCTGATTTATGTGCGCTTTAGATTGGGTTCGGGCAATCGATAAACAGGTGTTCCAAGGCAAAACGCCGGGCCAGGTAATCCCCCAACGCCTGCACGCCGTAGCGTTCGGTGGCGTGATGCCCGGCAGCGATGAAGCTGATGTCGTTTTCCCGAGCACTGTGGAAGGTTTGCTCCGAGGCTTCACCGCTGAGGTATAGGTCAACACCTGCCAGCACGGCTTGGTCGATGTACCCCTGGCCGCCACCGGTGCACCAGCCGACACGGCGGATCATCTCGCGGCCTTCGATCAAAAGTGGCTCGCGGCCCATGGCCTCCTGCACGCGGCGGGCGAAGTCCTGGGGCGACAGCGGCTCGGCCAGGGAACCGACCAGGCCGACGACCTTGAGGTTGTCCGGGTCCAGCGGGCCTTCGATGGTGATGTCCAACTGGCGGGCCAACTGCACGTTGTTGCCGACTTCCGGGTGCAGGTCCAGGGGCAAATGGTAGGCCAGCAGGCTGATGTCGTGCTTAAGCAGGGTTTTCAGGCGCCGCTGCTTCATGCCGGTGATACACGGGCTTTCGCCTTTCCAGAAGTAACCGTGATGCACCAGCACCAGATCCGCCTGGGCTTCGACCGCCGCGTCCAGCAACGCCTGACTGGCCGTCACGCCGCTGACAATCCGCAGCACTTGGGGCCGGCCTTCGACCTGCAGGCCATTGGGGCAATAATCGGCAATTTTCGCGCTGTTGAGGTAGCGATCCGCTTCCTCAACCAGGGTGCTCAGGGCGACGGCCATAAAAGACTCCTAAATATCCCGTTCAGAGGCGCTCGCAGCCTCGTATAATGCGCGACATTATGGGCGCTCTCCCGCCCCCTGCAACCTGTCAGGATTTGTTTAATGCTCAAGGCGCTGCGTTTCTCTGGATGGCCATTACTGGCCGGCGTGCTGATTGCACTGTTGATTATTCAGCGTTACCCCGAATGGGTCGGGCTACCGACCCTGGATGTCAACCTGCAACAGGCACCGAAAACCAGCGCGGTGGTACAGGGGCCGGTGACCTATGCCGATGCGGTGGTCATTGCCGCGCCCGCAGTGGTCAACCTGTACACCACCAAGGTCGTCAACAAACCGACCCACCCGTTGTTTGAGGACAAGCAGTTTCGGCGCTTTTTTGGTGACAACTCGCCCAAGCAGCGGCGCATGGAGTCGAGCCTGGGTTCCGGGGTAATCATGAGCCCGGAAGGTTACATCCTGACCAATAACCACGTGACCACGGGGGCCGACCAGATCGTCGTGGCCCTGCGCGACGGCCGGGAAACCCTGGCGCGGGTAGTGGGCAACGATCCGGAAACAGACCTTGCGGTACTGAAAATCGATTTGAAGAACCTGCCCTCGATCACCATCGGGCGCTCCGAAGGCCTGCGGGTCGGTGACGTTGCGCTGGCCATCGGCAACCCGTTCGGCGTCGGCCAGACGGTGACCATGGGTATCATCAGCGCCACCGGGCGTAATCAACTGGGCCTCAACAGCTACGAAGACTTCATCCAGACCGATGCGGCAATCAACCCCGGCAACTCCGGCGGAGCGCTGGTGGATGCCAACGGCAACCTGACCGGGATCAACACGGCCATCTTCTCCAAATCCGGTGGCTCCCAAGGTATCGGCTTCGCGATCCCGGTGAAACTGGCCATGGATATAATGAAGTCGATCATCGAGCATGGCCAAGTGATTCGCGGCTGGCTGGGGATTGAAGTGCAGCCGCTGACCCGTGAACTGTCCGAATCCTTCGGGCTGACGGGCCGGCCAGGTATCGTGATCGCCGGCATATTGCGCGACGGCCCCGCCGAGAAGGCCGGCATGCAAGTGGGTGATGTGATCCTCAGCATCGACGGTGAACCGGCGGGTGATGGCCGCAAGTCGATGAACCAGGTAGCGCGGATCAAGCCAACTGAAAAGGTTGCCATCCAGGTAATGCGCAACGGTAAGGAGATCAAGCTTTTCGCGGAAGTCGGCTTGCGTCCGCCGCCCATGCCGGTGAAAGAAGAGGAATAATCGGCTTCTGGCAGGAGTCCACTTCGGGACTCCTGTAACTCAATATTTCATAAAGCATTGATTCTCATCAGTCATGTTATATTGTTTCAATATCGCTATTGGAACACTCTCCCCCATGACGTCTCGAAAATTTGCCCCACTGGCCGGCCTCGCCCTGGGTTTGCTGGTGGACCCGGCGTTCGCCGAAGACAACGCCGCTGTTGAACTGGATGCCATCAGCGTTACCGCCGACACCTACGAATCCGCCACCGGCTCGGTCGAAGGCTATCGCGCTACCCGCTCGGCCAGCGCCACCAAGACCGACACCGCACTGCGGGATATTCCACAAGCTATCAGCGTGATTCCTGCCACAGTGCTCAAGGACCTGGGTAGCACCAACGTCGAACGCGCCCTGGAGTTTGCCGGCGGCGTGTCCAAGCAGAACAACTTTGGTGGCCTGACCCTCTACGAATACAGCGTGCGCGGTTTCACCACCTCGGAGTTCTACCAGGACGGCTTCAGTGCCAACCGTGGTTATCCAAGTACCCCGGATGCGGCCAATATCGAACGCATAGAAGTACTCAAGGGCCCCGCCGCCAGCCTGTATGGCCGTGGCGATCCGGGTGGCACGGTCAATATCGTGACTAAAAAGCCCCAAGCCGAAGCGTTCACCACCATTCAGGCCAGCGCCGGCAGTTGGGATCGCTACCGCACCGCCATCGACATCAACACCCCGCTGGACAGCGAAGGTAGCGTACTGTCGCGGATCAACCTCGCGGTGGAAGACAACCAAAGCTTTCGCGACCACGTACAAAGCAAGCGAGTGTTCGTTGCGCCCTCGCTCAGTTGGCAGTTGGACCCGGACACCAGCCTGCTGGTGGAAAGTGAGTTCGTGCGCCACAGCTCGACCTTCGATAGAGGCATCGTCGCCCCCAACAACCGCTGGAGCGGTGTCTCCCGCTCGACCTTCCTCGGCGAGCCCAACGATGGTGATATCCGCAACCACAACAACCGCCTGCAAGCCACGCTTGAGCATCACCTCAATGATGCCTGGAAACTGCGCCTGGCCAGCCATTACAAACAAGGCAGCCTGTGGGGTGACGCCTCGGAAAGCCTCAAGCTGAATACCGATGGCCACACCGTTAACCGCCGTTACCGCGAGCGCTCCACCGGCTGGCACGACAGCATCACCCAGCTTGAACTCCGGGGGTTGTTCGATATCGGCAGTTGGCAGCATGAACTGCTGATCGGCACCGAATACGAGGACTACCGCAAGAAGGAACGCGTCACCACCATCACCGGCAGCCCCTACGCCATCGATATCTATAAGCCGGTCTATGGCCAGCCCAAACCCAACGGCGATCGCTCTGGCACCGACCTCTTCGAACACGTCAAAAGCCAGGCCCTGAACCTGCAGGACCAGATTGTCTTCACCGACCGCCTGCGCGGCATGATCGGCGCGCGCGTCGAACACTTTGAGCAACGTACCGACGACTATGCCCGCAACCACGTCAAAAGCCGGCAAACCCACGACGCCCTGACCCAACGCGCCGGCCTGCTGTATCAGTTAACGCCCCAAGTAGGCGTGTTCGCCAACGCCTCCACCTCGTTCAAACCCAACAATGGCTTGGACGCTGGCGGCAAATCCTTTAAACCGGAAGAAGGCGTGGGCTACGAAGCGGGAATCAAGAGCGAGCTGTTCGACGACCGCCTGAGTACCACGCTCGCCGTCTTCCATATCGAGAAGGAGAATGTCCTGGCAGTGGACCCCGGCGCCGATACCCGTCGCGCCATAGGCAAGGCTCGCAGCCAAGGCTTCGACCTGCAACTGAGCGGGCAATTGACCGACGCCGTGCGGGTCATCGGCGCCTTTGCCTACATCGATGCCGAGGTCACCAAGGGCGACAAAACCATCCCGACTGGCAGCCGGATTCTCGGCGTGGCCAAGCGCAGCGGCAGCCTGTTAGGGGTGTATGAATTCCAGGACGGCCTGCTGCGTGGGTCCGACTTGGGCGCAGCATTTACCTACGTCGGTGATCGCTCGGGCGAAGCCGGCAGTAATTTTGAATTGCCGGCCTACCACACCGTCGACCTGCTGGCTCACTACAAGGCCAGCGATAACGTCACCGTAGGCCTGAACCTGAACAACTTGTTTGATGAAAAGTACTACGAGCGTTCCTACAGCAATTACTGGGTCAACCCCGGGGAACCGCGCAACCTCACCGTCAGCCTGACCCTCAACCTGTAAAAGGACGTCACCATGCAAGCCTTCATACCCCTGGCCCTGCTCGGCCTGCTGTTTGCCTCCAACGTTTCGGCCCATGGCCTGTGGACCGAACAACGACGTGGCAATATCGAAGTCATCTATGGCCATGGCGCCGAGGACAATGCCTTCAAGGCGCAAAAAATCAGCGGCGCCTGGGCTTATGACGCGGGCGGCAAGATGATCCCGGTCACCGTGCAGCGCCTGGATGATCACGCTCGCCTGCAACCACTCAAGTCGCCGGCCGTGCTGGCGGTAGCGCTGGATAACGGGATGTGGTCGAAAACAGCCGACAACCAGTGGATCAACCAGGGCCGCAGTAAAGTCCCGGGGGCAGTCGAGTCGACCCAGACCTTCAAATACAGCCTGGCGATTTACCAAGCGGGGGCGAAACTGCCCAAGCTGGATCAGATCAAGCTGTTGATTCTACCGGAGGTCGATCCGCTGACCGTCGGCCCGGGCAAGTCACTGCCAGTGCGGGTATTGCTCGATGGCAAGCCGGCGGCAGGAATCAAGCTGATTGGTGATTACCGCAACGCGCCGAATACCTTGAGTACCGAGACCGATGCTCAAGGTCGCGCCCAGGTGCTGGTGCGCAATGAAGGGTTGAATGTGATCGCGGCGCAGGTGGAAGTGCAGTTGAAGGACAATGCCGACGTGGCCACTCGCGGGTTGTTCAGCTCGCTGACATTCCTCGGCGAACCGCATCACGAATAAACGCCACAACCCTGTGTAGGAGCGGGCTCCCACACAGGGTCTTCATTACCTGGGCGATTTGCCTACAGCTCTACGGGCGCCCGTTCGCACAGGGTATTGAGCGCCACCGCCCACTGCTCGCTGTCATTGAGGCACGGCACCAGCACCAATTCCTCGCCCCCCGCTTCGCGGAACTGTTCCAACCCGCGATCACCGATTTCCTCCAGGGTCTCGATGCAATCGGCGACAAACGCCGGGCACATCACCAGCAGCTTTTTCACCCCTTGCTGGGCCAACGCTTCCAGGCGAGCCTCAGTGTAGGGTTCGATCCACTTCGCCCGGCCCAGGCGCGATTGGAACGCCACCGACCACTTGCCGTCCGGCAAGCCCATGCGCTCGGCAAAATCCCGAGCCACGCTGAAACATTGCCCACGATAACAAGTGGCTTGAACCTCGGGCAAAGCGTTGGCGCAGCAATCAGTAGCGCCATCAAAATCATGCTCGGGGTTGAGCTTTTTCAGGTGCCGCTCCGGCAAGCCATGAAAGCTCAACAACAAGTGATCGAAGTCCTGCTGCAAGTGCGGCCTGGCACTGGCCACCAGGGCATCGAGGTATTCCGGCTGATCGTAGAACGGTTGCAAAATCGAAAACTGGATTGCCAGTTTCTTGTCCCGCACCACGCGCCTGGCCTCTTCGACCACGGTGGTCACGGTGCTGTCGGCAAACTGCGGGTACAACGGCGCCAGGGTGACTTTCGAGATACCCTGCGCGGCCAGGCGAGCCAGGACGCTTTCGATCGACGGCTCGCCATAGCGCATCGCCAACTCCACGGGCCCCTGGGTCCACTGGGCGGCCATTTGCTGCTGCAGGCGACGGCTGAGAACCACCAGCGGCGAGCCTTCATCCCACCAGATAGAAGCATAGGCATGGGCCGATTGCTCGGGACGCTTGATCAGGATCAGCGACACCAGCAGCCGCCGCACCGGCCACGGCAAGTCGATCACGTAAGGGTCCATCAGGAACTGATTGAGGTAGCTGCGCACATCCGCAACCGACGTGGACGCTGGTGAGCCCAGGTTGATCAGTAACAACGCGTGATCCGTCATGCAACATCCTATCTCTAAAGGCGGCTGGACAAGTCTTCCAGGGCCGCGTGCAACTCAGTGAACTGGAAAGTGAAACCGGCTGCCAGCAACCGTTGTGGCATTGCCCGTTGCCCCCCCAGCAGCAAGCCGGACAATTCCCCCAGGCCGACACGCAAGACGAAGGCCGGCAGGGGCACGAACGCCGGGCGGTGCAACACCTGGCCCAGGGTCTTGGCGAATTCGCGGTTACGCACCGGGTGTGGCGTGCAGGCATTATAAGGACCCTGGGTGTCAGTCTTGTGCAGAAGAAAATCAATCAGGGCAATTTGATCCTTGATATGCACCCATGGCATCCACTGCCGGCCATTGCCTATAGGCCCGCCCAGCGCCAGTTTGAACGGCAACCGCAGCCGCGACAAAAAGCCGCCCTCGGCCGACAGCACCAACCCGGTGCGCACCAACACCACACGCATACCGAAAGCTTCTGCACGCTGGGCGGTTTCTTCCCAGGCGATGCACAACTGGCTGGGGAAATCGTCCTGCACCGGGCCGCTGTCTTCAGTCAACTCACGTTCACCGCCGTCGCCGTACCACCCCACCGCCGAGCCGGAAATCAGCACCTCGGGTTTTTGCTCCAGCCCTTCCAGCCACGCCAACAATGTTTCCGTCAGGCTGATCCGGCTACTCCACAGCAAGGCCTTGCGTTTATGGGTCCAGGGACGGTCGGCAATGGGCGCTCCTGCCAGGTTGACCACCGCATCCACGGCCTCCTTGACGTCCTGCAACCGGGCAATGCCCTGCACTTGGGCACCGCAGAGTTTCGCCACCTGCTCCGGACGGCGGCTCCAGACTGTCAAGCGATGCCCCTGGGCAAGCCAGTGCTGGCAGAGCTGGCGACCGATCAGTCCCGTACCGCCGGTCAGCAAAATATGCATGAGATTCTCCTCGTGTAACGTTCGCCGCCCATCACTGGTCTATTTTAATAGCAGGACCTTTTCAATCGGCCGCGACATCGGTTTATTCTTCAGGTTAACCATAGGTCACACCGATCAATCAGGTAAGCAAATACTTATACCAAAAAATAAAATTGTACAGCTATTAGTGTCGGCGTAGCCTGTACCCAACGGTAAATGAGGCCCACCATGACTCTTCCTATAGCGATTATCGGTACCGGCATCGCCGGTCTATCCGCCGCCCGAGCGTTAAAAGACGCGGGGCTTCTTGTACACCTCTTCGATAAAAGCCGCGGCAGCGGCGGTCGCATGTCCAGCAAGCGCAGCGATGCTGGCGCGCTGGACATGGGGGCCCAGTATTTCACCGCCCGCGATCGGCGCTTTGTCGATGAAGTACAGCGCTGGCAGGCCAATGGCTGGGCCACGGAATGGGAGCCCCAACTGTACAACTTCAACTCAGGCCAACTCAGCCCCTCACCCGATGAACAGACCCGCTGGGTCGGCACGCCCCGCATGAGCGCCATCACCCGCGCGTTGCTTGATGACCTGCCGGTGGAGTTCAACTGCCGGATCACCGACGTGTTCCGAGGCGAACAACACTGGAACCTGTTGGATGCCAACGGTGGCCATCACGGCCCGTTCAGCCACGTCATCATCGCGACCCCGGCGCCGCAAGCCACGCCCCTGCTGGCGGCTGCGCCGAAGTTGGCAAGCGTTGCCGCAGGGGTGAAGATGGACCCGACCTGGACCATCGCCCTGGCCTTCGACACGCCGCTGGATACGCCGATGGAAGGCTGCTTCGTACAGGACAGCCCGCTTGACTGGCTGGCCCGCAACCGCAGCAAGCCAGGCCGCGACGCCACCCTCGACACTTGGGTACTGCACGCCACCAGCGCCTGGAGCAAGCAGCACCTGGACCTGCCCAAGGAGGCCGTGATCGAGCATCTGCACGGTGCCTTTGCTGAACTGCTGCACAGCGCAATGCCGGCACCGACGTTCAGCCTGGCCCACCGCTGGCTCTATGCACGCCCCTCCAGCAGCCATGAGTATGGCGTGCTCGCCGACGCCGACCTGGGGCTGTACGTCTGCGGCGACTGGTGCCTCTCAGGCCGGGTCGAAGGCGCCTGGCTAAGCGGCCAGGAAGCAGCACGGCGACTGATCGGGCACCTGCAATAAGCCGTCTGAATCCCGCCAGATCGCTGCTGTCAAAATGCACAGCAGCCCATCCTGGCACAAGGAACACATTTCAGGGCCCCTAGCTGTTTCATAGCGGGCTGGAAATAATCCAACCGCACATACCTGTACAAAAATACTTGACCTGTACAAGATCAAACCTATTATGAGATAAAGCTGTACAGAAAATATAATCTGTACAGGTATCTTCAAGGGATTTGTTCATGTCCATCTCCGCCACCGGCAAACCCAAGATCGCCATCAGTGCCTGTCTGCTCGGCGAAAACGTGCGTTTCAACGGCGGCCACAAACAATCCCGGCTGTGCAGCCAGACCCTCGCCGAATATTTCGATTTTGTGCCGTTGTGCCCTGAAGTCGCCATCGGCCTGGGCGTCCCCCGTGAACCGATCCGCCTGGTAGGCGACCCGCTGCAGCCCCAAGCCGTCGGTACCGTCAATCGCGAACTGAACGTGACCCAGCCGCTGAACGACTACGGCCAGCAAATGGCAGGCGAACACACCGACCTTTGTGGCTATATCTTCATGCAGAAATCACCGTCGTGTGGCCTGGAACGCGTCAAGGTCTACCGGGAAAACGGCACCCTCGTCGACGGTGGTGGACGCGGCCTCTACGCCCAGGCGTTTTGCGCACGCCACCCCACTCTGCCGGTGGAAGAAGACGGTCGGCTCAGTGACCCAGTGCTGCGGGAAAACTTCCTGACCCGCGTGTTTGTCTATGCCAGCTGGCAACAGATGCTGGCCGAGGGGCTGACCCGCCATCGCCTGCTGGAGTTTCACGCGCGCTACAAATACCTGCTGATGGCCCACAACCCGGCCCACTACAAAAGCCTGGGCCATCTGCTGGGCAGCATGAGCAAAGACACTCACCTCAATCAATTGGGTGCCCACTACTTCAGCGAGCTGATGAGTGCCCTGAAAACATGCGCCACCCGCGGTACCCACTCCAACGTGCTGCAACACATCAGCGGTTACCTCAAGCAGCTCATCAGTCCCGAAGACCAGCAGGAAATTCAGGCGATCATTGGCCAATACCGCAACGGTATCGTGCCGTTGGTGGTCCCACTGACCTTGCTCAAGCATCACTTTCGCCAGCACCCGGATCGTTACATCGCGCAGCAGGCCTACCTGCAGCCGCACCCGGAAAACCTCAGCCTGCGTAATGGGATTTAGCCCATGAACAACTCCATGGAAACCGCCCTCGAAACCGGTGACGACATCGTCCAAGCCCTGGAACAAGGCTGGCTGCCGATCCGTGAAGTAGCGCGCCAGACCGGCGTCAACGCCGTGACCTTGCGCGCCTGGGAACGGCGCTATGGCCTGATCGTGCCCCAACGCACTCCCAAGGGGCACCGCCTGTTCTCTGCCGAGCACGTGCAGCACATTCGCACGGTTCTCTCCTGGATCAACCGTGGCGTACCGGTCAGTCAGGTTAAAAAGTTGATCGACACCACGCACACCATCGACAACGACGTCCCGAACGAATGGTGCAGCCAGCGTCAGAACTTGCTGCACGCCATCAGCGAGCTGGCCGAACGCCGGGTCGACGCGGTCTTCAACCAGGCCATGGCCCTGTATCCGCCGCGCACGGTGTGCGAACAACTGCTACTGCCGCTACTCCAAGACCTTGAACAGCACTGGCAGGGCCAGTTTGGGGCGCAAATGGAGCGGGTGTTTTTTCATTCCTGGCTGCGCAGCAAGTTCGGCGCACGGATCTATCACAATAATCGTCAGCTCAATGGCAAGCCGCTGTTGCTGATCAATCATTCGGATCTGCCCCTGGAGCCCGGCCTGTGGCTGAGCGCCTGGCTGGCCAGTAGCGCCGATTGCCCGGTGGAAGTCTTCGACTGGCCATTGCCGATCGGAGAACTGGCCCTGGCCGTAGAACAGTTGCATCCGCGCGCAGTGCTGCTCTATTCGAGCAAGGCCCTCAATTTATCGGCGCTGGCAAAATTGCTGGGCGGCGTGAACTGCCCGACATTGCTGGCGGGGCCAACGGTATGCATCCACCAGGCCGAATTGAGCCTATTAACCCATGACATTCCCGAACTACTCCTGGCTGAAGACCCACTGTCGGCCCATCAGGTAATGATCCAGCATGGGATTTTATAAATGCAGTTGACCTGGCTGCGCACCGACCTGCGCCTGCATGACAACACCGCCTTGGCCGCCGCTGCCGAGCGCGGCCCAACGGTGGCGGTGTACCTGGTCACGCCCGGCCAATGGCTGGCCCACGATGATGCGCCGTGCAAAGTGGACTTCTGGCTGCGCAACCTGCAAAGCTTGAGCCTGGCCCTGAGCGAACTGAACATTCCCCTGTTGATCCGTCATGCCGACACCTGGGACCAGGCACCGCAGGCCTTGGCTGACCTGTGCCGGGAGCTGTCGATTGAGAGCGTGCACGTCAATGAAGAATATGGAGTCCATGAAAGCCGTCGCGACGCGGCAGTCGCCCAGGCCCTGGAAGCCCAAGGCGTGGCGTTCCATCGCTACCTGGACCAATTGCTGTTCCAGCCCGGTAGCATCCTGACCAAAACCGGCACCTATTTCCAAGTGTTCAGCCAGTTTCGTAAAGTCTGCTACACCCGCCTGCATACCGCCCTGCCGCGCCTGGTGATGGCGCCCAAGCCCCAGGCCCCCCTGAAGCTGAAAAGCGATCCCATCCCCGAGCACGCCAACGGTTTCGTACCGCCCACTGAAAGCCTGCGCGCCTTGTGGCCTGCGGGCGAAGACGAAGCCCGGCATCGTCTTGAGCAATTTACCGACGAGCCAATCAATGACTACAAGGACGAACGCGACTTCCCCGCCAAACCCGGCACCAGCCAACTGTCCGCCTACCTGGCCGCTGGCGTGGTCTCACCGCGCCAATGCCTGCATGCCGCCCTGCAAAGCAACCAGGGTGAGTTCGAAAGCGGCAATATCGGCGCCATTACCTGGATCAACGAGCTGCTGTGGCGCGAGTTCTACAAACACATCCTGGTGGGTTACCCACGGGTTTCCCGCCACTGCGCCTTCCGCCCGGAAACCGAAGCGTTGGCCTGGCGCAACGCCCCCGAAGACCTCGCCGCCTGGCAAGAAGCGCGCACCGGGTTGCCGATCATCGACGCCGCCATGCGCCAGTTGCAGGAAACCGGCTGGATGCACAACCGCCTGCGCATGGTAGTGGCGATGTTCCTCACCAAGAACCTGCTGATCGACTGGCGCGAAGGCGAACGCTTTTTCATGCGCCACTTGATCGACGGCGACCTGGCAGCCAATAACGGTGGCTGGCAGTGGAGCGCCTCCACCGGCACCGATTCGGCGCCCTACTTCCGGATTTTCAGCCCCTTGAGCCAGTCGGAAAAATTCGACGGCGACGGGCGCTTCATCAAGCATTGGCTGCCGCAGCTGGCGGTGCTGAACAAAAAAGAAGTGCACAACCCCAGCGCTGTTGGCGGCCTGTTTGGCGTCGCCGATTATCCACCGCCCATTGTTGATCTGAAAAAATCCCGGGACCGTGCCTTGGCCGCCTTTCGCAACCTGCCGTCGCGCCATGCGGCAGGCGACAAGTAAAAAGCCGAAGCCGGTCGGCTTTTACTTGCAGCTTTGAGCTTAAAGCTTAAGCTGCCCCCTATGACCAACATCCCCCATACCCAAATCACCGAGCCCGTCGTCACCTGCTCTACCTGCGCCGCATGCTGCTGCCAGTTGGAAGTCATGCTGATCACCGATACGGGCGTGCCCGAACGTTTTATCGATACTGACGATTGGGGCGGCGAAGTGATGCTGCGCCTGGGAGACGGCTGGTGCGCGGCACTGGATCGCGACACGATGATGTGCAGCATCTATGAGAAACGGCCGCTGATCTGCCGGGAGTTCGAGATGGGGGCGCCGGAGTGCATCGAGGAGCGACTGGGGATTGCGACGGTGTATCGCTGACCTGAAGGCCAGCGTGAATATCTGTAGCCGCTGGCGCAGCCTGCGATCGGCTGCGTAGCAGTCGCCTGGGTTTTGAAATCGCTGAAGGTCCTGCGGCCCTTATCGCAGCCTCGTGCCTCGGCAGCGGCTACAAGGACCGATCACCGATCACTTGTAGCCGCTGGCGCAGCCTGCGATCGGCTGCGCAGCAGTCGCCTGGGTTTTGAAATCGCTGAAGGTCCTGCGAACCTTATCGCAGCCTCGTACCTCGCCAGCGGCTACAGGGATGTAGGTGCTTACAGTGGCATCGTGTAGTGCAGCGAATAGCTCTCGATGCCGTCGTTGTTGTGGCTGATCCCGGCATTGGAATAGTGCGTGGCACGAATGCCCACCTCATGCCCGCCGGCAAAGCGCAAACCAAAACCCAGACGGTCTTCGAACTGGAAGGCCTGGCCAAGGTTGTTGTCTTCTATACGAGTCCGCGAGAACAGCGCCACGCCGATCCCGGCTTCGATGTACGGCGTCACTGACTCCCCGGCAAACTCATACACAAACACCGGCGAGAACGATAGGCTGCTCACGCTGGCGCGCTCGTCGCCATCCCAATAGGTATAAGCACCACTCCAATAACCGGTCAGGTGACCGACATCGCTCTGCCACCAACTTTTATCCCAATTCGACGTCAGGCCCAAGCGATAGGTCATGGTCGAATCGCCGGTTGCCCCCACCCCAAACTCCAGGCCTGTGGCCTGTG
This sequence comes from Pseudomonas karstica, assembly GCF_009707515.1. Lineage (GTDB taxonomy): Bacteria > Pseudomonadota > Gammaproteobacteria > Pseudomonadales > Pseudomonadaceae > Aquipseudomonas > Aquipseudomonas karstica. Next base: position 60,929 of record NZ_WLYI01000015.1, on the reverse strand, counting down.
CCGAAAAGGAATACCCTGCCACTGCGACCACAATCGCGGCCAAACAGAAAAAACGCTTCATAAGAAACATCCCATCCGAACGAAGTTGTATGAATTTTTACAGGCTGACGCCCTATAGAAGCCACCGTTTATACAGAAGTTCAGCTTATTGATTCGTCATTTTCACGACTTTTCACAAACCAAAGCTTCGTACAACACCAGACGACGTCCAGAGTACAGGTAGGATATTTCTTAGGTGCTCGGCATCACCACTGGTCCAGAATTGGGCGGCCTGAGGATTGCCCTCGGCCAGCAATTCGCGCTCGCCCAGCAGGCGTTGCAACTGACGCGCCACCGCCGCACCGGTGTCGATCAGGATGATCGATGGTGGCAGCATCTGCGCCAGCAACGGCTTGAGGAAAGGGTAGTGAGTGCAGCCCAGGATAATGGTGTCACAACCGGCTGTGATCAGTGGTTCGACATAGCCTTGCAGCAGCAGGCGCAGGTCCGGGCTGTCCAGGTCACCGGTCTCGATCAGTTCTACCAGGCCCGGGCATGGCTGGGTAATGACCCGTACGTCCGTGGCAAAACGATCCAGCAGTGCAGCGAACTTGGCACTCTGTAGCGTACCCGTTGTGGCCAGCACGCCAACCACACCACTACGGGTCGCCGCCGCTGCTGGTTTTACCGCAGGCTCCATGCCCACCAGCGGCCAATCGGGATAATCCCGGCGCAGATCAGCGACAGCCGCGACTGTTGCGGTGTTGCAGGCGATGACAAAAGCCTTGGCACCCTGTTCGCGGAAAAATCCGGCAATCCGCCGAGAGCGTTCGAGGATAAATTCTGGCGTTTTCTCGCCATAAGGGATATGCCCGCCATCCGCCACATACAGCAGTGACTCGCGGGGCAGCAGTTGTTGTATCTCAGCCAGCACCGACAGGCCGCCGACACCGGAGTCGAACACCCCGATCGGCGCGTCCTTAACCATGGTCGACGCCGCAGACACTGCAGCCTGGATCGCGCTTGACCCGCAACTCACGAAAGCGCGTGGTCAAGGCATCGATCAACAACAGGCGCCCAACCAATGGTTCACCGAAACCCGCCAACAACTTCAATGCCTCCAGGGCTTGCAAACTGCCCACTACCCCCACCAGAGGGCCGATGACGCCGGCTTCGCTGCAGGTCAGTTCGGCTTCGCTGCCATGCCCATATAAACAGTGGTAGCAAGGGCTTTCAGGGCGACGCGGATCGAAGACCGAGAGCTGCCCTTCCAGGCGAATCGCAGCGCCACTGACCAATGGCTTACCTGCAACAACACAGGCGGCATTCACTGCCTCGCGAGTGGAAAAGTTGTCGCTGCAATCAAGAACCAGGTCCACCGCCCCTACCGCCTGTGCCAGGGAATCGGCATCGAGCGCGTTGCGATGAGCGACCAGGTGAACCTGGGGGTTGATCGCGGTCAGGCGGCCCACAGCCGAGTCGACCTTGGTCTGGCCGACACTGTCGGTGTCGTGGATGATCTGGCGTTGCAAATTGGTCAGGTCGACCGTGTCAAAGTCCGCCAGGTGCAGCTCACCCACGCCAGCCGCCGCCAGGTACAAGGCCACCGGCGCACCCAGCCCACCAAGACCCACAATCAGGGCGCGGCTGTTTTTCAGGCGCAATTGGCCTTCGATGTCGACATGCTGCAACAGAATTTGTCGGCTATAGCGCAACAGCTCCTGGTCATTCAGCACGGCCGGCGCCCCAGGCTGATGCGCTCATGACCACCAAGATCAATACGGCTGTGGACCTCTTCAAAGCCTTGGCTCAGCAGCAATTGGCGCACATTCGCGGCCTGGTCATAACCATGTTCCAACAGCAACCAGCCGCCAGAATCGAGGTGCGCCGGGGCCTGGGCGATGATCAGCCGCAGGTCATCCAGGCCATCATGGCCCGCCACCAGCGCACTGGCCGGTTCAAAACGTACATCACCGGCCATCAGGTGCGGATCGGTCTCGGCAATGTACGGCGGGTTACTGATGATCAGATTGAAGGTTTGATCTTGCAGGGCACTGAACCAGTGACTGCTCAATACCGTGGCGTTATCCAGGTGCAGGCGCTGGCGATTACGCTCGGCCAGGGCCACGGCTTCCAGCACCCGGTCGACCGCCGTGACATGCCAGGCCGCACGTTCACTGGCCAGGGCCAGGGCGATTGCGCCGCTACCGGTGCCCAGGTCAAGCACCTTGGCGAGGCCTGGCGGCAATAATTCCAGGGCTGCGTCCACCAGCATCTCGGTTTCCGGGCGGGGAATCAGTGTGTGCGGTGCAACTTCCAGGTCCAGTTTCCAGAAACCTTGCTGGCCGAGGATATACGCCACGGGTTCACCTGTGCGGCGCCGTTGCAAGTATCCGGAAAAAATCAGTGCGTCTTCGCTACTGACGATTTTTTCCGGCCAGGTGTGCAAATAACTGCGGGACTTGCCCAGGGCCGCAGCCAGCAGCAACTCCGCATCCAGACGTGCAGTGGGCGAGTCAGGCAGGTCGGCGGCGCGTAACAGGCTGGCAATAATGGTCATTTATTCACCTATCGCCGCCAATTGATCGGCCTGGTACTCGGCCAACAGTGGCTCGATGACTGCATCGACACCGCCCGCAAGGATTTCGTCCAGGGAATACAGGGTCAGGTTAACCCGGTGGTCGGTGACCCGACCCTGGGCGAAGTTGTAGGTACGGATGCGCTCGGAGCGGTCACCCGAGCCCACCAACAATTTGCGCTCGCTGGCAATCGCGTTGGCGGCAGCGCTGGTCTGCTGGTCGTTGAGTTTGGCCGACAGCCAGGACATGGCTCGAGCCCGGTTCTTGTGCTGGGAGCGTTCTTCCTGACACTCCACCACAATGCCCGATGGCAAGTGGGTGATGCGAATGGCCGAGTCGGTCTTGTTGACGTGCTGGCCACCGGCACCCGATGAGCGGTAGGTGTCGACCCGCAAGTCCGCGGGGTTGATCTCGATGGTTTCCTGTTCGTCCGGCTCGGGCAACACGGCCACGGTACACGCGGACGTGTGGATACGGCCCTGGGACTCGGTAGCCGGGACCCGCTGCACGCGGTGCGCGCCGGATTCGAATTTCAGCTTGCCGTAGACGTTGTCACCTTCCACACGGGCGATGACTTCTTTATAGCCGCCGTGTTCGCCTTCGTTCTCGGACAGGATCTCGACACGCCAGCCGCGACGTTCGGCGTAACGCGAATACATGCGGAACAGGTCGCCGGAGAAAATCGCCGCTTCGTCGCCGCCGGTGCCGGCACGAATTTCGAGAAACACGTTGCGCCCGTCATTAGGGTCCTTGGGCAACAGCATGCGTTGCAGGTCGCCCTCCAGCTCGAGCAGCTTTTCCTTGGCTTCGCGGACTTCTTCCACGGCCATTTCGCGCATGTCCGGGTCGCTGTCCTTGAGCAGCGCCTGGGCGCCCTCCAGATCGGCCTGAACCTTGAGCAGGTGTTTATAGGTGGCCACAATGGGTTCAACTTCCGCGTATTCCTTGGAATAGGTGCGGAACTTGTTTTGATCGGAGATGACTTCGCCATCGCCAAGCAAGGCGGTCAGTTCCTCGAATCGGTCCTGGAGAATGTCCAGCTTATTGAGCAGTGACGCTTTCATTGCGGTTTTTTATCCGAAGAGCTATCTGACTCGCCCTCACCGAGGGCAAAGAGTTCCTGAGCCATGGCCAGCGCATCGAGGCGGCCTTCGGCAGTCAGTTTTTTAAGCTGTACGCTTGGAGCGTGCAGCAGTTTGTTGGTCAAGCCACGGGCCAACTGCATCAGTACGTCTTCGGCGCTGCTGCCATTGGCGAGCATACGCTGGGCCTTGATCAATTCCTCGTCCCGAAGGCGCTCACCTTGCTGACGGTAGGCCTTGAGCACATCCACCGCTGCCAACTCACGCAGGCGCACCATGAAATCATTGGCGCCAGTGCTGACCATTTCCTCGGCCGCCTGGGCAGCGCCCTGACGGCTCTTGAGGTTTTCGGCGACCACTTCGTGCAGATCGTCGACACTGTAGAGGTAAACATCGTCCAACTCGCCGACTTCAGGTTCGATATCCCGGGGAACGGCAATATCCACCATGAAGATTGGCTTGTGCTTGCGCAACTTCAAGGCACTTTCTACCGCGCCCTTGCCCAGGATCGGCAATTGGCTGGCGGTGGAACTGATAACGATGTCGCTGTGTACCAGCTCGGCAGGGATATCCGACAGCAGCACTGCGTGAGCACCGAACTGCTCGGCAAGAATACTGGCACGCTCCAGGGTGCGGTTGGCGACGACGATCCGCTTGACCCCCAGTTCGTGCAAATGGCGAGCAACCAGGGTGATGGTTTCACCGGCGCCGATCAACAACGCCTGGCTACGCTGCAAGTCGCTGAAAATCTGCTTGGCCAGGCTAACGGCGGCAAACGCTACCGAGACCGGGTTTTCGCCAATGGCGGTGTCGGTGCGTACTTGTTTAGCCGAATTGAACGTAGCCTGGAACAGCCTCCCCAGCAGCGGGCCGACGGTGCCGGCTTCGCGGGCCACGGCGTAGGCAGACTTCATCTGGCCAAGAATCTGCGGCTCGCCCAACACCAGCGAGTCGAGGCCCGAGGCGACGCGCATCATGTGACGAACTGCCGCATCTTCTTCGTGCACATAAGCACTGGCACGCAGTTCGTCGAGGCTCAAATGGTGAAAATCCGCCAGCCAGCGCAGCACCACATCCGCCGAAAGATGTTCCTGCTCTATATAGAGCTCGCTGCGATTGCAGGTTGAAAGGATCGCAGCTTCGCGGCTGTCGGTGAGCCGGCAGAGCTGCTGCAAGGCCTCAACCAACTGCTCGGGCGTAAACGCCACGCGCTCGCGCACGTCGACAGAAGCAGTCTTGTGGTTAATACCGAGTGCAAGGAAGGCCATTCAATATCGCTGATGATGTCGGGAAGCCGCCAATTGTCCTACTTCGAAAGATTCAGAACAACCACAGTTGTCTATTGTCCCAATACCTTGTGTCTATAAACACACCTGTAGGAGCGCGCTTGCTCGCGAAAAACCTCAACGATAACGCGTACACCCTGGGTGAACGCGTTGCCTGGGAGTTTTTCACGAGCAAACGCGCTCCTACAGCAGGTACAGCAGGCATTTAGGGCGCTCCGGTTATGTTTGACCGAAGGCTTGTGTCATGATGATCCGACCGCAGGTTAGTCGTCCTCCTCCTATATGAATAGATCTTCCGCGTTGCTCCTTGCTTTTGTCTTCCTCAGCGGCTGCCAGGCCATGGCTCCCGTGTCTCCGGATGAATCATCGCCGGTTGAAGACAGCACTCCAGCCCCTGAAAAGCCCAAGGTTTACTCCTCGTTCAGTGAAGATACGGTGTTCAGCCTGCTGAGCGCGGAGCTGGCTGGCCAGCGCAATCGTTTCGACATTGCCCTGGATAACTACGTGACCCAGGCCATTAATACCCAGGATCCGGGCATTTCAGAGCGGGCGTTTCGCATTGCCGAGTACCTGGGGGCTGATCAGGCCGCGCTGGATACTTCGCTGATCTGGGCGAAAAACGCTCCGCAAGATCTTGAAGCCCAGCGGGCCGCGGCCATCCAATTGGCCCGCGCCGGGCGTTATGACGACTCCATGGTCTATATGGAGAAAGTCCTGCAAGGCAAGGGTGACACCCATTTTGATTTTCTCGCGCTGTCGGCGGCCGACACCGATCAGGACACCCGCAACGGCCTGATGAAGGGTTTCGACCGCCTGCTGCAAAAACACCCGAACAACGGCCAGTTGATTTTCGGCAAGGCCTTGTTGCTGCAACAGGATGATGAATCGGAATCGGCCTTGAAGCTGCTGGAGCAGAACCCGCCGGAAGACGGTGAAATCGCCCCGCTGCTACTGCGCGCACGGTTGTTGCAGAACCTCAATCGCGGTAAGGAAGCCTTGCCGTTGCTGGAACAAAGCATCAAAAAGTATCCGGATGACAAACGCCTGCGCCTGACCTACGCCCGCTTGCTGGTTGAACAAGACCGCATGGAAGACGCCAAGGTGCAATTCGCCAGCCTGGTCCAGCAATACCCGGACGATGACGAACTGCGCTATTCCCTGGCGCTGGTATGCCTGGAAGCAAAGGCTTGGGATGAAGCCAAGGGCTACCTGGAAGAGCTGATTGCCCGGGAAACCCACGTCGACTCGGCGCACCTGAACCTGGGGCGCATCGCCGAAGAACGTAATGACCCACAAGGCGCATTGATCGAATATGCCCAAGTCGGTCCCGGCAATGATTACCTGCCCGCGCAATTGCGCCAGGCCGATATCCTGATGAGCCACGGTCGCACCGACGAAGCTGAAAAGCGCCTGGCTGCCGCACGGGATGCCGATCCGGACTACGCGATTCAGCTATACCTGATCCAGGCTGAAACCCTGTCCGCCAACAATCAGGGCGATCGCGCCTGGAAACTGTTGCAACAAGCGTTGCTGCAATACCCGGACGACTTGAACCTGTTGTACACCCGCGCCATGCAAGCGGAAAAACGCAACGACCTGCCGCAGATGGAAAAAGACCTGCGCCTGATCATCAAGCGCGATCCGGACAACGCCATGGCACTGAACGCCCTGGGCTATACCTTGTCCGACCGTACAACGCGCTATGCCGAGGCCAAAGTCTTGATCGAACAGGCGTATCAACTCAACCCGCAAGACCCGGCCATCCTCGACAGCCTGGGTTGGGTGAATTACCGCCTGGGCAATCTGGATGAAGCCGAACGCCTGCTACGCCAGGCGCTTGAACGCTTTCCCGACCAGGAAGTCGCCGCTCACCTGGGCGAAGTGCTTTGGGCCCAGGGCAAACAACGCGAAGCCAGGCAAATCTGGGGCAAGTTCCTCAAAGACCAACCCGACAGCCCTATCCTGCGCAGCACCATCAAGCGCTTGACCGGATCCGAGACCCTTTAAGCCTATGTTTTTGCGCCACGTTATCGTTTTCAGCTTTATCGCCCTACTCGCCGGTTGTGCGGGCTTCGGCGCCCGAGAATCCGTTGAAGGTCAAGGCAACCCGGCGCAATGGCGAGAGCACAAGGACCAACTGAGCAGCCTCGATGGCTGGCAGATCAATGGCAAAGTCGGCATTCGCGCCCCGAAGGATTCGGGCAGCGGCACCTTGTTCTGGCTACAACGCCAGGACTACTACGATATTCGTCTCTCCGGGCCCCTGGGCCGTGGAGCTGCGCGCCTGACCGGTCGACCGGGGCAGGTGAGCCTCGAAGTGGCCAACCAGGGCCGCTACGAAGCGTCATCGCCGGAAGCCCTGCTGGAAGAACAGATGGGCTGGAAACTGCCGGTTTCGCACCTGGTCTGGTGGGTTCGCGGCTTGCCTGCACCCGACAGCAAGAGTCGCCTGAGCCTGAACGGAGATAGTCGCCTGGCATCATTGGAGCAGGATGGCTGGCAAGTCGAGTACTTGAGCTATGCGCAACAGAACGGTTATTGGCTGCCCGACCGCATCAAGCTGCACGGGACCAACCTTGACGTCACGCTGGTGATCAAGGACTGGCAACCGCGCAAACTGGGGCAATGAGATGAACACTCAACGCCTGACGCTCCCCTCCCCGGCCAAGCTCAATCTGATGCTGCACATCCTCGGTCGCCGTGAAGACGGCTACCACGAGTTGCAGACGCTGTTTCAATTTCTCGACTACGGCGATGAATTGACCTTCGCTACTCGCGACGACGGCGTGATTCAACTGCACACCGAATTCGAAGACGTGCCTCACGACAGCAACCTCATCGTGAAAGCCGCGAAAAAACTTCAGGAACAATCCGGCTGCTCCCAGGGCATTGATATCTGGATCGATAAAATCCTGCCAATGGGGGGAGGCATCGGCGGTGGCAGTTCGAATGCCGCGACAACTTTGCTCGGACTGAATCACTTGTGGCAACTGGGATGGGACGAGGATCGCCTGGCCACGCTGGGCCTGACCCTGGGCGCCGACGTCCCGGTTTTCGTACGCGGGCACGCAGCTTTTGCCGAGGGTGTGGGAGAGAAACTCACCCCTGTAGACCCCGAAGAGCCGTGGTATGTCGTGCTTGTCCCGCAAGTATCTGTAAGTACAGCAGAAATTTTTTCAGATCCGCTGTTGACACGTAACTCTCCTCCCATTAAAGTGCGCCCCGTTCCCAAGGGAAACAGTCGAAATGACTGCTTACCGGTTGTAGCAAGGCGTTATCCAGAGGTACGTAACGCTTTGAATTTGTTAGGTAAATTTACCGAAGCAAAATTAACCGGAACTGGAAGTTGTGTGTTTGGGGGCTTCCCAAGCAAAGCTGAAGCTGATAAAGTCTCGGCCCTTCTTACAGAGACCCTTACAGGGTTTGTAGCAAAGGGAAGCAACGTTTCGATGTTGCATCGCAAGCTGCAAAGTCTGCTCTAAAAGGAACCGGGTGCTGGGCACTCGTTGCAACAGATACAGGGGCGTCGCCAAGCGGTAAGGCAGCAGGTTTTGATCCTGCCATGCGTTGGTTCGAATCCAGCCGCCCCTGCCATTTTCTATACTCATCCAGGTTACCCTCAGCCTCTAGGTACTGCGCGTGTCCAAGATGATGGTCTTTACGGGGAACGCCAACCCCGATCTGGCTCGACGTGTCGTACGTCAGCTGCATATCCCTCTCGGTGACATCTCTGTCGGTAAATTTTCCGATGGCGAAATTACAGCCGAGATCAATGAAAACGTCCGCGGTAAAGATGTCTTCATTATTCAGCCGACTTGCGCTCCGACCAACGATAACCTGATGGAACTCGTCGTGATGGCTGATGCCTTCCGCCGCTCCTCAGCGACTCGAATCACAGCTGTAATCCCTTACTTTGGTTATGCCCGCCAGGATCGCCGTCCGCGTTCCGCACGTGTGGCCATCAGCGCGAAAGTCGTTGCTGACATGCTGACCGTGGTAGGTATCGACCGTGTGCTCACGGTTGACCTGCACGCTGACCAAATCCAGGGGTTCTTCGATATTCCAGTAGATAACATCTACGGCTCCCCCGTTCTGGTGGATGACATCGAAGACCAGCGCTTTGAAAACCTGATGATCGTGTCCCCGGACATTGGTGGCGTCGTGCGTGCACGGGCTGTCGCCAAATCCCTGGGCGTGGACCTCGGGATCATCGACAAACGCCGCGAGAAAGCCAATCACTCTGAAGTGATGCATATCATCGGTGATGTCGAAGGGCGTACCTGTATTCTGGTCGATGACATGGTCGATACCGCCGGCACCCTGTGCCACGCGGCAAAAGCCTTGAAAGAGCATGGTGCGGCAAAAGTCTTCGCCTACTGCACACACCCTGTGCTGTCGGGCCGAGCGATCGAGAACATCGAGAACTCTATGCTGGACGAACTGGTGGTGACCAACACCATCCCGTTGTCCGCTGCAGCTCAAGCCTGTACGCGTATCCGCCAACTGGATATCGCACCGGTAGTTGCCGAAGCGGTTCGCCGCATCAGCAATGAAGAATCGATCAGCGCGATGTTCCGTTAAGGGTAAACCTTGGCAACATCTCGCTGACGAAAAGCGCCCCGCCCCAGCATTCTGTTGGGGCGGGGCTTTTTTGCCCATATCGCCTTTAGCGCTGGTCGCAAACGCTGGGGCGAATGTGGTTATTTTGGAGATACAACATGAACGACTTTACTTTGAATGCTGAACTGCGTTCCGACCTGGGGAAAGGTGCGAGCCGCCGCCTGCGTCGTCTCGCAAGCCTGGTTCCAGCTGTAGTGTACGGTGGCGACAAAGCCCCTGAATCCATCAGCATGCTGGCCAAGGAAATCGCCAAACTGCTCGAAAACGAAGCGGCTTACAGCCACATCATCGAGCTGAGCGTTGGTGGTACCAAGCAGAACGTCATCATCAAGGCGCTGCAACGTCACCCAGCTAAAGGCCACGTGCTGCACGCTGACTTCGTACGCGTTGTAGCTGGTCAGAAACTGACCGCTATCGTGCCTGTACACTTCGTGGGCGAAGCTGCTCCGATCAAGAAAGGCGGCGAAATTTCGCACGTTACCGCTGAGATCGAAGTGAGCTGCCTGCCAAAAGACCTGCCTGAGTTCATCGAAGTCGACCTGAGCAATGCTGAAGTCGGTTCGATCATTCACCTGTCCGACCTCAAAGCCCCTAAAGGCGTTGAGTTTGTTGCTCTGGCTCACGGTGATGACAAGGCTGTTGCCAACGTCCACGCTCCACGTGTTGCTCCAGAAGCTGAAGAAACCGCTGCAGAGTAATTCACTCTGTAACGCTGGAGCTTGAGGAAACATCGCGGACCGAAACGTAGCGAGAAAGCGGGCGATAACGCGAAGTTTATCTCTGGATAAGTTAGCTCTTGTCGTCCACTTTCGCCGCACCCAGGTTGCGGCGATGTTATCCACAACTCCAAAGGAAGGGCCCCTGTCGTGACTGCCATCAAACTGATCGTTGGCCTGGGAAATCCAGGCGCCGAATACGAACAGACCCGGCATAACGCGGGGGCCCTTTTTGTTGAGCGCATCGCCCACGCCCAAGGCATCAACCTTGTGGCCGATCGCAAATATTTTGGCCTGACCGGACGCTTCTCGCATCAGGGTCAGGATGTTCGCCTACTGATTCCCACCACCTACATGAACCGCAGCGGCCAGGCTGTCGCGGCGCTTGCGGGCTTCTTCCGGATCAAACCCGAAGAAATCCTGGTGGCCCATGACGAACTGGACCTGCCACCCGGCGTTGCCAAGCTCAAGCAAGGCGGCGGCCATGGGGGTCATAATGGCCTGCGGGACATCATCGCGCAGTTGGGCAATCAGAATACCTTTTACCGCCTGCGGCTCGGCATTGGCCACCCAGGTGTTGCCAGTATGGTTTCAAATTTTGTCCTGGGTCGTGCGCCACGCGCCGAACAGGAAAAACTCGATGCCAGCATCGACTTTGCCCTCGGCGTGCTGCCGGATATCTTCGCCGGTGAATGGAACCGCGCGATGAAAAACCTGCACAGCCAAAAGGCCTGACTCTTTACCCGAGGGGAAACACCATGGGATTCAATTGCGGCATCGTCGGCCTGCCCAACGTCGGCAAGTCCACCCTGTTCAACGCCCTGACCAAGTCCGGTATTGCAGCGGAGAACTTCCCGTTCTGCACCATCGAACCGAACACCGGTATCGTGCCGATGCCTGACCCACGCCTGGAAGCGCTGGCGGCCATCGTCAATCCCAAGCGTATCTTGCCGACCACCATGGAGTTCGTCGACATCGCTGGCTTGGTGGCCGGTGCGTCGAAAGGTGAAGGCCTGGGCAATAAGTTTCTGGCCAACATCCGCGAAACCGATGCTATCGCCCACGTGGTCCGCTGCTTTGAAGACGAGAACGTGATCCACGTTTCCAACAGCGTCGACCCGAAACGCGACATCGAGATCATCGACCTGGAACTGATTTTTGCCGACCTCGACAGCTGCGAGAAGCAACTGCAGAAAGTCACTCGCAATGCCAAGGGCGGTGACAAGGACGCAGTAGTCCAGAAAGCCTTGCTGGAGCAACTGATCGCGCACTTCACCTTGGGCAAGCCGGCACGCAGCCTGATGAAGAGCATGAGCACCGACGAAAAGACGGTGATCCGTGGCTTCCACCTGCTGACCACCAAGCCGGTAATGTACATTGCCAACGTGGCAGAAGACGGTTTCGACAACAACCCGTTGCTCGACGTGGTCAAGGCCATTGCCGAAGAAGAAGGCGCAATGGTTGTACCGGTGTGCAACAAGATCGAAGCAGAGATCGCCGAACTGGATGATGGCGAAGAAAAAGACATGTTCCTTGAGGCCCTGGGCCTGGAAGAGCCTGGCCTGAACCGTGTGATCCGCGCGGGCTACGAAATGCTGCACCTGCAGACCTACTTCACCGCGGGTGTCGAAGAGGTCCGCGCCTGGACCGTCAAGGTCGGTGCCACCGCACCGCAAGCGGCTGGCGTGATCCACACCGACTTCGAAAAAGGCTTTATCCGTGCCGAAGTCATCGCCTACAACGACTTCATCCAGTTCAAGGGTGAAGCCGGTGCCAAGGAAGCCGGTAAATGGCGCCTGGAAGGCAAGGAATACATCGTCAAGGATGGCGACGTGATGCACTTCCGCTTTAACGTTTAAACATTTAAACGTCACTTGCGGTTTCGCCGCAACCAAAAAACCGATGCTCTGCATCGGTTTTTTTGTGGGCATAAAATAGAGTCAGGCAATAATGTCCTCATACACTTTACTTACATAAGCAACCCACTAGAAACACAAGAAAAAATATCCACCCTAAAACACTAAACATTAAAACTTAAAAAAAAACTCACCCACATTAAGATTCCCCTTACCCATGTTGAAGATTTCACTCTTGACAAATATTTGACTGCTTTTTATCACCACCAATTTCAAATTTTTCGTACACAACATCGACCCAATTCATCTCACCATTAACGGTGACAAAGTTGATAACTTCCGATCTACTGACTGGCACTCATCCACGACTCTGACAATCGCGGAGCGACAACCGTATTGGAGCAATAACATGTCGGCCTCCTATCAAAATGAGGAGACAACAGACTCCCCGTTCACTGAATGTCCAATCATCGAAGCCACTGTCAACAATGCTGCTCCGCTAAACATCGACATTCTGCTACTGGGAGAAACAGGTACCGGTAAAGATACACTTGCTCAACGTATCCATCGCTTATCTCAGCGACGGGGCAGTTTCGTAGCCGTCAACTGTGCCGCGATACCGGAAACCCTTGCCGAAAGCCAGCTATTCGGCGTCAACAGCGGTGCCTATACCGGTGCGATGCAATCACGGGCAGGTTTTATCGAGACAGCACACTTGGGCACGTTGTACCTCGATGAAATAGACAGCATGCCGCTTCCCCTACAAGCCAAGCTGTTACGGGTGCTGGAATCCCGGGGCGTTGAACGCTTGGGTTCGACCCGATTTATCCCTGTGGACATGCGCGTTATCGCATCCGCCCAGCAATCGCTGCATGAAATGGTCGAGCAAGGCGTCTTCAGGCGCGACCTGTACTTTCGCCTGAGCGTGGTTAACATCAGCCTACCTGCACTGCGGAATCAACGTGAGCGCATCATCCCCCTGTTCTTGAACATGATCCGCCAAGAGGCCGAGTATTTTAAGTACCTCGTTTCGATCCCCCCCAGCGCCCTGCTTCAACAATTGCTGTGCCATCCCTGGATGGGCAACATCCGCGAGCTACGTTCGACGGCCAAGCGCTTCGTCCTAGGGTTGCCACCCCTCTCTTTACCTGTGCTAGAGCGCCAAGACATAGAAATGAGCCTCAAAGAGCGGCTACAGCAAATCGAGAAGTCGCTGATTGAGGAGTCATTGCGCCGTCATGCTCATTGTGTTGATAACGTGGCGGTGGATCTGGGGATTGCAAAGCGCACGCTCTATTACCGAATGAAACAACTGGAAATATCCCTGAGTTGACGTCTCGAAATAGAGCACACAATCAAGCACACAGCATGACCGCAACACAATTTGAAACATGTAAGAGAGCAGAATAAGGAACTACTTTTTCCTTGAAACCACATATTCATAGGCTGGCCAATATTAAGTAGCATTTATACTTTAGCGCCAGCTAATCGCGTACAAACTTAAACATTAGATTCCTGGAGATTAACTATGTCGGCTATCGGTTCATACGCCCCCTCATATGGCTACAATTCCAACCCATCCTCCGCCTCCTACGCCACAGGTTCTCGCTCTGGCGGGGGCCAGGCTGGGGCAACAGCTGACGCGGAGCAGGCCCAAGTTGAAGGCATGGAGTTGTCCACCAAAGCTAAGCGACAGAACAACCTATCTACATACGTTAAAGAACTGCGTTAACACACTCATCTCCCCTCATTAATTAATCGGGGGAGATGCCCACCTCTCAGTAACTTTTGCATGCCTTCTTCAATAGCCCTACCAACCTTCACACAACGGATTTCACATGCGCATAGACGAATATATTTCACCCGGGCGCACTGGTCCCCAATCTTCTTACAAAACACCTGATAGCTTAACATCAAGTACGGATGTTGATTTTTTCACATCAACACTCGAGCGCTCATCCCCACCGATTACAGCGACGGTAACCGCGGGAGCCTCAAGCCTGCTAACGGGCGCTTCAGAACAGCTGATCAACTCAAAAAACCGCCTGAACAAAAGTTTAAAAGCCATCAGTAAAGATGCAAATATGGATGAGCTGAAAAAATACCCAAAGGAACTTTCAAACTCCTTGCTTATGTCGCAACTGTTAGTGAAGAGCCTTGGCAAAGCCAGCCAATGCATCGAAAAAATCACTAACCTGCAGTAGCAAAAAATGAATCATCTCGCGCGCATAGCCTTACTCCTGTCCCTGATATTTGTGCTGAACGGTTGCAGTGACCGTGTAGAACTCCATCGCCAACTCTCCGAGCAAGAAGCCAATGAGGTCATCGCGGAACTCGCAGAGAAACATATTCGTGCCCAAAAAATCCCGGCTAAAGATGGCGTGGTTGTGACGGTTAATGCAATCGACATCGGGCGTGCCGTACGCACCTTGGAAGCTGCCGGCTTGCCCAAGGTAGCTCGAGCCACGCTGGGCGATACGTTTCGCAAGGAAGGCGTCATCTCAACGCCACTGGAAGAACGGGCTCGCTATATCTATGCGTTATCCCAAGAGCTTGAGGCCACCCTGTCCAACATTGACGGTGTCATCGTCGCCCGAGTACACGTCGTTCTGCCTGAACGCATAGCCCCGGGAGAGCCGGTCCAACCTGCATCGGCTTCAGTATTCATAAAGCACGACCCGCGCCTCGATCCAGACAACATCCGTGCGCGGGTGCGCAGAATGGTGGCCAGCAGCATCCCGGGTATGGCCACAGCAGTGGATAACCCGCAAAAGCTCACGGTGATATTCGTACCTGCGACGGCTTATCAAGAACAGCAACGCCTGGCTTACTTCGGGCCTTTTCTGGTACCCGGAGATGATCTTGGGTTTTGGCGGGCCTGCGTTATATTTGCCCTCATCACCCTGGGGCTAGGAGTGATCGCCTCAGTGTTCTTGCGCAATCAGCGGCAGCGGCAGTTACAACAGACACCCGTTCCTGATCCGTTGACAGGTCCATCCAATGGAAGCTAGACCCAACCACTCGATGAATGAGCATCTGGCCTGGGCTCAATGGTGGGCGTTTGCGTGGCAATCCTCCCACGATGACTGGAGAGCCATCGACCGATACCCTGCGATGAACGCGTTTTATCACAGTGGAGGGCTGGTGACCGGCACTATTGCGGGCATTGCTCCCAGCTTGCCTCCACTACCTGACCCCACCCTACTTCGGCTGGTCCTCGCACCAACAGAACAACTCAACCTGATGCTCGCACTTATTCACGACACTTTCAGCCCCACAGCTGCAGCGCCCCTGAGCGAAAGTCATCACCAATGGTGCGTACGTCTTTCTAAGGCTCTGCCCCCTGACATGCTTTTACCCAATGATGATCCGTTGCAACTGCTACGCAGTTGGGTAAATCCGCCTACCTGGCAGCGCCTTCGATTGCGCTTTCCCTCTACACGCGTGCTTGAGATGGAAAAAAAAACCCTCTTGCCCGAGAACGTAAACAGCCGACTGAATACCCTCTGGCAAGCCGTTGTATGGCGCGTTACGACAATAACCAACAAGGCATCCTGACTCGTATGGGCAAGGAAATTAGCAATGATATGCCGGCACAAAATTGAGTTGCACAAAGGCTCGCCTGGACTGCCACAAACCCTGATTCCCCGGGAAACGCTTGCCGACTGCGCGCAGGCCAACCAGCTTTTGAATTGTGCCAATGCCCAGGCTGGTGAGCTACTAAACCGGGCAGAAAAACAATGTGAAGCGCTGCTGGAAAAGGCCGGCGTTGAAATCTGGCAACGTGCCGATGCCCAGCTCAAGCGCTGGGAACAGGACCGTCAGGCGATGTGCGACAGGCTCGAATGGCATGCCACCTCAATAACCCACCAAGCGATTCGCTGCCTGCTTGACGATACGGTAGAACCCAAACGCCTGGCGGCCCTCCTCAAACAATTGCTGGAGAACCAAGTTCCGGAGATAAACGCGATACTGCTCTGCCATCCAAATGAAATCGAGGACGTGAGGCAGTGCCTTGCGGCTCATGGGGCGACGCCTTGGCAACTTCACACTGACGACACCATCAGCCTGCAAACGCTCGTACTGAAAACAGACGAGGGAGACTTTCGTATCAGCTGGAACTCATTGCTCGAAACATTTTTCAACAACAAGTAGTTTCAACATTGAGCTCTCGCATTTCAAATAATTTCTCCCGCGAGGAACTGATTAGCCGGTACCGACCACAACATCAACACACAACATCACCGGGGGAAGACCATGTACAACCTTAAAGACCTAGGACGCGATTTTTTGAACACCGGCAAGACTGCCCAAAAAAATTACAACAACGCTTTGGAGCAAGCAGACTTAGAATCGATTCAGAAATTCACAGAACATCTTCTCCATTCCGACCTAGCTTATGGCGAAAACATCCGCGTCAACCACACTATCATCAAAACGACTTTTGACAGTTTTCAGTAAATTGAAAGATCTACTTATTCACTGGTTGGGCACCCGCGAAGAACAGATCACGTTGTTAGAAGATAATGACGAAATCATCCTGCGACGTCATGCGGGCGTTCTGCTGTTGAATGTCCAGCTGACGCACGACAGACTTGATAAATCACTGCTGCAAACCTGGATGCGCTTGGGAGGCGCCAGCCTGAATCACTTCCAGGGTGCACTTACGCAGGCGCCTGCCAGTGGTGCACTTTGGCTGACTCAGTGCTTGCCGGGTCGACCCGGCGAAACACAATTGCTGGGTTGTCTCGAATCCCTGCTCAACCAGCGTGACACCTGGCGAGCCATCGTCGCGCGCCTTGCGCGACCCGTCCAAAAACTCCATCCCACCTCTCTACGCTCGCTGCTGCACTAACCAGAGAACTCTCCATGTATAACAAAATCCACAGGTGCAATCGCTTGCGCACTACATCGCCTGCTGCCATGGCAGGCAGAGGCCACTGGCGCTGCCTGATCATATTGCCCTGGTTGCTGAGCCCACTGGAGAGCACCCTCGCCGCCATCCCCGCCGAATGGAAAAACACCGCCTATGCCTATGAAGCCGAGCATAAGCCCCTACGGGATGTGCTGAAGGACTTTGCCCAGACCTTCGGTACTCAACTGCAAGTCGACGGTTTTCTGGAAGGCAACGTCAATGGCAAGATACGCGCCAATACTCCGCAGTCGATGCTCGACAGGCTTGGCGTAGAACATCGCTTCCAGTGGTATATGTACAACAATACCCTGCACATCAGTACCCTGGACCATCAGGAGTCCTCACGCCTGGAGGTTTCGGCCGAAACCATTGGCGATTTGAAACAAGCGTTGACCGATATCGGACTGCTGGACACCCGTTTCGGTTGGGGTGAATTACCTGAGGATGGCGTGGTACTGGTGTCCGGCCCCAGGCGTTACATTGAGCAGATCAAGCAATTCAGTAGCCAGCGCAAATCACCCGACGAAAAGCAGAGTGTACTGGCCTACCCGTTGAAGTTCGCCAATGCGGCGGACCGCCAGATTGACTATCGCGGCGAAAAGCTGATCATCCCAGGCGTGGCCAGCATGCTGCGGGGGTTACTTGAGCCTCGGGGAACTTCGACTCTCTCGGGGATGAGCCAGCGACCCACCTCCCAATCACAGCCGTCCCCCATAAACCCAGGCTTTCCCCGCTTGAGCAACCCGATGCTAGGGCAAATGCTTGGCTCACCCGCGAACCTGGGGCAACTGGACAGCGGCATGTCACTCACCCCGCGCGCACCGGTTTCTACAAGCCGGATCCGCGTCGAGGCCGATGTGCGTAACAACGCCGTACTGATCTATGACCTGCCAGATCGCCAGGCGATGTACCGTGAGCTGATCACCCAGCTCGACGTGGCACGCAAGCTGGTAGAAATCGACGCTATTATCCTGGATATCGAGCGCACGCAACTGCACGAGTTCGGCGTTAATTGGGGCTTTCAGAACAGCCGGTTCCGAGGCGGTGTGAACATGGCACCCGGGACCTCATCGCAGTTGGCGATCGAAAACCGCGACCGTTTCTACGCCGACGTGCGGGCACTGGAAGCTCGTGGCCTGGCGACCATGGTGTCCAACCCCTCGGTCCTTACCCTGGAAAACCAGCCGGCGGTGATTGATTTCAATCGCACCCAATACCTGACAGCGGGTGTCGAGAACGCAACCATTTTGCCCATCACCGTGGGTACCAGTTTCCAGGTCGTGCCCAGGGTCATTACCACCGGGGGCACCCATCAGATTCATTTGGTGGTGGATATTGAAGACGGCAACTTCGATGAGTCCAACCCCGAGCGCAGCGGTCCCGATATACGTCGAGGCAAGGTCAGTACCCAGGCTGTAATGGCGGAAAAACGCTCCTTGGTCGTCGGCGGATTCCATGTCACGGAAAGCACCGACAAGCAAAACAAGATTCCACTGCTGGGGGATATACCGTTATTGGGCAAGGCGTTGTTCTCCTCGACCGAACGGCAGCACAATCGGCGCGAACGCTTGTTCATCCTGACGCCCCGGGTCATTGGCGACCAGGCTGATCCATCACGCTACTTGCCCCAAGCTGACCAGCCGGAACTGCAAGCCGCCCTCAAGCCTCTGACACGGCGCTACGCTGAGCATCCACCGGTGATCAATCGTGCCGACATCACCCACACCCTGGCAACTCTTGTCAGCGGGCAAGTGCCCAGCGCCTTCAAGGCCGCACCGATGCCCCTGGGCCTGGAAACCTTGTGCAGCACCCGCGACCTATTGACGCTCAATACCGAGCGCAGCCAGTGGTATACCGGCCCGCAATTCAACGTGGCCGTCGTGGTGTTGCGCAACCAGCACGACCGCAAGGTGCGCATCGATGAGCGCGAATGCAGCAACTCACAAACGCTGGCGGTCAGCGTCTGGCCTCGCTCTTGGCTACAGCCGGGGGAAGAGGCAGAAGTATTCATTGCCATGCGCACAGTGGTCAAAGATGAACACATCGGCGTATCCCGCCCCTCCCTGCTGAACCCTACTCGGATGAAGCCACAATGATCCATCGATTGTTCTGCGTCACATTTCTTGGCTTGGCTCTGCTAATCACCGGCTGTACGCCCACCTGTCAGGGTGACTCCTGCTCCCGTCCACAATCCAATGACGATCTGGTGGTCTGGTGGCCATCGCATATGCGTGCCGAACCCGGCCCCTCCGGTGAAAGGTCGGACTATCAGACGGTCCCGCTGGAACGATGACGCTCGAAGGATTACTAGACGATGACCAGCATCGCCAGATTATTCCAGGACACCCTGGTGAGCGGCAATGACGCTCACCAGGTCCTCAGCCAAGGTATCCAACTGCGCCGATTGAACGCTGGCGCCCAAACGGGCCTGGCCTTGCAGATCGCCCGCGAAGTGTTGCAACCTGGACAGCTCCAGCGAGTGCTGGAACGTCGCTTTGAACAGGCCCTGATGTTCGACGGGTGCTTTATCTATCTCGATACCCAGGGCGCGCTGGTGATCTGGCATGCACTGCCTGCACAACCACTGGATACCGACAGGTTGGATGTCATCATCCACCGACTACTGTCTCTGGCCAACCTTGAAGCATTGAATGTGAGTCGCCATCGCTATTGAGCCAGAATGCTCTCTCACCGTTGTTCAAGTTCCGGCAATTCCAGCGTCTCGCGCTTGGCCTCATCATCAAGCTCACGCAAGGTGCGGTAGATCAACGCTACTGCCTGCAGCGTTTCTCGCGGAATGTTGGCCCCCAGTTCTTTCTGATACAGCGTACGCGCCAGCCACACACACTGGATAACCGGTACGTCGGCGGCCTTGGCTCGGTCGATCAGTTTGCGGGCCTCGGCATCCGTGCCTTTTTCCACCAGAAACGGCAGTGGCGTTTTTCCGGGGCGGTAGTACAGGGCGACGGCAAAGTGCGTCGGGTTGACCACCAGCATGTCAGACTCCTCAAGCTTGGGCAGCTTGACCTTCGGCTCCTCCTGGGCCAATTGATAGGCCAAGGCACGGCGCTGCCCCTTGACATGGGGGTCGCCTTCCATGTCCTTGTACTCCTTGATCACCTCTACCTGGGTCATGCGCATGCGCTTGGCAAAAAAGTACTTCTGCATCGTCAGGTCAATCAGCGCCAGTACCAGCAGCAACCCCAGGCAGGCATGCAGCAAGTGTCGGAACAAAACGATCAGCGCCAGGATATAGCTTTGCAAATCGCTGTTGGCCAAGCTGATCAGCGCCGCCAGTGACGGACCGATCACCACGTACAGAATCAGCGACAGGAGCAAGGCCTTGGCCAAGCCCATAAACAGGTTCATCAGTGACTGGCCGGAAAACATTTGCTTGGCTTGATTGAGCGGGTTGAGACGATTGAAGTCCGGCTTCAGGGACTCCGGTGCAAACAGAAGGCCAAACTGCATCCAACTGCTGATCAGTTTTACGGCAATGGCCAGCCCAGCCATCAGCAGGGCAAAGGAGAAAAAAACCACCGCACTCTCGATCAATACCTCTTCCAACGCACGAACAAAAGGCTGGCCGATTCGTGCCATCGGCAGCACCAGCAATTGCTGGAAGCGCTGCATGCTGAGCTCAGCGGTAAGCAAAGCAACTTCGCTCAGGACTGTCAGCACCAGCAACTTACCGATGTCCTGACTTTGGGCGACCTGGCCTTTCTTGCGCTGGTCCTTGAGCTTCTTGGGGGTGGCGGCGTGTTTTTTCTCCCCCGAATCACTCATGGTGCAGCGCCCTGAAACATCAGGCCGAGGGAATGCTTGAGGTCTGCCAACTGCGCCATTCGGGTGACGATCAAATCTTGCAGCAACGGAAAATACAGCAGCAGAATTCCCAGCCCAGCGAGGCTCTTGACCGGGGTCGCCAAGGTAGAAACCTGCAGCTGCGGGCTGTACAGGCCTAGCACCGCGAAGCCGAATTCCAGAAACAGCAGCACCGCAATAAACGGCGCGGCGTACAGCATCATGTGGGTAAAGGTATCGCCCAACACGCCGAGGAAAACACTGAAGCCATTGATTGCCGGCAGCGGCAGCCAGGCAGTTGCCGGCCAGATCAGATAGCTGTCCCAGATCACCTGGGTCAAGACGCTCAGCCCCAGGACCGCGATCAGCAGGTAAATCACCAACTGTTTGAACAGGTGCCCGATGGGCGTGGCGTCCGGCCCCAGCGAAGGGTTGAGTTGGCCACCCGCCAAGGCACCGCGCTGGTTATCCAGCAGCGCCCCCACCGACTCGAACATCCAGAACGGCATGGCCAGCAAGATCCCCAGTAAAAAGCCCAAGGCTGCCTCCTTGAGTACCAACCCGCTGATCATCAGCGCGGAGTAATCCTGGCCGCTCATTACGGCATGGATACCGGGCGCAGGAATGAGCGCCATGACCATCACGATGACGTGCCGGGGCATGCCGCGGATATGTTGAAAACTGAACGCGGGCACCAGAAAGGCACAGGGATAGATACGCGCCATGGCAACCAGCAGGCTTGGCAGATATTCAAGATAAAGCAGCACGCGCAGTCCCTCAGTTCAATGCCGAACGGGCAATCATGTCGAACATCAGGTTGATCAGTTGGATCAACTCCAGGCCGATCCAGCGGCCGGTCAATACCAGCGTAATGCCCACCGCCACCAGCTTGATGCCGAAGGGCAGCGTCTGGTCCTGGATCTGCATCAAGGCCTGCACCAGGGACGTCAGCACGCCGACGATCACCGCCACGATCAGCGGCGGTGCTGACAGCACCACCACCAGCAGCATGCCCTGCTTGAACAGCACGATCGGTTCCATAGGTCACTCAGAGGTAAGAAAGGAACAGGCTGTCGAGCAACCGCGACCACCCGGAAACCATCACGAACAACAACAGCTTGAGCGGCAGGGAAATGGTCATGGGCGAGACCATTTGCATCCCCAGGGCCAACAGCAGGTTGGAGACAATCAGGTCGATCACGATGAACGGAATGTAAATCAAAAAGCCAATCTCGAACCCCGCCTGCAACTGCGACAACACAAACGCCGGGACCAACAGGATCAGGTCTTCGCGCTGGGTGCTTTGCGCCATTTCAGGCGGCCACATGCGCGCGCTGTTTTCCAGCAGGTGGGTCAACACGTCCGCGTCGGTATTGCGCAGCATGAACGCACGCAGCGGCTGGATGGCCCCAAGCCCGGTGTCCAAAAGCGTCTGTACGTTGCTCATGTCCACTGGCGAAGCCTTGACGTTCTGGGCGATCTCGTACCCCACGGGCGCCATGATAAACAGCGTCGCGGCCAGCGCTATACCATTGATGGCCATGCTCGGCGGCACCTGCTGCACGCCGATGGCGTTGCGGGTGATCATCAGCACAATCACGATCTTCAAGAAAGACGTACAAATGATCAACAGCATCGGCATCAACGACAATGAGCCGAGAAACAGCGCCAGGACAAGGGGGTCAATCCCCTGGAGCGTCATCTGGCGAAAATCACACGGGACAACTGCAACCCGAGGCGCCCGTCGACGTCCACCAACTGCCCCTGGCCAATCGGGCGGTCGCCGTAATAAAGCCCGGCCATTCCGGGGGCGTACCCGGTGATGCCCAACACTGCACCGGGAGCAAGATTGCGCAGTTCACCCAGAGTCAGGTTCAGGGTGCCGCAGCGCACCGTCAGGGCCATGCTCAACTCGTCGAAAGGTTCATGGCCGAAGACATCCGCCACAGGTTGATCATCCTCATGCCCCGGGTACTGCTGTGTTGCCAGATCTTCGTCCACGGACGTTTCCTCAATCGAAATAAGCGTCAGGCACAACGGCCCGGATTCATCGTCAATACGCCCGTGCAACCGATGCCTGCCCATGTGCAAGTGACCATTGCCTTGCACATCGAAAAAGGGTTGTTCGAGCATCAGCACATCACCAGCACGTACACTGCGCAACTGCGTGATCGACAATTGCAGGCGCCCCAGGGTCACCGCCATTGCCCACGGAAATGAAGCCGGCAGCGGGCCCGCTGTCGGTTGCCAAGGGCCGGCCTCGTATAACTCCAGCAAGCTCTCGGGGGCCAGCCACAGATAACCCACAACCCTCGAAGCCCCCAGGGTCACCGTGAAGCGACAGCCGAAGTTCAACCTCCTGGAAGCCGGCAGCAACCGCAGGTAACCGAACAACGCCCGCACCTGAGGGCTCAAGTGGTGCTGGAACAGTTCCCAGAACCACGAGTCCGGATCATTGCCGGCCTCGGCCAACGTCACCGGGCACTCCCCCAACAGACTAAACAGTGGCCCTGGTTCGGCGAACGCCAGCACCCCACAGGCGCTCTCGAAACACAGCGGCGCAACGCCCGTGGGGGCACGGCCGGGCTCCATCAGCAAGTCACCGTTCTGGCCTGCAACCTGAAACGGCATGCGCAAACCGCGACCCAACCTGCGCCGCGCAACATCCGTGGCGCCATCCACCACAGGCACGGTTAAAAACGGCATGATCATGCCGGATCCACGTGGGCCAGGTGCACGTTGACAGGCTGCGCCAGCACCCCGGCCAGTCCATCCTGGAGGCGTTGGCGCACGCCAGGTAGCCAACGCGCCGTGTGCTCTTCCTCCGCCTCCAGTTCAACGTTCCAGGCGCCCTGCTCCCGGCGCACGCTGGCGTTGATCCGCCCCAGGCGCGGCAGGTAAAGCGTGGCCTGCAGAGGCCATTGCGAGGCCCCCTGTATACGAGGCGCCAACTGCTCGGCCAATGCCTCAATCATCAGGGGCTCGGTCGAGGCCGTCATGCCCGGCGGGGACGAACCGTAACCGCCGCCCTCACGGTCGGTGGTAAACAGCTGGGTAAATAACCGTCCTTGCTCCCAGGGCACCACTCCCCCCATGCCGGGCTCACGCTCTTCCCGAGGCTCGCGCAGACGCGAGCGCTCAGGTTTGTTCACTGGAACTTGCTTCATCGTTCTCTTCCTGCACCAACAAAAGGGATAACTCCTGGAGCTTTTCGACCTCGCGCAAACGCTGGGTAACCTGCTTCTGCGCGCTGTCGATGTGGGTCGACTGCTCCTCGCGCTGGCTGTGCAGTTCATGCAACTGCCCTTCTTCACGGCGGGTGTCGGCGGACAACGTACGTTCCTGGGCATTCCAGGACTTGAGGTCCTGGAATGAGATCACTTGCCCTTGATGCTTGCCCAACAACTCTGCGGTTTTGCGGGTTTCATCCAACCGGGTTTGCTCCAGTGCGTCCTGTGCCTGCTGGATTTGCAACAACAGCGCTTGCTGTTGCTTTTTGGCCGCACGCAACGCCCGCTCCGCCCGGTCTGCTCGATGCTTGCGCAAGCGCCGCAAGGTATCGATTTCAGAAAGGGACATCGGCGGTCAACTCCATCAGTTGGTCCAGGGTCATCTCCATCGGCATGGGCTCACGCAGGTCCTGACGCAGGAAACCATCAACCGCCTGGCGGCTGTCCACCGCCAGGCGGTCAGGGCATCGCTGCCAGGTTGGTACTCGCCCAACTTGAGCATCAGTTCGATCTGCTGGTACGCCGACAACAGGCGTCGCAAGGCCGTACCGGCCTGGATATGCGCAGGCTCGGCGACATTACTTAAAATCCGTGAAAGGCTGGCCAACACATCAACCGCCGGATAGTGGCCGCGCTCTGCCAGCTTGCGTGACAGCACGATATGACCGTCCAGCAGGGAGCGCACTTCATCCGCCACCGGGTCGTTCATCGAGTCCTGCTCGATAAGCACGGTGTAGATGGCCGTGATCACCCCGTCGCGAGTCAATCCGGCCCGTTCCACCAGGCGCGGCATCAGGCTGTACACCGAAGGCGGCAAGCCGCCACGGCCCAGAGGCTCGCCGGCAGCCAGACCGATTTCACGCTGGGCCCGCGCAAATCGGGTCAAGGAGTCAATCAGCAGTAACACCCGCTTACCCTTGCGCCGGAAGCCTTCGGCCAACGCTGTCGCGGTGAAGGCCGCTCGGGCGCGCTCCATGCTTGAGCGGTCGGACGTCGCACACACCAACACGGCCTTGGCGCGCAATTGATCATCGAGTTCGTGGTCAAGAAATTCGCGCAGTTCCCGGCCACGCTCGCCAATCAGCCCAAACACGATCACATCACACTCGACGTTGCGGGCGATCTCGGCCAACAAGGTAGTCTTGCCACAGCCAGCGCCGGCGAACAGGCCGATGCGCTGGCCCTCGCCCAGCGTGATCAACCCATCGATCGAGCGCACCCCCGTGGACAACGCCCGGTTGATCCTGGGCCGCTCGGTGGGCAATGGCGCCTCACACAACACCGTGCTCGCATCCGGCGTGTCGGCCTCGACAAAAGCACTGGGACCATCGCCCGCAATCGGCCGCCCGAAACCATCGAGCACCTGACCCAGCAATTCATCGCCGACCCGTACCCGATGTGGCACCCCCAGGCGTTGCACACTGGCACCTACTCGCACGCCTTCAAGGTTGCCCAGGGCACTGAGCACGGCATCCTGTTGATCGAAGCCGATAATCTCAGCCAGCATGTATTCGCCAGCAGATTTTTCGACTTGGCACAGATCACCGATGCGCGCTTGTGGAAGGCGACATTGCAACAACATACCATTGACGCGCTGGATGCGGCCGCGCACGGCAACCGGTGCAAAGCTCGCCAGCGCACTCGACTGGCGCTGCTGCCAGGCATCCAGACGGGCCTGCATGTCCTGGTTCACCAGCGCACCTCATAACGCTGACGACCATCGAACACCACCTTGCCGTTATCAATGGAGACCAGTCGCAAGCCGTCCACCTCATCACCAAGAAACAGCCGACTGCCTTGCTCCAGGACGACATGGCCGTTCGGTCCGCCGACGATCTGCACAATCTTGAATGGGAAGCTGTTGTTGCGCTCTTTCACTCGGCTCATGACCGGCACGGCGGTTTCGAACTGCTCGCCAAAACGGTGGAGCATGCGCGTGAGCAACTCCATTTCCTCTTGGGAAACATCACCGTCGAATACAATCTGCCCATTGATCACCTGCAGGCGAACCCGATGGCTCAACTCACGCTCGCGGAGCATCTTCAACAACTGTTGGCGCACTTCATAGGATGAAGCCAGCTCGGTTTTATGACTGATGGCCGGCATCAGCGATGCCTGGGCCTGACGCCCGTCGGGGGAGGTCATACCCAGCGCCGTAACACCCAGCGCAACGACCACCAGCACAGCCATCAGGCGTTTCTGCTGTGACCTGGACATTGACCTGGACAGCGAAGACAACGTCCGGGACATAGATACATCACTGCTGACTGGCACCAATACCTCGGCCACGGGTTCAGGTTTCTGTGGCCAGGGCTGATCGGCCGAGGCGACACAGAGCCGAATACCTCCCACCGAAAATGGCGTATTGAGCGCCAGGTCGCCGATCTGCGCCAGCGCCTGGCCGTCGGCATCCAGTACCAGACCCTCCTCGGCCTGTACCAACCAGCGCTGCTCGACACAACACAACCGCACATGGCGCGCGGCAATCCCCGGGTCATGAAGCACCAGGTCAGCATCAGAATGAGCGCCGATGCACCACTGCTCACCGAACAGCGGCAACGCCGCTCCCTGATGCAAGCCATCCAGTACTCGCAATTCGAACATCATCATGCCCCCGCTGCCGCTGAAAAGGGCCTATATGTCATGTGCGCACTCATGCCACGGCCTCGTGCAACAGACTGTCCCGGTCAAGCTCAAAACGGCCCAGCACTTTTACCTTGGATGCGCTCCCCAGTTCGGCAAACGACAGCACCGGCACATGGTTGAACTCTTCCTGCAGCAGGGTACGCAAAGGGCTGCGCAAATCCTGCGCCACCAACAGCACACTTTTGCGCTTGGCACGAATGACAAAAGCCTGCTTGAGCAGGCTGATCAGGATTGCGCTGCTGTCATTGTCGAGGGCAAAAAACACCCCGGTCTGGGTCTGGCGTAACGCTTCACGCAAAACATTCTCGGTTTGGGGCGACAGCAGCCAGGCATGCAGGCCATCGGCTTCGCTGTACTGATAGAATATCTGCGATTTCAGCGCGATTCGGGCGTAGTCGGCCAAGGCATCCGGCTCACGCTCATGCTGACCATATTCAATCAATGCCTCGACGATCAGCCGTACTGCCCGTAGCGGCACGCCTTCACCGGCCAGGCGTTGCAACACTGCCGAGAAACGCGAAAGCGGCATGATGCGTTGTAGTTCTTGAACCAACTCAGGCTGGTTGAATTCAAGCCAACTGAGAATCGACTTGCTCTCCTGGATCCCGAGAAACTGCGGCCCGCTGAGCATCATCGCCCGCGCCATGCGCTCGATGATCAAACTGTGTGCGGTAAACCGTTCCAGTTGCTCATCGCCCAGTAACAGGTCATCTGGCGCGAGCCACATCCAGTCCTCTTCATCCCGCACCGCCAGGCCACGCATGCCGTTGGCAGGCTCTGTCGTCAATGCCTTGCGGTCCACCGCCACCCAGCCTCCCAGAGTGGCCTTGAGTACCGGCACTTCATGCACGCAGAAGCGAAACTCATCCTCGGCCAGCAACAGGCTGAACTCGATGTCAAAAGGCGGTAGCGTCAAGCCGACGCTGGCGACCAGGCCATTGCGAGTTTGCCGGATGCCTTGGACCAGCTCGGCGACAGCCTGGGAATTCTGTAATGCAGCCGGAAACTGCAACAAGTAGGGCCGGGAAGGATCAAACCCACGCAGGTCTTCCTCACCGTTTTTTTCCGGAGCTACCTCAGTGGTCGACTCTGCCGGCTGTTCTGCTTTCTTGCGCTGACGCGCCAGGTAGTAGCCCAGGGATCCGGTCATCAGCGAGATAAGGATAAACACCAGGGTAGGCATGCCCGGCAGTGCCGCAAAAGCGAGCATACCGACGGAGGCAATCATCCAGCTCTTGGGTTCACTGGTCATCTGCCGGGCAATCTCGGCGCCCATGTTATTGGTGCCTTTGTTGCGCCCATCGGGCGCCACGCGCGTGATGATCATGCCCGCCGTCAGGGAGATCAGCAGCGCGGGAATCTGTGCAATCAGGCCATCACCGATAGTCAGCACCGAATACAGGGCCATGGACTCGCCGGCACTCATGCCGTGCTGGAACATGCCGGTGGAAAATCCACCCAGCAAGTTGATGACCACGATCACCAACCCGGCGATGGCATCGCCCTTGACGAACTTCATGGCCCCGTCCATGGCCCCGAACAACTGGCTTTCGCGAGACAGCTGTTCACGCTTGTCCCGGGCCTGAATGCCGTCGATCAGCCCGGCGCGCAAATCGCTGTCGATGGACATCTGTTTGCCAGGCATCGCATCCAGGCTGAAGCGCGCCGCGACTTCGGCGACACGTTCCGAGCCCTTGGTAATAACCAGGAAGTTGACGAGGGTCAGGATCATGAAGATCACCAGTCCCACCGCCAGGTTGCCCCCCACCACGAAGTTACCGAAGGCCTCGACAATGTCTCCGGCATCCTGCTCCAACAGGATCAGGCGCGTGGTGGCGATCGACAACGCCAGGCGAAACATGGTGGTCAGCAGCAGGATCGACGGAAACGAGGAAAAGGCCAGCGGCCCGGGTAAATAGAGCGCCAGCACGATCAACAGGCACGATATGCAAATGTTGAGGGCGATCAGAATATCCACCAGCCAGGTGGGCAACGGCACGATAAAGATAAACACGATGGCCATCACCACCACCGCACCCAGGACCTCGGCGCGTTGTGCAACCTTTAGGAGCAGGGTATTCAGTAACGCCAGCGCCTTCACTGTTCGAGCTCCGGCGTGTTGGCCAATTGTTGGGCGCTTCGTTCGTTGCGCGTGTACTCGTCCATCACCAGCAAAAAGTTGTGCAGCACTTCCTGCCGCCCTCTGCTGTCCTGCCATAAGGCCAGGGGTAGACGCTGGATTACCGGATAAATGGCATTGAGGGAAATCAGCTGACTGGAGGGCTGCTCTCCGCCGAACTCATTGCCCAGGCGCTGGACCTCAGGGGGTGCGATACCTGTGCTCGCATAGCCCAAAAGACGCTGCAGCAGG
Source organism: Pseudomonas karstica (assembly GCF_009707515.1). Classification (GTDB taxonomy): domain Bacteria; phylum Pseudomonadota; class Gammaproteobacteria; order Pseudomonadales; family Pseudomonadaceae; genus Aquipseudomonas; species Aquipseudomonas karstica. Next base: position 31,845 of record NZ_WLYI01000015.1, on the reverse strand, counting down.
ATCACGGCATCCGGTGCGCCCGCAGGATGCATAGGGGGCAGATGCTGGACCAACTCCCGGCAATAGGACAGGACGCTGCTCAGTTGACCGCAGCTTTGCAAACCCAACAGCAACGTGCGCAACTTGGCGCAAGCAACGGAAGGCGTATGTGCCGCGATGTCGTCGGCCAGGGCCCGACGCATCACCTTCAGGCCAGTACTGAACTGCTCGCCGCCGAACAGTCCCAGCAATGCCTGCATCAAGGTGACCAGCGATTGCCGGGCGACCACACTGGAGTAATACAACGTACGCACCGCTTGGCGCAGCTCCGGATCATCGCTGGACGCCTGCAGCGCCATGGCGATGTTCAGCCCTGCCTGAATCTCCCCCTTGAAGCGGATTTCCAGCTTGGCCAAGGCATCACGCGCCAGGACCACCTCGGCCTTGCGGACTTCGGCTTCGGCCTGGGCAGTGATCTGTTTGAGCACCACGTAAGTGCGTGCCGGATCGTTGCCCGTAAGCTCCAGCAAGCTGTCAACGCTGGAGTGCTGCAGCAATTGCACCCTGACCTTACGCGAGATGGCCGCCAGGCTTGCCTGGGCCGGGTGACCCAACTGATCATAAAGTTGTGACAACTGCGCAACAGGTGTCACGCGCACATTCAACTGACGCAGGCTCATGGCCTTGCTGTGGAGCTCGACTTCCTGGCTGAACAACGCACCGAGATCGTCGGCAGCAGGCGCGGCAACGGCTGGCGACATTTGCGCAGGACTGATACTGGCAGAGCTGAGCGGATCTGGACCTTGAATTTTTTGCATATCGTTGAGGGGATCGACTTTCATGGGTGGGCCAGACAGGAAGTTTCGTTTCCTTGTGTGGCAAACAACCCCGGTAAGGTTCCACCCTTATCCACATCGAGCGAATTTTGAAAAACCTTGCACACGACCACATCACTTTGTGCAAGTTATTGCACGAAAACGCACCTCAAAAAAGATTTTTACTTATAAATATCAATTAGATACATGATTTTTTTTGTTGGCACAGGCAGTGCTAACAGGGTTTTCGTCGAAACCATTTCGACCGTGTCTACCCTGAGGAAAAAATCATGGATATCCCTATTGATGCTTTAGGCCACCTTCCCCCTGACTCGCCCCAATCCATGCTCGATCTGTCGGACGACCACCAGAAAAAACTTCGTCGATTCATTCATAAGCGCGTACTCAACCCGGAAGATGCGGACGATCTTTTGCAACTGACGTATCTGGAAGCCTGGCGCAACAAGGAACGTTTCAGCGGCCAGGCAGCCCTCAGCACCTGGATGTGCGGCATTGCCCAGAACCTGATCCGCAATCATTTTCGACGCCTGTATGCCAAGCCTGTGCATTGCGAGTTTGATGAGTCGCTATGGCACGGCCAGGAGGAAAGCAAAAATCTGGACTGGGAGTTCGAGGTTAATCGCAGGCTTGAAAGAACCCTGAGAGCCATCAAGCACCTGCCGGTGGAAATGCGCAAAACGCTGTATGCCTCGTTGCAGACCGACGGCAGCTACCAGGACACGGCCAACGTTCTGGAGATTCCCATTGGCACCGTCCGCTCGCGCCTCTCGCGTGCACGCGAACAACTCAAGCGGGCCACCCACAACCCGCTGCGCCCTTAAATCGGGGCCCCGGCACCACGCCGAAGCCTATCGCAGGAGCATTCGATTTAACGGTTAAACGCAAGCGTTGGGCAGCAGGGATATCTGCCCGACCTGATCAGGTTTTTTTCGCACGTGGCAAAAGAATCGCCAATACCCCGAACAACGGCAAGAACGAGCACAACGTGTACACGTACTCAATGCCGTGGGTATCTGCCAAATGCCCCAGCAACGCCGCGCCAATCCCGCCAAAACCGAACATCAGGCCAAAGAACACCCCGGCAATCATCCCCACGTTACCCGGCACCAGTTCCTGGGCATACACCACAATCGCCGAGAACGCCGAGGCCAGGATGAAGCCGATCACCACGCTGAGCACGCTGGTCCAGAACAGGTCGACATGGGGCAACAACAAGGTGAACGGTGCCACACCCAGGATCGAGAACCAGATCACCGCCTTGCGCCCAATCTTGTCGCCAATCGGCCCGCCGAAGAACGTCCCCGCCGCTACTGCACCGAGAAACAGAAACAGATGCAACTGGGAGCTGGCCACCGACAGGTCGAATTTCTCGATCAGGTAGAACGTGAAGTAACTGGTGAAACTGGCCATGTAGAAGTACTTGGAAAACACCAGCAGCCCGAGCACCACCAACGCACTGAGTACCCGGCCCTTGGATAAGCCATGGGTTGCCACCTGGCCTTGCTTGAGTTTGAACAGGTTCAGGTGATTGCGGTACCAGCGGCTGATGGCGTACAGCACGCCCAGGGCAAATATCGCGAACAAACCGAACCAGGCCACATTGCCTTGACCGAACGGAATGATGATCGCCGCCGCCAACAACGGACCAAAAGCGGAACCTGCATTACCGCCCACCTGGAACGTTGACTGCGCCAGGCCATAGCGCCCGCCCGAAGCCAGCCGCGCCACACGGGACGCCTCCGGGTGAAAGGTCGAGGAACCGACCCCAATCAGTCCCGCCGCCAGGAGAATCAACGGGAAACTGCCGGCCTGGGACATCATCAGAATGCCGATCAGCGTGCAGATCATCCCGCATGGCAAGAGGAACGGCTTGGGATGACGGTCGGTGTAATAACCCACCCACGGCTGCAACAGGGAGGCAGTCAGTTGGAAGGTCAGGGTGATCAGCCCGACCTGGGTGAACGTCAGGCCATAATTAGCCTTGAGCATCGGATAGATCGACGGCAATACCGCCTGAATCAAGTCATTGATCAAATGCGCCAGCGCTACCGCGCCGATGACACGCATGACCAGCGGGCTGGTTTGCCCGGCGGCAGGCGTCGTAGCCACAGAGGGCTGGGGATTGCTCAGAGCCATGGAGAGAGTTTCCGTACAACAGATGGATGCACAGGTGCAGGTGCGACAATGTGCCACTTTTAGGTGCAGGAAGGCCAGACCCTTAGGCTGCTAACGAGTGGATCAGTCGAGACCGCCGTTACGCCCCTTTAAAGCGCAACGCCTGGTAAGCAGGCTTGCCCCGCACGGCACAGGGGGGACGCTCAAAAGGGATAGATGAAAATCGCCCGCCGCTCGTCGCCTCAACCGGTGTATTTCCATAAACAATTGATAGCGTAGATAAATTTTCAACAAAAACGCTTGACGCATTGTCGTTCTACGCGAATAATGCGCGCCACTTGGCTACATAGCTCAGTTGGTTAGAGCATAGCATTCATAATGCTGGGGTCCGGGGTTCAAGTCCCTGTGTAGCCACCAAGTACCGATCCATAGATGTCTACAGCAGTCTATGAATCACCTCAAGAAGCCCGCCTCGTGCGGGCTTTCTTGTTTCTGGCGATCTATCGTTATCTACCCCTATACCCTCTCTCCGTGCATTCTCCTGCGCATCCTCGCCAAATAATTGAACCGAGGGATACAAGCCGAAATGAAGTGATTAGAGATAAAACGCCACTGCGTTATTCTGTGCTCAATGGCTCCGTGATTCTGGCAACCATTCAGTTTTTCGAATAACAACGTGACGAGGAGTCGCATCCTTTGGAATTAAGGCAACTCCGCTATTTCGTAAAAATTGTCGAGCACGGCAGTCTTGGTCGTGCTGCACTCGAACTGGACGTCGGCGTGTCTGCTCTGAGCCAGCAAATCTCCAAGCTGGAAAATGAGCTCTCGACCCGACTCCTCAATCGAACTACCACGGGCGTAACACCCACTAGCTCGGGGTTTGCATTTTTGCACCATGCCCAACTGACGTTACGCCAGGCGGAAAACGCCATCATGGCCGCGCATCGCGGACGAATGAGTGGCTACGTGACCGTTGGCTTGGCACCGACTACAGCGACGGTGCTCGCCCTGCCGTTGATTAACGCCATGCGTGAGCGCTATCCGGACATTCAATTGCATCTGGTGGAGATGCTTTCCGGGCACTTGGCTGCACAACTTAATTCGCGGCAGATCGATTTGGCCATTCTATTCCAACTCGACGGCGGGAAACGCTGGAGTGTGAGGCCGTTGCTGAACGAAAAACTGTTTGTGATAGCGCCCCCTCACCTGCCTCAAGCGCCTCGTGGTGACAGCGTTCAGCTTGTGGACCTTGGCGAGCTGCCTTTGGTGATGCCCAGCGCTCAACATGGTTTACGCTCGGCCTTAATGAGCGCGTTCGAACGCGTAGGGCTAGTGCCTAACATCATCATGGAAGTTGACGGCCTCGCCGTACTGATGAATGCAGTTCGGGCTGGCCACGCGGCGACCATACAGCCCGGTGCCGCCGCCGCCCTGGTTGAGTCACAACTGTCACTGATTAGAATTGCCGATCCACATGTTGGGCGACGGAATGTGCTGGTGACACTGGCCGACGACGAGTTGTCCTCGGCTGTCTTGGCCACGCGCCTGGTCATCACCGAAGTCGCACGACAATTGGTCATCGATCAGCATTGGCCAGGAGCAACCTGGATCGAAGGCGCAACGTCCTAGGCATCGCTGCAACCCCTCCGATCGGCTGATCACCGATCGCCAGCCCTTTAAAATAACTAAACACCCCATGTCAAAAGCCGCCTTTCGGCGTTTCGCCGTGTCCCCTACTGTTCGATCATCGTAAGGAACCTCTTGTTTCTGCCGTCTTACGATGGAGGAGCGACAATGATCGATGTACTAATTATAGGTGGTGGCAATGCTGCCTTGTGCGCCGCGCTGATGGCGCGTGAGGCCGGCGCCAGCGTAATGCTGCTGGAAGCCTCACCAAAAGCCTGGCGCGGCGGTAACTCGCAACACACCCGCAACCTGCGTTGCATGCACGACGAACCGCAGGACGTGCTGATTGATGCCTACCCGGAAGAAGAATACTGGCAAGACCTGCTGAAGGTCACCGGAGGCATAACCGACGAGAAACTAGCCCGTATCGCCATCCGCGCATCGTCTTCTTGCCGCGACTGGATGCGCTCACACGGCGTGCATTTCCAACCTCCGCTGTCCGGCGCCCTGCATGTGGCGCGTACCAATGCATTTTTCATGGGGGGCGGCAAAGCGCTGGTCAATGCGTATTTTCGCAGTGCAGAACGTCTAGGCGTGAAAGTCCGCTACAACACTCAAGTCACCGACATCGAGTTGGACGATGGCAAATTCGTCGCCGCCCACATTGGCGAGCGAGAGGTCGATGGCCAGCATGTGGCTGCAGAACGCATTGAAGCCCGAGCCTGCGTGCTAGCGGCCGGTGGCTTTGAATCCAACCGTGAATGGCTCCGCGAAGCCTGGGGCCAGAACGAGCGCGGTGAATGGCCATCCGACAATTTCCTGATCCGTGGCACACGCTTCAATACCGGCATTTTGCTGCGGCGCATGCTCGATCTTGGTGCTGATGTGACCGGTGACCCGACACAAGCGCACATGGTCGCGATTGATGCTCGCGCACCGCTGTACGACGGCGGCATTTGCACCCGTATCGACTGCGTGTCGTTGGGTGTAGTCGTCAATCGCGACGGCGAACGCTTCTACGACGAAGGCGAAGACTTCTGGCCCAAGCGTTATGCGATCTGGGGGCGCCTGGTGGCCGGGCAACCTGGCCAGCAGGCCTATTCGATTATCGATCAGCAAGCAATTGGCCGCTTCATGCCACCCGTTTTCCCCGGCACTGCCGCCAATACCCTGCAAGATCTGGCCCGCCAGTTGAAGCTTCCGCAGGCGCAATTCGTCAAGACCATCGAGGACTACAACAACGCCTGCCGGGTCGGCACTTTCGACCATACCGCGTTGGACGATTGCCATACCCAAGGGCTAACGCCGGCCAAGACCCATTGGGCGCGACCATTAGTGAAGCCGCCTTTCTATGCCTATCCGCTTAAACCGGGTGTCACATTCACCTACCTCGGCCTCGCTACCGACGAAACCGCTGCCGTGCATTTCAATGGCAAAGCGAGCCCCAACCTGTTCGTAGCAGGAGAAATGATGGCCGGCAACGTCTTGGGCAAGGGTTATACCGCGGGGATTGGCATGGCTATCGGTACCGCTTTCGGGCGCATCGCCGGAGTACAGGCGGCCGCTTCGGTCGGCTTTGGCATTTCACCTGCTAACACGGAATCTCGACATGCAACTGTTTGATCCCAAGACGCCAAGCGGGTTAATCCCGGTCTTGAATCTTGACGAAAGTGAAGTCCAACGGCAGATGACCATCTGCAATTCCTGCCGCTATTGCGAAGGCTTTTGCGCGGTATTTCCGGCAATGACCCGGCGCCTGGAGTTCGCTCAAGCCGACATCCATTACCTGGCGAACCTTTGCCATAACTGCGGTGCTTGTTTGCACGCCTGTCAGTACGCCGCCCCCCACGAATTCGAGATCAATGTACCGAAAGCCATGGCCAAAGTACGCCTGGATACCTACGCCGAATACGCTTGGCCACAGGTGATGGGCAAGTTGTACCAGCGCAATGGCCTGACCCTGGCGCTGGCTTCTGGTGCGGGCCTGGCATTGTTTCTATGCCTCACCCTGATGGTCATGGGCAACCTGTTCACGGCCATTCCCGGGGGGAATTTCTACAAGATCTTCCCGCATAACACCCTGGCGCTGATGTTCGGCGCAGTATTCGGCTTCGCGATACTCGCGCTGACGATGGGTGTGCGGCGCTTCTGGCGCAACGTCTCACCGGTTGCTGCACCTTTGCCATTAAAAACGTCCGCGGCATTGGAGGCTACGGCCAACATCGCGAAACTCAAATACCTGGACGGCGGACATGGCGAGGGCTGCAACAACTCCGATGATAAATTCACCTTGTGGAGACGGCGCTTCCACCATCTGACCTTCTACGGTTTCATGCTGTGTTTCGCGGCGACCGGTGTCGCTACGCTTTTTCACTATCTGCTGAATTGGTCGGCCCCTTACCCAATCTTTAGCTTGCCGGTGATGTTAGGTATCACCGGCGGCATTGGTCTGTTGATCGGCCCAGCAGGCCTGCTGTGGCTGAACCTGCGTCGCAATCCTGCCCACGGCGACGAGAAGCAAAAACCCATGGATCGCGGCTTCATCGCGTTGCTGTTTTTGGTCAGCGCGAGCGGCCTGGTGCTGCTGGCGTTCCGTGAAACCACCGCCTTGGGTTTATTGCTGGCTATCCATCTCGGCCTGGTCATGGCGTTTTTCCTGACCATGCCCTACAGCAAATTCGCCCACGGAATCTTTCGCAGCGCAGCACTACTCAAACACGCCATCGAGAAACGCCAACCCAATCCGATTAATGCCGGCAGCGACTGACGGTTTAAGCACTCATTCCAAAAACAATATTGAGCATTACGGTAGCCATGATGAAAACAACAACTGAAACAACCCGCGCCAAGGGGTCTAAATTAGGTGCCATTTTTCGGGTCACCAGCGGTAACTTTCTCGAACAGTTCGACTTCTTTCTGTTCGGGTTCTACGCCACCTACATTTCCCAGACGTTCTTTCCCGCCACCAGCGAATTTGCCTCGCTAATGATGACGTTCGCGGTATTCGGCTCAGGGTTCCTGATGCGTCCATTGGGGGCTATTGTGCTGGGGGCGTACATCGACAAGGTGGGCCGTCGCAAAGGGCTGATCGTGACACTTTCGATCATGGCCGCCGGTACGGTATTGATCGCCTTGGTGCCAGGCTATGCCAGCATTGGCGTGGCGGCACCGGTTCTGGTGTTGTTGGGCAGGCTGCTACAGGGCTTCTCCGCTGGCGCGGAAATGGGCGGTGTTTCGGTGTATCTTGCGGAAATTTCGACCCCTGGCCACACCGGTTTCTACACCAGTTGGCAATCGGCCAGCCAACAAGTTGCGATCATCGTCGCGGCCGCGCTGGGCTACACAATCAACGCCACTATGCAGACCGCTGAAATCGCCGAGTGGGGCTGGCGTATACCCTTCTTCATTGGCTGCGTGATTATCCCGTTCATTTTCATTATTCGCCGCTCACTGGAAGAAACCGAAGCATTCACTGCCCGCCACCATCGCCCAACTACCCGCGAAGTGTTTCGCTCGATGCGCGACAACTGGCGCACCGTGCTAGCCGGCGGCCTGCTGGCATCCATGACTACCACCACGTTCTACCTGATTACGGTCTACACACCCACGTTTGGCAGAACTGTACTGAACCTGAGCACCACCGACAGCCTGGTGGTCACACTCTTGGTCGGCGTGAGCAATTTCATTTGGTTGCCTATCGGCGGCGCGCTCTCCGACCATATTGGTCGTCGGCCTCTGTTGCTGGCGATCTCCTTGCTGTGCATCTTCACCGCCTACCCCGCCATGCACTGGCTGGCAGAGGCGGCGAGTTTTGAACGACTGCTCACTGTCCTGCTGTACTTCTCATTCTTCTTTGGCATTTACAACGGTGCCATGGTCGCGGCACTGACTGAAGTGATGCCACAAAATGTGCGCGTCGTAGGATTCTCCTTGGCCTTCAGTTTGGCCACGGCGGTGTTTGGTGGTTTTACCCCCGCGATCTCGACCCTGCTTGTCCAGGCTACGGGCGATAAAGCGTCACCCGCTTATTGGTTGATGTTCGCGGCGCTGTGCGGATTTACCGCCACCACCATTCTCTATCGTCGGCAAAAAACCTTGGCGTTCAAAACTGTGTAATGAAATAGAACCCGCCGTAAACTGCGGATAGTTTCATCCATTTCATTACTGCCAGAGTCGAAACTTAGGCCTAAGCGCCCGCCCAACACACTCTTCGTGATTGAGCGGGCGCCCATCCATGCGCCAGCAATTGGCTATTGCTCACCCCTCGGTTTTTTGACGCTCACCCTCCCCCACTGCTAGTGTCCAGGCCTTCCCCACCACAGACGGAACGCCCTGGTGAAACCAGACATCTACCCAGTCGGCGCTTTTAGCAACCACCCCTTAGGCGCCACCCGGCGGCGGTCTGTCCGCTCAGGAGCGGCGAACCCAAGGGCGAGGGCGTGATTATTTCCGGCAAGGCCGTGCTGTATATGCAAGGCACGACTTACCTATAGAGCATTACCCCAAGGACAACAGGTCATTCTCAACATGAAAGGAGTTCATCGCGTGTTTTCGATTCCCCGCCGTCAACGGCTTGCCACCCTCTCGGTGATAGCCGCAGCCCTCACCCTCGCCGCCTGTCACAGCGCCACCGCCCCTCAATTACCACCGGCCCCCGAGCTCGGCTCGGGCTATCGCTCCGACATGAGCCTGCGTCACGCCGAACGCCATATGGCCGCCGCGGCGAATCCGCTGGCGGCCGAAGCCGGGCGGGAAATCCTGCGCAAGGGCGGCTCGGCCATTGATGCGGCAATTGCCATGCAAGCAGTGTTGACCCTGGTGGAACCGCAATCCTCGGGGATTGGTGGCGGTGCCTTCATCATGCTGTGGGATGGCAAACAGGTACACGCCTACGACGGTCGCGAAACCGCACCAGCAGGCGCCACCGAGCGCCTGTTTTTGAAAGCCGACGGTTCGCAGATGTCGTTCCCCGAGGCACAGATTGGCGGACGCTCGGTTGCAACACCAGGCGTATTGCGGGCCCTGGAGATGGCACACAAAAAGACCGGGCACCTGCCGTGGGCGACGTTATTTGAGCCGGCTATTCGCCTGGCCGAACAGGGCTTCGCGATTTCACCACGGCTGCACAGCCTGATCGCCGCCGACCGCTATATCACCCGTTCGCCGGAAATGGCCGCCTACTTCCTCAATGCAGACGGGACTCCCAAAGCCAGCGGCACCCTGCTGAAAAACCAGCCCCTGGCCAACGTGCTCAAACGCATCGCCAAGGAAGGGCCGGATGCGCTTTACCAGGGCCCGATTGCCGAGGAAATTGCCAGCAAGGTCCAGGGCAACAGCAACGCCGGCAGCCTGTCGTTGAACGACCTCAAAGGCTACGTCGCCAAAGAGCGCACACCGTTGTGCACCGACTATAAGCGCTGGCAAATCTGCGGCATGCCACCGCCGTCTTCGGGCGGGATTGCCATTGCGCAAATCCTCGGCACCTTGCAGGCCCTGGAAGCGCGGGACCCGCGCCTGGCCCTGGCCCCACTCAAACCAGTGAAAACCGATAGCCCCGCGGGCCTGGAACCGCTGCCGCAAGCCGTCCACCTGATAGCCGAAGCCGACCGCCTGGCCTACGCCGACCGCGCCCTCTACGTCGCCGATTCGGATTTCGTCCCAGTCCCGGCCGCAGGCCTCGTGGCTCCCGATTACCTCGCCGGCCGCGCGGCACTGATTGGCGATCGCAGCATGGGCGCCGCCAAGCCTGGCAAGCCCGCCGGAATCCAGGTGGCTTACGCACCGGACCGCTCGCCGCTGCGCATTTCCACTTCACAAGTGGTGGCGGTGGACGATCAGGGCGGTGCCGTATCGATGACCACCACCGTGGAGGCAGCCTTTGGCTCTCACGTCATGGTCCAGGGGTTTTTGCTCAATAACCAGATGACCGACTTCTCGTTCATCCCCGAGGAAAACGGCCAACCGGTGGCTAACCGTATCGAACCCGGCAAGCGTCCACGCTCCTCGATGGCCCCCACGCTGGTGTTCGACCGCCAGAGCGGCGAGTTGCTGGCCACGGTTGGCTCACCGGGGGGGTCGCAAATCATTGAGTACGTCAGCAAATCCCTGGTGGCCATGCTCGACTGGAACCTGGACCCGCAAGCCGCCGTCGGCCTGCCCAACTTCGGCAGCCGCAACGGCGCCACCGAGCTGGAACAAGGGCTGTTCAGTGCGCCGTTGAAACAAGCGCTCAAGGACAAGGGGCATGCCCTCAGCGAGATCGACATGACCAGCGGTGCCCAGGCTATCGTTCGCGTGCGCGATGCCCAGGGCAAGGCTTCATGGAGCGGCGGTGCCGACCCACGGCGTGAAGGCGAAGCGCTGGGGGATTGAACCGTTCAGGGCGGCGATTGACCCTCTCGGTCGTTGCCCTGGCGCAGCCTGCGATCGGCTGCGCAGCAGTCGTTTGGGCCTTGGAATCGCTGAAGGTCCTGCGGCCCTTATCGCAGCCTCGTGCCTCGACAGCGGCTACAAGGACCGTCGATCACTGATCACCTGTAGCCGCTGGCGTAGCCTGCGATCGGCTGCGTAGCAGTCGTTTGGGTCTTGAGATCGCTGAAGGTCCTGCGGCCCTTATCGCAGCCTCGTGCCTCGACAGCGGCTACACAAATCCTGACTTTCAGACGTTGTGTAGATACTTATGGTCATCGCAGCGGTGCGGCGACCCGACAAGCCAGTTCACACATTTGATCTTCATTGCGTGGGCTATGTCACTCCGCTTGGCTGAAATCACCGACTGATCTTCAATCCCTTGCGCCCTGCATGCCGCTCCAGCGCCAGTTCGATCAACTGGCTGACCAGTTCGCTGTAGCTCATCCCGGCAGCCTGCCACAACTTGGGGTACATGCTGATACGGGTAAACCCGGGCAGTGAGTTGACCTCGTTGACCAGCACTTCACCCTCGGCGGTAAGAAACACGTCGACCCGCGCCATCCCGGCACAGCCCAGGGTTTCAAAAGCCTCAATGGCCAGGGCACGTATACGCTCGCTGGCCTCGACGCTGATATCGGCCGGGACAACCACCTGGGCGGCCTGGCCATCGATGTATTTGCTGTCGTAGGAATAGAACCCGTCACAGACCACAATTTCACCACAGGCGCTGGCAACAGGTCGGTCGTTGCCCAGTACCGCACATTCGATTTCCCGGCCTGTGACCGCCGATTCCACCAGCACTTTTTCGTCAAAGCCCAAGGCCAACTCAACCGCCGCGTGGTAATCGGCTTCGTTGCCAACTTTACTCACGCCTACGGAAGACCCTTGGTTCGCCGGTTTCACGAACATGGGCAACCCAAGCTTCTCCTGCGCTTGCTGGAACGAGGTGCGAGCTGCGTTGCCACGGTTGAGGGTAATAAACGGCGTGACTGCGATTCCGGCATCCCGCAGCAGGCGCTTGCTGATGTCCTTGTCCATGCACACCGCCGACCCGAGTACATCGGAGCCGACAAACGGCAAGTCCGCCATGCGCAGCAAACCTTGCAGGCAGCCGTCTTCGCCGAAGGTGCCATGGACGATCGGGAAGATCACGTCGACATGTTCCAGCATTGTCTGGCTGGAGGTTTCCACCAGTTGCTGGCTCGCCTTGCCCGGTACCACCGCCAATTCGCGGTTGGACTGGTTAAGGGCGATCAGCGCCGGGTTTTCCTGGTTGATCAGGAAGTTCGAGGTGTCATTGAGATGCCAGTGGCCAGCCTTGTCGATACCGATCAGGATCGGCTCGAAGCGCGAACGGTCCAGGGCATCGACAATGTTGCGCGCCGATTGCAATGACACCTCGTGTTCGGCCGAACGCCCACCAAAAATAATACCCACGCGTAACTTGCTCATGATCGGCCTCGCATTGAACGTGTTCTGAAAAGTATCGCTACTTAACACGAGGCTCCATCAGACTTAAAGAGGCAGCATGAAATAAGAAAAACGGCCGGCGATGATCAACCCGGCGAAGCTGTCTGCCCAGCGCGCGCACAATCGTACAAGACCCCGGCAGACAGTGGCTTCAGACTGGGTTAACGTGTTTCCACCTCACCGTGCGACAAGCCACCATGGGCAAACCCACTTCCAATATCGACTGGCTGCACCGCGCGCCCCACGCCAGTGGCCTGGAGCGCATCGAGGCATATTTTGCCGGGTTCGGGTTCGACCCTCACCGCCACGACACCTACGCCATTGGCCGTACCCTGTTCGGGGTGCAGAGTTTTCATTATCGCGGTAGCAAAACCCACAGCCTTCCGGGCACGACCATGGTGCTGCACCCCGATGAAGTCCACGACGGCTGGGCCAGCAGCGAGGAAGGCTTCAAGTACCGGATGATTTATGTGGAGCCGGCGCTGATCCAGCAGATCCTCGGCGGCAAGCCGTTACCGTTTATCCACAACGGCTTGTCCCGTGACCCGTGGCTGTACCGCGCCAGCGAAGTGCTGCTGCAAAGCCTGGATTGCCCGATTGATCCGCTGCAGGAACAGGACGCACTGTTCGATCTGGCCCAGGCCCTGAACAATGCGTCGGGCATCAGCGTCAACCGCAAAACCTTCGACTACCCGGCCGCCGAGCGCGCCCGGGAATTTATCCATAGCGCTCTGGGCCGACCTGTCACCCTGGAGGAAATGGCTGAGCACAGTGGTCGCGACCGTTGGGCGTTGTCACGGGATTTCCGCCTATTGTTCGGCACCAGTCCTTACCGTTACCTGACCATGCGCCGCCTGGACCTGGTGCGCACCTTGCTCGGCCAGGGGCAATCGTTGGTGGATGCGGCACTGATGGCTGGCTTTACCGATCAAAGCCATATGACCCGACAATTTCGCAGTACCTTCGGTTTGCCGCCGTCGCGTTGGGTGAAAATGCTCGGGCGTTGAAATAACAGTCAAGTGTGGAAGCTGGTGAGTTAACCCAGTACTTTGCGTCAGGCCCGTGCCTGATTGCTCTTGAATCCACAGGCCCTAATGTGAGATGAAAACAGCGAGTGCACCGACCGCGAGGTTTCCAGGAATGAACCTGACATTAACCCCACCACAGTGGGAAGACGCGACCGAGTTGCTGGCGTTCGAGCTGACCAACCGGGTGTTTTTCGAAAGCTGGGTCAACGCCCGTCCGAACGCTTACTACAGCCTCGACGGTGTGACCCGGGCCATCGAAACCGCCTTGCAGGAGGCGAACGAAGATCGCGCCTATCAGTACCTTGTGCGCGAAAATGGCGTATTGGTGGGGCGACTCAACTTTACCCAGGTGCGGCGCCGCTCCTACCATTGCGCGTCGCTGGGCTACCGCATGGGTGCGCAGTACACCGGCCGCGGCCTGGCCCGGCAAGCGGTAGCCCTGGGTTTGCACAAGGCCTTTGCCGAGCATGGACTGTTACGTATCGAAGCCACGGTGCGCCCGGAAAACCCAGGCTCGCTCCGGGTGCTGGAACGCAGCGGCTTTACCCAGTACGGTCATTCACGCAAAAGTTTTCTGTTGCATGGGCAATGGTTCGACATGCTGCACTTCGAGATCCACGCCAATGCTCAAGGGGGCAACTGATCGCTACCTTGCCATTGCCCCGAATGTTGCTAGTTTGATCATAGAGCCATAGGTCAAAACTACTGACGCAAGGCTCATCACACCTGAATGTGGCGCCTGCCAAAGTACGCCGAACTCGCCACCCCGACCGCCCCCATCACTACGCAATACCCCACGCATACCCACGGGCTCGTGGGCATCAGCGCGATCAACATCAACGGCGTGGTACTCGCCCACAGCGCATAGGCAATGTTGTAGGTGAAGGAAATTCCCGATACCCGAATCTGCGCCGGGAACAGGCTGACCATTACCGATGGTACCGCCCCCACCACCCCGCAACTCAAGCCCGCAATGGCATACGCCGCGCCGAGCCAGACGCCGCCCGCGATCAGGCTGGCATACAAGATGGCAATCCCCATCGGCAGCAACAGGCTGTAGACCAGCACTGTACGCCAGGCGCCAATACGGTCCACCAACAGGCCGGCCAGCACACAGCCGATGTTCAGGAAGACGATGCCCAATGCGCTCAAGGCGAAGGTGTGGCTTGGGCTCATGCCGAAGGTTTTCTGCATCATGGTCGGGGTAATGACCACCAGCACCACCACCGCCGAGGTCAGCACACAGGTGAGGATCATCGCCGGCAACAGCGCATGTCGGTGTTCGCGCAAGACAGTGCGCAACGGCAGTTCGGCCGCTGCCTCGCGGCGGGCCTGCATTTCCAGGAACACCGGCGTCTCGTTGAGCCAGCGCCGCAGCCAAACGCCAATCACACCAAACACGCCGCCCAACAGGAAGGGAAAACGCCAGGCGTAGTCGAGGATTTCAGCCGCGGTGAACACTTGCGCCAGCAGCGTCGCCACCAGCGCACCAAGCAGGTAGCCAAAGGTCAAGCCGGCTTGCAGGAAACCCAGGGCATACCCCCGATGATGGGCTGGCGCATGTTCGGCGACAAATACCCAGGCGCTGGGCACTTCACCGCCCACCGCAGCGCCCTGGAGGATGCGCAGTACCAGCAGGATCAGCGGGGCAAAATAGCCAATGTGCGCGTAGGTCGGCATGATCCCGATCAGCAGGCAAGGCAAGGCCATCATCAGGATACTCAGGCTGAACACCCGTTTACGCCCCAAGTGATCGGCGAAATGCGCCATCAGTATCCCGCCAAGAGGCCGCGCCAGGTAACCGGTGACGAAGATGCCGAAACTTTGCAGCAGGCGCAGCCACTCAGGCATTTCTGGCGGGAAGAACAGTTGACTCAAGGTCAGTGCGAAAAATACGAAGATGATGAAATCGTAAATTTCCAGGGCACCGCCCAAGGCGGCCAAACCCAGGGTTCTGTAGTCGGAGCGAGAGAAACGCTGCGCCTGTGGATAAGTGGTGGCAGTCATGAATAAGCTCGGCAGACGAACAAAATGGCGTAGAGGTTATGAGCTGAACCTGGCCATGGCAATCGCGGACAATATATTTGTTTTACTCATTGATCCATGAAGATAACTACATTCCCAAATGAATACGCTTGGGTGAAGATGCGTCGAATACCTTCCAAAATACGACAGTGGGTGTCATCCCCAAACTGGAAGGTGAACCCGAGCGGCGTGATCATCAAGCAATATCACCTTGATCGCGAGCGAGCAGGTTCATGGCGCAGGTTGTGATCGCGAACAGGCCTCTTCAGGGATGACGGCATTATTAGCACGACTGCCAACACTCAAAAACTGCTGTCCCAATAATAAATACAAGAGGTAATGAAACGTGGCCGATCCTATCGAAGAAAGCCGCTATGCCCGGTTTGCCTTGCGCTGCTCGAACTTTGCCGAACGTTGGTTTCCTGACTCCTGGGTGTTTGCCGCCCTCGCTGTGATCATTGTTTGCGTCGCGACGTTAAGCATGGGCGCCGCGCCGACCGAGGCCGCCAAGGCCTTTGGCGATGGTTTCTGGAGCTTGATTCCCTTCACGATGCAAATGGCCTTCGTGGTGATTGGCGGCTATGTGGTCGCCAGTTCGCCACCTGCGGTCAAGTTGATTGATCGCCTGGCGCGTATCCCCAAGAACGGCCGCTCTGCCGTGGCCTGGGTGGCGCTTATCTCGATGGTCGCCTCGCTGCTCAACTGGGGCTTGTCCCTGGTATTTGGTGGCCTGCTGGTGCGGGCATTGGCCCGGCGTACGGACCTGCGCATGGACTACCGTGCTGCCGGTGCCGCAGCTTATCTGGGGCTCGGTGCCGTCTGGGCGCTGGGGCTGTCGTCATCGGCCGCACAGTTGCAGGCCAACCCTGCCAGCCTGCCGCCATCGATTCTGTCGATCACCGGGATGATTCCCTTCACCGACACCATTTTTCTCTGGCAGTCCGGCGTGCTGTTGCTGGCGTTGATCGTAGTCTCGCTGATCATTGCCTATGCCACCGCGCCAGGCCCCAATACCGCTCGTGATGCCGAGGCTTGCGGGGTCGACCCAGCCTTTAACCTGCCCAAGCTACAACCACCGAGCCGTCCAGGCGAATGGCTGGAGCACAGTCCGCTGCTGACGATTCTGCTGGCACTGCTGGCGGCCGGTTGGCTGTTCCATGAGTTCTCGACCAAACCAGCGATCAGCGCCATCTCGGGGCTCAATACCTATAACTTCCTGTTCCTGATGCTGGGCGCGTTATTGCATTGGCGTCCACGCAGCTTCCTCGATGCGGTGGCCCGTGCGGTGCCGACCACCACCGGAGTGTTGATCCAGTTTCCACTGTATGGTTCGATCGCGGCGTTGATGACCGTGGTCAAAGGCGGTGACGGCCAGACCCTGGCTCACCATATCTCGACCTTCTTCACCTCCATCGCGTCCCACGACACCTACGCCCTGCTAATGGGCGTGTACTCGGCGGTGCTGGGCTTCTTTATCCCGTCGGGCGGCGGTAAGTGGATCATCGAAGCGCCTTACGTGATGCAAGTGGCCAATGACCTGCAATATCACCTGGGTTGGGCAGTGCAGATCTACAACGCCGCCGAAGCACTGCCGAACCTGATCAACCCGTTCTATATGCTGCCGCTGCTGGGGGTATTGGGGTTGAAGGCGCGGGATTTGATTGGTTTCTCGTTTGTGCAGTTGTTGGTGCACACGCCATTGGTGCTGTTTCTGCTATGGGCACTGGGGACGACGTTGACGTATATGCCGCCGGTGATGCCTTGAGGCAGTTGCAAGACATGTAGCTTGATGCTGCCTTAATTCCGTCACATTCCATTGCTACCGTTCTGGCGAAATATCTTGCAACAACTAGCCAGCCAGGGATTCCCAGCAATGAGTGACAAGCACGAAGACCGCCCTTCCCCCGAAACTGACACCAAGCCGCCGGTCGATACCAGCCGGCGGCGTTTCCTGGGAGGGGCCGCGGTGCTGGGAGTGGGGGCGACCCTCAATGCCTGCGGCCATACCAGCGAAGTATCGGGCAAACCGGTGGAGCAGCCACTGACACCACCCGAGCTGGACAAGGCCTTGCATGAACAGGTCAAGACCGTGGTAGTGATCTACGCCGAGAACCGCAGTTTCAATAACTTGTTTGCTGATTTCCCTGGCGTCGAGAAGCCACTGTCAGCCCTCACTGCAGTGGATTACCAGCAACGTGACCGCGATGGTAGCCTGCTGACCACCTTGCCTGCGACCTGGGGCGGGGTGTTACAAGTCGGCCCGCAAAGCGTGGACGGGGTGACCTATCCCAGCGAAGCGCAATTCCAGGAAAACTTGCCCAACGCGCCCTTCCCCCTTAAAGGCCCGAATGGCGAAGACTTGCCCTTGAGCCTGGTCACACGGGACTTGTGGCATGTGTTCTACCAGAACCAGATGCAGATCAATGGCGGCAAGAATGATGGGTTCGTGGCTTGGGGCGACGCCGGAGGCTTGGTCATGGGTCATTACGCCCAGAGCCGCTATGCCTTGAGGTTATGGGATGTGGCCAAGGAGTTTGTGCTCTGCGATAACTTTTTCCAGGGTGCCTTCGGCGGCTCGTTCCTCAACCACCAGTACCTGATCAGCGCCACGGCGCCGTTTTATCCGGATGCGGCTCAATCGGTGGCCAAGGCGCAGATCGCGGCGTTGCAGAGCTACGACCCGACTGATCCGCGTCTCAAGCCCCTGGACAAATCCCCAGCCAGCGCCATGACCGGCCCCCCGCAATTCGGACCCAGCGCGCTGACACCCGACGGTTACGGTGTGAACACCTTGGCCCCGCCCTATTGGCCCACCTGGATTCGTGACCCCGAGCACCCGGACTATTCCAAGCCCGACTTGCCCAATGTGCTGGTACCGCAAACACACGAACACATCGGCGACAAGCTGTCGAAAAAACACATCGACTGGGCCTGGTATGCCGGTGCCTGGCAAGCAACCCTGGACGAGTTCAAGGACTCGGGCGGCATTCCGAAGATCCCCAACTTCCAATACCATCACCAACCCTTCAACTACTTCAAGCAACAAGGGCCGCAAAACCCGGTGGAGCGCAGCAAGCGCTTGCGTGATGGCGGCCTGGGGGACGAGTCGAACACCAATAAGTTCTTCGCCGATGCCGAGGCCGGCAAGCTGCCCGCCGTGACCTTCTACAAACCCCAGGGCAATCTCAACATGCATGCCGGTTACGCCGATGTGGCCTCGGGCGACCGACATATCACCCGCACCTTGAAAGTGCTGCAGGAAAGCCCGCAGTGGAAGAACATGGTAGTCATCGTCACGGTGGATGAAAACGGTGGCTGGTGGGATCACGTAGCACCGCCCAAAGGTGATCGCTGGGGGCCTGGGTCACGGATTCCGGCGCTGGTGGTCTCGCCTTTTGCCCGCAAGGGTACGGTGGATCACACAATTTACGACACCGCTTCGATCTTGCGCTTGATTACCCGGGTGTTCCAACTGGAAAAGCTCGACGGCCTCAAGCAACGGGATGACGCAATGATCGCCCGAGGCCAGAAACCCATGGGGGACCTGAGCAACGCCTTGCACTTCAAGGCCTAGCCGCTTTTGTTCAATAGCGGCATGCGCACAGTTTTTTCACGCGTTTTTCCTGATCAGCCGCTACTGTGTGAGGGTGGGCCTTCATCCCGCGCAGACGGGCATTCGCTGACAAGGAATCAAGCATGTTTAAACTGACCAGGTTGTCCTTTACCTTGGCCGCACTGACCTTGAGTGCGGTGGTACAGGCTGATGTCGAGGTCCAATTGGGTAGCCCGCAACGGGTCTCCCAACTGTTCGCTTACCCCAATAACTGCAGCGTCATTTGTTTTCGTCCGATGACGCTGGAGCAGACCGTCGAGCACTACCTGACCCAGAGCTTGCAGCGTGACGGTTACAGTCGAGCGAAAGTCCGCGTGAAAACCGATCAGGGCAAGGTCCTGGCCACCTTCAGCGGTGTACCGGACAGCTATGGTCAACCATTGAGCGCATTGCTGAACACCGCAGATCTCGCCTATCAAGGTGCCAGCAAGCTCAACAGTGATGGCAAGTGGCAATTCAGTTGGTACTTGTTCCTGCCATTGGGCATGGCGTTGGAAAACCGCAAGAGCATCGAACTGCTGCATTTCCCGCCGGATTACTCCCTGACCCATTTCCAGGATTACCTGGAGTCGGCCACCACCGACCGCTGGGCCACGCTGCTCACCGCCAATGGCATACCGGCGGCCCAGACGCCGGAGTACCAGACCATCATTGATATCGCCCCAATTGCCGCGCCCTCTACAGCGGGAAAGGATCTGGAAGGTGTCTACAGCTACTTCACCGAGTACCAGACGCGGATGGTCAAGGAGCTAAGCCTGCACGCCAATGGTTCGTTGCCGATGGTGGCGTTCGGCGCGCCAGTGCGCAGCTGGATCAAGCAGCAGTACGGCCAAACCCTGGGTGTGCTGGACCTGGCACAGATCAGCCCGGCCGAAAGTAGCAAGGTGGCAGTACTGGGCGCCAACCACCCCAGCTACATCTGGTATGCCGCCAACCTCGACACTTACGGGGGCGACGAACAAAAGGCCGACGAAGTCGGTTTGAAAGTCATGGGCCAGGATTTGAGCGCAGCGTGCTGGCAAGCGGAAATGGGCCAGAAACCGGCCAGCGATGCCAACGTACAACTCAAAGGCTGCATGAATACCTGGCAGGTGACGCGCAAGGAACAGACCTGCGAACTGTTCTATACCTCGATTCGTGAGTTGGCGCCCGAGCAAGCAAATGCAAAATGCGCCACGCCAGCGATCAAGGCTCAACTAAAACAGCTGAAAAAATCGCCGCCCGCACCGCCCATCAACATACCAGCCTTTTAAAGACAGATATTTCCTACGCCCAAAATCGCCACTCTCTACTGTCAGACCTGACAGTAGAGAGTCGCTTTCACTTAAGGGAACCCAGCAATCCGAACGTGCTCCTCGATATCAGCGAACTGCAACTGTGGTCAGCGCAAAAGCCCTTAGGCCGCACCCACCGGGCGCAGGCGATATTGTGGCGGCAGTTGCTCAAACCCACTGATGGTGGCGTTCAGGCTTTTCCAGCGACCGTCCTTGATCCCGTAGATGCAACCATGGATCGACAGGCTTTGCCCGCGATGCCAGGCATTTTGCACAATGCTGGTGTGGCCGACGTTAGCCACCTGCTGGATCACATTCAGTTCGCAAAGACGGTCGACCCGCTCGTCCTCTGTCGGCAGTTGGCCCAATACTTCGCGGTGCTCGTAGTAGAGGTCGCGAATCGAGCGCAACCAGCCATCGATCAGGCCGAGCTGGCGATCCTGCATCGAGGCACGCACGCCACCACAGCCATAGTGACCAGTGACCAGGATGTGTTTGACCTTGAGCACGTCGACGGCGTACTGGATCACCGACAGGCAATTGAGGTCAGTGTGCAGCACCACGTTGGCCACGTTACGGTGCACAAACAGGTCGCCGGGGAGCATGCCGACGATCTCGTTGGCTGGCACCCGGGCGTCCGAACAGCCGATCCACAGGTATTCCGGGGTCTGCTGGCGGGCGAGCTTGGCGAAGAATTCGGGATCTTCCTGTTTGATCGCATCTGCCCAGCGTTCGTTGTTATCAAGCAAGTCTTGTAGTTCGTTCATCAGGGAAAGCCTCAGGAATGATGCTCAGCTTTGACAGACAACCGCCCGCCCAAGTCACCTCAGGAATAAAGCACGCCCGGGATGCAGATAGCCAAACCGTAATTACCTTGAATCTTAGTGGGTAGTGCCGGTCCACACACTATAAGCCCCACAGTATGAGGATTGGCCATGACTGAATCACGCCGTCCCTACGACGCACCTGCGCCTGCGCCGATAGATGACAACGAAGACCGTATGGGCTCGATGCGCGAGCTGGACTTTGGCGAGAAGGAGCCGACGACGAAAATCGGCGATGAAACGCCCAGCAAGGAGCGCAAGCACTTGCCCCGCGAGCGGGTGCAGGAGGCCGGAATGACCGGAGCGTCGACCGATGATCATGAGTCGACCGATGATGACATGAGCCCGGAAACGCTGATTCATGAAGATGGCGCACGAGATGCCCAAGAAGAAGGTGACGATGAACCGGCGGATTGGGACTTGAGTATCGTCGATGAAGATGAGATTGGCGCAGGGAATGGGCTGGATGAAGCGGAAATGGCTGAGCAGGATCCGGTGGACGGTAACCGCTAGTCCTGCCTCATCACGGCATGAAGGCCTGGCTTTCTGTAGCCGCTGTCGAGGTACGAGGCTGCGATAAGGTCCGAAGGACCTTCAGTCATCTCAAGGCCCAGGCGACTGCTGCGCAGCCGATCGCAGGCTGGGCCAGCGGCTACAGTTTTTCGACAGGCCGCCTTTTGGGGGCTAATCCACCAGGGTGCAAGCCATCACGACTGCATCTTCACGGCCTCCGACGGCGGGATAGTAATCTCGCCGACGGCCAACCTCATTGAACCCATAACGCTCATACAACCGGAATGCGCCGGTATTGCTGTCGCGCACTTCCAGGAAACACTCGCGGGCACTGGCCGCATAGGCCCGGGACATGAGGTGTTCCAGTAACT
This sequence comes from Pseudomonas karstica, assembly GCF_009707515.1. Taxonomy (GTDB): domain Bacteria; phylum Pseudomonadota; class Gammaproteobacteria; order Pseudomonadales; family Pseudomonadaceae; genus Aquipseudomonas; species Aquipseudomonas karstica. The sequence continues at coordinate 9,760 of NZ_WLYI01000015.1, read as the reverse complement.
TCAGGCCCAGGCCGCGGCCCTGGCTTTCCGGCTTGACGGTGATGTTCAGCAAATGGGCTTCATCGAGGATGATTTGCACCACCCCGTGCCCAACCTGCTGTTCACCCTCGAACATCAGCCAGATCTGGTATTTACCCAGGCCGTCGAGAAAAATCCCGCGGGTCCAGGGATGGCTGAATGCCGCGTATTCAATTTTCAGTACAGTGTCGAGGTCCGCCTCGGTCATCGGGCGGAAGGATACAGCGTCACTCATCGGTACTTTTCCAGCGCGCCATCAGCCGGCGCATGGCTTGCCAGACATCAGCCTTACGCTGTGGCTCTTCCATTAATAACTCCAGGCCTGGCAAGGCCCAGACCGAACCCAGGCCTTCGACCTGTAGCTCGCGGTACCAGGCCTCGGCGTTGGCTTCCCCGGCGAAACGTACGGCTGGCAAGCCGATTAGCCACAGGCTGGCACACGGTTCATCTTCCAGGCGTGCCGAAACAAAACCTTGCACGAAATCCCGCGCAGCGTCCGGCCCCTGGTCCATCGTGCCCCGGGCCAGCAGCGGCCAGCGCACCGGCTCGCCGACGATTTGCGGGCTGTCCGGCAAGCCGGCGGCACGCAGCATGTCCTTGAGCAGCAGATAGGCCGGGTCGCGGGCCTGGAAGCGTTCACCCGTCGGCAACTCCACCAGCAGCAGGCAACGCCCGGCTCGCAACAGTTGCAGGGCAAAGCGCGGAGGCGGCACGACCGGGGTCTTGGGCACCGGGGCCGGTGCGTCCCCGGTCACGACTGTCGGCTTGACGGTAGCCGAAGGACGCGGCACTTCGATCTTGACCCGTTCCACTGGCCTTGCAGCCACTTCAGCAGCCGGCTTGACCAGCGCCACAGGCGCAGCCGCTTCCTCACCCGAAGGCTCAAGCGCCTCGACGGGCTCAAGCGTTTCCAGCAGCTCGGGCCGCGAAGGCGCGGCAAAGGGCAATTCGGTGCGCGGCAGCCAGTTGACCACCTGCATGGCGGTCAAGTAAGCGCGACGTCGGGACTCGATAAGCAAAGGTCGGCCACTTGTGGATAACTAAAGAAAAGGGATTCTACCGCCCTTCGACGAAGATCGCCCGCAGTTGATTACTTCTCTTGATCATCTAAAGCAGCCCACAACAAACGTGCCTGACCGGCTGTGGATAAATCCCCTCGAGGATGCAGTACAATCGCTGCTTTTAATCGTCAACCAGCCGGCCATTCCCATGATCGAACCCAAGCGCGTCTTGCGCGCCCTCGCCGAACACTGGGCCCTGCTTGAGCCACTGTGCGAACACTTCGACCAAGGCACCCTGAGCCTTGGCGAACTGCGCGCGCAACTGGCCGCCCAACAACTGGACAGCACGCCCCAGGACATCACCAGCCTGCTGGACGTGTGGATTCGCCTGGATATCCTGGTGCCTGTCGCCAAGAGCCCGAACCGCTTCGAGCTCAATGCGCAGATTCACGACTTCCTCGCCTATCTTCGCAAGGAGCACCGGCTAGGCCTGTGCCTGGAAATCGAAGCCTATCTGCGCCACCTCGAGCGCCTGGCCGGTTATATCCAGGACGCCTTCGACATCCGCGACAGTCATGACCTGGCCCGGCAACTGCGGCTGCTGGACATGCGCGTGCGCGACGTGCTGAAAAAACTCGCCAACGACGAACAGGCCCTCGCCGCCGTGGCCGACCGCGCCAAGACCAGCGACCGGCAGATCCCGTTGCGCCAGCGGTACGCCGAAGTACTGGCGACCTGGGACGAATACGTCGAGCCGATGATTCAACTGGTGAACGCCGACGGCGCCTTCGAGCAAGGCGTGCGCAAGGTGGAAAACGTGCTGTTGCGCATGCTCACCGAACAGCAACGCCTCGGCCACCTGGTAGATGACGATATGTTGTTGCGCACCCACGCGCGCATCCTCGAGATGCAGACCAGCGCCCAGTTGACCCTGCGCCACGCCCGGGAATTGCTGCTGCCGCTGCGCGAAGAAGCGCGCCGGCACAACGCCGTGACCCGCGGCGCAGCGCTGGCGTTGTCAGCGATTCGCCGCAAGGGCCTGGACGCGGTACCGCAAGCGGCAATGCCGATGTTTACCCGCCCGCAAAGCACCTTTCTGGGCAGTGCCAGCCAGGTCGAGGCTTATGTATATGCCCTGGCAAACTTCGAGCCCAAGCCTGCGCGCTTCCCCAAGGCCCACAAATCCCACAAGGGCCAAGCCCCTCGTGCGCCGCGTACGGTCAAGGAAATGCTCGAGCGCTGCGAAGACGCGCTGCCCATGCCGGACCTGATGACCTGGCTGTTGGAACAGGAGCCGGATGGCGACACCGACGAGTTGCTGTATTGGTTCTCGCGCCTGTCGCGAGAGAAGCGTTTCAAGCGCGAGCGCCTGGAACGTCAGGATTACCACACACACGAGCACCAGGTCAGCCTGCGCTCATTCGCCCTGCTCGCGGCCAGCACTGACGCGGCCGAGCATTCTGCGAGTACACCTTATGCATCTTGATCTATCCGAACTGTCCCAACTGGCGCCGATCTTTCGCGAGCTGTTCAAGGGTTACCACGTCAGCCGCCGCGACCCGGAGCTGTACGCACAATTGTCGAACTTCCAGGACCAGTACCGCACGTTGTTCAAGGCCTTGGGCTTTGAACTGGTGTGCGATACCCGGGGTTTCTACTATTTCGTGCCAGACACCGCCGTGGCCGCTGCGCAGGTCAACAAGACCGCCCAGCGCCTGGCGTTGTTCACCTTCATCATCGTTGAACACTTGGCCGACCAGGGACGTGACCCGATTGCCGTGCTCGACGGTGGCAGCCTGGGCCGCGATGAACTGCCCTCGTTGCTGGAGAAGTACCGCGATCTGTTTATCCAGGCCGAAGTGCAGACCCAGGAAGAGCTGGAAGAAAAAATCATGCGCCGCATGACTCAGCTCGGGTTTGCCAGCGAGGACAACGGTATCTACCGATTCCTGCCGCCGATGCACCGCTTCCTTGATGTGTGCCTGTCGGTGCAGCAAGACCGCGACCTCGCCGCCAGCGTCCACAGCGTGTTGCCGTTGCCGGCTCCAATAATCATCGACGAAGACAGCGATGAGAAATTACTCAAGACCGATGACCCCTTGGACTTGAGTGACTTCGCGCAAGACAGCGAAGAAGACGCCCTGGCCCGCGCCATTGCCGAAGAACAGGAGACCGATGCATGAGCAAGGAACGCTACGGCATTCGCCGCTTCGCCCTATTGAACACCGCCGGCTACAGCCTGGGTTTGTTCCCGTTGGAAGAACCGTTGTCGGTCTATGGCGCGAATAACCTTGGCAAATCGGCTTCGATCAACGCCTTGCAGTTCCCGATCCTGGCACGTATGTCAGACATGAGCTTCGGCAAGTACACCCTGGAACAATCCCGGCGGTTCTACTTTGCCACCGACACCAGCTACATTCTCGTAGAAGTGTCCCTGCCCCACGGCCCACACGTGATCGGCGTGGTTGGGCGCGGTCCGGGCGGCGGTTTCGGTCACCAATTCTTTGCTTATGCTGGCAAGCTGGACCTGGCGCACTACCAGAAGAACGATACCTGCCTGCGTCAGAAAGAGCTGTTCACCAACCTTGAGCGCGAAGGCTTGAAAGCCTACGAACTCAAGCCCGATGAACTGCGCCGTTTGCTGGTGGGCGGGCATACCTCGATTCCACTGGACCTGACCCTGATTCCGCTGCGCTCCACCAGTGAACAGAGCTTGAAGACCTTCCGGGCGTTGTTTATCAACCTGCTGCACATGCGGGAAATCACCGCAGCCAAGCTCAAGCAACTGTTCCTCGATGCGTTTGAACACAGCCTGCGTTCCGGCAGTGTCGATTACATCGCTGCGTGCGAAGAGGCCTTCCGTGATGTACGGCGGATGGAGCAGGACTACAACTCGCTGGTGGCCGCCGGCCCACTGGTCGAGGCCCTGGCCAATGGCGTGAAACAGCGCGACACTCTGCGCGGCAAATTGCATCGTTTGTCGCCGCTGCTGGATTCGCTGCTGGGCACCTGGTCGGACTACGCCGGTGCCCGCAAGGAAGAGCTGACGATCCAGGCCGAACATTACCGCAACGAACAAGACGCCCTGCAGAACGATCAGCGCGGCGGCACTCAAGAGTTGATGCGCCTGGAACGCGAGATCAGTGGGATTCAGCGTTGGCTCGGCGAGCTGTCGGTGCTCAAGCATCGCTTTGCCTTGGTGGACGACGTCAAGGTGCTGGAGCAGCAACTGCTGGCGGCGAAAGATGCTCACGATGAATTGGCGGGCGCCCTGGCGCAGTCGCGGCAGTTCAGCGCCGAGGACCTGGACGAACGCCTGCGGGACCTGGAAAAACGCCTGAAGTCGGTGAAGCAGCAACTCGACCATGCGGACAACAACAGCTACGCCAAACTGCGGGAAGAGTTCTCACAGCAGGATGTCGAGCGTCTGATGCGTCTGTTCAACAGTTCGCTGTTCAGCCTGCCGCTGGGCGAGCATGGCATCACCCTGGATGAAGACGGCCAGTGGGTGAAGTCCCTGGAGCTGATCCTCGACGGTTTCAAGGGTGAACGTTTCGACGTACCAGGGCTGTCCATCGACATCTCGCACATCGAACCTCCGGCGTTGCAGGCCCTTGCGGATCGCGCGGCGTTGCGCGACCAGAAAGAGCGCCTGGAAAAAGAACTCAAGCAACTGAAAACCCAAGCGGCGGTTGTCTCTGACCGCGCGGCGAGCAAGACCCAGACTGAAGCGCTGTACCAACAGGTGCTGGACGCGCAGAAGGCCCTGGAAGATTTCCGCCGCACGCAAACCTTGAGTGCCGAGGAAAGCGAGAAGCTGGAGCAACTGGCGCAGATGGAAGCGGCTCAGGACGAGTTAAAACGCTCCAGCGATGCCTTTACCGAACGCGTCCAGCAACTGTCGGCCAAGCTGCAACTGGTAGGCCGGCAGATCGCGGATATGGAAGCCAAGCAACGTACCCTGGATGACGCCTTGCGCCGTCGCCAGTTACTGCCAGCGGACTTGCCATTCGGCACACCGTTCATGGACCCGGTTGACGACTCCATGGACAACCTGCTGCCGCTGCTCAATGACTATCAGGACAGTTGGCAAGGTTTGTTGCGCGCTGATGGCCAGATCGACGCACTGTACGCACAGGTGCGCCTCAAAGGCGTGGCCAAGTTCGACAGCGAAGACGATATGGAGCGCCGCCTGTACCTGCTGATCAACGCTTATGCTCACCGCACTGACGAAGCCCTGACCCTGGGCAAGGCGCGGCGTGCCGCAGTGACCGATATCGCACGGACCTTGCGCAATATCCGCAGCGACTATGACAGCCTTGAGCACCAATTGGCGCTGTTCAACCGCGAGATCAACAAGCGCCAGGTGTCCAACCTGCAAAGCTTCCGTATCGTACTGGCGCCAAACAAGGAAGCCCTCAAGCATATCGACCAGATCATCCACAGTGCCGGCCAATATGAAGAAGGCGAAACCCTATCGGTGTTCGACCTCAGCCAAAGCGCCGAGCAGGACAACAAGAACGAAGAGGCCAAGGAATACCTGGCACGCCTGGTGGCGGCGAACCATAACCAGTTGGGCCTCAAGGACCTGTTTGAACTGGCGTTCGAGATCACCAAGATCAACGGCCAGCCGGTGATTCACACCGACATCGACGGTGCCGCCTCCAACGGCACCACAATGACCATCAAGGCGCTGACCAACATGTACTTGTTGTTGCACTTGATGGACCGGGACCAGGCGGGTCGCGTGCGTCTGCCTTACTACCTCGACGAAGCGGCAGACATCGACGAGAAGAACCAGGCGGCATTGCTGGAGACCAGTCTGCAGTTGGGCTTCGTGCCGATCCTGGCCAGTGTGAAGCCGCAAGTCTCAGCCCAAGTGGCGATTGACCTGGAAGGCGGCAGCGGACCGAACGGGATCTACATTGACGAGGCTGACTGGAAGTACATTCGCCGCCATGATGTGGTGAAGGCGACGGTTAGCGTGCAGGCAGATGAGCCGGAGCTGGACGAAGTCTGATCGGGACACTGAAACGTAAAAGGCCGCGATCCATTGGATCACGGCCTTTTTTTGTGGGTTGGGTTTATTTGCCCAGGGGAATCTTCGGAGCCCAGGTCAGCCACTCGTCTTCGAACTGGTCAAACAACGGGAATGTCTGCTCGGGACGAGCCGGGTTGCCCATGCGCTCGCCGTCCGGGGTTGCAAAGGCGATGCCGCCCTGGATCAAGGTTTCCATGGACTCGGTACGTACCGTCACCCCTTTGAAGAGCCCAAAGTCGGCGCCAAAACCACTGGTGTTCCAAAAACGACTGCCGCTGCGGACTAAAGGAGCATATTTGGGTTCGATCAACACATGAACCAGAACGCGGTCAGCAGTTTGACCAAGCTCGTAACCGGTGACCTTGCCCACCGTGACTTCACGGTAAGTCACCGGCACACCGGTTTTCAACGAGCCTCGGCGGGCAGCACTGAGTACCAGGCTCAGCCCCGCTTCCTGCACACCGGTCTCGGGCGGCTGCGCCAAGGCAATGAAATTTTTCTGTGGCCCGGTGCTTTTCACGGCCGGTTGGACTTCGATGTATTGGCCGGTGACCAGGGTTTCCAGGTTGGAGGTTTTCATCAGCCCAAGCTCCGGCTTGACCACCCAGAACTGGCTACCTGCGCGGGCAATGCGCTCCGGTACTGCGGTGATACGTGCGCTGAGCAGCACCGATTGCATATCGGCGCTGAGGTCGACGCTTTCGATCTTGCCCACATCCAGGCCCTTGAAACGAACCGGCGTGCCCGTGCTTAAACCGTCGGCGCGATCAACCTTGATGGTTACCAGGGTGCCTCGCTGGTTGGCGGCTTCACGATCCGGGAACAAATGGAAACGTGGGATGCGTTTTTTTAGCGGCACATTCTGCTCGGGGGTCTCGAAGGCAATACCTCCCGCCATCAGGCTTTGCAGGGATTCACTCTTCACCTGGATGCCGCCAGTGAGGCCGCCGGTCAACGTCACACCGCTGGCATTCCAGAAGCGGGTCGAACCATTGACCAAGCCTTCGTATTCTTTCTCAATGTGGACACCGATCACCAACTTTTTGGTTTTGCGTGAGAACTGGTAGCTCTGCACCGAACCGACCTTGACCTGCTTGTAGAGAATCGGACTGCCGACCTCCAGCGAGCCGAGGTTGTCGGTTAACAGCACCATGTGCAAGCCAGGGGAACGCAGGTCCAATGGTGGCGCCTTGGGTCGTGCGACGAACTCTCGTTGCGGCGTGCTGCCCTTGTCACCAGGGCGGATGGCAATGTAGTTACCTTTGACTAGCGCTTCCAGGCCGGTGATTCCGGCAAGGGAGATAGAGGGTTTGACCACCCAGAACTGAGTGCCCTCGACCAGGTAATCTTCGGCCAATGGGTCCAGGGTCAGTTCAGCACTCGCGCTGGAAAGGTCAGCATCAACCTTCAAGGCCTTCAAACTACCGACTTGGATACCTTTGTACATTACGGGTGTACGGCCAGCTTGCAAGCCTTCGAAATCGCTGAGCTTGACCTTGATTCGGATGCCCGCAGCGGCGGCGTCAAAGTCTTCGTATAGGCGAAATGGCAGGCTTGGGTCCGTGGGCGGGCTGTCCTTGCGATTCTCTGGCGTGGCAAATGCAATACCACCGGCGACGATGCTGGAGAGGGATTCGCTGCGTACTTTGACGCCCGAAAGGTTGGCGTCGATGCTAATGCCGCTGGCGTTCCAAAAACGCGTATGTTTACGCACCAGATTGGCGTAGGTCGGCTCGATGTAGACTTTGACCTCGACGGTGCTCTGGTCTTCGGAGAGCAGATAGCTTTTGACCTGGCCCACTTGGATCTGCTTGTAGAACACCGGGCTGCCACGGTTCAACGAGCCGAGGCGCTCAGCCTTGAGAGTCAGGTGCAAGCCGGGCTTGGCGTCGGATAAAGGAGGCTCTTCAGAGAGCGCCTTGAATTTTCGCGCGGGCTCACCATCTCCTGGACTGGCCGCGATGTAGTTACCCGATACCAAGGTTTCAAGCCCGGTGATCCCCGCCAGACTGACGCTGGGCTTGACCAGCCAGAAGCGGGTGTTGGTCTTTAGGGATTGCTCGACATCCTTGTTCATCTCAATAGTGGCAATCACCCCACGATTGTTACCCTCATCATCCAGGGCCAGAGTCTTGACCTTACCCACGGACATGCCTTTGTAGACTACTTCTGTCTTGTTGGCCTGAATGCCTTCGCCGCTTTCAAAGCGGACCTGTATCTCGATGCCTTGCTGGTTATAGGCGCGCCAGCCCAACCAGCCGCCAATAATTAACGCAATCAGGGGCAGTACCCAAATAGCCGACCAGTTAGAGGATGGGCGGGTTTTAGCCTTAGGCAAATCATTCATGGTCGTCGTCCGACTCCGTGTTATCCCAAATCAGTCGGGGATCGAAAGTTACTGCGGCAAGCATCGTCAAAATCACCACACTGGCAAAAGCCGCGGCACCGAGGTTGGCCTCGACGCTGGCAAGTCGCCCAAAGTTTACGACCGCCACCAGGATAGCAATCACAAAGATATCCAGCATGGACCAACGGCCAATGAACTCGATAAAACGGTACATGATAATCCGTTGTTGCGCGGAAAGCGGCTGGCGGCGCTGCACTGAGAACAGTAATAAACCGATGCCCACCAACTTGAAGGTCGGCACCAGAATACTGGCGATAAACACGACGGCCGCGATGGGAATCATGCCATGTTGAGCCAGTTGGATTACTCCGGACATGATGGTACTTGGGTCGCCCTGACCCAGGGAGTTGACGGTCATGATCGGCAACAGGTTGGCGGGAATGTACAAAATGGCTGCCGTGATCAACAAGGCCCAAGTACGCATCAAGCTGTTCGGACGACGCGTGTGGACCAGTGCGCCGCAACGAGTGCAGGTTTGCCCGTCGGAGCCTGGGTCTTGCTTATTCAGTTCGTGACACTCGGTACAGATCAGAATGCCTGCATCAATCGCCCGCATAAGCATCCTCTCCTGACAACGCTTGCCAGATCTGGTGAGGTGACATGATTACCTCCAGCAGGACCTGGACCATTAACAGACTGACAAAACAGATCAGGCCCAAACTTACAGTGACGGAAGCCATATCGGCCAACTTTACGATGGCAACCAGCACCCCCATCAAGTAGACCTCGAGCATTCCCCAATCCCGCAGGTGATGATAAATGCGATACAACAACAAGCCATAGCTGCGACCAATGTTCCAACGGATGCTCAGCAGCACGGCCAGTTGGCACAGTAACTTGAGCAGGGGAATGCCCATGCTGCACAAGAAGACCACAGCGGCAACGCCTTGCATACCGGTGTCAAACAGGCCGACGACACCACTCCACACGGTGTCCTGGGAGGACTGCCCGAGTAGATTGAGCTCCATGATGGGCAAAAAGTTCGCAGGCACATACAACAACAGCGCAGCGATTACCAAGGCGAGGCTACGTTCAACGACGTTGTGGCGGTGAGCGTAGAGCTCATAACCACAGCGTGGGCATTGAGCTTTTTCACCGAGGGCAAGCTCTGGCTTGCGCATCAGCAAATCGCATTCATGGCATGCCACTAGGTCGTCCAGCGGTAAGTCTGATACCGCGCGAGTATCAACCGGATCGGGCATATAGGGCTCGAGCTCTAAAAAGTCAGGTGCCTATTCTAGTGGTCTGGTTCGCAAATAACTGTGCACATTTTTCGGGCAAGACCTTGCCAAC
>NZ_WLYI01000014.1 GCF_009707515.1 Pseudomonas karstica | reverse complement strand
GCGCCAGCGGCTACAGGTTTTGTCGGTAAGCCCAGGAGATGTATAGATACCTGCGGCTAGACAAGGCAGCTTCCATATTGGGTCTGTGTTCAGGGCAAGAACGCTTGCCGATACTCCCCAGGCGTTGCCCCCATCGCCTGGCGAAACCGGTTGGTGAAATGGCTGGCACTGGAAAATCCGCAGGCCAGGGCAATTTCGCTCAATGCCAGGGAGCTGCCGCGCAGCAGTTCCCTGGCCCGGCTCACGCGGCGTGCCAGCAGGTACTGATGGGGTGGCAAGCCAAAACTCTCGCGAAACATCCGTGCAAAGTGGTACTCCGACAAGGCGCACATTCCCGCCAATTGCCCAAGACTGATGGGATCGGCCAGTTGCTGATCGATGTACTCCACCAACTGCCGCCGCTGGTGGGCGGCCAAGCCGCCTTTCAAACGCAGGCCCTCGCGCAGACCGACCTGGCTGAGTAGAGTATGGCTGAGCATTTCGTGGGCCAGGCTGCTGGTGAGCAGGCGTTCGGCCGGTTCGTTCCAGTTCAGGCTGATCAATTTGTGGAAGCGCCGGGCCTGCTGGGCATCGTCGAGGAAGGTGCTTTCCCGCAATTGCAGCTCCCGGGGCTCGCGGTCCAGCAGGGTGACGCAGCCGAGGGCAAACTGTTCCGGGCTGAAGTACACGTGGGCCAGGCGGATTTCACCGTTGATTACCCAGGCCGATTGATGTTCGGCGGGTAGGGTGCACAGTTTGTCCGGGCCACCCTTGGTGCCGGGTTGGTCCCGACGGAACGTACCGGTGCCGCCGCCCACGTAGCACGACAAGGTGTGGTGGCTGGGGGCTTCATAGTCCTGGGCGTCGTGATGGTTACTCCACAAGGCTGCAGACAAGCCGTCACCGAGTTCGGCGCACAGCTCAAGGCGAGCGTTGGGCGAACGGTTGAGGGCTTGAAAAACGTGCAGGGTTTCCAGTGGCGGCATGGCTGTTCTCTCGGATGACTTGCATCCTACTCTGCGTGATGGGGGCTGTGGCCCCGCCGGCCGACAAAAGCGCAAGAATGTGCAAGAAACGCCGGCCACTCCAGGACGACACTGTGGTTCAACCGCCGGAGTGTGCCATGAACCTATCCCTGTATTTACTCACCGTGCTGATCTGGGGTACCACCTGGATTGCCCTCAAGCTGCAATTGGGTGTGGTAGCGATTCCCGTGTCCATCGTCTATCGCTTCGGCCTGGCGGCGCTGGTGTTGTTTGCGCTGTTGCTGGTCAGCCGCAAGTTGCAGGTGATGAATCGCCGTGGGCACCTGATCTGCCTGGCCCAGGGTTTGTGCTTGTTCTGCATTAACTTCATGTGCTTCCTGACCGCCAGCCAGTGGGTCCCCAGTGGTCTGGTGGCGGTGGTGTTCTCCACGGCTACCCTTTGGAATGCCCTGAGTGCCAGGGTGTTCTTCGGCCAGAAAATCGCACGCAATGTATTGATGGGCGGTGGGCTCGGGCTGTTGGGGTTGGGCCTGTTGTTCTGGCCCGAATTGGCGGGGCACACCGCCAGCCCGCAGATCTTGCTCGGTCTGGGCTTGGCACTGCTGGGGACGATGTGTTTCTCGGCGGGCAACATGCTGTCGAGCCTGCAACAGAAGGCCGGGCTCAAGCCACTGACCACCAACGCTTGGGGTATGGCTTATGGGGCGTCGATGCTGGCACTGTACTGCGGGTTTCAAGGCATCCCCTTCGACATGGAATGGAACACCCGTTATATCGGTTCGCTGCTGTACCTGGTGATTCCGGGGTCAGTGATTGGCTTCACCGCGTACTTGACCCTGGTGGGGCGCATGGGGCCGGAGCGTGCGGCGTATTGCACGGTGCTGTTTCCAGTAGTGGCGTTGAACGTCTCGGCCTTTGCTGAGGGCTACCAATGGACCGCGCCGGCGCTGGCGGGGTTGGTGCTGGTGATGTTGGGGAATGTGCTGGTGTTTCGTAAGCCCAGGCCCGCGCTCGATATTTGTAGGAGCGAGCTTGCTCGCGAAGATCGTTAACGATAACGCGGCCATCCTGGATGACTGGGATGTCTTTGCGTTTTTCGCGAGCAAGCTCTCTCCTACAGTACGGTGAAGGGGTTATTTGAGGCCCAGGCGCTTGGCCATGCGCCCCAGGTTCGCCCGGTCCAGGCCCAGTTCGCGGGCGGCGCTGGCCCAGTTATGCTGATGCCGCTCCAGGCAGGCGCTGATCACCTGGCGCTGATAGTTTTCGGTGGTCAGGCGCAGATCGCCTGTGGCCTCTGGCAGAGGAGCGAGGGGTTGTTCTTGCGGGAGTGGCGTCGAGACGTTCGGCAAGTCCAAGTCCGCGGCACTCAGGCTGAGAATCTTCGGACGCTCGCGACAATTGCCCAACGCTTTTAAAGCGCTACGGCCGATCAGGTGTTCCAGCTCACGCACATTGCCCGGCCAGGTATATGCCTGCAAGGCAGCCTGGGCGTCGCTGGTCAGGCGCAGACTGCCCAGGCCCATATGTGAACGGTTCTGCTCGAGGAAAAAACCGGCGAGCAGCAGTACGTCACGACCTCGCTCGCGCAGGGCTGGCACTTGCAGTGGGTAGACGCTTAAGCGGTGATAGAAGTCGGCCCGGTAATGGCCGTTTCGGACTTCTTCGGCCAGGTCGCGGTTGGTGGCGGCGATCAGGCGCACATCCACCTGGTGCTCCTGGTCTGAGCCTAAGCGCTGTAGCTGGCCGCTTTGCAGCACTCGCAACAGCTTGGCCTGGATGGTGAGCGAAAGCTCGCCCACCTCATCCAGAAACAGGGTGCCGCCGTTGGCCAACTCGAACTTGCCACGGCGCTCATTCAACGCGCCGGTAAAGGCACCGCGCACATGGCCGAACAGTTCACTTTCCACCAGGGTTTCCGGCAGTGCTGCGCAATTGAGGCTGATCAGCGGTTTCTCGGCCCGTGACGAGGCGGCGTGAATTGCCTGGGCCACCAACTCCTTGCCGACGCCGGTTTCGCCGGTGATCAACACCGTCAGGTCGCTGCCGCCCACCAATTTGACTTCCTCCACCAAGCGTTTGTGGCACTTGCTCTGGCCAATCATCTCCTTGTGCTGCTGGCCGCTGGCCTGGCGATAGATCTCGGCGCGCTGGTGCTCGTCCTCGGCGCGAATGGCCAGGCGTTCGATCCGTTCAGCGGCATTGACGGTGGCGGCAGCGAGGCTGGCGAAGGCTTGCAGGGCGTCCAGTTCGACTTGTTCGAAACGCTCGGTGTCGAGGGCGTCCAGGGTCAGCAGGCCCCAGGGCCGGTCGTCGATAAACAATGGGCAGCCCATGCAGTCGTGAACTTCCAGATGACCGTGGAGGCCATCCACCAGGCCGTCGTAGGGGTCGGGCAATTTGCTGTCGCTGGCAAAGCGGGTCGGGCTGGAGCGGCTGAGCAGCACCTCGAATCGTGGGTGCTCGCTGATCTTGAAGCGCCGACCCAAGGTGTCCGCGCTCAAGCCATCCACCGCCAGCGGCACCAGCCATTCGCCGTCCAGGCGCAGCAGGGCGGCGGCGTCGCAAGGCAGCAGGGCGCGCATGGCCTGGAGCAAGCGTCGATAGCGCTCGCCTTCGGGCAGCTCGCGAGACAGGTCCGCGACCAGGGGCAGTAGGGTGGTGAGCAGGGAATGTGCAGTCATAATGACTCCTTGTAGTCCTTATGACTATATGATGGAAGAGTCATACTGACTACATGTAATTTAACTTGTTGAAAAATATCGATTTATTTCTTGGCACGATTCCTGAGTAACACAAGGTAATCAGATAGAAACCCAAAGCTCAGGAGTATCCCCATGCTTAGCGCTCAAGACCGTGCCATCGTCAAGTCCACCGTACCCTTGTTGGAAAGCGGCGGAGAGGCCCTGATCACCCATTTTTATCGGATGATGCTGTCCGAGTATCCCGAAGTGCGCCCGTTGTTCAACCAGGCCCACCAGGCCAGCGGTGACCAGCCTCGCGCCCTGGCTAATGGCGTGTTGATGTATGCCCGGCATATCGACCAACTGGATCAGTTGGGTGACTTGGTGGCGAAGATCATCAATAAACACGTAGCTCTGCAAATCCTTCCCGAGCATTACCCGATTGTGGGCAGTTGCCTGCTGCGGGCGATTTGCGAAGTATTGGGCAGCGAGATCGCCACGCCCGAAGTAATGAGCGCCTGGGGCGCAGCTTATGGCCAACTGGCGGATATCCTGATCGGTGCGGAAGGTGCTATCTATGACGAAAAAGCCCAGGCGGTTGGCGGCTGGCGCGGGGCGCGGGGATTTACCCTGGTCAAGCGTGTGGAAGAAAGCAGTGAGATCGTCTCCTTCTATTTTGCCCCTGTGGATAACGGCCCGATCCTGTCCGCCGAGCCCGGCCAATACATCGGCATGAAACTGCTGCTTGATGGTGAGGAAGTGCGGCGCAACTATTCATTGTCGGCGCGTACCGATGCGGGCCAGTACCGCATCAGCGTCAAGCGCGAAGCTGGCGGGCGGGTGTCCAACTACCTGCATGATCAACTGCAAGTGGGTGCGACCATTGACCTGTTCCCGCCATCGGGCGAGTTCACCCTGGTGGCCAGCGATAAACCGCTGGTGCTGATCAGCGGCGGCGTGGGCATCACCCCGACCTTACCGATGCTGGAAGCGGCGCTGGCCACCGAGCGTCCGGTGCACTTTATTCACTGCGCACGCAATGGCGCTGTGCATGCGTTCCGTGACTGGGTTGATGCACTGGCCGAGCGTCATCCGCAACTGACGCGCTTCTATTGCTACGCCGAGGATGATGGCGTGAGTCCTGCGGCAGACACATTCGGGCTGCTCAGCCAGGAGCAACTGGCGGCGTGGTTGCCCGAACAGCGCGATGTGGATGCCTACTTCCTGGGGCCAAAAGGTTTTATGACGGCCATCAAGCGCCACCTCAAAGCCCTCGGCGTGCCTGAGCAGCAAAGCCGCTACGAGTTCTTCGGCCCCGCCGCTGCCTTGGAATAACCCTTGTAGCCGCTGTCGAGGCACGAGGCTGCGATAGGGGCCGAAGGACCTTCAGCCCTTTCAAAGTCGATCGCAGGCTACGCCAGCGGCTACAAGTGATCGGTGATCGACGCTCCTTTGTAGATACCGTCTTGCCCGTCACCGGGCAAGAGCCAATTTCGGGTCATGCACTGGCCCATTAATCCGCCGTTAACCCCTCTGTTTAAACCTTGCAATGCCAAGTGCTCACGTTTCACGCGCTGTGTGTAAACTTGCAGCCATTGGCATAACCATTATTAGGCAAAGGGAAACGGGGATGAGTGACGAAATGCGCTTGGGTCGGGAGCGACGCTTTCTGGTGTTGCTGGGGATTATCTGCCTGGCGCTGATCGGCGGGGCGCTGTACATGCAGGTGGTGCTGGGCGAGGCACCGTGCCCGCTGTGCATCTTGCAACGTTATGCGTTGCTGTTGATTGCGATCTTCGCCTTTATCGGTGCCGCCATGCGCACCCAGCGCAGCGTCACCGCATTTGAAGTGCTGGTAGTGCTCAGCGCGCTGGGCGGTGCCGCCGCCGCCGGGCACCATGTCTATACCCAGTTCTATCCAGCCATCAGCTGTGGCATCGATGTGTTGCAGCCGATCGTCGATGGCCTGCCCCTGGCGACGATCTTCCCCCTCGGTTTCCAGGTCGATGGCTTCTGCAGCACGCCTTACCCGCCGGTCCTCGGCTTGTCCCTGGCCCAGTGGGCATTGGTGGCCTTCGTACTGACGGTGGTCCTGGTACCGCTGGGCATCTATCGCAATCGTCACGGCAAAGCCTGAGTCGTCACTCAACAACGCCCCGGCTCTCCTTATCGGCAGGCCGGGGCGTTGTTGTTTGTGGGATTTAGTGAGGAGATCGTGACGAAGAGCAACATTGAGTGCGCGCGACGTGCGACATGTTGTCACAGCGGAGATGTCGCAGGACGTTTCCCACTCCTTAGGCAGCTAAGTAAATTTGCATCGCAGCGGTATTTCTGGCTGTCAGTTCGCAGTTTGGCCAGCGCCGCAAACCACGTGCCGTCCGAATCCCTGCGTGATCTCTGAATGCCTTGTTTCTAGGGGGCTTGGATCAGTTTCCCGTTTCCTTGGGGAGGGTAGGGGAGGCGGTAGAATGCCTTATAGCACGGCACTTTTTGGGGTTTTTGTTGAGAATCAAACGCGATACGATCGCATTCCCTTGCAACAATGATGAAGGATTATTGCTGGAAATGATAAAAATTATTTCTGGATAAGACATGGTTTCTCCATCCTTACCTATCTACAATCGCCCGCACTGAATGTCCGGTGCTGCTCATCCCATGAGCATTAAGGCGGTCGAGAGGCAGATGGACTGCTTCGTGCGACCCAAGGGTACCGGCAGCCTTTCAACTATCCGCACCAAATGGAATTGGTCTGTGACAAGGCCTTTGACCCACGAATTCGAATAAGAACTCACCGCTGACCCGGACGTGTCGATCAGTTTATAGCGCGAAGGTCAGGCCCTTATTCAATCGAAGAGAAACGCCAACCCTTGGCAGGGTGAAGTGTTGGCGATCAAAACCCAACTGCATTGCGCAAGCTGCTTTAGAGGTCGTGAGATGAGT
Organism: Pseudomonas karstica; assembly: GCF_009707515.1. Classification (GTDB taxonomy): domain Bacteria; phylum Pseudomonadota; class Gammaproteobacteria; order Pseudomonadales; family Pseudomonadaceae; genus Aquipseudomonas; species Aquipseudomonas karstica. The sequence continues at coordinate 126,971 of NZ_WLYI01000014.1, read as the reverse complement.
AAAAACAGGTACACCCGATTACTAGGCATATTGCCGCTTTTCGGCATGCTATTGCTGGGAGGCTGCAACTGGACGTTGCTCGACCCTGTGGGACAGGTCGGCGTGGAGCAACGTAACCTGATCATCACTGCCACTTTGCTGATGCTGTTGGTCGTGGTGCCGGTGATCGTGATGACCTTCGCGTTCGCCTGGAAATACCGCGCGTCCAACACCAAGGCGACCTATGCGCCGAAGTGGTCGCACTCCACCAAGATTGAAATCGCGGTGTGGCTGGTACCTGTACTTATCATCATCGCCCTGGGTTACATCACCTATAAGTCGACTCATGAGCTGGACCCTTACCGTCCGCTGGAATCCGACGTTCCGCCAATCACTATCGAAGTGGTCGCGCTGGACTGGAAGTGGTTGTTCATCTATCCCGAGCAAGGGATCGCCACTGTCAACAAGATCGTGTTCCCGGCCAACACCCCGATCAACTTCAAAGTGACCTCCGACGCGGTGATGAACTCGTTCTTCATCCCGGGCCTGGGTGGCCAGATCTACGCGATGGCGGGCATGCAGACCAAGCTGCACCTGATTGCCAACCAGAACGCCGAGCTCGACGGTATCTCCGCCAACTACAGTGGGGCGGGCTTTACCGGTATGAAATTCAAAGCAATCGCCACCACCCAGGAAGATTTCGACGCCTGGGTCAAAGAAGCCAAGAGCTCACCTAAACAGCTTGAAAAAGCTGAATACGAAGCCCTTGCCAAGCCAAGCCAGAACAACCCTGTAGAGCTGTACTCCTCGTACACGCCGGACCTGTTTCAGAAGATCATCGATAAGTATGAAGGGATGAAGCCAGGCAAGCCGGTCAAGCACGAGAAGAAAGAAGTGGCTGCTCTGGAAGGGACGGACGCAAATTCGCATTCAGCTGCCGGGGCAGAGGAGTAAACGATGTTTGGTAAATTAAGTTGGGAAGCGGTCCCGTTCCACGAGCCGATCGTGATGGTGACCATCGCCATGATCGCGCTGGGTGGCCTGGGGCTGTTTGCAGCACTCACCTACTACAAGAAGTGGACCTACCTGTGGACCGAGTGGCTGACGTCGGTCGACCACAAGAAAATTGGCGTGATGTACATCATCGTCGCCATGGTCATGCTGCTGCGTGGTTTTGCTGACGCCATCATGATGCGTACCCAGTTGGCCATGGCCACCGAGGGTTCGCCTGGCTACCTGCCGCCTGAACACTATGACCAGATCTTCACCGCCCACGGCGTGATCATGATCATCTTCATGGCGATGCCTTTCTTCACCGGCCTGATGAACCTGGCAGTGCCGCTGCAGATTGGTGCACGTGACGTTGCGTTCCCGTTCCTCAACTCCCTGAGCTTCTGGCTGCTGGTTTCCGGCGTTGTGCTGATCAACCTGTCCCTGGGCGTCGGCGAATTCGCCAAGACCGGTTGGGTTGCCTATCCGCCGCTGTCGGGGCTGCAATACAGTCCGGGCGTGGGGATGGACTACTACATCTGGGCGCTACAGTTATCAGGACTGGGTACGACGCTGACGGGGGTCAACTTCCTGGCCACCGTGCTGAAAATGCGTACCCCTGGCATGAAGCTGATGGACATGCCGATCTTCACCTGGACCTGCACCTGGGCCAACGTGCTGATCGTGGCTTCGTTCCCGATCCTGACCGCTACCCTGGCACTGCTGACGCTTGACCGTTACATGGATTTCCACATTTTCACCAATGAACTTGGTGGCAATCCAATGATGTACGTCAACCTGTTCTGGGCCTGGGGTCACCCTGAGGTATACATCCTGATTCTGCCGGCGTTCGGGATCTTCTCCGAAGTCATCTCGACCTTCTCCGGCAAGCGTCTGTTTGGCCACCGCTCGATGATCTACGCTTCTGGCGCGATCTCGGTACTGGGCTTCATGGTCTGGCTGCACCACTTCTTCACCATGGGTTCGGGGGCCAGCGTCAACGCCTTCTTCGGCCTGGCGACGATGCTGATTTCGATCCCGACGGGGGTGAAGCTATTCAACTGGCTGTTCACCATCTATCACGGTCGCTTGCGTATCACCAGCCAGGTTCTGTGGACCCTGGGCTTCATGGTGACCTTCGCCATCGGCGGCATGACCGGCGTACTGCTGGCCATCCCGGGTGCTGACTTCGTGCTGCACAACAGCCTGTTCGTGATCGCTCACTTCCACAACGTGATCATCGGCGGCGCGGTATTCGGCTACATCGCAGGTTTCAGCTTCTACTTCCCTAAAGCGTTCGGCTTCAAGCTGCACGAAGGTTGGGGCAAGGCAGCATTCTGGTTCTGGATCTCGGGCTTCTTCGTCGCATTCATGCCGCTCTATGCACTGGGCTTCATGGGCATGACCCGTCGCCTGAACGCCTCCACCAACCCTGAGTGGGTGCCGTACCTGTACGTCGCCATGTTCGGTGCGGTGATGATCGCGGTCGGTATCGCCTGCCAGTTGATCCAACTGTACGTCAGTATCCGTGACCGCAAGCAGAACGCCTGCGACTCCGGCGATCCATGGAATGCACACACCCTGGAATGGTCGACTTCGTCGCCACCACCGTTCTACAACTTCGCCGTACTGCCGAAAGCCGAGACGATCGACCCGTTCACCGAAGCCAAGGAAGACGGTACCGCGTACCAGAAACCGGCTCGCTACTCGCCGATCCACATGCCCAACAACACCGCAACCGGTGTGGTCATGGGCGCTCTGTTGACGGTATTCGGTTTCGCGATGATCTGGCACATCTGGTGGCTGGCGATCGCCAGCCTGGCTGGCACCGTGATCTATTTCGTGATCCACGCGGCCCGTGATGATCAAGGCTACATGGTGCCGGTCGACGTGATCGAACGCATCGAAGCCGAGCAGCACGCTCGCCTGGTAGCCGAGAAGAAGATCCCGGCCAACCGTGTTGAAACCTCGTTGGAACAGGCTTAAACCATGTCGAACTTAGTGACCAATGCTGGACACGCCCATGTCGATGACCATGGGCATGATGACCATCACCACGACTCGGGCCCGATGACCGTCTACGGTTTCTGGCTCTACCTGATGACCGACTGCATCTTGTTTGCGTCGATCTTCGCGGTGTACGCGGTACTGGTAAACAACGTAGCGGGTGGCCCCTCGGGCCACGACATCTTCGAGCTGCCATACGTGCTGGGCGAAACTGCCTTGCTGTTGTTCAGTTCGATCACCTACGGCTTCGCCATGCTGGCGTTCTTCCGGGGTAACAAGAAGCAGGTCCTGACCTGGTTGGGCCTGACCTTCATGCTCGGCCTGGGCTTCATCGCCATGGAGATCAACGAGTTCCACCTGCTGATCTCCGAAGGCTACGGCCCTAGCCGTTCGGGCTTCCTGTCCGCGTTCTTCACCCTGGTCGGTACCCACGGTCTGCACGTGACCAGCGGCCTGATCTGGATGGCGATCATGATGTATCAGGTCAACAAGCATGGCCTGACCAACACCAACAAGACCCGCCTGACCTGCCTGAGCTTGTTCTGGCACTTCCTGGACGTGGTCTGGATCTGTGTGTTCACCGTTGTCTACTTGATGGGGACTCTGTAATGGCTAATGCACCCTCCCATGACAGCCATGATGCTGGCCACGGCAGCGTTAAGTCGTACGCTATTGGCTTCATCCTGTCGGTAATCCTGACGGTGATCCCGTTCGGCCTGGTGATGTACCCAACCCTGCCGAAATCCATCACCTTGATGATCGTCCTGGCGTTCGCGGTGATTCAGGTTCTGGTTCACCTGGTGTACTTCCTGCACCTGGACCGCTCCGAGGCCCAGCGTGAGAACGTGGTTGCGTTTATCTTCGCAGCCTTGGTGATTGTCCTGCTGGTTGGCCTGTCGCTGTGGATCATGTTCAGCATCCACACCTACATGATGGCGAAGTGAGGTAAGACCCGATGTCGCTTAAGCACTTTATCCAAATCACCAAACCGGGGATCATTTTCGGTAACGTGCTTTCTGTGGCAGGCGGCTTCTTCCTGGCCTCCAAGGGACATGTCGATCTGGCCATCTTCCTGGCCGCAATGATCGGTACGTCCCTGGTGGTAGCTTCCGGTTGTGTCTTCAACAACTGCATCGACCGTGACATCGACCTCAAGATGGAGCGCACCAAGAATCGCGTGCTGGTCCAGGGCCTCATCTCCCTGAAGCTGGCACTGATCTTCGCGACCGTCCTGGGTGTTGCCGGTGTGGTGCTGTTGTACAAGGTGGCCAATCCGCTGGCGGCGCTGTTTGCCGTGATCGGCTTTGTCATCTATGTCGGCCTCTACAGCCTCTACCTCAAGCGCAAGTCGGTTCACGGCACGCTGGTGGGCAGTCTGTCGGGGGCGATGCCGCCGGTGATTGGTTATGTGGCTGTGACCAATAGCTTCGACATGGCCGCGCTGGTGCTACTGGTGATGTTCAGCCTGTGGCAGATGCCGCATTCTTACGCCATCGCGATCTTCCGCTTCAATGACTACCTGGCTGCGTCGATTCCGGTATTGCCGGTCAAGCGTGGTATCCAGGTGGCCAAGAAACACATCCTGCTCTACATCCTGGCCTTCCTCGTGGCGACCTTGATGTTGACCTTCAGTGGCTACGCCGGCATGAGCTACCTCGCCGTCGCCGCCGCCATGGGCATGTACTGGTTGTACATGGCCTGGACCGGCTACAAGGCAGTGGATGACACCGTCTGGGCGCGCAAGCTGTTCGTGTTCTCGATCTTCACCATCACCGCCTTGAGCGTAATGATGTCCCTGGATTTTCGAGTGCCAAGTGAACTGCTGGTGACTTACGCCAACTGAGTGCTCACGCAGTAAAAAGCCCCGCCTTCGAGAGAAGTGCGGGGCTTTTTATTGGGGGTTGGGCCGGGTTACTGCTGGGTGATGCTATACCCGTCAAACGCAGTCTGCTGCTGCAACGCGGTGATGATGCTTTTGCGGGTCAGCGGTTGTTCGGCACCTGCGTTATCCACAAACGTCTCGACTTCCAGGTCGGCCTCATCGCCTTCACCGACAAAGCTGAAGCCCAGGAACTCAAAGGCTTCACGGTCGACGTTCGGCTTGGTACGCGGCGAGCGTAACGCCAGGGTGACGCTGATGCCATCCTTGCTGATGGCAAATACTTCAACTTCCTTCTTGGCCCGTGCGGCCTTGCCTTTGCTGGCGCTTGGGTTGCTGATGGCCTGGTGAGTCTGGTTCAGCACCTTGAGGGCCAGGCCGTAGACCAGTTCCTGGAACTGGGGGTCGTCCTTGAAGCTGGACAGGATACGGCTGATGGAGAACCTGCTGCTCAGGTCTTCCAGGGCGGCGCTGTCGGAGGCCTCGGCGTCTTTGAGCTGCTTGAGCTGGCCCATCAGCTCGTATGCCTTATCGTCGTCGAAGGCGTCGTGGGCCTGGCGGATGGCCACGCGCAATTCGCGGATCTGGTCGCTTTCCTTGGAGGTGTGGAACGCGTCCAGCACCATTTCACTGATGCTCTTGGCCGCAGGCACGTGCTGTGAAAGATTGATGGCGTTTTCGTATTCGACTTTGGAATGCAGGGAGACTACGGATTCTTCGGTGCGGGAATCAGGCATTGAAATTTCACTACTTCGTTAAACGGGGAGGCGGGAAAAGCGTCGGGTATTTTCAGGGGGGAGGGGGATCAGGTCAAGGCACGTTCCCGGATCGGGAATAGCCTTGCCTTGTGGTTTGAATGCCGGTAAGTCCTGCGGCCCATCAGGCATTGCGCAACCGTTCCTGTACAAAATCCATCAATTTCAACGAACGGTAGATGGCGTTCGCCGCGATCAGCCCGAACGGCCCACCGTTCCAGTCCAACAGGTAGGGTTTGAACAACTGATACCGGGTGCTCTCGCCGCACACTGCTTCGGCGATCACCCGGCCACCGATGGAACCGGTGTTCAGGCCATGGCCACCAAACGAGGTGCAGGCCCAGACACCGGGCTCCAGCAGTCCCAGGTTGGGCATTTTGTGGGAGGCGTAGCCCATCAGGCCTGACCAGGCGAGTTCAATCTTCACGGGAGCCAGTTGCGGGTACACCGCGACCATATCGGCCTTGAGCATGGTCGCCAGGGCTTTTTCGTCCTGCTCGTTGCGTGTGGTGATGCGCCCGCCCCACAGCAGGCGGTCGCCTTCCACTACGCGGTAATAGTCTGAGGCGCGACGATCGTCGGAGAAGGCTGCGTTGGAATCTAGGACCTTTTTGATGCCATCGCCCAAGCGTTCCGTCAGCACCACATAGGTGGCAATGGGCAGGTAGGCGCGGCTGAGCTTTTGCAACTCCGGGCCACCGTAGCCACCGGCGCAGAACACCAGGTCCTTGCAGCACACCGTACCCTCGGCGGTCTGCACAATGCAGTCGTTGCCTTCACGGTGCCAGGCGAGCATTTTCGATTGTTCGAAAATCCGCCCTGCGCCCGTTTCAATAGCCAGGGCCAGGCCCAGGCAATAATTCAAGGGATGAAAGTGCAGGGCCTTGGGGTCTTCGATGCCCTGGTAATAACGTTGGGTGTGGGCCCGCTCACGCACCTGGCGGGTGTCGAGGTAGTTGAGTTCATAGCCGAAGTCCCGGCGCATGCTTTCAATATGGCTTTTCACGCTGGCGCTGTCGTCGTAGCGCTTGACGCGAATTGTGCCGGGCGCGGGATCGCAGCCGGGGAGCGCCAGATCGCTGATGTTATGCCGCACGATCTCGACGCCTTCGGCCGACAGGTTGAACAAGGCCTGGGCGTGTTCCAGCCCGAGCTTCTTGCGGATGGCCCCCGAACCTTCGGCCCAGCCCGGCGAGACCACGCCGCCATTACGTCCGGAAGCGCCCCAGGCTATGTGATGGGCCTCGAGGATGATCACCCGTTTGCCGCGTCGGGTCAGTTCCAGCGCGGCCGTGAGGCCGGCGATACCGGCACCGATAATGCACACGTCGCAGGTTTCATCGGTGCTCAGGCTGGGGCGCGGTACGCGGGGAAGCGAGGTTTGTGAGTACCAGGTGGTGGGCATGGGAAATCCTTGAATAGCCCCCCCTGTAGGAGCGGGGGGGCATGCTATTTAACGGTGGAGTAGTCCACGCCATACCACTTGGTCGACAGTTTGGTCAGTGTGCCATCGTCATGCATTGCGCCGACGATTTCGGCGAGCTTGGCCTTGAGTTCCGGGTCACCCTTGTCGGTGGCAATGGCCAACGGCTCGTAGAACACCACCCCATCAATCGCCTTGAGCGGGTAATTTTTCTTGATCGCAGCTTCCAGGGTGCTGCGCTGGGTGAGGATCGCGTCCAGGCGCACGCCGTCCCCCAGGCGCAAGTCGTCCAGTGGCGCCAGGGAGCCTGCGTAAGTTTTCAGTTTGCCGGCCTTGACGTCGCAAGAGGCCGCTGGAATGTCACTGGTTTCGATTGCCAGGGCTTGATTCAGGCAGTCTTCGGAGGTGGTGCCGCCTTCCACGCCAATGGTCTTGCCATTGAGGGCTTGACGGTCGCTGAGGGTCGAGCTGTTGTGCACGGCAAACACATAGGGCACGTAGTAGTAAGTGGCCGGGAAATCGAGAATTCGCGCCCGGCTTTTAGTGGCCGTCATGGAGCCCACGGACATGTCCCAACGGCCATTCCACTTGCCGGCAGTGATCACGTCCCAGTCTGGGGTGATGAACTTGACCTCCACCCCTAATCGCTTGGCGATCTCCTTGGAGACATCGATGTCGAAGCCGTCGATTTCATTCTTGTCGTTGATAAACCCCTGGGGCGGCCAGATAGCGGACGTCGCTACGGTCATTTGTTTGCTGCCCTGGATTTTGTCCAGGACTGCGCCGGCGTTGGCCGTGCCGACGAACAGCAGTGACAGGGTTGCCGCCAGGGTGATTGCGCGTTGTTTGCTGAGCATGTCCATCTCCACGTCTGGTTATTGTTATGGGTAAAACGGCACTCAGTGACCGATGATTTGCGAGAGAAATTTCTGCGCGCGCTCGGTCTGTGGGTTGTTGAAAAACTCGGCTGGGGTGGCTTGTTCGATGACTTGGCCCTGATCCATGAACAGCACACGGTCGGCGACCTTGCTGGCAAAACCCATCTCATGGGTTACGCAGATCATGGTCATGCCGTCGGTGGCCAACTCGCCCATCACCTCCAGCACCTCATGGACCATCTCCGGGTCCAGTGCCGAGGTGGGCTCGTCGAACAGCATGACCTTGGGCTTCATGCACAGTGCCCGGGCAATCGCTACCCGTTGTTGCTGGCCGCCCGATAATTGGGAAGGGTACTTGTGGGCATGTTCGGCAATGCGCACACGTTCGAGGTAAACCTGGGCGCGCTTTTTCGCCTCGACCGAGGACACCCCTTGTACCAGTTGTGGGGCGAGGGTCAGGTTGTCCAATACACTGAGGTGCGGGAACAGGTTGAAGCTTTGGAACACCATGCCGATTTCCCGGCGCACGGCGCTGACACTTTCCGCTTCGCTGGTGAGGGTGATGCCGTTGACCTGGATATGACCCTTCTGAAAGTTTTCCAGGTGGTTGATGCAGCGAATCATTGTGGATTTGCCCGAGCCAGACGGGCCACACACCACCAGGATCTCGCCGCTGGCGACGTTCAGGTCGACGTCACGCAACGCATGGAAATTGCCATACCACTTGTTCAGGCCGGTGATGGCAATCATCGACGGGGCGCTGCTCGATTGCTCGGCGATATGAATTTGAGTGGTCATGGTTCAACCCCTTGCCGTGGATCGGTTGACCCGTTTTTCAATCCGCGCCTGCACCCGTTCGAGGATGAAAGACAGCGCCCAGTAAATCATCGCCGCAGTGATCAGCATTTCCAGGTGCCGGAAGTCGGCGCGGCCCTGGGTCTTGGCCAGGTACATCAACTCCCAGACACCGATCACCGAAACCAGGGAACTGTCCTTGAGCATGGCGATGAACTGGTTGCCGGTGGGCGGAATGATCACCCGCAAGGCCTGGGGCATGATCACCCGGCTCAGGGTCTTGAACGGGCTGATACCCAAGGCTCGGGACGCTTCCCACTGGCCTACCGGAATACTCTGGATGCCTGCGCGGAAGATCTCTGTCATGTAGGCGCCGTAGCACAGCGACAATGCCAGGATGCCGGCAGGCACCGCGTCGACCACGTAGCCCAGTTGTGGCAGCCCCAGGTAAATCAGGTAGATCTGGATCAGCAGCGGCACACCGCGAAAGAACGAGGTGTAGAACGAGGCCAGGGCGTTGGCCACGCCGTTGTTCGACAGCTTGGCCACCGCGCCGATGAGCGCCAGGACGAAGGCGATCATGATGGCAATGGCGGAGATATACAGGGTGGTGGCCGCGCCCTGGATGACCAGGAAACCCACCTTGTCGAGGATGAAGCTGTAGGAGAGATTGAAGGTATCGAAGAACGCCAGGAACAGTATCAGCAACTCGATCCAGACCACCGTAGTCTGCACCTTGAGCTTCAAGCGCCCCAGGATATGCACGTTGAGCGTGCCGAGCACGGCAATGCTCAGGCCGATAGCGATATTGCGCGCCGTCAAGCTGTCTGGTGCGTTGCCTAGCAGGGGGTGCAGGAAATGACTCAGGGCACTGTTACCCAGGTTCATCAGGTACGCGCCGAGAAACAGCACCACGGCCAGGCCGAGTAGGAATCGAGGATCGTTGGACTTCTTTTTATAAATTATATTGTCGTGATACATGGATACCTCTGGCTTGTCAGTGGTACTGACCTCGTCAGGTAGAGGGATTAACGGTGAGTATTGCCGGGCAAAATTTCCCACGACAAGCGACTATAATTCGCTATGTCAGTCCCTAAGGTCATCCTGGCTTTAGCCGGCGACAGCGTTGGGGGCAGCGGTTCAATCCAGCTTGGCCAGGCATGCCTCAAGAATGTCCAGGCCCTCTTCCAGCACTGCCGGCTCGATGGTCAGCGGTGCCAGCAGGCGAACAATGTGCCGGGATTTGCCACTGGGCATCAGCAACAAGCCGGCATCCCGCGCCAAGTTCAGCAGTTGGGCCAGTTGTTGAGGCGCCGGGGTGCCATCAGCGTTGGCCAACTCAATACCGCGCATGGCACCAACGCCGGTCAAACGGCCCAGGTAAGGTGACAGTTGCCTGGCTCGCCACGATTCATGGCGGCTGACTATCGCTGCTTCCTGTTGCGCGCCCCAGGCTTGCAAGTGTTCATCGGTCATCACGTCGAGGGTCGCCAGCGCCGCCGCGCAGGCAATGGGGTTGCCGGAGTAGGTGCCACCCAGGCCGCCCTTGGGCAAGGTGTCGAGCAGCGCTTTGCGTCCCACCACCGCCCCAAGCGGCACGCCGCCAGCGATGCTTTTACCCAGCAGGATCAGGTCTGGCTCTATTCCCAGGCGTGAGAACGCGAAGCGCTGGCCGGTACGACCGAAACCGGACTGGATTTCGTCGGCAATCAGCAGGATGTTCTTGTCGTCGCAAAAACGCCTCAGGGCCTGGGCGAACGCTATGTCGAGGGTCAGGAAGCCCCCTTCGCCCTGCACGGGTTCGATGATGAAGCAGGCGACGTCCTCTACGTCGATCTCCACGCTGAATAACCGCTCCATCGCCTTCAGCGCCTCGTCGCAGGTCACTCCATTGTCTCGGCTGGGGAAGGGCAGGTGATACACGGGGCCTGGCAGCACACCGACTTTCTGCTTGTAGGGCGCGACCTTGCCGTTGAGGTTCAGGGTGGCCAGGGTGCGGCCGTGGAAGGCGCCGTCGAAGGCGATCACGGCCGTGCGGCCAGTGGCACCACGCACGATCTTCAGGGCGTTTTCTGCGGCTTCCGCGCCACTGTTGGTGAGCATGCCGCTGACCGGGTAGCCCACCGGAATAAAGGCGCTGAGGCGACCCATCAGCTCGATATAGGGTGCATGAGGCGCAGCGTTGAAGGCGTAGTGGGTCAGCTTTGTGGCCTGCTCGCGTATGGCCTCGACGATGCGCGGATGACAGTGGCCGAGGTTGAGTACCCCAATGCCGCCGACAAAGTCGATGTAGCGTTTGCCAGTGGTGTCCCAGACTTCGGCGTTTTTACCAACGCTGAGGTTGATGGGGTGGACGGTGGAAATCGACTGGCTGATGGTTTCGCGGCTCATGGGGCTCGGACTCGACAGTGGGAGGCTTCTTTTATCTAAGCCGTGAGCCGCGCCGTACCGCAAACGAAATAAAGTGTGCGGGTCATTATTAAAAGTCGGGATGTGCGGCCACAAAAATGCCTTCACCTTGAGGATCTCCCCCTGGGGGCAAGCGTTTTCAAATCACGGGATCATGGCTCCTCTAAAAACCGAGTTCATTCCAAATCGGAAGGAACCTAAGCCTAAACGTCGTTTGTGGCCAAGGTGTAAAGCCGTTGATACTCAGCCGTGACGATAAACCGGCGCGGGTTTGCGGCGCTGAATAATAAAGATCGACAGGGAGCGCCTTGCATGAACAACCTGAAAACCACCTTGGCGGCATTCACCGCCGCTGCTGTATTGGGCCTGACGGGCACCGCCCATGCGGGCGCGACGCTGGATGCGATCCAGAAGAAAGGCTTTATCCAGTGTGGTGTCAGCGATGGCTTGCCCGGTTTCGGTGTGCCGGATGCCACGGGCAAGATGACCGGCATCGACGTTGACGTCTGCCACGCCGTTGCTGCCGCAGTGTTCGGGGATGCCTCGAAAGTGAAGTTCAGCCAGTTGACTGCAAAGGAACGTTTCACGGCGTTGCAGTCCGGGGAAATTGACCTGATTTCGCGCAACACCACCTGGACCAGTTCACGGGATTCGGGCATGGGCCTGGTGTTTACCGGGGTCACTTACTACGACGGCATTGGCTTCCTGGTAAATAACAAACTGGGGGTGAGCCACGCCAAGGAACTGGATGGCGCGACCATTTGCATCCAGGCCGGCACCACCACCGAGTTGAACGTCTCGGATTATTTCCGCGCCAACGCCATGAAGTACACGCCGATCACCTTCGACACCGCTGATGAAAGTGCCAAGGGCCTGGAAGCTGGCCGCTGCGACGTGCTGACCACCGACCAGTCGGGTCTCTACGCCCAGCGGATCAAGATGGCCCATCCGGATGAGTTTGTGGTGCTGCCAGAAGTAATCTCCAAGGAACCGCTGGGGCCGCTGGTGCGCAAAGGCGATGATGAATGGTTCAGCATCGTCAAGTGGACGCTGTTCGCCATGCTTAACGCCGAGGAAATGGGCATCACCTCGCAGAACGTCGAAGAGCAGGCCAAGACCACTCGCAACCCCGATGTGGCCCGCTTGTTGGGGGCCGACGGTGAATACGGCAAGGACCTGAAACTGCGCAAGGATTGGGTGGTGCAGATCGTCAAGCAAGTAGGTAACTATGGCGAAGTGTTCGAACGCAATATCGGCCAGGGCAGCGTGCTGAAAATCAAGCGCGGGCTCAATGCCTTATGGAATAACGGCGGGATTCAGTACGCACCGCCCGTTCGCTGAGCCACAGCAGGCGCGGGCAATCACATGGCCGCGTCTTCTATTGTTCGAGGTGCGGGCGCCGAGTGCAGCAATGTATTACTGCGGCGCCAGCATCTTCGTGCGTGGCGTCCCATCGGCGTTGTGTTGATAGATCGCCTCAGGTTGCCCCAGCTCATTGAAATACACTTGGCCAATACCGGCGCAGTTCCATAAGCGTTCGCCCGCCTGGGCATGTTCCGGAATATGCGGCACCACCTCCATGGGCCGGCGGCGGGTCAGCCAGTTCAAGGGCGAGCGGGGCGAGTAGAGCCAGCGATTGAGGCGATCGAACCAATCCAGCAAGCGTCTGGGAAACTCGTTCTTGATGCCGCTGCTGGTGATCTGCCAGATCTTCGGCCCGGCGTTACGGTGGCGGATCAACACTTCGTAGACAAACGAGTAGTGCACGTCGCCCGACAGGATCACGTAGTTGCCCGGGGTGCGAGAGTGTCGAAAAATATTCAGGATTACCTGGGCACCACCGCGATGGGCCATCCAGTTTTCGGCGTCCACCAGCAGCGGGTAGCCACACCAACTGAAGACTTTTTGCACTGCCTCAATCAGTTTCACCCCAAACACGGGTGTCGGTGAAACGATGATCGCCGACGGATGGTCGAGCAGTTCCTGTTGCAGTTCGCTCAAGGCTTCCCAGTCCAACAGGCCGGATGGCTGCTTGAGGTTGAACTCGCTGCGCCAGCGTCGGGTGCGCGTGTCGAGTACCACCAGCGCGGGGGTGGTGGGCAAGACGTAGTGCCATTGCTGGAACTTCAGCAGCGTATCCACCAACTCATCCTGGGCGCGAGCGTCCAGGTAATTGTTATGAGCCTGGGCGGTGAGTGTGCGGGTCTGGCCCAACAGCTCCTCAAAGGCGTCCGGGTTATTACCCCAGCCCTGGCACAGCATATAAGCCAATAGTGCGTTGCCAATGATGCGCTTGGAAAAGGCATGGCCGTAGGCAGTTTCTTCCCATTGGGCGCTGAGGTTCCAGTCGTCGGTGATGTCGTGATCGTCGAAGATCATCAAGCAGGACAGGTGGGAAAACACCCTGGCTACGCCGCCCAGGCCATTGCGAAAATTGTCTATTTGCACCTGCTCGCGAGCATAACGTGCTTGTTCTTCTGTGGTCAGTTGCGGCGCTTGCGGTGTGATCAGGGTCCAGGGCGTCGGTGACCAGGCCAGTAAATACATGGCGATCACTTCGGCAAAGGTCACCAGGTGGTTGTCGGCGGTACTGCTGGTGAAAATCGGCTTTTTCACACCACCGAAAAAACGCTCGCGCAAGGTTTCGTTCTGTTTCAAGGCGGGCAGCAAGTCGGCGCGATGATAGTAGCTGGCGGGATGTTCGTAGAGCTTCGCGCTGTCGTCCACGACGGCACCGTCCAAGTGTTCGTCGAACAGGCCGAGGCGGTCGATCAGTTGGTGGATGGCGCGCAACATTGGCCCCGCGACGTCATCGGCGTAAACCTGATCGCCGCTCATCATCAATAAGGCCGGACGCTCCGCCAGCGTGGGAGCGTCAGCCAGCAAGCGGTCAACGCATAACAAACCTTCATCGGCGGGGTGGTGTGGTTTGCGGCAGGAGCCGTGCATCAGTTGGTGAATATGGCTGTGCAGCACAAAATTCGGGTTTTGCGTGTTCGCGTACAACAGGTGTGGCGCCCATTGGGCAATACCGCAGGGGTGGCCGTGGGTTTCGTTGATCAGCAGGTCATAGCCGATGGTTTCATCCAGGGGCAGTGCGTCGGCCAGCGACACGTCTATCAGGTGGATAAAAGCCTGGTGCCCGACGGAGATGACTTGGCAGTGTTCCGTGTCCAGCTCGATATCGAGAGTCTGGCCGGGCAGTTGCAGCCTCAGGGTCAACGCCAATGCGCGACTTCCCACCAGCCACAACACCAGGCGCCTGGGTTCCAGGCGACGTAGCAGCGGGCCGGCAAGTACCGCGGGCAATGTGTCGGGTCGAGACATACGGAACGTGGCTCCATGCAAAGTTTGGCCGGCGAGGATAGCGCAGCGGATGTCAGTGTTTTGTTAAGCGGCGCTTGAAAGCAAGGCCGGGAGCTGCGCGCCAACGCCGTTCCTGGTCTGGTTATCAGGACGCGAGCGAACTTACAGCGGGGAGTGAGGGCTGAACTATAAACGTTTTGCGTCAAATGATGAGGCCAGAAACCGCAGAGCGTTTGTTCATGGATGTCGCAGAGGTCTGCCCATGTTGACGGCCATGGGCGAACTCAGTGACCGGGTAGTGGGCCTGGAAATGGGCGCCGATGATTACCTCAGCAAGCCCTTCGACGCCCGTGAGTTGCTGGCCCGGGTACGCGCTGTGCTGCGCCGCGCTGGCGAAAGCCGGCCCACCATGGGCGAGGCCACGCGACCGTTGATTCGTTTCGACGGCTGGCAACTGGACCTGACCCGCCGTGAACTGCGCTCGCCGGAGCAGGTGATGATTGCTCTGTCCTCCGGCGAATTCGACCTGCTGCTGGTGTTTGTCGAAAACCCCCAGCGAGTACTGACCCGCGAGCAATTGTTGACCCTGGCGCGAGGCAATCGCCATGAGGCCTTCGATCGTAGCATCGACGTGCAGGTCAGCCGTTTGCGGCGCAAGCTGGAGTTCGACACCAAGCGCCCGGCGATGATTCGCACCGTGCGCAATGGTGGCTATCAGTTCACTGTCAGCGTGACCCGTTCATGATTGGCCGTCGCCTCCGAGACACAGTGGCCCGCTGGATCGCCCTGACCATCCTGATCGCCATGCTTACCGCCCTGGCGCTCAATGCACTGTTTGCGCAACTTGCCGGCGTCTGGGCCCGGCCGCCCCTGGGTGAAACCGGTCTTTTGGACAGGGTGGCGGTCGCTGTCCGGATGATCGAGGCGGCGGACCCCGCCCAACGTTCCAGCCTGGCCCGGTCAGCCGGCGATAGCAGTTTCAGTGTGCATTGGTCGGTCAATCCCGGGCGCTTCGGCTTGCCCGTGGTCAAGGACGACGACTTCTACTCGGGACAAGAAACATTTGTGGATTTGCTGGCATGGCCACAACGCCGAGTCGAGGGCTTCGAACCCTCCGACTGGGCCGGCCCCGGCGGGCATTACGCATTGCTGGTGGAGCTGACCGATCACTCCTGGTTGATGTTCAGCGCCACGTCCCGCAGTTGGGGCCTGGCCGAGGGGCCGCGCAGTGCGATCGTACTGATCCTGGTGCTGATTTCCACTGCTCTGGTCACGCTGATTGCCACCCGGCGCCTGGCCAGGCCCTTGCAACATTTCGCCCAGGGCGTCCGGCATTTCGGCACCGACTTCCGGGCTCCACCCATCGAACCGGTAGGTCCTCACGAAATCCGTCAGGCGATCCTGGCGTTCAACGGCATGCAGGCCCAGTTGCAGCACTTCATCCAGGACCGCATCCAGATGCTCGCGGCCATCTCCCATGACCTGCGGGCACCCTTGACCCGCCTGCGGCTGCGGGGCGAATTTATTGAAGACAGCGATCAGCAGCAGAAGCTGTTCCGCGATGTCGATGAGATGCAGGCGATGATCAACACCGCCCTGGAGTTCTTTCGCGATGATGCGCGCCTGGAACAGGCCACTCAACTGGACCTGGCCGAGCTGCTGCAAACCTTGGTGGACGACTACCGCGACCAGTCCATCGACATCACCTTCAGTGGTCCGCCGCGCTTGGTGTACTTAGGTCGGCCCCTGGGCCTCAAGCGGGTCATGAGCAACTTGATGGAAAACGCCATCCACTATGGGCATGCGCCGCAGATTGAGCTGCAACAGCGTGAGGCGCAGGTGGTCATTCGTGTACTGGACCGCGGGCCGGGGATTCCCGCCGAGTTTCGCGAACAGGTATTCCTGCCGTTTTTCCGCCTGGAAGGCTCGCGCAACAAAAGCACCGGCGGCGTCGGGCTGGGGCTTTCCAGCGCCCGGGCGATTGTCCTGGAACATGGCGGCACGCTGACCCTGATGGACCGCCCCGGCGGCGGGCTGGTGGCGATAGTAGTGTTGCCGGTGTAGCGCTTGCGGCTACCGGCGACTGAGGGTTGAGCGGGACTCGTTGACGCCTGATCCGCGTTTGGCAGAGAGACTGCTTGATGAGTACAGCCATGGTGTGGCGCGTATCGGGATAGAATTGCCCGTACTTTGTTGCCAGCCTTATCTGACCGAGAGCCATCGATGAAACACGCCACCCTACTGACCTGCGCGTTGGCGCTAGCTATCGGGCCATTCAGCCTTCAGGTGGCTGCGGCCGGCGATGCTGAAGCTGGCGCAAAACTGTTCAGCAAGACCTGTGGTGGTTGCCATAGCGTTGGCGCTAACGCACGCGGCGGTTTTGGGCCGCAACTCAATGGGATCATTGACCGGCCGGCGGGTACCACCACCGATTATCAATACTCTGAGGCGATGAAAAACTCGGGCGTGGTGTGGACGCGGGAAAAGCTGGCGGCCTATATCGAGAACCCGAAAAAAGTCGTGAGCGGCACCCGCATGATTTTCTGGGGTATCAGTGATCAGGAGAAGATTGAAAACCTGCTGGCCTATCTTGAGACGTTTCAATCTCAATAATCGGCCCGGTATTCCATGACGGCGCAGTTCGAGTGAGGGCGATTCTATGGTTGAGGGGGGCTGCGACCATAGAATCTCCCACCGGGGTTACTCTGCGCTTGTCAGGAGCCCTGCGGTGTTTCCCCACGTGCCAGCCGTGCATTGATGTCGTCGATCACTGCCGGCAACTCCACAATGGTATCGATCAAGTAATGCGGGCGTGAACCTTCAAACATCCGGGTGATGCGCTCGCGTTCCTTCGCCAGTTCTTCGGCGGGCAGCGCCTTGTATTGCTCGTAGGTCAGGCCCAGCGCATTGCCGGAGCAGGTTAGGGCGACGGTCCACATACCAGCGCTGCGGCCTTCCAGAATCCCCGGCCAGGTGTCGTCGACCTTCACGCAAGCCGCGACGTCGCTGATCCCCAGCGCGATGACGTTGGCCAAGGCCTGGGCCGGGTGCGGGCGGCCGTTGGGCACTTCGTCGGTGGCTACCACATGGTCGGCCACATAGCCGTTCTGCCGCGCCAACTCGACCACCTTGGCCATGACTACCGCCGGGTAACCGGAACAGGAGCCGATTTTCAAACCCTTGGCGCGCAAGGTTTCGATGGCTTGCAGCGCGCCGGGAATGACCGCCGAATGCAGGGCGATCTTCTCGATCTGCAACGGCATAAAACGTTCATACAAGGCGGTGACGTCATCGTCGGTCGGCAGGCGGTCGAACACTGCGCGGTAACGCTCGGCAATCTGCGGTTGATTGCACAAGGTGCGGATGTGATCCCACTTGCCCATGCCCATCGGGCCGCGTGCCTCCTCCAGGGAAACCGCGACACCAAACTCGCCGAAGGCCTCGACGAAAATCTGCGTGGGGGCGAACGAGCCGAAGTCGACGACGGTGCCGGCCCAGTCCAGGACCACGGCTTGCAGCTTGGAAGGTGGTTGGTAATGCATGGTTGATCTCCATTTTCGAGTGTGAACAGGCCGTCGCTCTTTCAGCAAAGAGCTAAGCCGGTTGAGTGCTTGAAGGTGTGAAGCGAATCAGGTAGCCGGGATCGGACTGGCCTCGAACAGCTCGGCGATCATCGGCCGGTTGCGCCGGATCCCCAGGCAACACAGGTGGTAGTCGATGGAAAACGGGTGATCGACAAAGGTGATCGGTGTGGTACCCGGGGTTTGGGCGTACTCCACCGCTGACACGAAGCCAATACCGATGCCTTTGGCGATCGCATGCACGATTGCTTCGCGGCTGTTCAACTGCATCACGCAGTTCAGGTCGACCCCCAGGCGCTTGCAGCTTTCTTCCACCAGTTGTCGGGTGCGCGAGCTGCGTTCGCGCAGCACCCAACGCTCGTGGCTGATCTGCTCGACGTGGACCTCTTTCTGCCGGGCCCAGGGATGATCGTCGCGTACCACGGCGATGATCGGATAGCGCCGATACAACTGCGTATCGAAGCGTTGGTCGAATTCGGAGAGGGCCAGGATCGCCACGTCGATATCGAAGTTGAACAGGCGGCCGAGGGTTTCTTTCTCCGGGGAAAACGAGGTTTCCAGCTCGATGTCCGGGTGGCGCTGCATCAGTTCGTACGTCAGGTTCATGGCGATGGGCGGAGAGACTGCCCCCAGCCGCAGCATCCCGGTTTTTCTCTGCTTGAAACTCTGTAGCAGTTGCATCGCTTCATCCTCCTGGCCGAACAGGCCCTGGGTGATCCCGTAAAGCGCGTGCCCCGCCGAACTCATTTCGATAAAGCGTCCACGGCGATGGAACAACTCCACCGAGAACTGCCTTTCCAGCGCATTGACCTGTTCACTGACAGTCGGCTGACCGATGCTCAAGTAATCGGCGGCGAGGGTGAAACTGCCGGTCTTCGCCACCGCATGAAAGGAACGCAGCCACTTGTGGTACTGGTACATAACGAGTCCTGTTGCGAGGTCAGCTCGAGCTGAGCCATCAACGGCGGATAAACATGGCCACCACCATACTGCACAGGCAGGCCGAGGTGACGACGATGAAGATCAACGACGTATTGCCGGTACTGTCGAGCATACTGCCGATCAGCGGTTCCGCCAGGCCGGCGAACAGATAAGACGAGAAGTTCATCACACCGGTTGCCGTGCCGGCGCGTTTGGCCCCCACCAGATCCGGGCACAGCGCCCAGAAACTCGAGGCCGGGCCATACACGAAGAAACCGCACAAGAACAGCGCCACCACACCGATCGCGCTATGGGGCGGCAGGCTCCACATCCACAGGCTGGTCGCGGCGCCGAGGAACATATAGAGCATGATCGCCAGGTAGCGCTTGGAGCCGAACAGCTTGTCCGACACCCAACCGTTGCTCAGGGCGCCGATGGCCATGCCCACCGGCAGGGCGACAGTGATCCATTTCGGATCGATCATGCTGTCGCCGCTTTTCCAGTTGGCCCCCAGAAAATGCACCGGTACCCAAACGATTAGCCCGTAGCGCGCCGCGTTCTGAAAACCCAGGGCCACGGCGGCAATGATCAACCGCGGGTTTTTCAGCACTGCCTTGTAGCGTTGGGCCGAGGTTTCATCTTCGCCCTGGGCCACTTCATGGCCTTTGTCGTCGGCGTTGGCCACGCCGGTATCGGCCAGCGGTTCAAAGCCCAGGTCTTGTGGGCGTTCACGGGCCACCAGGTAAAACAGAATGCCACCAGCCAGCATCAGCAACACCGGCAAGCGGAAGATCCAGCGCCATTCCAGTTGCAGTACTTCCAGCACCACGATGGAGGTGACATAGGACAGCACCGAGGCACACCCAGCGGCGAATACGTAGAAGCCATAGACCTTGCCGCGTTCGCCGGCGCTCCACCAGTTGGAGATCAAACGGCTGCCGGGCGCCCAGCCCAGGGCCTGGAAGTAACCGTTGATGCCCCATGGCAGGATCAACCCGGCAAATCCGCTGGCGAAACTGGTCACCCAGTTGGCGCCACAGGACAGCACTGCGCCGAGGGTCATGATGCGTCGGCCACCGAACTTGTCGGCGAGGTTGCCGTTGATTGCCTGGCCGATGGCATAGGCCCAGAGCATGGCGGCCGAGATCCAGCCGAGGGTTTCCTTGCTCAGGCCGAACTCGGCCTGGATCCCTGGAATGGCGAAACCAAAGGTCTGCCGCCCGGTATAGAAGAACAAATAACAGAACATTGCCGCCAACAGCATGCGCCACTGGGCAACACGAAACGACGCCGAGCGAGCGGCAGGAACAGACAGGGTATGTGCACGATTCATGGTGTTTTCCTTATTGTTATTCGCCCCCGGAACCGCAGTTTCGGGGTGGCACGCTTTACAGGTGCAAGAGGAAAGACTGAATGGCGTTGAGCCTACGCAACTTTTGATCCGATAAAGTTTTTGCCGCGCGCACCCTGCATGGCGAGGCGGATCATCGTCTCGGCCTCTGTGCTGGTCACGCCGTAGTCGGCAAACTCGGTTTTCACCTCCAGGCTGTGGAGGAAATCGCGCAGTAGCGCCTGGGCCGTGGGCAAGTCGGTGCCGAACACCCGTTGCAAGGTGCAATCGCGCGCTGCGTCATGCCCCCACGCCAACCCGAGCACCAGTGGCAAGGTAAAGGAGCAGGCGATGCCGTGGGGCAGGCCGTGGTGCAGGGTCATCTCGTAGGAAATGGAGTGGGCCAGTGCCGTCTTGGTATTGGAAAACGCCAGGCCAGCTTTTAGTGCAGCCAACGCCATCCGCGAGCGTAACTCCTGATTACCCAGGTCACGCCGCAGCTGTGGCAGGCACTCCAGAATGTCCTCGATGGCCGAAATGGCGAAGGTATCCGAGATCGGGTTGGCGTTGATGTTCCAGATCGACTCCAGCGCATGGGACAAGGCATCCAGCCCCGTCGAAACCGTGACCCCGGCCGGCACCGTCAGCATCAACTGCGGGTCGACAATCGCCACCTTTGGCCAGGTGCAATCCAGGTGCAGCGAATACTTCTTGTGGTTGCCTGAATCCCAGATCGTCGCCCAAGGCGTCACCTCACTACCGGTACCCGCCGTGGTAGGCGCGGCGATCAACGTCTTGCAGTGCGCCGGTACAAAAGGTTGGCCGGTCGCCAGCAATGCCAGCAACTCATCGAACTGCCCAGACGCGGTACCCACAATCAACGCCTTGGCCGTATCAATCGCACTGCCGCCACCGACCGCCAGCACTACCTCACACTCCCCGGCCTGCCGCCAAAAACGTTCGTAGGTTTCACGCAATTGCGCAACATCCGGGTTGGGTTGCACGTCCTCGATCACATACACCAGGCGATCACCCAGCAGCGCCTGGATCCGATCCACCAATCCCAATCCACGGGCTTCGGGGAACGTCACAAGGGCGACCGTCTGGTGCTCGGTGATGTTGGCCAGGTCTTGCAGGCAACCCCAGCCGAAGCGGGTGTCTACCGGGTTATGGAATCGGGCGGTCATGGCGGGCTCCGGGTTTTTGTTGTTGGAAGTGACGCCATAGTCGGGGAGGGTGGGGGAGAGCTCAAATCGAGAGATTAGGGGGATGGATTGGTTGGGCCGATATGAGATGGCCAGGGGCGTCAGATCTTCGTTGGAGAAGTAAACCTGTCACTTTTTCCGGTAGAGGAGGGGCTTTTTCATTGTGGGCCTCATTGCATCAAGACTCCTTCTTGGGCTGTTTTGGAGGTGGGGGCCAAGCGCCTTGGTAGCGGAATGAAATTTGATAGTCGAAAAGGCTGGGCTCTATCACATGCCGGAAATACGGCTGGAGGGTGCTTATCCAGCTCGGGAGAATGTTGAATCCTCCGGCAAAAATTTGAGGTTCCTCGTGCAGATCGAGTTCGTTAAGAATGCCGTCGCCATCTTCAAAATCTGCTGAATATTCATCGGCCTCCAAGTTGTCCGTTTGCTTGTTGAACCATTCCAGCCGTACTTTCATCGCCATAACGAACTCTCCTCTTATTTCTCTATACGCCGGTTATCTTTTGCTGGGCCCCGTTGTTCGTGCGGCCTTCTCCGTCGGCGGGTAGATCCACATCACAGGAGCTTGCGGCGCAGCCTCCAATGCAGGGATGCCAAAGGTGTCACCCGGATCAATTGCAGGCGTCCAGATCAGCTCCACGCCCTCACCTAAATCCGCCACAAACTGATCACCACGGTTCTGGAATTGCACCACATCAATCATCTGCCAATCGGCATTGTTGCCCGTGTAAAAGCCATAGCCCTTGAGCGTGCCGTCTTCGCGCTGCTCAATGTGCCAGCAGCGGTGGCTGCCGACTCCAAAACCACTGAGCGCAACGCCAACTGCCCCAAGCCAACGGGCAGGGCGCTACCGCTGATTTTGCTAAGGGCAACCGCGCCTTGGCTGTCCACCTCGCGCCCACCCAACAGGCTGAAGTGGCCGTAGTCTTTGATCAGTTCCAGCGGTACGTAACCGGTGGGGTTGCTGTAGCGGACGATGCCGTTGGGCAGTTGGCTGGATTTGGCGAATACGTAGCCGGGAATCTTGGCGGGCTCAGGCGTGGACGCGGGAACAGCGTCGGGCAAATCAATAAACGGTAAATAGGGCGCCCGCGAAGGTTGCGGGGTCAGTATTCGTCGTCTCAGCTGTTCTTCTTCGGTGATGGGGTACGCGCGCTCTGGCATGACTGGCTCACTTCCTTGTGCGAGGAAGTAAGCCTACGAGGGGGAATCGGTACCGGAAATTGGCTTTGTTCGATGGTGGGTGTGGGAAAAGTCAGATCTTCGTTGGAGAAGTAAATCTGTCACTTTTTCCCGTTTTTTTCCGGGAGAGCGTTGAATTGACCACTACATGAGCGTTTGCTACGGTCGCGTGAAAATACGCGATGGAAACGCCGAATGCTGAACTTCAACACCCTATGGAAAAACCACCCGGAAATCTTCGGAGACGCCGCCCCATGTAGAACCAGCGGCGCCAAGAACTTCAGCGACCAATGTGCAATCAACCTTGGCGTGGCACTGCGCAGATCAGGCGCCGACCTGAGCAGCCTAAGTGGCGTGCGCTATTGTTGGCAACACCCCAAGAGTGACGGGCATGTGCTGGCGGCAGAGGAAATGGCCAAGGCTTTAAGTAGCGCGAACATCCCCGGTTTGTAGCGTGTAAAGAAGGTAAAGTCCGAAGATTTCGAGGATGAATTGGCCGGGCAGCAAGGCATTATCTTCTTCAAAGACTTTTGGCGCCGGGGGAACGAGACGTTCGGCAATCGTAGTGGTGACCACATCGACTTGTGGAATGGGCGGCGGTTGACGGATTGGCTGAGCTACCCGCGTATTCAGTTGGGGTTTTCTATTGAGGGGACGTTCTCGGATTATCACGAGTCCAGGGAGATTTGGTTTTGGAAGGTTATATGAATGTTTTCAAGGGCGTGGTGTTTGTGGCTTTGGTGGTGGCGGTGGCGGTTGGGGTGTTTAACGGGGTGGTGATGGCAGTGTCTGCTTACTTTGGACCGTTTTATGAGGGGGATGCGGATCAGAGTCGGAATTTTGGGATTTGGTTGGTGGGGAATGGGGTGGTGGTTTTGGTTTCTGCGATGGGTGGGAGCGTTTTGTTTTGCAGGTATTTGCGAAGGGGGCGGGGATGATGGGCCAGTACAGTGGTGCAGGAGTTCAACTAGCAAAAAGAGGGGCAGCCTGCTAAGTAAAGGTCTGTCCCTTTTTTACGGACTCTTGGGATTTGGATCAGGCAGCGGTGTTGGCTGCAGCGCAGAAACAGAGGCGGTCCTTGAAGCGGCCTCCGATGGAGGCAGGGAATTATCTTGAAATGTTGATGCGGCAGGGATGGGTGCAGACGAGTAAGGTGCTTGGGCCTTATGAGGTGATGTTGTGGGTGTCTCTCGGGACATGGCGTCTTTTGTCTCCTGGCTGCCTACCCCACCTTCGCACCGATGAGTTCCTGCTCCACAAGTGCCCCTGGCATCATGATCCCAAGCCCCTCAACCAAGCGCCCGCCAGCCTCCTGCAACGCATCGAGCGGCATTTGCGGAAGGCTTTCCAGGATGAACCACATTCGGGTGGCGTCTGAACTCAAGCGGGTCCTGATGCCCTGGCGCCAGTTCCAGCGTCGGCAGGTCACGCCCACATCATCGCGCCAGACAACCTCTCCCGGCTCAGGGGATTCATTGACGGTTTGCCCTTCCTTGACAGTATCGAACAGCTCACTGCCATCGGCGATCACCAGCCTTGGTGTGCCCACATAGGTCGCAAGGTTCTCGCCGCCGACCGGAACCGCATACTCAAGGCTGATCGCATTGTAGAGATCAACGATGGGATCGATGCTCGGTAGCCCGGCGTCCCGCAGCACCCGTTTGCGCAAGGCCTCGGCAGAACATGGTGTACGTTGGGGTTTGGCCCCAAATCGACGAAACACCTCGGCCCAAGCCCCTAAGTGCACCTTTGCCCAGGCCGGTTCATTGCTCATCACTACTTGGCACGCATCGGCCAAGGCTTTCTCGGCGAAGCCCGGATTGATGAGGGGCGCGGCTTTGACACAAATGCTCAACGCCCTGAAACCTGGGGCCTGGGTGGCGATTTGCGGGGTAATCAAGGGGCGGACGGACGACATCGGTGGTTCCTTGGGGAGGATGGGGCCTCGCTAATGCTTCGTTTGAGCAGCGAAGCACTTGAAGTGTGGAGGTATTTCTAGCGTCTGAGGATGATTAGCTCTAATGATTTCAGCTAATGCGAAATTAGCGGGGCTAATAATGGGTAGGGTAATTGGAGTTAAGTTAACCCCACATGTTTTTAATCGATGTAATAAACCTCAGGCGCCAGGTCCGGGTATTCGGCCGTCATCTGTGCGAGGCACTGCTGCATGAGCGTTGCTTCGCGGGGCAAACGCTGCGAGAAACCACTCCAGCCTGCGAGTTCCAGTGTGATCGGCATCTCCACCAGACTGGTGATGGCATCCCAGAACGCATCCCAGTTTTGGCCGTACCAATCGGGGAAACCGAGTGCGGCGCTCAAGATGGCATGGAGTTGGTTGGGAGCGCTTACGTGGCTCAAGTCAATTTTTACCAGGGGCGACCTGGCCATGGTTTCACCATTTTCGCCCATCACGGGCATGAGTTCTGTGGCTGTAGTGTCGAGTATTGTGGGGTCAGGTGAGCAGGTGTTTGGAAATGAGCCGTGAGATCTCGACAATCGACGTCTTCCCTGTGAACTCAAACTTTACCTTCCCCAGCGACGAAAAATAAATTTCCAACTCCGAATCCAGATCAAACGTCCCGGACGTTTCCACCGAATACGCCACGATATTTTTATACGGCAGCGAGGTGAAGTCCTTCTTGCTGCCGGTAATCCCTTGCACGTTCACCGCGATGATGCGCTTGGTGGTGAAGACCACACCGTCGCGCATGGCTTTGTAGGCGTCCACTACATGCTCGTCATCCAGCAACAGGGAAGCAACACGTTCGGCGTATTCGTTGTTTTGTTTGAGCTTGAAGAAGCCTTTGTTGTTGAAGTCGATCATGTACCTGTCCTTGGGTGAGGGGGCGGTCAACGCCCGCGCTTGTGTATGACGTTTTGCTCGCGAATCTGTATCTAACACCCGCCTTTTCAACACCCTACCATGGCGGCGAACACTACAACATTGGCCAAGGGTTTCACGCCGACACAACAAAAAACCAGGAGCTAAACAATGCCCGATATGTCCAGTTTGCTTGCCTATGGCCTGATCTCACTCGGTATGGTGCTGACGCCTGGTCCGAACATGATTTACCTCATTTCGCGCTCGATTTGCCAGGGACGTACGGCCGGTTTGATCTCCCTGGGCGGTGTTGCGTTGGGTTTTGTCGTTTACATGCTATGCGCGGCATTGGGTATCACTGCGTTAGTGATGGCGGTTCCTTTTGCATACGACGCGCTGCGACTCGGTGGCGCGTTGTATCTGGTTTATCTGGCCTGGCAGGCGCTCAAGCCGGGTGGCCGTTCACCCTTCCAGGTCCGGGACCTGCCCAAGGACAGTCCGCGCAAGCTGCTCATGATGGGTTTTTTGACCAGCCTGCTGAATCCCAAGGTAGCGGTGATGTATTTGTCGTTGCTGCCCCAGTTCATCGACCTTAACGGCCACGGCAGTGTGCTGACGCAATCCCTGGTGCTGGGCTTTACGCAGATTTTAATCAGCGTGAGCGTTAATTCGATGATTGCTCTCATGGCTGGCTCCATCGCGGTGTTTTTCGTCACCCGGCCCGGTTGGCAGGTGGTGCAGCGCTGGTTGATGGGGTCGGTGTTGATGGGGCTGGCGGTGCGGATGGCGGTGGAAGGGCGGAGGTAGGTTGCGCGCTACAGGATAGCTTTCAGGTAGTCCTTGAGTGCGTCGAGCGGGGCATTGAGTTCCTCCAGTGTCGACGCTTGGCACACGTCCACCGTAAGTCGTTGCAGCTCGCGCCCCATCACGGTATTGGCGCTGCCCAAGGATTTGAGCGCCAACGCCAGGCACTCATCGAGCTTCAGTTGAATCCCAGCCAAATCCCCCTGGCGCACTAACAACCCAAACACCTCCCGCTCATACCCATCCATGACCAGGTCATCCCGCAGAATCGGGCTCGCGCCTTCGGTCTCATACACTAGCTTGAGAGCAAAAAGCGCAACAGCTTCCAGCGTCAATTCCATGGTCCAGGTTCCTCTGCTTTCGGTACGCGCCCGCCAATAAGCACTTTTCTACAGGCGAAAAAAAAGACCTTGAATTTCAAGGTCTTTCTTTAAGATGGTGCCCCGAGGGAGACTCGAACTCCCACTCCTTTCGAAAACGGATTTTGAATCCGCCGCGTCTACCAATTCCGCCATCAGGGCTCAATGGCGGCGAAGTATAGAGATGAGATTACCGTTGGTCAATCACGTTTCATGGTCTATTTTCACTATTTCCGCTAGACTTCCCGCCCCTGCTAGACGAACCCCATCATGCGCGTTGCTGACTTTACTTTTGAACTCCCGGATTCGCTGATCGCTCGCCACCCTTTGGCCGAGCGTCGCGCCAGTCGACTGTTGACCCTGGATGGGGTCAGCGGTGCCCTTGCACACCGTCAATTCACTGATTTGCTTGAGCATTTGCGCCCAGGCGATTTGATGGTTTTCAACAATACCCGGGTGATTCCGGCGCGGCTGTTTGGCCAGAAGGCTTCCGGCGGCAAGCTGGAAATCCTGGTGGAGCGGGTGCTGGACAGTCATCGCGTGCTGGCCCATGTGCGCTCCAGCAAGTCGCCGAAACCGGGTTCGAGCATCCTTATCGACGGTGGTGGCGAAGCCGAGATGGTTGCGCGCCATGACGCGTTGTTCGAACTCAAGTTCGCCGAGGAAGTGTTGCCGCTGCTGGAGCGCGTCGGCCATATGCCGTTGCCTCCTTATATAGACCGCCCGGACGAAGACTCGGACCGCGAGCGCTATCAGACGGTTTACTCCGAGCGCCTCGGTGCCGTAGCCGCGCCGACGGCGGGGCTGCATTTTGATCAGCCGCTGCTGGATGCGATTGCTGCCAAGGGTGTCGAGTCTGCCTATGTGACCCTGCACGTGGGGGCCGGGACGTTTCAGCCGGTGCGTGTGGATAACATCGAAGACCATCATATGCACAGCGAATGGCTGGAAGTCAGCCAGGAGGTTGTCGATGCGGTCAACGCGTGCAAGGCGCGCGGTGGGCGAGTGGTGGCGGTCGGTACCACCAGCGTGCGTTCGCTGGAAAGCGCGGCCCGCAATGGCGTACTCAAGCCGTTCAGTGGCGACACCGATATCTTTATTTTCCCAGGTCGGCCGTTTCATGTGGTCGATGCCCTGGTGACCAATTTCCATTTGCCGGAATCCACGCTGTTGATGCTGGTGTCGGCATTTGCCGGTTACCCGGAAACCATGGCCGCATACCAAGCCGCCATCGATAACGGATACCGTTTTTTCAGCTACGGTGATGCGATGTTTATCACCCGCAATCCGGCGCCGACTGCCCCTAAAGAATCGGGCCCAGAGGAACAAGTATGAGTCGTATGTCGTTTGAACTGCTGGCCACCGACGGCAAGGCCCGTCGCGGTCGCCTGACCTTCCCGCGTGGTACCGTCGAAACCCCGGCGTTCATGCCGGTCGGTACTTACGGCACGGTCAAAGGCATGCTGCCCCGGGATATCGTTGCCACCGGCGCCGAGATGATCCTGGGCAACACCTTCCACCTGTGGCTGCGCCCGGGCACTGAGGTGATCAAAAAGCACGGCGACCTGCATGACTTCATGAAGTGGCAAGGCCCGATCCTCACCGATTCCGGTGGTTTCCAGGTGTTCAGCCTTGGCGCCATGCGCAAGATCAAGGAGGAGGGCGTGACCTTCGCCTCGCCGGTGGACGGTTCCAAGGTGTTCATGGGGCCGGAAGAGTCGATGCAGGTCCAGCGCGACCTGGGCTCCGACGTCGTGATGATTTTCGACGAGTGCACGCCGTACCCGGCCGATGAAGAGGTGGCGCGGGTGTCGATGGAGCTATCGTTGCGCTGGGCCCAACGCTCGAAGAATGCCCATGGCGACAACACCGCCGCGTTGTTCGGAATTGTTCAGGGCGGCATGCACGAAAACTTGCGTAAACGCTCCCTGGAAGGCCTCGACAAGATCGGTTTTGACGGCCTGGCCATTGGTGGTTTGTCGGTGGGCGAGCCCAAGCACGAAATGATCAAGGTGCTGGATTACCTGCCGGGCCTGATGCCGGCTGACAAACCTCGTTACCTTATGGGCGTTGGCAAACCGGAAGATCTCGTAGAGGGTGTGCGCCGCGGTGTGGACATGTTCGATTGCGTGATGCCAACCCGTAATGCCCGCAATGGGCATCTGTTCATCGATACCGGCGTGTTGAAGATCCGTAACGCGTTCCATCGCCATGATGATTCGCCGCTGGATCCCACCTGTGATTGCTACACCTGCCAGAACTTCTCCCGTGCTTATCTGCACCATCTGGACAAATGCGGGGAAATGCTGGGTAGCATGTTGAATACCATCCACAATTTGCGTCACTACCAAGTCCTGATGGCTGGTTTGCGCGAGGCTATTCAACAGGGTACATTGGCCGCCTTCGTCGATGCCTTCTATGCCAAGCGCGGGCTCCCTGTGCCGCCCTTGGACTGAGTTTTCCGACCCTAAGATTCACTATTCGCAACTGGAGTGCTAAATGAGCTTTTTTATCTCTAATGCCATGGCTGATGCCGCTGCACCGGCCGCTGCCGGCCCTATGGGTGGTGGTTTTGAGTGGATTTTCCTTGTCGGCTTCCTGGTCATCTTCTACCTGATGATCTGGCGTCCACAGGCCAAGCGCGCCAAAGAGCAGAAGAACCTGCTGGGCAGCTTGCAGAAAGGTGACGAAGTGGTGACCACCGGCGGTATCGCGGGCAAGATCACCAAGGTTTCCGACGCTTTCGTGGTACTGGAAGTCTCTGACACCGTAGAAATGAAGTTCCAGAAAGGCGCCATCGCCGCCACGCTGCCAAAAGGCACGCTCAAGGCGATCTAAGTACCAACTTTTACCAATCGACGGGGCGCGCAAGGCGCCCCGCGTTATAAGCGGGCGGCGTGATGCTGAACAAATACCCTCTGTGGAAATACGTACTGATCCTGGCGGTGCTGGCGATCGGTTTTATTTATTCCGCTCCCAATCTCTATCCTGATGATCCGGCGATCCAGATCAGTGGTGCCAGTACGGCGTTGCAGGTCACTCAGGCTGACCTGGACCGCACGAGCAAAGCGCTCACCGACGCGGGTATCCAGGTTAAAGCGGCAACATTGGCTGCTGATGCGAAAGGCGGCTTGTTGCGCCTGACCAAGCAAGAAGACCAATTGCCGGCCAAGGATGTTGTGCGCAAGGTCATGGGTGATGACTACGTCGTCGCGCTGAACCTGGCACAAACCACCCCAGCCTGG
Source organism: Pseudomonas karstica (assembly GCF_009707515.1). Classification (GTDB taxonomy): domain Bacteria; phylum Pseudomonadota; class Gammaproteobacteria; order Pseudomonadales; family Pseudomonadaceae; genus Aquipseudomonas; species Aquipseudomonas karstica. The sequence goes on along the minus strand of NZ_WLYI01000014.1, from coordinate 97,099 downwards.
TTGCGCAATATTGGCGCGCACCCGATGAAGCTGGGCCTGGATTTGTCCGGTGGTGTGCACTTCCTGCTGGAAGTGGACATGGACAAGGCCCTCGACGCACGCCTGAAAGTCTACGAAGGCGATGTGAAGAGCCTGCTGCGTAAAGAGCGTCTGCGTTATCGCAGCCTGCCGCAGCTCAACGGCGCCATCCAGTTGGGTTTTGCTGACGAAGCGCTTCGTGAACAGGCCCGTGCGCTGATCCGCAAGAATTTCACCGATTTCGACATTGTGCCGGCCGACCTCAATGGTCAGGCGGTTCTGCGTCTGGCGATGACCCCGGCCAAGCTGGCGGAAATCCGCGAATACTCCATCAAGCAGAACTTGACCACGGTACGTAATCGCGTCAACGAGCTGGGCGTGGCCGAGCCGCTGGTTCAGCGCCAGGGTGCCAACCGCATCGTGGTTGAGCTGCCAGGTGTGCAGGACACCGCTGAAGCCAAGCGGATCCTGGGTAAAACAGCCAACCTCGAGTTTCGTCTGGCTGCAGAGCCTGGCGCTTCGAAAGCCACTTCCGAAACCTTCGAGTTTCGCGAAGGTAACCGTCCTACAGCCCAGATCGAGCGTGGCCTGATCATCACCGGTGATCAGGTGACCGATGCCAAGGCCGGTTTCGGCGAGCAAGGCACGCCTGAAGTGAACATCCGCCTGGATGGTCATGGTGGCGAGCTGATGAGCCGTGCAACCCGCAACAATGTCGGTCGCAGCATGGCGGTGATCTTCATCGAGCAGCGCCCGGTCACGACTTACACCAAGCAAATGGTCAACGGTGTCGAGAAAGACGTGCCGGTACAGACCTTCAAGGAAGAGAAAAAGATCATCAGCCTGGCGACTATCCAGTCGCCGCTGGGTGCTCAATTTCGCATCACCGGCCTGAACGGCCAGGGCGAATCGTCCGAGCTGGCGCTGTTGCTGCGTGCTGGTGGCCTGGCGGCGCCAATGTACTTTGCTGAAGAGCGCACCATTGGCCCGAGCCTGGGTGCCGACAACATCACCAAGGGTATCGATGCTTCCTTGTGGGGCATGCTGTTCGTGTCGCTGTTCATCATCGCCATCTATCGCTTCTTCGGCGTGATCGCCACGGTTGCGCTGGGGGTGAACATGGTGCTGCTGCTGGCGCTGATGTCGCTGCTGGGCGCTACACTGACCCTGCCAGGTATCGCCGGTATCGTGCTCACCATGGGGATGGCGGTGGATGCCAACGTGCTGATCTTCTCGCGTATTCGTGAAGAAATTGCGGGGGGCATGAGCGTGCAACGGGCTATCAATGAAGGCTTCGGCCGGGCATTTACTGCGATTCTCGACTCCAACCTGACCACATTGCTGGTCGGCGGGATTCTCTTTGCCATGGGCACCGGCCCGGTCAAAGGTTTTGCGGTGACCATGTCCCTCGGTATCTTTACCTCGATGTTCACGGCCATCATGGTGACCCGCGCAATGGTCAACCTGATCTTTGGCGGGCGTGACTTCAAGAAGTTGTGGATTTAAGGGGCTGCCATGTTACGTACAATCAACTTCATGGGCGTTCGCAACGTAGCGTTCGGCGTCACTGTGCTCCTTACCGTTCTGGCGTTGTTCAGTTGGTTTCATAAGGGGTTGAACTATGGTCTGGACTTCACCGGCGGTACGCTCATCGAGCTGACCTACGAGAAGCCGGCCGATGTTACCCAGGTGCGCAACGAGCTGAGCAAGGCTGGCTATAACGACGCCATCGTGCAGAGCTTTGGTGCGACCACCGACCTGCTGGTGCGCATGCCGGGCGAAGACCCGCAACTGGGGCATCAGGTAGCCGAGGCCTTGCAGAAGGTCGGCGGCGACAACCCGGCGTCGGTCAAGCGCGTCGAGTTCGTCGGCCCGCAAGTCGGTGAAGAACTGCGTGACCAGGGCGGCCTCGGCATGCTGATGGCGCTGGTTGGCATCATGATCTACCTGGCTTTCCGCTTTCAGTGGAAGTTCGGGGTAGGCGCCATTGTCTCGCTGATCCACGACGTGATCGTAACCGTGGGTATCCTGGCCTATTTCCAGATTACCTTCGACCTGACGGTATTGGCGGCGGTGCTGGCAATTATTGGTTACTCCCTCAACGACACCATTGTGGTATTCGACCGGGTTCGTGAGAACTTTCGGGTGCTGCGCAAGGCGACGTTGATCGAGAATATCAACATCTCCACCACCCAGACCTTGCTGCGAACCATGGCGACATCGATCTCCACCTTGCTGGCGATTGCCGCGCTGATGGTGTTCGGTGGCGACAACCTGTGGGGCTTCTCCCTGGCGCTGTTTATCGGCGTGCTGGCGGGTACCTACTCGTCGATCTACATCGCTAACGTGGTGCTGATCTGGCTGAACCTCAGCAGTGAGGATTTGATCCCCCCGGCCGTGACGGACAAGGAGGTCGACGACCGTCCTTGATGGGCGCTTGTTGATCTGTTTGTTACAAAGAAGGCGCGAATATTGAACTCGCGCCTTTTTTTTTGCTCCAAGGCTGGGTATAGCGCGGACGTTTCGGTCCGCTTGTGATGGTCAGGAGGTTCATGTGAACAAGTCGTTGCTGGTTGGTGCGGTATTGGGTGCTGTCGGTGTGACTGCCGGGGGTGCTGTTGCCACCTACAGCCTGGTAAATAGCGGCCCTGAGTATGCGCAAGTGCTGGCGGTACAGCCGGTGAAAACCCAGATCAAAACCCCTCGTGAGGTCTGCAAGGATGTCACTGTGACCCGGCAGCGTGCGGTGCAAGATCAGCATCAAATTGCCGGTACGGTGGTGGGTGCCCTGGCGGGTGGTCTGCTGGGTAACCAGATCGGTGGCGGTAATGGTAAGAAATTGGCTACCGTGGCGGGTGCGGTCGGTGGTGGTTATGCTGGTAACAAGGTTCAGGAAGGCATGCAGAACCGGGATACCTACACCACGACCCAGACCCGTTGTAACACTGTGAATGACATCAGTGACAAGGTTGTCGGGTATGACGTGCGTTACACCCTGGACGGCAAGGAAGGCTCGGTGCGTATGGATCGAGATCCAGGCGGCGAGATTCCGGTCGATAAGGAAGGGCGTCTTGTCCTGAGCCAGAACCAGCAGTAACTGCGGTTGATCGTTCCCACTTCGTATGGGAGCGATCACAAATCCCAGGCATAAAAAAGCACCCCTAAAGGTGCTTTTTTTGTGCTCGCTCGCTTAGCGCTTCAGCGAGGCCGGCAGGTGCGGCTGGATCGCCGTCAGTACTGCCTTGAAGCATTTGGTGTTGCCAGCAACCACGTGGCCTTTTTCCAGGAAGTCATGACCGCCGGTGAAGTCGCTCACCAGGCCGCCCGCTTCTTGAATCAGCAGCGCGCCTGCCGCCATGTCCCATTCAGACAGGCCCGATTCCCAGAACGCATCAAAACGACCGGCGGCAACGTAAGCCAGGTCCAGGCTTGCTGCGCCCGCGCGACGGATGCCGGCGGTCTGGCCTACCAGGGCGCGGAACATGCCCAGGTAGTTTTCCAGGTTGTCCATCTGGTCGTCGCGGAAGGGGAAGCCGGTACCCAGCAGGGCGCCGTCCAGGCTGGTACGACCGCTGACACGCAGGCGGCGACCATTCAGCTGGGCGCCACGGCCACGGCTGGCGGTGAATTCTTCCTGGCGAACCGGATCCAGCACAACAGCATGTTCCAGGCGGCCGCGGTATTTGCAGGCAATGCTCACGGCAAAGTGCGGGATGCCACGCAGGAAGTTGGTGGTACCGTCCAGTGGGTCGATGATCCACAGGTAGTCTTCGCCTTCGCCGCTACCTTTGTGCAGGCCGGTTTCTTCGCCGAGGATGCCGTGGGTAGGGTAGGCCTTGCGCAGTGCGTCGATGATTTTCTGTTCGGCAGCGCGATCCACCTCGGATACATAATCCTTGGCGTCTTTTTCGTCGACCTTGATGGTATCCAGGCGCTCGATGGAGCGGAAGATCAATTCACTGGCGCTGCGGGCGGCGCGCAGCGCGATATTCAGCATGGGCTGCATGGATGTGTCACCTAAGGTTGTTAAAGAAAGCCGGGCATTCTAGCAGAAACTTTCTTCAGGTGAAGGACGACGTTCGCTTTCATGGCATAACCTTAGGCTGTTCTGTAAGATTTGCTCCCCTTTCCCTTGTCCGAGAGCGCCTCCCTTGCTGCAAAACATTCGTGTCGTCCTCGTCAATACCAGTCATCCCGGCAATATCGGCGGGGTGGCGCGGGCCATGAAAAACATGGGGCTGACGCGCCTGGTGCTGGTCGAACCGCGCCTGTTTCCGCACCATGAGGCCGATGCTCGTGCTTCCGGCGCCAATGACCTTCTTGCCAGTGCGCAAGTCGTTGCCACTCTGGAGGATGCTCTCGTGGGCTGCAATCTGGTGCTCGGTACCAGTGCTCGCGACCGGCGTATCCCCTGGCCGCTGCTTGATCCCCGTGAGTGCGGCACCAAGGTGGTCGAGGAGGCTGCTGGTGGTGCTGAAATTGCCTTGGTATTCGGCCGTGAAGACTCTGGACTGACCAATGACGAGCTGCAGCGATGTCATTATCACGTGCATATCCCCTCAGACCCCGAATTCAGCTCGCTGAACCTCGGGGCGGCGGTGCAGGTGTTGAGCTACGAAGTGCGCATGGCCTGGCTGGCGGCAGAGGGTCAGCCGAGCAAGGTAGAAAAGGATGAGGTTGCGTCGAGCAAAAGTGGCGAGTTGGCCACCATGGACGAGCTGGAGCGATTCTATGAGCACCTGGAGCAAACCCTGGTAGCCATTGAGTTTCTCGATCCGGAAAAACCACGGCACTTGATGGCGCGCCTGCGCCGGTTATACGGACGCAGCTCGGTCAGCCGGGCAGAAATGAATATATTGCGTGGCATCCTCACGGAAACCCAGAAAGCGGCCCGTGGCGAGCTTCTTAAGCGGAAGGATTAAAAATGTTCGAGCGTTTGCGAGAAGATATCCAGAGCGTGTTTCATCGTGATCCGGCGGCGCGCAACGCCTTTGAGGTGCTGACCTGCTACCCGGGCATGCATGCGATCTGGATCCATCGCCTGTCCGGTGCCCTGTGGGGCATGGGTTGGAAATGGCTGGCGCGATTGGTATCGAACTTTGGTCGTTGGTTGACCGGGATCGAGATTCACCCGGGGGCCAAGGTGGGGCGTCGATTCTTTATCGACCATGGCATGGGCATTGTTATCGGTGAAACCGCCGAGATTGGTGACGACGTGACCTTGTACCAGGGTGTGACCTTGGGCGGCACCACCTGGAACAAGGGTAAGCGCCACCCGACACTGGAAAATGGTGTGGTGGTGGGGGCGGGCGCCAAGGTGCTTGGCCCGTTTACGGTGGGTGCGGGTGCCAAGGTTGGTTCCAATGCCGTGGTCACCAAGGCTGTGCCGCCTGGCGCGACTGTCGTTGGTATTCCGGGGCGGATCATCGTCAAGCCGGATGCTACTGGTGAGCAGGAAGCCAAGCGCAAGGCCATGGCCGAGAAAATCGGCTTCGACGCTTATGGTGTCAGTGAAGACATGCCTGATCCGGTGGCGCGCGCCATTGGTCAGTTGCTCGATCACCTGCAGGCGGTGGACGGCAAGCTTGATGGCATGTGCGGCGCGCTGAAGGACCTGGGGAGCAGCTACTGCGCCAAGGACCTGCCGGAGTTGCGCGACGAAGACTTCGCCGAGATCAAGGACGAAACCGCCACAAAGACGGGCTGATCCACCTCTGTAGGCGCGAGCTTGCTCGCGAAGAGCCTGGGAGCGCCGCGTTAAACCAGGTGCGCGGCGTTATCGTTGATGATCTTCGCGAGCAAGCTCGCTCCTGCGGTTGATCGATGCAAGCTCGGTTGCGCTGTTCGACCCCACCCCTTCCTGCTATGATTCGCGCGCCCTTTTTATGGGTATTCCTGACTAAAGTACTAGGTCTTATAGTTGACTTAAATACTCGGGAATCGCATACTTGTCCCCATTCTGAAACACCTTGGTACTTGTCCATGAGACTGACTACAAAAGGCCGATACGCGGTGACCGCCATGCTTGACTTGGCCCTGCACGCGCAAAATGGGCCGGTGTCCCTGGCTGATATTTCCGAGCGCCAAGGTATTTCCTTGTCGTACCTCGAGCAGTTGTTCGCCAAATTACGTCGCAGCAACCTGGTTTCCAGTGTTCGTGGCCCAGGGGGTGGCTATCAACTGTCCCGCGATATGCAGGGTATCCAAGTAGCCCAGGTGATTGACGCGGTCAATGAGTCCGTCGACGCCACCAAATGCCAGGGCCAGGGTGACTGTCATGGCGGCGACACCTGCCTGACCCATCACCTGTGGTGTGATCTGAGCCTGCAGATCCATGAATTTTTGAGTGGTATCAGCTTGGCTGACCTTGTGACTCGCCGTGAGGTACAAGAAGTAGCCCAGCGTCAGGACCAGCGCCGTTGCAATAGCACAAAGGCGCCGCGTCTGGACAAGATTGAAGCGTCCGCCGTCGAGTGACAGCCGAAGAGCTAACGGTACGCCAGCCAGCCTGATTTAGGAGAAAGTCCATGAAGTTGCCGATTTACCTTGATTATTCAGCGACCACCCCGGTTGATCCGCGTGTCGCGCAAAAGATGAGCGAATGCCTTCTGGTTGACGGAAACTTCGGCAACCCGGCGTCCCGTTCCCACGTCTTCGGCTGGAAAGCTGAAGAGTCCGTGGAAAACGCTCGTCGCCAGGTCGCCGACCTGGTCAACGCCGATCCGCGTGAAATCGTCTGGACCTCCGGTGCCACCGAGTCCGACAACCTGGCAATCAAGGGCGCGGCGCATTTCTACGCGACCAAGGGCAAGCACCTGATCACCACCAAGATCGAGCACAAGGCTGTCCTTGACACCATGCGCCAACTGGAGCGTGAAGGGTTTGAGATCACCTACCTTGAGCCGACGACTGATGGCATTGTGACCCCTGCGATGATCGAAGCCGCGATGCGTGAAGACACCATCCTGGTTTCCGTCATCCACGTGAACAACGAAATCGGCACCGTCAACGATATCGCAGCCATTGGCGAGCTGACCCGCTCCAAAGGCGTTCTGCTGCACGTCGATGCTGCTCAGTCCACCGGTAAAGTTGATATCGATCTGTCGAAGCTTAAAGTCGACCTGATGTCGTTCTCTGCCCACAAGACCTACGGTCCTAAAGGTATCGGTGCCCTCTACGTGAGCCGCAAGCCTCGTGTACGGATCGAAGCCACCATGCACGGCGGTGGTCACGAGCGCGGCATGCGTTCCGGCACCCTGGCGACCCACCAGATCGTCGGCATGGGCGAAGCCTTTCGTGTAGCCAAGGAAGACATGGCTGCCGAAAACGTGCGCATCAAGGCCCTGAGCGATCGCTTCTACAAGCAGGTCGAGAACCTTGAAGAGCTGTACATCAATGGCAGCATGACTGCCCGTGTACCGCACAACCTGAATTTGAGCTTCAACTACGTCGAAGGCGAGTCGCTGATCATGGCACTCAAGGACCTGGCGGTTTCGTCCGGCTCGGCCTGTACTTCGGCCTCCCTTGAGCCGTCCTACGTGTTGCGCGCCTTGGGTCGCAACGACGAACTGGCACACAGCTCGATCCGCTTTACGTTCGGCCGTTTCACTACCGAAGAAGAAGTTGACTACGCCGCGCAGAAAGTCTGCGAGGCCGTTACCAAGTTGCGCACCTTGTCGCCGCTATGGGACATGTTCAAAGACGGTATCGATATTTCCAAGATCGAGTGGGCGGCACACTAAACAAAGAAGCCGCCACCACCAGGCTTTGTAGGAACGTGGCGTAAACGCAGACGTTTCTACAGGGTTCAGAGCGGCCCTGATGAGTGAGGATTCAGTACCATGGCTTACAGCGAAAAGGTCATCGACCATTACGAAAACCCGCGCAACGTCGGCAAGATGAACGCGGAAGACCCTGATGTCGGCACCGGCATGGTCGGCGCTCCGGCGTGCGGCGATGTCATGCGCCTGCAGATCAAGGTCAACGAGCAGGGCATCATCGAAGACGCCAAGTTCAAGACCTACGGCTGCGGTTCGGCTATCGCCTCCAGCTCCCTGGCGACCGAGTGGATGAAAGGCAAGACTCTGGATGAAGCGGAGACCATCAAGAACACTCAGTTGGCCGAAGAATTGGCTCTGCCGCCAGTGAAAATCCACTGCTCGGTACTCGCGGAAGACGCCATCAAGGCGGCCGTTCGCGACTACAAGCAGAAGAAAGGCTTGATCTAAGCATTTGGCGACGAGTAAGGAGTCAACGATGGCTATCAGCATGACAGAAGCGGCTGCGCGGCACGTGCGACGCTCCCTGGATGGGCGCGGCAAAGGTGAGGGGATTCGTCTGGGTGTTCGCACTACAGGCTGCTCCGGCCTTGCCTATGTGCTGGAGTTTGTCGACGAGGTGGTTGCGGAAGATCAGGTGTTCGAAAGTCATGGTGAGAAAGTGATCATCGACCCGAAAAGCCTGTCTTACCTGGACGGTACCGAACTCGATTTCGTCAAGGAAGGGTTGAACGAAGGTTTCAAGTTCAACAACCCTAACGTGCGCGGTGAATGTGGCTGCGGCGAAAGCTTCAATATCTGAGGCTGATTGTGGGTACTCCTTGTCATTTCGCTTTATTCGAGCTGCAGCCGAGTTTCCGGCTGGACCTTGAGCAGCTTGCCACGCGCTACCGTGAATTGGCGCGTGGGGTGCATCCGGACCGCTTTGCTGACGCTTCCGAACGCGAGCAGCGCTTGGCGTTGGAGCAATCAGCCAGCCTCAATGAGGCTTATCAGACGCTCAAAAACCCTCCCAAGCGCGCGCGTTACCTGCTCGCCATGGGTGGTCGCGAGTTGCCGCTTGAGGTCACGGTGCATGACCCTGATTTCCTGTTGCAGCAGATGCAGTGGCGCGAAGAGCTCGAAGATCTGCAAGACGCAGCCGATCTGGCTGGTGTCGCAGTCTTCAAGCACCGTCTGAAAGTGGCCCAGGATGAACTCAACGAAAGCTTCGCAGCCTGTTGGGATGATGCAGCGCAACGCGAGCAGGCCGAACGCCTGATGCGGCGCATGCAGTTCCTCGACAAGCTCACCTACGAAGTGCGCCAGCTAGAAGAGCGCCTCGACGATTAACCCAGTGCTGCCCATGTTGCACGCCTGATAGACAGATAAGACCTGATTACCATGGCCCTACTGCAGATCGCCGAACCCGGCCAAAGTCCTCAACCGCACCAGCGTCGCCTGGCGGTTGGTATTGACTTGGGTACCACCAATTCACTGGTTGCTGCGTTGCGCAGCGGCCTCTCCGAGCCGCTGCCTGACGCAGATGGCCAAGTCATCCTGCCGTCCGCCGTGCGCTATCACGCCGATCGCACCGAAGTGGGCGAGTCAGCGAAGCTCGCGGCGTCTACCGATCCGCTGAATACGGTGTTGTCGGTCAAGCGCTTGATGGGTCGTGGGTTGTCCGACGTCAAGCAATTGGGCGAACAACTGCCGTACCGCTTTATCGGTGGCGAATCCCATATGCCGTTCATCGACACTGTCCAGGGGCCCAAAAGCCCGGTGGAGGTGTCGGCGGATATCCTCAAGGTCCTGCGCCAGCGTGCAGAGACGACCTTGGGCGGCGAACTGGTGGGTGCGGTGATCACCGTTCCGGCTTATTTCGACGATGCTCAGCGCCAAGCCACCAAGGACGCGGCGAAACTCGCCGGCCTTAATGTGCTGCGCCTGCTCAATGAGCCGACTGCAGCGGCTGTGGCTTATGGCCTGGACCAGCACGCTGAAGGCTTGGTCGCCATCTATGACCTGGGCGGCGGCACTTTTGATATTTCGATCCTGCGCCTGACTGGCGGTGTCTTTGAGGTATTGGCTACCGGCGGCGACAGTGCCCTGGGCGGTGATGACTTCGACCACGCCATCGCGGGCTGGATCATCACCAGCGCCGGTTTGTCTGCTGACCTGGACCCAGGCGCACAGCGCAACCTGCTGCAAACCGCCTGTGCCGCTAAAGAGGCGCTGAGTGACGCTGCATCCGTTGAAGTCTCCTACGGCACTTGGTCGGCCCAGCTGACGCGCGAAGCCTTCGATTCGTTGATCGAGCCGATGGTTGCCCGCAGCCTGAAAGCCTGCCGCCGCGCCGTTCGTGACTCCGGTATCGAGCTGGAAGATGTCGGTGCGGTGGTCATGGTCGGTGGTTCGACCCGCGTTCCCCGTGTTCGCGAAGCCGTTGCCGAAGCCTTTGGTCGCCAGCCATTGACCGAAATCGACCCGGATCAAGTGGTGGCCATTGGGGCTGCGATCCAGGCCGATACGCTCGCAGGCAATAAGCGTGATGGTGGCGAATTGCTTCTGCTCGACGTGATTCCGTTGTCCCTGGGGCTGGAAACCATGGGCGGGCTGATGGAGAAGGTGATTCCGCGCAACACCACCATCCCCGTTGCCCGCGCCCAGGACTTCACGACCTACAAAGATGGCCAGTCGGCCATGATGATCCACGTACTGCAAGGTGAGCGCGAGCTGATCAGCGATTGCCGCTCCCTGGCGCGTTTTGAGCTGCGCGGTATTCCGGCCATGGTCGCCGGTGCGGCGAAGATTCGCGTGACCTTCCAGGTCGACGCCGACGGCCTGCTCAGCGTGGCTGCTCGTGAGCTGGGTTCGGGCGTTGAAGCCAGCATCCAGGTCAAGCCTTCCTATGGCCTGACCGACGGCGAAATCGCCAGGATGCTCAAGGATTCGTTCCAGTATGCCGGTGATGACAAGGTCGCCCGCGTACTGCGTGAGCAACAAGTCGACGCCCAGCGCCTGCTCGAAGCGGTGCAGGGTGCGCTTGATGCCGACGGCGAGCGCCTGCTGGATGCCGAAGAGCGTATGGTCATCGACCTGCAGATGCAGGAATTGGCCGAGTTGATGAAAGGCACCGATGGTTATGCCATCGAACAACAGACCAAGCGCCTTTCGCAAGTAACCGATGCCTTTGCCGCCCGCCGTATGGACCAGACGGTAAAAGCCGCCCTGGCGGGACGCAACCTGAATGAAATTGAGGAATAACTGATGCCGCAGGTCATTTTTCTGCCACACGCCGAGCATTGTCCGGACGGTATGGTCGTGGAGGCTGAGACCGGCAAGTCCCTTCTCGAAGTCGCACATGACCACCACATCGAGATCGAAAGTGCCTGTGGTGGGGTCAACGCCTGTACCACCTGTCACTGCATCATTCGTGAAGGTTTCAATAGCCTTGAAGAGGCTGATGAGCTGGAAGAGGACTATCTTGATAGGGCATGGGGGCTGGAGCCGACATCGCGCCTGAGCTGTCAGGCGAAAGTGGGTCTGGAAGACCTTACCGTCGAAATTCCGAAATATTCGCTCAACCATGCGGCCGAAGCACCGCACTGACTGGTAGGACTGTCATGAGTTATGGCTGGAATGATGTACAACGCATTGCGGAGGAATTGGCCGAGGCCAAGCCGGATGTGGATCCGATGTCTGTCAATTTCGTCGACCTGCAGCGATGGATCATGGAGCTGCCTGATTTCGACAATACCAGCGGCCGTTGCGGCGAGAAGGTATTGGAAGCGGTCCAGGCTCTCTGGATCGAAGAAATCGACTGATCATCCCCGCAGGTTAGGCAATACCCAAGAACCCGCGTATAATTCGCGGGTTTAATTTTTCGTAAATTACCGCTTCTGGAGTTACACCATGGCTGTTCAACGTACTTTCTCTATCATCAAGCCTGACGCTGTTGCAAAAAACGTCATCGGCGAGATCACCACTCGTTTCGAAAAAGCCGGCCTGAAGGTTGTAGCTTCGAAACTCAAGCAACTGTCCAAAGCCGAAGCTGAAGGCTTCTACGCTGAGCACAGCGCTCGTGGTTTCTTCGGCGACCTGGTTGCCTTCATGATCTCCGGTCCTGTTGTTGTTCAGGTCCTGGAAGGCGAAAACGCTATCGCTCTGAACCGTGAGCTGATGGGTGCTACCAACCCTAAAGAAGCTGCTGCCGGCACCATCCGTGCTGACTTCGCTGAATCCATCGACGCCAACGCTGTTCACGGTTCGGATTCCGAAGCCGCTGCTGCTCGCGAAATCGCTTACTTTTTCGCTGCTACTGAAGTAACCGCTCGCTAAGCATTGGCTTAAAGAGCGAAGGTGAATCCATGACTACATCGACTGTAAAAACCAACCTGCTGGGTCTGACTCAACAGGAAATGGAAAAATTCTTCGACTCAATCGGGGAGAAGCGTTTCCGTGCCGGTCAGGTAATGAAGTGGATTCACCACTTTGGCGTCGATGATTTCGACGCCATGACGAATGTCAGCAAGGTCCTGCGCGACAAACTCAAGGCCATTGCCGAAGTTCGCGGCCCTGAAGTCGTCAGTGAGGACATCTCTACCGACGGTACCCGTAAATGGGTGGTGCGCGTGGCGTCCGGCAGTTGCGTCGAGACGGTCTACATTCCCCAGGGCAAACGCGGCACGTTGTGCGTTTCGTCCCAGGCAGGCTGTGCCCTGGACTGCAGCTTCTGCTCCACCGGCAAGCAAGGCTTCAATAGCAACCTCACCGCCGCCGAAGTCATCGGCCAGGTGTGGATTGCCAACAAATCCTTTGGCAGCGTCCCGGCAACCGTCGACCGTGCCATCACCAACGTGGTGATGATGGGCATGGGTGAGCCGCTGCTGAACTTCGACAACGTCGTTGCCGCCATGCACCTGATGATGGACGACCTGGGCTACGGCATCTCCAAGCGCCGTGTGACCCTGTCGACCTCCGGCGTGGTGCCGATGATCGATGAGCTGTCCAAGCACATCGACGTCTCCCTGGCGTTGTCCCTGCACGCACCTAATGACGCATTGCGTAACCAATTGGTGCCGATCAACAAAAAATATCCGCTTAAGATGCTGCTCGAGTCTTGCCAGCGCTACATGTCGTCCCTGGGCGAAAAGCGCGTGCTGACCATCGAGTACACCTTGCTCAAGGACATCAACGACAAGGTCGAGCACGCGGTCGAGATGATCGAGTTGCTCAAGAACATCCCGTGCAAGATCAACCTGATTCCGTTTAACCCGTTTCCCCATTCTGGCTACGAGCGGCCGAGCAACAACGCCATTCGCCGTTTCCAGGATCAACTGCACCAAGCAGGTTTCAATGTCACCGTTCGCACCACCCGTGGTGAAGACATCGATGCTGCTTGTGGCCAATTGGTAGGACAGGTGCTGGATCGCACCCGTCGCAGCGAACGTTATATCGCCGTGCGTGAATTGAGCGCCGACAGCGATATGCCGCAAAACGCCGTGACTCGAACCTGAGAGAGGAACTCTATGCCCTTGCGCCTTGCGCTGCTGTTGCTGGTTGCCAGTCTTGTGACTGGTTGTGTTTCATCGGGCCATGAGAGCCCTTTGCAAACCAGCAAGGGTCGTGACGAGGCGCGTGCCGCTTACGTTCAGTTGGGCTTGGGCTATTTGCGCCAGGGGATGAGCGAGCAGGCGAAGGTGCCATTGAAGAAGGCCCTTGAACTGGATGACAGCGATGCCGATGCCAATGCTGCATTGGCTATGGTATTCCAGGCTCAGGCTGAGCCCGAACTGGCCGATAATTACTTCAACAAGGCCCTGGCCTCTCGTCCTGCCGACCCTCGGCTGCTGAATAATTACGGCAGCTTCCTGTTCGAGCAGAAACGTTATGACCAGGCATCCCGTTATTTCCAGCAAGCGGCAGCCGATGCCCTTTACCCTGAGCGTTCGCGGGTTTTCGAGAACCTTGGGGTGACCTCACTGCTTCTGGGCCAGCGCGTCAGCGCACGTCAACAGTTGGAAAAAGCCTTGCACCTGAACCAACGCCAGCCACGGGCTCTACTCGAAATGGCTGAGTTGTCCTTCGAAGATAGGCATTATGTGCCGGCACGTGACTATTACGAGCGTTTTAGCCTGCTCAGCGGGCAAAATGCACGTAGTCTATTACTCGGTGTGCGCTTGGCGACGGTTCATGAAGAACGCGACAAGGCCGCACGTTTTGGCCAGCAATTAGAACGACTCTATCCCGGTACGCCGGAATATCAGCAATACCTGTCGGAGCAATAATGAAAGCGGCGCACCCGGAAGTTGAAGCAGCTAATCGCGTAAACCCAGGCGAGACTTTGCGTCAGGCTCGTGAAAGCAATGGCTGGTCGCTGGCAGAAGTGGCCCTCAAGCTCAATCTGACCGTGAGTTCATTGAGCAACCTGGAGGCTGGCGAGTTCGGCAAACTGCCAGGGCATACGTTTGCCCGGGGTTATATTCGTGCCTACGCCAAGTTGCTGGGCATTGACCAGACCGAGCTGGTTCAGAAGTTCGACCAATTCACCGGTACCGATTCCCAGGGTAGCAATGTCCATGGCCTGGGCCATATTGAAGAGCCGGTACGGGTTTCCCACACGATTTTACGAATTGTCAGCCTGTTGTTGCTGATAGCCGTGATCGGTGGTGGTTTTATCTGGTGGCAGGACCAGACGACCTTGCGTTCCAAGGACCTAGCCAGCAACGCGATGGAGCACGTCGAAGTCGAAAGCGCCGACGGCACCACCCAGATTCACCCTCTGGACGAGCCGGAAGACCAGGCAGTGGTTCAGGGGCAGACGGCGCCTGAAGGTCAGGCCAATCTGGAACTGCAGGCTGGAGAGCCGGCTGCCGAAACCAGCGCCGACCCGGCTGTTACCGCTGCTGTACCAGCCCCGGTTGTACCCGCCACTCCAACGGCGCCTGCTCCTGCTCCGGTCGCACCTGTTGCGCCGCCGGTTACAGCGCCTACAGCGCCTGCGTTGGTGGCAGGCGATGGGCGAGTACAGATTACCTATGTCGCTGACTGCTGGACGCAAGTCACCGATGGCAATGGCAAGGTACTGTTTAGCGGCCTGAAGCGTAAGGGAGATACTCTTGATCAGGGCGGCAAGGCTCCTTTGACGCTGCGTCTGGGCTTTGCCCGTGGCGCGCAAGTGGCCTACAACGGCCAGCCTGTGGACGTGGCGCCGTTCACCAGTGGCGAGACTGCTCGCTTGAAGTTGGGACAATAGTCATGCACGGCGAATCTCCAATCAAACGTCGCGTATCGCGCAAAATTTGGGTCGGCTCGGTGCCGGTGGGTGGCGATGCCCCCATCGCGGTACAGAGCATGACCAACAGCGACACCAATGACGTCGCGGCGACCGTCGCCCAGATCAACCGCCTGGAAGCTGCCGGTGTCGATATCGTGCGGGTTTCCGTTCCAGACATGGACGCTGCCGAGGCTTTCGGCCGCATCAAGCAACTGGTCAAGGTACCTTTGGTCGCCGATATCCACTTCGACTACAAGATTGCCCTGCGCGTGGCCGAATTGGGCGTCGATTGCCTGCGGATCAACCCGGGCAACATCGGTCGCGAAGACCGGGTGCGCGCTGTGGTGGATGCCGCCCGTGACCGCGGGATCCCGATTCGTATTGGCGTCAATGCCGGTTCCCTGGAAAAAGACCTGCAAAAGAAATACGGCGAGCCGACCCCGGCCGCACTGGTCGAGTCCGCGCTGCGTCATGTTGAGCACCTCGAACGCTTGAACTTCCAGGACTTCAAGGTCAGCGTAAAGGCCTCCGACGTCTTTATGGCGGTAGAAGCCTACCGCTTGCTGGCCAAGGAGATTGTCCAGCCGTTGCACTTGGGCATCACCGAAGCCGGTGGTTTGCGTTCAGGCACAGTGAAATCTGCGGTGGGTCTCGGTATGCTGCTGGCCGAAGGGATTGGCGATACTATTCGTATCTCCCTGGCGGCAGACCCGGTAGAGGAAGTGAAAGTCGGCTACGACATTCTCAAATCCCTGCATTTGCGCTCCCGTGGCATCAATTTCATTGCCTGCCCGAGTTGCTCGCGGCAGAATTTCGACGTGGTGAAAACCATGAACGAACTGGAAGTACGCCTTGAAGACCTGCTGGTGCCGCTGGATGTCGCGGTGATCGGTTGTGTGGTCAATGGGCCGGGTGAGGCCAAAGAGGCGCATGTGGGCCTGACCGGTGGCACGCCCAACCTGATTTACATCGACGGCAAGCCGTCGCAGAAATTGACGAATGATAATCTGGTGGATGAGCTGGAAAGGCTGATTCGCCAGAAAGCGGCCGAGAAGGTCGAAGCTGACGCAGCGCTGATCGCGCGCGGCTGATCGAGCGAATTTAAGGAAAAGATGTGAGCAAGTCTCTGCAAGCCATTCGTGGCATGAACGACATCCTGCCTGAGCAGACGCCCCTGTGGCGTTATTTCGAGGCTACTGTCGCGCGTCTGCTGGATAACTACGGTTACAAGCAAATCCGCATGCCGATCGTCGAATTCACCGAGCTGTTCAAGCGCTCCATCGGTGAAGTGACCGACATCGTCGAAAAAGAGATGTACACCTTTGAAGACCGTAACGGTGACTCCCTGACCCTGCGTCCGGAAGGCACCGCCGCGTGCGTACGCGCTGTTCTGGAGCATGGCATCAGCGGTGGTGGCCAGACCCAGAAATTGTGGTACATCGGCCCGATGTTTCGCCACGAGCGCCCTCAGAAAGGCCGTTATCGCCAGTTCCACCAGATCGGTTGCGAAGTGTTCAACCTCGACGGTCCGGATATCGACGCCGAGCTGATCGTACTGACCTGGCGCCTGTGGGGCCTGTTGGGCATCCGCGACGCGGTCAAGCTTGAACTCAACAGCCTGGGCACCAGCGAATCCCGTGGTCGCTACCGCGAAGCCCTGGTTGAATTCCTGTCCGCGCATTTGGACAAGCTGGACGAAGACAGTCAGCGCCGTTTGAAAACCAATCCGTTGCGGGTATTGGATACCAAGAATGCCGAGACCCAGGCCGTACTGGTGGACGCGCCGAAAATGGCCGACTACCTGGACGACGAATCCCGTGCTCACTTCGAGGGTCTCAAGGCGCGCCTGGATGTGGCTGGCATTCCTTATGTAATCAACCCGAAATTGGTACGCGGCCTCGACTACTACAGCAAGACCGTGTTCGAGTGGGTCACCGACAAGCTTGGTGCCCAGGGCACCGTCTGTGCCGGTGGTCGCTATGATGGCCTGGTCGAGCAGATGGGCGGCAAGCCGACCACTGGCGTCGGTTTCGCCATGGGGATCGAGCGCCTGATCCTGCTGTTGGAAACCCTGGAACAGGTCCCCGAAGAGATTTCCCGCCAGGTGGATGTGTACCTGTGTGCCTTTGGCGAGGCCGCCGAGCTGGCAGCCCTGGCTTTGAGCGAGCAGGTCCGGGACCAGTTGCCCAACCTGCGCCTGCAGATCAATGCCGGTGCCGGCAGCTTCAAGAGCCAGTTCAAGAAAGCCGACAAGAGTGGTGCGTTATACGCACTGATCCTGGGCGATGACGAGTTGGCCCAGCAAGTGGTAGGTTTCAAACCCCTGCGTGGCCAGGGCGAACAACAAAGCATTACCTTTGATGCGCTTGCAGCGCACCTGGCCACCTGCATCGTGCAGGGTTGAAGCTGTCAAACAGCCGAATTTAGCGATTAAAGGAGTATTGGGGTGTCGAGTTCTGATGATGATCAGTTGGCCGAGTTCAAAGACTGGTGGCAGCGTAACGGCAAACCCCTGGTCACTGGCGGGTTGCTGGCTTTAGTAGTGGTGTTTGGCTGGCAAGCCTGGCACAAGTATCAGGCTAACCAGTCCCAAGGTGCCTCGGTGCTTTATCAGCAACTGCTGGAAACCACGCTGACGCCGGACGGCAAGCCTGATCCTGCCCAAGTGGCAGACCTGGCCAGCAAACTGAAAAGCGAATTTGGCGGTAGCCCCTATGCCCAGTACGGTAGCCTGTTTGTCGCGAAGGTTGCGGTTGATACCGGCAAGCTGGATGACGCCGCTGCCGAGCTGAAGGCTATCACTGACAAGCCGGCCAACCCGGCCCTGGGTGAAATCGCACGTCAGCGCCTGGCTCAGGTTCTGGCTGCACAAAACAAGGCCGACGACGCACTCAAACTGCTCGACGGCGATGCTGACAAGGCATTCCTGGCTACGCGTGAAGAGCTCAAGGGCGACCTGCTGGTCCAATTGGGTCGTACCGACGAAGCCAATGCTGCGTACCAAAAGGCCAAGGCGGCGCTGTCTGATGAAGCGGCAGTCGGTGGCTTACAAACCAAGCTGGACGACCTGGCCAAAGGGGATGCGTGACGTGATCCGTTGGAAACATGCAGCATTGCTGGCTCTGGCCGTTTTGGCCGCGGGTTGCAGCAGCAACAGCAAAAAAGAACTTCCTCCTGCCGAGCTGACCAGCTTTACGGAAGAAGTGGTCCTGCAAAAGCAGTGGAGCCGCTCCATCGGTGACGGTCAGGGCGACACTTACAACATGTTGGTCCCGGCAATCGACGGTGACAACATTGTGGCTGCTGACGTGACCGGCGTGGTGATCTCCATGGATCGCATGAACGGTGACATCAAGTGGAAGAAAGATCTTGAGTTGCCGGTGTCCGGCGCCGTTGGCGTGGGTTATGGCCTGGTGATGATCGGCACGCTCAAGGGCGAAGTCGTAGCACTGGACTCGAGCAGCGGTGAAGAGAGATGGCGCGCGCGCGTGACCAGTGAAGTCCTCGCACCGCCTGCCACCAATGGCGACATCGTGGTCGTGCAGACCCAGGATGATCGCGTGATTGGCCTTGATGCCAGCACCGGCGAGCAGCGCTGGTTGTACGACAGCACTCCGGCAGTCCTGACATTGCGCGGTACCAGTGGTCCGGTTGTGACCAACAACTTCGCTGTAGCAGGCTTGTCGACCGGTAAAGTGGTCGCCCTGGATGTCCAGAACGGCGTGCCGGCCTGGGAAGCCCGCGTTGCGATCCCTCAAGGTCGTTCGGAGCTGGACCGCGTAGTGGACATTGATGGCGGCTTGCTGCTGTCGGGTGAAACCCTTTACGTAGCCACTTACCAGGGCCGTGTAGCGGCGCTGGACCTGCAGAGCGGCCGGGTTAACTGGCAGCGTGATGCTTCCAGCTACGCCGGTGTCGCCCAGGGGTTTGGCAGCGTCTACGTCAGCCTGGCATCCGGCACCGTTGAAAGTGTCGATGAGCGTTCCACCACAGCACTGTGGAGCAATGACTCCCTGGCCCGCCGTCAGCTGTCGGCACCGGAAGTATTCTCCAGCTATGTAGCGGTAGGTGACCTGGAAGGTTACCTGCATCTGCTGAGCCAGGTGGATGGTCGTTTTGTCGGCCGCGAACGTATCGACAGTGACGGCCTGCGCGCTCGTCCGTTGGTAGTAGGTAATATGCTTTACGTGTTTGGCAACAGTGGCAAGCTGGAAGCCCTGACCATCAAGTAAGCAACTATGCTTGGGGGGGCAACTCCCAGGCAGCTTCACCTGTAGGAGCGAGCTTGCTCGCGAAAATCGTTAACGATGACGCGTGCAGCCTGAGTAAACGCGGTGCCTTTGCGTTTTTCGCGAGCAAGCTCGCTCCTACAGTCGAGCACCAGCCGCTGCCTTGCAGCGGCTTTTGTATTTTCTGAAATAACGAAGTGGAGAGCCGCATGGTTCCCGTAATCGCCCTGGTGGGTCGACCTAACGTCGGCAAGTCCACCTTGTTCAACCGCCTGACCAGGACTCGCGACGCCATTGTTGGCGACTTGTCCGGTCTGACCCGTGATCGCCAATACGGTGAGGCAAAGTGGCAAGGGCGCTCCTACATTCTTGTCGACACCGGCGGTATCTCCGGTGACGAGCATGGCATGGATGAAAAGATGGCTGAGCAGTCGCTGCTGGCCATCGAAGAAGCCGATGTCGTGTTGTTCCTGGTAGATGCCCGTGCGGGCTACACCGCTGCTGACCAGATGATTGGCGAGCACCTGCGCAAGCGCAACAAACGCTCCTACGTGGTAGCCAACAAGATCGACAACATCGATCCTGAACTGGCCCGCGCCGAATTCAGCCCGATGGGCCTGGGCGACGCAATCCCGATCGCCGGTGCCCATGGTCGCGGCATCACCCAGATGCTGGAAATCTGCCTGCGTGACTTCCCTCGCGATGACATCGAGGAAGAAGAGGGCGAAGGCGAGATTGTTGCCGAGGGTGAAGAAGCCAAGCGCATTCCTGGCCCAAGCGAAAAAGACGGTATCAAGATCGCAATCATCGGCCGGCCGAACGTTGGCAAGTCGACCCTGGTCAACCGCATGCTTGGTGAAGACCGGGTAATCGTCTATGACGAGCCGGGTACTACCCGCGACAGTATCTACATCCCGTTTGAACGTAACGACGAGAAGTACACGCTGATCGACACCGCCGGTGTGCGCAAGCGCGGCAAGATCCACGAGGAAGTTGAAAAGTTCTCGGTGGTGAAAACCCTGCAGGCGATCAAGGACGCCAACGTGGTGATCTTCGTCATGGACGCCCGCGAAGGCGTGGTCGACCACGACCTCAACCTGCTGGGCTTTGCCCTGGAGGCCGGACGGGCACTGGTGATCGCGATCAACAAGTGGGACGGCATGACGCCGAGTGAGCGCGACTTCGTCAAGATCGAGTTGCAGCGTCGCTTGTTCTTCGTCGAGTTTGCCGATATTCACTTTATCTCGGCGCTGCACGGCACTGGCGTGGGTAACCTCTACGCCTCGGTGCAGAACTCGTTCAAGTCCGCGGTTACCCGCTGGCCGACCAACCGTCTGACCCAGATCCTCGAAGATGCCGTGGGCGAGCACGCGCCACCGATGGTCAATAACCGTCGGATCAAACTGCGTTACGCGCACTTGGGTGGTGCCAACCCGCCGATTATCGTGATCCACGGTAACCAGATCGAGAAAGTGCCCAAGTCTTACGTCCGCTACCTGGAAAATACCTACCGCCGTGTCTTGAAGCTGGTCGGTACGCCGATCCGGATCGAATTCAAGGGTGGCGAGAACCCGTACGAGGGCAACAAGAACAGCCTCACCGACCGCCAGGTAAACAAAAAGCGCCGGATGATGACTCACCACAAAAAGGCCGACAAGAAGCGTCGGGATAAGAGGTGAAGCAGCGGTAAGCGGCAAGCTTCAAGTAAAGCTGTTCGCTTGTAGCTCAGGCATCAGGCATCAGGCACAAAGCAGGGTCCCCACAAGGACCCTTTTTTGTGCCTGGCGGTTGACCCCTTGCAGCTTGGCGCTTAAAACTTGTCGCTCACCCGCAGGGGGCACCCCATGATCACCAGCAAGTTGCCGAATGTCGGCACCACTATTTTCACTACCATGTCACAGCTCGCCGCCGAAACCGGGGCGCTCAACCTGTCCCAGGGCTTCCCGGATTTCAATGGCCCCCAGGCCTTGCTCGACGCGGTGGGTAAGCACGTTGCCAGTGGCCATAACCAATACGCCCCGATGACCGGGCTGCCAGCCCTGCGCCAGCAAGTAGCGGCCAAAATCGCCCGTAGCTATGGCGTCACCGTCAATGCCGACAGCGAAGTGACCATCACCCCGGGTGCGACAGAGGCGATCTTCTGCGCGATCCAGGCGGTGATCCAAAGGGGGGACGAGGTCATTGTTTTCGATCCTTCCTATGACAGCTATGAACCCTCGGTGGTGCTGGCCGGGGGGCGCTGCGTGCATGTGCAATTGGGCCTGCATGACTTCGCCCTCGATTTCGAACAGATTAAGGCCGCACTGTCACCGCGCACCCGCATGATCATCCTCAACAGTCCGCACAACCCCACTGGCGCCCTGATCAGTCGCGCCGAACTGGACCAACTGGCCGAGTTGATCCGCGACCGCGATATCTATCTGGTCAGCGACGAGGTTTACGAACATCTGGTGTTCGACGGTGTGCCCCACGTCAGCGTGCTGGCCCATGAGGAGTTATACCAGCGTGCATTCGTGGTCAGCTCTTTTGGCAAGACCTACCACGTCACCGGCTGGAAAACCGGCTACGTGGTGGCGCCAGCAGCTCTCAGTGCCGAACTGCGCAAGGTGCATCAATATGTCAGCTTTTGTGGGGTTACCCCGTTGCAGTACGCTTTGGCGGACTATATGGCCGAACATCCGGAGCATGTCGAAGAGTTACCGGCGTTCTATCAGGCCAAGCGCGACCTGTTCTGCGACCTGCTGGCGTCGTCGCGCTTAAGCTTTACCCGGGTGACCGGTACTTACTTCCAACTGGTAGATTACTCTCAGGTTCGCCCGGACCTGAATGACGTCGCCATGTCACTGTGGATGACCCGCGAACACGGCGTGGCAACGATCCCGGTCTCGGTGTTCTACCAGAACCCACCCCAAGGCCAGCGCCTGGTGCGCCTGTGTTTTGCCAAGCGCGAGGAGACGCTGCGCCAAGCAGCAGAGAAACTATGCGTGATCTGAATGCACTGCCCAACTTGAACATCGCCCTGGTGCAGACCACCCTGGTATGGCATGACCGTCAGGCCAACCTTGAGCATTTCGAACTGTTACTGGAGCAGGCTCAAGGTGTTGACCTGATCGTCCTGCCAGAAATGTTCACCACCGGGTTTTCCATGGATTCAGAAGCACTTGCCGAACAGGAAAAAGGCCCAACCCATCAGTGGCTCCAGGCTCAGGCCAAGAAATACAACGCGGTCATTACTGGCAGCGTGATCATCCAGGCCAGCGACGGCAGCCATCGCAACCGCCTGTTGTGGGCGCGGCCGGACGGCGAGGTGCTGCACTACGACAAGCGCCATCTGTTCCGCATGGCTGGTGAGCACGATCACTACACCCCAGGTGAACGCCAGGTGCAGTTTGAACTCAAGGGCTGGCGGATTCGCCCGTTGATCTGTTACGACCTGCGCTTCCCGGTGTGGAGCCGCGATGCCCAGGATACCGACCTGCTGCTGTACACCGCCAACTGGCCGGGCGCACGCCGCCAGCACTGGAACCGCTTGCTGCCGGCGCGGGCGATTGAAAACCTCTGCTATGTGGCAGCGGTGAATCGAGTGGGAGTGGACGGCAAAGGCTTTGCCTACACCGGTGACAGCCAGGTACTGGACTTTCAGGGTGAGAGTTTGCTGAGTGCAGGGGAGGCGGATGGAGTGTTTCAGGTGTGTCTGGACGCCGAGGAACTGGCAGCGTACCGGGAGCGGTTTCCGGCGAACCTGGATGCCGATACCTTCGAGGTTTTGTAGGCGTCCCCTCGCTCCTACAACGGGCAGCAAAAAGGCCCCTGGGTTCTCACCCAGGGGCCTTTTTCACTTCAGCGACTACTTACGCCGCTTTAGCTTCCAACTGGCTCAGGGAGCGGTTCAGCGCACTGAACACGGCCTTGAAGCTGGCCGTGGTGATGTTTTCATCAATGCCCACGCCGTGCACTGGTCGTTCACCGTTGACCCGCAGCTCGATATACGCCGCCGCCTTGGCATTGGTACCCGCACCAATGGCATGTTCGTTGTAGTCCATGATCTCGACACCAATCGGCAGACCTGCCACCAGGGCTTCCAGGGCGCCGTTGCCCTTGCCGTGCCAGCGCAGGTTGGTTTCGCCCTGACCCTTGCCGGAGACTTCCACTTCCACCGAGCTGTTGCCGTTTTCTTCCTGCAAGCGATGGCTGACCAGCGCGTATGGGGTGTTGGCTTGCAGGTATTCACGCTGCAACAGTGCATGAATCTGCGATGCGGTCATCTCCAGGCCCACGCGGTCGGTTTCCGCTTGTACCACCTGGCTGAACTCGATCTGCATGCGGCGCGGCAAGCTGATGCCGTATTCCTGTTCCAGCAGGTAGGCGATGCCGCCTTTGCCCGACTGGCTGTTGACGCGAATCACCGCCTCGTAGCTGCGGCCAATGTCGGCCGGGTCGATCGGCAAGTACGGTACTTCCCACAGCGCGTCGGCTTTCTGCTGGGTGAAGCCCTTGCGAATCGCGTCCTGGTGGGAGCCGGAGAAGGCGGTGTGAACCAGGTCGCCCACATAGGGGTGACGCGGGTGCACGGGGATCTGGTTGCATTCTTCGACGACCTTTCGTACGCCGTCGATGTCGGAGAAATCCAGCTCAGGGTTTACGCCCTGGGTGTAGAGGTTCAACGCCACGGTCACCAGGTCGACGTTACCGGTACGCTCACCATTGCCGAACAGGCAGCCTTCGACACGGTCGGCGCCAGCCATCAGGCCCAGTTCGGTAGCGGCGACCCCGGTGCCACGGTCGTTGTGGGTGTGCAGGCTGATGATCACGCTATCACGACGGTTGATGTGGCGGCCGAACCACTCGATCT
The DNA here is from genome assembly GCF_009707515.1 of Pseudomonas karstica. Taxonomy (GTDB): domain Bacteria; phylum Pseudomonadota; class Gammaproteobacteria; order Pseudomonadales; family Pseudomonadaceae; genus Aquipseudomonas; species Aquipseudomonas karstica. Next base: position 72,964 of record NZ_WLYI01000014.1, on the reverse strand, counting down.
GGTCGGCATAGATGTTCGGGGTGGCACACTCAACGGTAGCCGGCAGGTTGAGGATTACCTTGTGCTCAGGCGTCGGGTTCCACACCTCGATTACGGCGTCACAGACTTCCTTGGCGAACGTAAGCTCGGTGGCGCTGAACGTCTCTGGCGAGTATTCGAACGTCCACTGTGTATCCGGCTGCTGGGCGGCGTACTTGACGAACAGCTTGGCGGCATTGACCGCGATAGCCTTGATTCCGTCTTTGTCCTGGTTGAAAACAATACGGCGGAAGGAAGGCGAAGTAGCGTTGTACAAGTGAACGATGGCCTTTTTCGCCCCGCGCAGAGATTCGAAGGTGCGGGCGATCAAGTCTTCACGGCCCTGGGTCAGCACCTGGATGGTGGTGTCCTCGGGGATATGCTTGTCTTCGATCAGAGTACGCACGAAATCGAAATCGGTTTGCGACGCGGCCGGGAACGAGGCCTCGATTTCCTTCACGCCCACGCTCACCAGGGTTTTCCAGAAGCGCAGCTTTTTCACCGCGTCCATCGGTTCGATCAGCGATTGGTTGCCGTCGCGCAAGTCGGAGCTGCACCAGATCGGCGCGGCGGTGATGGTTTTCGACGGCCAGGTGCGGTCCGGAATATCAATGGTCGGGAACGCGCGGTATTTCGAAGACGGGTCTTTGAGCATGCTCATCGGGAGAGTCCTTGTTGTAGGGCCGAGAAGAGGCGGCCTGCCGTAAAACTGTTATTGGGGATAAGCGGGGGCGAGGCAGTTCGATTCAGCCTGGTAGTCGTGCGCTGACAAGGCACAAGCTGCGGTGCTGACGAAGCTGAATAAGGGTGTGAGAGGTTTTCATAGGCTCAACCCTAACCGCGGGGATGAAAGATGGCAAGCTGTTGGAAAAAATTGAGATAAGTTCTGCTATTTCCAGCATAAACGAGATTTTCTGCTCGTTAAGTCAGTAGGTGTTTGGGTTTTTTGCGCGAGTGTTGAAGTTCGCGCAATTGAGGGTGGCGGGTTTTCTCGCGACAAGACCATCAAGCCCAGCGCTTATCTCAAGGCTGAAACGCCCCAATAAAAATTGCCGGATCCACTCGCACTTCATTCAAGCTGATATTCCAGTGCATATGCGGCCCGGTCGCACGGCCGGTCGAGCCTACCTTGCCCACCACCGTGCCGCGCGCCAGTTGCTGGCCGACGGTCACGTCGATCTTCGACATATGGCAGAACATGCTGATAAACCCCTGGCCATGGTCGACGAACACGGTATTGCCATTGAAGAAGTAGTTACCGGTGAGGATCACCTTGCCGGCCGCAGGGGTCTTGATCGGCGTGCCGGCCGGAACTGCAAAGTCCAGGCCCGAATGCGGGTTTCGCTCCTCGCCGTTAAAGAATCGGCGCACGCCAAACTTGCTCGACAGCGGCCCGTTGACCGGTTTGTCCAGCACCAGATTGCTCGGAATGTTGGGGCTGAAGCTGCTGTACGCCTTGAGCTGCACGGTCAGCTCGCCCTCGATGCGCTTGAGCTGCGCCGGGTTGGGGTTTACCTGGCTTTTGTTCTTCAGGGTGATGTGCTGTTCCGGGTATTTCTTGAGGCCAACGATGAACGGCAAGTTACGTCCGCCGCTGCTGATCTGTTCGTTACCCGGCTTGACCGTCAGCGGGATGCCAACAATAGCCAGCCAGTTGTCCTGCTCCTTGACCACCAGTACCCGCTTGCCCTGATAAGTGGCTTTCGGTGCTGTCGCCGAAGGCCCCAGGTCGACTACCGCCACGCCGCCAGGAACCGGCTTGCTCAGCGTCCGAGTGATGTAGCTATCGGCATGAGCGTTGAAGGTCAGGCACAGCAGTATCAATAAACCGAAAATACGTGGCATGAATCAATCCAGTAAAGAGAGGGTGACGGGCGTGAGGTGGTTGTCTTCCACCCGAACCTGCAATTGGCCATCACCGAGACGCGCCGTCAGGCGTTGGCCGGTATGGGTCTGCGCGGCATTGCGAATCGCCTGGCCGCGTTCGTCCAGCAGGATGCTGTAGCCACGGCCTAGAGTGGCCAGCGGGCTGACCACTTGCAACGTCTGTACCTGGCTTTGCAACTGCAGGCGCCGTGCCTTGAGGCCTTCGCGCATGGCGCGGGGCAGGCGCTCGGCAAGACTGTCCAGGCGCTGGCGCAACAATGCCAGTTGGCGCCCCGGGTGCTGGCCGGCAAGGCGGGTTTCCAGGCGAATCAATCGTTCGCGCCGGGTATTGAGGCTGCGCTCGAATGCGCGGCGCAGACGCATGTCCAGGTCATCCAGGCGCTGGGCTTGCTGACGCAGGCGTTCGCCGGGATGACGCAGCCGCCGAGTCATACCTTCCAGGCGCAGGCGGTCGTGCACCAGGCGATTGCGCATGCGCATCACCAGGCGTCGGTGCAGGCTTTCCACCTGGCGCACCAGGTCGCTGGCGTCCGGGGCCAGTAATTCGGCGGCGGCGGAGGGCGTAGGCGCGCGTACGTCAGCTACAAAGTCGCTGATGGATACGTCGGTTTCATGGCCGACGGCACTGACAATGGGGGTGGTACAGGCATCCACGGCACGGGCCACGGCTTCTTCATTGAAGCACCAGAGGTCTTCCAGCGAGCCGCCGCCACGGGCCAGGATCAGTGCGTCGAAGCCTCGGGCGTCGGCCAGCTTCAGGGCGCGGACGATCTGCGATACCGCTTCACGGCCCTGGACTGCTGTAGGAATCAACGTCAACTGCACCTGTGGCGCACGGCGGCGGAACACGCTGATGATGTCGCGAATCACCGCGCCGGTAGGCGAGCTGATAATACCGATGCGCCGTGGGTGCGCCGGCAATGGCACCTTGCGTTCGGCACTGAACAACCCTTCGACGCTGAGTTTTTCTTTCAGGGCATCGAAGGCCAGGCGCAGGGCGCCATCGCCGGCGGGTTCCACGGTGTCGAGAATCAGTTGATAGTCGCCACGCCCTTCAAACAACGAGACCTTGCCCCGCACCTTGACTGCCAGGCCGTCTTTCAGCGCCTGGCGCACCCGTGCGGCGTTCTGCCGAAACAGCGCGCAGCGCACCTGGGCGCCACTGTCCTTGAGGGTGAAATACACATGGCCGGAAGCCGGGCGGGCGAGGTTGGAGATCTCGCCTTCGACCCAGATATTGGTGAACACGTCCTCCAGCAACACCCGCGCGCGGCCGTTGAGCTGGCTGACAGTCAGGACTTCGCGGTCCAGGCCCAGACGGGCAAAGGGATCTTTAATCATGGGCGGCAGTTTATAGGCATTCGTGCAGGCTTTGACAGAATTGCTCCACGAGGGCGCTTGGTGCTTGGCTGCAGGCGAAAGCTACGGTGGTGTGGCAGTCCGGGTCGGCCAGGGGCAGAAAGTGAATATTGGCCGGGGCGATGTCCTGCATCGACTCTGGAAGCAAGGCGATGCCAAACCCGGCCTGGATCAACTGCAACTGGGTGGTCTTGCGTGACATCACCCGTGCGGCCTTGGGGAAAAAACCGGCGCGCATGCACAACTCGGCTGACAGATAGCTCAGGCCACCGCGTTGGGGATGCGGGATCGAGATAAAGGCTTCGTTCTTCAGCTGTGCCAGTTCGATGGCGGATGAATGCAGGGTCAAAGAATGGCGTGGTGGCACTGCCAGCAACAGTCGCTCCTTATATAAAGGCACGATGCGTACGCCTTCGCGCTGGCGCAGTACTGGCAGACGCAGCAGCCCGACCTCCAGTCGACCATCGGAAATTTCCTCCAGTTGCACTTCGGAGGACAGCTTGACGATGTCCAACGACACGCCGGGACACTGCGCAAGCCACGTACCGATGCCGCGCAGCAGGCGACCACTCATCGGCACTGTGCTGGAATGGCTCAGGCGTAGCGTACCGAGCTGTCCATGACCGACTTGAGTGGCCATTTCGCTGGCCTTGTGCAGCTCGCTCAACAGGTTGCGCGCTCGCGGGTAAAAGGCTTCACCGGCTGCCGTCAGTCGTGGTTGGCGGGCGGTGCGCTCGAACAGTGGCGTTTGCAGGAGGTTTTCCAGCTCCTTGATCTGTCGACTGAGGGCCGATTGCGCGACAAACAGCCGCTCGGCGGCGGCGCTGAAGCTGCCGCTTTCGGCTATTTCTACGAAGTAACGCAGTTGCCGGGTGGAAATCACAGGCCATGCCTTTTCGAGATAGGTGGAGGGCTTTGAAGATATTAGTCGCAACACACCATGATGGCTAAAGTGACTGTCATCACTTTTAAGGAATACCAGATGAACTGGGGCGAACTGCTTAACCATTGGGCTTTCAGTGGTGTCGATTGGCTGGTGATTGGGGGCGGGATTACCTTGGCCTATATCGTGTTCGGCATTGCCGGGTTTGGTACGGCGCTGGTGGCAGGACCGATCCTGATTCTGTTCATGCCGTTGTCGAAGATCATTCCGTTGCTGGTGCTGCTGGATTTTGTCGCCGCTTTTGGCAACCTCCTGCAGTCGCGGCGGGACGTCGATAAGCCGGAACTGTTAAGGCTGCTGCCCTGCATGGCAATTGGCTGCACCCTGGGGGTGATCTTTCTGCTCAATCTGCACTCGGATCTTTTACTGCTGCTGATGGGACTGTTTATCAGTGCCTACGCGATCTATAGCCTGTCGGTAAAAGCCCGGCCCAAGCAGTTGGCAGCGGGTTGGTCGATTCCGATGGGCACGGTCGGTGGTTTGTTTGGTGCGTTATTTGGCAGCGGCGGCTTTTTATATGCGATCTATTTGAACAGTCGTCTGCCCAAAGACCCGGCGCGCGCGACCCAGAGCGCCTTGATCAGTTGCAGCACGGTGGTGCGCCTGAGCCTGTTTTTGTTCGCGGGTGTATATGCCGAGTTACCCTTGCTGGTGCTGGCGGTGTGCATGTTGCCGGCGATGGCCGTGGGGCTGTGGATCAGTCGGCGGCTGACTCTGCGCATGTCTCGTGAAGCCTTCGTGCAATTGGTGACCTGGCTGGTGCTTGCCAGCGGCATCGCCTTGATTGCTCGCTATTTGAGTACTTGACCTGTGAGTGTCAGGGATTAAGCTGCCGGGCGCAGAAATCTACTTGGCTCAGCTGATCCCCATGAATTCCCAAAGCATCCTCGTTCCGAAAATCTCCACGTTGCCCGTCCACGAACCCCGGGCTCGGGCGATTGTGCGCTGGCTGGTGCGCAAGAACATTATCAAGGAGGAGCTGACCACCTGCGGCCGCATGGGCAACCGTATGGCCTACGCCTTGGCCGACGGTGCTCGCGCGGTGGTGCTGCACCCCGAAGCGCTGCCGTTCAACGAGCCGGTCAACGGCCTGGAGATCATCTACAAACGCTGCATCTACACGCCGGCCAAAGGCTTCCTGGAAGAAGCCGGCTGCCCGGGATGTCGCAAGGAAGTCGGCGAGGCGCTGTTCGAGAGCCTGGAAGACTGGATGCCCGGCCACACCGACAACTTCATCTGCCCCCTGTGCGGACATGAAGATGACATCAATGGCTTCCTGTTTCTTCAGGCATGTGCCTTCTCCAACCTGGGCTTTATTTTCAATAACTGGGCGGAGGCGGGGTTCAAGCAGAGTTTTATCGATGAATTTGCCGATTGGCTGGACCAGAAGATCAGTTGGGTCAAAGTCGAGTTGTAGGCCTATGTGATCGTTCCCACGCAGAGCGAGGGAACGATCGGGGCACTGAGATCCTCCTTCTATCAGTATTACCAAGTTTGTCAGAGTTTTACGTTGAGCCCGGTGGGGTGTCTGAGTATAATGACGCGCTTCCATTTTCCCGCTCGGGAGCCCCCGCGATGCTGCGTATCAGCCAAGAAGCTCTGACATTCGACGACATTCTCCTAGTGCCCGGTTATTCCGAGGTGCTTCCTAACGAAGTCAGTCTCAAGACCCGCCTAACCCGTGGCATCGAGCTGAATATTCCCCTGGTTTCCGCTGCCATGGACACCGTCACTGAAGCCCGTCTGGCGATTGCCATGGCTCAGGAAGGTGGGATTGGCATCATCCACAAGAACATGACCATCGAGCAGCAAGCTGCCGAAGTGCGCAAGGTCAAGCGTTACGAAGCCGGTGTGGTCAAGGACCCGATCACCATCGAGGCCGACGCCACGGTGCGTGACCTGTTCGAACTGACCCGCATGCATAACATCTCCGGTGTTCCTGTGCTGCATGATGGCGACCTGGTCGGCATCGTCACTTCCCGTGACGTGCGGTTCGAAAACCGCCTTGAGGTCACCGTCCGTGAAGTGATGACGCCCAAAGAGCGGCTGGTCACTGTCAAGGAAGGCGCAGACAAGAACGACGCGCGTGAATTACTGCACAAGCACCGCATCGAACGCGTACTGATCGTCGACGACAAATTTGCCCTCAAAGGCATGATGACCGTCAACGACATCGAAAAAGCCAAAGCCTACCCGCTGGCCAGCAAGGATGATCAAGGTCGTCTGCGCGTGGGTGCTGCGGTCGGTACCGGTAAAGACACCGGTGACCGCGTTTCGGCTCTGGTAGCCGCTGGCGTTGACGTGGTGGTGGTCGACACTGCCCACGGTCACTCCAAAGGCGTGATCGACCGCGTTCGTTGGGTCAAACAGAATTTCCCTGACGTGCAAGTGATCGGCGGCAACATTGCCACCGGCGCTGCCGCCAAGGCTTTGGCCGAAGCCGGCGCAGATGCGGTCAAGGTCGGTATCGGCCCAGGCTCGATCTGCACCACTCGCATCGTTGCTGGTGTTGGCGTGCCGCAAATCAGCGCCATCGCCAACGTCGCCGCTGCCCTTGAAGGCACTGGCGTACCTTTGATTGCCGACGGTGGTATCCGGTTCTCCGGTGACCTGTCCAAGGCTATCGTGGCCGGTGCCTCCTGCGTGATGATGGGCTCGATGTTCGCCGGTACCGAAGAAGCACCGGGCGAGATCGAACTGTTCCAGGGTCGTTCCTACAAGGCTTACCGTGGCATGGGTTCGCTGGGCGCCATGTCCCAGGCTCAAGGTTCTTCCGACCGTTACTTCCAGGACTCCTCGGCAGGTGCCGAGAAGCTGGTTCCGGAAGGTATCGAAGGTCGTGTCCCTTACAAGGGCACCCTGAGCGCCATCATCCATCAGTTGATGGGCGGCCTGCGTTCCTCGATGGGCTACACCGGCAGCGCCGATATCGAAGAAATGCGCACCAAGCCTGAATTCGTGCGGATCACCGGTGCCGGCATGGCCGAATCCCACGTTCACGACGTGCAAATCACTAAAGAAGCGCCGAACTACCGCGTAGGTTGATGCTTCCAGCAAATAGTTAAGTAACCGGGGCTGTCTTATTCAGCCCCGAGTTGTTTCTGATTCATTAGACGAGACTGATCTCATGGCCCTCGACATTCACGCCCACCGCATCCTGATCCTCGACTTCGGTTCCCAGTACACCCAACTGATTGCTCGCCGCGTGCGTGAAATCGGCGTGTACTGCGAACTGCACCCGTTCGACATGGATGACGAAGCGATTCGCGAATTCGCTCCAAAAGGCGTCATCCTCGCCGGTGGCCCCGAGTCTGTGCACGAAGCCAACAGCCCTCGTTGCCCGCAAGCCGTGTTTGACCTGGGCGTACCGGTCTTCGGTATCTGCTACGGCATGCAGACCATGGCCGAGCAACTGGGCGGCAAGGTTGAAGGTTCCGAGCTGCGTGAGTTCGGTTACGCCCGTGTTGATGTAGTCGGCAAGAGCCGCCTGCTGGACGGCATCGAAGACCATATCGACGCCGACGGCCTGTTCGGCCTCGACGTGTGGATGAGCCACGGTGACAAGGTCACCAGGATGCCGGAAGACTTCCACATCCTGGCCAGTACCCCAAGCTGCCCGATCGCCGGCATGTTCAACGACGAACGCGGCTACTACGGCGTGCAATTCCACCCGGAAGTGACCCACACCAAACAGGGCGGTCGCATCCTGTCGCGTTTCATCCTCGATATCTGCGAGTGTGAAGCGCTGTGGACTCCGTCGAAAATCGCTGAAGATGCTATCGCCAACATTCGTGCCCAGGTCGGCACCGACAACGTCCTGCTGGGCCTGTCCGGCGGCGTGGATTCCTCGGTGGTTGCTGCGCTGCTGCACAAGGCCATCGGCGACCAGTTGACGTGTGTGTTCGTCGACAACGGCCTGCTGCGCCTGCATGAAGGTGAGCAAGTGATGGCCATGTTCGCCGAAAACATGGGCGTCAAAGTGATCCGCGCCAATGCTGAAGAGCAGTTCCTCAACAACCTGGCCGGCGAGTCCGACCCGGAGAAGAAGCGCAAGATCATAGGCCGCACCTTCATCGACGTATTCGATGCCCAGTCCAACAGCCTGGACAACATCAAGTACCTCGCCCAGGGCACCATCTACCCTGACGTGATCGAGTCGGCCGGCGCCAAGAGCGGCAAGGCCCATGTAATCAAGTCCCACCACAACGTGGGTGGCCTGCCTGAGGAAATGAACCTCAAGCTGGTGGAGCCACTGCGCGAGTTGTTCAAGGACGAAGTCCGTCGTCTGGGCCTGGAGTTGGGCCTGCCGTACGACATGGTCTACCGTCACCCATTCCCGGGCCCGGGCCTGGGCGTGCGGATCCTCGGTGAAGTGAAGAAGGAATACGCCGACCTGTTACGTCGCGCCGATCACATCTTCATCGAAGAACTGCGCAAGGCCGACTGGTACCACAAGGTCAGCCAGGCCTTCGTGGTGTTCCAACCGGTGAAATCGGTGGGCGTTGTCGGCGATGGCCGTCGCTACGCCTGGGTCGTGGCCCTGCGTGCCGTAGAGACCATCGACTTCATGACCGCCCGCTGGGCGCACCTGCCGTACGAACTGCTGGAAACCGTCAGCGGCCGTATCATCAATGAAATCGAAGGCATTTCGCGCGTTACGTATGACGTGTCGAGCAAGCCGCCGGCGACGATTGAGTGGGAATGATTGGACGTCCGGCACTGACCGGCACCAACTAGCAAGAAACACCCTGAAGCCCGCGTAATTGCGGGCTTTTGGTTTTTTGGGTCTGGCAAGTTCTGGCAGCTTTGTGCATCGCCAAGCACCGTGTTTATGTGGCATGGTACGGGGCATTGACTGAGCCAAATGCCATGCTCGGTGTTCGATACCATGTCGCCTTTGTGGGTAAGGGCATGGTATCAAGACTCATAATCCACCGGGTTTTATTGGGTTTTCTCGCGGTTTTGGGTGTGTTTCTGAGCATGGTATTTTTTGAACGGAATTCGCGAGCCTCATGCTGACCGATACCAAGCTACGTAATCTCAAACCGAAAGAAAAACTCTACAAAGTGAACGACCGTGATGGACTTTACGTAGCTGTCACGGCTGCGGGCGCAATCTCGTTTCGCTACAACTACTCCATCAATGGACGACAGGAGACGATCACGTTTGGTCGCTATGGTGTAGGTGGAATCACGCTTGCAGAAGCGCGAGAGCGGCTTGGTGAAGCCAAAAAGATGGTTGCAGCTGGCAAGTCACCTGCCAAGGAGAAAGCCCGTGACAAGGCACGTAGCAAGGGAGCAGAAACGTTTGATGCCTGGGCCGAGAAATGGCTACGCGGGTATCAGATGGCTGACTCGACCCGTGATATGCGGCGCTCTGTTTATGAGCGTGAGCTGAAACCGAAGTTTGGTAATCAGAAGCTGGTGGAAATCAACCATGAGGACCTGCGAGCGCTGACCGATGCAATCGTGGAGCGAGGTGCCCCAGCAACGGCGGTGCACTCCCGTGAGATCGTAATGCAGGTTTTCCGATGGGCGATTGAGCGTGGCCAGAAGGTCGAGAACCCGGCCGATCTGGTACGTTCTGCGAGCATCGCTAAATTTGAGCCTCGTGACCGCGCTTTGGGTCCAGACGAAATCGCGTTGATGTACCAGTACTTGGACCGTATCGGCACCGCCTCCTCCGTGAGAGCGGCGGCTAAACTGCTGTTGCTCACCATGGTTCGAAAAAGTGAGCTGACCAACGCCACCTGGGATGAGATCAATTTTAGTGAAGCCCTCTGGACCATTCCGAAAGAGCGGATGAAGCGACGCAACCCCCATTTGGTGTTCTTGTCTCGGCAGGTGCTGGACTTCTTCATTGCGTTGAAGACGTTTGCCGGTGGTTCAGAATACGTCTTTCCTTCCCGGTACGATTCTGATCTGCCAATGAGTACCGCAACCATCAATCAGGTACTGACGCTGAGCTATCGGCTCGCGCAGAAAGAAGGGAAGCCGCTGAGTAAGTTCGGACCGCATGATTTGAGACGGACAGCTAGCACGCTGCTGCACGAGGCGGGCTACAACTCAGACTGGATTGAGAAATGTCTTGCACACGAGCAGAAGGGTGTTAGGGCTGTCTATAACAAGGCCGAGTATCGAGAGCAGCGTACTGCGATGTTACAGGACTGGGCCGATATGATTGATGAGTGGACAGCCAATCGGCCCCGTTCGGGCGACGGTTACAGATAATCAAGTTAGAGCTTCGGTCGTTTTTATCTCATTGCCTGTTTTCGCCCCCGTCGCTTGATGGCGGCAGAAACTGCTTGGCGTGATACGCCAAGTTGGCGGGCGATTTCAGCTTGATTCGTAATGCCTTGGTTTAACAAATCATCCATTGAGCTTGTTGGTGACTTGAGTGCCTGGAGCTGGTTATAGGCATTTTTCCTGACTTCTGCCCATGTCTCGATATCCCACCTAGGGAGGACGGCAGCTCCTTGGGACCAGATTTTTTCAATTAAATCCTCATACTCTAGTGTGAACCTCCGGTCGCGCTGGTAAGCGCGGCGAGCTTCATCGCTGCGCCGCGGATTGTGAACTTCACAGTAGAGTTTACTCGGTCTCGCTGCGCCCTCGGGATGGGCCGGTAGGGCTGAAGGCCGCAGTAATTCGCCGTGGCGTGCCCAAGTAGAAACCAGCATTCGGCGCTCCACATGCTCACGGAATGCTGCGACCGAAAAGTCCCCGCGCAACTCCTGCATGTCGCAGTATCTCCCCAGCATGCGCGGGGGTTCGTACTTGCCGAACTCTCCCTTCAATGCTCGTTCATAGCGAGCCACCAAGGTATCGGTTTTTTTCCGGGCTTCTGTACGAATAGATTCTGTTAGCGGCACTGCTTTGATATTTCCGCGTTTTAGACGCTTGAAGACCTTTGGCGCCGCCATGCTGATCGCATATTCGGTAGATCGCCAGCATAGCTCGCAGAAGCACCACTCGTAGTGGTTGCTCAACTTCGCACGGATGCGATCAGACGATGTATCGCTTTCTCTAACCAGCACTTTCAGAAGCGGATCGTATGTGCTCGACGCTTTTTCATATTTTCCCATCGCCCGATGATAGCTCTGGATGACAACTAAATTCTAACTTTTTTGCGTCCTGATTCTGGCGTTAGAAGGCATTGTCAAGCATCTGATAACTCTGAAGGAAAGTGACCTCATGGAGAACAAGCCAAAGAGTAAGACGCTCATCAACCGCAAGAAATTGCACGCGATGATCCCGCTTGCTGAGCGCACCATCTACAACATGGAGCAGCGGGGCGAGTTCCCGCGCCGTATCGCACTAACCAGTCGGAACGTTGCGTGGGATCTGACTGAAATCGAAGAATGGATTGACGCGCGCAAATCGTCGGGCACTCACGCTATTCGCCCAGGAATGGGGGTTTAGCCGTGGCGATTGATGTACTGGCGGTGTCCGGGAATGAACCGCTTGTGCTGAGTTTTCTGCTGCCGGTTGTAGATGGATCTGAACTTGATTGCGGGATGAGCTGTTGGCATGCATCGCGTCATATGCTGGGCCAATCCCTTGACTAGCGGCGGCCATGGGCAACTTCTAGTTGGCAGTCTGTTGTCACGGATCGAAGAAAATCACGCCGCGTACCGCAAGAAGCTGGAGGCCGCAGCACTTCCGGGCGAGTCGATTAGGGAAATAGAGGAGCGACTGCGTACCGAAGAAAAAAAGAGGCCTCCACGCCAGGATCTGCCAACGCCGAGGTCGCCAGTTGCAGCTAAAAAGGCGATACCTTGCCCGCGTGAACACGAAAGGCAGGCTGATTCCGTTGTACCTTCGCGGTACAAAGTAAGCGCCCGCGATAGCCGCAGCATGATGGATGTGGCTGTGTTCCGAATATCCAAGCAGAAAAAAAGGGCGGGAGAAATCAGCCGCTACAACCTTTCAGACGGTTACGTCGAGGTCACAGCTGGCCCATATGGCATGGCGTCAATTTGGGATTATGACATCGTGCTAATGCTGATTTCTTATCTAACAGAGGCTATGAATCGCTACCGAGAAGGGAAGGGTGAGAAGCCGTGTCGTGTGTTCAAATCGCACGTGTCTGACATTTTGAAATTCTGCCGGAAGGGCGACGGAAGCCGCCAATTTAAAGAAGTCGAGGGTGCTCTAGATCGCCTCAAAGGTACGACTATCAAAAGCGTGCGGGAAAGCTCCCCACGAAACGGTAAGCGCAGCATGCGGGAGGTAGAGTCCGAGGGATTGATTAGCCACTATCGCGTAATTTCGCGTACCGACACCGGCAAGGTGGCCAGTGTCGAGATTGAGGCACCTAACTGGATATATCGGGAAGTCACTTCGGGGGCAAAGCCGGACATTCTGACAGTGCACCCTGATTATTTCCTGATCGAATCGGGAATAGGGCGTTTTGTCTACCGATTGGCGCGCCGTGCCGCAGGTAAAGACGATGCAAAGTGGGCATTTAAAACTCTATATGCGCGTAGCGGCAGCACCGGGACGCTCAAAAAGTTCTCGGAGAACCTGCGCAAGGTCATCGCAACAGATGATTTACCCGAGTACGGCTTGGTGGAAGAAGTTGGCCTGAGTGGGCCGCAGCTTGTAATGATGCGTCGATCAGATAAGAAAATACTGAAATAAGGTCCCTAATAGACGGTACTCCAGAACACTAAAGGCCCGGATATGGCCATTTTTCCGTTTGAATGTGTACTCCTGTGGATAGACCGTCTATTGGGGGCCATTCACCGTCCATTAGGGGCTGATCCACCGTCTATTAGGGGGCGCATCACCGTCTATCAGGGACTGCATATTGTTGTAAGTGATTGAAATCAATGGGTAATAAAACCGTTTTTCTTCCTAAATCTTTATTTAAATCTATTAAATCTCTTAAAGCCTATTTTGCTTTGGCAGTGTCCGTCCTCTAAGCACCTGCCCTCTCTGATATGAAAAAGCGTTCCCTACGCTCACAAACTGTTGCTTGAGATCGACTGCGGCCGTCGTAGCGCACATCCATATCATCGAACCAGATTCCGGCAGGTCTGCCACCAGACAGATCGTAGAGAGCAACGACGGACACCAAAAAGAGAGCATGTGAGCGATTTCAGGTAATTTGGCAGCCAAGCAGCCAAGCAGCCAAGCAGCCAAGCAGCCAGCACCGACTATTACGTAACACACTGGACGAGCTCTCGATCTATTCAGTGATTTCATTGGCAATGCAAGGGCGCACTTTCTGGCTCGGGCTTCGCATAAGATGGTCTAGAGAGTCTTGGTGGTGTGTAATAGACGGGAATAAAAAGCCCCGCAAAGCGGGGCATGTCATCAATGCTTGGATTCGTTGAGCCTCTGCTGTTCAGCAAGCAGGTCCAGCCGGATTTCGTCGAGGTGCTTGCGTTGACGTCTGGAACCAAAGAATGGCAACAGATGAAGATCGCCCAAGTCGGAAAATGTCTTTATCCCCACAGGTACCATCCCCAGCTGCACCTCCGCGTGTAGGCGGATGTAACGTCCGTCAAGCGTATCTAGTAAAGGGCCATGCCCTTTGGCTCGCAGAAGTCGTCCAAGCGCCCAGAAACCTACACCAAGAACGAAGAAGCTACCCAGCATGAAAAAGCCAAACAGAATGTCTGCAATCATGATTGTTCACCCGGTGATTGAGTCTTAGGCGACGGAGCCGCTTCTTTGGTGCCGCTTTCAGTTTCTGCAGCTGTGGCCAAGTCAGCTCCATGTATTACGTTTGCAGGCTCCCTTCCTTCTCCGTGGTCCACGTTGTCACCACCTGAGCTAGGAACAGCTTGTGGAGTACCGGCGCCCAGCGAAATTCCTGCGGTCCCCTCCATACCGGGCACAGACATAGCGGCCATGAGTCCAACTGCTCGGGTTGCGGCTGATGCCACGTTATGGGCAGACAACCCTCCACTATTGTCTTGCGCACCTCCTGCGTACTGCTGAGAGGCTTGCAAGGTCGATTGCAAACTACTGCCGCCCTGATCCTCTTGTGGATTCGTCTGCGGCTGCGCGGCGGCTTTGCCCTTGGAATCGTCGCCGTTGCCTAGCGCAGCTTTCGCCACCTTTTTGGCTGCCTGCTGCACGCCTTGGCTTGGCTGCGGCAGTGGGCTGCCGCCGCTAGGGCCACTAGAGGCGCTACCGCCGACTTTAGCTCCGGCTGATTTAGCGGCAGAACTACCGCCAGTGCTGGACCCGAGGCCCGAGGTACTAGCGCCAGTGCTGGCTGTACCACCACCACCGGCAAAGCTAGAGTTGATTGCGCTGGCCAGACCTCCGGTGCCAATACCCCCGGGCGCGGCCGCTACACCTGCGCCACTACCACTACCACTACCACTCGCACCGATTGCTCTGGCCGCTGCCGGAGCTGCTGCGCCTGCCGTGGCAATGGTAGCCGCCGCGGCTGCTGCACCAGCTACACCAGCCGCGGCCATGCCGCCAATCGCACCGCCGCCACCCGAAGAAACGCCGCTAATCATGCCCGCGATCAGTTCGGGAATGGTCTTGGTCAGGTAGGCGCATACCAGCGATAACCCCACCAAGGTCATCAGAGAGGCTTCGTCATTGGTATAAGCAACCTGCCACTTCTTCGCGACAGTCAGAATCAAGCCGACTATCAACGTCACCATAAATAGCTTGGCACCCACGGAAACTGCGTAGCGAATAACAGCCATCGTGTATTCCCGTGTCCACTGCGATGCGCCGAAAGCCATGAATAGAACAGAGGCGTTGATAACGACATAAGCCTCGACCAATGTCACAAAAATGAATGCCGCGATGAAAGCAAAAGCCATCAGAACGAGGATGGCAGCCAAGGCAACGACGATACTCTGCGAAGGGTTGAAAACGCTCACTCCGGTCAGGATGGCACGAGAAAACTCGACCGCCGTCGCAAACATATCTCCTGGCATTAGCTCAGGGCTTGGCAAGCCTGCTGCATGTGCCCCAGCTTGTCGGAAACTGTTCACAACCGCGCTTGCCCACTCCGTTGAGTGATCGAGCAGGATCAGGAAAAAACCGATGACCATGATGAAGCGGATTAGCTCGCCAACTAGCTCGCCGAAGTCGACTTGTTTGAATACCATCGGGAAGAATGTCCACACAAACTGGATGAGTGCCAGACTCCAAAATAGGTTCACCGCATAGCCATGAAGGCGAGGGGCCCATTCGTTAGAAGCCTCAAGAATCATGTCCAGCAAGCCCTGCATTGAGGTGTCGCTTTGGGCTAGATCGACTCCTGCAGCTGCACTCCCTGCAAGCAGCATGAGAAATAGTCCGCTGCAGCCAGCAATCATAGGTACGCGCATGTCAGTACCCCTTGGCGCCACCGCGACTGTTCGGGCGCTCATTGAATTGTTTGTCGGCGGCATCAGACTGGTTGATCTTTTCGGTAACCACTATGCGGTCATTAGAGATGGAACATATGATGCCGACCAGAGCTGCCCCTCCAAGTCCAGATGCTACACACAGCACAATAAGAAGCCATTTAGAGAACCTCATAGTCAGTACCCCTTCGCGCCGCCGCGAGTATTTGGGCGCTTGTTGAATTGCTCGGAGGCGGCGTCGCCGACCGACTGACGCGCGGTTTCTTGGGCTATGTAATTGCCCTGCAGGGTAATTTGAGTCGCCACCAAGTCGCGCAGTTTCTGAAGCTGCTGCACGTTTGAAGCGGCAATCTCGTTCCCAGCTTGGATGGCCTGCATCCGACCCGATGATGACTGCGAACGGTTCACCAGTTGTTCCAAGTGTGCATCTTCCGTCTCAAATGTGCTGGTATTCATGCCTGCTGCCTGCATAGCTCTTTTTGCGTTATCAAAGCCTTGCGCCGACCATTTTTCGTAGCGATCCGGCATTACGTCAGTCGCCTTACTGCTCGACTGGAGAAATTTCTGCAAATACGCCTCATACCCGGGAAACTGTGTATTGAATTGCGAATCGAGATTCGCCACATTGCGGCCTAATGACTGCGCCCTGTTGTAGATGCTTGTTACACGCTGCATGTCTTGGGTGATCCGGCCAAACATGCTGTTTGGCAACGGAGTCCCCTGCGTGACCATATTGTTGTATTGCTGAACTTGTGTCGAAAGCTGCTCTGCAGTGTTCAACGCCGTATTGACTGCTTCTGCGTACTCGAACATCTGTTGATAGAATGTAGAGCAGTTTGTGCAGTAGATAGCAAAGGCGTTCTGCCATGTAAAAAGCAAAGTAAAAACTGTTATTAATAATCTCCATCCATTTATCATTTTTGTCTCCAATGCGAGCCTGTCATGATAAATGAACGCGATTGCTTGCAATAGCGAGCGACGTAACGTGTGAACTGCACATATCCAAAGCTAAATCGATCAGCGTATTCGGTGTAGAGCCGAGTAAGGGGGTGGCCGAGCAGTATTTTCGTTTCTAACTCCTTCCTGATCGAGAAGAACTCAGCACGGCCAGCTCTTCTTTTGATAGGCTTTAGACTATTACTTTGCATCGACTTTCTCCGTTTGTTCCTATTGGTTTTAGCACGGATAAAAGCCTAGGGAAACATACAATAACTGCGCAGCTAAAATTAATGAAATTTAGCGCGATTGTATGCAGCTCAAGGAAGTTTAAGGCAACTCTAGGCAATTCAATGCGACTGTATGCGATTTAGCGAAATTCAAAGCGATTGATGAGTTTTTAGTTTTAAATCGCATTAAATCGCTTACAACAGTATGGCAAGATGTGTGTTGTAGGCCTACGCTGCTACGCAGCTAGGACCTCCACCACCTGCCTTATTCGCCTTCGGCTCAACGGACAGTCTTGCTCTGCGAGGCATACCGTCGCTGCCGCGACTCAAAAGCAGAAAGGAAACAGCATGGAACCAGAGCAAAAAGCTCGGCCCCGCCGGGAGCTGCCACCCATAAAAGTTTGGGTGTCTGTAGAGGAACGCGCCGCCATCCAAGAGCGCGCCGATCAAACGGGCCTGTCGCTATCGGCCTATCTGTTGGCCGTTGGTATGAACACGCCAATAAGGTCTGTCGTAGACCTCACCGCTGTAGGGGATTTGGCCAAGGTGAATGGCGACCTTGGGCGGGTCGCGGGGCTGCTGAAATTGTGGCTCGCAGAAAAGCGCGGACAAGGCGCACGCCCGATAGACGTTGACGCCATGATGGTGGAGTTTCGTGAGCTACAAGGAGAAGTGAGGTTGCTTATGAGCAAGGTTGTTTACGGGTCGAGTTAATTATTAGCGTTAAAGGGTTTATTGTATGCGGAGTTGGATTCGTCCCTGGAGGGTTTTTGCGCGACAAATCTCATGACGAAATCATGGTGAACCGTTACCGTGAGCGACCGATATAAGCGGCGACTATGTTCCATGCTGGACTGTTTGATGGTGGGCAACTGGGGGAATTGCGTATTGTTTTCGTCATGTCCGGCGAGCACTCCTCAGGTGCTGAATGGGTTTAAATTTTCCACCTCTTGTAGTATTGCAATATGGGTATTATGGGGGATTTCAGAAGGCCCCCCGTAGAATGAATCGCATGAGTGATTTTCTCAAAAGCGATACATCTGCAGTAGGGCCGGTGAAGTAAATATAATTACATTTATACCCGAACCATTGGGTTAGTCCTCAGACCGGGCAACGTAAGAAGCCCATTCATCATGATCCCAATTTTCCATTGCGGTAGCCCTATGTTTTAGAAAGCTTTCCAAATCACCTGAGCGGAGTGATTGAAGGCTGTGGTAGTCAATAAAGTGAGCGGCTAATGCATCCTCAGAGTAGTCCGGCCCATATTTAAGCCTTTCTCGAAAAAAAGCGTCGGTTTCGGGGGCTAGCAAGAAGCGATTTCCTGGTCCTTGAATCAATTTTTTCAAGGAGGGTGTTGCCCCCTTAGGTGTTGTAAATATTCGCACTAGTGCATCTCGACCATGTTCCGTTAAAAGCTTTCTTCCAGATGTGATTTGGCCTGATGCGTCGGTGAGGTTTTTTTGATTTGCAAGTCTAAGTGTGAAAAGGCGGACTCGAGCAGACCTAAAGTCGAATCGGTCTGGTAGCTTGGACTCTCTAGTCCATGACATGTTTGTATTGTTCTTTACCAAGTTTTCGAGAGCTTCTGTTTCGAAGCGCACATCTCGATACGCTGCGGTTGCGAATACTTCCGACCAGCTTGTTCTCCAAAGCCATAATTCGAACTGGGGTTTAGGTATGTTGGCTAGTGCTAATTTATCAAGTATGCTCGCAAGAATTACAATTTGGAGTATGTATGGTTGAAGGTCGTCATGCGATACACCGATATCATTAGCCAACCAGTCTATTATTTGCTTGATAGAGTTGCTTGCTCTATCGAGAAGTGATGCATCTTCGGATAGTTTTTTTACGAGCTCGGTTTGTCCTGCTTTCGTGACGTCTAAGCCTGTAAGCCCTTTGCAGACTTGTAGATATAGCCCCTCATCGATATGTCGCCACCCTGCAGGTAGATCGCGACGTCTCTGGGAGATTTGGTCTCTCAAGTCAAAATCATCTCTCCAGGTTAGGGCAGCAACAAGATGTGCTTCACCCATCGGAGTTCCGAGGCTGTTAATGCGTTGAAACGTTCTCGCAGCAAGTTCGAGATCGTCGGAAACCATTACTACGATGGGAACGCGGCACTGCTGAAAACGATATGAAAGTTGATCCGCACGCTCTTCCCATTCATCTAAGTCTTGATCTGTCCACCCTTCATGTTCGGCTCGCTTTCGAAGGTCCCGCATGTGTTTGTTTACCAACCGTCCATCTAGCAACGTCCATAGGGGGAGCAGGGGCTGTTTGGTTCTGCCTCGGTCTGCTTTGCGTCGGAAAACAAAGTCGTTTTCTAGTAAGTTATATTGAATATCCCAATCAATGCTTTCACCATCCTGATTGTCGCTAAACTCGCTTGGCTGGAGTGGCTGAAGTAGAAGGCCTAATAATGTTGAAACCCGCTGGTGACCATCTAAGAGGTACTGCCATCCTGTTGCGGGTGCAATGTCAATAATAGAGGGGATGATGTGAGGGCCTACATTCCCAAAGGAGGCTAGTTTGAATTTTACTGTTCGCCAAACGAGTAGGCTCCCAATGGGCATGTTGTCGCGAATAGATCGAAGAAGATCTAAGCGTTGCGAATCCATCCATACGAATGGTCGTTGAAAGCGCGGCACCCGGATGTGCCCTTTTTGAACATCTTCTAGCAAGCTGCGCAGGCTAGGGTTCAAGTTCTCTGATGCGAGAGCGGTTAAGCCTTCTGACATAAATATCTCACTTATAGCAAACGCATTAGCTGTGGCACGGCGCGTAATGCTTCTTGTCGTGCATCGTGATCCCAGTCAAACTCTATTGCCTCTGAGGCACTGTACCGATCTGCTACCTTTCTGCCGAGACCATTATGAAGTAGTTCTTTGTCCTCTGGGCTCACGTTGGCATATAGATTTTTTGCGCGATGCGCGTTCTCAACTTTCGCATCATCTTTGAATCCTTTTTTAATATTGAAATGCGATTGTTCTTGCCTGCTTAGGCGAAAAAATGCTTCTACAGTTTCAATATTTAATGCCGCTACTTGAGTCATCTCTTGCTTTGGCATATAAGACTCTATAAACCGTCTGTTGAGTCTCCAGTAACCACCAATTGCAGCTTCGTTTACAACTTTTTCGGTAGTAAATCCTTGACACGCCTCTGGAGCTTGAGGCGCCCAATCAGGACTTAATTCGTCTGGATGACGACGGTCACTATCAAAGAGCACAAAAGTTCTAAGTCTTTTTGTAACTAACCCCGCTCTCTCGGCGATGCGCTGGGTTAAGTCACTACCTCCACCGTGAAGTGGTTCCGCCCAGCGAGCGTCTATGGCGCGTTGTAGCTTTACCCTTTCTGAACTGCGAATGATACGTCTCAAAAAATGCCAATCGTTGTTAGCATTTTCCAGCAGAATGCCAAGTGGTTCTTGAAGTAGATTTAGCGCGTCGTTTATGTTTAAAGTTGCTGAAAATATATCCCAGTTAGCAGGGGTATCAGCAAGTGTTATGCGAACCGTGGCGGTATTTGTAGAAAGAGTTGAAGATGACCTAATCGACAGCTGTAGAGCCTTTTGGTAGATGGCGCATGTTGGAGAGTCAAGAGTATCTAGCCAACGAGAAGCCTCGTCGGTAGAGGCTGCAATGAGAACGTGCCTTCCCTCTGCTGCAAATCCAAATAATTTATGTAGTTTGATAACATCCGCTGTTTTTGATGCGGTATCGATTACACCATCTGATAATATGACTATCATGATTTAACTGCAGAAAGTTGCATAGTGATAAGGTCTTGACCGAGTTGTACGGCCTCTGCAAAGGCTCCGCTCAAAGTCGAGTTTTCTGCTTGACCTTTTTCGTTAAAGTCTACAGGAATTGCGTCGCTGGTTCCATCTTGGAGAGACTCAATCCAATAAACGCGAACAAGCTCTGGAGCGATTTCTCCTTTGGCAATTGCTAGTTGTATGCTTGTTAGTAGTACTTCGGAGTGAGTCTCGACGAGAATTTGTGGTCTGTTAGAACTTTTCACCGTGGTTATTAGTTGTCTTGCTAGCTCCGCCTGAGCGCGCGTATGTAAGTGTAGTTCAGGTTGTTCTAAGCATAATATTTTTGGGCCGCCCGTGCGTGCGCGGGCAAGTGCGACTAGAACTGGCAGAACTTGTGAGTAGCCCTCGCCTGTATCGCACAAGTCTACTCGGACATGTGGGCTGCCAGTTGGTTGAACAATGACGCGCCATATGCCGTCAGCCGGGTTATCTAGAATAAGTTGTTCATTTAATTCATTAAAGAAACTATTTGTCGCCTCTAGAACTGGGTTTGCGGTGCTTTTCAATTGTGCTGACACTAGATGTTCAACCGCGTCAGACCCATTCGGGTTTATAAGAGGCTGTGCATCACCACTGGAAATTGTAGCTCTGGGAATTCGACTACGAACTCCACCTATCCACTGTACTTGATCTCTGATCTCAAGCAGATTGTCGCGGACTTTTGTTAGGCCATCAGGAAGTGGTACTCCATTTTTTTTCTCAGGCAGAAGCCCTAGCCATTTACGAGCTGATGGATCATTTATTTCCCCGTCAATTACTAGGGATTCTATTTCCTGCCAGCGGCCTTGGAGATCACCTTTGATCTTCCATTCCGCAGTGAGTTCTTGAGGTTCTGCCCAGCTAAGCGAAAAAGATAGAGCGTCTCGACCCGTTGCTTTGGACACTAGGGATGGCCATGTCGCTTGGCGTCCGACCTCCCCCCCTAGCCAGATGGGTGAGCTACCAGTTCTAAGCGACTCCGCGACTAGCGGTAAAAATCGGAGTAATGCGCTTTTTCCTCCACTATTCCAGCCAAAGAAAAGCGTTAATGGACGCAATTCAATATCTTGTCGTCGCGAAAAGGATCGGTAGTTTTCAACTGAAAATGACTTGAGCATTTGAGTACTGAAGAGTCCGTTATCTGATTCGGTATGGCACGAATTTTTCTTGAGGTTCGCGCAGCGGTCTATATCTCGATACTAGGGTGCGTTTCGGCTGAATGGAAGGGATTTGGGCTTTTGCTTTGAATGGTTTCAGCTCAGCTTCCTTGCAAGGTCTTCTATTTTTGGGTGGTAGTAGCGAATCAGCATCCGAGTGTCCTGGTGCCCCGTGATCTTTGTGAGCTCATGCAGTGGGAATATTTCCGCCAGGCGCGAGGTGGCTTCATGGCGTAAGTCGTGGAATCGTAAATCCATCAGGAACGGATCAGTGCTGATGCGCTTCAGCATCATGCTCTCGGGAGGTTTGGGTACCAACGAATAGCCTTGAGAGTGTGGACGATCGCACCTTAATATTCCTCGGGCCACTCGATTTTCGGGCTGCGGAATGACGTAGATGGTGATTTTTTCGTTGGTTTTCCGCAGGCGTGTGGGAAAGGCGCTGCGGATTGAGACCTAGTCGAACATCACCGCTTTGATAGCTCGTACACGGGTGATTTCTTCATTGCGGTACACGCTGTGCCCGTCCGCGTTACGAGACTCCAAATGATGCAGGGCGGTTCAGCTCGGTCTAATTGTCGAAGCGCTGGTGCCCCGGCGTCGGATGACGCATATAACTGGCTCCCATCCAATCTCGTAGTCACCTTGAGTCCAGCATCGGACTGTTTATTCCTTCACATTTGGCCGAAAGGATCAGCACTGCTCAGCACGCAAATGTGGCGAAGGTGTCATAAGCCCAACCGCGCCTGGATTGCATTTCTTGAGGCCGGACGGAGAACTGCATTTCCTGGGCTTGCTGGCTTGGGTGCTAGGTATACGCTGCTTTAACCGATATGGCGGTGTCTGTGATGGTATTCTCTATGGTATTTTAAAATATAGTGCCGTTAGAGCTCAATAATACAGGAATATCTGGCCATTATTGATAATAGAGTGGGAATGATCGGGCGTCCGGCATTGTCCGGCACGATCTAGCAAGAAATGCCCTGGAGCCCGCGTAATTGCGGGCTTTTTGGTTTTTTGGTCTGGCAGTTCAGGAGTATTGCCTGCAAACATGCCCTCGCCCTCACCGCCGCGCAATATCCGAAAAGTAAAACTTATCCAGCGTATGCCGCGACTCGGTGTACTCGAACTGCCGCCCATCCTGCAAAAACGTCTGGTTGCTCACCACGATCACATGGCTCTGGCCGTCGAGGTCCAGGTGTGCCTGGTCGTCCTTGCCTCGGGGCAGGGCCTCGATGGTGCGTTGGGCGTAGCTGATTTGCAGTTGCAGGGTCTGCTCGATAAACGCGTAGATCGACTGCTCGGCAATAGCCTGGTCCAGCCCCGGGATCAGGTCGGCGACGAAGTGGTTGATGTCGAGGATTACCCGTTTGCCACCAATGCGCCTTACCCGCTTGATCCGGGTAATCAGGCTGCCGGGCTCGGCTTCGATATGTTCCAGCAGTGAACCTCCAAGGGGGAACTGGCTGAACTCCACCACTTCGGTGCGCACGTCATCCCCAAGATCGCCATGGGTCTCGAGAAAGCTGACGATCCCGCCCAACTGGAATTCGATGGGGTTGGGCGACAGCACAAAGGTGCCCTTGCCATGGATCTTTTGCGCAAAACCGCGCTCCTGCAACTGTTCGATGGCACGGCGCACGGTGCCACGGCTGGCTTGGTAGGCGTCCATCAGTTCGGTTTCGGAGGGAAGGCGCGTGCCGCGTTGCAGCCGTTCAGTGGTGATGCTGGCAAGCAGATCGGTATAGATCTGGTTGTATTTGCTCATGGGGAAGGGCTCTGTGCCACGGTTGCGATCAAGGCAGGAACCTTAGTGGCAGCGGTAGGGTTTGTCCATTGGACCCTTGGATATTCGTGCCTTCTGTAGGAGCGAGCTTGCTCGCGAAGGTTGTTAACGATGATGCGGAAAACCTGATGCCCGGCAGTGCCATCAGGTTCTTCGCGAGCAAGCTTGCTCCTACAGGAAACAAACAAATTGTAAGTCGTACAGACGAGTTGTTGCTTTAACTCGTCTGTACGAGTACTTTTGCCCTCGGCGTGCTGCCAATAACAAGAATCTAAAGTGGAAGAACAAGCATGAGCCACGACTACCCGAACATTGCCCGCGAGATTCTCCAGAGCCTCGGCGGCAGCGACAACCTTGAGCAAGCAGCCCACTGCGTGACCCGTCTGCGCCTGGCTCTCAAGGACCCGAGCCTGGTCAAGAATGCTGAGCTGAGTCAGATCGACCTGGTCAAGGGCTCGTTTTTTACCGGCGGCCTGTTCCAGATCGTGATCGGCCCGGGAGAAGTGGAAAAGGTCTATGCCGCCTTGCGCGAACAGACAGGCCTTGCCGCTTCTACCATTGCTGACGTGAAAAAAGCCGGCGGTGACAAAACCAACCCCATGCAACAACTGGTGCGGGTGTTCTCCGATGTGTTCATGCCGATCCTGCCGGCCCTGATCATTGCCGGCCTGTTGATGGGTGTGAACAACCTGATGGGCGCCAAGGGCATGTTCATCGAAGGCCAGACGCTGCTGGAGGCCTATCCGAACCTGGATGGCCTGTGGAGCCTGATCAACCTGATGGCCAACACCTCGTTCGTGTTCCTGCCAGCGTTGGTGGGGTGGTCGGCGGCCAAGCGGTTTGGCGGCAGTGAAATCCTTGGCATTGTCCTCGGCCTGATGCTGGTGCACCCGGACTTGCTCAACGCCTGGAACTACGGCAAGGCGGTCGCCGGTCTCGACGGCCAGAGCCTGCCGTACTTCGATATCTTCGGCTGGTTCCAGATCGAAAAGGTCGGCTACCAGGGGCAAATCCTGCCGATCCTGATGGCTGCCTATGTCATGAGCGTGATTGAAAAATGGCTGCGGGCACGAGTGCCGAATGCCATTCAATTGCTGGTGGTGCCGATTACCACCATCGTCGTCACCGGTGTGCTGGCCCTGGCGATCATCGGCCCGGTAACGCGCCACCTGGGCATCCTGATCACCGAAGGCGTGGTCACGTTGTTCGACCTGGCACCCATGCTTGGCGGGGCGATTTTCGGCCTGCTGTATGCGCCGTTGGTGATCACCGGCATGCACCACATGTTCCTCGCCGTCGACCTGCAACTGATCTCCACCCAAGGCGGCACTTTTATCTGGCCAATGATCGTCATGTCCAACCTGGCCCAGGGCAGTGCGGCGCTCGCGGTGTTCTACATGAGTCGCAATGCGCGGGACAAAAGCATGGCTTCGACCTCGGCGATTTCCGCTTATTTCGGCATCACTGAACCGGCGATGTTTGGCGTCAACCTGCGCTTCAAGTTTCCGTTCTATGCCGCGCTGCTGGGCTCGGCGCTGGGCAGCATTTTCCTCGCGCTGAACAAGGTCCAGGCCTCGGCCATCGGGGTCGGCGGCTTGCCTGGTTTTATCTCGATCATTCCGCAGTACATCTCAAGCTTTGTCATCGGCATGGTTATCGCGATTGTCGTGCCGTTTGTTCTGACCTGTGGGCTGAGCATGAAGATTATTCGGCCGGGCTATCGGGTCGCCTGATCTATCGCTGTCGCGAGCAACGCCAACACACAACAAATTGAAGGAGCCCACCATGCAAGGCTGGCAACACTCGGTGATCTACCAGATCTACCCAAAAAGCTTCCACAGCCACGCGGGTAACGCCACCGGTGACCTGCTGGGTGTTGTAGACAAACTCGATTACCTGAAATGGCTGGGGGTCGATTGCCTCTGGATCACCCCGTTCCTGCGTTCGCCCCAGCGCGACAACGGTTACGACATCAGCGACTACTACGCCATCGACCCCAGCTACGGGACCATGGCCGATTGCGATCTGCTGATCAGCGAAGCCGCCAAGCGCGGGATCAAGCTGATGCTCGACATAGTGGTCAACCACACCTCCATCGAGCACGAATGGTTCCAGCAGGCCCGCAGCAGCCTCGATAACCCTTACCGCGACTTCTACATCTGGCGCGACCAGCCAAATAACTGGGAGTCCAAGTTCGGCGGTTCGGCCTGGGAGTACGAAGCACAAACCGGCCAGTACTTCCTGCACCTGTTCGACCACACCCAGGCCGACCTCAACTGGGACAACCCCCAGGTCCGCGCCGAAGTGTTCAAGTTGATGTGTTTCTGGCGTGACAAGGGCGTTGGCGGCTTCCGCCTGGATGTGATCAACCTGATCTCCAAACCGGCGGACTTCCCGCAAGACAGCAGCGACGGCCGACGCTTCTACACCGATGGCCCGAACGTGCACGAATATCTGCAGGAAATGCACCGAGAAGTGTTTGATGGCCACGACCTGATCAACGTCGGCGAGATGTCGTCCACCAGCCTGGAACATTGCATTCGCTACTCGCGGCCTGAGTCGAAAGAACTGTCGATGACCTTCAACTTTCATCATCTGAAAGTCGATTACCCGAACCTGCAAAAGTGGATTCGGGCGGACTTCGACTTCTTGCAACTCAAGCAGATTTTTTCCGACTGGCAACTGGGCATGCAGGCCGGTGGTGGCTGGAACGCGTTGTTCTGGTGTAACCACGATCAGCCGCGGGTGGTCTCGCGTTTTGGCGACGACGGTGAGCACCGCGTGGCCTCGGCCAAGATGCTCGCCACGGCGCTGCACTTCCTGCAAGGCACGCCTTTTGTCTATCAGGGCGAAGAGCTGGGCATGACCAATCCGGGCTTCGACAGAATCGAGCAGTACCGTGATGTCGAGACCTTGAACATCTATCGCCTCAAGCGCGATGCCGGCGAGTCCGAGGCCCAAAGCATGGCCGCGATCATGCAGAAGTCCCGGGACAACGGCCGCACACCGATGCAATGGAATACCGACGCTAACGCTGGTTTCAGTCGTGGCGAACCGTGGATCGGCATCCCGGCGAATGCGGCGCAGATCAACGTCGAACGCCAACTCGATGACCCTGAATCGGTACTGCATCACTACCGTGCCTTGATCGCCTTGCGCCGGCATGAGCCGCTGATCCAGGAAGGTGTGTACCGCCCATTGCTGGCTGATCACACCCAGGTCTGGGCGTACCTGCGCGAAGGGCAGGGCGAGCGTCTGTTGGTGCTGAACAATTTCTACGCCGCGCCGTGCCAGGTCCAACTGCCCCGCGAGGTGATCGGCGAGGCGACCGAACAACGCCTGCTGATCAGTAACTACCCCGACTGCCCGATGCGTACGGGCACGGTTTCTCTGCGCCCTTATGAATCGTTCGTGCTGCACCTCAAGGACTGAAGAAAAACCTGTAGCCGGCTGCGCCTCGGCAGCGGCTACAGCGGTACAAAAAGATGAGCAAAAAACATAATAAAAATATCGGAGCGTTTCATGAAAACAACAATAAAGTTGGGCCTCGTTGCGTCTTGTCTAGGTTGGCCGTTTGCGTCCCAGGCCTTGGAGTTTGGCGGTTACTTGCGTAGCGGCGCGGGGACTTCGACGGGCAACGGTCCGCAACAGTGTTTCCAACTGCCGGGGGCGCAATCGAAATACCGCCTGGGTAATGAATGCGAACAATACGCCGAGCTGGAGTTGCGCCAAGACCTGTTGACCTTCGATGACGGTTCGGTGCTCAGCGTCGATGCCATGGCATCGCTGTACAACAAGTACGACCGCGAGTTGAAGTTCCAGGGGGAGAACAACGGTACGGCGCGCATGCCGCAGATGTACGCCCAGTGGTCGAACCTGCCCAGCCTCAACGGAGGCTCGCTGTGGGCCGGCCGGCGTTACTACAAACGTAATGACATCCATATTTCCGACTTCTACTACTGGAATCAGAGCGCCACGGGCGGCGGTATCGAAGATGTGCTGATTGGTGGCCTGAAATACAGCTACGCCCTTTCCCGCAAAGACAACCTGTACCAGAAGGAATACGCCACCCGTCACGACTTTAACGTGGCCGGCTTCAAGACCAACCCTGGCGGCGAGTTGGAGTTGGGCTTGAGCTATATCGAAAAAGCTGGCGGTCGCGAAGCCAACAGCGGCTGGGCGCTCACCGCTCAACACGTGCAGACGCCTTTCCTTGGCGGCAAGAACAAGTTCGCCCTGCAGTACGGTGAAGGACCGGGCACGGGCCTCGGCTACACCGGTAATACCGCGCTGGACAACAGCAGCAAAAGCTACCGCGCCGTAGAGTTTTTCGACTGGCAAGTGACGCCGCGTTTTGGCGGCCAGGTCGAAGCGGTGTACCAGAAGGACATTCGCCCCGGCAGCCAGGACCAGACCTGGATGTCCATCGGTGTACGTCCAGCTTATGCCCTCACCGAGCAGTTCAAACTGGTCGCCGAGCTTGGCCACGATCAGGTCGACGCCACTGGCGGAACGCGCAAGCTGAGCAAGTTTACCTTCGCCCCGACCTGGTCGCCTAAAGGCCCGGATTTCTGGGCGCGACCGGAAGTACGTTTGTACTACACCTATGCGACCTGGAACGAAGCAGCCAAGCGTGCGGCGAATTTGTTGGCGGCGGGCTCGGCTTTGTCCGACGCAGGTTCCTACGGCAGCGCACGGCATGGCTCCAATTTCGGGGTACAAGTCGAATATTGGTGGAAGTAATCGCTCCCTGTAGGAGCGAGCTTGCTCGCGAAGATCGTCAACGATAAAGCGGGTCTGTTGGTGAACGCAGCGCTCTTGAGCTTTTCGCAAGCAAGCTCCTACATGAGTGCTTCGTCAGGCCGTAATGTACCTCCGTTCAATGATTCTTGAAGAACAAAACAGCAGGTGAAGTCATGACCACAACTCAACCCCTGGAACTGCTGGCGCCCCTGGCTGGGGTGCTGCTACCCCTGGAACAGGTGCCGGACCCGGTATTCTCAAGCCGCCTGATTGGCGATGGCCTGTGCATCGATCCGACTTCACAGACCCTCTGCGCGCCCCTGGCCGGGGTGATCAGCAATATTCAGGACAGCGGCCATGCGGTGAGTGTCACTGGCGATAATGGCATCCAGGTGCTGATGCATATTGGCCTGGACACCGTGAACCTGGCCGGCAAGGGTTTCACTCGGTTGGTCGAGGAAGGCCAGCGGGTGGAGGCCGGCCAGCCGCTGATCGAATTCGATGCCGATTTCGTCGCCCTGAATGCCCGTAGCTTGTTGACCCTGATGCTGGTGGTCAGCGGCGAGCCGTTTGTACTGCTGGCACCGGCGACTGGATTGATCGACGTGGGGCAAGCGCTGTTGCAGGTGATGCCTGGGGCCGCTGCAAATGAGGTGGTGCAAGAAGAAGGCGATGCAGTGTTTTCCAAGCCCTTGACGCTGCCTAACGTCAACGGCCTGCATGCTCGCCCGGCGGCGGTCTTTGCCCAGGCGGCGAAAGGCTTCAAGGCGAGCATTTGTTTGCACAAGCAGACCCATAGCGCCAACGCCAAGTCGCTGGTGGCGATCATGGCGTTGCAGACGGTGCAGGGCGATGTCTTGCAAGTGAGTGCGGCGGGAAGCGATGCTGAAGCGGCCATCAAGGCGTTGGTGGCGTTGCTGGCAGAAGGTTGCGGGGAAACGGTGGCCAAGCCGGTCGAACTCGTCGAGCCGGTCGTACCGGTTTCATCGACGACCTTGTTGCGAGGCGTGTGTGCTTCGCCCGGTTCGGCATTTGGCCAAGTGGCCCAGGTGGCTGAGCCGCAATGGAACATCACTGAGTCGGGCGCTGGTGAAACCATCGAACGCCTCGTGCTGGATCGTGGCCTGTTGCAGGCAGCCGAAGCCCTGCAAGCCTTGCAGGCCAAGGCCGGCAACAGCGCTCAGGTGGAGATCTTCCGTGCCCATCAAGAGTTGCTTGAAGACCCTACGTTGCTGGAGCAGGCCTACGCGTTGCTGGCCCAAGGCAAAAGCGCTGCGTTCGCCTGGAACAGCGCCACGGTTGCCACCGCCACGCTGTTCCAGGGGTTGGGCAATGCGCTGCTGGCCGAGCGCGCTGCAGACCTGACGGATGTCGGCCAACGGGTACTGAAACTGATCCTCGGGATCGCGGACAGTGCCTGGGATTTGCCGGAACAGGCGATCCTGATTGCCGAACAACTTACCCCCTCGCAAACTGCCAGCCTCGATGCCTGCAAAGTGCTGGGTTTTGTCACGGTGGGTGGCGGTGCAACCAGCCATGTGGCGATTCTCGCTCGCGCCTTGGGCCTGCCTGCGATTTGCGGTGCGCCGGCGCAAGTCTTGAGCCTGGCCAACGGCAGCCAGGTGCTGTTGGATGCCGACAAGGGCGAGTTGCATCTGGACCCGAACCCGGCCGAGGTCCAGCAACTGCAAGCTACCCGTCAACAGCAGATGTTGCGCCGTCAGCGAGAAATGGAGCAGGCCTCATTGTCCGCCACCACGCGCGACGGTCATCACGTGGATGTGACCGCCAACGTTGCCTCGCTGCAAGAGGTCGAACAGTCACTGTCTATGGGCGGCGAGGGCGTTGGTCTGTTGCGTTCGGAATTTCTCTACCTGGGCCGTAACCGTGCGCCAAGCCCCGAAGAGCAGGCCGGTACCTACAATGCCATCGCCCGCGCATTGGGACCTGAGCGCAACCTGGTGGTGCGCACCCTGGACGTTGGTGGCGACAAACCATTGGCCTATGTGCCGATGGACAGCGAGACCAACCCATTCCTCGGGCTGCGCGGGATTCGCCTATGCCTGGAGCGTCCCGAGTTGTTGCGTGAGCAGTTCCGGGCGATCCTCGCCAGCGCCGGCCTGGCGCGGCTGCATATCATGTTGCCGATGGTCAGCCGGCTGTCGGAGTTGCGCCTGGCGCGCAAGATGCTCGAAGAGGAAGTGCAAGCCCTGGGGCTTACGCAAATGCCGAAACTTGGGATCATGATTGAGGTGCCATCTGCCGCATTGATGGCGGATCTGTTTGCACCAGAGGTGGACTTCTTCTCCATCGGTACCAACGACCTGACCCAATACACCCTGGCCATGGACCGTGATCACCCGCGCCTGGCCGGCCAGGCCGACAGCTTTCACCCGGCCGTGTTGCGCCTGATCGCCAGCACCGTCAAGGCAGCCCATGCTCATGGCAAGTGGGTGGGTGTCTGCGGCGCACTGGCCTCTGAGGTGCTGGCGGTGCCGATGTTGATCGGGCTGGGGGTGGATGAGTTGTCGGTCAGCGTGCCGTTGATTCCGACCATCAAGGCCACGGTGCGTGAACTGGACTGGGCGGACTGCCGGTTGATCGCCCATCAGGTATTGGGCCTGGAAGAGGCCACACAGGTACGTGAAGCCCTGCGCCTGTATCACGCGGCTACTGTCGAAACCTCTTTGGTTGTGGAGAACTGAGCATGTTCGAGAAATTGCAGCAGGCGTTCTGGAAAGCCCTGACCCCGGACCTGGTTGTTGAAACAACGCTGACGGCCGCCGTGGGTGAAGCGCCGTTGGCGCCAGGTGTGCTGAATGCATTGGGTGGCGCAGACAATCTCAAATCGCAACAGCGCGTGGCGCTGACCCGAGTGCGGGTGCAACTGCAGGATGCGGGGCGGTTGGATGAGGTGGCGCTGAAGGCGGCGGGTGTGCCGGCGGTGATGGTATTGGCGGGTGGGATCGTACACCTGATCACCGGCCTATAATCGATCATTTCCACGCAGAGCGTGGGAACGATCAGGGTTGTGGAGTCTCTTGTGCCGGTTTGGTCTTGTCCACTCCCGGCACATGCAGGTTACCTTCCACCACCTGGTTACCCTCCAGTTGCGGCTGTGTCACCCACGTCAGGATGTCGTAATAGCGCCGGATGTTCGCCACGAAATGCACGGGCTCACCGCCCCGGGCATAACCGTAGCGGGTCTTGCTGTACCACTGTTTCTGCGACAGGCGCGGCAGCATCTTTTTCACATCCAGCCACTTGTTTGGGTTCAGGCCTTCTTTGCTGGCGAGTTTGCGTGCGTCATCCAGGTGACCGCCGCCCACGTTATAGGCGGCGAGGGCAAACCAGGTACGGTCGGGTTCCTGAATCTTGTCGTCCAATTCGCTCTTGATCATGGCCAGGTATTTGGCGCCGCCCATGATGCTTTGCCTGGCATCCAGGCGGTTTGACACACCCATAGCCTGGGCGGTGTTCTGGGTCAGCATCATCAGGCCGCGCACGCCGGTCTTGGAGGTGACCGTCGGTTGCCACAGAGACTCCTGATAACCAATGGCCGCCAACAATCGCCAATCGACTTTTTCTATCTTGGCGTAGGCCTTGAAGTGCTTTTCGTACTTGGGCAGGCGTTGTTGCAAGTGCTGGGCGAAGGTATAGGCGCCAACATAGCCGAGTACATCGACGTGTCCGTAATAGCGATCTTTCAGGCGCTGCAAGGTGCCGTTCTTTTCTACCTTGTCCAGGTAGCTGTTGACCTCGTTGAGCAGGCTATTGTCTTCACCTGGCGCCACGGCCCAGCTCTGGTTGCTGGCATCTCCCAGGTCAAAGGCGACCCGCACGTTGGGGAAGTAGACCTGGTTCATCGCCACTTCGTTGGAGTCCACCAGGGTCAGGTCGATTTGCCCTTCGTCGACCATGCGCAGCAGGTCGACCACCTCAATTGCGTCGGACTCTTCGTATTCAATGGCGGGAAATTGCTTTTTCAGTGCCGCCAGCTGTTCGGCGTGGGTGCTGCCCTTGAGCACCATGATCGACTTGCCTGCCAGGTTCGCCGCCGTGGTGGGGCGGGACTGGCCGTTGCGGTAGATGATCTGCGGAGTGACTTCCAGATACGGGTGGGAGAAACGCACCTGCTGGCGACGCTGCTCGCTGCTGACCAGGCCCGCGGCGGCCAGTACCGGGCCATTGGGTTTGCCCAGCCGGGTGAACAGGTCGTCGAGGTTATCGGCGGTCTCGATTTTAAGCGTAACCCCCAGGTCTTCGGCAAAGCGCTTGACCAGTTCGTATTCGAAACCGGTTTCACCGTTGCGGTCCTGGAAATAGGTGGCCGGACTGTTTCGGGTAATCACCCGCAATACGCCATCCTCCTTGATTCGCTCGAGCGTGCTGGGTTTATCAACACAGGCGCTGAGCATCAGGAAAAGTCCGGTGGCGATGAGCCATTTGGCGCATCGCGGGCGCAAAGCAGTTGGGGAAAACATCTGCGCAGTATACGCAAACGGCCCTCGGCGCCATATCTCGACAGCACGGGTCTTGTCTGCTAGTGCCCTTGAAACTGTGCTGCAGGCCGCAAAAACGGGGCCTGGCGAGCTATTGTGACGGTTAAAATAACTGCCGGGAATGCCCTGCATGGCCCTCTGACACCATGCAATTTATGCCACCTGACGTCTGGCAGCGGCCACCGGTGCCGTTTCGGGTGCCGTTGGCGGCGGTTTACGCTAGAATGCACGGCCTCAAAGCACACCCCTTCCCGAGGCTGTCCCGAAGATGTTGATCCTGCGCGGCGCTCCTGCCCTTTCTGCCTTTCGCCACAGCAAACTCCTTGAGCAACTGAGCCAGAAAGTCCCGGCTGTCAGTGGCTTATATGCCGAATTTGCTCACTTCGCCGACGTTAACGGCGTTTTGTCCGCCGACGAACAGCAAGTGCTGGCGCGCCTTCTGAAGTACGGTCCCAGCGTTCCAGTCCAAGAGCCTGCCGGCCGCTTGTTCCTGGTCCTGCCACGGTTCGGCACCATCTCGCCCTGGTCGAGCAAGGCCAGCGATATCGCCCGTAACTGCGGCCTGGAAAAAATCCAGCGCCTGGAACGCGGAATTGCCTTCTACGTTGCGGGCCAGTTCAGCGAGGCCGAGGCCGAGCTGATTGCCAGCAGCCTGCATGACCGCATGACCCAGATCATCGTCAGCCAGTTGGAGCAGGCCGCCGGTCTGTTCAGCCACGCCGAGCCCAAGCCGTTGACGGCCATTGACGTGCTCGGTGGCGGTCGCGCCGCCCTGGAGACAGCCAATACCGAACTGGGCCTGGCCCTGGCCGAAGATGAGATTGACTACCTGGTCAACGCTTTCATCGGTCTTGCGCGTAACCCCCACGACATCGAACTGATGATGTTCGCCCAGGCCAACTCCGAGCACTGCCGTCACAAGATCTTCAACGCCAGTTGGGACATCGATGGCCAGAGCCAGGAAAAAAGCCTGTTCGGCATGATCAAGAACACCTACGTGATGCACAGCGAAGGCGTTCTGTCGGCTTACAAGGACAACGCCTCGGTAATCGTCGGCAGCGTTGCCGGCCGTTTCTTCCCGGACCCAGAAACCCGCCAGTACGGCGCGGTGCAGGAGCCGGTGCACATCCTGATGAAAGTCGAGACGCACAACCACCCGACCGCGATTGCCCCATTCCCGGGCGCAGCCACCGGTTCCGGCGGTGAGATCCGCGACGAAGGTGCCACCGGTCGCGGCGCCAAGCCGAAAGCCGGCCTGACCGGTTTTACCGTGTCCAACCTGCAGATCCCGGGTTTCGAACAGCCGTGGGAAGTGCCGTACGGCAAGCCTGAGCGCATCGTCACTGCGCTGGACATCATGATCGAAGGCCCGCTGGGCGGCGCCGCGTTCAACAACGAGTTCGGCCGTCCGGCCCTGACCGGCTATTTCCGTACTTTCGAACAGTCCATCACCACCCCGCGCGGTGATGAAGTGCGTGGTTACCACAAGCCGATCATGCTGGCCGGTGGCATGGGCAACATCCGCGCCGAACACGTGCAGAAAGGCGAAATCCTCGTTGGTTCCAAGCTGATCGTCCTCGGCGGCCCGGCCATGCTGATTGGCCTGGGTGGCGGCGCCGCTTCCTCCATGGCCACCGGCACCAGCTCGGCAGACCTGGACTTTGCTTCCGTACAGCGCGAAAACCCTGAGATGGAACGCCGCTGCCAGGAAGTGATCGACCGTTGCTGGCAGTTGGGTGACAAAAACCCAATCAGCTTCATCCACGACGTCGGCGCCGGCGGTTTGTCCAATGCCTTCCCGGAACTGGTCAACGATGGCGACCGTGGCGGCCGCTTCGAACTGCGCAACATTCCAAACGACGAGCCGGGCATGGCCCCGCACGAAATCTGGAGCAACGAATCCCAGGAACGCTACGTGATGGCGGTCGGTCCTGCGGACTTCGAACGCTTCCAGGCGATCTGCGAGCGCGAGCGCTGCCCGTTTGCCGTTGTCGGCGAAGCCACAGCCGAACCGCAGCTCACTGTTACGGATAGCCACTTCGGCAACAGCCCGGTGGACATGCCGCTGGAAGTGCTGCTGGGCAAGGCCCCGCGCATGCACCGTTCGGCGGTCCGTGAAAACGAACTGGGCGACGATTTCGACCCCTCTACCCTGGCCATTGCCGATAGTGTGGAGCGCGTCCTGCACCACCCGGCCGTTGCCAGCAAAAGCTTTTTGATCACCATCGGCGACCGCACCATCACTGGCCTGGTTGCCCGTGACCAGATGGTTGGCCCGTGGCAGGTTCCGGTGGCTGACGTTGCCGTTACCGCCACCAGCTTCGACGTCTATACCGGTGAAGCCATGGCCATGGGCGAGCGTACGCCGCTGGCCCTGCTGGACGCCCCGGCGTCGGGCCGCATGGCTATTGGTGAAACCCTGACCAACATCGCGGCTTCGCGGATCGGCAAGATCTCCGACATCAAGCTGTCGGCCAACTGGATGTCCGCTGCCGGTCACCCGGGCGAAGATGCGCGCCTGTACGACACCGTAAAAGCGGTCGGCATGGAGCTGTGCCCTGAGTTGGGTATCACCATTCCGGTGGGCAAGGACTCCATGTCCATGGCCACCCGCTGGAACGATGAAGGCGTGGACAAGAGCGTCACTTCGCCGCTGTCGCTGATCGTCACCGGTTTCGCACCGGTCACCGACATCCGCCAGACCCTGACTCCACAACTGCGCATGGACAAGGGCACCACCGACCTGATCCTGATCGACCTCGGTCGTGGCCAGAACCGCATGGGTGCATCGATTCTCGCCCAGGTGCATGGCAAGCTCGGCAAGCAGGCACCGGACGTCGATGACGCCGAAGACCTCAAGGCGTTCTTCGCCGTGATCCAAGGCCTTAACGCCGACGGTCACCTGCTGGCTTACCACGACCGTTCCGACGGTGGTCTGCTGACCAGCGTGGTCGAGATGGCCTTCGCCGGTCACTGTGGCCTGAACCTGAACCTCGACGGTTTGGCGGAAACATCTGCGGATATCGCCGCCATTCTGTTCAACGAAGAGTTGGGTGCAGTGATCCAGGTTCGCCAGGACGCAACCCCGGACGTGCTGGCACAGTTCAGCGCCGCGGGCCTGGGCGACTGCGTAGCGGTGGTCGGCCAGCCGATCAACAACGGCCAGATCAACATCGTCTTCAACGGCGAAACCGTGTTTGAAGGTCAACGCCGTCTGCTGCAGCGCCAGTGGGCTGAAACCAGCTACCAGATCCAGCGCCTGCGGGACAACGTCGACTGCGCCGAGCAGGAGTTCGACGTAATCCTGGAAGAAGACAATCCGGGCCTGAGCACCAAGCTCAGCTTTGACGTCAACCAGGACATTACTGCGCCCTACATCAAGAAAGGTATCCGCCCACAGGTTGCCGTACTGCGTGAGCAGGGCGTCAACGGCCAGGTGGAAATGGCGGCCGCCTTTGACCGCGCCGGCTTCAATGCGATCGACGTGCACATGAGCGACATCCTCGCCGGTCGCGTCGACCTCAACGAGTTCAAGGGCCTGGTAGCTTGCGGCGGCTTCTCCTATGGTGACGTGCTGGGTGCCGGTGAAGGCTGGGCCAAGTCGGCCCTGTTCAACAGCCGTGCCCGTGACGCATTCCAGGGCTTCTTCGAGCGCAACGACAGCTTCACCCTCGGTGTGTGCAACGGTTGCCAGATGATGTCCAACCTCAGCGAACTGATCCCGGGCAGCGAGTTCTGGCCGCACTTTGTGCGCAACCGTTCCGAGCAGTTCGAAGCCCGCGTTGCGATGGTTCAAGTGCAGGAATCCAACTCGATCTTCCTGCAAGGCATGGCGGGTTCGCGCATGCCGATCGCCATCGCCCACGGTGAAGGCCATGCCGAGTTCGCCAACGAAGAAGCGCTGTTGGAAGCCGACCTGTCCGGCACCGTGGCCCTGCGTTTCGTCGACAACCACGGCAAGGTTACCGAGAGCTACCCGGCCAACCCGAACGGTTCGCCGCGGGGGATCACGGGGCTGACCAGCCGTGACGGTCGCGTCACCATCATGATGCCGCACCCTGAGCGGGTATTCCGTGCCGTGCAGAACTCCTGGCGCCCGGAAGAGTGGAACGAAGATGGCGCGTGGATGCGCATGTTCCGTAATGCTCGCGTTTGGGTGAACTAAGGCGGTGGTGTACAAGCTTGCCTTCTTTGTGCCCGACAGCCATGTAGAGACAGTGAAAGCCGCTGTCTTCGAAGCCGGCGGCGGGCGCATCGGCGACTACGACAGCTGCGCCTGGCAAGTGCTGGGCCAGGGCCAATTCCGCGCGTTGGACGGCAGCCAGCCGTTTATCGGGCAGGTGGGCCAAGTTGAAGTGGTTGAAGAGTGGAAGGTTGAGTTGGTGGTGGCGGATGAGTTGATCGTCGCCGTAGTGGCTGCGTTGAAGCTGAGCCACCCCTACGAGACACCGGCTTATGAGGTGTGGCAGTTGGCGGATATTTGATTCGGCAACTGTGAAAGCAAGAAACCCGCTGGGCCTGGATGGTCAGCGGGTTTTTTGTTGTCTGCGATATCTTCAGTTCTCGGAGATTTCCGACAAATCTTTCAGGTTGTCCCTCGGAACTCGTGCCACTAACCTTCGCCAGTCGTTGCCAATTCAGCGACCGGGACTGCAAGCCCGCCGAAACCTCACCAGTGATAGATAAGCGCCTTTATCATGGCAGTGCTTTTTCATGGTCGCCATTTATGGTGGTTGTGTGCGGGAGACCTTCGGGTCTACCGAGGTTTTCTGGTGACTCGGTCTTGCAGGCCCGCGCACAGCTGCCACCCATCATCTGCAAGTGATGCTGGTCACCGTATTACCCAATTTTAACAGCGAAACCTTGCTCGGGTATTGGATCTTCACGAGGTGCCAGCGGCCACCACGTGAAGATCGTTCCCACGCTCCGTGTGGGAATGCATCCCGTGACGCTCCGCGTCGCCATCGCGCAGGGCTTGAGTCATGCGCAGCGGCGGGACGCAGAGCGTGGGAACGATCAGTCAGGCGTTGATCGGGCGGGTAATCAACCGCTCCAATGCCTCACCCAATCCCGCGGCCTTGTCACCAATCAGCAAGTGCCAAGCGCCACTGTCGAGCTGGCTGACACCCTGGCAACCGAGCGCCGTCAGTCGCGCCTCGGACAGCACTGAACCATCCCCCAGTTCCACCCGCAATCGGGTCATCGCCAGCGCTTCCAACTGGCGCACATTACCTCGGCCGCCCAAGGCATCCAGCCATTTTTGCGCGTCCTGTTCATTGACCAAAACCGGCTTATCCACAGGCGCAACTGTCGCCGCAGCCGCCGCAACAAACGACGGCATTGCCAAGCGAATCTCGTCGGCAATACTGTCCGCCAGCGGTCCAACCACCACCTGCAGGCTCCCGCCATTGCCCGGCCGAACCACTGCCATGGCGCCCAGCGCTTTCAGCTCGGCATCCACCGCTTTGTTGCGATCCACCATGTCCAGCCGCAGACGTGTGGTGCAGGCGCCGACACTCAGTAGATTGTCCGCACCGCCCAGCGCACGAATATAGGCAGAGGCGCGTTGGTTGTCGGTCATGACTTCAGTTTGTACCACCTGGATGTCTTCGCGCCCCGGCGTCTTCAAGTTGAACCGGCGGATACAGAAATCAAACACGGTGTAGTAGACCACCGCGTAAGCCAAGCCTACCGGTACCACCAGCCAACCATTGGTAGACTTGCCCCAGCCGAGGATCATGTCGATGAAACCACCGGAGAAGGTAAAGCCCAAGTGGATGTTCAGCAGGTTGGTAATGGCCATCGACAAGCCGGTCAGCAATGCATGCAGCAAGTACAGGAGCGGCGCGAGGAACATGAAGGCGAATTCGATAGGCTCGGTCACCCCCGTAAGGAATGAGGTCAGGGCCATCGACAGGAAAATCCCGCCCATGATCTTGCGCCGCTCCGGCAGGGCGTTACGGTACATCGCCAGGCAAGCTGCGGGCAGGCCGAACAGCATCACCGGGAACATTCCGGTCATGAACTGGCCACCTTTCGGGTCGCCAGCAAAGTAACGGGTCAGGTCGCCTGTCACCACTGCCCCGGTCACCGGGTCGGTGAAGCTGCCGAACACAAACCACGCCATGTTATTGAGGATATGGTGCAGGCCTGTGACGATCAGCAGGCGGTTGAACACGCCAAACACGAACGCGCCCAAGCTGCCGCTTTCCATCAGCAATGCGCCAAAGCTGTTGATGCCGTGTTGGATCGGTGGCCAGATCAAGCCAAAGATCACCCCCAGGCCGACTGCGGTAAACCCGGTGACAATCGGTACAAATCGCCGCCCACCAAAGAATGCCAGATACTCCGGCAGCTTGATGTCCTTGAAGCGGTTATACAGCGCGCCAGCCATCAGGCCGCTGACGATACCGGCGAGCATGCCCATGTTGATGCTGGCGTCCATCACCTTGAGGGTGGAGACCATCACCAGGTAACCGATGGCGCCCGCTAACCCTGCGGTGCCGTTATTGTCCCGGGCGAAACCGACCGCGATACCGATGGCGAAGATCAGCGCCAGGTTGGCGAAGATCGCCTGGCCTGCGTCGTGCATCACCGCGATGTTCAGCAGGTCGGTGTCGCCCAGGCGCAACAGCAGGCCGGCAATCGGCAGGATGGCGATGGGCAGCATCAGTGCGCGACCCAGGCGTTGTAGCCCTTCGATAAAGTATTGGTACATGGCGGATCTCCTTTTTCTTGTTGTTGTCAGCTCAGCGGCCAGTGGTGTTGACAGGCTTGGCGAACGGCCTTGGCGCTGCTCAGGTTGAGCAGGCCTTGACTCAGTTGCCGGCATTGCGCCGCGTCCAGGTGGCGGACGCGGTCCTTGATTTCGGCAATTTGCGGCGGGCTGACAGACAGCTCGCTGACCCCCAGGCCAACCAGCACCGGCGTGGCCAACGGGTCAGACGCCAGGGCGCCGCACACACCGACCCAACGCCCATGCCTGGCCGCGCCGATACAGGTCTGGGCGATCAGCCGCAACAGTGCCGGGTGCAACGCATCGACCCGTGCGGCAAGGCCCGCGTGGTCACGGTCCATGGCCAGGGTGTACTGGGACAGGTCGTTGGTGCCGATGGACAAGAAGTCGGCATGTTCGGCCAGTTGTTCGGCCATCAGCGCGGCAGCCGGCACTTCGATCATCACTCCCAGTTCCGGGCGTTGGGTCACTCCCAGTTCGGCGCACAGTTCATTTAGGCGCTGGCGGATATGCAGTAACTCGTCGACTTCGCTGACCATCGGCAGCAGGATTCGGCAGCGTTGCAGCGGGCTGACCTGGAGCAGGGCGCGCAGTTGCTGGTCGAGCAACTGCGGGCGCACCTGGGCCATGCGAATGCCGCGCAGGCCGAGCACCGGGTTGGTCTCAAAGGGCAGCGGCAGGTAGTCGAGTTGTTTGTCACCGCCGACATCGATGGTGCGGATGATCACGGACTTGTCGCCCATGGCATCCATCACTGCCTGGTAGGCCTGGCGCTGTTCCTGCTCGTCGGGAGCGGTGCGGCGGTCGACGAACAGGAACTCGGTGCGCAGCAGGCCGACACCGTCGGCGCCGTTTTCATGAGCCACCTGGGCTTCGGTGCTGGAGGCCACATTGGCGGCCACTTCAATGGTCACGCCGTCGAGGGTGTTGGCCGGCGCTTGAGCCTCGGCTTGTTGCTGCTGGCACCGTAGTTTCTGCGCGTCGCGGATCTGGTGCACCTGGACGTGGCGGGCTTCGTCCGGTGTCAGTTCCAGGCGGCCATTGCAGGCGTCCAGCACGACGCGCTGGCCTTGCGGTACATCAAGTACTTGCGCGCCCAGTGCGACCACACAGGGCAAGCCTTTGCCCCGGGCCAGAATCGCTACGTGGGAGGTTGCGCCACCTTCAGCCATGCAGATGCCGGCGGCGTTTTGCTCGCTCAGTTGCAGCAGGTCCGAGGGGGTCAATTCATGGGCGACGACAATGGCGCCAGCGGGCAAGTCGAAATGCCAAGCCTCGCCCAGCAACGCCCGCAGCACTCGTTGCTGCAAGTCCCGCAGGTCGTTGGCACGTTCGGCGAACAAGGGTTTGCCCAAGGCCAGTAATACTGCGCACTGGGCCTGGATCGCATCGCGCCAGGCATGGGCGGCGGCGCTGCCCTGCTTGATGGTGTTGGTGGCGGCTTCCAACAGGGCTGGGTCTTCCAGCAGCGCCAGGTGGGCGGCGAAGATGTCTTCTTCCTCCACGGCCTTACGCTGACGGGCGTGATTCAGGGTGTTGTGGATTTCACTGCGGATCTGTTCCAGGGCGCTCTCGAGGTGCTGCAATTGCTCATGGGCCGAGTGGTTGCCCGGGTCTTGCGGCAACTCGACCCCATTCAGCCGAAACAGCGGACCACAGACGAGTCCGGGCGCGGCACACACGCCTTGCAATACTCCGGCTTCGGTATTGGCCAGGCGCGGGATGACAGCCTCAGGGGTGTGAGGCGCTTCGCTGACCGCTACCGACAAAGCGGCGATCAGCGCCTGCACCGCCGCTTCGCAATCCAGGCCTCGGCATGTGACCTGCACTTCATCCCGTTCACCGATGCCCAGGCCCATCAAGCCAATCAAACTGTCGCACGACGCCGATTTGCCGGCGAAATGCAGCTGTGCCTGGCTGCTGAAGCCCTGGGCTGTCTTGCGGATCAGCGCGGCAGGGCGCGCATGCAGTCCGCCTCGGTGGGTGACACGGATGCTGGCGCTGGCTTCGGCGAGGGTCTCCTCGCTCGCCAAAACCTGTGCCGTGGATGCCTGGCGCGAAACCACCCGCAACAGTGCTTCGCCGACCTTGACCGTGTTCAAGGCGACGGGCCGTAACTCAAACTGTTCGCCATTGGTGAGGATGATCAGGCTGACCAGGCTTTTACACTGACGGGCGATACGGTCCAGGTCGAAGCGCACCAACGCCTGGCCATTACTGACCCGCGCGCCTTCCTTCACTAGCATGGTAAAACCTTCGCCTTTCAGTTCGACGGTGTCGATGCCCACGTGCAGCAGCACTTCGGCACCGTTGTCGGCCCGAATTGTCAGGGCGTGGCCGGTACGGGCGACATGAGCCACCACGCCGTCGCACGGCGCATGCAGGCAATCGTTGAGCGGGTCGATGGCAATGCCATCGCCCATGGCGCCACTGGCGAACACTTCGTCGGGAACGTTGCCCAGGGTCAGTACCGGCCCGCTAAGGGGGGCGCTGAGGGTGAGGTCATTATTGTTGTAGGACATGGGCACGGTACTCATCAGGAAAACGCAGAAATCAACTCAGTGGGTACGGGTGACTTTGCTCAGGTGTCGGGGTTGGTCCGGGTCCATGCCCCGGGCCTCGGCCAGGCCAGCGGCCATCACGTAGAAGCTCTGGATAGCCAGGATTGGATCAAGGGCCGGATGTTCGGCGCGGCTCAGGGTCAGGTCGCGTTCGGCGATATCGTCCGGTGCCGCAAGTAGCACGCGAGCGCCGCGTTGGCGCATTTCCAACGCCAGGCTCAATAGCCCGGCCTGTTCGGCACCTCGGGGAGCGAACACCAGAAGTGGGTAGTTCTCGTCAATCAAGGCCATCGGCCCATGGCGTACTTCGGCGCTGCTGAAGGCTTCGGCCTGGATCGCCGAAGTTTCCTTGAGTTTGAGCGCAGCTTCCTGGGCAATCGCAAAGCCGGCGCCACGACCAATGACCATCAGGCGCTGGCAGTCCCGCAGGGCGTCGATAGCCATGTGCCAATCTTGTTTGGCGGCCTCGCGTAAACCATCGGGTAGGGCTTGGCAGGCTTGCAGCAGCTCATCTTCCTGATTCCAGTGCCCGATCAGTTGGGCGCTGGCGCTCAGGGTAGCGATAAAACTCTTGGTGGCCGCGACGCTTTTTTCTGGCCCGGCGCACAGCGGCATATGGAACTCGCACGCGGCTTGCAGCGGCGAATCCTCGGCGTTGACCATGGAAATGCTCAAGGCTCCACGCTTGCGCAACAGGCGCAGGCTGTTGACCAGGTCCGGGCTTTGCCCCGACTGGGAAAAACCGAAGGCCACCTGGCCGCTGACCTTGAGCGGCGATTGCAGCATGGTCACCACCGACATCGGCAACGACGCCACCGGAATGCCCAAGTGCTGCATGGTCAGGTAGGCAAAGTAACTGGCCGCGTGGTCCGAACTGCCGCGGGCGATGGTCATTGCCACCTGCGGCGGCTGGCGGCGCAGGCGGCCGGCGACCTCCTCCAGCAGCGGGGACAGGTGTTGCAATTGGGCCTCGACGGCTTCACAGGAGGACAGGGCCTCTTCAAGCATTTTTGAAGTCAATGGTTTCTCCTTCGACCATTACGTCGGTGAGGTTCAGGGAGCGGTCCAGGCGCACGCAGTCGGCAAAACTGCCGGGTTGCAGGCGGCCGCGCTCTGTCAGGCCCAGATAGTCGGCGGGAAATTGCGACAGTCGTTGTGAGGCTTCGCTGATGGGCAGGCCGATCTTCACCAGATTGCGCAGGGCCTGATCCATGGTCAGGGTGCTGCCGGCCAGGGTGCCGTCGGCCAGGCGCACGCCGCCCAGGCACTTGGTCACGGTGTGGCTGCCCAACTTGTACTCACCGTCGGGCATGCCGGCGGCGGCGGTGGAATCGGTGACGCAGTACAGGCACGGAATCGAGCGCAGGGCCACGCGCATGGCACCTGGGTGAACGTGCAACAAATCCGGGATCAGCTCGGCGTACTGCGCGTGGGCTAGCGCCGCGCCGACGATGCCCGGCTCGCGGTGATGCAGCGGGCTCATGGCGTTGTACAAGTGGGTGAAGCTGGTGGCGCCGGCTGCAAGAGCGGCAACGCCTTCTTCGTAGCTGCCCAGGGTGTGGCCGATCTGCATACGTACGCCCCGTTCGCTGAGGGCGCGGATCAACGCGTCATGGCCGGCGATTTCCGGGGCGATGGTGATCACCCTGATCGGTGCCAGGCGCAGGTATTCTTCAACTTCGGCCATCAACGCGGTGTGGGCGAAATTCGGCTGTGCGCCAAGTTTACCTGGGTTGATGTAGGGGCCCTCCAGGTGCACACCTAGTACACGGGCGCTGCCTGTCGGGCGGTTTTCGCAGAAGCGGCCGAGGGCGTCCAGTACGCTGGAAATTTCGTCTGCCGGCGCGGTCATGGTGGTGGCTAGCAGCGAGGTGGTACCAAACCGCACGTGAGTGCGGGTGATGGTTTCGAAGGCTTGTGCGCCCTCCATGATGTCTTTGCCGCCACCGCCGTGAACGTGCAGGTCGATAAAACCCGGTAGCAGGTAGGGCAGTTCATTGTCGGACGGCTCGCAAGGGCTGCCTTCAATGGCAGTGACCTTGCCGTGCAGGTGCACCAGGCGGCCGCGAATCCAGCCTTGAGGCGTGAGGATGTTGTCTTCGGACATGGGCAGTTCTCTAAGTCTCGCAATGGGGCGGCAAAGTCATGACAGCGCGGTTTTCTAACGTCGAAGCTCTGCGACGAAGTCGTAGTAGTCGTTGCGGCAGTAGGTGTC
Organism: Pseudomonas karstica; assembly: GCF_009707515.1. GTDB lineage: Bacteria > Pseudomonadota > Gammaproteobacteria > Pseudomonadales > Pseudomonadaceae > Aquipseudomonas > Aquipseudomonas karstica. Next base: position 28,766 of record NZ_WLYI01000014.1, on the reverse strand, counting down.
GGTGATTTCTATGGGCATGTTGTCGGCGGTATAACCCACCCGGGTCATCAACAGCATGGCGGTGCCTGGCGCGATACCGACGAGCGCTGCGAATTCATCCGAAGCGTTGATCGCCTGGATGTGCTGCAAGGCGCGTACGATGGGTTTGCCGACGCCTTCCAGATATTCGTAGAGCGAACTGCCGATGGCTTGCGGGTGTGGGAGGACCGAGGCTGGCATGGCGGTCATTTCGATGGCCATGACCGTGTCATCGGCCTTGCGCAGGCGTTTGAGCCGCGCCACTTTGTCGGTGGGCGACAGGCACAGGCGGATCAGTTCTTCATGGGTCGGCGCGGTGATGTCCCGTTCCAGCCATTGGGAACTGGGCACAAACCCCTTGAGCCGCAGCATCTCGCTGAAACCCGAGAGGCGCGACAGCGGTTGTTCCAGGCGCGGCGTTATAAACGTGCCGGAACCCTGGCTGCGACGGATCAGGCCTTGGCCGAACAACACTTCCAGCGCCTTGCGGGCGGTGACTCGCGAAATACTCAACTGCTCACTGAGGGTTCGTTCCGATGGCAGGGCCTGCTCGGACTTCCATTGGCCAGCATGAATCGCGGCTTCCAGGTTACGGGCCAGTTGCAGGTACAGCGGCGTGGATTGTTTGTCGTCGGGGCGCAAGGCCTGGATCGGGTTCATCTGTAGGGTTCCGATGCGGTTATTGGAGTGTTGTCGCCCGGTGGTGATCGAAAATTAATACCACTTAAATACCATGTCAATGCCACTCAAATTGATCAGGTGCGCATTTACTGATGGTTTTATGGGGGGCGGGCGAAAGTGGTATTAGAGAGGTATTTTTTACGACAGGGGCGCGCCGCCTTGGGCGGTGCATGCCAGGTGAACTGGTATTCACCGGCAGGCAATGCCGAAGGCTGGGATTTTTTTTAAGTTTTTTACCAACGGTAGAGGGTTACGGCCGAATCTCGATCATCGTGCCGTCCTTGACCAGGTTCCAGACTTCACGCATGTCGACATTGCGCATGCCAATGCAGCCGTCGGTCCAGTCCAGGGTGTGGAACCATGCCTCCGGGTAGTCCTCGGCGTCAGGGGTGCCGTGAATCATGATCATGCCGCCCGGCCTGACGCCTTCGCGGCGCGCGCGGGCTGCATCGCTGATATTGGGGTAGGAAATGTGCATGGACAGGTTGAAGCGGTCACTGGTCTTGCGCCAGTCGATCCAGTAGAGGCCTTCAGGGGTTTTGCGGTCGCCTTCCAGGAGCTTGGGTCCCTTGGGATTCTTGCCCAGGGAAATACGGTAGGTCTTGAGGGGCTTGCCGTCGTTGATCAGTTGCAACTGATGGGCGGACTTGAGGACCAGGATCTTTTCGACAGGTTTACCGCCCAGGGTTTCCAGGATGGAGGCTGGCGACAGTGTAGCGAACGACAGACAGATCAGAGCAAGCAACCAACGCATCAAACGATATCCCTTGAAAGACTACGTATTGCCTGGATTGTTAGGTTGCCAATGCAGTCAATGGTGGTACCGATTCGCTGCGCACCGGGTATGACTGCTGCCGACGATCAGCGAAAAAGCATTCTAAGGTACGCCCGACCGTGCGGAAAGCCAGCTCGGACCAAGGGATGTCGGCTTCATCAAACAACCGGACTTCCAGGCTCTCTATACCTGCGGAAAAATCCAGATCAATCAGCTCGGCGCGGTAGAAAATATGCACCTGGCTGATGTGCGGCACATTGATCAGGGTATAGATGCTCAGGTTGCGCACCCGGGCACAGGCTTCCTCCATGGTTTCACGCATGGCGGCCTGTTCCACGGTCTCGCCGTTTTCCATGAAACCTGCGGGCAGTGTCCAGAAACCCAGGCGTGGCTCGATGGCGCGGCGGCACAGCAGCACTTGGTTGCCCCAGACTGGCACGGTACCGGCGACGATATTGGGGTTCTGATAGTGAATGGTCTGACAGTGATCGCAGACAAAACGCAGGCGAGCGTCGCCTTCGGGAATACGCTGGGTGACCGATTTACCGCACTGGCTGCAGAAGTTCATGCTGGAGTTCCTGACGAGTGCGCCTATCTTGGCGTGGCAGGGTTAGCCCTGCAAGTTGTCGTTTAGTGCCACGTCCGGGTTTTGGGGTTGGGCGCCCGCCCGCTTTGGTGCATGATGCAAGGTAGCCAACAGATCGAGATGACTCATGCTGGACGAGCTACTTCGCCGGGTAAGCAATCACACACCACGCACGCTGGAAACTGACGCCCGTTTCCCTGAAGCCGCTGTTCTGGTACCGATTACCCGCAGTGACGAACCTGAGATGATCCTGACCCTGCGCGCCAGCGGCCTGTCGACCCATGGGGGCGAAGTGGCGTTTCCTGGCGGCCGGCGCGACCCGGGAGACCCAGACCTGGTGTTCACCGCCTTGCGTGAGGCCGAAGAGGAAATCGGCCTGCCGCCGGGGCTGGTGGAAGTGATCGGCCCCTTGAGTCCCTTGATCTCCCTGCATGGCATTCGGGTCACTCCTTATGTCGGCATTATTCCCGATTACGTTGAATACCTGGCCAATGACGCCGAAATCGCCGCCGTCTTCAGTGTGCCCCTGGATTTTTTTCGCCAGGATCCCCGCGAACACACCCACCGAATCGATTATCAGGGCCACAGTTGGTACGTGCCCAGCTATCGGTTTGGCGAGTACAAGATCTGGGGCCTGACGGCGATCATGATTGTCGAACTGATCAACCTGCTCTATGACGATGCCAATATCAGCCTGCATCGTCCGCCGAAAGGTTTTATCAACACTTGAGCCATCGTGTCGTATGGCAAGCCGTGAGGACCACACCATGAAATACCGCCTGGGCGACGCCCAAGTCGAGACCCATCCACAAAGCTGGGTGGCACCCAATGCCACGCTGGTGGGCAAGGTCAAACTGGAGGAGGGCGCCAGCGTCTGGTTCAATGCGGTATTGCGTGGCGATAACGAACTGATCCTGATTGGCAAGAACAGCAACGTGCAGGACGGCAGCGTGATGCACACCGACATGGGCTTCCCGCTGACCCTGGGCACCGGCGTAACCATCGGCCATAACGCCATGTTGCATGGCTGTACGGTTGATGACTACAGCCTGATCGGCATCAATGCGGTAGTCCTCAACGGCGCGAAGATCGGTAAGCATTGCATCATCGGCGCCAACTCGCTGATTGGCGAAGGCAAGGTAATACCCGATGGTTCGCTGGTGGTGGGGTCGCCGGGCAAGGTCGTGCGGGAACTGACCGAGGCCCAGAAGAACATGCTGGAGGCCAGTGCCGCGCACTATGTGCATAACTCACAGCGCTATGCGCGAGATCTGGTCGAGCAGGAAGAATGACTGTTGCGGAACGTCCAGTCGGCTCACCTTGCGTGAGTATTTGTGCGCTGGATGACGATGATATTTGTACTGGATGCCAGCGCACCGCCGCTGAAATCACCCGTTGGGGCCGCATGGACAATGCCGAGCGCCGGGCAGTGCTGGGCTTGTGCCATGAGCGGGCGGTGGCGAGTGGGATGATATGGATGACGCCTGCAAAATGATCGTTACCCCTGTAGGCGCGAGCTTGTCTGCGGGCGGCGTTCCGGCGAAAAACGCAAGAACACCGCGTATAGTCTGGAACCCCGCATAATCGTTGATGTTTTTCGCGAGCAAGCTCGCTCCTACAGGTACAGGTTTCTTCGTTCTTATGCTCTTCCTGATTGCCTATATCAGCAGTGTCGTGCTGATCAACTTCGCCTTTTCCACGGCCCCGCACCTGGATGTCATCTGGTCTGCCTGGGGTGGATTGGTGTTCATATTGCGCGACATGGTGCAAATCCGCTTCGGTCACGGTGCGATCATCGCCATGCTGGCGGCGCTGGTACTGTCCTATGTGACCTCCGACCCATCCATCGCCCTGGCCAGCGCCACGGCTTTCGCGGTTTCCGAGTGCATCGACTGGTTGGTGTTCAGCATCACCAAGCGCCCGCTCCATGATCGGTTGTGGATCAGTTCGGCGCTGAGTATTCCTCTGGATACCTTCATCTTCTTCGGCCTGATCGGCGCGCTCACACCGGCAGTGGTGGGCACCGCGCTGGCCTCGAAATTTGCCGGAGTGACCGTGGTCTGGCTGGCCATGGCCTGGCGTTTACGCAAGCAGCGTGTCGCCAACTGAGGCCAATTCTTACAGTTCATGTAAAATGCCGGCCTTTCTCCCTACGACCCGCTCCCCTGAGGACCTGAGATGACCCGAATCGGAACTCCATTGTCGCCAACCGCGACCCGCGTTTTGCTGTGTGGCTGCGGTGAGCTGGGCAAGGAAGTGGTAATCGAACTGCAACGCCTGGGCGTTGAAGTGATTGCCGTGGATCGTTACGCCAACGCGCCGGCCATGCAGGTTGCCCATCGCAGCCACGTGATCAACATGCTCGACGGCGCGGCCCTGCGCGCGGTGATCGAGGCGGAGAAGCCGCACTACATTGTCCCGGAAATCGAAGCCATCGCCACTGCCACCCTGGTGGAGCTGGAGGCCGAAGGCTTCACCGTGATCCCTACCGCCCGCGCTGCGCAGTTGACCATGAACCGCGAAGGTATTCGCCGCCTGGCCGCTGAAGAGCTGGATTTGCCGACCTCGCCGTACCACTTCGCCGACACCTTCGAAGACTACCGCAAGGCTATCGACGATTTGGGTTTCCCCTGCGTGGTCAAGCCGGTGATGAGCTCCTCGGGCAAGGGCCAAAGCCTGCTGCGCAGTGCCGATGACGTGCACAAAGCCTGGGACTACGCTCAGGAAGGCGGTCGCGCTGGCAAGGGCAGGGTAATCATCGAAGGCTTTATCGACTTCGATTACGAGATCACCCTACTGACCGTGCGCCACGTCGGTGGCACCACCTTCTGTGCACCGGTTGGGCATCGTCAGGAGAAGGGCGACTATCAGGAGTCCTGGCAGCCTCAGGCCATGAGCCCGGTTGCCCTGGCCGAATCCGAGCGTGTTGCCAAGGCTGTGACTGAAGCGCTGGGCGGCCGTGGCATGTTTGGTGTCGAATTGTTCATCAAGGGTGATCAGGTGTGGTTCAGCGAGGTATCGCCACGGCCGCATGATACCGGCCTGGTGACCCTGATTTCCCAAGACTTGTCGCAGTTTGCCCTGCATGCGCGGGCAATTCTGGGCCTGCCGATCCCATTGATCCGTCAGTTCGGTCCATCGGCTTCGGCGGTGATCCTGGTGGAAGGGCAGTCGACCCAGGCCGCGTTCGCCAACCTGGGGGCTGCACTGAGTGAGCCGGATACCGCGTTGCGTCTATTTGGTAAGCCAGAAATCAATGGCCAGCGCCGCATGGGCGTGGCGTTGGCACGGGATGAGTCGATTGAAGCGGCGCGGGCCAAGGCGACCCGTGCTTCTCAGGCGGTTGTCGTAGAGCTCTAAACGCGCTCTTGAACATTTGATCGTTCCCATGCTCCGCGTGGGAACGATCATGTATCAGCCGATCCGATTCAAATCATTGTCCCGCGTCTCTTTCAGGCACAGCACAGCTATCAGGCTGATCACTGCTGCCGCTGACACATACCCGCCGACATAGCTCAAGCCACCCATCGCCACCAACTTGGTCGCGAAGAAGGGTGCCGCCGACGCGCCCACGATCCCACCCAGGTTATACGCCGCCGAAGCGCCGGTATAACGCACGCGGGTCGGGAACAACTCTGGCAACATCGCCCCCATCGGTGCGAAGGTCACGCCCATCAGGAACAGTTCCAGGCACAGGAACAGTGCTACGGCCCAGGTTGAACCGTGAGTCAGCAACGGCTCCATGGTGAAGCCCGACAGGATGGTCAGGATCGCGCCCACAATCAGCACCGGCCTGCGCCCATAACGGTCGCTGGCCCAAGCGGCCAAGGGGGTCGCGGCGCCCATGAACAGCACGGCAAAACACAGCAGCCCGAGGAAAGTTTCGCGGCTGTAGCCCAGGGTGGAAACGCCGTAACTCAGGGAAAACGCCGTGGTGATGTAGAACAGTGCGTAGCACACCACCATCGAAGCTGCGCCGAGCAACACCGGCAACCAGTGCTGGCTGAACAGTTCCACCAGCGGCACCTTCACTGGCGCTTCTTTGGCCACGGCATTCGCGAACACCGGGGTTTCATGCAGCTTCAGCCGCGCATATAAACCAACCATCACCAGCGCTGCGCTGAGGATGAACGGGATGCGCCAGCCCCAACTGCGGAACTGCTCGTCGTTCAGGCTCATCGCCAGGATCAGGAACAAACCGTTGGCCGCGAGGAAGCCAATCGATGGGCCCAACTGCGGAAACATGCCGAACCAGGCGCGCTTGCCCTTTGGCGCGTTTTCGGTGGCCAACAGCGCCGCGCCGCCCCATTCCCCGCCAAGACCTAGGCCCTGGCCGAAGCGCAGCACGCAGAGCAGGATCGGCGCCCAGGCGCCGATGGTGTCGTAACCGGGCAGCAAGCCGATCAGCGTGGTACAGATACCCATCAGCAGCAAGGACGCCACCAGGGTCGACTTGCGGCCAATCCGGTCACCGAAGTGGCCAAACAGCGCCGAACCCAAAGGCCGGGCGATAAAGGCAATGCCGAAGGTCAGGAACGACGCCAGCATCTGCGCCGTGCCTGAGGTCTGGGGGAAGAACACCGGGCCGATCACCAATGCGGCGGCCGTGGCGTAGATATAGAAGTCGTAGAACTCGATGGCGGTGCCGACGATGCTCGCGGTGGCAACCCGGGCTGTCGAGTTGGTCGGCGCGGCGCTCGCGGCCTCGTTATAGGTGGTGCTCATTGAGGTATCCCTGACGGTCATTGCGCGTTTGGACGCGGATTATTATTGGTCGAACACCCATTGATCAGGGTAGTGCGCGGGCCGGCTCGGGATAGGAGCGCGTACCGGTCAGACACGATAAAGCGGTGCCTGGACGCGTTCAGTGCGGGTAGCACACGGTCGGGCGGGGCTGTAAGCCGTGGGGATTATAGGAAGGGGCTTAGGGATCAGACAAGTGGGCGAGCACGGATCTTTGGGGGGAGCCCGCTCCCACATTGACCGAGTGTATTCAAGGAGGGATCTAAACAGCTATCGGCACGGTGTTGGTATGCCAGACCAGCACCTTGCTCACCCGATTATCCTCGGTCTCGAGAGTTTGCAGGCGATAGCGGCCAATTTTCAGGCACACCGCGCAATCCGGAATGGTCTCCAGGGCTTCGGTTACCAAGCCGTTGAGAGTCTTGGGGCCGTCGCTGGGCAAGTGCCAGCCCAGGCTCTTGTTCAACTCGCGAATGGAAGCGGCGCCGTCGATCACGTAGCGGCCGTCCGATTGCAGATGAATGTGCGGGTTATCCACACTGTGCTCGCTTTCGAATTCGCCGACGATTTCTTCGAGGATGTCTTCCAGGGTCACGATGCCCAGCACTTCGCCGTATTCGTCTACCACCATGCCCAGGCGCCGCTGCTGCTTGTGGAAGTTCAGCAGCTGCAGTTGCAGGGGCGTGCTTTCCGGGACGAAGTAAGGTTCGTGGCAGGCCGCAAGCAATGTGTCCTTGGTCAGGCGGGCATCCGGCAGCAGGTGCTGGACCTGGCGGGTGTTGAGTACGGCTTCGACCTGGTTTATGTCGCTGTGGAAGACGGGCAGTCGGGTACGCTGGGAAGTGCGCAGTTGCTCGATGATTTCTTCGATGGAGTCATCCAGATTGATGCCGTCCACTTCGCTGCGGGGCAGCAGGATGTCATTGACCGTGATGTTGTCCAAAGCATGGATGCCTGGCTCCCGGCCATTGGGCGTTTCGGGGTGCGGCTCATCGTTGTAGTCGGGTTGTGGCTCGTCGTTTTTCTTGACGACGCCGGCCTTGCGGGCAAATGGGCGCAGTAGCAACAGGCTGATGCCATTGAGCAGCCAGGCCAGGGGATAAAGGATTTTCAGCGGTACACCCAGGAGCGTATTGCCAAAGCCCAGCACGGCGTGGGGGTGACGGGTAGCCAGGATACGGGGTAGGTAGTCGGCCAGCACGAGCAGCACGGCGCAAGAGATCAGCCAGCCGAGCCAGGGGCCGTTCTCGGCCCAGGCGTAGATCGCCAGCAAGGTGCAGAGAATCACGACCACGGCGCGGCACAAGGTATTGCAAAGGATCAGGCTGTTACGCGGGAAGTTCAGGCGGGCGGCGGCCTTGTCTCCCTGGCGGGTGCCAGGGCGCAGGGCCAGCAAATGGTGTTGGGCGGCTTCGATAGCGGTAAACAGCCCCGACCATAAAATCAGCAAGGCCACTACCGCGAGCATCGGCCCCAAGGGCAAGTTGTCCATGATCGCTGCCCGTCAGATATGCAGGATGAATTCGCGAACCAGCTTGCTGCCAAAATACGCCAGCATCAGCAGGCAGAAGCCGGCCAGGGTCCAGCGGATTGCCTTATGCCCGCGCCAACCGAGGCGATTACGCCCCCACAGCAGCACGCTGAACACCACCCAGGCCAGGCACGCCAGCAGGGTTTTGTGCACCAGGTGTTGGGCGAACAGGTTTTCGACAAACAGCCAGCCGGAGATCAGCGACAGCGACAGCAGGGTCCAGCCGGCCCAAAGGAAGCCGAACAGCAGGCTTTCCATGGTTTGCAGCGGCGGAAAATTCTTGATCAGCCCGGACGGGTGCTTGTGCTTGAGCTGGTGATCCTGCACCAGCAGCAGCAAGGCCTGGAACACCGCAATGGTGAACATGCCGTAGGCGAGGATCGACAGTAGAATGTGCGCCAGGATGCCCGGTTCTTCATCTATTACCTGTACGGTGCCCGACGGCGCGAATTGCGCCAGCAGCACCGTTAGCATGCCCAGCGGGAATAGCAGCACCAGCAGGTTTTCCACCGGAATCCGCGAACAGGCCAGTAGCGTCAGGGTGATGACTGCCGCGGCAATGAGGCTGGCAGCGCTGAAAAAGTCCAGGCCCAGGCCCACCGGTGTCATCAGGTGGGTAAACAGGCTGGCAGCGTGGGCCAGCACGGCGAGGGCGCCAAGGCCTGCCAGCAGGCGCTTGTCCGCCTTGGCGCATTGGGCCAGGCGAGTGCCCTGGTAGAGAGTCGCAGCGGCATACAGCACGGCGGCGGCGAGGCTGGTGAGCAAACTGGGTGACAAAGGGAGCATAAATCCTGTTAGGCAAGCCCGAAAGCCGCTGAGTTTGGCATACACCTGCGTTCCACGAAAGACCACCGGGCCAGACAGCGGGTGTGCATAGCGGCAGTCTTCGCTATAATCCGCGACCTGCCCACGCCGCAGGCTCGCCGAGCGCTGTTTTTAATAGCGATTTACCACAGCCTGGGCCGCCATTACCTCGGTCTACCAATGCATTTCGATGAATAGGGCCTGAAAGGATCGCGCATGTTTGAAAACTTGACTGACCGTCTCTCGCAGACGCTGCGCCATGTTACCGGCAAGGCCAAGCTGACCGAGGACAATATTAAAGACACCCTGCGTGAAGTGCGCATGGCGTTGCTGGAAGCCGACGTCGCCTTGCCTGTGGTCAAGGACTTCGTCAACGCGGTCAAGGAGCGTGCGGTCGGCACCGAAGTGTCCCGCAGCCTGACCCCGGGCCAGGCCTTCGTGAAGATCGTCCAGGCCGAACTCGAAAGCCTGATGGGCGCGGCCAACGAAGACTTGAACCTCAGTGCCGTGCCTCCGGCCGTGGTGCTGATGGCTGGTTTGCAAGGTGCGGGTAAAACCACCACCGCCGGCAAGCTCGCGCGCTTCCTTAAAGAGCGCAAGAAAAAATCCGTGATGGTGGTGTCGGCCGACGTTTATCGCCCGGCGGCCATCAAGCAGTTGGAGATGCTCGCAGGCGAAGTCGGCGTGACCTTCTTCCCGTCCGACCTAAGCCAGAAGCCGGTTGACATCGCCCAGGCGGCTATTAAAGAAGCCACGCTGAAATTCATCGACGTGGTCATCGTCGATACCGCCGGTCGCCTGCACATCGATGAAGAGATGATGGGCGAGATCAAGGCGCTGCATGCCGCGATCAACCCGGTGGAAACCCTGTTCGTGGTCGATGCCATGACCGGTCAGGACGCGGCCAATACCGCCAAGGCCTTTGGTGATGCGCTACCACTGACCGGTGTAATCCTGACCAAGGTCGACGGTGATGCCCGTGGCGGTGCCGCCTTGTCGGTGCGAGCCATTACCGGCAAGCCGATCAAGTTCATCGGTATGGGCGAGAAGAGCGAAGCGCTTGAGCCGTTCCACCCTGAGCGGATCGCCTCGCGAATCCTCGGCATGGGCGATGTGCTCAGCCTGATCGAGCAGGCTGAAGCCACGCTCGACAAGGACAAGGCCGACAAGCTTGCGAAGAAACTAAAGAAGGGCAAGGGCTTCGACCTCGAAGACTTCCGCGACCAGTTGCAACAGATGAAGAGCATGGGCGGTCTGGGCGGCCTCATGGACAAGCTGCCGAACATGGGCGGTGTGAACCTGGCGCAAATGGGCAATGCCCAAGGTGCGGCAGAGAAACAATTCAAGCAGATGGAAGCCATCATCAACTCCATGACCCCGGCCGAGCGCCGCGACCCTGAACTGATCAGTGGTTCGCGCAAGCGCCGGATCGCCATGGGTTCCGGCACCCAGGTGCAGGACATCGGCCGCTTGATCAAGCAGCACAAGCAGATGCAGAAGATGATGAAGAAATTCTCCGCAAAAGGCGGAATGGCGAAAATGATGCGCGGCATGGGCGGAATGTTGCCCGGCGGCGGCATGCCTAAGATGTAAAGAATCCACGTCGGCAGTCATGTCGACGTCTCCCACGGGGACGTGGGATCTCCAGCAAACCCGCGGTTGGCGGGAGCTGACTCGCCGTTTTAACCGACGGCTCTATAGCAGATCTGAATGGCACGCTGATAGGCGCCAGAAAAAGACATTTGCAAAAGTCCGGATATTCCTTAGAATATGCGGCCTTTCGGGCACCTATGCCCGCTGTGCATTTAGATTTGCAGCACCGACTACAGGAACGATGTTCACATGCTAACAATCCGTCTTGCCCTTGGCGGCTCCAAAAAGCGCCCGTTTTACCACTTGACCGTAACCGACAGCCGCAACCCGCGCGACGGTTCGCACAAGGAACAGGTTGGTTTCTTCAACCCTGTTGCTCGTGGTCAAGAAGTCCGTCTGTCCGTGAACCAAGAGCGCGTAGCCTACTGGCTGAGCGTTGGTGCACAGCCTTCTGAGCGTGTTGCTCAGTTGCTGAAGGATTCGGCTAAGGCCGCGGCCTGAGCAATATGAACGCGACGCCAGCTGTTGCTGATGATTTGATCGTTATCGGCAAGATTTATTCTGTTCATGGCGTTCGCGGCGAAGTGAAGGTGTATTCCTTTACTGATCCGACTGAAAACCTGTTGCAGTACAAAACCTGGACGCTCAAGCGCGAAGGTAATGTGAAACAGGTCGAGCTGGTCAGTGGACGCGGGAACGACAAGTTCCTGGTCGCAAAGCTCAAGGGTCTTGATGATCGTGAAGAAGCACGCCTTCTGGCCGGTTATGAGATCTGCGTGCCACGCAACCTGTTCCCTGAATTGACCGACGGCGAGTACTACTGGTACCAGCTGGAAGGTCTGAAGGTCATTGATCAACTTGGGCAATTGCTCGGGAAAATCGATCATCTTCTGGAAACCGGCGCCAATGATGTAATGGTGGTCAAGCCTTGCGCTGGCAGCCTGGATGATCGCGAACGCCTGTTGCCGTATACCGAGCAATGCGTGTTGGCCGTCGACCTGGCCGCGGGCGAGATGAAGGTGGAATGGGACGCGGACTTCTAAGCGTGGCTAATTTGCGCGTAGAAGTGATCAGTTTGTTTCCCGAGATGTTTTCCGCCATCAGCGAGTACGGCATCACCAGTCGGGCGGTGAAACAGGGGCTCTTGCAGCTCACCTGTTGGAATCCGCGAGACTACACGACGGATCGACATCACACTGTGGACGATCGCCCATTTGGCGGTGGCCCGGGCATGGTGATGAAGATCAAGCCCCTGGAAGATGCTCTGGTTCAGGCCAAGGCAGCAGCCGGGGAGAAGGCGAAGGTAATTTACCTGTCCCCTCAAGGCCGTCAACTGAATCAGTCGGCGGTACGCGGGTTGGCGAATGAGGAAAGTTTAATCCTGATTGCCGGTCGCTATGAAGGCATTGACGAGCGTTTTATTGACGCTCATGTCGATGAAGAGTGGTCGATTGGGGACTATGTCCTGTCTGGCGGCGAGCTGCCGGCGATGGTCCTGATAGATGCGGTTACACGACTGCTGCCTGGAGCTTTAGGGCATGCGGACTCCGCGGAGGAAGATTCCTTCACGGATGGTTTGCTGGATTGCCCGCACTACACCCGACCGGAGGTGTATGCGGATCAGCGTGTTCCCGACGTATTGCTAAGTGGCAATCACGCACACATCCGGCGTTGGCGTTTACAGCAGTCCCTTGGTCGGACCTATGAACGACGCGCCGATCTTCTGGAAAGCCGCTCGCTTTCTGGAGAAGAGAAGAAGCTGCTCGAGGAATATATCCACGAGCGGGACGATAGTTAACAACGTATCGATGGTAGGTCCGACGACTTACCTTAGGAGCACAGCATGACTAACAAAATCATCCTTGCACTCGAAGCAGAGCAGATGACCAAAGAGATCCCTACCTTTGCCCCGGGCGACACCATTGTCGTTCAGGTGAAAGTGAAGGAAGGCGACCGTTCGCGTCTGCAAGCGTTCGAAGGTGTTGTTATCGCCAAGCGTAACCGCGGCGTAAACAGTGCTTTCACCGTTCGTAAAATCTCCAACGGTGTTGGCGTAGAGCGTACTTTCCAGACCTACAGCCCGCAAATCGACAGCATGGCCGTTAAGCGTCGCGGTGACGTACGTAAAGCCAAGCTGTACTACCTGCGTGACCTGTCCGGTAAAGCAGCTCGCATTAAGGAAAAACTGGCTTAAGTCCAGCTTCCCGATGCAGAAAAAAGCAGCCTACGGGCTGCTTTTTTGTTGCCTGTAATTTGTCTGTTTTTCGATGTGTGTCCAGACCACCCGCCTCGAAGAAATCCAGCGCCGTACCGACTTGTCCGTCACGCATGTGACCTGGGCTGTATTCCCGTCGACCACGAATCATCACAACACCCTGTTCGGCGGCACTGCCCTGACGTGGATGGATGAGGTCTCGTCATCGCCGCCACTCGTTTTTGCCGGTTGCCACTGGTAACCGTTTCCACCGACCGTTCGGCGTCATGCAAAACTCAACCATTTAATACGAAACTGAGGTCTGGTCTTTATATGAGTTGAACAGCCTGGAATCTGACTTGCTGATGAATACACCATCGTCATTCTCGGCTGGGCGTTTGTAGTCGGTGATGTCGGTTAGCAGTTGCTTTGAGGCCAAAAGTTTGCGCGCGAAATCAGAGTTTTCTTTGTTGTAGTCTGGACTGTTCTTGTCACGCTCTGCGACGTCTGTAAGAGAGTGTTTCGTGACAAACTGATTGTTGTGCCTTGGGTCAGCAAAGTGTTCGAAGTTGTTCTCCAGATGTTTGATGAGCGCGCTGTCGCTGTAGTTCGCGTAAGGATTATCGGTCGAGGGATATTGCGCAGGTGCAGTTTTGAGCTGAGTGTTAATGTCCATGAGGCCTCCGAGGCTTCAAGTGATTGCTGGTTATTGAATGGTGTGTCTGCTAACTACGTCGTCCGAAGTCTCGATATGGTTCCAATACGTTGCAGCGCGCCTAAGGAGAGATTTGAAAAAATGACCGTGCCCCAGCCTAGCCTTCTTAATTAAACTCATTCTTCTATTCGGCGAGTTCGAACTGCCCATGCCCGCTATTGACGACCCGCTGATTGACCGCTTCCTCGATGCCCTCTGGCTGGAAAAAGGCCTGTCGGACAACACTCGCCAGGCCTATCGCAGTGACCTGGCCCTGTTCAATGGCTGGCTGCAGGAGAAAAACCTGGAGCTGATCAACGCCGGTCGCGAGCTGATCCTGGATCACCTGTCCTGGCGCCTGGAACAGAACTACAAGCCCCGTTCCACGGCGCGTTTTCTCTCTGGTGTACGTGGCTTTTATCGCTATTTGCTGCGTGAAAAACTGATTGCCTTAGACCCCACTCTACAAGTCGACATGCCGCAGTTAGGTAGGCCATTGCCCAAATCCTTGTCAGAGGCCGACGTCGAGGCCTTGCTGGCAGCGCCCGACTTGAGCGAAGCCATCGGCCAGCGCGACCGTGCCATGCTCGAAGTGTTATATGCCTGTGGCTTGCGGGTGACTGAGCTGATCAGCCTGACCCTGGAACAGGTCAACCTGCGCCAGGGCGTGTTGCGGGTGATGGGGAAGGGCAGCAAGGAGCGGCTGGTGCCAATGGGAGAGGAAGCGATTGTCTGGGTCGAGCGCTACATGCGCGATGCCCGCAGCGAACTGCTGGGCGGGCGGCCCAGTGACGTGCTGTTTCCCAGCCAGCGTGGCGAGCAGATGACCCGCCAGACCTTCTGGCATCGTATCAAGCACCAGGCAAAGGTCGCCGGGATAGGCAAGTCGCTCTCGCCTCATACCTTGCGCCATGCCTTTGCCACGCATCTGCTCAATCATGGCGCGGATTTGCGGGTGGTGCAGATGCTGCTGGGGCACAGCGATCTGTCCACTACCCAAATCTATACCCATGTGGCCCGGGCGCGATTGCAGGATATGCATGCCAAGCATCACCCACGGGGCTGAGACGCTCCAATTTACCTGCCACAGTCTGCCCTTGCACCCAACTGTGGTAGGCTTTGCCGGTTTACAAAGGGGACGGCCAAAACCCGTATTTTCAGTTCGGTGTACCTGCTCCCGTCCCTGTATCTGCCTTCAGGAGTTCCCATGCGCTTGACCCGGATTTTTGCCGCCGCAGCTATTGCGTTGGTCTCAACCTTTGCCATTGCCGATGATGCCGCCGAGAAGGCAATCCGCCAGAGCCTGCAAAATCTCAAGCTTGATACTCCGGTGGAAAGCATCAGCGCCAGCCCCATGGCCGGCCTGTATGAAGTCAAACTCAAGGGCAGTCGTGTGCTATATGCCAGTGCCGATGGCCAGTACATTGTCCAGGGCTACCTGTTCCAGTTGAAAGACGGCAAACCGGTCAACCTGACCGAGAAAGCCGAGCGCCTGGGCGTGTCCAAGTTGATCAACGGTATCCCGGTAGCCGAAACCGTGGTCTACCCGGCGATTGGCGAGACCAAGACCCACATCACCGTATTTACCGACACCACTTGCCCGTATTGCCACAAGCTGCACGCCGAAGTGCCCGAGCTGAACAAGATGGGCGTTGAAGTCCGTTATGTCGCGTTCCCGCGCCAGGGCCTGGGCTCGCCGGGTGATGAGCAGTTGCAAGCGGTCTGGTGTTCGGCTGACAAGAAAGCGGCGATGGACAAGATGGTTGACGGTAAGGAGATCAAGGCCGCCAAGTGCGCAAACCCGGTGTCCAGGCAGTATGCCCTTGGCCAGTCGATCGGTGTGAACGGTACGCCGGCCATTGTTCTGGCGGACGGTCAGGTCATCCCGGGCTACCAGCCTGCGCCACAAGTCGCCAAACTGGCACTGGGCGCCAAATAAACAGTATCGTCGAGCCTTTGGCGATCATGACCCGACGACAGTCGTGGCCGGGTCATTAATAGAGAACCGCAGTGTGCGGTTGTTTTCCACGGCCGACCCTCGAGTCGGCCGTTTCATGGGAGTTCTTCAGTGAAACCGGTCAAAGTAGGCATCTGTGGGTTAGGGACCGTTGGTGGCGGCACCTTCAACGTGCTTCAGCGTAACGCCGAGGAAATTTCACGCCGTGCGGGACGTGGGATAGAAGTGGCACAAATTGCCATGCGTACGCCAAAGCCTCAGTTTCAAACGACCGGTATTGCGATTACCCAGGATGTCTTCGACATTGCTACCAACCCTGAAATCGATATCGTCATCGAATTGATGGGCGGCTACACCGTTGCCCGTGAGCTGGTACTCAAGGCCATCGAAAACGGCAAGCACGTAGTCACTGCCAACAAGGCGCTGATTGCTGTACATGGCAATGAAATCTTCGCCAAGGCCCGGGAGAAGGGCGTTATCGTCGCCTTCGAAGCGGCCGTGGCCGGTGGTATTCCTGTGATCAAGGCCATTCGCGAAGGCCTGTCGGCCAACCGCATCAACTGGGTCGCCGGGATCATCAACGGCACCGGCAACTTTATCCTCACCGAGATGCGCGAGAAGGGCCGTACCTTCGAAGACGTGCTGGTCGAAGCCCAGGCCCTGGGCTACGCCGAAGCTGATCCGACGTTCGACGTCGAAGGCATCGACGCCGCACACAAGCTGACCATCCTGGCGTCCATTGCCTTTGGTATTCCGCTGCAGTTCGATAAGGCCTACACCGAAGGCATCACCAAGCTGACCACCGCTGACGTGGACTACGCCGAAGCCCTGGGCTACCGCATCAAGCATTTGGGCATGGCCCGTAGCACCGCCGCCGGTATCGAACTGCGCGTACACCCGACGCTGATCCCGGCCGACCGCCTGATCGCCAATGTGAATGGCGTGATGAACGCGGTGATGGTCAACGGTGACGCTGCCGGTTCGACCCTGTTCTACGGTGCTGGCGCCGGCATGGAACCGACCGCTTCGTCGGTGATCGCCGATCTGGTGGACGTGGTTCGCGCCATGACCAGCGATCCGGAAAACCGCGTGCCGCACCTGGCGTTCCAACCGGACTCGCTGTCGGCTCACCCGATCCTGCCGATCGAGGCCTGCGAAAGCTCTTACTATCTGCGCATCCAGGCCAAGGATCACCCGGGCGTTCTGGCTCAGGTGGCCAGCATCCTTTCGGAACGCGGTATCAACATCGAGTCGATCATGCAGAAGGAAGTCGAGGAGCACGATGGTCTGGTGCCAATGATCTTGCTGACCCACCGAGTGCTGGAGCAGCACATGAACGATGCCATCCATGCACTGGAAGCTCTCCAGGGTGTGGTTGGGCCGGTAGTCCGGATTCGCGTCGAACATTTGAATTAACTCAGCGGCAAGCTTCAAACCGCACACGGCAAGTAAAAGCAACGCCGCTTTTCACTTGCCGCTTGTGGCTTGTGGCTTGAAGCCCAAACCAAAGGTTTGCCCCTATGCGCTACATCAGCACCCGCGGCCAGGCACCGGCCCTGAATTTCGAAGACGTCCTGCTGGCGGGCCTTGCCACCGACGGCGGCCTGTACGTGCCGGAAAACCTGCCACGCTTTACCCAGGAAGAGATCGCCTCCTGGGCCGGCCTGCCGTATCACGAGCTGGCCTTTCGGGTCATGCGCCCGTTTGTCACCGGCAGTATTCCGGATGCCGACTTCAAGAAGATCCTGGAAGAAACGTACGGCGTGTTTTCCCACAGCGCCATCGCGCCTTTGCGTCAACTGAACGGTAACGAATGGGTTCTGGAACTGTTCCACGGCCCGACCCTGGCGTTCAAGGATTTTGCCCTGCAACTGTTGGGTCGCCTGCTGGACTACGTGCTGGAAAAACGCGGAGAGCGCGTGGTGATCATCGGTGCCACCTCCGGTGATACCGGCTCGGCGGCCATTGAAGGTTGCAAGCATTGCGAAAACGTCGACATCTTCATCCTGCACCCGCACAACCGTGTGTCGGAAGTACAGCGTCGGCAGATGACCACTCTTTTTGGCGACAATATCCACAACATCGCCATCGAAGGCAATTTCGACGACTGCCAGGAAATGGTCAAGGCCAGCTTTGCCGACCAGAGCTTCCTCAAGGGCACCCGCCTGGTGGCGGTAAATTCGATCAACTGGGCGCGGATCATGGCCCAGATCGTCTACTACTTTCACGCAGCCCTGCAGCTCGGCGGCCCGGCTCGTTCGGTGTCGTTCTCGGTACCGACCGGCAACTTCGGTGACATCTTCGCCGGTTACCTGGCACGCAACATGGGCCTGCCGATCAACCAACTGATCGTCGCCACCAACCGCAACGACATCCTGCACCGCTTCATGAGCGGTAACCAGTACGTCAAGGAAACCCTGCACGCCACCCTGTCGCCGTCGATGGACATTATGGTTTCGTCGAACTTCGAACGCCTGCTGTTCGACATGCACGGTCGTAATGGCGCGGCGTTGGCCGACTTGATGGACAACTTCAAGCAAGGTGGCGGTTTCAGCGTTGAACAAGAGCGCTGGACAGAAACCCGCAAGTTGTTCGACTCCCTGGCAGTGGACGATGCCCAGACCTGTGAAACCATTGCCGAAGTCTACGCCCAGACCGGTGAGTTGCTGGACCCGCACACCGCCATTGGCGTCAAGGCTGCACGGGAATGTCGCCGTAGCCTGGACATCCCAATGGTGATTCTGGGCACCGCCCATCCGGTCAAATTCCCGGAAGCGGTGGAGAAGGCTGGTGTCGGCAAGGCCCTGGAGCTGCCGCCGCACCTGGCAGACCTGTTCGAGCGTGAAGAGCGTTGCACCGTCCTGGCCAATGACCTGAAAACCGTACAGGCCTTCGTCAGCCAGCACGGCAATCGCGGCAAGCCGCTCTGATTCAGGGCTTTTGGTTCAGTTAAGTGAATATCGACCATTGTAGGAGCGAGCGTGCTCGCGAAAAACGTCAACGATAACGCGTGCATCCTGGATAAACGCGTTGCCTATGAGTTCTTCGCGAGCAAGCTCGCTCCTACAAAAAACCTTGATTGAACAGTATTGCGTCCTCGTGACGGGCTTCACTAACGATGCGCTGTTCTCAAGCTGGCCTTTCGGGTTCTAGCTTGTCAGCGGTTGTTTTCTTTCTGTCATATTTGCCGTGCATGCTCGGTTGACTCAGGCTGGCGTCCCGTTACCGGTCGAACTTTCGGCCTTGAGCGAAGGTCATTTGTATGTCTGCTTCCTGGCGGCATTTTTGTTTTCGAACCTTTTTCGAATGATTGAGTGGTGATCGAGATGGAAAGTATCAGCCTAATGCTCGGTGAAGCGTTGAGCCCTAATCAGGTTACGTTGACCTCCTCAGGTGTGCAGGGCGAATGGCTGGTGACGGTGAAAAGCCCAAGCGGAGCCATTCTTGTCGAGCGTGAAGTCGATCAGGCCCAACTGAACGATAAACGCACGCTGGTGGATGTGGTGGACTGTCTGCATCGCGACCTGATGATTGCCGAAGGACGACTGGAACCTTCGATGATTACGGCCTTGCGCAATGTCGCCCTGACGCGGGCCGACGTCTGCGCATGAACATTTATTTTTGTTGGGAACCTTCCTACGTCACGGCGAGTCAGAATTTGTAACAGCGAGATCAAGCATTGTGCTCCGGTGCTTGTAGCTTGTTGTTACTGGTCTTTGTAGGCCATGTTTAACCCCGAGCTGTTTCCCCACTGCTCGGGGTTTCTTTTTGTCCGCGATTTGTCATTGATCAGGGGCGTCCTGGAAAAACTGCGCGTTGTCTTTCAAGTAGCGCTCCCTCAGTACCGGGTCGAGCCATGAGGCATAGGACTGCAACAAGCTGTCCTGGGGGATGCGGCGCAGCACTTGGTTGATGCGCGTCATGGCTTTGCGACCTTGGCTGGTGTCTGTGCAACCGATACGGAGTCGCTGGTAAGGCGCGCTCCCGATGACTGGGTAGAAAATCAGATCCTGTGGATCGATGCCCTGTTGCAGCGCTTGGTAACGCACTTCCGGCCAGTAACCCAATACCCCCTCCAGCCGCCCCCGCCGCTGCATTTGTAACAGGCTGCCGAGGGCGTCATTACCATAGTGCGCGGCCAGGTTCTGCGGATCGGCATGCTGCAGCCGTTCATCAATGACGGGGCCGTAGCTGCGTTCGGCAATGACCCCCAATCGCGCCTTCCGGGTCTCCAGAAACGCCTTCAGATCAAACTGCCCGTCGACGATGAACGGTGCCAGTACCTGCCGTTGGCTCTGACGGATCGTCACCCCATTGGCCACTACTGCGAACGCCGGGATGGAAAAGACAATCGATTTCGCCCGCGCCGGGGTCCACACCAAGGACGGATCGCAAGTGAAGGAGGGCGCCAGTAGCATCTGCATGCCGCGAGCGCGGTTGACGTGCAGGATCTGGTGACGGTACTCCGGTAGCCGCTCGATCAACAGGGGCAGCAATTGGTCCACGGCGCCCAGGCCCTTTTGCGGACCGTTGAAAATAGTCATCGGTGGCAGGTCACGGACCAGCCAGGTCAGGGGTTCTTCGGCGTGGCCCGATAGCGGCAGGCCTCCCAGCAGCGAGGTCATTAAACACAGCCGAATGAACCGGGGCTTGAAACAGCCAGCCATTAGCTTGAGTGTTCTCCTGAAAGTCCCATCAAATCGCGCCATTTTCACGCAGGTGGGTAATGGCGGCGGCGTCGTAGCCCAGTTCACTGAGCACTGCGCTGTTATGTTCCCCCAGTTGCGGGCCCACCCACTCGCAGCTGCCGGGGGTATCCGAAAGCTTGGGCACAATGCCCGGCATCTTGAAATCCTTGCCTCCGGGCAGTTGGGCCTTGAGGAACATCTCCCGGGCGAGAAACTGTGGGTCGCCGAGCATGTCTTCGGCACTGTAGATCCTGCTGGCGGGCACTTGGGCTTTATTCAGTTGCTCGACCACCTGTTCCAGCGGCAGGGAGTTGACCCAGCGATCGATCACCCCGTATAGCTCGTCGCGGCGGCTGTCCCGGCCGTCATTGCTGGCCAGTGCAGGATCGTTGGCCAGGTCCTCGCGGCCGATGGCTGACATGAAGCGCTTGAAGATCGCATCCCCATTGGCGCCAATCTGCACATGCTTGCCATCCAGGGTGGTATGGATCGATGACGGTGTAATCCCGGGCATGATGTTGCCGGTGCGTTCGCGGATAAACCCGAACACATCGAATTCGGGGATCATGCTTTCCATCATGGCGAAGATGGCTTCATACAGCGCCACATCCACCATCTGGCCCAGGCCGCCATTGACCTCGCGATGACGCAGAGCCATCAGCGCACCAATCACGGCCCACAATGCGGCAATGGAGTCGCCGATGGAAATCCCGGTGCGCACCGGCGGACGGTCCTCGAAACCGGTGATATAGCGCAGGCCCCCCATGGACTCGCCCACCGCACCAAAGCCCGGTTGATCCTTCATCGGCCCCGTTTGGCCAAAGCCTGAAAGGCGCACCATTACCAGTTTCGGGTTCAGGGCGTGCAGGGTTTCCCAGCTCAGGCCGAGTTTCTCCAGGACGCCAGGGCGAAAATTTTCGATCAGGATATCTGCGTCTGCCAGCAGTTGCTTGAGGATCGCCAAGCCATCGGGGTGTTTCAGGTTCAGGGTCAGGGACTTTTTGTTACGCGCCTGGACAAACCACCATAGTGACGTGCCCTCATAGAGCTTGCGCCACTTGCGCAGCGGGTCGCCGCCGTCCGGGGATTCGACCTTGATCACCTCGGCGCCGAACTCGGCACAGATACGCGAGGCAAAAGGGCCGGCAATCAGGGTGCCGAGTTCGATGACTTTCAGGCCAGCAAGCGGTTTGGCAGTAAACGACATGGGGATCCTTTCAAGACGCAAGGCGGATTCGTGATGCCTTTTAACATAGGCAATAGCACAGGGTTAAGGATGATGCACCGCAGGATTCGTTGAATGAGCTCGCCATCGGTTAGACTTGCCGCCTTTCCCTGTCTTTAGAAGTCCGTTCATGGCCCAGCCGTCCACGACCTACAAATTTGAACTCAACCTTACCGATCTTGACCGCTCGGTGTACGAGAGCGTCAAGCAGACCATCGCTCGCCACCCTTCGGAAACCGAAGAGCGCATGACCGTGCGTCTGCTGGCCTACGCCCTTTGGTACAACGAGCAGTTATCGTTTGGTCGTGGCCTGTCAGATGTAGACGAACCAGCGTTGTGGGAAAAAAGCCTGGATGATCGCGTGTTGCATTGGATCGAAGTCGGCCAGCCCGATGCGGATCGCCTGACCTGGTGCTCGCGCCGCACAGAACGCACCAGTCTGCTGGCCTATGGCAGCCTGCGGGTGTGGGAAGGCAAAGTGCTGCCTGTGGCGAATAATCTGAAAAATGTCCACATTGCGGCGGTGCCCCAGGAAATCCTGGAAACCCTGGCCAAGGACATGCCACGGGTGATCAAGTGGGACGTGATGATCAGTGAAGGCACGATTTTTGTGACTGATGATCGTGGCCAGCATGAAGTCCAGCTGCAGTGGTTGGTCGGTGAGCGTTGAGCTGCAAGCTACAAGCCATAAGGCATCACTCGCTTTAAACTTGCGGCTTGAAGCTTAGAGCTTGTAGCTAACAACAACCCCTCCTACAGAGCCCCCCATCATCCCATGCGTATCGATCCTCGCCCGTTGCCTGCCGTCCTGCCATTTCTTGGTGAATTGCCACCGCTGTTGACCCGTCTTTATGCCGCACGCGGTGTGCAGTCGGAAGCCGAGCTGGATAAAAGCCTGGCGCGGTTGATTCCGTATCAGCAGCTCAAGGGCATTGATGCCGCCGTGGACTTGTTGGTGACGGCCCTGGAGCAACGCCAGCGGATCCTCATTGTCGGCGACTTTGATGCCGACGGCGCTACCGCCAGCACCGTGGGCATGCTGGGCCTGCGTTTGCTGGGTGCGGCCCACGTCGACTATCTGGTGCCCAACCGCTTCGAATACGGCTACGGCCTGACTCCGGAAATTGTCGCCGTGGCCTTGCAGCGCGAGCCGCAGTTGCTTATCACTGTGGACAACGGCATCTCCAGCGTCGAAGGCGTGGCGGCGGCGAAAGCGGCGGGGCTCAAGGTGCTGGTCACCGACCATCACTTGCCTGGCGACGAATTGCCGGCAGCCGATGCGATCGTCAACCCGAACCAGCCCGGCTGTGAGTTTCCCAGCAAGGCCCTGGCGGGCGTCGGGGTGATTTTTTACGTGTTGATGGCTTTGCGCGCCCGCTTGCGTAGCCTGGGCTGGTACGACAGCCAACCGCAACCGAACATCGGCGAACTGCTGGACCTGGTGGCCTTGGGCAGTGTCGCCGACGTGGTACCGCTGGATGCCAACAACCGCATCCTGGTCCATCAAGGCCTGGAGCGTATTCGTGCCGGTCGCGCTCGGCCGGGGATCAAGGCGATTCTCGAAGTGGCCAAGCGTGACCATGCCCGCATCACCTCCACAGACCTGGGTTTTATCCTCGGGCCACGGCTGAACGCTGCCGGGCGCCTGGACGACATGAGCCTGGGCATCGAATGCCTGCTCACCCGTGATGTGGCCGCAGCAAAGGACATGGCTGCACAGTTGGACGGCATGAACCAGGATCGCAAGTCCATCGAGCAAGGCATGCAGCGCGAAGCTCTGGCCCAGCTCAAGGACTTGCCAGTGGAGTCGATGCCCTATGGCTTGTGTTTGTTCGATCCGGAATGGCATCAGGGCGTTATCGGGATTCTGGCCTCGCGGATGAAAGAGCGTTATTTCCGCCCGACCATCGCCTTTGCCGATGCGGGTGATGGCCTGCTCAAGGGGTCGGGGCGTTCGGTACCAGGCTTTCATATTCGTGATGCTTTGGCGGTGGTGGCGAGCCAGCACCCCAACCTGATTGCCAAGTACGGCGGCCACGCCATGGCGGCGGGGCTGACCTTGCCCGAGGCCAACTTTGCGCTGTTCGCCGAAGCGTTCGACGCTGAAGTGCGCCGACAGTTACGCGAGGAAGACCTCACCGGGCGCTTGTTGTCCGATGGCACCCTGGCGGTTGAGGAGTTTCATCTGGAATTGGCCCGCGCCCTGCGCAACGCTGGACCGTGGGGCCAACACTTCCCGGAGCCGTTGTTCCACGGCGTGTTCCAGTTGGTGGAACAGCGGGTGGTCGGTGAGCGGCACCTCAAAGTCGTGCTCAAGAGCGAATGTGGCTCGGTGAAGCTTGATGGCATCGCCTTTGGCATCGACCGGGAAATCTGGCCCAACCCGACCATTGGCTGGGTGGAACTGGCCTATAAGCTCGATGTGAATGAGTTCCGTGGCCAGGAAACCGTGCAGTTGATGATCGCGCATATCGAACCGCGCTGAACCCTCCAAGACCCCCCGTTGTCGACTAGTCTCTAAGCACTGTGTGATTGGTCTTGTGACCTTGTCTTGTTTCAGCCCATCGGGGGATGGGTATTTTCGTCGACCTTTCAAACAGAACCCTGGAGCCAGCCCACCGGATACGAGAAGAGGTGCCCCATGAGTCTGCTGCTTGAACCCTATACCTTGCGCCAACTGACCCTGCTCAACCGCATTGCGGTGTCGCCAATGTGCCAGTATTCCAGCACCGATGGCCTGGCCAATGACTGGCACCTGGTGCACCTCGGCAGCCGTGCCGTTGGCGGTGCCGGGTTAATCTTTACCGAAGCCACCGCTGTCACCGCCGATGGTCGTATCACTGCCCAGGATCTGGGGCTATGGAGCGACGAACAGATCGAACCCTTGCAGCGCATCACCCGCTTTATCAGTGCCCAGGGCGCGGTAGCTGGGATTCAACTGGCCCATGCCGGGCGTAAGGCCAGCACCCACCGGCCGTGGATTGGCAAGCATGGCAGCGTCAAGCCTGAAGACGGTGGCTGGGTCCCGGTCGGTCCATCAGCGATTGCCTTCGACCCGCAACACACCTCACCGACGCAACTGGATGAAGGGCAAATACAGGCCGTGATTGAAGCCTTTGTCAGCGCCGCCAAACGTGCATTGGCCGCCGGTTTCAAAGTAGTGGAAATCCACGCCGCCCATGGTTACCTGTTGCATCAATTTCTCTCGCCCCTGAGCAATCAGCGCCAGGACCAATACGGCGGCTCGTTCGAAAACCGCATTCGGCTGGTGCTGCAAGTAACCGAGGCGGTGCGCAAGGTCTGGCCGCAAGAACTGCCGCTGTTTGTGCGGGTGTCGGCCACCGACTGGGTGGAAGACGGCTGGAACCCGGATGAAACCGTGGAGTTGGCGCGCCGCCTGAAAGACGCGGGTGTAGACCTGATCGACGTGTCGTCCGGTGGCACCGCCGCCAATGCGGAAATCCCCACCGGCCCAGGTTACCAAACCCGTTTCGCCGAGCGTGTGCGCAAAGAGTCGGGGATGGCCACCGGCACCGTGGGCATGATCACCGAACCTGCCCAGGCCGAGCATATCTTGCGTACCTGTCAGGCCGATATCATCTTTCTCGCCCGTGAACTGCTGCGTGATCCTTACTGGCCGCTGCACGCCGACGACGACCTGGGTGGGCGCAAGGCGATCTGGCCGGCGCAGTACCAACGGGCAACGCACCGGGACCAGCCGATTCATGAGTCCGACTTGCGGGACTGATGGGCTGTTTGTTTGACCAAGGCCCACCCCTGGCAGCGGTGGGTTTTTTCTTGCCTGTTGTCAGGAGGAATCGCTGGAAACCCTATCAAGCCTTGTACCGGATACTTGCATAAGCGTTGTGGGAGAAGCCTGTAGGATGCGGTTCCTTAATCATTTTTTTTAAGTGAATGCTCTAAAAAAATCTCACACGGGGCGAGATAGTTTCTACGCTTATGGTAAGCCTGATGTCGGGTTCAGGATGTCAGCCTGTTCGTCCATGAAGCATTGCGCTTCCTGGGGAAGGGTTGATTGCTACGAGGAGAAGCAGTTCATGGTCAAGTCCAGTGGTCTGTCGGGTGTTTTGTCGTCTTTCCTGGCCCGCAAAATGCGCTCGCGGGGACGAAGACTGAGTACGGATGAAGCTGAGCTGCTGGAGCAATACCGTGCCCTGACCGAGAGTGACCAAGTCGCAATGCGGTACCTGATTGGCGCAATGAAGAGCATGTCGCGCTTCTGAGAACCTTGGGAGGGTTCCCACGCGGGCCAGAGCGTGGGAACGGTTTACATCAGGTGTATTTGCGCTTGTCTGGCGCCGGAGGGAAGTACTGGTACAACCAGGTTTCACTCAAGGTTCGATCATGGGTGCGGATGAACAGTCGCAGTTCAACCGGCTCTACGCTGTCGCTGGTTGGGTACCAGTCGAAGAGAATTCGATAGCCCTTGATGGCATCAAGCACAAGCACGCTGAAGTCCTTGACCTCGCCATGGGAGCAGGTGACCACCGGCTCGATCCCGGTGCCTTCGGGCAAACGGTCCAGGCCCCCGCCGTTGAAGTCCACGGCAAAACGCCGCGCCCACACCTCAGGGTAATGCTCCCCCGGTGCCCAGCCTTCAGTGAAACCGCCCATGCCCGAACGGGTGGCGTTGACCTGCGCCAACGGGGTGCTGACCGGCGGCAGGGCACTCCAGTACAGCTTATAACCGTAATTCAGGGAGTCGCCGGCGGCCACGGGCTTTTTCGGGGTCCAGAAGGCGACGATGTTATCCAGGGTTTCGCCAGTGGTAGGAATTTCCAACAGGTCGATAGAGCCTTCGCCCCACGCTGTTGTCGGTTCGACCCATAGGCTCGGGCGCTTGCTGTACCAGTCGACGGTGTCCTGATAGCTGGCGAACTCATGATCGGTCTGCACCAGGCCGAAACCTTTCGGGTCGTTGTCGGCGAACGTGTTGAATTGCAGGGTGGCCGGGTTGTTCAGCGGGCGACAGATCCACTCGCCGTTGCCACGCCACATTGCCAGGCGATCCGAGTCGTGAATCTGCGGGTGGATGGTGTCGCACATTCGGCGTTCATGGGTGCCGCAACTGAACATGCTGGTCATCGGCGCGATGCCCAGTTGCTCGATGGTGGAGCGGGCGTTGATGTGGGCATCGATGGCCATGACCACCTGATTGGCCTGGCAGTCGATATCGAAGCGATAGGCACCGGTGGCACTTGGCGAGTCCAGCAGGGCGTAGACCACGAAGCGAGTGCTGTCCTTGTCCGGGGTTTCGAACCAGAACTGGGTGAAGTCGGGGAATTCCTCGCGCTTTTTCGCATAGGTGTCGATGGCCAGGCCGCGGGCGGAAAGCCCGTACTGGCCGGTAGAGTCCACAGCACGGAAATAGCTGGCACCGAGGAAGGACAGCACATCGTGCCGATCCAGCTCCGGTGCCTTGAACAGCTTGAACCCGGAGAAGCCCAGGTCACCCTGGAGCTGTTTAGTGTCGACCGTGGTTTTTTCGTAGTTGAACAGCGACGGACGGAAATGTACTTCGCGGGACATCCGGGTCTTCGGGTTGACGCTGTGCATGCGTACCGGCGTCTTGAAACCCATGCCGACATGGAAAAACTGCACGTCCAGTTGGCCGTTCAATTCTTTCCATAGTGAATGATTGCCGTCGTAGCCAATGGCATTGAAATTCTGCGGCGTCATGCTCGCCAGGGTCGGTGGCAGTACCTGCCTGGTGTCTTGGTACAGTTTGCCGGCCAATTGTTTGGCCTGGGTTTTCAGCGTTTCGAAATCGAAGGCCTGGGCGTCGCCATCTGCTGCACGATTGCCCGCCCAGGCCTGGGCGGCCAGCAGGCCGCTGGCCGACAAGCCGGTATAAGCCGCAATGGCCATGGATGCTTTGAGTAAATTCCTGCGGTGCATAAGTACAACCTGTCATGAGCAATCCCGCGCCGTTCCTGGCACGTGCTGGATCAGAGATAACGGTTCGGACATGCCTTCGGCCAAACGCAACGGACATTAAACAGATGCCCAATAGCTTAAGCAGTTCGGTGATGTAGGAAAAATGCTTGATAGCAGAGTAATAGCTTGCATGTAAGACAAGATGTGTCGGCGCAAAACAGGCTACAAGCTACAAACGCGGTGTTACATCTGGAAGTACTCTAGGCTGCGGGATTTTTGGCACTTAGTTTTACGCTGGAGGCCTTATAGGTTCTGTGACCCAAGTCTCTGGAGGCTGCGATGAATACCCGTGGATTGCTTGATCAGTTGCTCAAGTCCGGCCAGGGCATGTTGCAAAACAAAGCTGGTGGTCAGCGTAAAAGCGAGGACAAAGGTGCCCTGGGCGGTTTGCTCGGCAGTGGTGGGCTGGGCAGCTTGCTGGGTGGTGCTGGCGGTGGTGCCTTGGCGGCCGGCGCGATGGGCTTGTTGCTGGGCAACAAGAAAGCCCGCAACTTTGGCGGCAAGGCCCTCACCTATGGCGGTCTGGCAGCGTTGGGGGTAATTGCCTACAAGGCTTATGGCAACTGGCAGGCGCAGCAGGCCAATGCGCCACAAGGCGAGCCGCAAACCCTTGATCGTCTGCCGCCGGCCCAGGTTGAGCAACATAGCCAGGCGATTCTCAAGGCGTTGGTGGCAGCGGCCAAGGCCGATGGGCATGTGGATGAGCGCGAGAGGGCGTTGATCGAAGGTGAGTTCACCAAGTTGGATAACGATCAGGAGTTGCAACATTGGCTCCATGCCGAACTCAACAAACCTTTGGATCCGGCCGACGTTGCGCGTGCTGCCAGTACGCCGGAAATGGCGGCTGAGATGTATATCGCCAGCGTGATGTTGGTGGATGAGGAGAGCTTCATGGAGAAGTCCTACCTTGACGAGTTGGCTCGCCAGCTCAAGTTGGAGCCGGGGTTGAAGGTTGAGCTTGAGAAGCAGGTTCGCCAGGCGTTGGTCTGAGTGTTTGGCTGTGACCGTGGCGGCCTGGTAGCCGACCAGGTTGCAGGGTGTTTGGGGTGTATATCCGTTGCTGCGGTCATGGCTGCGTATGGTTTCGCTTTTACAGCGAGTCACTTTTGGAAAAGAGCCCCAAAAGTAACCAAAAGGGCTCTTGCCCCACCACTTGGTGCCTCGCTGTGGCTCGGCATGCCCGCAGTCCGACATTGCTTCGGGGGGCCGCCGCAATGGGCCATCCCTGGCCCAGTGCGGCTAAACCGGCGTCCTGCCGGTTTACCCCCCGAATCAATGCCGGACTCCGGCCATCGTGGTTTAACGGGGCGCCTAAGATC
>NZ_WLYI01000013.1 GCF_009707515.1 Pseudomonas karstica | reverse complement strand
AGGACCTTCAGCGGTTTCAAGGCCCCCAGGCTGCGCCAGCGGCTACAAATGATCCCTGTAACCGCTGTCGACTAACCTTTCGCCTACAAAAAAGCCGCCCATAAAGGGCGGCTTTTTCAAACAGCTACCGAAATCTTACAACTTCGGACCAGCCGCCTTGATCGCATCGCTCACTTCAAACTTCTTGAAGTTCTCGATGAACAGACCCGCCAGCGCTTTCGCCGCTTCATCGTAGGCAGCCTTGTCAGCCCAGGTGTTACGTGGGTTCAACAGACCAGTCTCAACGCCCGGTACGGCCAATGGCACGTCGAGGTTAACGGTGTCCAGGTGCTCGGTCTCAGCACCAATCAGCGCGCCGCTCTGGATCGCTGCAATCACGCCACGGGTGGTCGGGATGTTGAAGCGCTTGCCAACGCCGTAGCCGCCGCCGGTCCAACCGGTGTTGACCAGGTAGACCTTGGAGCCGAAACCGCGGATGCGCTTGATCAGCAGCTCTGCGTATTCGCCAGCCGGGCGCGGGAAGAACGGGGCGCCGAAGCAGGTGGAGAAGGTCGACTTGATGCCGCTGCCGGAACCCATTTCAGTCGAGCCTACCAATGCGGTGTAGCCGGACAGGAAGTGGTAGGCCGCTTGTTCTTCGCTGAGGATGGACACTGGCGGCAGTACGCCGGTCAGGTCGCAGGTCAGGAAGATCACCGCGTTTGGCTCGCCACCGAGGTTTTTCGGTGCGCGTTTTTCGATCAGTTCACGGGGGTAAGCGGCGCGGCTGTTCTGGGTCAGGCTGTCGTCGGCGTAGTCGGCCTTTTTGTCGGCATCAAGTACGACGTTTTCTAACACTGCACCATGTTGGATGGCTTTCCAGATGACCGGCTCGTTTTTCTCGGACAGGTCGATGCACTTGGCATAGCAACCGCCTTCGATGTTGAAGACCACGCCCACGCCCCAGCCGTGTTCGTCGTCGCCGATCAGGTAGCGGCTTTCGTCGGCAGACAGGGTGGTTTTACCAGTACCCGACAGGCCGAAGAACAACGTCACGTCGCCTTCTTCGCCCATGTTGGCGGCACAGTGCATTGGCAACACGTCTACCGCAGGCAATAGGAAGTTCTGCACGGAGAACAGGGCTTTTTTCATTTCGCCGGCGTAACGCATGCCAGCAATCAGCACTTTCCTGGCCGCGAAGTTGATGATCACGGTGCCGTCGGAGTTGGTCCCGTCACGCTCAGGTTC
This sequence comes from Pseudomonas karstica, assembly GCF_009707515.1. GTDB lineage: Bacteria > Pseudomonadota > Gammaproteobacteria > Pseudomonadales > Pseudomonadaceae > Aquipseudomonas > Aquipseudomonas karstica. Next base: position 138,085 of record NZ_WLYI01000013.1, on the reverse strand, counting down.
GCAGACGAACTCTGGAACGTTGAGGATCTGCCACTCGCCCTTGTCGCCGGCGTTGTACTGGCCTGCTTCAGGGTTGATGAACAGGCAACGGCCGAACAGGTTGTGCCAGGCGGTACCCGTGGTCATTTTGACCGGCAGGTAGTGCGCAGGGTCGGAACCTACGTGAACGTGGGATACAAAACGCTCACGCTCGCCGATGAAGGCTTCAACGCGGTTCCACAGTGCGTCGAACTTGTCGGCCGGGAACTTGCGGTTGATCGGGCCCCAGGCAATAGCGTCCTGGGTGGAAGGCTCTTCAACGATGAAACGGTCGACCGGCGAACGGCCGGTCCGGTGACCGGTACGTACGACCAGCGCGCCAGTATCGGCAAGCTCGCCTTCACCGCGCTGCAGGGCTTCTTTGACCAGATCGTCAACACTCAGATCGGTGTATACGGCGTTATTGGCTTGCGTCATGAGGTTCCCCGTCGGCCAATGGCCGAGTGCTCCAAACGTTTTGTAGTAGAAAGTTGCGCACTACTACCGCGAAAAAAGTGGGCCGGATTATGCCAGAAAAGTCCAAAAAGAGTAGGGCCCTCCCGTCAGAACTGCGCTAATCCGGCATTTTTCAGGTGAATTACCTGTGCTTAAACGTTTTAGTGGCGGGTGCCTGAGGGGCTGTCGACACCCGCCCCGGCGAACAGTTGAACGATATCCGCAGCATCGAACAGATAGCGCTGGTTACAGAACTGGCAGTCGATTTCGATGTGACCGCCGTGTTCCACCACCAGGCTCTGGGCATCCTCCAGGCCCAGGCTCACCAAGGCGTTGGCCGAACGCTCGCGGGAGCAACTGCAGCGGAAACACAGGGGCTGCACGTCAAACATCCGCACGGCCTCTTCGTGGTACAGGCGGTGCAGAATGGTTTCGTTGCCCAGGCCCAACAACTCTTCGGCGGTCAAGGTGCCGGCCAGTGCAGTGATGTTACGCCAGCTTTCGACGCGATCATCGTCGTCCTTGATGCGATCGGCCGGCAACTGCTGCAACAGCAAGCCACGAGCGCGCTTGCCGTCGGCGTTGAGCCAGAAGCGGGTGCCCACTTGCTGGGACATCACGAAATAGTTGGTGAAACAGTCGGACAGTGTTTCGCCATCAAGATCGACGATGCCCTGATAGCGCTGGCCCTCGGTCGGGTCGACGGTGAGCGCCAGTACGCCGTTGGGCATGAGGTCGGCCAGGGTGGCGTCCGGTGCGATCTGGTCGGCTTCATAACGGGCCAGGCCACGGATTTCACGTTCGCTGGAACATTCGATCATCAACAACGGGATCGGGCCTTCGGAACGGGCCTGGAGGATCAGTAATCCATCGAACTTCATGGTGCCAACCAACAGCGCGGCGGCAGCCATCAGCTCACCGAGCAATTGCGCGACCGGCTCCGGATAGGGGTGCTTGGCGAGGACTTCGGCATAACTGCGCTCCAGGGCGACCAGTTCGCCACGGGCGTCGTTGTCGTCGAAGATGAAGCGTTGGGTGAAGTCGGTATCCGGTAAATCAGTCATAGGTCTGGGTATCTGAATTGATGACAAAATGATGGCAAACTTTATAGAGCTACGTGCGCTGGCACCATTTTGGTGCAACTTTTTACGGAGAAACGAAAAGCTTTCAGGGCAAAGAGCAAACAGTTTATGAACAATCCGGGTTTGTTCCAAGCCAAGTGGAACTTCAGGCGGTTGGCCTTGCGCAATTTACTTGTTCTGGGGTTGCTGTGTTTTTGGCTGTGGCCAGCGGGCCAGATGCTTTGTGTGATTTTCGACGAGTGGCTGTTTCATCTGTTCAACGAGCCTCTTGCGGCTCCGGTCAGTGAACCCATCAATCATCGTTGCCGCTGCCGCGAAATTTAAACAAGTCGCGCCGCTGCTTCTTACTCGGCTTGCCATCGGTACTGACACCGATGGATCCCGCCTTACGCATCGCCGCCGCTTTTTCGCGCTTGGCAATGCTGGCTTCGGTCTCGGCGTACAACGCCTGGGCTTCTGGTGCCCCGCGACGAACGATGGACAGTGCCTGGACCACTACGCTCCTCTCATCAAAACCGATGCGGATCTGGAACTCATCGCCAATGCGCGGCTCCTTACCCGGCTTGCAGCGTTCCCCACGGCAATGCACCTTGCCACTCTCGATGGCCGCCTTGGCCAAGGCACGAGTCTTGTAGAAACGCGCCGCCCACAGCTACTTGTCCAAACGGACTTTTTCGTCCTCTTCCTGCTTTTGAGCCACTTGAATTCCTCGCTCTGAAAAATGCCGCAACTTTACCGTTGAACCCCTTCGACGCATAAACCCTTGGGCTCACTTAAGATACGCCAGGTGTCACGCTGTTTCTGTGAGTTTGCAATGAACCACCTGTTTTCTGAAACCCGATAGATAACGGTCGCCATTTGCCGAATATTCTGCGTGAATACCGCGAATTCGGCGCGTCACCCACAGTGACGGTTTGGGGATTGTCACAATCCGTGAGCAGTTGAACGTTACTGTCCTCAAGGACAACGAAATATTTCTGATTGCCGGTTATCCATATTGAAGACATTTGACCATTTGACCGTTGTCGGTCTGCGTGAGTGGGTGGCCCTTCCCGAGCTGGGAGTAGCGGGCCTGCGCGCCAAAATCGACACCGGTGCCAGTACCTCAAGCCTGCACGCCACCGAGATCGAACCGTTCGAGCGCGACGGTGAAAAGTGGGTGCGCTTCACCGCACACCTGGGAAGTGTGGTGCAACTGCGTCACCGACGCTGCGAAGCACCACTGGTGGCGATGAAAACCATCAAGAGCTCCAACGGCCAGGCGCAGGTGCGCTATGTCATCAGCACAACCCTGGCCTTGGGTGATCGGGTGTGGCGAGTAGAGTTCACCCTCGCCTGCCGAAAAGCCATGCGCTATCGCCTGTTGCTCGGTTCCAAAGCCCTGATTGACGGCCAACTGGTAGTCAACCCAGGGCTCAAATACGTTCAAGACAAGCCGGTGTTCCCGGTCTCGAGTATCTCTGCCACAGGTGTTGCATGAAGATCGCTGTGCTGTCGCGTAACCCGCGTCTGTATTCCACCCGTCGCTTGGTCGAGGCCGGCACCGAACGCGGCCATGAAATGGTGGTGATCGATACATTGCGCGCCTATATGAACATTGCCAGTCATAAGCCGCAGATCCACTACCGGGGCAAGCCACTGGAAGGCTTCGACGCGGTCATCCCGCGGATCGGCGCCTCGGTGACCTTTTATGGCTGTGCGGTGTTGCGCCAGTTTGAAATGATGGGGGTGTTTCCGCTCAACGAATCAGTGGCCATCGCCCGCTCCCGGGACAAGCTGCGCTCGCTGCAGTTATTGTCACGGCGCGGTATTGGCTTGCCTGTGACCGGCTTTGCCCACTCCCCCGATGACATTCCCGACTTGATCGAGATGGTCAACGGCGCACCACTGGTGATCAAGGTGCTGGAAGGCACCCAGGGCATCGGCGTGGTGCTCTGTGAAACCGCCACGGCGGCAGAGTCGGTGATCGAGGCATTCATGGGCCTCAAGCAGAACATCATGGTCCAGGAATACATCAAGGAAGCCGGTGGCGCGGATATCCGTTGCTTCGTGGTCGGCGACAAGGTGATTGCAGCGATGAAACGCCAGGCCAGGCCCGGAGAGTTTCGCTCCAACCTGCACCGAGGCGGTAGCGCCAGCCTGATCAAGATCACCCCGGAAGAGCGCATGACGGCGCTGCGAGCGGCCAAGGTCATGGGGTTGAGTGTCGCAGGGGTGGATATCTTGCGCTCCAATCACGGACCATTGGTGATGGAGGTAAACTCTTCACCTGGCCTGGAAGGAATCGAGACCACCACCGGCAAGGATGTGGCGGGAATCATCATCCAGCATCTGGAGAAGAATGGTGGGCCGAACATGACGCGCACCAAAGGCAAGGGTTAGGGGAACAGCTACAAGCTGCAAGTTAAAAGCTACAAGAGAAGAGAGTCCCCGCTTTTTTCTTGTAGCTTGTGGCTTGCTTCTGCTACACCGCATCTCTGGGCAACATCAGCCCCAGCGGCAAGCGCACCCGCGCTTCCAGGCCACCGTCAACCCGGTTGCGTAGCTCAACATTGCCACCATGCATCGAGGCAATCCGCCGCACAATCGCCAACCCCAGGCCGGTACCCTTGCCGCCACGGGCACGGTCGCCACGGGTGAAGGGGTTGAAGATGCCTTCCAACTCTTGCGGATCGATGCCGGCACCACGGTCCATGACACTCAGCACCACATAAGGGGCGCTAGGGTCTCCCGATACGTAAGCGGCCACCTCCACATCAGAGCCGGCGTGATGCAAGGCATTGCCGATCAGGTTGTTCAGCAACCGCTTCATCGACACCCGGCGCAACGCAAACGGCTGGATCGGCTCCAGCCGCATTCGCACCTGCTCACCGTTCTGGTTATAGGGCGCCACCACTTCACGCACCAGGTCCGTCAGGTCAAGCTCCTCCACCACCTCGTCACGGCCATCACGGATAAACGCCAGGAACTGGTCGAGAATCGCATCCATGTCTTCGATGTCACGAACCATGTCATCGGTGAGGTCGGTATGGTTGCCCATTAGCTCCAGGGAGAGCCGCAAGCGCGTCAACGGTGTGCGCAAGTCATGGGATACACCCGCGAGCATCAACTCGCGCTCCCGACCGGCCTGTTCCACATCCTCGGCCATCTGGTTGAAGGCGCTGTACACCTCGGTCATTTCACTCGGTGTGTCGCTGATCGGCAAGCGCACACTACGCCCTTGCCCCAGTTGGCGAGCGGCAAAAACCAGGCGTTTAAGCGGTTGGTTGAGTTGGCGCACAAAAATCCACGCCGATGCAGTGGACAGCAAGCCGATAGCAAGGAACCAGCCCAGCACGTTCCAGATTTTCTGTCCTCGCAGCGGATGCGGATACAGTGGCACTTTCAGCCAGCCATCCCCCAGGCTCGGTGCCCGCACCCACAGTGCCGGCGACACATGCATGCGCAGCCGCACTTCGGTGTCTTCACCCAGTTCAGCCTGCATCTGGCGTTGGTAAATCTCACTGTAGGGCCAATGCTGTTCGCCTTCTGGCACACCAGCCCCCACAACTCGAGTCAGCGTTGCCGCCTTTGCGATCGTCTCGCGGTTCTCGGGGTCTGCAGCCCAGTAGGCACGCAAGGTCAAGGCCACGCCGTGGCTGTACTGCCGATCCACCAGCACGTCTTCGTTCATCAGCAGATAAACAAGGGTCAGCGCCTTGGAAAACAGAACAACAATCAGCACCAGCCAAAGGGTGCGAGAGAAAAAACTTTGCGGGAACCACAGCGGGGTTTTCATAGAAGACAGCTAGACACCTTGCAGGAGCGAGCGGTACTCGCAGAAATACAGATGCCGGGCATCCAGTCGCCCCTCAAGGGGACGAACTCCGGGATGCCCGCACCTGCAAATCATCGATCACTTGGTCGCAGTGCCGTCCGGCACGAATACATAACCCACGCCCCACACCGTCTGGATATAGCGCGGCTTGGATGGGTCCGGCTCGATCATCCGGCGCAGACGAGAGATCTGCACGTCGATGGAGCGCTCCAGGGCGTCCCATTCGCGACCACGGGCCAGGTTCATCAGCTTGTCACGGGTCAGTGGCTGGCGAGCGTTCATCACCAGGGCCTTGAGCACCGCGAATTCGCCGGTGGTGAGCATGTGGACTTCATCGCCACGCTTCAGCTCGCGGGTGGCCAGCGACAACTCATAGTCGCCAAAGGTCACGCTTTCGTCTTCGCTGCCCGGGGCTCCCGGCACCGGAGCGGCCTGGCGACGCAACACCGCCTTGACCCGCGCCATCAGTTCATCGGGATTGAACGGCTTGGCCAGGTAATCGTCGGCACCCAGTTCGAGCCCCTTGATACGGCTCAGCTCATCGCCCTTGGCGGTCAGCATGATGATCGGAATCTGGTTGTTCATGCCGCGTAGGCGCTTGCAGGCGGTCAGGCCGTCTTCGCCGGGCAGCATCAGGTCGAGTATGACCAGGTTGAATACTTCGCGCCCCAGGAGACGGTCCATTTGCTCGGTGTTTGGCACCGCCCGGGCACGATAGCCCTTGGAGTTGAAAAAACGCTCCAGCAGGCTACTCAGCCCAGGATCGTCATCAACGATGAGAATTTTTTCGCCTTCAGCAGTTGGTGCAGTGCTGCTCATTGGATGCTCCTCTTAGCTCGGTGCGCATTATGGCGTAGCTGCCGTTATACGCACCGTGTGCATTGTTAGCAGATTTTTCCTCTACCGCCAGCGAACCCTAGCCCTACAACTACCGGCTCAATCCCCCATAGGGCAGAACGCTGGTTATAATGCGCCGCCTTTGTGCAGGGCAACGTCAGATCATTACTGTTTACTGCAGGGCGTCTTTTTTCGCGGCCTTGCAGTGATTTTCCGATTTCGAGGGTCAATAGGCAGCCTCTTGACCCAGGCAGCGGCGCCAGTCGGGCCGCTCAACCAGCCTCGCAGGGCCTCGTTTTTCCGAGCCCACGAGCCTGCTTTCAGAATTTCAGGTGGTTTTATGGACAGCATCAACAGCCGCATCGCCGAGGAACTCGGTGTACGCCCACAGCAGGTCGAAGCGGCCGTCGCTCTACTGGATGAGGGCTCCACGGTGCCTTTCATCGCCCGTTACCGTAAAGAAGTGACCGGCAGCCTCGATGATATCCAGTTGCGGCATCTGGAAGAACGCCTGCGCTACTTGCGAGAACTCGACGAGCGGCGCATCAGCATCCTCGCCAGCATCGAGGAACAGGGCAAGCTGACCCCTGCACTTGAACGCGACATCAAGCTCGCCGACACCAAGACCCGCCTCGAAGACTTGTACCTGCCGTACAAGCAAAAGCGCCGCACAAAAGGCCAGATAGCCCTGGAAGCCGGCCTTGGCGAACTGGCCGACGGCCTGTTCAACGACCCGTCCCTGGCCCCGGAAAGCGAAGCTGCGCGCTTCATCGATGCTGAAAAAGGCGTCGCCGATGTCAAGGCCGCTCTCGAAGGCGCCAAGTACATCCTCATGGAGCGTTTCGCCGAAGACGCCAACCTGCTGGCAAAATTGCGCAACTACCTCAAGCAGGAGGCCACCCTCAGTGCCCGCGTCATCGCCGGCAAGGAAGAAGAAGGCGCCAAGTTCCGCGACTACTTCGAGCACGACGAACCGCTCAAGAGCATGCCATCCCACCGCGCCCTGGCGATTTTCCGTGGTCGCAACGAGGGTATTCTCAGCTCCTCGCTGAAAATTGGCGACGAGTTGCCAGGCACCATGCACCCGTGCGAAGGCATGATCGGTCAACAATTCGGCATCCAGAATCAGAATCGTCCTGCGGATAAGTGGCTCGGTGAAGTCGTGCGCTGGACCTGGAAGGTCAAGCTCTACACCCACCTGGAAACCGATCTGCTGGGCGAGTTGCGCGACGGCGCCGAAACCGAGGCGATCAATGTATTCGCCCACAACCTGCACGACCTGCTGCTGGCCGCCCCGGCCGGCCCGCGCGCCACCCTGGGCCTGGACCCGGGCCTGCGTACCGGGTGCAAGGTTGCAGTGGTGGACGCCACGGGCAAGTTGCTGGATCACGCCACCGTTTACCCTCACGTTCCTCACAACAAATGGGACCAGACCATCGCCATCCTCGCCGCCCTGTGCGCCAAGCATGCCGTGGACCTGATCGCCATCGGCAATGGCACCGCCAGCCGCGAAACCGACAAGCTGGCTGCCGAGCTGATCAAAAAGTACCCAGGCATGAAAATGACCAAGGTCATGGTCTCCGAAGCTGGCGCTTCGGTGTATTCGGCTTCGGAGCTGGCTTCCAAGGAGTTCCCGGACCTCGACGTGTCGATCCGTGGCGCCGTGTCCATCGCCCGTCGTCTTCAGGACCCGCTGGCCGAACTGGTGAAGATCGACCCGAAATCCATCGGTGTCGGCCAGTACCAGCACGATGTGTCGCAACTGAAACTGGCCCGCGGCCTGGACGCAGTGGTGGAAGACTGTGTGAACGCCGTCGGCGTCGATGTAAACACCGCCTCTGTCGCGCTGCTGGCGCGTATTTCCGGCCTCAACGCCACTCTGGCGCAGAATATCGTCAACCACCGTGATGAAAACGGCGCGTTCAAGACCCGTGCCGCGCTGAAAAAAGTGGCGCGCCTGGGTGAAAAAACCTTCGAGCAAGCCGCCGGTTTCCTGCGCGTCATGGCTGGCGACAACCCGCTCGACGCCTCGGCGGTTCACCCGGAAGCCTACCCGCTGGTGCAGCGCATTGCCGCTGAAACCGACCGTGACATCCGCTCGCTGATCGGGGACGCCGCGTTCCTCAAGCGCCTGGATCCGAAAAAGTACACCGACGAAACCTTCGGCGTGCCAACCATTACCGACATCCTGCAAGAGCTGGAAAAACCTGGCCGCGACCCGCGTCCGGGGTTCAAGACCGCCGAGTTCCAGGAAGGCGTCGAAGACCTCAAGGACCTGCAACTGGGGATGATCCTCGAAGGCGTGGTCACCAACGTGACCAACTTCGGCGCATTTGTGGACATCGGCGTGCATCAGGACGGTTTGGTGCACATCTCTGCGCTTTCCGAGAAGTTCATCAAGGACCCACGCGAGGCGGTGAAAGCCGGCGACGTGGTCAAGGTCAAGGTCATGGAAATCGACATCCCGCGCAAGCGTGTCGGCCTGTCGATGCGTATGAGCGACACCCCCGGCGAGAAAATCGACGGAGCCCGCGGCGCACGCCCAGGCTCGGCACCACGCCAGTCGCAAAACCGCTCTGAAAACAGCACGCCGCGCAAGGAAACCACTGCAGTCCCGGCCAATAACGCCATGGCTTCGCTGTTTGCCAACGCCAAACAACTGAAGAAGCGCTAATGGAACTGTCAGCCAGCTTGACCCAAAGTGCTTTCAGCAACTTAATCGGTTGCCGCCTGCAACGCCTTGAGCAGGGCGTTGCCGAGGTTGCCCTGACCCTGGAGCCAAACCTGCGCAATCGGTCTGGCAAGCTCCACGGCGGAGCGATTTTCAGCCTGGTGGACATTGCCATGGGGCTGGCCTGCTCCAGTTCCCATGGTTTCGACCAGAAGAGTGCGACCATCGAGTGCAAAATCAACTACATCCGCGCCGTGTCTGACGGCGACGTGCTGTGTACCGCCCGGGTAATTCATCCGGGCCGACGCACCCTGGTGGTCGAAGCCGATGTGTACCAGGACGAAAAATTGGTCGCAAAAGCGCAAGGCACCTTCGCTGTCCTATAGCCCCCTGTCATCGATTTGAGTTAGTTTCGGCGCTGCGAAAGTTGCGCCGAACTTTAACTTCGTGCGCGATAGCCAGATTCAAGGATGGAGCGGCGCTTTCAGAGTGGGGGGACTCCTGCTCAAAAACCAGGCGATAACGCCAGTTTCCACTTCACCCTTGTAGACCGTCCTGCCCACCCCCATATTGGGGCGACTGACGCGTGAAGGAATCCAACTTGAGCGAACTTCTCAACCGCCGCCTGGCACTGCTTGGCAAGCACGAACACCTCTCTTTGCTCGAGCAATGCCTGCACGGCATCGAGCGTGAATGCCTGCGCGTTACCGCTGAAGGGCGACTGGCTCAAACGCCACATCCCGAGGCATTGGGCGCCGCGCTAACCCACGGGCAGATCACCACGGACTATTCCGAGTCGCTGCTGGAGTTCATCACGCCGGCGCTGCCCAAGCCGGCCGACACCCTGAGCAGCCTCGACAAGATTCACCGTTTTGCCTACAGCAAACTTGGCAACGAGTACCTGTGGAGTCCATCGATGCCGTGCCCGTTGCCGGCCGAGGAAGATATCCCGATCGCCTATTACGGCACCTCCAACATCGGTCAGCTCAAGTACGTGTACCGCAAGGGCCTGGCCCTGCGCTACGGCAAGACCATGCAGTGCATCGCCGGGATCCACTACAACTTTTCCCTGCCGGAAGAGCTCTGGCCGCTGCTCAAGGAAGCCGAAGGCTTTGTCGGTACCGACCGTGACTACCAGTCCACGGCCTATATCGCGCTGATCCGCAACTTCCGCCGCTATAGCTGGTTGTTGATGTACCTGTTTGGCGCCTCTCCAGCCCTGGACGCGGGCTTCCTGCGCGGCCGCGCTCATCAGTTGGATGTGCTGGATGCCGACACCCTGTACCTGCCCTACGCCACCAGCCTGCGCATGAGCGACCTGGGCTACCAGAGCAACGCCCAGGCCGGCCTGACCCCGTGCTACAACGATCTGGCCAGCTACACCGACAGCCTGCGCACAGCGGTGGCAACGCCCTACGCGCCGTATGCCGAAGTCGGTACCCACAAGGACGGTGAATGGGTACAGCTCAACACCAACATCCTGCAGATCGAAAACGAGTACTACTCCAACATCCGTCCCAAGCGCGTGACCTACACCGGCGAACGGCCGATCCAGGCGCTGATGGCCCGAGGCATCCAGTACATCGAAGTACGCTGCCTGGACATCAACCCGTTCCTGCCGATGGGCATCGACTTGCAAACGTCGCGTTTCCTCGACGCGTTCCTGCTGTATTGCGCACTGAATGATAGCCCGCTGTTCGAGAACAACGAATGCAGCAACGCCACGTCCAACTTCCTCAGCGTGGTCAAGGAAGGTCGTCGTCCGGGCCTGCAACTGCAGCACAAAGGCCAGTCGGTGGACATGAAGGAATGGGCCACCGAGTTGCTGGAGAAGATTGCTCCGCTGGCGGCGTTGCTGGACCAGAGCCAGGGCGTTGACGAACACAGCCAGGCGCTGGACGCCCAGTGGGCGAAGATCAAGGACCCGTCCCTGACGCCGTCAGCCCAGGTGTTGGCGGCCATGAGCGAGCACAAGGAGAGCTTTGCGCAGTTCTCTCTGCGTCAGAGTCAGGCACACGCCGAATTCTTCCGCAATGAGCCACTGCCAGCTGACGAGCAAGCCCGCTTTGAAGAGTTGGCGCGCGACTCGCTGGTGCAACAGGCAGAGCTTGAACAGAACGAAGTGGGGGATTTCGACGTGTTTGTCGGGGCGTACCAGGCGAGTATCCTGGCGATCAGTAACTGACAGGCTACAGCCCACTGTAGGAGCGAGCTTGCTCGCGAAGAACGTCAACGATAACCCGTACTGTCTGGATGGGCGCGTTGTTTTCAGGTTTTCGCGAGCAAGCTCGCTCCTACATAAGCTAATGCGAAAAAGTTATTTATTTTCTTGTTCTTAGATCATTTAGTCTCATTACACGCCGATTTTCGGCCGCCTGATGAGGATCTTCCCCTTGAAAATGTTTCCCCCCCTACGCCTCCTGGCGGCACTTTCCCTGGCCGGTGCCAGCCTGTTTGCCCATGCAGCCGATGTCACCATTGCCTACCAGACCACCGTGGACCCGGCGAAAGTCGCCCAGGCCGACGGTGCTTATGAAAAAGCCACCAATGCCAAGATCGACTGGCGCAAATTTGACAACGGTTCCGACGTCATCACCGCCATCGCGTCCGGTGATGTGCAGATCGGCTACCTAGGTTCCAGCCCACTGACCGCTGCCATCACCCGCAAAGTCCCGGTGCAAACCTTCCTGATCGCCACCCAGATCGGTGGCGCCGAAGCCCTGGTGGCGCGTAACGGTTCCGGGATCAGCAGCCCGCAGGATCTGATCGGCAAGAAAATCGCCGTGCCTTTTGTTTCAACCGGCCACTACAGCCTGTTGGCGGCATTGAAGCACTGGAACATCGACCCCGCGAAAGTCACCATCCTCAACCTCGCGCCACCGGCGATCATCGCCGCCTGGAAACGCGGTGATATCGACGCCACCTACGTCTGGGACCCTGCCTTGGGCGTGGCCAAGGAAAACGGCAAGGTGCTGATCACCTCTGGCGAACTGGCGAAGTTCGGTGCGCCGACCTTCGATGCATGGATCGTGCGTAAAGACTTCGCCGAGAAGCATCCGCAAATCGTCACCGCCTTCGCCAAGGTCACGCTGGATGCCTACGCCGCTTACCGCAAAGACCCGCAAGCCTGGCTCGCCGACAAAGGCAACGTCGACAAACTGGTGAAGCTCTCCGGCGCCAAGGCCAGCGACATTCCCTTGCTGCTGCAAGGCAACGTCTACCCGCTGGCAGCTGACCAGATCGTCCTCCTCGGCGCGCCGACTACCAAGGCTGTCACCGACACCGCCGCGTTCCTCAAGGAGCAAGGCAAGGTCGACGCCGTACTGCCGGACTACGCCCCCTACGTCAGCCCGAAGTTCATCACTAACTGATATCAGGAGTTAACCGCGATGGCCTTGCTACAACTGGAGCGCATCAGCGCACAGTATCCAGGCGCCACGGCGCCTGTGCTGGCGGACATTTCCCTGAGCCTGGGGCCACAGCAATTGCTGGTCGCCCTTGGCCCTTCCGGCAGTGGCAAGACTTCGCTGTTGAACCTGATTGCCGGCTTCGTCGAACCCAGTGCCGGGCGTATCACCCTCGACGGCGTGCCCGTAAAGGGACCCAGTGCCGAACGTGGGGTCGTGTTCCAGGACGATGCCCTGCTGCCTTGGCAAGATGTGTTGGCCAATGTCGGCTTCGGCCTGGCGTTGGCTGGCGTGCCCAAGGCCCAGCGTGAAGTTCGTGCCCGTGAAATGCTCGCCCTGGTGGACCTGGCAGGTTTTGACAGCCGCCGTATCTGGCAACTGTCCGGCGGCCAGAAGCAGCGCGTCGGCCTGGCCCGGGCATTGGCCGCAGACCCTCGGGTGCTGCTGATGGACGAGCCTTTCGGCGCCCTCGATGCGTTCACCCGCGAACAGATGCAGGAGTTGCTGCTGCAGGTCTGGCGGCGCACGGCCAAGCCGGTGTTCCTGATTACCCACGACATCGAAGAAGCCGTGTTCCTCGCTACCGATTTGATTCTGCTGGCGCCCAACCCGGGCCAGATTGTCGAGCGCCTGAGCCTGGACTTCGGCCAGCGCTACGCCGCCGGAGAGTCCGCACGGGCGATCAAGTCCGACCCACACTTTATCGAAACCCGCGAACACGTGCTGGGCAAGGTGTTCTCCCAACGGCAGGTGTGTGCATGAGCAGCTATGAATTACCGGCCACGGCCACCAACCCTGTGCATAAAGCCGCCGCCCCCGTGCGCCGCAGCTTGAGTACCCGCTGGATCAGTGTGCTGACCCTGGTTGCCTTGTTGGCCATCTGGTGGGCCGTAACCGCCAGTGAATGGATCGAACCGCTATTCCTGCCACCTCCGTCTGCCGTGCTGCAAAAAGGCTGGTTGCTGGCGACCACCGGCTACATGGATTCCACCCTGTGGCAGCACCTGGGTGCGAGCCTCAGCCGCATCGGCCTGGGCCTGGGCTTCGCGGTGCTGACGGCGGTGCCGGTAGGCATCGCTATCGGCGCCAATCGCATCGCCCGCGGCATTCTTGATCCACTGATCGAGTTCTACCGGCCAATCCCTCCGCTGGCCTATTTGCCGCTGATCGTCATCTGGTGTGGCATCGGCGAGCTGTCCAAGGTGCTGCTGATCTACCTGGCGATTTTTGCCCCGATTGCCATCGCCACCGCAACTGGTGTGCGCACAGTCGACCCGGCCAAATTGCGTGCTGCGCAGTCTTTGGGCGCGACCCGGGCCCAGTTGATTCGCCATGTGATTTTGCCGAGCGCCCTGCCCGACATTCTCACCGGTGTGCGGATTGGCCTGGGGGTCGGCTGGTCGACCCTGGTGGCTGCCGAACTGATCGCCGCCACCAGCGGCCTGGGCTTCATGGTGCAGTCCGCGGCGCAGTTCCTGGTCACCGATGTGGTGGTGCTGGGGATCCTGGTCATCGCCATGATCGCCTTCGCCATGGAAATGGGCCTGCGTGCCCTGCAGCGCAAACTGGTGCCGTGGCACGGCCAGGCACATTAAGCACAACAGCACTGACTACGCCGACAGATCGGCGCCCAATATTCAAGAGAACCCCATGAGCAGCCTGACCGTAACTCCCCTCAGCACCGCCCTTGGCGCCCAGATCAGTGGCGTCGACATTGCCCAACCGCTGAACACCGGGCAGCGCGACGCCATCGAACAGGCGCTGCTCAAACACTCGGTGCTGTTCTTTCGCGATCAGCCGATCACCCCGCAACAGCAAGCACGATTTGCGGCCAATTTCGGCGACCTGCACATTCACCCGATCTACCCAAACGTACCGCAGCAACCCGAAGTACTGATCCTCGACACTGCCGTCACTGACGTGCGCGACAATGCCATCTGGCACACCGACGTGACCTTTTTGCCCACCCCGGCCCTCGGCGCAGTACTCAGCGCCAAGCTGCTACCGGAATTTGGCGGCGACACCTTGTGGGCCAGCGGCATCGCCGTCTATGAGGCGTTATCGGAACCGATGAAGGGGCTATTGAGCGGCTTGACCGCGACCCACGATTTCACCCGCTCCTTTCCTCTGGAGCGGTACGGCAACACGCCCGAGGACCTGGCGCGCTGGGAGGAAACCCGCAGAAAGAACCCGCCGCTGTCCCACCCAGTCATCCGCACCCACCCGGTGAGCGGGCGTAAATCACTGTTCGTCAGTGAAGGTTTCACCAGCAAGATCAACGAACTGGAACCTGCCGAAAGCGAAGCCATCCTCAAGCTGTTGTTTGCCCACGCCACCCGTCCGGAATTCACCATTCGCTGGCGCTGGCAGGCAAACGACGTGGCGTTCTGGGACAACCGCGTGACCCAGCACTATGCCGTCGACGATTACCGGCCACAGCGGCGGGTGATGCATCGGGCGACAATTCTGGGGGATGTGCCGTTCTAGATTGAGCCGCTGATCGCTCCCACGCTCTGCATGGGAACGATCCATTAGCTTATTGCGCCGTGGACGGCTTTTCCCACAAGTTGATCCCACCCTCCTGGGCAAACCGATCAATCTCCGCCAGCTCATCCGCACTGAAGCTCAAGTTCTTCAACGCCCCGACGTTTTCAATGATCTGCTCCGGCCGGCTCGCACCGATCAATGCACTGGTTACCCGAGGATCGCGCAGGGTCCAGGCCAGGGCCAGTTGGGCCAGGCTTTGCCCACGACGCTGGGCAATTTCATTGAGGGCGCGTACATGGGCGATGTTGGCATCGGACAAGTGCGAAGCCTGCAATGAACCACCTCCCGGTCGATTTACCCGCGCATCGGCCGGCACACCGTTGAGATATTTATCGGTCAACAAGCCCTGGGCCAGCGGCGTGAACGCAATCACCCCGGCACCGAGTTCGTCGGTGGCGTCCAGCAGGTCTTTTTCCACCCAACGGTTGAGCAGGTTGTAGGCCGGTTGGTGGATCAATAGCGGGACTTTCCACTCCTTGAGGAGCGCCGCCATTTCCCGGGTTTTCGCCCCCGAGTAAGACGAGATACCAATGTACAACGCCTTGCCCTGTTGCACGGCGGTGGCCAGGGCGCTGGCGGTTTCTTCCAGCGGGGTATCGGCATCAAAGCGGTGAGAGTAGAAAATATCCACATAGTCGACACCCAGGCGTTGCAGGCTCTGGTCCAGGCTCGCCAATACGTATTTGCGCGAACCACCGCCCTGGCCATAAGGGCCGGGCCACATATCCCAGCCAGCCTTGCTGGAGATGATCAGTTCGTCGCGGTAGTGCTTGAAATCTTCACGCAGCAAGCGACCGAAATTGATCTCGGCGCTGCCATAGGGCGGGCCGTAGTTGTTGGCCAGGTCGAAGTGGTTGATCCCCAGGTCGAACGCGGTACGCAGCAAAGCGCGCTGGGTGTCGATGGGAGTGCTGTCGCCAAAGTTGTGCCACAACCCCAGGGACAGTGCCGGCAGCACCAACCCACTGCGGCCTACGCGGCGATAGGGAATAGATTCATAGCGGTTTTGGGCAGCAATGTAAGTCATCGAATCCTCTCTGGTCTAAACAAGCAGGGCGCGAAGATAACCATACCTTCGCGCCCTTCAAGGACAGCTGAAACGCTTAAGTGTGCCGGTCCTTTTTACAGCAAAGAGCTACCCGCTCGCCATGTGCCTTAGCGAACCAGGTGCAGGAACTGCAGGTGGCGCTCGTACTGATCAAGGATGTCGTTGATGATCTGCTCCTTGGTGTAGCCCACCAGGTCGTAATCCTGGCTACCTTCACTCAAATGCACTTCCGCCCGGTAATAGCGACGGTTGTTGATCTCTTTGGAGCCCATGCCACCCCGGGCAAACGACGGCGTGAAGTAGCCGCGCATCTGCACCTGATAGACAAACGGATGCTCTTCGCCATGGCCGATCTCCAGGCTGACACTGTCGTTGACCGGATCGGGCTGGGTGACCACGCTCAGCCCCTTCTCGACGAAGACTGCCGTCACTTCTTCAATCGCCGGACGCACGGTGGTCTCGAGGAAACGGTACACCTCATCCCGCGACGGGAAGTGCACGGCCTGGGTCAAACGCTGGCGCCAACCACCACGGCCCTTGCGCGATCCCGAGACCGGCGCCAGGGAGTGCAGTTGCGCAATCTGCTTCTGGGATTCGAGGTAGAAAGCCTTGTGCAGCCCCCACATCATCAGCAGCAGGATCATCGAGAATGGTAATGAGGTCAGCACCACCGCCGATTTCAACGAATCGATACTGCCGGCAAACAGTAAGGCACTGGTCACCAGCGCGGTCATCGCGCCCCAGAACACCCGCAGCCATTTCGGCCCGTCTTCATCGGCGTTGCCACCTTTGGCTGACAGGGTCGACAGCACGACGGTGCCGGAGTCGGCGGAGGTAACGAAGAACACGAAGCTGATAAACACCGTGACCGTAATGACGACCTTGCTCCACGGGTAGGTTTCCAGCAACAGGTAGAGGCTCATCGACGGGTCATCGATAGCCGATGCACCCAAGGCGGTCATGCCGTGGTTGAGCACCTGATCGATGGCGCTATTGCCGAAAATCGACATCCACGCCAGGGTGAAACCCAGCGGGATCAACAGCACACCGAAGACGAACTCGCGAATGGTGCGGCCACGGGAAATACGCGCGATAAACAGGCCCACGAACGGCGACCATGCGATCCACCAGGCCCAATAGAACACGGTCCAGCCGCCGAGCCAGTCATTGGGCTTGTCATAGGCGTAAAGGTCGAAACTTTTGGTCGGCAAGGCGCCGAGGTAATCACCGATGTTCTGGATCAGGGTGTTGAGCAAGTGCTGGGTGGGCCCGGCGAACAGCACGAACAGCAGCAGCGCACAGGCCAGCAGCATGTTGATGTCGGACATTACTCGCACGCCCTTGTCGACGCCCGCCACGGCCACCAGGATCGCCGCCCCCATCATCAAGGTGATCAGGCCGACCTGGACCCACTGGGTGTGGGCCACGCCGAACAGGTAGTCGAGCCCGGAGTTGAGGTGCAATACGCCAAACCCCATATCGGCGCCGAGGCCAAACACTGTAGCGATAATGCCGAAGCCATCCACCGCGTAGCCAATAGGGCCGTTGATGCGCTTGCCGATCAGCGGATACAGCGCCGAGCGCAACGCCAGCGGCAGGTTATGCCGGTAGGCGAAATACGCCAGGGCCATGCCAACAAAGGCGAACACGCCCCAGCCGTGCAGGCCCCAGTGCAGAAACAGGATCTGCATGGCTTGGCGCGCGGCCTCGGCGGTACCGGCTTCGCCCTGGGGCGGTTGCACCAGGTGAGTCAAAGGCTCCGAGACGCAGAAGAAAAACAACGTGATGCTGATCCCGGCGGCGAACAGCATGCCGGCCCAGGACAGGTAACTGAATTCGGGCTCGTCGTGGTCGGCACCGAGCTTGATCTTGCCGTAGCCAGATAGCGCGGTGACCACCACGAAGACCAGATACAGGGTCATCGCCAGCATGTAGTACCAGCCGACCGTATTGGCCGCCCAGTTTTGCGCCGCCAGCAGCCAGGCCCCAGCTTGTTCAGGAATGGCGATAACCGTCAGGCCGAACAGCAGGATGAAGCTCGCGGCAAAGTAAAACACCGGCGGATTCATGCGGATCAGACCGCTTGAAGGGGTGGACGATCCACTCATGAAAGGTGCACCTCAAGGGTGTGGGATGTGGCTGTAAAAAACGGACTCGGCAAAGGTAAGCCTCCTGTTGTGAGCGGGCAGCGAACCACCTATTTAACTTGAACGAACAGTCAAGTTAAACATGAATAGGCGTTTTGAGACTAATCCCAGGGCCGAGCGGTAGGTCATTCCTACACTAGCTCAAGAATTGGTATGACGAGCGGGGATGGCAAATCGTTGATCGTTCCCACGCCCTGCGTGGGAGTTCAGCCTGGACGAGTCCTACTTCTGCGTCCCATCATCATGCTGCAAATTCGCCTGGGTCAGGTTGACACCCGCCGGCACGCTGCGAGTCAGCCAGACATTGCCGCCAATGGTCGAGCCCTGGCCAATGGTGATCCGGCCCAGGATCGTCGCCCCGGCATAGATCACCACGTCATCCTCGACAATCGGGTGACGCGGATGACCTTTCTGCAATTGCCCGTCCTCGTCCGCTGGAAACCGTTTGGCGCCCAAGGTTACGGCCTGGTAGATACGCACCCGCTCACCGATGATTGCAGTCTCGCCAATCACCACACCCGTGCCATGGTCGATAAAGAAGCTCTGGCCGATCTGTGCGCCAGGGTGGATGTCGATGCCGGTGGCCGAATGGGCGATTTCCGCGCTGATCCGCGCCAGCAGCGGCAACCCGGCACGATAAAGATGATGAGCCAGGCGATGGTGAATCACCGCCAGGATGCCGGGGTAGCACAGCAATACTTCATCGACGCTGCGGGCAGCCGGGTCACCGTGGTAGGCGGCCAGTACATCGGTGTCCAACAGGCTGCGCAAGGCCGGCAACGCCAGGGCGAAGTCCTGGATCAGGCGGATAGCGGTGGCATTGATCTCGCTGTCCTCTTGCCCGCCCTGGCGCGCCGCGTAACGCAGCTCCAACCGCGCCTGGGCCAACAGGGCATTCAAGGCTACATCCAGGGTGTGGCCAACGTAGAAGTCTTCACTTTCTTCACGCAAATCCACGGGCCCCAGGCGCATCGGGAACAATGCCCCACACAACGCTTCGAGAATCTGCGCCATAGCGTCCCGCGAAGGCAACTCGCGTCCGCCTTGCTCACCACTGACCCGCCCATTGCGCGTGCGCCACTGGTCCCGGGCGCTGCGCAACTGGCTGACGATGGTCTGTAACTGCCAATGAGAGCGCTCAGTCAATGTGGAAACTCCTGAAAAAAGGGGGTCGATGCTGCTGCAAGCCTCATCGACTTGAAGCTTATAGCTTGCAGCTTGCAGCTAAAACGGCCACTACTCTACGATATGCCACAGCATCCACCTTAAGAACCAATCATGCCAAGCACATAACCAAGCGACCTAAGCGATTGACGGTTGCTCGATGAAAAGTGCCTGCCTATAGTCGCTCAATCACTGGCCCTCTGTGCGTAACCATGATCAAACAACAGCTCGACCGTTTTAACCGCCTGGAACTGCTGGGCGGCGCCACTGCTCTGGAAAAACTCGAGCGACTGTCGGCCTGGCTGGGTCGCGATATCTACGTTAAACGCGATGACACCACGCCGTTGGCCATGGGTGGCAATAAGTTGCGCAAACTAGAATACCTCGCAGCCGATGCCCTTGCCCAAGGTGCCGACACCTTGGTGACTGCCGGCGCCATCCAATCCAACCATGTGCGGCAAACTGCGGCTTTGGCGGCCAAGCTGGGCCTGGATTGCGTGGCCCTGCTGGAAAACCCTGTCGGTACCGAAGACCCCAACTACCTGGGCAATGGTAATCGCCTGCTGCTGGAACTGTTCAATGCCAAGGTTGAGTTGGTGGAGAACCTGGATAACGCCGATGAGCTACTCAACGCCCTCGGCGATCGTTTGCGCAGTAATGGCAAGAAGCCGTACCTGGTGCCCATCGGTGGCTCCAACGCCCTCGGCGCCCTGGGTTATGTGCGGGCCGGGCTGGAATTGGCCGGGCAAATTGAAGACAGCGGCATTCAATTCGCCGCCGTGCTCCTGGCCTCCGGCAGCGCAGGCACTCACAGCGGCCTGGCTCTGGCGTTGAGTGAAGTGCTGCCGGACTTGCCGGTAATTGGCGTCACCGTATCGCGCACTGACGAAGCCCAGCGCCCCAAGGTGCAAGGGCTGGCCGAACGCACGGCTGAGCTGCTCGACATAGCGATCCCAAACAGCTTCAAGGTGACCTTGTGGGACGAATATTTTGCCCCCCGTTATGGTGAGCCAAACGCCGGCACCCTGGCGGCGATCAAACTGCTGGCGAGCCAGGAAGGCCTCTTGCTGGACCCGGTCTACACCGGCAAGGCCATGGCCGGCCTGTTGGATGGCATTGGCCGCCAGCGTTTCGAGGCCGGCCCGATCATATTCCTGCACACCGGCGGAGCGCCGGCGTTGTTTGCTTATGATTCGATATTCTGAACAATACCAATATTCAAATAACGAATAAAAAAATCAATTTATATTATTTTCAAGTCTTATAAGCTCGTTTTATAGTCACTCCGCAGACGCACACGGTGCTTTTAAGGCAGGATACGTTTACTGCTGTCACCTGCTTCGCTCACATAAAAAACACAGGGGCTTGTCATGACTATTTCTGTATTACGTCGCACGTTACTGGTTGGCACATTGGGGTTGGCACTCGGCGCTGGTTGGCTGGGCCAGGCGGTTGCCGGCGAGCAACTGGCGGCCATAAAAAAAGCCGGCGAGCTCAAAGTCGGCGTGGAAGGGACCTACCCGCCGTTCAGCTTCGTCGACGAGAGCGGCAAGCTGAGCGGTTTTGAAGTGGAGTTCTCAGAAGCCCTGGCCAAAGAGCTGGGCGTGAAGGTCAAGCTGCAAGCCACCAAATGGGATGGCATCCTTGCGTCGCTGGACTCCAAGCGCCTGGACGCGGTGATCAACCAGGTGACTATTTCCGAAGAGCGTAAGAAGAAATATGATTTCTCGCAGCCCTACACCGTTTCCGGGATCCAGGCCCTGGTACTGAAAAAGAACCAGGAAAAACTCAATATCAAGACTGCTGCCGACCTGGAAGGCAAGAAAGTCGGGGTAGGCCTGGGCACCAACTACGAACAATGGCTCAAGGACAACGTGCCAAAAGCCATCATCAGAACCTATGACGATGACCCAACCAAATACCAGGACCTGCGTGTAGGCCGTATCGATGCGATTCTGGTAGACCGCCTGGCCGCCCTTGAGCTGGCAAAGAAAGCCCCTGACACCGCCGTTGCCGGCGACGCCTTCTCCCGCCAGGAAGCCGGCGTGACCCTGCGCAAGGGCGAACCTGAACTGCTTGACGCGGTGAACAAGGCCATCGACAAATTGCGCGCTGATGGCACCTTGAAGAAATTGTCTGAAAAATACTTCAACGCTGACGTTACTCAATAATGGAAGCAGCTTTCCAACTCGCACTGAGCTCCGCGCCCTTTCTGCTCAAGGGCGCGTACTACACAGTGATTCTCAGCCTGGGCGGGATGTTCTTCGGTTTGCTGCTGGGCTTCGGCCTGGCCTTGATGCGCCTGTCGCGCCTCAAGCTGGTGAGCTGGATCGCCCGGGTCTACGTGTCGTTCTTTCGCGGCACGCCGCTGTTGGTGCAACTGTTCGTGATCTATTACGGCTTGCCGCAACTGGGCATCGAACTGGACCCGCTGCCGGCGGCACTGATCGGCTTCTCGCTGAACATGGCCGCTTATGCCTGTGAAATCCTGCGCGCCGCCATCGGTTCCATCGAGCGTGGCCAGTGGGAAGCCGCTGCCAGTATCGGCATGACCCGCGCGCAAACCTTGCGCCGGGCCATCCTGCCGCAGGCTATGCGTACGGCACTGCCACCACTGGGCAACAGTTTTATTTCGCTGGTCAAGGACACTGCCCTGGCCGCCACCATTCAGGTGCCCGAACTGTTCCGCCAGGCGCAACTGATCACTGCCCGCACCTTCGAAATTTTCACCATGTATCTTGCCGCCGCCTTGATCTACTGGGTTCTCGCAAGTGCCCTGGCGCACCTGCAGAACCGTCTGGAAGCGCGGGTCAATCGGCATGACCAGGAGTCTTGAAGCATGATCGTGGTTGAAAAACTGACCAAACAATTCAAGGGTCAGGTGGTGCTTGACGGTATCGACCTGGAGGTCAAGGAAGGCGAAGTCATCGCCATCATCGGCCCCAGCGGTTCCGGCAAGACCACCTTCCTGCGCTGTCTGAACTTCCTCGAAGAACCCACCAGTGGCCGGATCAAGGTCGGGGATATCGAGATCGACGGCAGTCGCCCGCTCAACCAGCAACAGAACCTGGTGCGGCGCCTGCGCCAACATGTGGGTTTTGTATTCCAGAACTTCAACCTGTTCCCTCATCGCACCGCCCTGGAAAATGTCATTGAAGGGCCCATGGTGGTCAAGAAGATGCCCAAGGACGCGGCTGATGCCCTGGGACGCAAGCTGTTGGCCAAGGTCGGCCTGGTGGGCAAGGAAGACGCTTACCCGCGTCGGCTGTCCGGAGGGCAGCAACAGCGGGTGGCGATTGCACGGGCCCTGGCCATGGAACCGGAAGTGATCCTGTTCGATGAGCCGACTTCGGCCCTGGACCCGGAACTGGTGGGTGAAGTACTGGAAACCATCCGCAGCCTGGCGCAAGAAAACCGCACCATGGTTATCGTCACCCACGAGATGAGTTTTGCTCGGGATGTGGCCAACCGAGTGATCTTTTTCGACAAGGGCATCATTGTCGAACAGGGTGAAGCCAAAGCATTGTTTGCCAACCCCAAGAAAGAACGCACGCAACAGTTTCTCAGCAAGTTCCTTAATAAAGACTGACTCCCTTTAAGAGCGAGGGCCTCCCCCTCGCTCTTACAACGGGCAATCGAACCGCCAATAAACCGTAAGAAACTTCGCTATATAACCCCTCTTCCACAATGTACCGAGTTTCGGAAAACCCCAATAATCATTGGGTAAAAGTCACCGCCGCCCTCCCCCTTTAAAGTGCACTCGCAGTAAGACCCTTCTGAATAATCCATAACTTCCTGTTTAGCCCGTACCCCCCCTTGACGCCAACTAACCAACCCTCTTATCTAACGCTCAGAGGATTGGATCCTATTCTGGCTTTTCATTAAATCGTTCCTTTCGGACTACGGCGCCCACCCGCGCTTAACGTTCGGAACGATCGCTGCTGGCTGCCTCAAGGAGAATACTAATGAAGTGTATTTCAAACCTGCCCATGCTCACCGCCCCGACCCTGCCCCAGGCACATCGACACGGCATCAACGCCCTCGCTGCCACGCAGTTGCAAGTTGATATTGCGCCTTACCCTGGCATGGACGAAGGAGACCTGATCGAGTTGTTCTGGAACGACTGTTTTATCGCTTCCCGGTGCATCACCGCCGGTAAAGTCGGCACATCCACCCGCCTGCGGATTCCGGAAAGTTTTATCCAAAGCGGTGCGGTGCGTATTCATTATCAAGTCATGCAGGTGGGCCATGGTCCGGCGCAATCGGCGGCCACTTGTGTACAGGTCAAGGTCGACTATCCCGGCGGCAGGCCCAAGGCTTTATGCAACGATGAGAACCAGAACCTGGCACCGGTAAACCTGCCCGAGATGATCCGCCGTTACGGCGTGAACAGTCGCCAGGTGTTGCGCGGTGTGCCACTGATCATCGAGCCCTACCTGAACATGGCCGCCGACGATGAAATCACCCTGCGTTGGGGAGACGCGCGCCTGGACCTGTCGCCCATCCAGGCGTGCGACATCGCAAAACCGATACAGGTCTGGGTACCTTCGGCGCTGATCCAGGAGGCCGGGGACGATCATCGGCTGGAAGTCACTTATTGCATTCTCGACTGGGTCGGCAACAACTCACGCTGGGCGCCCGCCCGAACCTTGCGCATCGCCGCCGCCCATCCGCACCCGTTGATCCAGACCGTATCGGCCTACCAACCACGTCGCCCCGGCTCTCCCTGTGAGGCTGGGTGACAGACCTTCTATGCATATTCCTAAAAGTTAGTTTATTTAAAAAATAAACATGTTTAGGGTATATAAACCGGACCACCGGACATTCCTGTTTTTTACTTTCAACGGATGCGAGGTCGGTATGGTCAGAATTACCCCGGTGTGCAACGCCAGGGCATTGCGTGCAGCCAAGGAGCGGCACTGATGTCTAACTTGGCAGAAACCCCCTTACAGAGTGATCTGGACATTGCCCCGCTGTTGTTGCCCGCCAAAGTGCTGCGCAACGACGCCGAGGCCCTTGATGCAGCCCGAGCCCTGGCTCAGGCTGCTCGCCTGCAAGCGGCGAGGCGCGATCAGCAACGTAAATTGCCTTGGGCCGAAATCGAACAGTTCACCGCCAGCGGCCTGGGCAGTATGTCCATTGCCCGAGAATACGGTGGCCCCCAGGTGTCCTTCGAGACCCTGGCCGAGGTGTTCGCAATCATCAGCGCCGCAGACCCGGCACTGGGGCAAATCCCTCAGAATCATTTCGGCATCCTGCACCTGCTGCAAGGAGTCGCCAGCGACCAGCAGAAAAAGCAGCTGTTCCAGAGCGTGCTGGACGGCTGGCGCATCGGCAATGGCGGCCCGGAACGTGGCACCAAAAACACCCTGGAACTCAAGGCCCGCATCACCGCCCAGGGTGACGGCTTCACCATCAGCGGCCAGAAGTTTTACTCCACTGGTGCACTGTTTGCCCATTGGGTAGCGGTCAAGGCGTTGAACGATCAAGGCCAGCAGGTCATGGCGTTCGTGCGTCGTGGCACGCAGGGACTGCGCATCGTCGATGACTGGTCGGGTTTCGGCCAGCGCACTACCGCCAGTGGCACGCTACTGTTGAACCAAGTCCCGGTGGAGGCCGAACTGGTGGTGGAAAACTGGCGCCTGGGCGAAACCCCGAATATCCAGGGTGCCGTCTCACAGTTGATCCAGGCAGCCATCGATGCGGGCATCGCCCGTGGCGCGCTCGACGACACCATCAGCTTTGTGCGCGAACGCTCCCGACCCTGGATCGATGCCAAGGTGGAACGGGCCAGCGATGACCTCTACGTCATCGCCGATATCGGCAAGCTGAAAATCGAACTGCACGCGGCTGAGGCGCTGCTGCGCAAAGCCGGCCAGGTGCTGGACCAGGTCAGCGCCGCGCCCATAACCGCCCAGTCTGCCGCACGGGCTTCAATTGCCGTGGCCGAAGCCAAGGTGCTGACCACTGAGATTTCATTGCTGGCCAGCGAGAAGCTGTTCGAACTGGCCGGCAGCCGCGCCACCCTCGCCGAATTCAACCTCGACCGCCACTGGCGCAACGCCCGGGTGCACACCCTGCACGATCCGGTGCGTTGGAAGTATCACGCCGTGGGCGACTACCACCTCAACGGTACGTTACCGGCCCGGCATTCCTGGATTTGACCGACCAGAACACTTTCTCGAACAAGCTTCTGGAGAAACACATGACGCTTTCTCACCACGTCGCAGTTATCGCCAGCGATGAACAAGCCCTTTTGGTCGCCAGCGATCTGGCTGAAGATTTTCGCCGTGACAGTGCACTACGCGACCGCGAGCGCCGTCTGCCCCTGCCTGAGCTCGATGCGTTTTCCCGATCCGGTTTGTGGGGCATCAGCGTGCCCAAGGAATATGGTGGCGCCGGGGTTTCCAACGTCACCCTGGCCAAAGTCACGGCACTGATTGCCCAGGCTGACGCCTCGCTGGGGCAAATCCCGCAGAACCACTTTTATGCCTTGCAAGTGCTGCGAGTGAACGGCAGCCCAGAGCAGCAAAAACGCTTGTACGCCGAAGTGCTCGCCGGCCAGCGCTTCGGCAATGCCCTGGCAGAACTGGGGACCAAGACCGCTCACGATCGCATCACCCAACTGACCCGCGATGGTGATGGTTTTCGTATTACTGGCCGCAAGTTCTACTCCACCGGCGCGATCTACGCCCAACGCATCCCCACCTCCGTGGTGGATGAAAACGGCATCCAGCAACTGGCCTTCGTCCCCCGGGACAGCCAAGGCCTGAGCGTGATCGACGACTGGAGCGGCTTCGGCCAGCGCACCACCGGCAGCGGCTCGGTAGTGTTCGACAACGTGTGGGTGGCCGCGGGCGACGTGGTTGCGTTTCAAAGCGCCTTCGAGCGCCCCACCACCGTTGGCCCGCTGGCGCAGATCCTTCATGCCGCTATCGACACCGGTATCGCGCGTGCCGCCCTGGAAGATGCATTGCATTTTGTGCGCACCAAGACCCGGCCGTGGATCGATTCCGGCAGTGACAAGGCCACCGAAGATCCGCTGACCCTGAAAAGCTTCGGCCACCTGAGCATCCGCCTGCACGCCACCGAGGCGTTGCTGGAAAGATCCGCTGGGTTCCTCGACCGCGCCCAGGCCGATAGCACTGCCGAGACCGTCGCGGCAGCCTCCATTGCCGTCGCCGAGGCCCGTGCCCTGAGTAGCGAAATTTCCCTCGCCGCCAGCAGTGTTCTGTTTGAACTTGCCGGCAGCCAGGCGACCCTGGCCGAGCATGGCCTGGACCGCCACTGGCGCAACGCCCGGGTGCACACCCT
Source organism: Pseudomonas karstica (assembly GCF_009707515.1). Taxonomy (GTDB): domain Bacteria; phylum Pseudomonadota; class Gammaproteobacteria; order Pseudomonadales; family Pseudomonadaceae; genus Aquipseudomonas; species Aquipseudomonas karstica. Next base: position 111,577 of record NZ_WLYI01000013.1, on the reverse strand, counting down.
GCACGACCCGGTGCGCTGGAAGTACCACGCGGTGGGCAATTACTACCTCAACGATGAAAACCCACCATTGCGGGGCACCCTATGATGCCCGCGCGTGAAAAAGCCAGGAAAAAGATCCTGCTCAATGCCTTCAACATGAATTGCATCGGGCACATCAACCATGGCCTGTGGACCCACCCACGAGACAACTCGACCCACTACAAAACCATCGAGTACTGGACTGAACTGGCGCAACTACTGGAGCGCGGACTGTTCGATGGTTTGTTCATCGCCGACATCGTCGGGGTGTATGACGTCTATCAGAATTCGGTGGACGTCCCGCTCAAGGAGTCGATCCAGTTGCCGGTCAACGACCCGTTGTTGCTGGTCTCGGCCATGGCCGCCGTCACCCGCAACCTTGGCTTCGGCCTGACAGCCAACCTCACCTACGAGGCTCCGTACTTGTTCGCCCGGCGCATGTCCACACTCGACCACCTGAGCCGTGGCCGAGTGGGTTGGAACATCGTCACCGGCTATCTGGACAGCGCCGCCAAGGCCATGGGCCTGCACGAACAAGTCGAGCATGACCGCCGCTACGACCAGGCCGACGAGTACCTGGAGGTGCTTTACAAACTCTGGGAAGGCAGTTGGGAAGACGATGCGGTGATCAATGACCCCCAGGCGCGGGTTTATGCCCAGCCGGGCAAAGTGCACAAGATCGAACACCAGGGCGAGTTTTATCAAGTCGAGGGTTATCACCTCTGCGAGCCGTCGCCGCAACGCACCCCGGTGTTATTCCAGGCCGGCAGTTCGGATCGCGGCTTGCTGTTTGCCGGGCGCCATGCCGAATGCGTATTTATCAGTGGTCAGAGCAAGGCGACGACCAAGGTCCAGGTCGACAAGGTACGCAGCAGCGCGGTCAAGGCCGGGCGCAACCCGGATGACATCAAGGTGTTCATGGGGCTCAACGTGATCGTCGCCGCCACCGAAGAGCTGGCCTGGGCCAAGCATGCCGAGTACTTGAGCTACGCCAGCGCTGAAGCTGGCGTCGCGCATTTTTCCGCGTCCACGGCGATCGATTTTTCCCAGTACGAATTGGACGAGCCGATCCAGTACGTGAAGAGCAACGCCATTCAGTCCGCCACCAAAACCCTGCAAAACAACGATTGGACCCGGCGCAAATTGCTTGAGCAACACGCACTCGGTGGTCGCTACATCACCCTGGTCGGCTCGCCTGAGCAGGTGGCCGATGCGCTGGAGTCCTGGATCGACGAAACCGGCCTGGATGGCTTCAACCTGACGCGCATTGTTACGCCGGAAAGCTATGTGGATTTTATCGAGTTGGTGATTCCGCAGTTGCAGCGACGAGGGTCGTACAAGACCGCGTACGAGGCCGGGACTCTTAGGGAAAAGGTTTTCAACCGCTCGGCGCATCTGCCCAAGCAACACACCGGCTCTACCTACCGCCACTAACCCCCTGTAGGTGCGAGGGGGACGCCTGGTTCTTGCTCGCGAAGAACTCATAGTCGACGCGTTTATCCAGGATGCACACGTTATCGTTGACGTTTTTCGCGAGCAAGCTCGCTCCTACAGTGGATTGTGTTGTTCACAAAAATTGATCGGACGCACAGCGTCCATTGATGCATGCCTTTGTCGCGCATGGGAACGATTTTTTTAGCAATCAATGACTGGAAATCCATTATGAAAAATACCCTGCTCTCCCACCCAGTCAAAGCGCTGGCCCTGGCCCTCGGGCTTTTCAGTTCGGTGGTATTTGCCACCGACGCACCACTGAAAGTCGGCACCACCGCCGCCTTCGCGATTCCCCTGGAAGCCGCCGTCGAGGAGGCCGGTAAGCAAGGCCTAAAAGTCGAGTTGGTGGAGTTCACCGACTGGATCGCCCCGAACGTCAGCCTGGCCGCCGGCGATATCGACGTGAATTACTTCCAGCACATTCCCTTCCTGGAAAACGCCAAGGCAGCTGCCGGTTTTGATCTGGTGCCGTTCGCGCCAGGCATCATCAATAACGTCGGCCTGTACTCGAAAAACTACAAAAGCTTCGCCGAGCTGCCTGAGGGTGCCAGCGTGGCGATTGCCAACGACCCGATCAACAGCGGTCGCGGCCTGCAACTGCTGGCCAAGGCCGGCTTGATCACCCTCAAGCCTGGCGTCGGCTACAAGGCCACCGAAGAAGACATCATCACCAACCCGAAGCATCTGAAGATCCTGCAAGTGGAAGCGGTGCAACTGGTGCGAGCCTATGATGACGCCGACCTGGTGCAGGGCTACCCCTCCTATATCCGCCTGTCCAAGACCTTCGATGCCACATCCGCGCTGCTGTTCGACGGCCTCGACCACAAGGAATACGTGATCCAGTTCGTGATTCAGCCAAAAAGCAAAACCGACCCGCGGCTGATCAAATTCGTCGACATCTACCAACACTCGCCAGCCGTGCGCGCGGCCCTGGATAAAGCCCACGGCAAGCTCTATCAAGCCGGCTGGGAGAGCTGAAATGAGTGCCGCCAATGCCCAATTGCGCGCCCTGCACACGCGGCCCCGGGACGCCGAACACACCGAGCTGCATCCGGACCTCAATCGTGCCCATGTGCGCTTCATCAACCTGGGCAAAACCTACGACGGGCAATCGATACCGGCCCTGCAAGGCATCGACCTGGCCATTCAGCGCGGCGAAGTGTTCGGCATCATCGGTCGCAGCGGCGCCGGCAAGTCGTCGCTGATCCGCACCATCAACCGCCTGGAACAACCCAGCAGCGGCCGGGTATTGATTGATCAGGTGGACATCAGTGGCTTCGATGAAGACCGCCTGGTGGAGCTGCGCCGACGCATCGGCATGATCTTCCAGCACTTCAACCTGATGTCGGCCAAGACCGTGTGGCAAAACGTCGAGCTGCCGTTGAAGGTGGCCGGCGTACCCAAGGCCCAGCGCGAGGACAAGGTGCGTGAATTGCTGGACCTGGTGGGCCTGCAAGACAAGCACAAAGCCTACCCGGCGCAGTTGTCCGGGGGGCAAAAGCAAAGGGTGGGCATTGCCCGCTCGCTGGCGCACGACCCACAGATCCTACTGTGCGATGAGGCCACTTCGGCCCTCGACCCGCAGACCACACAATCGATCCTCGGCCTGCTGCGAGAAATCAACAAACGTCTGGGCCTGACCATCGTTCTGATTACCCATGAAATGGCAGTGATCCGCGAGATCTGCGACCGGGTGGTGGTACTGGAACACGGCAGGGTCGTCGAACAAGGCCCGGTGTGGGAAGTGTTTGGCAACCCTCAGCACGAGGTCAGCAAAACCCTGCTGGCGCCGTTGCAACACCGGTTGCCGGAGGAGCTTCAGGGCCGTTTGCAGGCCAAGCCATTCTCCACAGGCGCGGCCGTGGTACTGCGCTTGCAATTTACCGGCGCCAGCCACCACGAGCCGGACCTGGCCGCGCTGTTCAGCGCCCTCGGCGGGCGGGTTCGGTTACTGCAAGGCGGGGTCGAAAGAATCCAGGGGCATGCCCTGGGGCAATTGCTGCTGGCGGTGAGCGATTCATCCCTGGGCGTTGATGAACTGCGCACCCGTGCCGGGCTCTGGGCACAACAGGTGGAGGTGCTGGGTTATGTGGTTTGATCGTTTACTACAGGGCGCCATCGACACCTTGCTGATGGTCGGCGTGTCGTCGTTGATCGCGTTGCTGGTGGGGATTCCGCTGGCGGTGTTCCTGGTCACCAGCGACAAGGGTGGTATCTACCAGGCCCCAGCCTTGAATCGGGTGCTGGGGGCATTCGTCAATCTGTTCCGCTCCATTCCCTTTCTGATTTTGATGGTGGCGTTGATTCCTTTCACCCGGCTGATTGTCGGCACCACGTATGGGGTGTGGGCCGCCGTGGTACCGCTGACCATCGCCGCCACGCCGTTTTTTGCACGGATCGCCGAGGTCAGCCTGCGGGAAGTCGATCATGGGCTGATCGAGGCGGCGCAGGCCATGGGTTGCCGACGCTGGCATATTGTCCGGCATGTGCTGTTGCCGGAGGCGCTGCCTGGAATTGTCGGTGGGTTCACTATTACTCTGGTGACGATGATCAACTCCTCGGCCATGGCCGGGGCGATTGGCGCGGGCGGGCTGGGGGATATTGCCTATCGGTATGGGTATCAGCGCTTTGACAGCCAGATCATGCTGACGGTAATTGTGCTGTTGGTGATACTGGTGGCGGTGATTCAGTTGGGCGGGGACCGGTTGGCACAGGTTCTGAATAAGCGTTGAACTTGATCGAGAACGGAGGCGGAGCGTGGGAGCGATCGGTGTGAGGTATAGTCGGGCAATCTCTTTTCCCGGTGCCGCCCGCCATGAAACTCGCCCCCGACGATCTCCACCAGATCACTGCTACCACCCTCGGCCACTACAACAAAGTGGCCGAGGATTTTCGTGAAGGCACCCGCGATCACGATGTGAGCCAGAATATTGATGCGCTGTTACGGCATATCCAGGGCGCAGCGCCCTTCACCGTACTGGATTTCGGATGCGGGCCGGGGCGGGATTTGCAGGTCTTTACTCGCATGGGTCATATCGCGGTGGGGCTCGACGGCTCGGAGCGCTTCGCCCAGATGGCTCGCCAAGACAGCGGCTGCGAGGTATTGCAGCAGGATTTTCTGAAGCTCGACCTACCCACCGAACGCTTTGACGGGATCTTTGCCAATGCGGTGCTGTTTCATATTCCCAAGCAGGAATTGCCGCGCATTCTCGGGCAGATGCATGGCGCGTTGAAGTCCGGCGGCGTGCTATTCAGCTCCAATCCACGGGGTGAAAACCAGGAAGGCTGGAATGGCCCGCGATATGGCGCCTACCACGACCTTGAGACTTGGCAGGCATTGCTGACAGCGGCAGGTTTTGTGGAACTGGAGCATTACTATCGCCCGACGGGGCTGCCACGGGAGCAGCAGCCCTGGTTAGCAAGTGTGTGGCGCAAGGTTTAGTGCCACACACTCTAACCTGCGGCGTCAGGCTTACTCTTTCTTCGGCTCGCGAATCTTGTACCAGGCCACATACAGCGCCGGCAGAAACAGCAGCGTCAGCAAGGTGGCGATGATGATGCCGCCAATCATCGCGTAGGCCATAGGCCCCCAGAACACTTCGCGCGCGATGGGAATCATGCCCAGGCTGGCCGCGGCCGCCGTGAGCAGGATCGGCCGGCGCCGGTGTTCGGTGGCTTCCACCACCGCGTCCCACGGCGCATAGCCGTCGCGCTCGTAAGCGTCGATCTGCGTCACCAGGATCACCGAGTTGCGGATGATGATGCCGATCAACGCGAGAATCCCCAGGATCGCCACAAAGCCCATGGGCGTGCCGGTGGGTATCAGCGCCAGCACCACACCGATCAACCCCAGCGGCGCGACGCTGGCTACCAGGAACATCTTCTGCACGCTGTGCAGCTGGATCATCAGGAAGGTCGCCATCAAGAACAGCATCAACGGCACCACCTTGGCAATCGGGCCCTGGGCCTTGCCGCTTTCCTCCACGGTGCCACCCGTTGCGACCTTGTAACCCACCGGCAGGGTGGCGCTGAACGCGTCGATATCCGGTTGCAGCTGCTTGACCAGATCCGTCGGCTGCATCTCATCGCGCACCGCCGCCTTGATGGTAATGGTCGGCTTGCGGTCCCGACGCCACACCAAGGGTTGCTCAAGCTCATACCGCACCGTGGCAAACGCCAGCAGCGGAATCGAGGTGCCACTGGGCGTGACGATCTGCAGGTTCTGCAAGGTCTCGGGCGTACCGCGTTCGGCGTCCTCGGCGCGACCGACCACGTTGATCAGGTAGATATCGTCATGCACCTGGGTGACCGCCGCACCGCTGACCACGCTGTTCATCAACTGCGCTACGTCTTCGGAAGACAGGCCCAATTGCCGCGCCTTGTCCTGGGCGATGTCGATACGCAGGACTTTGCCCGGTTCGTTCCAGTCGTAGATGATCTCGCCCAAGTGGCTGTTTTTATCCAGCATCGTCGCCAGATCGATAGCGTGTTTGCGCACCTGGTCGATGTCCTTGCCAGACACTCGGTACTGAATCGGCCGGCCGACGGGCGGGCCCATTTCCAATGGTTGGACGAAACTGCCGACGCCGACAAAATCTTCCCGCAGGCGCTTTTGCAACCGCGCAATCAACGCGCTTCGCTCTTCCAGGCCCTTGCTGACAATCACCAACTGCGCGTAATACGGGTTCTCCAACTGTTGATCCAGCGGCAGGTAAAAACGAACGGCACCCTGGCCGATATAGGTGCTCCAGCGCGCGATGTCCGGGTCGTCCTTGATGATCGACTCCAGACGGTCCACTGCCTTGCGGGTTTCGTTTATCGAGGCGTTTTGCGGCAGGTTGAGGTCGACGAGGATTTCCGGACGGTCCGAGGACGGGAAGAACTGGTTCTGCACAAACTGCATGGAAAACACCGAGGCCACGAACAACAACACCGTGATGCCAATGGCCCACCAACGGTTGCGCATGGCCCAGAGCATGCCGCCATTGAAGGCCCGGCCAACTCGGCCTGGCTCGGCATTGTGGGGCTTGATATTGCTACTGAGGATATGCACGCCGATCACCGGCGCGAACAGCACCGCCACCACCCACGACACCAGCATCGCCACGGCAATCACTGCGAACAGGGTGAAGGTGTATTCGCCCGCCGAACTGGCGTTGAGGCCAATGGGCACGAAGCCGGCCACGGTTACCAGGGTACCGGTCAACATCGGGAACGCCGTGGAGGTGTAGGCGTAGGTCGCTGCCTGCTCCTTGGTTTCACCCTTTTCCAGCCGGGTGATCATCATCTCCACGGTGATCATCGCGTCATCCACCAGCAGGCCGAGGGCGATAATCAGCGCGCCCAACGACACCCGCTGCATGGTAATGCCGCTGTATTCCATGAATACAAAGACCAGCGCCAACACCAGCGGAATCGAGCACGCCACCACCAACCCGGCGCGCATGCCCAGGCTGATAAAACTCACCACCAGCACGATGATCACCGCTTCGAACAGGGCGCTGGTGAAGCCACCCACGGCCTCCTCCACCACTTCGGCCTGGTCGGAGACTTTGTGCACGCCCACACCCACCGGCAGGTCGGCGGTCAAATCGTCCATGCGCTGGTGCAGGGCCTTGCCGAAGGCCTGGATATTGCCGCCTTTCTGCATCGCGATGGCCAACCCAATGGCCGGCTGGCCATTGAAGCGAAACATCGGTCGGGCCGGGTCGACATAACCACGGCTGATGTCTGCGATATCCGCCAGCCGATAAAAACGGTCGTTGAGCCGCAGATTGACGTTGGCCAAGTCCTTTTCCGAAGCAAACTGCCCGGAAGTACGTACCGAAATCCGTTCCGGCCCCGCCTCGATCACCCCGGCCGGCGTCACCGCATTCTGCGATTGCAGGCTCTGTACCACTTGCCGCTGATCAATCCCCAGGGCCGCCAGTTTGCGGGTGGAGAAATTCAGGTAAATCACTTCGTCCTGCTGGCCGATCATCTCGACCTTGCCCAACCCTGGCACGGAACGAATCTCGGCCCGCGCCTGCTCGACGTAATCGCGCAGTTGGCGCATCGACAGGCCATCGGCAGTAAAGGCATACACCGAACCGAACACATCACCAAACTCGTCGTTAAACGCCGGCCCCTGTAACCCCTGGGGGAAGTTGCCACGAATGTCGTCGATCTTCTTGCGCACCTGGTACCAGATCTCGGGAATGTCCTTGGCGCTGGTGGTGTCGCGCAGGAACACAAACACCGTGGACTCACCGGGTCGGGTGTAGCTTTTTACGTAGTCGAGGGAATCCAGCTCTTCGAGTTTTTTCTCGATGCGGTCGGTGACCTGCTTGAGGGTTTCTTCCTGGGTCGCGCCGGGCCAACGGGTCTGGATGACCATGGTCTTGATGGTGAAGGACGGGTCTTCCTCACGGCCCAGGTTCATGTAGGAAAACACGCCCATCAGCAGCGCGACGAACATCAGGTACCAGACGAAAGACTGATGCTTGAGGGCCCAGTCGGATAAATTGAAACTCCCTTTCATCGCGGGCTGTCCTCGTCGACTTTGACTTTTTGCCCAGGCTTCAGGCTGTTGACGCCGGCGCTGACCACCCGTTCGCCGGGTTTGACGCCGCCGTGGAGCAACACGGTGTTCGCGTCACGGCTGATGATCGCCACATCTCGCGGTTGCACGGTCTGGTTCTGGGTGTCGATGACCCAGATGCGGGTTTTGCCGTCGGTTTCCTGCAGGGCGCTCAAGGGCAGTTCGATACGTGGCGCGATGGCCGAACTCAAGGTCACGCTGATCGCCGTGCCCAGGCGAAAGGCCGCAGGCGTCTGGGCCAGGGTCAGGCGCGCACGACGGGTACGGGTAGCGCTTTGGGCCTGGGGTTCGATCTCGCGGACGCTAGCGGTGGTGCTGACCTGCTCGTCCATTTGCCCGGCCACCCGGAACACCACATCCGGCGGCAAACGCTCGGCCAGGCCGGCGGGCAGGTCGATCACCGCTTCCTTGATGTCGGGCCGCGCCAGGGTCACCACTTGCTGGCCGACGCTGACCACCTGGCCGGCCTCGGCATTCCAGGCGGTGACGATGCCGGCGTGGTCGGTGTGCAATTCGCTGTAGTTGAGTTGGTCCTTGGCCTGGTTGACCGAAGCCCTGGCCTGGTCGAGAGAAGCCTGGGTGGTTTTCAGGTCGGTCTGGGCAATATCCAGCTGTGCCTGGGCACCGACACCCCGGTTGAACAACTCCTGCTGGCGCCGGGCGTTGGCCTGGGCGTTGATCCACTGGGCCTGGACCCGGGCCAAATCGCCTTGGGCGGCGCGCAATTGGTTCTGTTGATCGGTGGGGTCGAGAACGGCCAGCAGTGCGCCCTTCTCCACTTCGGCGCCCACATCGACGACGCGCCGGGCAATGCGACCGGGCACGCGAAACCCCAGGTTGCTTTCATAGCGGGCCTGAATGGTGCCGGCGAAACGGCCGAGGCTTTCGTGGTCCTCGGATTTCACTTCAATCGACAGCACCGGGCGCACCGGTTCAGGAGCGGGGTCTTCCTTGGAGCACGCCATCAGCAATAAACAGGCTGCCAGCACAACACTCGAGCGCTTCATGGTTGAGCGCCTTGTGCTTGCGCCTGGTCCGGCGGCTGGGCAACTTCCACAGCCATGCCAGGGTGTAGCAGTTGCCCGCCAGCCACCACGACTTTTTCGCCACCCTTGAGGCCGTCGCGGATGATCACCTTGCCGGTCAGGTAGCGGGCGACAGTGACCTTGTGCAACTGCGCCTTGCCATCGCCGTCCACCAGCCAGACGGCCGGCTCGTGGAGGTCTTTGGTCAACGCGGCCCAAGGCAATTCGACACTGGCCTTGGCTGGCGCATTGGCCGTGGCGCTGACCACCGAGCCCAACTGCATACCCTCTGGCAAGGCGCTCAGGGCGATCTTCACTTGCACTGTGCCGCTATTGGCGGCCACGGCAGGAGTGACTTCACGGACTTTGCCCATGGCCTTGATGTTCGGGTTATCCAGCAAGCGGACGGTGATCGGCGCATCGGGCTGCGGCTCCACCAGCAAGGACTCATAGACGTTGAACACCGCATCGCGCTCGCCATCCCGGGCCAGGCTGAATATCGGCATCGTGGCTTGTACCACCTGGCCAACTTCGGCCTGGCGAGCGGTAATCACCCCCGGCGCATCGGCAATCAACGCGGTATAGCCTAGTTGTTCACGAGCATTGGCCAACTGCGCCTGGGCGGCGGCCAGTGCGCTCTGACTGCTGCGCAAGGCGGCCTGGGCCGAATCGAATTCGCTGCGGCTGGTGTAGCCCTTAGGCAGGAGTTTTTCCTGGCGTACAAAGGCGGCGGCGGTCTGTTTGACCCGGGCCTGTTCGGCCACCACCTGGGCCTGGGCGGAATCGACGTTGGTTTGCAGGTCCTTGGGGTCAAGCTTGGCCAACACCTGCTTGGCCGTCACCCGGTCACCGACATCCACCCTGCGCTGGATAATCTTGCCACCGACACGGAACGACAGGTCGGTCTGCACCCGAGCCTGGATATCACCGGTCAAGGTCACCGCGGCGGCGAAATCGACGGGCTTGACGGTTTGCACGAATACCCGGGAATGTTCCTTGGGCTCGGCTTTTTCCTGGCCGCAACCGGTCAGAATCGCCAACAAGGCAAGGCTGAAAATGAATATCGAGGTGGGACCGCCCATGCAGGCTCCTTTTGCGTGACGCGCTGTATCAGTGTGTATGCGACTGTGAGCTTAGATCAGGGTTCCTTATCTGCATGGAGGATCCCATACTCATGAGCGTTTCCATGTGGGAACGCTCATGCAGACAAAATAACCATGCTCAAGACCCTCGCGGTGGCTAATTACCGCTCGATCAATAAATTGGTAGTACCGCTGGGTCGGTTGAACCTGATCACCGGCCCCAACGGCAGTGGCAAATCCAACCTGTACCGCGCCTTGCGCCTGCTGGCGGAAACCGCCCAGGGCGGGGTGATCAACGCACTGGCCCGTGAGGGTGGGCTGGATTCGACCTTCTGGGCCGGGCCGGAGCACATCAGTCGACGCATGCGCAACGGTGAAGTGGCAGTAGAGGCGACGGTGCGCCAGGGCGCCAAGCGCTTGCGCCTGGGGTTTGCCGGGGAGGATTTCAGCTATGCGATTTCCCTGGGGTTGCCAGAGCCAAGTCAATCGTTTTTCTCCCTGGACCCGGAAGTCAAAAAGGAATGCATCTGGGCCGGTCATATCTATCGCCCGGCGAGCTTGCTGGTGCAACGCTCAGGGCCGATGGTCCGCGCCCGGGATGGCCGCGCCTGGGATGTCCTGGCCCAGCACACGCCAAACTACAACAGCCTGTTCGATCAGGTCGGCAGCCTGCGGGGTTCGCCCGAAGTATTGCTGCTGCGGGAAAGCATCCGTGGCTGGCGTTTTTACGATCACTTTCGCAGCGACGTTGATGCGCCGGTGCGTCAGCCGCAACTGGGCACACGCACGCCAGTGTTACATCACGATGGCCGCGACCTGGCGGCGGCGTTGCAGACCATTCGCGAGATCGGCGATCCAGAAGCGTTGCGCAGCGCCGTCAGCGATGCGTTTCCCGGCGCACGGTTGAATATCGAACCGCTGCAGGGCGGGCGCTTTGCCATTGAGTTTTACCAGGAAGGTTTACTGCGCCCGTTATCGGCTGCGGAGTTGTCGGACGGGACCTTGCGTTACTTACTGCTGGTTGCAGCGCTGCTGACGCCACGCCCGCCAACCATGATGGTGCTGAACGAGCCGGAAACCAGCTTGCATCCAGACCTGTTACCGGCGCTCGCGAGGTTGATCATCAAGGCATCGGCGCAGTGCCAGGTGTGGGTGGTGTCCCATGCCAGCCGCTTGATTGCGGCGTTGCAACAGGATGAAGAGTGCAACTCCATTGTGCTGGAGAAGGTGATGGGGCAGACGCAGGTTGTCGGCCAGCGGGTGCTGGATGAGCCGGCCTGGCATTGGCCGAGTTGACGAGCGTTCCCACGCGGAGCATGGGAACGCTCGTCCGAGGGGACTCAACCCTGCCACTTACCGCCCTCGACAATCACGCTTTCCGGCTTGGTGTCATCACTCAGCTCCTTGCGAACATACTGGTCATACAGCTTGAGCAAGTACTTTTCTTCACCCAGCTTGGCCAACTCGGCATTCACCCAATCACGCAGCTCGATATTGCCCTTCTTCACTGCCGGGGCAATCGGCGCTTCATCACCCAACTTCTGCTCCAGCACGCGGTAGCCCGGGTTCTGCTTGGCCCAACTGAGCAGCACCAGATTATCCTGGGCATAAGCATCACCACGACCACTGGCCAGCGCTTGCAGGGACTCGGAATTTTTCTCGAACTTGAGCAGTTTCCAGTCCGGGTGGTTCTTGGTCAGCCATATGTCAGCGGTAGTGCCGGTGGTCACGATGGTGGTGCGGGTGGCCAGGTCATCCAGGCTGTTCACCGCACTACCGTCAGGCACCAGCGCCTGCACCGCGACTTTCAGGTTGGGGTTGGTGAACTCCACTGCCTCCTTGCGCTCCGAGGTCACGGTCATATTGGCGAGGATCAAGTCAACCTTGTCGCTTTGCAGAAACGGAATACGGCTCGCCGGTTCCACGGCAACAAATTCGACCTTGCTTTCGTCGCCCAGCAGGTCCTTGGCAAAACGCCGGCCGATGTCAGTATCAAAACCGACGTAGCGACCGGCTTCGTCGACAAAGCCGAACGGCGGCTTGTCGGTAAACACGCCGACAATCAGCTTGTCCCGTGCCTTGATCTTGTCGATGTAGCTCACCGTAGCAGCCGCAGGCTTGGCAGGTTCTTCGGTCTTGTTGCAGCCGGCAAGCAGTGCGAGGCCGAACAGTGGCAGTAACAGCAGTGAAGGCTTGGCAGTTTTCATAACAGCGACAGTTCCTTAGGTTGTTTGGGCAGTGTTGAAACGAAGGAGAACTTCTCCAGGAACTGCTGCGCACGTGCGGTTTGCGGGTTCGTAAAGAATGCTTCAGGGGTGTTTTGTTCGAGAATACGGCCGGCCTCCATGAACACCACACGGTCGGCGACGGCGCGGGCGAAGGCCATTTCGTGGGTAACGATCAGCAGGGTCATGCCGTCCCGGGCCAGGCCCTGGATCACCTCCAGCACTTCCTTGACCATTTCTGGATCGAGGGCAGCGGTGACTTCATCAAACAGCATGACCTGAGGGTTCATGCACAACGAGCGGACGATGGCGATGCGTTGCTGCTGGCCGCCCGAGAGCTGGCGCGGATAAGCGTCGCGCTTATCGGCAAGGCCCACCCGCGCCAGCAGTTGTTCTGCCTGGGCACGGGCTTCCCGGGGCTGGCGCTTCTGCACTTTGAGCGGGCCGAGCAAGATGTTGTCGAGCACACTCATATGGGGAAACAGGTGATAGCTCTGGAACACCATGCCCACGTCCTGGCGCACCTGGCGCCAGTCAGTGGCCTTGTCCAGCAGCTCTTTACCTGCGAAACGCAAATGCCCGCCATGGGCCACTTCCAGGCCATTGAGGCAACGTAGCAAAGTGCTTTTTCCGCAACCGCTGGGGCCAAGGATCACCACCACTTCGCCGCGTTCGACGCTCAGGTCAATGCCCTTGAGCACCTGTTGCTCACCGAAGAATTTATTGAAACCCTGGAACTCGATCAATGCGCTCATGTTTGGGCCCAGCGCCGTTCCAGCACCTTGGAGGCGGCCGACAACGGGTAGCAGATAAAGAAGAAAAACAGGAACAGCGCGCCGTAGATCAATACCGACTCGTAGGTACGCTCAATAATTTGCTGGCCGACCTTGATCACATCCACCACGCCGATCAGCACTGCCAGCGAACTGGTCTTGATGATGCGGGTGTAGACGTTGATGGTCGGCGGCGTCATGCGCTTCAAGGCTTGGGGCAACAGCACATAGCCATAAAGTTGCGGATCGGAAAGGCCAATCGACAAACCCGCCTCCCGCTGCCCGCGCGGCAGGGAATGCAAGGCGCCTCGTACTACTTCGCCGACTTCACTGGCACCCCACAACGACAACACCAGCACCGCGCACCAGAAGCTGGGAATGCTCAGGCCAAAGAAAATCGGCAGCCCGAAAAACAGCAGGTATAGCCACACCAGCACCGGAATCGCGCGAAACAGCTCCAGGTAAATCCGCAGTACCAGGTTGATCGTCTTTGAATTCAGTGTGCGCAGCACGCCATACAACACCCCTCCGACGGTGCTGAAGGCGATGCTCAAAAATGAGATCGACAGCGTTTGCGCAGCACCTTTGCCCAATTGCGGCAACGACACCCAGAGTAATTCAAGACCCGAACTGGCCATGCTGGAGCCTCCTTTCCAGGCGGCTGAGCAACAGTGACAGCGGCAGGAATAACAGCACGCAGATCAACGTCAGCACCGCGAGCATTTCGTAGGTTTTGTAGTAGAGGGCGATGTAGCTTTTGGTGGTGTAGAGAATCTCTGGCACCGCTACCGCCGAGACCACGGTGGTTTCCTTGAGCAGGAAGATGAAGTTGGCGAACAGCGCTGGCAGGCTGAGGATCCCGGCCTGGGGCAAGATCACGTAGCGCAGCAATTGCCAGCGGGACAAGCCGATGGATTTGCCCGACTCCAACTGCGCCTGTGGCACTGCCTCGACGCCGGCGCGCAGTACTTCGGTGAGGTAGGCGCCGCCGAGGAATGTCATGGTAATAATCGCCGCCCAGAACCCGGAGATATTCACCCCCAGTGCCGGCAAGGCGAAGTAGACGAAGAATAGCTGGATCAATAGCGGCGTGTTGCGGGCCAGTTCCACATACAACGCCACCAGGCGCCACAGGTACGGCGTGCGAAACACCAACAAAGTCGCGTTGATCAGCGCCACCAGCAGCGAAGTGCCGATGGCGATCAGGCCCACTTGCAGAGTCACACCCACGGCCTTGAGAAACGCCGGCAGGGTGCTGAAGATAAATGCGTAATCGAAGGTCATCTGAAAATCCCTGGCGCCGCGGGGGTAATGCGGCGTTGGTGCAGTCCGAATCGACGTGGGTAACGCCGAATAGCGATGACTTTAAAGGCATAAAAAATAAAATTTAAATACCCAAATAGAATATAGATATCACCCAAACAGCTAACCTGCGGATTCGTTGGATAAGCGGGTGACAGCTATGGTTTACGAGGTTGTAGGACGCTTCTTTTTATCCACGCTGCGCTACAGAGATGGCCAGTGTTTGGCCAGACTGAGGGCCATTTAACAGGCGAGGGAATGACCGATGGCCGAGACAAAACCGATTGATCCACAGGAACTGGTGAAGTGGCTGGTGGCCTTGCGCAGGGCGATCAATAGCCGAGATCTCTGAAACGCTGGAGATCACCTGTACGATCGGCTGCGTAGCAGTCGCTGGGGTCTTGAAATCGCTGAAGGTCCTGCGGCCCTTATCGCAGCCTCGTGCCTCGACAGCGGCTACAGGGACCGTCGATCACCGATCACCTGTAGCCGCTGGCGCAGCCTGCGATCGGCTGCGTAGCAGTCGCCTGGGCCTTGAAATCGCTGAAGGTCCTGCGGCCCTTATCGCAGCCTCGTGCCTCGACAGCGGCTACAGGGACCGTCGATCACCGATCACCTGTAGCCGCTGGCGCAGCCTGCGATCGGCTGCGTAGCAGTCGCCTGGGTCTTGAAATCGCTGAAGGTCCTGCGGCCCTTATCGCAGCCTCGTGCCTCGACAGCGGCTACAGGGACCGTCGATCACCGATCACCTGTAGCCGCTGGCGCAGCCTGCGATCGGCTGCGCAGCAGTCGCCTGGGTTTTGGAGTTCGATCAGAACGCCGGCACGACCGCGCCGTTGTACTTCTTCTCGATAAACGCTTTAACTTCCGGGCTGGTCAGGGCCTTGGCCAGTTTCTGGATAGCGTCGCTGTCCTTGTTGTCTGGGCGGGCCACCAGGAAGTTCACGTACGGCGACTTGGCGTCTTCGATGATCAGCGCATCCTTGGCTGGGTTCAGGCCGGCTTCCAGTGCGTAGTTAGTGTTGATCATGTCCAGGTCAACCTGGTCCAGCACCCGTGGCAGCAGTGCGGATTCAAGTTCTTTGAACTTCAGGTTCTTCGGGTTGCTCACGATGTCTTTTGGTGTGGCCAGGGCATTGTTTGGATCTTTCAGGGTGATCAAGCCCGCCTTTTGCAGCAGCAGGAGCGCGCGGCCACTGTTGCTACCTTCGTTCGGGATGGCCACGGTGGCGCCATCTTTCAAATCTTCCAGCTTGGTGACTTTCTTCGAGTAACCACCGAAGGGTTCAACGTGCACACCGATCACGGTGACCAGGTTGGTGCCCTTGCCCTTGTTGAAGTTTTCCAGGTACGGCAGGGTCTGGAAGTAGTTCGCGTCCAGACGTTTCTCGGCCACTTGCACGTTGGGTTGTACGTAGTCGGTGAAGACCTTGATTTCCAGGTCTACACCTTCCTTGGCCAGGGCCGGTTTGATCAACTCGAGGATCTCGGCGTGCGGGACCGGGGTGGCCGCGACGATCAACTTCTCGTTGGCCTGGGCGATGCCGGCAGTCAGGGCAGCCGCCAGTGCGGTAAACAACAGAACCTTTTTCATGCAGTGTCCTTATCGAAAAATCCGGGTCGTCAGCGACGGCCGCTTCTTATGTGATGTGCCAGCGAAATGCTATCGCGGTATGGCGTGGACAATACCGAGATTTTTTATTCCCGAACAATATCTTTTATTCACGTTGATATTCCATTTTATTCATACAGGCACCAACCCCTCCAGCAGACGCTTCAACGCACTTCGCTCGGTCTCGGTGCCGTGGTTCAGGATCTGCCGGGCCTGGTGTTCGATCTGCGCCAGCGACGGTGGGCTCACCGGTAAATTCAAATGCTCCGGCAAAATTTCATCGCCACTGCTGACCAGCAACGCAAAGTGAATGACGTTTTCCAACTCCCGGGTATTGCCCGGCCAACTGTGATGTTCCAACACCCGCTGGGCCGCGTCGCTGATCAACGGCACGGGCAGCTCCAGGCGCTGGCTATAGATGCCGAGGAAGTATTCGGCCAGGGCCAGGATGTCGCCCACCCGCTCGCGCAAGGCGGGCAATTCAAGCGGGCCTTCATTGAGGTAATGAAACAGGCGCTGGTGAAACTTACCAGCGGCCACAGCCTGGGCCAGGTCGATGCTGGTAGCCGCCACCAGGCGCACATCCACCGGGCTCGGCCGATGGGCGCCGACCCGGGTGACTTCATGATTCTCCAGGGCGGTCAGCAACTTGGCCTGGATCGGCAACGGCAAATCGCCGATTTCATCCAGGTACAAAGTGCCGCCGTTGGCCGAGCCGAACCAGCCGGCGCGACTGCTGGCAGCGCCGCTGTGGGCACCTGCGGCATACCCGAACAACTCGGCGTCGGCATAGGTGGGGCTGATGGCGCCGCAATTGACCGAAACGAACAAGCCGGTACGGTCGCTGCCACGGTGGATATGCCGGGCCAACAACTCCTTGCCGCTGCCGGTTTCCCCCCGAATCAGTACAGGCAAGGCACGCGGGGCAAGGCTTTCCAGGTCTTCGCGCAACTGTCGGGAACGGGGGTCGACGAACACCAGGGCCTTGGCGCGGATGCTCAGGGGGCTTTTATCGGCGTCGGGAAAGGTCAGCAGCGGCTGACCGTAGGTTTCATGCAGGCTCATGGCAGGCTCCCGCCCACATCCATGCAGGGACGGGGCGTTGAAAAAATGTTATGCACGCCGCCGGAGGTGCTGCTCCAGGCGACTTTGCAGGCGGTAAAGGTAGGCGAAACCCTGCTCCCAACGCTGGTGGCCAGACTTCACATTGATGTGCCCGGCACCTGCCAGGATCCCGGCTTCGGCGCCCCAGTGGCGCGCCAGCTCCATGGCCCGAGGAGCGCTGACAGCGCTGTCGTTGTCGGAACTGACGACCTGGCTGGGGAACGGCAACAGGTCGGTGGGAATCGGGGCAAAGTTACGCAGGGCGGGCGCACAGGCAGGCCGTTCGACATCGGCTGGCGCCACCAGCAAGGCACCGCGCACCTGACGCACAAACTGCACGGGCGCGCTGGCAGCCCAGTGGGCAACGGTGATGCAACCCAAGCTATGGGCGATCAGGATCACCGGCGTGCTATCGGCAGCAATGGCTTCGGCCAAGGCCGCCACCCAGTCTTCGCGGCGCGGGGTCAGCCAGTCGGCCTGTTCCACGCGGGCGCTGTTGGGCAAGCTGTTCTGCCAGTGACTTTGCCAATGGTTTTCTGGCGATCCTTGCCAGCCCGGCACGATCAAATAACGAATCGACTCGCTGTGCATGGGTGTGCCCTCCTGCAGCGTTTAACGTTGCTGATCAGTATAGGGACGGGTTATATATTCGTTAAGGAATAAGAAGATATTTATTAATAACTAAAAACTCAATTTTACGAAGGCATCGACTCAGCGCGGATTACTCCCGCACAAACCCAACAACTGACGCAGCAACGTCTGCCCTGCCGCCCCCAAGCCACTGCGCCCATACAGTGCCAGTCGCACACCCTGCACCGCAGGCAAACCGCTGTCTGGTCCAAGCATCACATGCCCCGCTTGCACCACTCGCACCGGCAGCAGGCTAATCCCAAGCCCTGCTGCCACGGCCGAGCAAACGCTGGCCAGGCTGGCGCTGGAATACCCGATGCGCCAACGCCAACCGCCAACCTCCAGGTGATGGAGCATTTCATTGCGATACAAGCCACCTACCGGAAACGCCACCAATGGCAACGGATCCCGCCCCAAAGCCGATGTACTGCGGCTGTCGACCCAACACAACGGCTCTGGCCATGACGCCAGGCAGTCATCGCTGTCGCCCATCTGCTTGACCAGCAATACGTCGAATTCACCACCGCGATACTGGCGCAGCAACTCGGGGCCCAGGCCACTGGTGACCTCCAGGCGCACCCGTGGATAAGCCACGACAAAGGCCGAGAGCAATGGCATCAGTCGCTCGGCCGCAAAGTCCTCGGGAACACCCAGGCGCAGCACGCCGTCACTTTGCTGATTGACCATGACATCGGCAGCTTCTTCATTCAGCGCCAGGATCCGCCGCGCATAGGCCAACAGGCGCTCACCCTCGGCGGTGGCGACCACGCGGCGCTGATCGCGGTCCAGCAGTACACAACCAAGGCCCGCCTCCAGGCGCCGAATCTGTTGACTGACGGTGGACTGGGTCAGGTGCAGGCGCTCGGCCGCGCGGGTGAAATTGCCGCAATCGGCGACGGCGACAAAACTGCGTAACAGCACGGAATCAAACATGAGCACCACCATTGCGCTTGCCACTGGTTTGCATGGTTATATTTAATTTCAGAATACTCCGCAGACTGCCCATACTTCACGCTTCATTGTGCCGTGAGGACTTTCCATGACTGACGATCAGCGCCATTTGCAGCGTGCCGTACAACTGGCCCAACACAATGTCGCCCATGGTGGCCGGCCGTTTGGTGCGGTGTTGACCCACAACGGCAACGTGTTGGTTGAAGCGGTCAACGAAATTCACGTGAGCCAGGACCCCACCGCCCACGCCGAAATGCTCGCGATCCGCACGGCCAGCCAGCGCTTGGGCGCCCGCCTGCAAGACTGCGTGATCTACGCCAGCGGCCAGCCCTGCCCGATGTGCTTGAGCGCGATGTACCTGAGCGGCATATCCCGGGTGGTGTTCGCCGCCAGCAATGAAGTAGCGGCGCCGTTTGGCCTGTCGACCGCAGCCATCTATCAGCAGGTCGCACTGCCCCTGGCCGGCCAACACCTGGCCATCGAACATTTGCCACAGGCCGCCATGGTCACCCTTTATCACGACTGGCAGGCCTTGCATGACGCTGAATAATTCATTCACAGGCAAACTCGCCGGCTGGGGTTTGCTGGTGGTGCTGGGGCTCAATCTGCGACCGATCCTCAGTTCCATCAGCCCATTGCTGGGGGAAATTCGCCTGGCCACCGGCCTGAGTTTCCAGAGCAGTGCCATGCTCACCAGCTTGCCGGTGATCTGCATGGGCCTGGTGGCACTGGTGGGTGTTCGACTGGAGGCACGGCTGGGCGAGCGTCGAGGCATTGCCCTGGGCTTGATGATGATTCTGCTGGCGTGCCTGGCGCGCTGGCTGTTTGGCCAGGCGTCGGCACTACTGGCGACAGCGTTGCTGGGGGGTGCCGGTGTGGCGTTGATTCAGGCGTTGGTGCCGGCGATGATCAAGCGCCAGTTTCATCAGCGTGTGCCGTTGGCAATGGGCGTGTATTCGGCTTCGTTGATGGCCGGTGGCGGGTTGGCGGCGTTGCTTAGCCCGCTGTTTGCCAGCCATTTCCAGGACTGGCAGGCCGGGCTCGGTATCTGGCTGCTGCCAGCACTGGGGGCTTTGTTGCTGTGGGCCTGGCTACCGCTGGGCGCAGCGAAAAGCCAGCAGGTGACGACACCCTTCAAAGGCCTGCGCAATCGTCGGGCCTGGTTGCTCGCGCTGTACTTCGGCCTGGTCAATTGCGGCTATATGAGCATGGTGGCGTGGCTGCCGGCCTACTATCAGCAACTGGGTTGGGGCGTGTTGCCCAGCGGTTCGCTGCTGGCGTTCATGACGATTTTCCAGGTAATTGCCGCGCTGCTGATGCCAGCCCTGGCCCAGCGAGGCATCGACCGTCGGCCATTGCTGGGCATCAGCCTGCTGGCCCAGGCCGTGGGTTATCTCGGCTTGCTGCTGGCGCCGTTGCAACAGCCACACCTGTGGGTGGCACTGATCGGTTTTGGCCTCGCCGCCTGTTTTGCCCTGAGCCTGTTGCTGACCCTCGACCATCGCCGCGACGCCCGGGAAGCTGGGCAACTGGCCGCGTTTGTGCAAGGCGTGGGGTTTTTGATCAACGCAATCTCACCGTGGCTGAGCGGCTGGTTGCGGGCACTGACCGGCAGCTTCGCCAGCGCCTGGGTGGTGCTGCTGGTAACCGTGTTGGCGATGCTGATGATGACACGGGTGTTCAGCCCCGCGACCTACCGTCCTGTGGATAGCGACCCAACGCTGAGAACAGCGTTGTAGCCGCTGCCGAGGCACGAGAATGCGATAAGAGCCGCAGGACCTTCGGCCATTTCAAGACCCAAACGACTGCTGCGCAGCCGATCGCAGGCTGCGCCAGCGGCTACAGGTGATCGACAGGCCTCTGTAACCGCGACAATCCATTGCCGCCTAGTGCCTCGGTAACGGCTATTGGCCGCTCAAACCGATTGGCCCGGGCAAAGGTCCCGAAATCGTTGAAGTACACGCCCATCTCGGCCATTACCTTGTGCGTCGCATTGGCGTTCATCTGCCGGGGGCTTGCAGAAGTACCGTTCATGCTTCCATTCTCTTGTTTATCAGTGCGTGGTTATCAATCTGTACATCCTGCCCTATGCGATCTGGTGGGACGCTAGCCCGGACGTCAACCTGTTGACCGCAAGCGCCAATTCACATGACTGAACCCACTTCCCTCGCCAGTTGGACTCGCGCCTTGCGCAAGCAGCTCGATGCCCTGGGCCTCGACAGCGCAGCCCTGTGCGTGGAAGCCGGGCTTGATCCACAGCAGATGGACGATCCCAACGCTCGTTATCCACTGTGGGCCACCACCCGCCTTTGGGAGCTGGCAGTGCAGGCCAGTGGCGATCCGGCCATTGGTTTGCGGGTGTCGCGTTTCGTCAGCCCCACCACCTTCCACGCCCTGGGCTATGCGCTGGTGGCCAGCGGCAGCCTGCGGGAAGTGTTCGAGCGGATCGTGCGTTATCACCCGGTGGTCAGCGACGCACTGACCCTGGAGCTTAGCCGGGACGGCGAGCGTTATCGTTTCCGCTTGCAACAGCCCAGCGGCAGCCAGGCGCCTGCGTTCGAAGCCATTGATGCTTTCGCAGCGATTTACGTGCGCACCTGCCGTAACCGCCTGGGTCGCGACTATGCGCCATTGGCGGTGTATCTGAGGCGACCGGAACCGGCTGATCCCGAGCCGTGGCACAGGGTGTTCCGCTCGCCGGTGTTTTTCGGCGCCGAGGAAGATCGCCTGGAGTTCGCTGCCCGTGACTTCGACAGACACCTGGACGATGCCAACCCGGAACTGGCCGAACACAACGAAACCGTGCTCAAGCGCAGCCTCGCCCAACTGCAACCGCTGACCTGGGAACGCAAGGTGCGCACCGCCATCGAAGCACAGCTGCCGGAAGGCGAACCGAGCGCCGAGCGCATTGCCCAGGCTTTGCACCTGAGCTTGCGCAGCCTGCAGCGACACCTGGCCGATGAGGGCTGTCGGTTTGATACGTTGCTCAATGAATGCCGGGAGAATTTGGCGCTGGTGCACCTGCGGGACCCGCAGCACTCATTGGCCCAGATCAGTCATTTGCTGGGGTTTGCCGATACCAACAGCTTCAACCGGGCGTTCAAGCGCTGGACGGGAATAACGCCGGGGCAGTTTCGGGATGGGCTGCGATAATCAGCGCCCGCGATCGCGCCGC
The DNA here is from genome assembly GCF_009707515.1 of Pseudomonas karstica. Classification (GTDB taxonomy): domain Bacteria; phylum Pseudomonadota; class Gammaproteobacteria; order Pseudomonadales; family Pseudomonadaceae; genus Aquipseudomonas; species Aquipseudomonas karstica. The sequence continues at coordinate 89,606 of NZ_WLYI01000013.1, read as the reverse complement.
AACAGCTTCCTCACCCGCGCCACCAGAGCCTTGGCCTCGAATGGCTTGAGCAAATAGTCATCCTCATGCAGCTCCAACCCACGCAGACGGTCTTCAATACCATCGGGAGTGGTCAGGAATAGCACCGGCGTCTCGCCCTTCTGGCGGATCGCCTGCTGCAACTTCCAGGCATTGAGCCCCGGCAGCATCACATCGAGGATCACCAGGTCGTACTCGGTGCTTTCGACAAAACGCAGGGCCGCCATGCCATTGGCCGCCACCTCTACCGTATAACTGGCCTCCTCCAGGCTCCGGCCCATCCACTCTGCCATTTGCGACTCGTGTTCCACTAACAGCACACGCATAACACACCTCGAATAATGTGATCGCAGGCTAACACCCTCAGGCGTGCGCCGCCTCGCGTAACCGTTGCACATCGAGAATTTCAATCTCGCCGTAGCCCAGGCGCACGATGCCCTGGCCTTGCAGGTCCTTGAGCAAGGCATTGGTGGTCTGGCGCGACAGGCTCAGCATCGCCGCCAGGTCCTCCTGGGGCAGTTGCAGCGTGCGCCGCGCCTGTTCGGTCTCCCCGTAGCCTTCGGCGATCATCAGCAGGCGGTGGGCCACGCGCACCGCCGCCGGCATCAGGCTCAGTTGTTCGATATTGATAAAGGTCAGGCGCAGCTTCTGGCTCATCAACAGAGCCATGTCGCGCCAATAAGCCGGGGTTTCTTCCAGTATGTGCAGCATCGCTGGCTGTGGCACCCGCAACAAGGTGCAAGGCCCGACGGCGCAGGCGTCATGGGTGCGCGGCAAACCGTCGAACAAGGAGATCTCGCCAAACCAGTGAGGCAGCTCCACCAGGCTCAGCACCGCTTCCTTGCCCTGCTCGCTCACCGCGCTGATCCGTATGGAGCCTTCCAGCACCGCATACAGACCACAGGGCGGGTCGCCACGCTTGAACAGATACTGGCCCGTGGTCAGTTGTCGCAGCCGTCCCTGTCGACACAAACTATCCTGAAAGACAGCGGGCAAGTGGCTGTACCAGTGACCGGTCGATAGCCGCTCGTGCCATTTCTCTAGGTCCATGAGAACTCCGAAGATTGTCGCCCAACTGACAGTTCGCCACAGGCATACAGGACATGATCAAACATTCTACAGGAGCAATAACAATGAAAAGCCTCGTCGACCATCTCAGCCAGTATGCCGCCTACCACCGCGACCCGCGCAATATCGCCAGCCACTTCATTGGCATTCCGCTGATCGTGGTGGCCGTGGCCGTCTTGCTCTCACGCCCCGAATGGTCGGTGGCCGGGCTCTGGTTGTCGCCGGCGGTGATGCTGGGGTTATTTTCAGCCTGGTTCTACCTGCGCCTGGAACTGGCTCTTGGCGTGCTGATGAGCGTGTTGATGGGCTTGTCGGTGTGGCTGGGTCATGTATTGGCGGCGCAAAGCACCCTGGTATGGCTCAGCAGCGGCATCGGGATGTTTGTGGTGGGCTGGGTAATTCAGTTTGTCGGCCATTACTACGAGGGTAGAAAGCCTGCATTTGTCGATGACGTTTCCGGACTAATTGTCGGGCCGTTGTTTGTGGTGGCGGAGTTGGCATTTCTGGTGGGGCTGCGGCACGACCTCAAGCAGCAGATTGAGGAGCGTTCGGGGCCGGTGCGCTTAAATCAAAAAAATATCGCGGCCTGATGAGCGTTCCCACACAGAGCGTGGGAACGCTCAGGAACGTCAGGGTTTTTGCCAGACTTTGGGTTTGAAGAACAAGGTCTGGCCTCGGTCTAAACCGGTGAGGCTGTCGTGGTCTTTCACCACTTCGGCTTCGATCAGTTCGCTCTGGCCTTCGACCTTCAGGGTGATCCGAGTCGTGGCGCCCAGCGGGCGAATATCCCGTACTTGCGCAGCATGGTGATCTTCCAGTTCATGGCGCGACAGCGACACTTCATGGGGGCGGAACAACACGTGCTTGTCCTCCCCCAGGTGCAGGCGGTTGGAATCGCCAAGGAAGTGGTAAACAAAATCACTGGCCGGGTTTTCGTAAACGTCCCCCGGCGAACCGATCTGCTCGATCACGCCTTTGTTCATCACCACAATGCGGTCGGCCACTTCCATGGCCTCTTCCTGGTCGTGAGTGACGAATACCGAAGTCAGGTTGATATCTTCGTGCAGACGCGCCAGCCAGCGGCGCAGTTCCTTGCGGACCTTGGCGTCGAGGGCGCCGAAGGGCTCATCCAGCAGCAGCACTTTGGGCTCCACCGCCAAGGCGCGAGCCAGGGCGATACGCTGGCGTTGACCACCGGAGAGTTGCTCCGGGTAGCGGTCGGCCAACCAGTCCAACTGCACCATGTTTAATAGCTCGTGGACCTTTGCCGCGATCTGGCTTTCGCTCGGGCGCTGGTTTTTCGGTTTCATGCGCAGGCCAAACGCGACGTTGTCGAACACGGTCATGTGGCGGAACAACGCGTAGTGCTGGAACACAAAGCCGACGTTGCGATCACGCACATCGTGGCCGGAGACGTCTTCGCCGTGGAACACGATGCTGCCGGCGTCCGGGGTTTCCAGCCCGGCGATGATGCGCAGCAAGGTGGTCTTGCCGCAGCCGGAAGGCCCAAGCAAAGCCACCAGCTCGCCACTCTGGATATCCAGGTTGATGCTGTCCAGGGCCTTGAAGGCGTTGAAATTCTTACTAACGTTACGGACTTCGATCGACATGACTTATTCCTCACCGCTACTGGCGCGCAGGCGGTTGATACGGTTCTCGCTCCACTGCTTGAGCAGCAGGATGAAGAGCGCCAGGATCAGCAACAGGCTGGCCACCGCAAACGCGGCAACGTGGTTGTATTCGTTATAGAGAATCTCGACGTGCAGCGGCAGGGTGTTGGTGACACCGCGAATGTGCCCGGACACCACCGACACCGCACCGAACTCACCCATGGCCCGCGCGGTACACAGCACCACGCCGTAGATCAAGCCCCACTTGATGTTCGGCACGGTGACGTGCCAGAACATCTGCCAGCCGTTGGCGCCCAGCAGGCGCGCGGCCTCTTCTTCCTGGGTGCCCTGCTCCTGCATCAGCGGGATCAGCTCACGGGCAACAAAAGGCACGGTGACGAAGATCGTCGCCAGCACGATGCCTGGCAAAGCGAAGACGATCTGGATGTCGTGATCCTGCAACCATGGGCCAAAGAACCCCTGGGCGCCGAACATCAGCACGTAGACCAGGCCTGCGATCACCGGCGAGACCGAGAACGGCAGGTCGATCAGCGTCACCAGCATGCTCTTGCCGCGGAACGAATACTTGCTCACGCACCAGGCGGCGCTGACGCCGAAGACGACGTTGAGTGGTACCGAAATCAGCACGGCAAACAGCGTGAGTTTCAGCGCCGACAACGCGTCGGGTTCGAAGATCGCGGCAAAAAACGCTCCCAGGCCCAGCTTCAGGCCCTGGGACACCACGATAAACAGCGGCAGCAATAGGAACAGGGCAAAGATCAGCCAGCCAAGGCCAATCAGAATGCGCCGGGACACCGCACTGCCACGCCGGGCAGCGTTGGCCGAAGACGCGGCGGTAATAGACGATTGGGACATGTTCCGCGCCTCCTTATGGGGTTTCGATGCGCCGCTGCAACAAGTTGATCAGCAGCAACAGGACAAAGGAAACCACCAGCATCAGCACGCCGATGGACGTAGCGCCGGTGTAGTCGTATTGGTCGAGCTTGACCATGATCAGCAACGGCAGGATCTCGGTTTTCATCGGCATGTTGCCGGCGATGAAGATCACCGAACCGTACTCACCGACGCCTCGGGCAAAGGCCAGGGCAAAGCCGGTGAGCCAGGCGGGCAGTAGCGCCGGCACCAGGATGTAGCGGAACACTTGCAGTGGCTTGGCGCCAAGGCAGGCGGCGGCTTCTTCGATTTCCCGGGGGATATCGGCCAGTACCGGCTGCACGGTGCGCACCACGAATGGCAGCGTGACAAAGGTCAACGCCAGGGTGATGCCCAGCGGGGTGTAGGCGATCTTGAAGCCCATGTCAGCAGCGAACTGGCCCACCAGGCCATTCGGCGCATACAAGGCGGTGAGCGCGATACCGGCCACGGCGGTGGGCAGGGCGAACGGCAGGTCGATCATCGCATCGATGATCTTGCGGCCTGGGAACGTGTAGCGCACCAGCACCCAGGCCAGCAACGTACCGATCACGCCGTTGATCAGCGCGGCGTACAAGGCAGTACTGAAGCTCAACTTCAACGCCGCCAACACGCGTGGCGCCGAGATGATGGCCCAGAATTGATCCCAAGTGAGTTGCGCAGCATGGACGAACATTGCCGCCAGCGGTATGAGCACAATCAGGCTGAGGTACACCAAGGTGTAGCCCAGCGTCAGCCCGAAGCCGGGTATGACGGGGGAGATACGACGCGACATAAAAGTCCTTGGTTAGCGGAACAGACATGCAAAACCCGCAAACGAATGCGGGCTCTCTACCCACTGCAGGAGCAGGCTTGCCCGCGAAGATCGTCAACGATAGCGCGGGCAGTCTGGATGCGCGCGGTGTCTTGAAGTTTTTCGCGAGCAAGCTCGCTCCTACAGTGATGGGGGTGTTACTGCGCCGTGTAGATCTGGTCGAACACGCCACCATCATTGAAGAATTTCGGTTGTGCAGTTTTCCAGCCGCCGAAGTCTTTGTCGATAGTCACCAGGTCCAGTTTCGGGAACTGCTGGGCGTATTTGGCGGCGACGTTTTCATCCCGTGGACGGTAAAAGTTCTTCGCTGCGATCTCTTGGCCTGCCGGGCTGTACAGGTGGTTTAGGTACGCAGTGGCGATCTCTGTGTTGCCCTTTTTCTCGGCGTTCTTGTCGACCACGGCCACAGGCGGCTCGGCGAGAATCGACAAGGACGGCACGATGATGTCGAACTTGTCGGTGCCACCGTCTTCCTTGAGGGCCAGGAACGCTTCGTTTTCCCAGGCCAGCAATACGTCGCCCTGACCGTTGTTGACGAAAGTAATGGTCGAACCACGAGCACCGGTGTCAAGGATCGGTACGTGCTTGAACAACTCTTTCACATATTCCTGGGCCTTGGCTTCGCTGCCACCGGCTTTCAGGCCATAGGCCCAGGCGGCGAGGAAGTTCCAGCGGGCGCCGCCGGAGGTTTTCGGGTTTGGCGTGATCACGGAAACGTCTTCCTTGATCAGGTCGCCCCAGTCCTTGATGCCCTTGGGGTTGCCCTTGCGCACCAGGAATACGATGGTCGAGGTATACGGGGTGCTGGCTTCAGGCAGGCGGGTCTGCCAGTTTTCAGGCAGGGTCTTGCCCAGCTTGGCGATTTCGTCGATGTCACCGGCCAGGGCCAGGGTTACCACATCGGCGCGTAGGCCATCGATCACCGCCCGGCCTTGCTTGCCCGAGCCCCCGTGGGATTGCTGGATCTTGACGTTGTCGCCAGGGTGCGCTTTCTTCCAGAAACTGGTGAACTCGGCGTTGTATTCCTGGTACAGCTCACGGGTCGGATCGTAGGAAACGTTGAGCAGTTCGTAGTCCTTGGCAACAGCGGAACCGGCAAACACAGCGCTGGCCAGCGCGGCCAGGGCATAACGGCGAATCGACGACATAGACAAGCTCCTGAAATTCTTGGGTGTTGGCTTTTTCTTATTAAGTGCTGGTCACACAACCGAATCGCCGATCTTGCTTAGCTCGGTTTGTTGCCCGGGCTCTGCAGACGAAATTTCTCTTTGCGTTCGATCTGTACCACTTGGGCGTTGTGTACCGTGATTTCCACCGCGCCAAACCGCAGATCGCGCAAGGCGCTCTGGATCTCGCGCAAAATGGCTGCTTCGTCCTGGCCGTCAACGCTACGTAGAGAGGCGCTCATGGTCGTGCTCCTGAAATGAGAAGTGCCTGGCAGTGGCGGCACTGCTTGCGGCGTGAGAGCAATAGTAGATAAGCGCAGATATTCTTAAAAATACTATTTAAGAATGTTTATATAACTAAAAATAATTTTCTGCCGGGACAGGGCCGCGAGGCAATCAGCACCGGCCCGCGCGTCCGAAGCCTGTGACCCAACTCCACCGGTTCATCGATAAAGTTGATCAATCTCGGCGGCTGAGCTGGATCCACACCCTCGAATTCAGCAGGTACATCAGCCCGCACACAGGGCGCTGGATATGAAAACAACAATGCTCCATAGGCCCTACTCTAAAACCAGATTCGCCCTACAAAGGCTACGAACCATAGAATAGGAAACATCCAGTCACTCCTATCTGAAAGGGTGGCTGGTTTTATCTGTTGGCTTAGTGATAATGCGTGAGCTGCTTTTCTTTATCTGAGGGCCATACAGCCTATGTGGTACAACGGTTTTCTTGACTTGTCAGCCTGGCAACTGGTAGCAGTCACCCTGTTGATGACCCACGTGACCATTGTTGGTGTCACGGTTTATCTGCACCGCTATTCAGCCCACCGCTCCCTGGAGCTCAATGCTGGCCTGAAACATTTCTTTCGCTTCTGGCTGTGGCTGACCACGGCGCAGAACACCCGCGAGTGGACCGCCATCCACCGTAAACACCACGCCAAGTGCGAAACCGTCGATGATCCCCATAGCCCGGTGATCAAGGGCCTGTCCACGGTCCTGCGCAAAGGCGCCGAGTTGTACCGCGCCGAAGCGGAGAACCCCGAGACCCTGCGTATCTATGGCAAGAATTGCCCGGACGACTGGGTCGAACGCAACCTCTACACCCGCTACCCGTTGCTGGGTATCATCCTCATGGGCGTCATTGACCTGCTGCTGTTCGGCACCATCGGCATCACCATCTGGGCCATCCAGATGATGTGGATTCCGTTCTGGGCCGCCGGCGTGATCAACGGCTTGGGCCATGCGATCGGCTATCGCAACTTCGAATGCCGTGACGCGGCGACCAACCTGATTCCCTGGGGCATCATCGTCGGTGGCGAAGAGCTGCATAATAACCATCACACCTACCCCAACTCCGCCAAGCTGTCGGTGAAGAAGTGGGAGTTCGACCTGGGCTGGGCCTGGATCAAGGTGTTCAGCTTCCTGCGCCTGGCCAAGGTCCAGCGGGTTGCGCCGATCGCCCACCGGGTCGAAGGCAAGGGGCATCTGGATATGGACACCGCCATGGCGATCCTCAACAACCGCTTCCAGATCATGGCCCAATACCGCAAGTTGGTGATCGCGCCGCTGGTCAAGCAGGAACTGGAGAAGGTCGATCACTCGGTCCGTCACCAGTTCCATCGCGCAAAGCGCCTGCTGTCGCGGGAAACCAGCCTGCTGGATGACCGCCATCACCTGCGCATCCAAAACATGCTGGAACACAGCCAGGCCTTGAGAGTGATCTACGAGAAGCGCCTGGCGCTGCAACAGATCTGGCTCAAGACCAGCACCAACGGGCATGACATGCTGGCGGCCATCAAGGAATGGGTCCACGAGGCCGAGGCCAGTGGGATTCAATCCCTGCGTGATTTTGCCCATCAGTTGAAAACCTATTCGTTGCGACCAGCAACGACCTGACTGATCGTCCCGCAGCAAAGGAATGCTGCCTCGGACGCTCCGTTATCCCGCTCATTCGCCCCCGATAACGCAACTAACCTGCACACTCCCCCTGTCAGCCCCTGCGGTACGCCAGGCAGGCGTCGGTTCCCTGTCCAATAAGTCCTCCCCGCCCTCACTGTAACTACCGATCAGCAGCCCGCCCATCAACAGCCAGATAACAAACCAGCGCCGATTCATTGCTCTGACTCCAAAGACACCGCAGTCGCCGGCTTGCGCGTAAAACGCCCGCGAATCAACACAAAAAACAGCGGCACAAAAAACACCCCCAACACCGTCGCACTGAGCATCCCGCCCAACACCCCGGTGCCGATGGCCTGCCGGCCTGCCGATCCTGCGCCGCTGCTCATGGCCAGCGGCAAGACACCGAACATAAACGCCAACGATGTCATCAAAATCGGCCGTAAACGCAGGCGTGCGGCGGTCAACGTGGCATCTACCAAGCTCTGGCCCTGCTCCTGTAAATGCTTGGCAAACTCGACGATCAAGATCGCGTTCTTGGCCGCCAACCCCACCGTGGTCAGCAGGCCGACCTGGAAATACACGTCGTTCGACAATCCCGTTACCCGCGTCGCCAACACCGTGCCAATCACTCCCAACGGCACCACCAGCATCACTGAGAACGGCACCGACCAACTCTCGTACAACGCCGCCAGGCACAAAAACACAAAGACGATGGACACCGCGTACAACAACGGCGCCTGAGTCCCCGCCTGACGTTCCTGATAGGACTGCCCGCTCCACTCGTAACCGATACCCTCGGGCAGTTGCTTGATGATTACTTCCACTGCCGCCATCGCCTCACCCGAGCTGACACCCGGCGCCGGATCACCCACCAGCCCCAGCGAAGCGCTACCGTTGTAACGTTCCAGTTGCGGCGAACCGTAACTCCAGGCCGCGCTGGCAAAGGAGGAAAACGGCACCATATTGCCCAGGCTGTTGCGCACAAACCAACGGTCCAGGTCCGCGACCTGCATGCGGGCCTCGGCCTCGCCCTGGATGTACACCCGCTTGACCCGGCCTTGATTAAGGTAATCATTGATGTAGTTGCCGCCCAGCGCCGCCGACAAGGTGCTGTTGATGTCGCTGGTGGACAGGCCCAGGGCTCCGGCCTTGCGATCATCAATATTGACCCGCAGTTCCGGGGTGTCATTCAACCCGTTGCTGCGTACCCGTTGCAGCAGCGGGTTCTGGTTGGCCTGGCGAATGAACTCGTCACGAGCCTTGACCAGTGCGTCGTGCCCCAAGCCGCCGAGGTCTTTGAGCTGTACATCAAAACCCGAGCTCTGCCCCAGCCCGCGGATCGCCGGGGGCAAACTGACAAAAATACTCGCATCGCGCACGCTATCCAGTGCCTGGCTGGCGCGCCGGGCAATCGAAGCCGAGTCCTGGCCGGGGCCTGTGCGCTCGCTCCAGTCCTTGAGTTTGATGAATGCCCGTCCGGTGCTTTGCCCATTACCGCCGATGCCCAGGCCGGCAATGCCGATCAGCGCCTCGACCTCCGGTTGCGCCAACATATAGTCCTCGAACTGACGCATGGCTGCATCCATACGGGTATTGGTCCCGCCCTCCGGCAGCTTGATTTGCGCCATCAGCGTGCCCTGATCCTCATCCGGCAAAAAGCCCGTGGGCAACTGCACGTAGACCAGGCCCATGGCACCGGCTATCAGCCCGTACCCCAGCAGCCCCATACGCTTGCGCTTGAGCATCTGCCCCACACCGACCTGGTAGCGCTCGGTATTGCGCGCAAACATGCGATTGAACCAACCGAAGAAGCCGCCACGGTTACCATGATTGACGTCGCCAGGCCGCAACAGCGTCGCGCATAAGGCTGGGGTCAGGGTCATCGCGACAAACACCGACAACAGCATGGCGACGACGATGGTCACCGAAAACTGCCGGTAAATGATCCCCGTAGAGCCGCTGAAAAACGCCATGGGAATAAACACCGCCGACAATACCAAGGCAATGCCCACCAGGGCGCCGGTGATCTCATCCATCGACTCGCGCGTCGCCTCCAACGCCGACAGGGCTTTCTCGGCCATGACCCGTTCAACGTTCTCCACTACCACAATCGCATCGTCCACCAGCAAACCAATGGCCAATACCATGGCAAACATGGTCAGGGTATTGATCGAATACCCCAGCAACGCCAGTACTCCGAAGGTTCCCAGCAACACCACCGGCACGGTCAGGGTGGGGATCAGCGTGGCCCGCAGGTTTTGCAGGAACAGGTACATGATCAGCACCACCAGCACGATGGCTTCGCCCAGGGATTTCACCACTTCATTGATCGACAGGCTGACAAAGGGTGTGGTGTCGTAAGCCACCACGGCCTCCAGTCGTAGCTCACTGGGAAAAAACTGCGCCAGCTCGTCCAGTTTGGCCTTCACTGCATCGCCCACCGATAAGGCGTTGGCGCCGGTCGCCAGGGTCACACCCATGGACGCCGCTGGCTGGCCATTGAGGGTGGTGATCACATCATAGCTCTCGGCGCCGACCTCAATCCGCGCCACATCGCTGAGCAGAACCAGGGCGCCGTCACTGGCCGACTTGACCACCACACCGCGAAACTCTTCCAGGGTCTGCAGCTTGTTGCGCGCAGTGATGGTGGCATTCAATTGTTGCCCCGCTACCGCCGGCAAGGCGCCCAATTGCCCGGCCGAGACTTCGGTATTCTGCGCTTGCAACGCAGCGCTGATGTCCGAGGGCATCAGTGCGTATTTGGCCAGCTTGGCCGGGTCGAGCCAGATACGCATGGCAAAGCCAGACCCGAGCAACTGCACCTCGCCCACGCCGTTGACCCGACTGAGCTGGTCGAGCAGAGTGCTGTCGATGTAGTCGCCGATCTCGTTGCTGGTGACCTGACTGTTCGCCGACTTCAGTGCCACCAGCATCAGGTAGTCAGAACTGCCCTTGGTCACCGTCACCCCTTGGCTCTGTACGGTTTGCGGCAAGCGCGACTGGGCCTGCTGAAGCTTGTTCTGCACCTGCATCTGTGCCACATCAGGGTCCGTGCCAGGGGCAAAAGTCAGGGTGATCGTCGCGGTGCCCGCCGAACTGCTGGAGGCGGACATGTACAGCAGGTTATCCAGGCCGGTCATTTGCTGTTCGATGATTTGCGTCACCGAGTCCTCCACGGTCTTGGCCGAGGCGCCGGTGTAGATGGCAGAAATGCGTACGCTGGGCGGCGCAATGTCCGGGTACTGCTCCAAGGGCAGTTGGCTGATAGACAGAGCACCGCCCAGCATGATGACAATGGCGATAACCCAGGCAAAAATCGGTCGATCAATGAAGAAGTGGGCCATGCTCAACCCTCCTTCTTCAGGACCGGGTTATCCACGATCGACACCGCTACGCCGGGCCTGACCTTCTGCCCCCCTTCAACGATCACCTGCTCACCGGCCACCAGCCCCGAGGCCACCCACCATTGATGGTCCACGGCCCTGTCAACCGTGATTTGCCGCTGCTCAACCTTGCCCTCGACCACCAGCAACACCGAGGTGGCACCACCGGCCGCACGGGTGACCGCTTGCTGTGGCACCAAAATCGCCTGGTCATCACGCGCCTGCTCCAATACACCGCGCACGTACATGCCTGGCAGCAACTGGCGATCGGGGTTGGCGATCTCTGCACGCAAGGTCACGGTGCCGGTGCCTTCGCTGACCTTGGCGCCGCTGAACTTCAGATGCCCAGTCTGGTTGTAAAGGCTGCCGTCCTCCAGGCGCAGTAACATGTCCGCTTCGCCCTCGGCGGCGCTGCGCAGGTTGCCAGCGGCCAGTTCACGGCGCAGTCGCAACAGCTCGGTAGTGGACTGGGTGACATCCACGTACAGCGGGTCAAGCTGCTGAATGGTGGTCAGCGCCGTTTCCTGATTGGCGACAACCAAGGCTCCAGGAGTGACAGTGGAGATTTCAATGCGTCCGGAAATCGGCGCGACAATGCGCGTGTAGGTCAGGTTAATCAGTGCGGTCTCAAGGGCCGCCTCGGCGAGTTTCACGTCCGCTGCTGCCGTATCCACACTGGCTTGGGCGTCGTCGTTGTCCTGATGGCTGACGGCCTCGATGCGCACCAATTCGGCCGTACGCTTGGCCGTGACTCGGGTCGCCTTGAGGCTCGCGCGCGACCTGGCCAGCGACGCTTCGGATTGCGCCACGGCGGCGCGATAGGGCGCTGCATCCAGCTCGTACAGCACCTGCCCGGCCTTGACCTCACTGCCTTCGACAAACAGGCGCCGCATCACCACACCCCCCACCTGCGGGCGTACTTGGGCCACCAAAAAGGCCTGGGCACGCCCCGTCAGCTCGGTGCGCAACACCTGGCTTTTCGGCTTAAGGATGACCACGCTGACCTGCGGCACAGCCGGTGCTGCTGGCGGCTTATCCGAGGAACAACCGTTCAGCTGTGAAAGCACCAGCAGTGCCATTACGAACGCGCACGTCACCAGGAATTTGGCGAGCAGTTTTGTCGACATAGATGCCTCAACAACAAAGGGGAAAGCTAGAGCGAGGCATCAGGATGAGAGGCAAATGTGCAGGAAAATTGAAGATTGGCGCACACCCTTGAAACCTGCACGCCAGGGGGCCTAAATGGACAGACATTCCGCGACTTGCCCGTACCCCATGAAGCTGAGTATTTCCACCAAACTGTTCGCCGCTGTCTTCGCCAGCGTGCTGCTGGTGATCCTGGCGATGAGTGCTGCCACAGGCTGGAGCTTTCAGCGCGGATTTATTGGCTACCTCAACGACCAGGGGATTACACGACTGGAGAAAGCCTTGCCAAGGCTGGCCGAGTTCTATGTCCAGGAGGGCAGTTGGGAACGCTTTCGCAATGACCCACGCCAACTGTTTGAACTGATGCTGCCCATTCCAGGTGTGGATTTCCCGCTGGATATTCCACCGGAGGAAGCCATGATGCCCGACTCCACCGGCGCGCTGTTTCGTACTGCCCTGCTGGATGCCCAACAACAGCGGGTGGCCGGCTACAGGAAGCCCGGAGCTGAAGCGATCTTGCGTCCCATCCTGCTGGATGGAAACACAGTGGGCTGGCTGGCCCTTGCACCTTTTCAGAGCGTTTCAGAAGGCGGTGGCGAAATCTTTCGACGCTACCATCTCAACACTAGCCTGATCGTCGGCCTCGGCTCGTTGCTGCTGGCCACACTGATCGCCTGGTGGATCTCCCGTACGCTGCTCGGGCCAGTCAAACGTATAGCCGCCGCTACCCATCGACTGGCAGCCGGTGAGTACAATTGCCGGGTGTCGGTGGCGTCCCAAGATGAAGTCGGGCAACTGGCCCGGGACTTCAATCAACTGGCCCTGACCCTTGAGCGCAACGAGCGCATGCGCCGCGACTTCATGGCCGACGTCTCCCATGAACTGCGTACGCCACTGGCAATCCTGCGTGGGGAGCTTGAAGCCCTCGAGGACGGTGTGCGCCCCCTGAACCGCACAGCCCTGTGGTCACTGCAAACCGAAGTAGGCCTGCTGGGAAAGCTGATCGAAGACCTTTATGAGTTGTCCCTGGCGGACGTCGGTGCCCTGACCTATCGCAAAAGCAAAGCCGACGTGGGCGCGCTGCTGAGCCAGAGCGTCGAGCTGTTTCGCGAGCGTAGCCTGGCTTGTTGCCTGAGCCTGGAGTTGAAACTTCCAGCCAGGCCCTATGTGCTTGAGGTGGACACCAGCCGCATGCAACAACTGTTCAGTAATCTGCTGGAAAATTCGATGCGCTACACCACCGCGGGCGGTGGTGTACACGTCAGCCTCAGGCCCGATCCCCACACGTTGATCATTGATATTTTCGACTCCGCTCCCGGGGTGAGCGCCGAGCAACTGCCACGGCTGTTCGAACGCTTCTATCGTGGCGACATTTCACGCAATCGAGCCAATGGCGGCGCGGGCCTGGGCCTGTCGATTTGTCGGAACATCGTCGAAGCGCATGGCGGCCAGATCAACGCAGCCCACTCGCCTGAGGGTGGGCTGTGGCTGAGCATCCAACTACCTTGGGAGAACTGAACCAATGTCAGGCGAAGCACCCATTCTGGTGGTTGAAGACGAGCCCAAACTGGCGGCGTTACTGCGTGATTACCTGATCAACAACGGTTACAAAGTGAAGTGCCTGAATAACGGTCTGGATGTCGTGCCCGCCGTGTCGGTGTACAACCCACGGCTGATCCTGCTGGACTTGATGCTGCCTGGGCGCGATGGCCTGGAGATCTGCCGTGAGCTGCGTACCTTCAGCGCGGTACCGGTGATCATGATCACTGCCAGGGTTGAGGAAATCGACCGCCTGCTGGGGCTTGAGCTGGGTGCCGACGACTATATATGCAAGCCTTTCAGCCCTCGGGAGGTCATGGCCCGAGTCAAGGCTATCCTGCGCCGCGGGACGCTGTTGGAGCCGCTCCACGCGCCACGCCTGTTCATCGATGAAGAACGCTACTGTGCTCAATTCGACGGTATCGCCCTGGACCTGACACCGATTGAGGTGCGCTTGCTCAAGACCCTCGCGAATACCCCGGGCCGGGTGTTTTCTCGTGATCAACTATTGGACAGGCTGTACTTCGATCACCGGGTCGTCACCGACCGCACGGTGGACAGCCACATCCGCAACCTGCGCCGCAAACTGGAACACGCTTGCCCCGGGCAGGATCCGATTCGCTCCATCTACGGCGTAGGCTACAAGCTGGAACTGTGAGGCGGGTCAGTGCCCCCGACGCAGGGCTTGCCACTTCCGACCGCGGCGCCGCCGCCAACAACGAAAAAGCCGCTGAGCGTTAGCATCAGCGGCTTGTTCGAACGAGCCTCACGGCTCAGGCATTACACCAGTTCAGCGAAGCACTCTTCGATGATCGCCAGGCCTTTGTCCAATTGCTCGTCCGGCGAGGTCAGCGGAACCAGCACCCGCAATACGTTGCCGTAGGTGCCGCAGGACAGCAGGATCAAGCCCTTGTCGCGTGCCTTGGCAATGACCGACGCCACGGCAGCGGCGTTCGGCTTGTGGCTGTCGCCATCCTCGAACAGCTCGAGCGCGATCATCGCGCCCAGGGCACGCACTTCACCGATCACCGGGTGCTTGGCCTGGATAGCTTTCAGGCCAGTGACCAGACGCTCGCCCACGGCCTTGCAGCGATCCAGCAAGTGCTCTTCTTCAAACACTTCCATCACCGCCAGGGCAGCGGCGCAAGCGATCGGGCTACCGGCGTAGGTGCCGCCCAGCCCGCCTGGCGCGATGGCGTCCATGTACTCAGACTTGCCACACACACCGGCCAACGGGAAACCGCCCGCGATGGATTTAGCGAAAGTGGTCAGGTCAGCCGCAACGCCCATTTGTTCCATGGCAAAGAAGGTGCCGGTACGGCCAGCGCCGGTCTGCACTTCGTCGGCGATCAGCAGGATGCCATGCTTGTCGCACAGTTCACGCAGGCGCTTCATGAAGGCTTTGGGCGCGACGTAGAAACCGCCTTCGCCCTGGACTGGCTCGATGATGATGGCGGCGATATCACGCGGCTCGGCATCGTTCTTGAAGATGCGTTCGATGCTGGCGATGGAATCATCCACGCTCACACCGTGCAGTTCGTTCGGGTATATCGCGCGGAAGATGCCGCCTGGCATCAAGCCCATGCCGGCCGAGTAAGGCACGACTTTACCGGTCAGGCCCAAGGTCATCATGGTGCGGCCGTGGTAGGCGCCGGTGAAGGCGATCACACCGGCACGGCCAGTGGCGGCGCGGGCGATCTTCACGGCGTTTTCCACCGCTTCGGAACCAGTGGTCACCAGCAGGGTTTTCTTGGCGAAATCACCCGGCACCTTGGCGTTGATTTTTTCACACAACTCCACGTAAGGCTCGTAGGCCAGGACCTGGAAGCAGGTGTGGGTCAGCTTGTTCAACTGCTCGGTCACCGCCGCGATGATTTTCGGGTGCAGGTGGCCGGTGTTCAGCACCGCGATACCGCCGGCGAAGTCGATAAACTCGCGGCCTTCAACATCGGTTACGGTGGCGTTCTTCGCCGACTCGGCGAAGATCGGGTGAATCTGGCCAACACCGCGGGGTACAGCGGCTTCGCGGCGTTTCATCAGGGAAGCGTTGGTCTTGCTCATCAAAAAAGTCCTCATGCACCGCTCATCGGGCGGCGTGGTCCAAGGAGTACGTGGCGGGAGGCAGCTACGGCAGCATGCGATGATCGACTGCCAGAGCTTTCCCGGCCACTCTGAAATAACCGGTAAACACGCAAAGGGACAGCGCTCTCGTGCCCTCTGCGTTTAACGCAATGCCTTGCCGGGCTCAGATGCCCAGGCAGAGGTATTTGATTTCCAGGTAATCCTCGATCCCATACTTGGAGCCTTCACGGCCAAGGCCCGAAGCCTTGATGCCGCCAAACGGCGCCACTTCGTTGGAGATCAACCCGGTGTTGACGCCGACCATGCCGTATTCCAGGGCTTCGGCCACGCGGAACACACGGCCCAGGTCGCGGGCGTAGAAGTAGGACGCCAGGCCGAACTCGGTGTCGTTGGACATGGCGATCACTTCGGCTTCGTCTTTGAAGCGGAACAGCGGCGCCAATGGGCCGAAGGTTTCTTCCTTGGCCACGGCCGCATTTTTCGGCACGTTGACCAGGATGGTCGGCTCGAAGAAGTTGCCTTCCATGACCTTGCCACCCGCCAGCAGAGTTGCGCCTTTGCTCAGGGCATCAGCGATGTGTTCCTGAACCTTGGCCACGGCTTTTTCGTCGATCAACGGGCCTGTGGTGGTGCCGTCTTCCAGACCGTTGCCGATCTTGAGCTTGGCCACCGCCACTTTGAGTTTCTCGGCGAAAGCGTCGTACACCGAGTCCTGGATATACAGGCGGTTGGCGCAGACGCAGGTCTGGCCGTTGTTGCGGTACTTGGAGATGATCGCGCCTTCGACGGCCTTATCCAGGTCGGCATCGTCAAACACGATGAACGGTGCGTTGCCGCCCAGTTCCAGTGAGACTTTCTTGATGTCCTTGGCGCACTCAGCCATCAGTTGGCGACCGATTTCGGTGGAGCCGGTAAAAGACAACTTGCGCACGATCGGGTTGCTGGTCAACTCGCCGCCGATGTCGCCGGCGCTACCGGTCACTACGCTCAGCACGCCTTTCGGAATGCCGGCACGGTGCGCCAGTTCAACCAGGGCCAGGGCCGAGAACGGGGTTTGCGACGCCGGCTTGATCACCATGGTGCAACCGGCCGCCAGGGCCGGGCCGGCTTTACGGGTGATCATCGCGGCCGGGAAGTTCCACGGGGTAATCGCTGCGGTCACGCCGATCGGCTGCTTGATCACGATCAGGCGTTTGTCGGGCTGGTGACCGGGGATCACATCACCGTAGATGCGCTTGGCTTCTTCGGCGAACCACTCGATAAAGGAAGCGGCGTAGACGATTTCGCCCTTGGCTTCGGCCAGTGGCTTGCCTTGTTCGAGGGTCATCAGGCGAGCCAGGTCGTCCTGGTTTTCGATCAGCAGTTCAAACCAGCGGCGCAGCTTGTTGGCGCGTTCCTTGGCGGTCAACGAGCGCCAGGCCGGCAAGGCCTTGTCAGCGGCTTCGATGGCGCGTCGGGTTTCGGCAGCGCCCATTTTCGGCACGCTGCCCAGGATTTCGCCGGTAGCCGGGTTGTTGACCTTGATGGTTTGACCGTTGTCGGCATCGACCCAAGCGCCATCAATGAAGGCTTGCTGGCGGAACAACTGGGTGTCTTTAAGCTGCATGTCGGCTTTCCTTAACAGCACCGCGTGCACGCGGGGCAAATTAGAGTTGTTGAAAGGCGCCTTGAAGGCTGCCGTCAGGGAAATCAGTCACTGGGCGCAAGCAAGTAATGAGCGCTCGGGAGACAGGGCGTTTGAAATCTCAAACGAATCCTAGGATCAATGGGGGTAAAGGACAATAGGATGTTCGAAAAAAAGAACGAAAACGGCGTCGCTTTCCAAGTTTTCCGATCAGCGCCTACAAAAAACCCCCGCGACCCTGAGGGCGGCGGAGGCTTCGTTTGCCGGCCGGCTTAAGGCTGGAATGACTTGAGCACGGACAGCAAGCTGGTGAGGTTGTCCGAAACGCCGCCTTGGGCGACCTTCTCGGTGGCGGCCGCGCCAGCAGTGGTGTCGACGCTGTAGATCTGCATCACGCCCTGGTTGGTGGCCGCCTGGGCCAGAGTGTTTTGCTGTTGCTGGGCCGAGACAGAGTTTTGGAACAGAATCGCGGTGGCCTGGCCCATGGATTGGTAAATGGTACCCATGGCCATTGCGGGTGCTTCAGCGACCACTTTGACGTTGGACTGGGTGACGGCATCGGTGATTTGCGGACTGACTGTACTCATGGTTGGAACTCCTGTTTTTCTGAAAAGAAACAACATCCGTCAACGCTCAGCCAATCAAGGCTGGAACGACTTCATCACGCTCAACAAGCTGGTGAGGTTATCCGCCACTCCGCCCTGGGCGACCTTCTCGGTGGCGGCGGCGCCAGCAGTGGTGTCGACGCTGTAGATCTGCATCACGCCCTGGTTGGTGGCGGCCTGGGCCAGGGTGTTTTGCTGCTGCTGGGCCGATACCGCGTTTTGGAACAGGATCGCCGTGGCCTGGGCCATGGACTGGTAGATAGTGCTCATTGCCATCGCTGGCGACTCGGCCACTACCTTGACGTTGGTCTGGGTGACCGCGTCGGTGATTTGCTCATTTACAAATGCCATGATCAATTTCCTTATTTAGAACACGGAGCATTCCGTGTTAATCAATGAACGTTGCAAAACAGCGGGTGTGAATGGGTCGACATCAACCGTTCGAGCCCTTGTCATTACCGCCGCCCAACTGCCCCAGGGCTCCTTCGATCTGCGCGATCAGACCTTTAAGTTGCTCATCGATGGCAGTTTTCACTTCCTGCTGGATCAGCGCCTTCAGGTCAGCATCCGCCGGTTTTTCCGTACCCGGTGAAGGTTGCGGTTGCTGCGCCTTGAGCCATTGCTGGATCAACGCTTCACGCTGCTCGGCGGTCTGGCGAAGCGTTTGCTCATTGGCCTTGGCCTGGTCGAGGATTTCGCCGGCACGGGCCCGCTCGACGTCGATCAACTGGCTGGTCTGTGCCCGGGCCTGCTCGATGACCGCTTGGGTGGTGCCGTCCAGGGTCTGCGGCTTGCTGCGCAGCAGGGCCTCCAGCACTTGCCGGTCGCCGGGAGACAGCGGCAGGTTGAGGGCCTCGGCCAGGCGGTAGATGTCGGCCACGGGGTTTTGTTGGGATTGCGTCATGTCAGCCTCCTGGACCGCGCCCGGCCCGCTAAAGTCGCACTTCGGTGTTGTCCTGCCAGAAGCCGGCGAAGTAGAAATCTTCGTCGTTGTCACAACTGGAGGCCAACTCCCACGGTGTCATGACGGTGGGCCGCGTGTCGAAAATCGGCGCGGGTACCGGCAGCAGGTTGGCATTGCTGTAGAGGTTGCCCACCTCATAGGTATTGGCGACAAACTGCGAACAGAATGCGGCATTGCTGATGGACACCGACTCGTTGATACGGCTCATGATGCCGGGCTCATAAGCTGACAGCTTGAAGATCGACAGCATCGCGTTCCACTTGCTGTAGCGCCCACTGATGTCCTTGTTGACCACGTCACCGTAGAACTGGCCAGCAGCATAGGCGGCCGCACGGGCCAGGTCGGGGTCGGTGCAAGTGAACACCATTGCCCCACGGGGCGGGGTTTCGGTGGTCAGGTCGGTCAGTTGAATGCCGTCGCCGACACTTTCGATCACCCGGTTGGCATCCACCGCAATGGCCGCATGCACCACCGGCACATTGGGATCGCCCGTGCCAAAGATTTTGGCTTTGAGCCACTGCCCTGCACGAATAAACGCACGGGGAATACTGGTGGACACTTTGTCATCCACTTGTGCCACTGAAAAAACAATATCTCCAGGCTGCATGATGTCGCTCCTCATTTAAGAAAAGTTGCTTGCAGGTTGCTGTTGCACCGTTCCAGAAGGGCTCTGAAACGCCGTGCTCGATTCAGGCCGCTGGCGCAGCCCGATTAGCCAAGGTGTTGGCGTACTTGGCGATGCTCTGGTCGATCTTGTCGATGGCCACGCTGGCGGCCTCGGCTTCCATCGCGCCGGCGGCGGCAGCCACGGCAGCGGCCGCACCCACCAGCAGATCGGTGGCCAGCGCGCCCAACGCATCCTCGGCGGCGGCCGGGAGGTTGTCCTTGACGATGTTTTCGGTCATTTGCTGGAGCAGCACGGCCTGGGCCGCCAGGGCGATTTTGCTGACCCCATCGAAATACCCCGCTGCCGACTGCGCGACCAACCCGGCGGCCTGGCTGATCATCATGTCGGCCGGCACCGCGATTTGCGCCGGCGCATAGGCGAAATTCTGCGCATTGGTGAACTGCACAGCCTGAACGATCTGGCTATTGAGTGCCGCCGTACTGTCCGCAGACGGCGTGCTCGCCTGGTTGAGCAGGTGCTCGTTCATGCGTTCCATGATTGAGCGTGTGGCCTTCGCCGGCGAGTCTGGTGCAGGTGCATCAGCGGCGGGCGGTGCTTGTGGAGTGGCGGGTTGCTTTCTGCTGAACCACGACATAATCAGTCCCCCCAGGGCTCAGCCCTTCTCGCCAATCTGCATGATCAACGCGACAGCCTTGGAGATCACCGCATTGGAAATCTGGTTCATCGCCTGTTGGCTGTTGACTGCGTTCTGCAACGACAGGCCCGCCGCACTGCTCGCCACTTGATACAACGACGCAATGGCCTGGGCCGGTGCCTCCGCGACCACCTTGACGTTGGTTTGAGTGACAGCATCGGTAATCTGGCTGTTGACCTCTGTCATACATCTCTCCTTGATGGAATCGGCCCGGCGAAAGTGCCGGTGGTTATCGCGTGAGGCGAAACGTGCTCATTGAACTAGAACGCCTCATCTCGTCAGCTGTGAAAAAGCCTTAGCGCAAGACCGCACGCAGCAGTTGCACGCGCTTGCGCACCAGAGGCATAGCGATGTGCAACTCCTCGGCGATTTGCAGGTACGGCAGGTCATCGACAAAGCGCATCTCGAACAACCGCCGCTGGAGGAGTGGCAGGTGCGCTACCTGCTCCTTCACCTGCTCCAGGCGCTCGACACACTCCGCTTGCTCCGTGACCGATGCGCAAGGAGCGGCAAGTAACGCCTGGTGATCGTGTTCAATATCGACCGAATAGTCGAACAACCGCCCCTCGCGCTTACTGCGCCGCAAGCTGTCGAGAAACACGTGGTCCAGTACCAGGAACAGAAACCCCTGAGGGTCGCGAATACGCTCCGGCGAGCGCCTGAAGAACACCAGGGCCTTGATGGCCGTGGCCGACAACCACTCCTGTCCCAGGTCCTGGTTACCCCGTGCGCGGCGGATGGCCCTGCGCTTGAGCTCATCTTGTACTGCCCGCCAACTGGCCTCGAATAACCGATCATCCGGGGCCACTTGATCCTTGTAGTGAATGGTCGCTTCCATCGCCTGCACTCCCTGTGCCTCTTTGGTGAGAGCCCAGTCTGTGGCGGGCTGGCAGGAGACGCTGTTACCTGGGTAACAGGGGCGACAATTAATTCAATACATAGGCCTTGCGGCGCAAATGGTCGAGATCGTTGATCACCATCTGCTCCAGATTGCCGCTGATCAGGCCGCTGCGGCGCCACAGCTGTAACTGCACATTGAGCTTGGGACGGCTGGTATTGAGCATCGCAGCCAACAAGCCTTGATTGGACGGTAATGACACACTGGGCAGGACCATGGCCAAGTCGATTTCATCCATGTTTGCCAACAGAAACCGTGCCAGGCGCGACTCCAGGCGATGCAGGCACACCAACTCCAGCAGCTCGATCACCTTGAGCAGGCGCGCCATGGTCAGCATCAGCAAACGTCTTAGAAACAGCGGCTCTTCATACAACGGGGCAAAATGCCGACGTCCCAGTTGCAACAGCCGCGTGGCGCCACTGGCAAAGGTAGAAGCCTCTCGGCCCAGCACCTCGATCATCGCCGACTCCCCCACCACCTGGCCCGCTCCGACACTGCCGATAATCTGTTCACGCCCATCCGGCCCGTGGATTACCGAATAGATCCGGCCTTCCACCACCAGCGCGACAAACTCGAGAGGGTCGTCCTTGAAATACAACAACTCTCGATCACTGAGGGTACGTTCCACCATATGGCCGGCAATATGGTTCAACAATGGTTCGGGTAAGCCTCGAAATAAATCGGAGCGAGCCAGCAGTTTTTGTCGCAACGAGCGATCGAACATCACGGTTCCTTTGGAATGCATGCGTTCACCTGATCTGACGGGAAAGGCCGCTTACACGGCGCAGAGGGGCTTGAAAGCCAACAGAGCAAAGCAAACAAAGGGACGTATGGCGCGAGGACTTGTGAATGAGGGGCCAGGATTGCCCTACGTGGCACCGCAACAGCCAGTAATCGCCACGGCAAAAACCGGCATGGACGCATCTAGCGGACATGGGTATGATGTCGCCCGCACAAGCATCCGTAGCTCAGCTGGATAGAGTACTGCCCTCCGAAGGCAGGGGTCGTGGGTTCGAATCCCGCCGGGTGCACCATATAGCAGTCTCAGGCTGTCTCAGACAGTCTACGAAACACCCCAAGAAGCCCGCCCCGTGCGGGCTTTCTTGTTTCTGGCTATCCGTCCCTGTCTACCCCTATAACTTCCCGCCGTGTATGCCCACGTGTATGCTTTGTTATTTTTATAACTGGAGGCATACAGGAAGTGAAGCGCACTGAAATCAAACGCCGCCCCTTAGCAGACACCACGCTTGCAGGCCTGGAGCCAGAGAACGCGACGTATCGGGAGCAGGATGGGAATGGCCTGTACTTCCGGGTGAAACCTAACGGGCAGAAATCATGGGAGCTGCGGTACAAAAAGCCAGACGGCAAATGGTCTTGGCTGGGGCTCGGCGGCTACCCGGAAATCAGTGGCTCATTGGCGAGACAGAAAGCAGCTCAACTGCGGGAGGACTCATCGACCGGCAAAAATCCATTGGTGAGCAAGCAAGCTCGGAAGGTTGCAGACCAGGCTGCTGCCAACAACACCTTTGAAGCGTTAGGCCGAGAGTGGTTTGAGGCCAGACGCACAAGTTGGGAAGCAGGTACATCGCGACGAGTGCTGGGCGCACTGGAGCTTCACGTGTTCCCTGTCTTCGGCAAGCGCGTGTACACAGAAATATTACCCCTGGAATGGATGGAGTTCCTACGCGGCATGGAGCAGAAGGGGATCATTGAACAAATGGGCCGAGTTCGTGCCTTTTGCAAAGAGATCTATGACCTGGCACGCGTAACAGGACGAGCCGTCCATAACCCCCTTGAAGGTCTCAGCAAATTCCTGCAATCACGTAGCGCTGAAAACTATGCACACGTTTCGATTGAAGAACTGCCTGCGCTACTTCGAGCGATCAACTCCTACCCTCACGCAAAGGACGTTCGTATTGGGCTTCGCTTGCTTTCTTTATTAGCATCGCGCCCGAGCGAGATCCGCGAAGCACGCTGGTCAGAAATCGACCTCTCCAAAAAGCTATGGACGATCCCAGCCGAGCGAATGAAACGTCGTCGCGAACATGTGGTGCCTCTCTCTCGACAGGCAATTGAAGCGCTCACTGAGTTACGAACACTGACAGGTGCGTACCCTCTCCTATTTCCAGGCAGGAAAGACAGGACAATCCCCCGTAGCAATACAGTCTTTCTAATGGCGCTCCGCAGACTGGGATATGCCGGTCGGCAAACAGGTCACGGCTTTCGTCACATCGCGAGCACCATACTCAATGAGCAGGGTTTCGATGAGAATCACATTGAGGCCCAGCTCTCTCACGCGAAGGAAGGAATTGCAGGGGTGTACAACAAGGCGGTTTACCTGCCTCAGCGCAGAGTGATGATGCAGTGGTACGCAGATCATCTGGATGAGCTAGTAGATGGCAACATTATTCAGGGACAGTTTGGAAAGGCGGGTTGAATACGCCAACCCCACACCCATCAAAAATCGGTGTTACTGGTGTTACGCGTGTTACGTATCTGACCAACCAATTGATTTTATTGAATAATAATCGTGTAACACGTATTCGAAGACGTTCGTACACCACGTGTTACGCGTCAAAAGCGTGTTACGCCTAAGGCGCCCGAAACCTCTGGCGGCCATCTCTTATTGGTCGCCCCACACTGAGGAGGCGCCGCTGTCATCGGACTACCAGAGGGGGCTCGGGGAGCTACCGTTCGTCTGATACAGACAGTTCGCAATCTTCTATTTTCGATTTTTTACTGTATGAAAAACCAGTAGGACAGGTGGGACAAATCCCATAAAGTTATAAACTTTGCAGCGATCCTGCCTAGTTTATTTGGGTTAATCGAGAAAACTGCGTCGAACAACGTAAAAATATAACTTTAAAAAAATAGAAAATCGTTTACATAGCTGGGGCCTGTACGAACTACGACAGGAAACTCCCCTATGACGCGCCACGACACTTTAGAACCTTCTGCCACCTCTCTTAACCCCGTCGATTTACTGACTACCGACCAAGTCGCTACCGCCCTAGGTCTATCCAGCCGAACGCTCGCCGCCTGGCGAAGTTCTCGCAGCAACTCACTTCCCTACGTCAAAACCGGGTCTCGGGTTCGTTATCGCTCCCAAGACGTGGTCGCGTGGCTTGAAAGCCAAGTGTGCTCACCTGCAAAAACCGCTGGAGACAGGACCTGATGAGCGCCCCAAAGCAATCTGCAAAAGTCGTGGGGCTTGCTCGCTCCACTCCACGAGAAAGTCACCAAATAGCCCCTAGCGGATCCGCATGCATGCCGATCATCGCGCCTCATACGGAAATGGGACAGTTCGATCCGGCCGCCACGCTGATACGCATCAATCAAGTCATGGCCCTGACAGGTATCGGCCGCGCAACGGTTTACAAACTTATGAGCCAGCCAGAGAGCGGCTTTCCGCAAGCCGTGAAGCTCACCGATAGCAATGCACGTGGTGCTCCGGTCGCTTGGGTATTAGCCGAAATTTTGAATTGGACTCGTGCGCGTATCGCGGCCCGCGACCGGGTGGCGGCATGACGAACCGTGTCGCTAATAACGCCATTTTGCAGCCCTTCTCTGTACTCAGAAAAGTCGGTTTCTCGTCGCGGTGGATGCAACGTTTTGAGCTTCACAGAACGCAACAAAAACGCCTGAATCGAGTAGTTGTAGTCATGCAATGGGCAGACGGCACTTGGTGTGCACTTTCAGTACCCAGCGAAGCTCCGCGTGCCGTGATCGTGGATGAAGGGCAACAAATCGACGCTTACGAAGATGCACGATCTTGCCTCGACGGCGACTTCCTCCCACTGCTCTCCCTGCTCTGGGAAGCCAATGCCTGAAACGAAAACGCCCCCGGCGGCAACCGGAGGCGTTGAGGTAAATCTACATGCCTGAGCAATTTATTCCCCACCGAAAAAATCCGCAAGTGATCCGCACGGTTGCGCTTTCAAAAAACGGACGTTACTCTCTGGTAGTCGCTGCAAATTCAGCGGACGGGCTTGGTAACCCGACGAAATCAAGGCGCAACAGCGCCCCCATTACGATTGCAGGCGCTTTTTTTGTGCCCGCAGTTACGTGTTATGGCGGCTGTGCGTGGGAGGCATTCGTGCCTGCCGGGTTCCTTGATTCCCGGTTTACCAACCTGCGCACAGCTGCCACCCATTCGCTTGGTAACGAACGTGGCAGCTCCTCAAATCAAGGAGCTACACAGATGAAACACGCCCTCAATCCGTCCAAAATTCGCGCCGCTGCTCATCGAGCTATGGCTCTCGCCGCTTTACACGCCAACTCCAGCCTCGCTACACGCCTCTCCCGTTACAACGCCCACATGTCCAAAGCGCGAGCTCTGGAAGCGGCAGGGGGTGCCCAATGAGCATGCTCCCAGGCTTTGCACTGCCCGAGGATCTGCTCTGCGTAAGCCAAGACGCTGAAGCCGGTCTGCCTATCGACGCCATCACCTGTGCGCTCGACCGTGCCGACTCCGTTCTCATGCTGCTGGAAGACCACTTAGACGGGGATAAACCCCTGCTCTCCAACCGCGTGCTGTCGTCAGTTATTTGGGACGTGCGCGGCACCTTGGGCTTAATCAAAACACTCGCCATGTACGGTGATGCCTCATCTGTGCCGATGGGCCAGAAAGGCGGTGCGCTTTGACCAACTCCAACACGCTTGGACGCTCCGAGTTTTCCCCTGCCAACGGTAATGGCCAAAACCTGTTTCGGGTGAATGCCGGTATCCCGCTGGAGGACGCACTTGAAGCCGTCTCCCAAATTTTGCACCACGCCAATCAACTGATCCTCGACTCCACCATCAGCGATGCGGGCGAGCGTTTTAGTTGGCCTGCGTTCTACCTCGGCGAGATGGCCAAGGCGCTGATCGACGACGTGAACGAGGCGCTGCTTGAGTCGAGGACCACACCATGACTCAGCGCACTGGCAACAACTCAAAACGTCCGAGCTTTGCCGACGTAAAAAATGCCGCCCTGAAGAACATCGACCGAGTTCTTACTCACTGGCTGCCGAACGGCAAACGCATCGACGGGGGCAAGGAATACACCGCACCTAATCCGACACGCACTGACAAACGCGCTGGCTCACTCAAGGTCAATTTGAGCAAAGGCACCTGGGCGGATTTCGCCACCGGCGATAAAGGCGGTGACCTGATCGACCTGGTGCGCTACATCGACGGTGGCACGGACGTTGAGGCCTGCAAAAAGCTGGCGGATCTGCTCAACGTTTCCGCAGGATTTGCGACCACCATAAGCGCAACGACCAAGAGCGCAGCACCGCAGTGGATCGCGATTCAGCCGATCCCGGCCGAGGCCATGAACAAGTGCCCTGCCAAGCACCGACAACACGGCACCCCGTCCAAGGTGTGGATCTATCGCGATGCTCAGGGCCAGCCGATCATGGTGCTGTATCGCTTCGACCTGGGCCCCGATGAAGACGGCAAGCCGCGAAAAGTCTTTGCGCCGTTGACCTGGTGCAAACGCTCCGATGGACAAACCACACAATGGCGCTGGCAAGGGTTGCCGGAACCTCGGCCCTTGCTGCGCCTGGACGAGCTGGCACAGCGCGCCGATGCGCCTGTGGTGTTGTGTGAAGGCGAAAAGGCTGCTGACGCCGCCGCCGAACTGATGCCGGACTACGTAGCCACCTGCTGGCCGAACGGCTCAAACTCTTGGCACAAGGTCGACCTAACACCACTCAAAGGGCGCACGGTGGTGCTCTGGCCGGATAACGATGCCAGCGGCAAGGCGTGCATGGACTCCATCGAGCTCAAGCTGATTGAGCTGGGCGCCGCTTCCGTACAGCGAATCTCGCTCGACGTGTTCAAGCTCAAGCCCAGCAGCAAAGGCGGCAAGCCGACGCTCGTCAAAGGTGGAAAATGGGCGGACGGCGACGATGCAGCGGACGCGTTAGCCAAAGGCTGGACCGCTGGCCACGTCGCCGAGCTGGTGCGCGACGGTGAGTTTTTCGGCAGCGTCGCTGAGACCACTGTTCCTCAACAACCGAAGGCTAAGGCGCCGGCCAAGCGCCCTGCGAAATTGAAAAATGACCTGCTGCCGGGTGGCTTTCGCCTGACGCCTGAAGGGGTGTTTTATTCCGGCGATGATGGTGAGGCGCGCCCCGTGTGCTCGCCTCTCGAAATCATCGCTCGCACTCGCGACGACAAGGGCCACAACTGGGGTTTGTTGGTCGAGTTCGATGACCCGGACGGCGCCAAAAAACGCTGGAACATTCCGGCCCGAACCATGACCGGCGACTTCGGCAAGGATGTACTCGGCCCCCTGGTAGACATGGGCTTGCGCCTAGCCGGAAGCCGATCAGGGCGCAACGCACGCAATGACCTGCAAAGTTACCTTGGCGGCTTCGATAGCGCCCAGCGCGCACGATTGGTGACGCGCTTGGGCTGGCACGACAATGCGTTCCTATTGCCCGAACAACAGATCGGCTCGCACGCAGAACACCTGCATTTTTACGAGGCCGGTGCGCAGTTGCCGCCGATCAGCGAGGCGGGTTCTCTGGAGCAATGGCAGCAGCAAATCGGCGCGCTGTGCGTTGGCAATCACCGCTTGGCGTTTGTCGTCTCTGTGGCCTTTGCAGGGCCTCTGCTGAACCTACTGGGGCATGAGTCAGGCGGCTTCCACCTGTATGGCGACAGCTCCGGTGGCAAGACCACTCATCTACAAGTCGCCGCCTCGGTTTATGGCGGGCCGCGCCTAGTGCGTTCATGGCGCTCGACAGACAACGCCCTGGAGTCCATCGCAGCCGCTCACTCAGACGGCCTCCTGGTGCTGGATGAAATCGGCATGTGCGACCCGCGCATTATCGGCGAGACGGTCTACATGCTCGGCAACGGCACCGGCAAGGCACGGGCGAATGATCGAGGACAAGCGGGCCGACAGGTGCAGGAGTGGCGTTTGCTGTTTCTCTCGACCGGCGAGAAGACGTTGGCGCAGCACATGGCAGATGCCAACAAGGAGCTGAAAGCCGGTATGGAGGTGCGCATGCTCGCCGTGCCTGCGGATGCCAGCAAAGGCCTCGGCATGTTCGATGTGCTGAACGGGTTTGAAGACGCAGCCGCCCTCTCCGATGCGCTCAAGGCCCGTGTCGCCAAATACTACGGCACACCCCTCACCGCCTTCCTGCACGCACTGTGTGCGCCTGGAGAAATGCTCAGGTGGTCGGTGATCGTTCGCCGTACGGTGGAGCAGTTCATCACCCAAAACTTGCCCGTTTCGGCCAGTGGTCAGGCGCAGCGCGCCGCCCTTCGCTTTGGCCTCTCAGCAGCGGCCGGAGAGTTGGCCACCGCCTTCGGCGTTACTGGATGGCCCGATGGTACGGCCACGACCGCCGCACGTGTGTGTCTGCATGCGTGGCTAGCAGAACGCGGCGGCGCCGGAAACTTCGAGGGCGATGCGATTTTGGCGCGGCTGAGGCAGGTCATCGAGCGATTTGGAGAAAGCCGCTTTACCCGCTGGGAATCTGCCGCCGCCAAGATCGATGAGCACGGCCCACGCACGATTGATCGGTTGGGCTTTCGCAAGACGATGGAACACGGCATGGGTGATGCCCTGCACACCACCAACACCTACTACGTGCTGCCGGAAGCCTGGAGGGCCGAAATCTTCAAGGGCATGAATATCAGTGCGGTGAACAAGGAACTGCTGCAACGGGGCGTGCTCGAGCCGGGAAGCGACGGAAAGGCGTACAGCTTGATTCGCTTGCCCGGGTTAGGGCCTCAACGCTGCTACGTGGTGAAGACCGTTCCAGGAACGAATGAAGGCGAGGCCAAGGCCGCCTGACGGCATGGCTGCTGATAGAGGTAGCGCCGGCTCATTCCCGGCCTCGCCAGCCGCTCGACAACCATCCCTATTAACCGCAGTACCCAGAGAAAATACAGATGAACACTATCCAAGACCTGAAAGACCGCCGTGCCAAACTGACCTTCGAAATGGAGAGCCTTCAACTTGAACTAGGCCCCCTCGAGGCAGAGTTGGAGAATCCCGAAGGTATGGCGAGAGGCCGAGAAAGCACCGTTCGCAGTGAAATCAGCACTCGCAACATCCGCATCAACTCTCTCGAACGTCAAATCGAGGCGCTGGATCGTGGAGTTAATCGTCAAGAAACTCTCGCGGATCGTGAAAACATAGCAGCAGGCTATATCAGTGCTATGGCGAACCGGAAAGCCGACGAGATGGAACTCAACGAAAAACGCAACAGCATTGAGACCAGGTTGCAGCAAGTCCGCCAGAGCGATCAGGAAGACATGGCAAAAGCTCGACAAGCTGAAACGGACGCGGCCACTGCTTACGCACAGGCTGTCGCCTGGGGCGATGTGGAGGGCGAGAAAGCCGCCAACGCGGAAGCTCAAAAGGCCGCAAAAAACCTCACGGCTGCGGTTGAGCATCACCGCCGCCAACAACTGCTGGTCACCGCGCTGGAACAAGAGCTGGTGACGATTGATCTGCACATTAAGGAGGCACAAACAGAACGCGCCAAGATCGAGAACAAAGCGGCTCACCTGGCGAACACTGTGCTGGAAGAACAGTGGAACGAGGCTGCGAAAGCACTACTGGAGACCGGCGGCAAACTGTGGGCTGCGCGAAGACTGATTAATCGGGATCCGGTTGCGCTGATGAAGCTGGAAATCCCTGAGCAAGGTGAAAACTTCGGAAGCTGGACCTCTCGAGAACTTGCAGACCGCTCACACCAACACAGCCTGCTTGACCTATTGGCGGCCTAACCTAAACCCTCCCCGAAGCAATCGGCGAGGGTCGGCTGCTTCGGGCCAACCATCGGTCTAACCATGAATAAACCACCACAGAACAGTGCTCAGATGCCTGATTACCTAAAGGCGCGAAAGCTGCATTTGAACGGGATAATTGTCGGCATGGCTGGCATGAAAAAGCTCAATGCAAAAGCAAACAAAAGCACTCGAGTCGAGACACTCACGATTGATGCAATCAAGGCAGAGCTTGATTTCATTGACCTTCAACTCAAAAAGTGACTGATAAAGAAGCGGAAGCTTAAGCCGCTTCCGCCTC
Source organism: Pseudomonas karstica (assembly GCF_009707515.1). GTDB lineage: Bacteria > Pseudomonadota > Gammaproteobacteria > Pseudomonadales > Pseudomonadaceae > Aquipseudomonas > Aquipseudomonas karstica. The sequence continues at coordinate 59,496 of NZ_WLYI01000013.1, read as the reverse complement.
GTTAGATCCATCCATTACAAAGAAGGCTCCATATTTTTCGGTTTCTGATCTGTGGAGGTTGTGAGCTTATAAAAGGTTTCGGCCGAGGCTGTGTAAAAACGGTTCTCAGCGCGATTGGAGCCCTATGCTGGACTGAAAATCGCGTTCCTGCGCAAAATTCAGCTCCGCTGAGCAGCCGATAATTTTCAGATTTCGCATAGCCCCGCGAGCTTCTGTTTTGACGAAGAGTTTTTAAACCCCTGGGCCAAAAGCAGTTTGTCAGATTCGACCAGTAAATCAGGGTACCACTGCAGATTCAGATCGCTTGTTAATAGAGGAAGCATCCGGTAAGAAGGAGGCCACAAATCCAGGAAACGGACCCTAAGATGTCACCTATAACACAATTTATGGAACAGCTAGCTTTCATATTCGGAACCGGACAGGCGACGGAACACTCATATAGATCAGCGTTTGAGAAATTGTTTTCAGGACTAGGATCTGGTATCCATGCTCTAAACGAGCCCAAAAGAGTTGAATGTGGAGCTCCAGACTTCATCATTAGTAAAAATGGCCTAACTATCGGTCACGTAGAAACAAAAGATATAGATGTTAGTCTGAGAAATTTTAAAGGGGCTAACAAAGACCAGCTCATTCGGTATCGTAAAGCCCTTCCTAACCTAATCTATACTAACGGCTTAGATTGGGACTTTTATAGGGACGGAGTTCTAGTAGAATCAGTCAGAATCGGGGAACTTGACGAGAAAGTTTTGCAGCGCCCTCATGATTATGAAAAACTGCTAGGCGTTCTGGATTCTTTCCTAACACATAAAGGCCAGAAAATTACCTCACCTAAAGTTTTAGCCGAGATAATGGCAGGTAAAGCCGCACTAATAAAAGATGTGCTGACCAAGGCAGTTTCGGATGAGGAAGGAGGAGATGGCGGAGATCTCTCTGGGCAATATTTAGCATTCAAGCAGCATCTCATACATGATGTGACGCCCAGCGATTTTTCTGATATTTATGCTGAAACTATAGCTTACGGAATGTTCGCCGCCCGTCTTCACGATCACACTCTCGAGACCTTCAGTCGGGCCGAGGCTCTTGAGTTGCTGCCTAAATCTAACCCTTTTTTAAAAAGTTTATTCGGATATATTGCCGGCCCGGAATTGGATGACCGACTTAAGTGGATTATTGATGATCTGGCTGACGTTTTTGCATCAACTGATATTAATAGGTTGATGAGGGGATTCGGAAGTCTGACAGGACGGCAAGATCCATTCTTACATTTCTACGAAACTTTTCTCGCCGCATATAATCCAGATAAACGTAAAGCCCGTGGCGTATGGTATACGCCCGAGCCGGTAGTAAACTTTATCGTAAGAGCAGTCGACTCTGTACTCCAGACCGAATTTGGTCTAGAAGACGGCATAGCAGATCTGTCAAAAATCACAGTTGATTGGGACTCTGGACAGAACGATAAAAAAGGCAAACCAATCAAGTTTAAGAAAGAGGTGCATAGGGTACAAATACTTGACCCAGCCACGGGAACTGGAACCTTTTTGGCTGAGGCTATTAAGCAAATTGCGCCGAAGGTTAAAGCAACCGGAGCTGGTGCATGGTCAAAATACATTGAACAAGACCTTATCCCGCGATTACACGGCTTTGAGCTGCTAATGGCTTCATATGCCATGTGCCATACTAAACTTGACATGGTTCTGACGGAGCTTGGTTACAAACCAACCGACAATCCGCCGCGGCTGAGCGTGTTTCTAACAAACAGCCTTGAGGAAGGAGAGCGGGATGTACGCGACCTCTTTATGGCTCAGTGGCTGACCAGAGAAGCACGTGAGGCTAATACCATAAAACGCCAGGCACCGATAATGTGCGTGATTGGAAACCCACCTTATTCTGGTGAAAGCGCAAATAAAGGAGAGTGGATCTCTGGGCTTTTGAATGCTTATAAAGTGGAGCCTGGAGGAAAGCAAAAACTTCAAGAGCGAAACTCGAAATGGCTGAATGACGACTATGTCAAATTTATCAGGCTTGCGGAGCAGGCAATAGCCAAAAATGGGGATGGAGTACTCGGTTACATTACCAATAACGGCTATTTGGATAACCCCACATTTCGAGGCATGAGATGGCATTTGCTAACCACGTTCGATAAGATATTTGTTTTAGACCTGCACGGCAGTTCCAAGAAGAAAGAGACATCTCCTGATGGTTCGCCAGATAAAAACGTATTCGATATCCAGCAAGGCGTATCAATAATTATTGCTATACGGCAAAAAAGTACAAACACGAAGAGAGAATTTGCAAAACTTTTCCATAGAAATTTATGGGGTAGCAGAAGTTTTAAATACGAAGCTCTATGGGGTATGGAGTTAAGCGACGGAGGGTGGACTGAAATCCTACCGACGCTGCCCAATCTTTTGTTCACACCACAAAATCAAGATCTTAAACAGATGTACGATGAAGGTTTTTCCATCGTAGACTTCATGCCTCTCCGGTCGGTTGGTATAGTTACTGCTCGAGATGCGCTAACTATAGATATGGATAAAGATAGGCTATGGGCGCGAATAAATAACTTTCGTGAAATTGGAGTTGAAGAGGCTCGGACCAAGTACAAGCTGGGGCCCGATGCGCAGGACTGGAAAGTTGAAGCAGCACAGAAAGACATCAAAGATAACTTTTCTGAAGAGCTGATAGTAAAGATGGCATACCGTCCATATGATGTCAGATGGACTTACTATACAGGTACATCCCGTGGCTTCCATTGCCGCCCTCGAGCGGAGGTTATGAGGCATATGGCGGGTAAAGAAAATTTGGCACTTTGCATTCCCGGTCAGAGCAAAGATGGTGTTGGGGGATTTGTCGTCGCGAGCGTCGCAGGGCATAAGTCATTTAGCGCATATGACATCAATAGCTTATTCCCACTATATGTTTACTCGGAAGATGGCTTAAGCAGAAAGTTTAATTTCGAACCTGCTCTTTTGCAAAAAATGCAAAAGATTGTTGGGATTGAAGGACGTCCATTACCTTCTGAGGTAGAAATATTTGACTACATATATGCTATTCTAAATTGGCCTTCATACAAAGCCGCTTACAGCGAATTCCTAAAATCAAACTTCCCAAAAATTCCCTGGCCTCAGTCTCCCGACTTTTTTAATCTAATGGTTAGCCACGGTAAACGGCTGCGCGAGATACATTTGCTCGTTCCTGGTGCACTGGGCTCAGCGATTTACCCGTTCTTAGGTGAAGGCGACGCAACTGTAGATAATGTTAAATTTAACGATGGCAAGATTTGGATTAATGCCGAGCAATATTTTGATAATATTGACCCCGATATCTGGTCGTGCGCTGTTGGAGGTTACCAGCCTTTAGCCAAGTGGTTAAAGGATCGTAAGGGCTATTCGTTAAGCTACGTAGATATAAAGTATTATCAGTCGATAATTAAATCTATAGCTGGCACGTTAGAAATACGGAATGAGATGTCTGAATACAGCGTAATTGAGTGATAGGGTACTTCACGACTTTTAATTTTTACCCAGTATTGGAAAAAATTATGGAAAGTTAGATCTGGAGTAAATAGGCGTCCGCCTGAACTCGCCGTACACCTGTATGGTGAGTTTCAGAGGAGCGAATCCAGCTGATTAAGCTAAGAAGATCAAAGAGTAAACTGAACAGAAAGGCTACGGATCATAATTTCAAATGAGCCCTTCCCCTTTTACAGCTGGTTTTAGGTTAGGGCTTAAGGCCGCGAATTAGCAAACATTTCAACCAATGTGCTAGAGCCGCAGCCACTTCAGGAATACCCCCCCCCCCGGTGCAACGGCAAAGATTTACATCAGCCCAGGTTAATCCCAAACAAGCGGATCTAGCTCGCCGCAACGCAACCAGTCCTTGGTCAATGACCGCTCTTGGCCGATCCTGTTGAAAAAGCCGGTTTGTCCAAAACGCTCGGATACTGATAGGTAAAAACACCTGTTTTGCGTGCTGCTACGCGAAATCCGAGTCGTGAACCTTCTGCCCAAAATATCGACTTCAATCTCGGGCGCGAACTTTTCTAACCTGGAAACCGAAGCCGAGTTTTTCAACACAATTGGCCGGTCTAAGCCCTTCGCGACAGTCAGAAATCAGCAAAAAACGGCCATTGATACTCCACAGAATATCAATCCAAAGCATCTAGATCTGTGCGAAGCGGAATGGAGTTCATGGCAGCTCTTTAGCTTGCTCGCGTTGAGCGATGCTGGCGAGACATTGCTCGATAAACTGAAGCTCTTGGTCGAGTTCGACGGCGCGCTTTTCCAGAGCGCCCAACGCTGCTTGATGCTCCTTCTGCACCTCTGCTGGCGCTTTGGCGAGGCCTGCCAGTTTCCTCTGGCTTTTCTTGATTCTTTCATTGACTTCGGCAAAATACTTTTCTCCGGACTCTTTTTTCCTCGCCGGGAAGAGCTGGCACTCTAGGAAGCGGATGGCATCATAGATTCTCAAAACTTCACCGCTTGTCTTAGAGTGCACAAAGTTCAGGCTGCCCTCGTCGAAGGCGTGATGCTCCTGGTTCTGCCCGCCCCAGTTAACTAAGTCATTCTTGATGAAATTGAAGTACGACAGGTCGTAGTCAATGAACGGCTCCACCAGCGAAAAGGTATGCTCCAGGCTGACCTGCAGGTACATGCTCTTCTTAAGCTGCGACTTATTGAAGTTGGCCGTGACCGTGACGCCGTTTTCGATGCAGAACTCAAGTACCATGGATTCAAACCAGATGCGGCAATAAAGCAACGCCTGGCGGACGTCGAAGACCGACAGCGCCACATAGACCTTCTTCTGGAAGCCTCCCGCGTGATCAATCACCACGATGCCCTTGTTCGTGTAGCTGAGCACATGGCTGGTGTGCTGATCGCACTGAGGGTGGCGGTCGGCGATGATGCAGAACCGCTCCCAGAAGAGGCGGTCATGGGTGGTCACAACCATTTGGATCCGGCGCAGGTAGGCATCGCTGAAGAACAGGTCGATAATGTTTGATCGGTGCTCGGTGTCGATCGCATTTACGACGTCATCGAAGACGATGAGCGGGAAATTGTTTTTTTCAGCCATCGCCAAGAGGATAGACAGGCCCAACGCCCTCAAATGCCCTTCGCTAAGCACAGCAAACGCATCGAGCAATGAGCCGTCCACCTTGATGATCTTGATCCTGTAGCTATCCGCCTGCCGGTCGAAGCTAAGCGATGCGATCTGCTCATGGTCGTCGTCGTGGTTGTTGATCGCACGGTAGTACTCGGCAGCCTTGGCTTCTATACCGGTGATTCGCGCTTTCTCCAGCTCAAGCTTGTAATCCTGCAGGTCGCGGTATAGCGTTCGGTACTCTGCCTCCAGATCCTTGAGCAACTGGTTGAAGTGGATGTTGTCGACGGCATCGTTGAGCAAGGCAGCTTTCTGCTTGATCAGCTCTGCCATCTGGTCGTTGGCAATCTTGAACTCGCGTTTCGCCAGTTTTTTGCTGTCGAACTCCTGCTTCAGCAATTCATCAAGTTCTTTCAGCTTCGCCACTCGAGCTTCGAGGCGTGCTGCCCGGGCCTCTGCCTGGCCAACTTCCCGACGCTTATGCTCGCAGCCGCGCAAGTAGACCTCTATCTGATCTGCACTCCCTGCGCAGAGTTTCAGAAACGAGTCGAGAACGAACGACGCCACTTCTGAGCGATCGGTAGCGGCATGGAACTTTGCAAGCACCGCCTCCAGTTCGTCCATCTTCAGTGGGCAGTGAACCTCCGCATCTTCATTGCCCTTCAGCGAGCTGATTCCCGTGGCGACTTTTGAAGCCCATAGCGCAATCCGAGCGTCATTTCGCTGCCTGGATTGCTTGAGGAAATCCAGCTCACCCAGCGCCTTGATCTGCTCTCGCGCCCTCTCGAACGGATTCACCACCACCCGCTCGAGGGGCGTCAGACATGCGGGACAGGTTTCCGCGACCTGCAACTGCTCGATAGCCTCCAATGCCTCAAACACGGCGCGATAATTGACGTCGCTGGCCCTCTGCAGAAATACTTTCTCGATATCGGCTCTACGGTGAAGCAAACGCTTGGCAATAGCACAGATACGCTTCACCTGCTTCAGCGGGATAGCGAACGGTACCTTGGCGGCTCGCAGGCGCTCCGCACCGCGAATATGCATTTCTACCGTGTCGCGCAACCTTAAGACCTTCGGACGGACATCGAAGTCTTGGTCGGCCTTCAGCCCCAGCAGCCTGCAACTCTCGGAGATGGATGCTTGAAGGTCTGCCCTATGCTTACGCCGTAGATGACCTAGGTTGACTCGGGTGCACTCCAGGGCATCCAGTGCCTCGACTTGGTCGACACGCAGGAAAGCTTTGAGCGAGAAGCTTTCAGGCCGGACGAACCGAGAAATGACATCCTGGAGTTCCTCCAAACCAAACAAGGTAGCCAGGACATCACTCTCAGCACTGCCAGTATCCTTGGAGCCCAAGAGCGAGAATTCTTGAAGACGGTTCCGGTCGATGAAACAGCCTGACCAACTGATGCTTCGCTGGACTGGTAGCTTGTCCGTTCCCATCAGCATGAGCTTGGGCTTGACTGCTCCCCGTGCGATGTACTGATTCACTTTAGTCTTGCGCCTGGCCGCTTCTTTGATATCGCCAGTGGTACCGATTTCCAACGCCTCGCACAACGATGATTTGCCGCCGCCATTGGGTGCGTAGAAGATGTTCTTCAGCTTGCTGAATCGAATGAAGGTGCCTGTGTCGTCAGGGCCAAACTCTCCGAATCCTCGGAAGTTTTTCACGCGTAAGTAATCCAACGTACCGAGGCCGGACGGCGGTATGCGATCGAGTTCCGGCTTGCTATCGAGCACCTTTTTGAAGCGGGTGGCGATGCGCTGGTAGTTGCGACCCAGCAACTGATCAGCTGCCGCCGTGATGTGTGCTTTGATGTGATCGGAATAGCGGCCCTTGCTCTGGTTGGCCTGGTACATACACCAGAGCAACACAAGGTATGCGTCAGTACGCCCTTCAAGATTCTGTTTTGCAAAACTCAAAAGGTACTGACTCATTACGATTCCTCCGTGATGCGAATGATCGTAGTCGGACTGAGATCAGAAAGCCATTACCCCAAGCCAAGTGTAGAGGTCCCTTCGGCCGGTAGCTATGAGTCGAATGCGGTCATGCCCAACATGCTGCATTTGGCCGGCAGCTGCCTTTCTGAACGAAAGCCATAATTCGATGACACCCGCCGTAACCATCACAAACAGCTCCTCCTAAGGCATTCATTTATGTAACACCTATTTGCCATGTAACACGCGCACCGGCAAACCAGTCACAGCCGTGTAACGCTAAATAAATCTAATAAAATCATATAGTTATATGTATACGTAACACGCGTAACACACGTAACACGGTTTTAATAGGGTTGCCCCCTAGCCCCGTTAGTATTGCTCCTTCAGCGAGGCGGGTGGTCATGCTCTTGGATTTGGTTCGATGGTGGGGACCCTGAAGCACTCTTCTAAGTACGGGGCATAGAACCCGCGGGATCGTGTTAGCGGCAGTCTTTCCTACGTCGGTTGACAGGTTGACGTGGTTGACACCCATGATCATGGTTGACGCCATACAGGCGTTCGCTATCAGCAACAGATACCGCCACCTTTACCGAAGCTGTAACGATGGCCCTTTTTCTTCAAGGTCCTTTCAATTTCAACGATTGAAATTTCAGTAACTTCCAACGCCTCCCACTAACTCGATCCCGCGGGTTTCATGCCCCGTGTCCCTCGAATGCCGCCAGGGTCCCCTGCGTTAACCCCCTGGAAATGGCGAGGTTGACTAGCTGAAGTCAAGTGACTCGAAAGCTCCTCCTATAACCTCTCCGGAGGAAATGCAAACTTTGAACGGGGACCAGGAGTCCTCCATGTACCATCCCTCCCCCGTAATAAACCCATCCGCGAGCGAAATTTGGATATCCCTAATCCCGTCTAAAGACAAACGCTCAGTGCACCAGACCTCAGCCTCTCCTTTGAAAAGCCTAAGCCACAGCCCATTTGAAACGAGGGTGCTACCCAGCTCTGGAATGCTGATCAAGTTCTCAATATCGCCACCGAAGTGCTTCAAGAGCAGTCCGTTACGAACGTCCACGATGTAACCCTGACCACCGGCAACTACGATCACGTGAAAACTCGACTCCACTTCCAACACACTGTTGAAGCGGCAAAAACCGGGTTGGAAGTTCCCCACCCAAGAAGGCATCCCTTCCGGCAAGAATCTGATAACGATCCCCTCACTATGCTGCCCTTGGCCGGTTGCACTGAACTGGAGAGGAAGAGGGCCATCACCCGGCAGCCCAGCAAGAAGCTGATGTTGCGGCGTATCGGTCATAGATTTGCCTAGCTGCGAAGTTCATTTCCGGCGAATCATGACACTACCTACCCCTCCGTTACAGAGGCGTGACCTTCCAAAGGCGTGGGGCTGCTTCGTTTACCAGCAACATATAGCGACGGAATACCTTGCCCTACATGTCCTCCAGGTAACGCCCCAGGTGGCCCTGGGTCTGGCTGAAGGTCAGGCCCAGCAAACGTGATTCCTCTCATCGAAAGGCGGAGCCGGCGAAATTCGCTTGGTAGGCTGGAGCGCAAAGTGCCTGCCCACAACACCTGGATGCTGACTTTAGCGTTACACGCACGGGCAGCGTTACATCGGATGTACGCTATGTCGCTCAACTGTGTAACAGGCGTGAAATCCAATGAAAACGGGCGTTTGGTGAAGGGCGTTACACTCGTAACACCGGTTACACCAGTTTTGGAGGGGGCTGGATATGTGCTCTCATGCTGCCTTTCCAAATTGGCCCTACACCACATTGTTGGCCTCTGGTGGATCAAGATGACCAGCGTGACTCCCGAGCACCAGGTGGTGAGGACAGCTGATATGCAATGCGACTGGCTCGAGGTAGATTGACTACCTGACAACACGGCGGGAGAACACCATGGAAGACACCCCTTTGCTTGCGTCATTACTCAAGCGCATGAATGAAAACCAACTGGCGCTGGGGGCAGAAGGTCGAACGAAGAAGTAACTACTCAGCTGAATGGCAACACATCACTAACGATTTGGTGTTGCTTTGCCCCACGGGGATGCCACGAAAAAGTGGCCAGAAGGAAGCGCCGTGTATGCCCACGTGTATGCCTAACCGAAGCACCACCAAACAGACCCAATAAATACGGGCCTCTTACTATCCAGTTCAAACGACGCCGGGCACCAGATACAAACGAAAAAGCCCCAGGTCGAAAGACCTGGGGCTTTTTCGTGGGCGTTTATTCAACGCTTTTGCAACGCCTCCAGCCGGGCCGGCAAGTCTACCCGGGGAAAGCGTTCATACAGCGCCAGCAGCTTTTCATCGGCCGCCTTCGCTTCACCCGCTTCGCGCAGGCGCACAATTTCCAGAAGTTCTTGCTCCAGAGGCAGCGGAGCCACAGCCACCCGCTTGCTCATTTTCGCCACTGACTTATCCGGCAGCAGGCTCGTGGCCTCTGCCTGAACCTGCACACTGTCAGCCTGGGGCGTCATGGCGAGCCGGGCCATGGGCGCGGGTGCCGCTGGAGCGGCCAGCGCTGGCGGTGGTGGCGCGGCGGCGTACTGCGCAACCTCGGGCATGGGCAATTCGGCGGTGGGCACCGGCGAACGCACCACCAACCCAATCATCAGCGCTACACCTGCAACAGTGGCAAATGCCATTTGCCAGCGCGGTCGTTGGCAGGCCTGCAACCAACGTTGCCACAGGCTTGGCTGAGGCATCGGTGCTTCGCGGTGGGCGGTGGCCAGAATGAAAGCGTCCAGCGCTGCCGGTGGCTCGCCGCTGGTGTGTTGACGCAAATGTTGGATCAGCACCTCGTCGGTGGGATCCGAGGTATGTCGGGAGTCAGTCATGCAGGTACCTCCTCGGCCAGCAGCCGACGTAATTTCTGCTGGGCGTAACGCAAGCGGCTTTTGACCGTTTCCAGCGGGACGCCGATCAGGGCGGCGATTTGCGGCACTTCCAGCTCGCCATGCAGGCGCAGCAGAAACACTTCCCGCTGGTCTTCGGGCAGGCTCTGCAAGGCAGCGTCCAAGCGGCCCTGGTCGCGGCTCAGGCTCAGCAGTTGCTCGGGGCTGGCGGTGTCGTCGGGCTGAGCGTGAACTTGCTCATCGTAGCTGTCGTGCAATGGGTTGCGGATGCCATGCTTGCGCCAATGATCAATCAGACGGTTGCGGGCAATCTGGAACAACCAGGTACGAAAACTCGCCCGGCCTTGTGGCTGGGTAGTGCTGCGGATCAGGCTGAGCCAGGTCTCCTGGAAGACTTCTTCAGCCAACTCGGTCTTGTTGCTCAAGCCCACAAGGAACCGGTACAGGCCCTGTCGATGTCGCGCATAAAGGGCTTCGAAAGAAGCCCCGTCGCCATTGCGGTAGCGGGCCAGCAACGATTCGTCGCTGGGTGGATCGGTTGGAGCAGGCATGTGGGTGACGAACTCCTGTGGCTGGCTGATCTGTAGGAGCAAGCTTGCTCGCGAAGGTCGTTAACGATTGCGCGGGGGCAACTGAATACCAGCGTTGCTCCTGAGTTTTTCGCGAGCAAGCTCGCTCCTACAATGGATCGTCGTGTTCGATATCAGGGCTTGCTGAGACTCTGCGCCAGCTCCACCAATTGCACAAACTCATTGCGCAAGCCGAACGGGTCGTCGCCTCGAGCCGAGCGGGCCAGGGCAGCGGTGTCCTTCAAGCTCATGTTGCCAGTGTAGCGGCCCTCCCCTTTGAGCTGTTGGGCAAACGCGGCTACGGCGGCAGAAAAGCGCAGGTCATCGCTGGCGTTCTTTTGCTCGCTGCTGATGGGGTGTTCGATCAAGCGACTGCTACCACCTTCCGCGGGTTTGTAGCGTACTCGCAACATGGCCAGCTCGGCAGTTTTGCCCTCAACGGTTGCTGCTGAGGCGTAGCGCAGCGGCTCCAGCCAACCCTTTTCGCCCTTCGGAACAATTTCATACAACGCCGTTACGGTATGTCCGGCACCGATCTCACCAGCATCCACTTTGTCGTTGTTGAAATCCTCACGCTTCAAGGCGCGGTTTTCATAACCCAGCAGGCGGTACTCACTGACCTGGGCCGGGTTGAACTCCACCTGCAGTTTCACATCCCGTGCCACCACTGCCAGGGTCGAGCTGAGCTGCTCCACCAGCACCTTGCGCGCTTCGCGCAGGGTGTCGATGTAGGCGTAGTTGCCATCACCGGCGTCGGCCAGTTGCTCCATCAGGTGTTCATTGTAGTTATCCACACCAAAACCCAGGGTGGTCAGGGAAACTCCACTTTTGCGCTGGTCAACAGCCATCTGCTTGAGGCTGTCGAAGTCGCTGATACCGACGTTGAAGTCGCCATCAGTGGCCAGCAGGATGCGGTTGATGCCCTTGTCGATAAAGCCTTCGCGAGCCATCTGATAGGCCAGTTCGATACCCGAGGCGCCGGCCGTCGAACCGCCAGCGGTCAACTGGTCGATGGCGTTGCGGATCTTCACCTTGTCGCGGCCTGAAGTGGGTTTAAGTACAACCCGCGACTCGCCGGCATAGACCACCAGCGACACCCGATCCTGATCACGCAACTGATCCACCAGTAGTTTCAGGGTGCTTTTAACCATCGGCAGGCCTTCGCGGCGGTCCATGGAGCCGGACACATCCACCAGAAATACCAGGTTGGCCGGCGCCAGATCGGCAACGGCGCGATCCGACGCCTTGATACCGATACGCAACAGGCGGGTGTGAGGGTTCCACGGCGAGGGCGCCACCTCGGTTGTCAGGCCAAAGGGTGAGCCGTCGGTGGGCAGCGCGTACTCGTAGGGGAAGTAGTTGACCATTTCTTCAAGTCGCACAGCGCCTTCGGGCGGCAAGCGGCCTTGATTGAGGAAACGTCGCACGTTGGCGTAACTGCCGGTGTCGACATCGACACTGAAGGTCGAGACCGGGGTTTGCGCGACGCTGTAGACGGGGTTGTCCGTCAGGTTTTTATACTGTTCGCGGGGTTCGGCACGGTACGCCATGGCCTGCGAGTCGCGCATGACCAAGCGCGTGGCCATCGGTGCAGGAGCGGCCATTCTTTTGATCATGGCGCCCTGTACGTGAGCGGGTTCGCTTTGCAATTCGGGGATGGGTGCGGCTTCGGATGTTTGGGGGGCGTCACGGGATGAAGACAACCCGCAACCGGCCAGCGCTACCAGCAAGGTAACGGTAAAGCCTTGGGCGGCAGGACGCAGGAGCAGGAGAGGACGGGACATGGGCTGAACCTCAAGAGTGAATGATCCGTTCACAGGGTCAGACGCAAAGCACTCAGGGTTCGGGTTAAGCGGTAAGTTTTTTTTGAACTGCCTCCCTTTTTGTTGATTGGGCGCCGCCCCATCTCAAAATGGAGCAACTTTGCAGTAGGTAGATAATGCCATGTAAGGCATACCTTATCTGGGCATGAGAAATTGGCCAGATAAAAGTAAAAATATCCTTCAAAAAAATTTAAACCTACAAAGACCTGACAAACCAAGCAGACAACATCTTCGCTATGTAATCGAATTTAAATGTCCATTAATTTCAAACTTTCCACTCATTCAAAACAAGTTTACATGTGCAAAATAAAACCTTTAAAAATCAATACTCTGCCAAACCAACTTCCAACAAACACAGAACAACAGCTGCAACAACATATGACTTACCAGACCCATCACTCTCAGGAAACAAATAAAGCGTTGGCACACCTCCCTGGGGAATGCCAGATTACTTCACTGCAAATGGACGCTGCTTATGCTTTTTACAACAGGACTAAATATAAATAACTAGAAGAGATCCACCCCATTGAAAATCTACTCTGGAAGCTCTTACATTCCATCCTTATTCAACACTCCAGATAAGGCGCAGGCGCGAAAGGGTGTGTTCTACCCGGACAACCTGCACTTTGTTTTCCATCCGTTTTTTAAAGCGCTCATTCAAAGTTTTCGTCTACGCCAGATCATTCAACCAGAGCGTCGCTCAACCGTACTCGAGCGTGATTCGGGCAACAGAAACCGAGAGGCTATCAGCAATACTAAAGACGACACGCTACGCCCCGATGATCCCTATATCTCCAAAGTAAACAAACGCTCCTTCGACGCCCGACAGGCCGTTCAACAACTATCTCAAAGAACTACAAAGTGGCAAGACAATAATCAAAACAACAAAACCGAGATTTCCTACTCATTCCATAGCGGACGTGGGGGCTCCGGATTCAACGAGACACAGAAGCAGGAAGCTCGACGATCCATAGAATCGTGGGCAGATGCAGCCAACTTGACCTTCACCGAAAATGGTGGCCCGGCTGAGGGGCGATTGACCTTCGGTATTTCCAATAGTGTACGTACCGCTCAGGGTACCTATCCGACGCCCGGCAGGCGTGGGGGTGGTGAAACGCTTTATAGCCCGGGAATGGCGACTCGGGTTGTCATGACCCATGAAATCGGGCACGCGCTCGGTTTGAGCCACCCCGGAAACTACAACGGCAGCGCCAGTGAAAGCCAACGTGCGTATGCCCAGGATTCTGTCGCGCATACCGTCATGAGTTACTTCGGTGACCGCAGCAGTGGCAAGCACCTGGGGGCTAAACCTAAGGCACCGATGATGGATGACATTTACACTATCCAGCAGAAATACGGGACCAATCACGAAACTCGCAAAGAAGACAATATCTATGGCTTCAATTCCAATACGAGACGGGACTACTACACGCTGACCGCTGCCCAAGATAAGTTTGTCGGCTGTATATGGGACGGTGCCGGCAACGATACCGTGGACATGTCTGGCTACCGCGCCAACCAGGTAATCAATCTCAAGGCCGGGTCGTTCTCTGATGTCGGCGGGCTCAAGGGCAACTTGTCCATCGCAAGGGGCTGCACCATAGAAAATGCAGTTGGCGGTTCAGGCGATGATGCCCTTATCGGCAACGACACCGATAACCGCCTCACCGGCGGAACAGGCGCAGACCACCTGCGAGGAGGCGGTGGCGCGGATACCTTTGGCTACAACCTGGCCAGCGACTCCACACCGGAAAATCCAGACACGATCATGGACTTCACCAGTGGCACCGACAAAATCGACGTGTCCGGGGCAATGCAAAACGCCAACACTTCAACCCTGACGTTCGTCAGTGGGTTTACAGGCAAAGCGGGTGACACGTTCCTCACTTATGACGCGCAAAGTGGCATGGGTTCCGTGTCCATCGACCTGACAGGAAATGGCAAAGCCGACCTGATGATAAAGTCCCATGGGCAGGTCAAGCCGACTGATATCGTCGGCACCAACACAGTCGTGCCTGACAAGCGCAACAAGACGATACCCGTCATTCCACCCGTCATTAACCCATTGGTAAAATCGCAGTTCACCTTCGAAAAGGCCAGCGACTCAACCTATGACAACGCACGGTTGCTGACGGACTTCGTCAGCGGCCGGGATAAGATCAACCTGGACGGCGTGATGATGGAGGCCAACACTCCGTTCATCTTGGTCGAGTCTTACACGGGGCGTATTGGCGACACCGTGGTGAAGTACAACGAACATAGCGGTCGGTACTATATCGGCGTCGACCTGACCGGCAATGGCCGGACGGACTTTCTCGTCAAAAGCACGGGACTGATAAAGCCCGAAGATATTGTCTGCCTGAGCCTGTAATCGGCAGTCATCCACTTCCCCAAGACCATCAAGCCCTTTACTGGCAATGGCTGCCAGAGAGGGCCTTACCTCGCAAGCCTGACACTCAATCCGAACCGTACTTGGGCGAACGCGGCCCGTAGAGGATCCCTGTGCGTTGGCCCGCCGACAGCAATCGAGCGCTGGTAATGCCGGCAATCGGATGCGCCGCATCGGAGGAACTGTTGATCACTTGCTTGACCGCTGCCGCAATCAACATCCCCACCAAGCCACCAGCGTTGCTGTTACCTTCCTCGCTGGACGCCCGCGCTGAACCAGTCCACAGGGTGGTACCGGTGCGCAGGTCCACCAGTTTGGCCTAGGCGGTCACGGCGGTATCGCTGGAAATCAGCATGTACTTGGTGCCGTACTCGCTGACGGTGATGTACAGCGCCGAATCCGCACCGAAGATCTCATACAGCTTGCCCGGCGCTACGCCCTGGATATCCGTGGGCGTGGTCAGGCCGTTCTGGCGGAAGGTTTCGTCCACCAGGGCAATCGGCAACACGTAGTAACCGGCTTCTGCCAATGGGTAAGTCACCTGGGACATCAGGCTGTAGGACGCCTGCACCTCAGGGGATTCATTGATTGGCGGCAAGACCAGGATCGACTTGGGTCGAGCCTGTTTGAAGGCCGAGTAATCCACGGTCTTCGGTGCCACACAACCGCCCAGCAACGCCAAGGCCAATAAGCCCGCCGAAAGTTTCAACAGGTTCATTTGACGTCTCCGGTTTTCGCGTTCTTGAGCAGGAAGTCCATATAGGCCGAAAGCAAAAAGAGCAAAAAGGAGCAAAAAGGGGACGGATTTATTTTTATGCATCACGCCGTGGCCTACCCTGACCCCGATGCTCGATTCGGATTCCTGCTATACGCTCAACCTCATCAATGAAACGAGTAGTCCCGGTAAGTTGCCCACGCTGTAGAGCCTGACGAATTGTCTTTAGCTCTTCAGTTGAAACAGACTGACTCATAAATATTTTGTAGTTTTCGTGACGTTCCAGCGTTGTGTCCCCCAACACATCAAAACAAGTATCAATGTCCAACCAATCGCTATCAGGTGAACTGCCGACGCGAGCGTTATAACTCGACCATGGGTAATCCGCTGCATCCGCCACCATGCAGGCACGTACAGGATTCAGTTCGATGTACCGACAGCACGCCAGTAGGTAGGTCTCTGATTGCACCACACTTGACCTGTAGCGGCTTTCCCATAACGTACCTGTTCGCCCCTCTAGCCTGTTCCGATAACGGGTGGCCCGAGCAGCAAGCACCTTCATTAACTGCCCCAACCCAGCCACCGACTCACTTGGCGCGACTAACAGATGAGCATGATTGGTCATCAGGCAATAGGCGTATACCTTTATTCCAAATTCATCCTTGAGCTCTCGAAGATCTCCTACGTAGCGCTGGTAATCTTCCGGCGCTGCAAACACCACCTGGCGGTTGTGACCACGTTGTACAACGTGGTGTGGGTAATTTGGCAGAACAACACGTCCCATCCTGGGCATAAGTAACCTCCTTCTTTAGGAGATTACAGCCTAGCAAATGAGTGAAAAATAAATCCGTCCCCTTTTCCCACCTTTTCCCAGATGCGTTGGGAGCAGCAGCCTCGTTTTTCCAAAACCTAGACCGGACAGCAGACCAGGAGGGGTCGTTGCCTTTAGCCGTTTGATTATAGACGTCATCACCGACCTTCCATCCACTCTTCACTGGAGGGTTGTCGATCTGACCAGTCGCTTTTGCACCTATGCATCAGAGTACGGGGCGTTAATTAATATCAACTTAACCTCATCAGAGGCCTTTTTTTCCCACTCTTCATTGACCTGCCCAAGAATTGAAATATATTTTGAAAAAATCAACCTCCGCGAGTCGACACCGAAAATCCTATTAGCTAGTTCATAGTCTGAAGCCAATTTAAAGGCCACACTACTAATTATCCAATACAGCAACTCATCCAAAGAGGCCGTGCGCCTTCTGTATATTTCAAAACCTCTCTCAGAGCACACGTAGTCAAACTCACCTGAGTTAATTTCCACATGAGGACTCCCATCTTCTGGAGAGCTACTCTTAACAATCAAAAGAGATCTTGATGCTCCAATCTGCTCGCCCAAGGAGTAAGTTGACTCTTGTATTTTTTCGATGACTGATTTCATACTAATTAGTCCTCTTCAGAAAACCTTCTTTCACTAATCGTTCAACATTAAACCTTTCAGAAAAATTAGGCAAAATTTGAGTACCCCCTCCTGGCTCACCAAATGCAGGAGCAATTTTCCCTTGAACGACTGGCAATGGCTTAATCACTTCATACTGATAATATCCTCCGGCTTTTGAGCCAGGCGCCAATGCTCTTTGATCAAACGGAACGCCTTGAGGCGATAAGAAAGAGCCTTCAGGTCCACCATACCGGTCCAATTTAGTACCAACTGGTAATGTGCTCTTAACAGGGCTACCAGAGAAGCCAAATTCTTTCGGCCAATCCCAGTTACCGTCAGCCCTTTTAAAACGGTCGTAATAAGAAAACCCTCCTGCTTCATTATCAGCAATAGCGCCGATCGATGATTGATTCTTTGGAGAAGTTCCTTTTGCACCAACCTCTAATCCCCCCGCCGCTTTCTTAGCCGCCATCTTCTCCAGAATTGTCTCAAGGACAGTCTTCGCAGCCTTGGCCCCCGGCATCACCAACATGGCCGCATCCAACTCTGGAGAGACAGTCACAATCCCTTTACCTGCCAGAACCGATAGGCGCTGGGCCGCAGCTTCTACGTTGGAGTCGTAGCTCGACAGCTTTGCAATCTCACCAGAGTGTTGACCCGTCTGCTCCTGGCCATACTGACGCCACTGTTCATAAACAGCGCCAGGTCCATACAACCCCGCCGCGTTGAACAGCGTTGAATCATTGAATTGTTTTTCGGTAGCGCCGAATGCAAAGACCTTCTCGCCATTTGCAACAATCTGGCTTCCGTTGCTCCACGTCAGCGGAATTTGTTGCGCAGACAATTGAGCAACGATGCCTTTGGCGATATTTAAGTCCGCGGCGAAATGCTGAGATTCCGGGTCATTACCCTGAGACTGCAAGACCAATTGGTTCAATCGCGCCTCGTCGGCGACGTCAACGGCACCACCGGCTGCGATCATCAATAAATCAATCCAACGTGAACTGGAGCCGGGTTTCCCTAAGGTTTTCTCCAGCTCTTCAGCCTTCTTCTCCAGAACCGGAATTTCTTGCTGTTTGTGCAACTGCCGGTTAAACGCGTCAACACCATAAGCCGTACCGCCGGCCACGACTGCACCGTTAGTACCGTTACTCGATCCAACCGCTCCCCCGACCCCTGTCGCAATCAGCGAGGCAAGGGCATTTTGGTCTGCAACTGTCATTGCACTGTCGCTGAGGGCTTTGTCAATGAACGGCATCAACGCTGCTGACGCGCCAGCCCCAAGCGCACCACTCTCCACACTGCCACTGGACAACCCGATCGCAGCCCCCGCCAACGCATGCAACAGGATTCGCGCCGCCCCGCCTTCACCCCACGCAGCTTTAGTCGCGCTATCAATACCCTCTCTATTTTTCTGAGCGTCAGCAAACGTACCTATCTTGTTGAAAATGTCACTGGACGACGTATTAGCAACAATCCCAACCGCCGTACCGCCCGTTGCACCACCCAGGCCCGCAGCAACCAGGCCCGATGCAATATCGGCCATCATTTTCTTATCGCCACCGACCTGCCAGCGCTGGGCCTCTGCGTACGCTGCATCGGCTGCACGTGCAGTTCCTGCAGCATCAGACGAACCTGCGTTAGCCTGCGCCTCCGCCTGCTTGCGCAGTTTATTAGCCTCATCCGCCTTGGCTTTACCCACCATGCTGATCACGCTGCTAGAAAGCTGCGCCGAGCTTTGGATCAGGTCGATCCGCTCCTGCATGGCCTTCTCGTCAGGCCGATCAAGTTGTTTGTTGGCATTGGCGGTGTCGCGACTCAAACCCACCAGATCATTCTCCCCGGCAGCGTCACGTACGACGATGGTCCCAGGGCTGACAGCGCTGCGGGTTTTACTGCTGTCAGAGTCTTTGAGCAGCAATGGCATCGAGCCGCCGACACCCGAGCGGGCGTCGTCAAGTCCTGCGGTGGCGCCGGAATAACTCAGGCTCGCGGCCTGGCTTTTGATATCGCTTTTGTTTTTGATGTCACTGACCAATAACCGATCAGTACTGAGATGGTTTTTGTCGACGCTTGCTTCACTGGCAATCACTGCGCCCTGAAGCGTGGTGTTTTTACCAACGTTGATGTCGTAACCACCCTTGCCCGCAAACAAGCCAGTCTGATCAGTCACCGCCCGGTAATCGCTGTTCATTTTGCTGCCAGCGAATTCGGCAGAGCCCGATACCATAGACCCCAGACAGAACGGCGGCACACAAATACTCACGCCCACACCACCGCTGGTTTGTTTGTTCTTCTGGCTTGCCTCGTCCTGACGTGAGGCGATGTTCAGGTTTCCGCCAATATCCGCCTTGATGGCGTCAGCCCGCACTTGAGCACCTGCCAGCGTGGTGTCCTGACCACTTTTGAGAACCAAAATGCCTGTGTCTACCGTGCTGTTGACTTGGGTGACGTCATGACCAGTACCCATGCCCTTGGCCATTTTTGCACCCAGGTCGAGGGTGAAGCCAAGCTGCTCACCAATGTTGAAACTGGCGCCAATGCTGGTCTTGTTGGTGGTGTTCTGGTTATCCCAGTTTCTTCGATCCTGGGCGCTTTCCAGAGTAATGTTGTTTTTCGCCAGCAGCAGGGTGTCCTTGGACTTGATGCTGCTACCAATGACATGAATATCCCCCTTGGTCTTCGGTGCATCACCAGTAGCGACGATGGCCAGGCTGCCACCGCTGTTGAGGGTCGATTGCTTGACCGTTTCGGCGTTGTATTCGCTGGTACTTTTCTTGCGCGTAGACGCCAGCTCGGTACCAATCTTAATCACAGAGCCTTTGCTGTTGGCAGGCTTGCCGTCCGACTCATTGGCCGCGCTGTCATCACCGCTCATTGCGTTGTAGGCCGAAAGCATCGCTTGGGCGCCTTTGACGGCCTTCAGGCGACTGTCATCGGCCTGTTGCGCGGCCCGTACGTCATTGCGGATGCTCTTGGCGGTATCGATGATTGTCCCGCCAATCACGCGTCCCACCGCCAAACTTCTGGAGCTGTCCTTACTGGTCTGGTTGGCCGTTTCGATCCCTGCAGCGATGGTGACATTCGCGCCATTCAAGGACATGTCTTGGGTGCTGACCAAGTCACTGGCCACAACGCTCAACTCGCGCCCAGCCGTCAACGTCACGTTGCCAGCACTTGATCCGATAGTGCTGCCAGTAAGCGTGGTTTCCTGTGCCGTGCCGTTGTGCTTCTGACTGTTGATAAACAGATGCTGGTTGCCAGTCATGTCATCCAGGCCCAGCTTGTTACCGGTCAGTACACCGGTCAGGTCACGTTTCTTTTCCTTGTGCATATCGGTGCGCGAAAAAGTGTTCTGCGCGGCGTCAATGGTCAAGTCACGTCCGGCTTGAACGGCCAGATCGCCAGTGCTGACCAAAGACGACCCTGTCACTTTCACGTCTTGCCCCGCCGCAACGCTCACCGTCTCACCAGAGACCATGCTACCCACCGCCGTCGTGCGTTTCTCGTCAACCTTGTCCTCGACCTTGCTCGACTTGAACCCACCCCAACTGCTTTTGCTTTCCTTGCGCTCATGGCGGGCGCTATCGGAATCAGTCACGGCAAGAATCTGTACATCCTTGCCCGCTACCAATTTCGCCGCACCTTTCTCCGCAGTCACGGCGCTCCCCGCCAACAGCAAGTTCTCACCGGCTACCAGCGTGCTGTTGCCACCCGAGCTGACCAGGCTGCCGACGTTACTGACGGAGTCAGTTTCATCAAGACGGAATTTCTTGCCCGACGAGCTCTTCTTGGTCTTGCTGTAGAAGCTGTAGTCCTGGTCTTCAGCCGCCTTGAGGGCAAGATTTTTACCCGCCACCAGATAGGCCTCATCCCCCGCATTAACCGTACTGGCCACCAACGCCAAATCCTGCCCCGCACTCAACGTCACATCCCCGCCCGCCTTGAGCGTGGTGGACACTTGTTGAACATGATCTTCCTGGCTCTTGACCTTCTTCGTACTCCCCGCCGAATGCTGTTCATTCGCCGCCGAGGCCAAGGTCAAATTACCCGTGGCGGCCATGGCCAAATCACGCTTGGCATCGATCTGGCTGCCAATAGCGCTGAGATCGCGAGCGGCGACAACCTGGAAGTCGCGGCCGGCTTCGATGACGGTGCCGTATTGCGTGACGCTATCGCTGCGTGAGCGAGTGGTAACCGCGTTGGCGTTGCGCTGTTCGGCGCTGGCCAGGTTGACGTCGCGGCCAGCCTGGATGACGGTGTCGGCGCCGCTTTTCAGTACTCCGCCCACACTGTTGACGTCGCGCCCGGCGCCCAGGCTCAGGTTGTTGGCAGCTTCGATGCGAGCAGCACTGTCGACGAAGTCGGTGCGTTCGGTGCGGTAGCCGCTGCTGCTTTGATGGCTGGTGATGCTGCGTTCGTTGAGTACATCGCCGTTGACGGCAGCCACGCTGGCGTCGCGGCCGGCGATGATGCCACCGGCGCGGTTGGTGAGGTTGTTACCGGCCAACAGGTCTAGACGGTTGCCGGCTTCGATCAGGCCGCTGTTGACCATGTCGCGCCCGGCGCTGGCGACCAGGTTTTGGGTGGCACGCAGGGTGCCGACGTTGTCGAGGTTGGCCCCGGCCATCAGGCTCAGGTCGCTGCCGGTGATCAACGCGCCGTTGGGTGCCAGGCGGTTGCTGGCCTGGGCCAGGTAGAGCACCGGCACCAGTACTTGTTGGCCGGCGACAGTGGCGTTTTCCATCCAGACGATGTCATGGGTCAAGGCCGCCACTTGCTCGGCGGTGAGGCTGACGCCTACGGCCAGGTTAAGGCGCTGCTTGGTGCCGATGGCGTTGTCCATCAGGTACTTGAACATCGAAGCGTCGCTGGTCTGGCCGTCGATGAAGCGTTGCCCGGTGCGGGCGATCACCGCCTGCTGAATCAGGCGTTGTTCATAGAGACCATCACCCAGGCGCTTCTGGGATTGGTCCGGGTCGTAGCCCAATTTCGACAACAGGTAATCGGAGCCCATGAACTGCTGCAAATTGGTGAGCAGCGGGTTGGTTTCGATCAGGTACTTTTGCGGGTTGGATGCGAACTGGCTGTCGGGCAGGCCCTGCACTCGGTTGATGATCAAGCCACTGACTGGCGTGCCGTTGCCGGCGACGGGGGCGACTTGGCCTGGGTCGAGCGGATTGACTGCGCCTTGACCTGTCTGCGTACGTATCGGGATGCCCGGCGTGACTTGCGGGCGATCCGCCGTGGCCAGGTTATTGCCGCCCAAGGTCCAGCTTTGTGGCCCGGTATTGACGGGGGTGGCAGTGCCTTCGCCGCTCAGGCGGAACAAACCGCCTTGGCCAGTGGGCAGGCTGAAACCGGGCAGGCTCAGCGGGTTGATCTGCTGTTGGGCCAGGTCTGGCGGCAGCTGTTGATTGATGGTGATGCGGGTCGAGAAGCCGCTGGCCGCGCTGGCACCCGAAGCGTCGGTGGCGGTCTTGGCACCGGCGCCGACATAGTTGAAGCCTGGCCGCACGACACTGTTGTCGATGTTGCCTTGGGCCTTGACGGTGGCCGCACCGGCGGCCTGGATCACGGCGGCGTAACGTTGGTCACCGGAGTCGATTTTGGTGACTTTGCGCAGGGCAGTGCGTTCTTGCTCGGTCATGCCGATGAACGATGCCATGGCAGCTTCAAGGCCACTCAGGTCATTAGGGTTATAGGCTACGCCCGTGCTGGAGTATCGGTTGTTGAATGCCGCCGCCGCCGAATACCAACCGCTGGCATCACGGGTACGCTCGGAGATAAACAGGCGCCAGGTTTCGGTCTCACCGGTCTCAATGCCGTTGTTGGCCAAGTTGTTGACCGTAATGTTCAGGTTGCCGGCGGTGCTGATGCTGCTGCTCGCGTTCAGCAGGTCGCCACCAGTAATCGTGAGGTTTTGACCGGCGCTGATGCTCGATGCAGCACTGGCGTCAGTGACTTCGAACTTGTCTCGCTGAACGACTTGCCACAGGTGGTTTTCCTTACCGCCGCGGCAATCCCCAGCGTAATTAGGACCTTCCTGGCAGGGAAACTCAGTAATCGAGGCGGTGTAGATGCCGCCGTCATTGGTGGTCAACACCGAACGCAGGTTCTTGATCGCCGACGCGGCCAGGTTCAGGTTGCCGTCACTCTGAATGTTCGAAGAGCTGTTGATGATGCTGCTGGCCAGGCCACCCTTACCGTCACGGTCAATACTCAGGTTGCCCATGCTGTAGATATCGGCGTAGCTGTTGTTCAGCGAATCAACCCGCAGGCCCATGTCGCCACCGCTGAAGATCAGCCCGTGGTCGTTGAGCAATGCGCCGGTGGTGGCGATGAGGTTCTGGCCACTGCCAAGAGTGGCGTAGTTGTTGATAGCGCCTGCGGCCAGGCTCAGGTCGGTGGCGGACGTCAGGCGCCCGTAGTTATTCAGGGTTCCCGCGATATTGGCGGTGGTGATACCGCCGCCGGCGATGCTGGCGGTGTTGCTCAGGTTCAATTGCGCGACATTGACGTTCAAGTTGCCCAGGCTGCTGATGCGCCCGGTGCTGTTCAGGGCGCCGCTCAGGGTCAGGTCGAGGCTACCATCGCTGGCAATCAAGCCGTTGGTGGACCAGTTGCCACCGCTGCCGATAAAGCGCTGGGCGGCCAACAATTGGCCGCCGGTGGTCTGGTCGAGCTGGTTGACATTGATGGTCAGGCGACCAGCCTGGATCACGCTGCTGTTGGTCCAGGCGTCTTGATTGACGGTCAGGTCGCCCCGCGTCACCAGGCTACCCCCGACACTGTTGAGATTGCCCGGAGCGATGTCGAAGCGGCCGATGCCAACGTGCAACACCGTGCCGCCAGCGTTCTGCAGGCTGCCAGTACCGAGAATCAGATCGTTGTTGGCGGTTTCCAGCAGACCATTGCGGTTATCAAACAGGCCACCGATGGCAAACTCGGTGCTACCGCTGTTGCCCAGAGCACGCAGGCGGCCGGCCTGGTTATCCAGGCTGGCGGCGCTGAGCTTGAGGGTCGATTCACTTTCGATGATGCCCAGGCGGTTATTCAGTGCACCGCTCAGGTTGAGGTCGATCTGCTGGCCAGCGACCTGACCATCGTTGTCGCCGCTGTTGTCGAAATCATGGCCGGTGACGTTCAGCAGGCCCTTGGCATAGAGCCCACCGCTACGGTTGTCGAAGTTGCCGGTGGAGACCAGGGCATTGCCACTTTGTGCGGAGATGCGACCGCCATAGTTATCCACAGCCCCGCTCAGCAAGTTCAGGGTTTGCCCCTGGACGATGCCGCCCTGGCGATTGTTGTTCAGGTCGTAACCGTTGCGCAGCACACCGACGATGCGGCTTTGCAGCGCGCCTTTGAGGCTGGAGAGCACACCGCCACGGTTATCAACACTGGCGGCGTTCGCGCTGAGGTCGCCCGCCTGGGCAATCAATTTGCCGCTCTGGTTGTCGATGTCGCCCGCGACGTCCAGTGTCAGGCCCGCCTGGCTTTGCACGGCGCCCTTGGCGTTTTCCAAGCGGTTGGCGGTGAGCTTCAGGTCGGCATTCTGGCTGTAGATCAAGCCGTCGCTGCCGTTTTGTACCCTGCCGCTGGCAGTGATAGTCAGGCGTTCATTGGCCGCTACGGTGCCGCGATTACGGTTATCCAAACCGCCGGTCAACAGGGTCAACAGACCCTGGCTGGCGAGTTGACCGCCCTGGTTGTTGATCTGGGTGGCACGGGTAATCAACAACGGGCCACCGCTGGACAGTTTGCCGTTGGTATTGGTCAGGGTGGCGAGCAGGCCGAGGGTGGCCGCCGTACCGCCAGTGATGCTGCCGGCGCTGTTGTCGAGATTCTGTGCCGTCAGGTTCAGGGTTGTACCGCTGTCGATCACTCCGCCCTGGGTGTTGTTCAACAGGCCGTTGACGGTGAGGGTCTGGCTGCCGGCGCTGGTGAGAATACCCTTGTCGCTGTTGTCCAATTCGGCGGTAGTGACCGTCAGTGCTTTCTGACTGACCAGCGCACCGGCGCCGCTGTTGAGCAAGTCGTGGGTGAGTGTGGCGTTAAGGTCGCCGTAACGGCTGGAGAGCGTGCCGTTGTTACGGTTGTCCAGGCTCGCCCCGCTGACGCTCAGGCCCTGCCAACCGGACATCAGGCCGCCCTGGTTGATCAGGTTGTTGGCCTTGAGCACCAGCAGGTTATTGCTGATCAGCTTGCCGGTGCTGTTGTCCAGGGTGCGACCGCTGAGGTTCAGGCTTTGCGCACTGGAGATCTCGCCGCCCTGGTTATTCAAGTCACGCAGGTGGCCCAGGCTCAAAGAACCTGCCGTGGTGATCAGGCCACCGGCGTTGTTCAGATCGCCCGTAGCGTTGCCAAAGTCCAGCGCAATGGTGCTGCCCAGAAAGGAGCCTTTCTGGTTGTCCAGCGCGGCGCTGTTGACGGTCAGGGCCTTGGTTGCGTTGATCAGGCCCTGGTTCTGGTTGGTCAGTTGCCCATCGACGTTGAGCAGTGCATCGCCACGACTTGTGAGAGTCCCGCCGCTGTTGTCGAGAGTGGCTGCACGGGCGTCCACCGCGGCTGCAGCGATCAGGCCTTTGACGTTGACCAGGGCCTGGCTGATACGCAGGGTGAGCGCGTCGTTGCTCAGCAGTTTGCCGCCGTCGTTGCCGAGGTTGTCAGCCGTGAGGGTGAAGGCCTGGCGGCTGGAAATTTCACCGCCTTGGTTGTTCACGTCCTTGAGGTTTTTGAGCAGCAGCAACGGACCGTTGATCAGACCGCCCTGGTTGTTCAACTGGCCTCGGTTCAGGTCCAGGCTCAGCGTGCCGCTGCTGGTCAGTTGACCGCCTTGCTGGTCCAGGCCGCTGACGCTGGCGGTAAGGGCCTTGGCGCTGCTGATTTGCCCGCCGTCGCCATTGTTGAGCTGACCAGCGACGATGCCCAGCGTTTCAGCCGAGCTGATACTGCCACCGTGATGATTGTCCAGGGTGCCAGTATTGATTTGTACCGTCTGCCGAGCACTCAGGGTGCCTTTCTGACTATTGTCGAAGCGGGCACTGCGCAGGTCCAGGCCGCCGTCGGTGACCAAGCGGCCGCCTTGGTTATCCACGGCGCCCGCGGTGGTGACACTCAATTGGCCGGCACTGGACAGACTGCCCAACCGGTTGGCCAAGGTCGCGGCGCTGACCGTCAACCGGCCTTCGCTGCTGATCAGGCCTTGAGCATTTTGCAGGTCACTTCGCAGGGTCAGTGTGCTGTCTTTTTGGCTGGCGATGGTGCCGCCGGTATTGTCCAGTTGCCCGGCAAGCAGGTTCAAACCGGTTTGCCCGCGCAGTTGGCCCTGGTTGCGATTGAGGATGTCATCAATGGTCAGGTTCAGCGCGTTGCCCGTAATCACTCGCCCGCCGTCGCTATTGTCCAGTCGCGAGCCAATCAGGGTGACACCGGCCTTGCTCGACACTTCGCCACCACGGTTATCGACGCTGGCGACAGTGAGCGCTACCCCTTGATTGCCGGCCACCAGACCGTTCTGGCGGTTGTCCAGGCTGTTGCCGCTCAAGTTCATCGCGCCCTGGGCAATCAGCAACCCGTTGTGGTTGGCCAAGTCTGCAATATCGGCGTTGACGTTTTGCTTGCCAGAAACCTGACCGTTGCTGTTATCCAGACGAGCAGATGCAAGGTTTGCATTACCATCGGCAACCACTACACCGCTCTGGTTTTGCAACGTACCGTCGACGCTAAGGTCCAGGGTGCCCTGGCTGCTGAACATGCCGTTGCTGTTGTTCAGGCTCGCGGCATGGGCGTCAAGGCCGCTGGCCGACACCAAGCCTTTGCTGTTGTTCAAGGCCCGGGCGACCCGCAGGGTCAGACGTTGGTCGCTGGCCAGGTTACCGCCGCTGTTGTCGACGTTTTGTGCCACCAGGGTAAAGCCCTGGGTACTGGAAATTTCGCCGCCCTGGTTGGCGACATCAGCCAGGTTGTTGAACACCAGTGCCGGGCCACGGATCAGGCCACCCAGGTTGTTCAATTGACCACGGTTGAGGTCCAGGTTCAGACCATTGACGCTAGTAAGCCGGCCACCGTTGTTGTTGAGGCTGGCGACGTTGGCGGTCAGTGCCTGGTTGCTGGCGATGCGGCCAACGGCGCTGTTATCCACTGCGCCCGCTTTGAGCGCGAGCGTGCCCTGGCTACTAAGGGTGCCGCCCTGATTGTTGACTGCGCCACTGGCGGTGAGGCTCAGGGCCTCGCCGGCCGTGACCAACCCAGCGACATTGTCCAGGGTAGCGACACCCAGGGTGGCAACATCGAGGCTGGACACTTCGCCGCCACGGTTATTCAACTCGCCAAGGGTGGCGGTCAGCGGGCCACTGCTGGCGATGAGCCCACCTTGGGCGTTCAGCACTCGGTCGGCTTTCACCTCCAGGCTGGCATTGCTGAGCACGCGGCCTTTGTTCTGGTTGTCGAGGGTTGCGGTGGTGACCTTCGCACTCTGCTTCGCGCTGAGGGTGCCGCCCTGGTTGTTCAGGGCCTGGGCGTTGACCGTCAGCGCGCGGCTGGCGATTACGCTGCCGCCGGTGTTGTTGAGGGTCTGTGCAGTAAGGCTGACATCGCCCGTGGTGTTGCGAGTGTTATCGGCGTTGACCCCGGCTTCGATAATGCCGTTGTTGGTCAACTGACCACCGCTGGACAGTTTGATGCTGTCACGGGCGGCGAGGGTCTTTCGACTGTTCAGGTCGCCTTGGGTCTGTACGCCCAGTGCAGTGCCGGCGTAGATCGGCCCCTGGGCATCCAGGCTCACGGCCTTGACGTTGACTGCACCACTGGCCGCCACCTGCGCCATGCTCAATCGCCCATTCGCATCGAGCTGAATATCCCCGCCACTGGCCGCCAGCGTGCCATCGAGCTTCACCCCGACACCGGCCTCGGTGCCCACCAGCTTGATCGCGCCTGCGTACATCCCGCCCAGCGCCGACGAGTCAATCGCCAGTTCCGGCTTGGTGCTGCCGTCATCGGCGCGCGCAGTAGCGCTCAAGGTCTTTGCGTTGACGTCGTTGCGACCGGCGATCACGGTCAGGTTGCGTGCGTTGATCTGCGCG
The DNA here is from genome assembly GCF_009707515.1 of Pseudomonas karstica. Taxonomy (GTDB): domain Bacteria; phylum Pseudomonadota; class Gammaproteobacteria; order Pseudomonadales; family Pseudomonadaceae; genus Aquipseudomonas; species Aquipseudomonas karstica. Next base: position 31,562 of record NZ_WLYI01000013.1, on the reverse strand, counting down.
TTGATCTTGGCCGAGCGGGTGATGATTTCGAAGCGGTCGACGTTGCTGGCATTCAGGCCCTTGCCGTCGATGGTCACCGCGCCGCCATCGACCTGGTAACGGTCCAGGCGGCCGTTATCGAGGATGGGTTTACCGGTGGTCAGGGTGACGTTGGGGGTGTTGATAAAGCCGCAACCGTTGCAGGTCACGCCATAGGGGTTGGCCACGATGACCTTGGCCGACTGGCCGGCCACTTCGGTGTAGCCGCGCAACTGGCTGGGGCTGCCGCCGTTGACTTCGTTGAGGATGATGTTGGCGGCGTTGCCCTTGAGGTTAGGGTTGCCGAGGATGATGCCACCCAGTTGGGTCGATTGAGTACGGCCCGTGGCGTTGTTGAGGATTACCCCATTGGCGCCGACGTTGTAGTCCTTGAACTGGTTATGGGATAAACCGCTGCCATTGGGCGCGGCGATGTTGACGATCGGTACGCCATTGCCCGCCGCCCCCAGGCTGGTGCCCGGGGCGCTGACCACGATGCCGTCGGCCTGGGCCAGCAGCGGTTGCCAAAACATGGCGTTCGCCAAAATCAGCGCCAGGCCACGCTTGGGCATGCCCCAGAAGTGCTCGCGCGGTTGTACACGGGCAGAGGGTTGGCGGGCCATGAGGGCGAAGTGGCGAACGTCCATATCAGTTTCTCGATGCAACAAAGCGTTTAATTACAGGAAAAAATCCATGCGGAAGTAGATCGGTGCTTCACGCTCAAGTAGCGTGGCCGGTCGTTCCAGCGAGTGGGCAAAGGTCACGCTGGTGCTGACGTATTGGCCCCGGGCAAACAGCTCAAGTGAGTTACTTGAGACCCGACCGTGCACTTCGCCGTTGTAGCGAGCGTTGCGAATGACACCTTGGTCATAACCAACACTGGCGCCGTATTCGCCGAATACCGGGCGCAGCCAACCGAGGGTCACCGGGCGGCTCCAGCGCAGGTCGTTGCGCCAGTAGCCACCGCTGTCGCCGGTCAGTTGCTGGTCCTTGAAACCGCGTATCGACGAGGAGCCGCCCAGGCTCATGCGCTGGGAGCTGAACAACACGTCTTCGCTGCGTTGGCCGGTGGCCAGGCTGGTAAAACTGAAGGACTCGCCCCACAGCATGAACGGCTGCAGGTAGCTGACGGTGGCGGTGTATTTGCGGTAGCGGGCGTCGGGAATGCCCGGGCCAGGGTTGTGATTGCCCTGGGCGTCGAAGGCACCCGTACCGTTTTGCATGCCAACGTCGAGGTTGACGTAGGCGCTGCCGATCCGCCGGCCGTGGTTGATGCCCAATTGCAGTTCGCTGAGGCGATTGCTGCTCTCTTCGAGGTGGCTGTCGTTGATGTAGTTATTGGTGCGCAAATGGCTCACACCGACGTTCACCGAGGTCTTGCTCAGCCCGTCGCGGTGGATCACCCGTTCGGCGCGCAGTTGATGGTTTTCACTGTCGCCGGTTTGCTTGAAGTCAAAGCCGTCGCCCTGGCCCACGGAGCGGTAATCGCTCTGGTTGTAGCTGTAGCTGAAGTTCCACCAACCCCAGGGCAGGTTGTAGTAGAGCATGGCGTTTTTCGAGGTTTTCTGGTGGTCGCTGATGGCGTCGTGACCACCGCGCAGAAACAACTGATCGCCCAGACCCAGGGGGCTGTCCCATTCAAAGCCGGTGCCCCACTGCTGCTCACCCGTGCTTTTCTGGCCGTCGTTATTACGCGACAGGCTGGCACGCCAAGGCTTTTGCGGGGTGTTTTTCACCAGCACCGAACTGCCGCCAACGGCCTCCCCGGGAGCAAGCTCCATTTGCGCCTGGTTGGACGGCAAGCGGTTGAGCTGATCGATGGCCTGCTCGATTTCCCGCAGGTTCAGCAACTCGCCCTCTTTGCCGGGAAAAGCCATGGCCAGCTCGCGCTCCGATAGTTGGCTGTTGTCGGCGCCTTTGAAGTGTTCAAGTTTGCCCTCCACCACCAGTACTTGCAGGTGACCTTTGGACAGGTCCTGTTGCGGCAAGTAAGCACGGCTGGTCACCAGGCCTTTGTCGATGTAGTAGTCGGTAATGACCTTGAGCAATTGATTGAGCTGGGACACCCCCAGGCACTGGCCGATATAAGGCTTGAGCAAGCGCTCGCGGTCAGGGCCGATAAGGCTGTCGGCGCCCTTGAGTTCGATGGTATTGATGGGGAAGCAGCGGGTGTCGACCGGCGTAGCAGGCGCTTCGGGCCTGGCTTCTTTGCCGGGCAGTTCCTTGAGCTCTTCAAGGCGCCGCCGTTGTTCTTCCAACAGACGGTTCTGCCGGTCGCGGATCAAATCCTGATCGCCAGGCGTGGGAGCCGCTGACGCGCTGTTCAGCGCGAAGCAGGTTAGCAAGCAGACGCCCAGCAACAGCCGAGTCCGTGGCGATAATGAAGGCATGTTCGGTCCATCGAAAATCAAGGGGCGGCAAACTAACACCGAACTTCCAGCAGGCCAAGATTGTGGCCTGGCAGGAAAACAAGTTCGATAATCTAATAACCTACTGATTATTAACGATTAAAAATCGTGAAACGATTGACGACTTGCAATTTGAATTTTTATTCCGACAAGCGGTAATGGTTTTGGTACCGATCTGGCCAAGACTTTAATGGGTGCCATTATTTGGCTATCAGCCAAACCCATCGCACGTACCTCGCCAGCAACTACATGGCCTGGTCTTTGCGCTCCACCAACTTCAACTCCGGTCGCTCAACGTCCCGCGACACATGGGCCTTCACTGTCTGCACACCGCCTTCATGGTCGTTATGAATCACCAGCACGCCAGGTCGGCGCAGCTGTGCCAGGGCCCCTTCCCCGAGGCTGAAACTCTCGCTCAAGCCCTTGTCACTCAGTGCCTTGGCCTTTGACCGGCGCTGGGCAAAGCGCTTGCCGCGTCGTTGCTGGTAACGCGCCCAACTGATCAGCAAAACAGCGTTGAACACCGCGATCCACAGGTAGATTTGCAAAGTATCCAGTGCCGCAAAAATAGGTGCCTCAATGCGCGGGCCGCCATGGCTGTCGAGCATCGGCACCAGGCCGCGCATCAGCAACATCACCAACCCGGCCCAGGCCATCAGGGTCAGGAAAATATCGATGGCCTGCATCACAGGCCGTTGGGGGGTTCGGATCAGGTTCATCAGTTCATTTCCTTGCCGGGGGCCTTGATGCCGCGGTCCGGGCTGACCCAGCGCGCGCGTTTCTGGTGCTGGCGGAACAGCACCTTGGGGAAGCTGACCAGGGTGGTGAACAAACTGACCAGCCAGAACACCAACGGGTACCAGACGGTCCAGAACAGGGTCTTCCACAGGCCCCGTTCATAACGGCGGTCGATCATGATGCTCACCGCAAACTGCACCAGGCACACCACCGCCAACAGCAGGCCGGTAAAGGCCGGCGGCATCAACGAATCGACGGCGATGGCTGCTGGCAGTGTCACGACCTTGCCCACGGCCCAGAAGATCACCGACAGTAAAAAGGTGAAGGCCCAGCCGGTGGACAGGCAGTACTCGAACAGCAATGGCCACAGGTAGCGATGGCGCCATTGCCAGATACCGCGAATATTCTTGAACAGCACTTCGGCGCCGCCCTGGGCCCAGCGCAGACGCTGCTTCCATAGGCCGCCGAGGGTCTCGGGCATGAGGATCCAGCACAGGGCGCGGGGCTCGTAGAAGATGCTCCAGTGATCCAGTTGCAGTTTCCAGCTGACGTCGATGTCTTCGGTGATCATGTCCGGGCTCCAGTAGTCGACCCGGTCCAGGGCCGCGCGCCGGAAGGCAACCACTACACCGGAGACAGTGAAGATCCGCCCGAACACCCGCTGGGTTCGCTTGATCAAACCGATGATCGAGGAAAACTCCCCCACCTGCACCCGACCGATCAAGGTCGAGCGCGTGCGAATCCGCGGGTTGCCGGTGACCGCGCCCAACCGGGGGTTGTCGAGCATCGGGGCCACCAGATAGGGCGCGGCGTTGCGGTCGAGCAAGGCATCGCCGTCAATGCACACCAGGTATTCGCTGTGGGCCGCCACCGCGCCCATGCGCAAGGCCACGGCCTTGCCCTGGTTTTGCGCCAGGTGCAGCACTCGCAGGCGCGGCTCCGTCAAGGCCAGGGCATCGAGTACCGCAGCGGTGTTGTCGCTGGAGCCGTCGTTGATGGCGATCACTTCAATGTTGCGGTAGTGCTGGGCCAGCGCGGCACCGATGGTCTCGGCGGCGTTGTCACCTTCGTTGTAGCAAGGGATCAGGATCGAGATCAGCGGATTGCCGGCCAGGGTCGGCGCCGGGGTGTCTTCTCCCCAGGGCCAGTGACGCTCCCAGTGCAGCCAGAAATACAGGCCGCCGGCGATCCACAACCCGGACATGAACAGTGGATAGAAAAACACGAAGTCCATCAGGAATTGCCCGGTGACCAGAAAGATCAGTCCCAGGGGCACACCCAACACCAATGCCAAGACGAGTAGAGCCAGGATTCTGTCAAACATGAGTCAAGGGTTCCATTGGTTGGAAAGGGCCGGACGCACGGTTTTCAGATCCGGCGAGTTCTCCAGGAAGTTGTCGGGGTAGTAGCCAAAACTGGTGACGCCCTGACGCTTGAGCACGCCCATCCACTCGGCCATTTGCACCCCGCAAATATCGGGAGCGGCCTTGGTGCGCCAATCCTTGGCTTGCAGTTCGAAGACCGTGCGTTGCAGGGCGCCCGGGCGGGCCTTGATGGTAGCCACGAGTTTTTCCAGCCAGGCGTTGGAGTCCTTGAGTTCCTGGCCCTCCATCAGCGGCATGGCCATGGGCGCGGTCCAGTCGTAGCTGGTGAGGAAGTCGTCGAGGTTTTGGGCGAACCAGGCTTCGCTATCGGGGTTGAGCATCAGTTCGGCGAAGATATTGCGTGCGGTCTGCACCTGTGGCCCGCGCAATGCGCGAACCTTGGCGGTCAGCTCAAAGGTGAAGTCGATCAGGTAGCGGCTCTTGAAGCGGGTCCAGCGCTGCATCACGACCGGATCGGCACGCAGGGCGGCGATGTTATCCGGCAGGCCGTTGGCGGCGTATGCCTTGAGTGCGTCGGGGCTGGCGTCTTCGAAGTCAGAGAACACCGCGTCATCGTGAAACAGTACGCCGTCGATGGCGTTGGTGCGCGCCAGGTCTTCGTAGATCTCGCCGATGATCTGCCGCACCTCAGGGTTAAATGGCGACAGGCGCTGGTACTGGTCCGGATCGATCGCCACCTTGCCGGTTTCCGGGTCCCAACGCGTGACACGGGGCAGCTTCGGATCAAGGGCGAAGCTCAACACTGGCATCCAGGCGAATACGTTGACGTGGGCCCGGGTGCGCAGTTGCCAGCTGACGCGGTTGAACAGGTCGGCGCGCATCGGCAAATGGCGGTTGGGGAAGTACAGCGAGTGCACCAGCCCATCGCCCTTGGGGTCGGCGAAGGCTTGCAGGTAGACGGTATTGGCGCCCATATCCACCACGCGTTGCACCAACTGGTCGAGGTTGCGCCCTTGTTGCTCCAGATCGGGATCGTAGACATTGTCCAGGTCCACATGCAGCACTCGCTGCGGTGGGAGCGTCTGGGCGGCGACGATGCTGTTGGCGAAATGCTCGCCATCCGGGTCGGAGGCCACCAGGAAGCGCGGGCTGCTCATCAGGTTGCCGAGGCTGTCGAGACCATCTTCCAGGGTCAGCGCCATCTGGTAGCCCTGCTCGCCCACCACCGCCAGCGAAGTGCCGTCGGCGGCGCCGTAGGGCCACACCCACACACGCGGCGCCTTGCCGGTCACGGCGCGGATCTTGTTGGAGATGGCGGCGACATCGGTGCGCATCCGCGCCTGGAACTGCGCTTCGGTTTCGTACTGGCCCGTGGCGAGATCGAAACGCCGGGTGGTGGCGGCCGGTTGCAGGTTGCCCTGGGGGTTGGCCAGCACACCCTTGTGATTGGCGTCGGTGTGGGCGGCGATTTCCACCAGGCCGGACCGGGAGACTTCGCGGACTTGTTGCCAGGTGAGGAAGTCTGAACGCAGGCGCGGCTTACCGGCGAAATCCACCGGCTGGTTCAACGGCGTATCGACCCAACTGCCCACGGGCGCCAGCAGTGCATGCCAGTTATAGGCCCGCAGGATCGGCATGACCCGGGTGTAGAAGCTGGCATAGCCGTCATCGAAGCTGAGCATGATGGCTTTGGCCGGCAGCTCGGGGCCGCCATTGCGTGCCGCCAGGATCTGGTCGACGGTGACCGGCTGGTAGCCGTTCTCCCGTAGCCAGGACAACTGCTCGATCAAGCGTTCGGTACGCACCGCCACCACCGCCTGGTCGGGGTCGCGATCCTCGACGTCATGGTAGGCAATACCCAGGAAATGGTTCTTCGGCCACGGCGCTTCGTTAGCGGGCTTGAGCCGCTCGGCGGGTGGCGTGAAAGGTGCGGGTTGCTGGGCGCAAGCGCTGCTCAGCACTAACCCCAGGGCCAACAGGCAACGGGAAAGGACAGACATGATCGGACTCTTCTAGAAGCGGTAAGTAAGGTCGACGATCAGGCGCAGATCGCTTTCGCGCTCACCGTCATAAGGTCGGCTGATCCAGCTCAGGTTGGCGCCGGTTTCCAGCACGTCATTCCAGCGAAAACGCTGGCCGTAGCCGATCAAGCCGATGCCACCGGTGGAGTAATCCTGCTGGCTGTAGCTGCCCGCGCCGACCTGGAACTGCTGGCTCCACTGAGTCTCGTAGCGGTGATAAAGCACGTGGTTGACGTTCACCGTGGGCAGTACGCTGAAATCCGAACGGGGGTTGAAGTACGGCGTGTCTTCCTTGCTGTTGCGGCTGGTGCCGACTTCCAGGCCGAGGTCGACTTGCACCTTGGGCGAGCTGTAGACACCTTCGCGGCCGGTGAGTAGTGCTTCGATACGGTTGTTGCCGTCGCTGAAATGGGACGGGCTCAGGGCCAGTTTCCATTCGCGACTTTCATTGGCGCGCCAGCGGATAAAACCGCTGCCGCCATTGGCGGTGATGTCGGCGTTCAAGGCGCGCAGCGGAGTGCTGGCCGAGAGGTAGTCGAGGCTGGCGCCGTATTGCCAGTGGTCATTGATATCCCGGGCCAGCGCCAGGCGTGCGCCTTGCTTGTTACCAAAGCCATAGGCGTGGTTGGAGACTTCGGCTTCCAGGGTCATGTCACGGGTACGCCGCTCCACACCCAGGCGCTGCCAGCGATGATGGCCGGTACCTTCCTGGAAGTCGGCGGTAGCGTAGCCGGCACCGCCGAACACGCGCCAATCTTCATCGATGGGCGGGCTGTAGAGCAGGGTTTCGATGCCAAAGTCACGACTGCCAGACACCGCGCCAGCCCCGCTGTTGCCACCACCGTAGCTTTTACCGGTATAGGCTTCGACACGCAGCTCGGCCATGTCATGTACATCCCGCAAACGACTGAGGCGCTGCACCTGGCGGTTGTCCGGGGCACGGGCGACCACGTCATCGGTGAGTACGTCGAGCTGGCGCCACTCCTGCAAATCCAGGGCGGTATAACCCTGTGAGACTTCCAGGGCGATGTCACGTGGCGCCTGGCTTTCGGTCTCCTTGAGGCTGTTTTCGGCGCGGCGCGGCCAGTCCCGGGCACGGTACATGTCGGCCTGGGCCTGGCGCAGGCCGATATTGCCGGGCGCCTGCTGCACCAAGGCTGCCAGGCTTTTTTCACTGGACGGCAGGTCGGCGCCATAGGTACCGGCCTGGGCCGCCAACTGTTGGGCGTCCATCCAGGCATCGTTGGGGTTGCCCACGGGCAGGCCCTTGAGTTCTACCCGTGTGGGTTGAGTGTTTGCCAGGTTGTTGGCGACCTCACGGGCTTCGCTCACCTGATTGTTTTCCAGCAGGGCGTAGAACAGCGCGGTGCTGTCTTCGACGTGATTACTGGCATCGACGTCCTTGGCTGTCAGCGCCTGGCGATACAGCGGCGCGGCCTTTTCCGGCTGACGCTGGTCGAGGTAGGCGGCGGCGACCCAACGTAGTGCATAGGTGGGCATCTGCACACCTTCGCTCTTGAGGGTCTGGTAGTCATAGATCAATTCGGCGGTGCGGGCACGCGCCTTGAGCGCCCCCATGCGGTCGATGCGCCAGCGCACCACATCGTCATGGGCGCTGGCATCCGGGCCCCAAGTGGCGAGCAACTGGTTGTAATTCTTGAGGGCACGATCGGCGATGACGTGGCGCTCTTGTTCGGTACGGGTCGTGAACTCGGCCAGGCGCACGCGCTCGGCGGCGAGGTCGCCTTCCAGGCGGCGCTGGGTGACCGGGTCCAACAGGCCCGGGCGCTGGGCCGCCAGGCGCAAGGCTGGCTCCGGCATGCGCGCCCGTTGCAGGGCAATGACGTACTCGCGGGCAACGTCAGGATTGTTGCCCGCGCGGATGAAGGCCTGGTCAAATTCGAACAGTGCATCAAAGGTCGAGCCGGCGCGTGTCAGGGCGTAACCCAGCGCCATGCGCCGATCCGCGTCGTCCGGCTTGGCGGCTACCAAGGCCTGTAGGCGCTGCACGGCTTCGGCGCCCTGGCCGGCGTCGGCCAGGGTCAGGGCCAGACCCAGTTGCAAGTCGGGGTTACTCGGTTCGCGCACCATTGCCTGGCGATAGACCGCGATCGCCGGATCCCAGCGCTGCTGGTTGCGGTAGGTACGGGCGACAGTGGCCAGCGCAGAAGTGCTCAGGTTGCGGTTGCGCCCTTGAGCCTCATAGACCTTCAGCACCTCTGTGTCTTGATTAGCCCAACTGGCGATCAGCAGATGATCGCTGATTTGCCCTGGCGTCTGGCGCTCGGCGGGTAATTGGCGCAGCAGTTTGAGCGCCGGCGCATAGTTGCCGGTGCGCGCCTGGTGAATCAATACGTCGTAGGCAGGATCGGCCATTGCCAGCGCGGGCAGTAGCAGTTGGCTGCACAACGCGGCGCGAATAAACAGACGCAATCGGCCATCGGTAGCAGGATGTGAGTGGTGCAGCATTTCGTCAGCGTCCCTTACACGGAAAGCTGTAGCGATAGATTCACCTGTCACACACGGCATCAGGGCGCCGGAGTCCGATGACCCGGCCAAGCTTTCCTGGGGCGCAATATCCCTGAGGGGGGTACAAAAAAGGACAATTCCAAACAATTGTTCAGAATTGTCCTACGGAAATAAAGGTTTATAGCGGTGGCAGCAAAATCAGGCTGCGATGGGGGTGGAGAGGTGCGGTCCTACGGACACGCATCGCAGCCTCGTGCCTCGACAGCGGCTACAAGGACCGGCGATTACCGGTCACCTGTAGCCGCTGGCGTAGCCTGCGATCGGCTGCGTAGCAGTCGTTTGGGTTTTGAGATTGCTGAATGTATGACCCGAAATTGGCTCTTGCCCGATGATGGGCAAGACGGTGGCTACAACGCGCCCAGCCTGCCGAGAACACCGCCAATGAACTGCTCGACGGTCATTTTCTGGCCGTTGAAGGTCACTTCATTATTGGCGTAGTGCAGCTTGGACACGATGTCACTGCCCTCCAGGGTTGCCAGTTGGCTGCCGACGGCCATGTTGCTGATCATGTCACTGGCCATCTGGGACTGCTGCTCAATGGCTTTCGGCTCGGTTACGCCAGCGACCTGCGCTTGCAGGCCCGCCACATCGGCGAGCATCGGCTTGGACAGCGTCAGGTTGGCATCCAGCAGCGTGATGATCTGCTTGCCCAGTTCAACCGGCGGCAGCTCCATGCTCGACGGTTTGGTCATGTCCACCACCAGGTTGAAGCGGCTTTCGCCATTGGTGGTCTTGAGGGCCAGGTTTTCCAGGGCCACTTGCGGCTTGGCGGCCAACAGTTGGTCGACGTTGGTCTGGGCCAGCACTTGTTCGGCTTCGTTCAGTTGCAATTGCGGGATGGGTTGGCCGGCAGCGGAAGCCGCCTGTACTGGTTGCATCTTGTCTTGATAGAGCTTGGTCAGTACCAGCATGGCCGGGATATCGATGTTCTTCACACTCACGGCCATGGCTGCCGAACCCACGGGTTTGTCCTGGTAATCGATCTCGGCGATCTTGTAGTCGACGCGACCGGACAAGTTGTTGTCCTTGGTTTCGCTGCTGTCTTTCTGTTCAAAGCCCTTGAGGGTCAGCACCGCTTGCTGCGGGCCAAAGGTCACCTTGGTGTTGGTCAGCTCAATGGTGTTCTTCCCGGTATAAAAGCCGAAGGTGCTCTTGGCCAGGTTGCTGGCCACCGTCAACCCGTTCAGCTCGGCCTGGAACGGCGCGCCGCTGGCATCAACCAGCGCAACGTTGAGGGCATCCATGTAACCGCTGACCTTGACCTTCTGGCCGTCGGCGGAGCTGGAGAAGTCCAGGTTGGCGCCGGAGAAACTCACCGAGGACTTCTCGTCCTTGATTTCCAGGGGTTGCAGTTCGACGTTGCCATCTACCGAACGGCTGTAGCCGATATTGGCCACCCCCTTGATCGGCGACACGTCCTTGGTGGCAGCGAACCATTTTTCGGTGGTGGCGTTTTTCTCAAGCGTGTAGTGACTGGTGGCCATGACCGGCAACCACTTCAGCGACACCAGGCGGGAGAACGGCAGCGGGCCGTGTTCGATATGGTCGACAAACAACAATTCAGAGTCTTTTTGGTCTTCGCCAAACACCGAGCCTTGGGCCTTGAGCCGGTAATGGGCGGTGCTGCTGAACAACTGGCGGTCCAGGGACACCAGTTCGAGGGTCACCGTGCCGTCGACACCGGCCATGGAAGCCTGCAGTTCCTTGTTGGCGTCCTGGATCGCGGTCTGCAGGACCGGCTCCAATTGCTTGCCGGTATACCAGGCGCCACCGGTGCTGATAACCCCGACCGCAACAACAAACCCCAAAAGTACGACTGCTGACTTATTCATGTAGTGACCTGATCAATCCTGTGGATGTGGGCTGTCTTCCCTGAACCCCGGAAGGGTATCGGCACGCGCCCGCCGAAAATCCGGGGAAGGTTAGCATAGGCACCTAACCACAGTGGCAGGCCGCTCAGGAATACTCGGTCTCGAACTCATCCAGTTGATGATCAAAGCTCTTCAGCCGCGCCGTCCATGTGTACACCAACACCTCGAACTCCCGATGAATGACCGCATTGCTCGGCGTATCCGCCCTGGGGTCGCAAAAATCCAGCTGGTAGCGCTCCCGTGCCATGGCCGTGGCGACATCAGACAGTTCCCGCGCATTGTCCAGCCAGTGCCGGCCCTCGGCTACTTGGCTGTCCAGCACCATGCATTGGTGCTTCAAGGCTTCGAGGCTTTTTTCCAGGGGTGTACCGGTAAGTTCGCCCATGACTTCCTGGAAAGTACGCCCGGGTTGCCAGTAACTGCCCCAGAAGTAACGGTCAAAGACCGTCTCGACCCGGCGCAGGGCGACTTTGGTGTCCCAGATGGCCACCCGCGTCTTGCCTTGTTCGAGGAGTTTTCTCTTGGTTCGCTGACTCTGGTAGGAGGCCCAGGCGACCATACCGATGGACAGCACGGCGATCAGCGCGCTGGCGCTATCCAGGAACACCATGGCCTTATCGATTTGATGAGCCAGCATGATGCCGTAGAAGTAAGTCGCCGATAACAACACCAGTGCGAAGAAGACGCACCAGAAAGCGGGAGCATAAGGGTTTTTCATTATTGGAATCCCCATGAACGTCGCGAGCAATGTCAAGCGGACGCTCCACCTGTAAAAAGCACGGGGGCCCACTTGTCAAAGCATAGCAATCACTTCAGGGTTTGCCGGGTTCTGTGCCTTGCGTTCGTCCGCTTTCCCAGCCGCCACCGAGCGCGAGGAACAAATCGATCTGGCTCATGGCGACCTGAGTGTTGGCCATCGCCAATTGCGCCCGCACATCGGTATAGGTACGAGTGGCTTGCAGGTCGGCCAGGAAGGACTCGCGGCCCGCCTGGAAGAACCGGTGAGTCTGGTCGGCAGCCTGTTGCGCCGATTGCTCGGCTTCGGCCAAGGCGTCGCGGCGCTCCAGTTGTGCGGTGTATTGCGCCAGGCCGGTCTGGGTCTCGCGGATAGCGTTGAGCACCACCCCGTCGAAGTGCGCCAGCGCGCCCTGGGTCGCAGCTTCGGCCTCATGGACCCGGGCACGGGAACCGTTGGACGGCACGGTCCAGCTCAGCAACGGGCCGAAGCCCCAGCGGTTGGCGGCCGGTTTGCCGAGGTTCTCCAGCAGGCCGACAGTACCGATGGAGGCGCCGATGCTGATGTCCGGATACAACTCACCCGTAGCAACACCAATGCCAGCCGTGGCCGCCGCGAGGTGACGTTCGGCCTGGCGCACATCGGGACGACGCTTGAGCAGCGCCGCGCCATCACCCACCGGCAGCAATTGCGCAATACGCGGCAACTCGGCGCAATCACGGGTGCCGGCGGGCAATTGGTCGACAGGCCTGGCCAGCAGCATCGACAGGCGGAACAACCCCGCCTGGCGGGAAGCTTCATAACGCGGCAGTTCGGCGCGCAGGGATTTGAATTGGGTTTGCGAGCGGGTGACCTGGGTTTCATCGCCACGGCCGGCGTCCCGCAGGCGCTGGATCAGGCGCGTGCTTTGCGCTTGCAGGTCGAGGGAGTGCCGGGCGATCTCCAACTCTTCGTTGGCCGCGCACACCTGAGTGTAGGAGCGCACCACGTCCGCCACCAGGGTAATGCGTGCGGTATCGACGGCGGCCTGGGTCGCGTCGGCATTGGCCTGGGCGGCCTCGATGCCACGCTGCAAGGTGCCGAACAAGTCGAATTGATACGAGGTGCTGATGCCGACGTCACCGACGTTGGCCACCGGCACTTTATCCGCCAACAGGAAGGCTTCGCCGGACTCCTGCAAACGCTGGGCACCAAGCTTCACGCCGCCACTCCAGCCGCCCGCCGACTGAGCTTCCTGTACCTGGAAACGCGCCCGTTGCAGGTTGGCTGCCGCTACCCGCAGATCGGTGTTGGAGGCCATTGCCTGGTGCACCAGTTCATCCAGGCGCGGGTCCAGGTAGAGCTTCCACCAGTCGGTGGGCACTGGTGCCGAGATGACGTTATTGCCCTCCCCGGCCAACCGACCTTGCAGGTCGGCACGGTTGACGGCGGCCTTGTCCGGCAATTGATAGTCCGGGCCGACCACCTGACAGGCCGATAGCAGCAATCCCAGCCCGGCGGTGGCTAACAGCGCCGCCGGTTTCATGGTGTATCTCCCTGCTTTGGCTGATCATCGATGATTGACACCGTGGCGGTGCGCCCGGCGATCATGCGAAAGTCCTCCGGCACATCGTCAAAGGCGATCCGCACCGGGATCCGCTGGGCCAGCCGCACCCAACTGAACGCCGGGTTGACGTTGGGCAACAGGTTGGAGCCGCTGCTACGGTCGCGGTCTTCGATACCGGCGACGATACTCTGTACATGGCCCCGCAGGCGGGCGTTGTCGCCGATCACGCGGATGTCGACACTCTGGCCGACGTGGATGCCGTTCAGCTTGGTTTCCTCGAAATAGCCGTCGATGTGGAAAGAGTTGCTGTCCACCACCGACAACACCGGGCGACCAGCAGTGACGAACTCCTGCACGCGGGGTGCACGGTCATTGACGTAGCCGTCCACCGGGCTGCGAATCACGGAGCGATCAAGGTTGAGCTGGGCGCTGTCCACCGCCACTTGGGCTTCGGCCAGGGCCGATTGGGCACGCGCCACGCGGGACTGGCTTTCTTCCAGTTGCTCGCTGGCCACCAGGTTGCCCAGGCCACGGTTGCGCTTGGCCTCACGCTGGGCCTGGGCCAGGGTTTCATGGCGGTCGGCCACGGCGGCCTGGGCCTGACGCAGGGCCAGTTTGAAGCGGTCCTGGTCAACCGAGAACAGCACCTGGCCGCGCGCCACCAACTGGTTATCGTGCACGTCCACTTGCTGGATCAACCCGGAAACGTCCGGGGCGATCTGTACGATGTCGGCACGGATGTGGCCGTCGCGGGTCCAGGGCGCAAACATGTAGTACATCACCATGCGCCAGACCATGACGCAGGCGAAGCTCACCACCAATAACGTCAGGACCACGCGGCCGATGGTCAAAAAAGGTTTTTTCATGTCATCAGGTATCGACTGAGTGAATCCACCGCGCCCAGCAACAGAGCGTAGAGACCCACATTGAACAATGCCCGGTGCCAGACCAGGCGATAGAAGTGGATGCGCGTCAATAAGCCGTGCACCCCCAGGTACAACACATACGTAATGCCCATCAGCACCAGCAGCGTGGGCAGGAATACCCCACTGATATCCAGGTCACCGATCATAAAGGCGCTCCATCAGGCAGCGGCGCGTCCATCTCAGCGCTGCTGACAAATTCCACGCCAGGCAATAGCGCCAGGCGCAAGCCACTCAAGGCATGCAGCAGGTGCAAGCGGGTTTCGCCCTCATCTTGCAGGCCCTGGCCGTTGAGGGCGCGGCGGGTGCGGTCCAGGGTCATCAGCAGAGCGCTGGGGGCTGGCAGGCGTTCGCCGGCTTTAAGGCATGCCTTGAAATACTCGCCAACGTCCGCCACTACCTGATTGAGCAGCACCCGAGGTACGCCGAGGACCCGTGGCGTGTGCGCCAGCAAGTCCAGCAGGTTCAGCGCCACCCGCAACTCCCGCAGGGCGATGCCGGTGTCTTGCCCGATCATGGCCAGGCGTGGCAGGTGTTGCATCAGGCGGTCAAGCATCTGTACCCCCATGTGCCGGTGTTCGGCCAGGGTCGCAGGCTCAGTGAGGCTGACAATGTCACGCCAACTGAAACGGGTAAGGCGCTTGGCCGCCAACTCGGCGCCGAACGGCCGGGCGATCAGGGTCCAGACGAAGGCAAACAACAAGCCCATGGGGCCGGCCAGGTTGGAGTTGGCGAAGCTCAGGAAGTCGGCGTCGTAGGCACCCTGGATGCTGATAAAGGACGAGGTGTTGACGATGGTCAGGAGCATGCCCAGGTAGAAGCGCGGCTGTACGGTCAGAGTGCCGACGCAGATAAACGGTACCGCGAAGGCCAGCACCAGCATCGGGAAATCGTGCAGGTTGGGCAGGATCAAAAACAGGTAGAGGCTGGCGAACAGCACCGACATGGCGGTCCAGAAAAAGAACCGGTAAATCTGCGGCGCCGGGTCGTCCATAGAAGCAAAGAAGCTGCAGGCCACCGCCGCCAGGATCACCGCGCTGCCGCCATCAGTCCAGCCCAGCAGGATCCACAGCACCGAGGCGACGATGATCGCACTGACGGTGGAAAACGCCGAGTAGAACATCAGGCCACGGTCGAGAAACGGAGTCAGCCGGCCCAGGCGCCAATGGCGGTAGACCGCGCGCCAGGTGTCCTGGCTTTCGCATTGGATGGCCGTTTGCAGGCTGCGGCAGTCTTGCCACAGGTCGACCCACTCGCCCAGCCGATACAGGGCGTTGGAGAACAGCAGTTGATGGCGATCATCCAGGGCCTGCGCGTCGGGTTGCAGGGCTTCGATCTGCTCGCGCAGGGCGCGCCAGCGTTCGACAGGGGCGTCCTTTTGCGTGCTTTGCAGCCATTCGACAGTGGCGGCCAGTAACGGCGCGAACTTGCCCACCAGCTCCGGGGTACGGCGTTCCAGGGCATACAAGGCATCGTCGAGAGCATCCACCACGGGCAACAGATGGATCATCCGCCCACGCAGTTCTTTGGTGTTACGCACCGTTTGCGGCCGCGCGCCCTCGTGGGGAAGCTGGCCAATCATCAACTCCAAGGTGTTGAAGGTGGCAACCATGGCGCCGCGCAGGGTGCTGACCTCTTCGGGCTGTACGTTGCGGCTCAGAAAGCGCTGGCTGTAGACCTGCGCCTCGGCAAACCACTTGCTCACCGAATCATCAAACACCGGCGCCAGGCGCCTGGGCCAGAACATCGCGCCGACTACCGCCGCTACTGCGATACCGAGGAAAATTTCCTCGGTGCGCGCTTCAGCCACATCCCACACCGCCAAGGGGTTATCCACCACCGGCAGGGCAATCAGCGGCAAGGTGTAGCCGGCGAGCATCAGGGCATAGCTGTTGGCAGTGCGCAGGTGCATCGAGAGGAACAACAAAATACCGGTCCACAGCGCAATCACCACCACCAGCAAATACGGGGTTTGCACAAACATCGGCACAAAAAACACCGCCGCCGCCGCCCCGACAAGCGTGCCAGCGGCGCGGTACAGGGCCTTGGAACTGGTGGGACCGACAAACGGACTGGAGACGATATACACCGTGGCCATCGCCCAATATGGACGCGGCATTTGCATCAGCATGGCGATGTACAGCGCGATCATCGACGCCGCAAATGTTCGAGCGCCGTAGAACCAATCTCGTGCCGGCGGCATGCCGCTAAAAAATCCGTTCAAGGCGCCACGACCGCAGGTTGTTGATGGGCGGCCTCAAAGGCGTGCAACACACGCAGCGCAGTCTCCAGCTCACCGGGCGTGATGCCCGCCAGCACTTCACGGCGCAAGCGCACCAACTGCTCTTCCACTGCCTGCACCAGTTCACGGCCACGGGCTGTGAGGCTCAAGGCCTTGGCGCGGCGGTCATGGATATCTTCGGTGCGGCACACAAAGCCTGCGTTGCACAGTTGGTCCAGCAGGCGCACCAGGGACGGGCTCTCCATCCCCGAGGCCTGGGCCACCTTGACCTGATGCACGCCGTCGCCAAGACGACCAATCATCAACAGTGGCACTGCGCAAGCTTCGGAGATGCCATAGCTCACCAGCGTGGCCTGGCAGATTTTGCGCCAATTACGGGCGCCTACCACCATGCTGCTGCTGACGTTCATCTGGAGTTGTTCGAGGGCTTGGGACACGGGATCATTCGCACAATGTTAGTTTGCTAACTATCAATATGATGGATGGACCCGATTCAGTCAAGTTTTGATACAAATATGTGGATGGGTGGCAGCTTATCCAGATTTACCGGCTCAGGCCCTCCCGCCCCTCAGCATTAAATTCAATTCATCCACCACTTCTGCCCAATCCGCATCATCGAGAATCTGCTCACGCAAAAATGCCTTCTGGCTGTCGCTCCAGAAAAACGCATCCGCCAGCTTCAGGCTCGGTTTAAGCGGCGAATGTGCAGAGATGAATTGCTCTATACCTTGCACATCGTCCGGCAACCCGAGTTGCTTGAACAAGGAAGGCAGGCTATGGACTGGCGATTCCATGACGTATTCCTGATAAAGGGGTTCCTTGGAGTCTAGTCCAAGCGCCGCCCAGGACAGCGGCGTTGACTCATCGCCTTCCCAATCAGACAAATCTGCAATTTGCATAGGACCTTACCGACGTTTTTGTCGGTTCCGCTATGATTGCCACCTTCGACGGATTCAGGATCAAGGACTTTTCATGCGCATCAGTCTTCTGTCACCTCTGGCGCTGGCACTGTTCGCCGGTTTTTCTCTTCAGGCCCAGGCCAGTTCCGACGACTCGTGCTATCCCGACTGGCGGGTATCGCGCAACACCCTGAATGGGTGCAGCAACCTGCCCTTCCTGAGCCCGGGCAACGATAGCCGGGTCAACCTGCGCCTGTTGCTGGCCGACAAAAAAACCACGCCGCTGGTACCCAATGCCTTGAATGAAGAGGATCTGTCCCAGGGGTTCGGGCAGGTGCCATTCCCGGTGTACCGCCTTACACCGACTCCTGGCCCTGAAGCGGATAACGACGGGGCTGCCAATGAACTGGACCAACTGCTGGGCTCACTGGGTATCCCACGCGACAGCCGCAAGTCAGCAGGCGATGCGTTCCTTTCCGGCGAAGGCAGCCGCTGCCGCAGTAACAACGACGACAGCGCCACTGCGTTTATCGGCCAAGTGTTGAAGGCGGACATGCCTGGCGCCGAACAGCAACTGCTGGCCAAGCAACGCCTGCAGATGCTCACAACCTGTACTTGGGACAGCATGGCGGCCGGCGACGCCGAACAGTTGAAATCAACTGACGGCAAGGCGCTGCTGGCCTACCTGCAAGCCGCCGGCGATTTTTACAGCGGGCGTTTTGCCGACGCACAAAAAGGTTTTGCAACACTGACTGACAGTAGCCTGCCCTGGCTCAAGGAAACAGCGCTATACATGAGCGCCCGCACCGCCCTGAACAGCGCCCAGCAAAACGCTTTCGACGAATATGGCACCCCTTCTCTGGAGCATGTGGATAAGTCAGCCCTGCAATGGGCCGAAACGGGCTTCAAGAGCTACTTGAGCACTTATCCACAGGGCGAATACGCCGCCTCGGCCCATGGCTTGCTGCGCCGGGTGCATTGGCTCGCCCCCGACCCGGACGCACTGGCCAACGACTTCACCTGGCAGTTGACCCAGGCCAGCGACGCCCAGCGCAATGTGTCCCTGGATGAATTGGTGGAAGAAGTCGACACCAAGCTATTGATGAGCCCCCACAAGGCAGTCAACAACCCGCTGATCCTGGCCCTCAACGACCTGATGTGGATGCGTGCCGGCAACCCACCCATGCTGACCCGCGAAGCCCTTGATGCGCAAAAACCGATATTTGCCCAGGAACCTGCGCTGTACGAATACGTGCAGGCAGCATTCGACCTATACGTGGAGCATCAACCTGACAGCGCCTTGAAGTGGCTGCCGTCCGATATGCCGCCGACCCTCGATTACTTCGCCTTCAGCCAGCAAACCCTGCGTGGCCTGGCCCTGGAAGCCAAGGGCGACTGGAAAGCAGCCCAAGCCCTGTGGCTACAACTGCTGCCGCTGGCCAAACAACCGCTGCAACGCGACCAGTTGGAACTGGCCCTGGCGATGAATTACGAGCGCAGCGGCCAGTTGGCCAAGGTATTCGCCGCCGATTCGCCGATCAGCGCCAAACAGGTGCGCTACATCCTGCTGCGCAACATCGCCGGCCCCGAGTTATTGCGTCAGCAAATCTCCCAGGCCAGCGACCCGGTTGAGCGCCAGACCGCGCAATTTGTGCTGCTGTATAAGGACCTATTGCACAGCCAGTTCAGCACTTTCGCCGAAGACCTCAAACAATTGCCCACCCCGGCCCCCGAGGACAAAATCGGTACCAGCCTGGGTTACGTCTACGCCGCTGGAAGATCCCTGCAATTGTTCCAATGGAGCGGTGAGAAAAGCGAATCCGGCTACGCCTGCCCGAGCATCGCGCAAACCGCCAGCACCTTGCAGATCGACCCGAAAAACCCCCAAGGCCTGAACTGCTTCGGTGAATTCATCCTGCGCAATGGCCTGGACGGCATGCCCCTGGAACAGGCACGTGCCGCTGGCAGCCTGGGCAGCACCGCATCGGCCTTCAAAGGCGAAACATTCTCGCGACTCGACGGCTACACACAGGTCATCGACAACGCCAAGGCGCCCCATGACGACAAGGCCTACGCGCTGTTTCGCGCCATCAACTGCTACGCGCCGTCCGGCTACAACAGTTGTGGCGGTGAAGACGTCGACAAGGCTGTGCGCAAAAGCTGGTTTCGCCAGCTGAAAACCGGGTTTGCCGATACCCGGTGGGGCAAGTCGCTGCAGTATTACTGGTAAGCCGTGAAAGGCTTCTGGCTGGCCCTGCTCCTGCTAACAAACCCGGCCTTCGGCGCCGTGGAGGCTGGCGACTATGATGCCTTTTGGCTGTGGAGCGGCGTTGCTCCCCAGCCTGTGCTCAAGCAGGCCAAAACCCTGTACATCCTGCAAGGGCAGATCAACTCCACCCGCCGCGCGCCCCAACGTGGCGTGCAGTTCATTGCCCAGGGCATGAGCGTGCCGCGCCTGACCCAGGGCGAGGTATGGATCGTCTACCGCGCCCACACGCTGCACTGGCCAGAGTCGATCTACACGCAACTGATGGGGCAAGTGCAACGTTGGCGGGATGCGGGCAACCCGGTGGTCGGCATCCAGATCGACTTCGACGCCCGCACCCAATACCTGCACGAGTATGTCGATTTCCTGCGCGACCTGCGCCGGCGCCTGCCCCAGGACCTGCGCCTGAGCATCACCGGCCTGATGGACTGGAGCAGCAACGCCGACCCTGCCGCCATCGCCCAACTCAACGGGGTGATTGATGAAGTGGTGGTGCAGACCTATCAGGGACGCCACAGCATTCCCGACTATGCAGCGTATTTGCCGCGGATGAATCGGTTGGGGGTGCCGTTCAAGATAGGGCTGATTCAGGGTGGCGCGTGGGAGGAACCAGGGTATTTGAAGGGCAGCGAGTGGTTTCGGGGCTATGTGGTGTTTTTGCAAAACCCTTGAATGCTGAAGGATTGCGGTGTATCGGGACTCCCACAGGGAGCGTGGGAACGATCTGAGCGCAATCTTAGCGCTGCATGCCCCAACGCTTGACTGTAAGCCGCTCGAAGGTGTCGAACACCAGGTTTTCCACCAGCAACCCGATCAGGATCACCACTGCCAAGCCGGCGAAGACTTTGTCGGTGTACAGCTCGTTGCGGTTCTGGAAAATGTACCAGCCCAACCCGCCCTTGCCGCTGGTTGCGCCAAAGACCAACTCGGCGGCAATCAGGGTACGCCAGGCAAACGCCCAGCCGATTTTCAGCCCCGCGAGGATCGACGGCAGCGCCGCCGGGATCAGGATAAACAACACAAAACGCATGCCCTTGAGGCCATAGTTGCGCCCGGCCATACGCAGGGTTTCCGAGACACCGAGGAAGCCCGAATACGTATTGAGAGCCAAGGCCCACAGCACTGAATGCACCAGCACGAAAATCAGGCTGTTCTGCCCCAGGCCAAACCACAGCAGCGCCAAGGGCAGCAAGGCAATGGCCGGCAGCGGATTGAACATTGAGGTCAAGGTGCTCAACAGGTCGCGCCCCAGCTGGGTCGACACGGCCAAGGTGGTCAGGGCAAACGCCAGCACGATGCCGATCAAATAGCCCTTGACCAGCACCACCAGCGAGATGCTGACCTTACTCAATAGCTCGCCACTGGCGATGCCGTCGTAGAACGCGTGAAAGGTCTGCAAGAAACTCGGCAACAGCAGGTCGTTGTCCTGATACCGCGCCGCGGCTTCCCACAGGATGGCCAGCACGATCAGGATCAAGCCCTTGCGCAGCCAGCCTTGTTGCCACAGGCGCTGACGCAAGGGCAGCTCGCGCTCCACGCGAATACCGGGCAACGGTTCGAGGGTGATTTCATATTCCTGGCGCATGGGGACAATCCTTCAATAAGCGATGCGGATATCGGCGAAACCCAGCTCGGTTTCGGCTTCGGGCGCCTCATCAAACAGCAGACGATGAATACGTCGTGCCGAGGCCTGGAACTCCACGCCGCCGAGGCTGTGCAGGTCGTATTGATGGCTGTGGATTTGTGCCCGTACCCGTCCCGGATGAGGCGACAGCAATAGGATGCGATTGCCCACCACCAGCGCTTCTTCGATGGAATGGGTGACAAACAACAGGGTGAAGCGCACCTCTTCCCAGAGCAGCAGCAATTCTTCCTGCATCTTGCGCCGGGTCAGGGCGTCAAGCGCGGCAAAGGGTTCGTCCATCAGCAGGATTTTCGGCTGCATGGCCAAGGCCCGGGCAATCGCCACCCGCGCCTTCATGCCTCCGGACAACGTGTGCGGGTAAGCGTCGGCAAACGCTGTCAGGCCGACTTTTTCCAGGTAGTGCAGCGCCCGTTCCTCGGCCTCGCGACGTTTGAGGGTCCTGGAGGCCAACAGAGGAAACATGACGTTCTGCTTGACGGTTTTCCACGGCGGCAACTGGTCGAACTCCTGGAACACCACGATGCGATCCGGCCCCGGCTGCTCGACCTTTTGCCCCAGTAGACGGATCTCGCCTTCGCAAGGTTTGATAAAACCGGCCACCGCCTTGAGCAGCGTGGATTTACCACAGCCCGACGGCCCCAGCAGCACAAAACGGTCGGCGGGATCGATCTCGAAACTCACCTGGTGAGTGGCACGCACCACCCGCTCAGGGGTGCGGTATTCAAGGCTGATATGGTCCACCGACAGCAGTGCGTCGGTGGTGCTCTGGTTGCTGGCCGCGTGGCCTTGCAAAGGCGCGTTCATCTCAGCTTCCTTGTAGCGGTTTGGCATCCTGGAAGAAGTAATCCTTCCACGATTCGGGTTTGTGCTTGATCGCGCCAACGCGGTAGAGGAACTCTGCCAATGGGTAGGTATTTTTCGGCGTAATGCTGAATTCGAATTGCGGGTTATCGATGATTTTCAGCAATTGGGCTCGGTCGATCTTGGCTTTGGTCACACGAATGTAGGTATCGGCAGCGGCGCCTTTGTCGTTCTGGGCGAACTGCGCGGCTTCGGTCAGCGCCTCGATGAATGCCTTGTAGGTTTTCGGGTTGTCGTTGCGGAATTTTTCGGTGGCAAACAGCACGGTCGGCGAGTTCGGGCCCAGGACATCGTAGGAATTGAGAACCACATGCACGTCAGGGTTGGTCAGGGCCTGTTCCTGGAACGGTGGGTTGGAGAAGTGCCCGGTCAGTTCGGTGCCGCCGGCAATCAGTGCGGCGGTGGCATCCGGGTGCGGGACAGCGACGGTGTACTTGTCCAGGCGATTGAATTCCTTGTCGCCCCACTGCTTGGCGGCCGCGTATTGCAGGACCCGTGACTGCACGGAAACGCCGACGGCCGGCACGGCAATCCGGTCTTTCTCGGTGAAATCGGCAATGGTCCTGACCTCAGGGTTGTTGCTCACCAGGTAGTAGGGGAAGTTGCCCAGGGATGCCACGGCCTTGACGTTCTGCTTGCCGTGGGTGCGGTCCCAGATGGTCAGTAGCGGGCCGACGCCCGCCCCGGCGATGTCGATGGAACCGGAGAGCAATGCATCGTTGACCGCCGCGCCGCCGGACAATTGGGTCCAGTCGACCTTGATGTCGATACCCTCTTGCTTGCCATACTTTTCGATCAGGTTCTGGTCGCGCACCACATTGAGCAGCAGGTAGACGATGCCGAACTGCTCGGCAATGCGGATCTCGCCTTCAGCCTGCGCGGCCGCCGGTGCGATCAGGCTGCCGGCCAACAGACTGGCCCCCAGGCCGAGGGTTGCGGCGAGACGCGCGAAGGAAATTTTCTTGGACATAGTCATGCTCCGATTCAGAAAGGCGCGTCACCCTGGATGGTGGTGCGAAACAGCTTGCGGCGCAGGTGGCTGGGGCAACCGGCGGCCAGGTGAATCAGCGAGCGGTTGTCCCAGAACACCAGATCGTGGGGCTGCCATTGATGCCGATAGATGTTTTCCGGCAGCACGCTGTGGGCGTAGAGCTGCGCCAGCAGATCACGGCTTTCGTCCTCCGGCAGGCCGACGATGCGCGTGGTGAAGCCTTCGCTGACGAACAAGGCCTTGCGACCGTTCTCCGGGTGGGTGCGCACGATCGGGTGCACCACTTCAGCCACTTGAGCCAGTTGATCGGGGGTCAGGGTCGGGCGCCAGTTGCCTTCGAATTTGGTCTCGCTGTAGCGCGCGGTGTAAGAGTGGGCGGCGTTGCGGCCCTCGACAGCCTTACCCAGGTGCCTGGGTAACTGGTCCCAGGCTTTGTGCAGGTCGGCAAACAACGTGTCACCGCCTTCGGACGGCAGCTCCTGGGCGTGGAGCATGGAGCCCAGGCTTGGCAGTTCTTTATAGGACAGGTCCGAATGCCAGAACTTGCCGGCGTCTCCCAGGCCGATGGATTGGCCGTTCTCGATAATGTTCGAGACGATGAGGATTTCCGGGTGGTTGGCCAGCAGGAACTGTTTGAGCACATGGATCTGCAGCACACCGAAGCGGCGGCTGAAGGCGATCTGTTGCTCGGGGATGATGCGTTGGTCACGAAACACCACAACGTGGTGGTCCAGGTGCGCGCGGTGGATGCGGGCAAAGTCCTGGTCGTTGACCGGTCGGGACAGGTCCAGCCCGATGATCTCGGCCCCTACTCTGCCGGGAAATGGACAGATGTCGAAGGTTTGGGCAGCGTGGAAAGCGGCTGTGGTGGTGGACATGGAATCACTCCCTGGCAGTCAGGAGAGTGACTTTATAGTCATAAGAATTATAATTTAAATACCGTTAGAGAATAACGATATGGTCGTTTGCGGCAGGCTTGCATGTTGATCGTGCCAACGTTCTGCATGGGGGTGCGTGCTGTGACGCTCCGCGTCAGGGCGTTGAGAGCGGACGCGGAGCGTCCAGGGCGGCATTCCCACGCAGAGCGTGGGCAACGATCAGGGCAGGAATTAGCGCTCGTGCAACGCCTCGGCCCGGGCCTTGATGATCGGCTTGAGCAGGTAGCTGAGGATGCTTTTCTTGCCGG
Source organism: Pseudomonas karstica (assembly GCF_009707515.1). Taxonomy (GTDB): domain Bacteria; phylum Pseudomonadota; class Gammaproteobacteria; order Pseudomonadales; family Pseudomonadaceae; genus Aquipseudomonas; species Aquipseudomonas karstica. The sequence continues at coordinate 7,357 of NZ_WLYI01000013.1, read as the reverse complement.
TGATGATGTCCACCGAAGCCACCATGCCCGGGATGATCAACAACGGTTTCTCGTCCGTGCCCAAATGGCTGCGGTCGGTACGCAAGGTGATCATATAGTAGGTGGTTTTCTTGTCTTCATCAGTGATGGTATCGGCACCGATACGCTCCAGCTTGGCTTTCAGGCCGCCGTAGATGGTGTAGTCATAGGCGGTGAATTTGACGACTGCTTCCTGCCCTGGGTGCAGGAAGGCAATGTCTTGCGGACGGATCTTGGCCTCCACCAGCAAGGTGTCGTCCAGCGGCACGATTTCCACCATGTCGCTGCCCGGCTGGATCACGCCACCGATGGTGTTGACCAGTAATTGCTTGACGATCCCGCGCACCGGCGAGGTAACCAGGGTACGGCTCACCCGGTCTTCCAGGGCCTTGCCGGTGGCTTGGGCTTTATTCAGGTCGGTGCGGGTTTCGTTGAGTTGCGTCAGGGCTTCACTGCGGTACTTGCCGCGCGTCTCGTCGATCTTGCGCTGCACTTCCTTGATTGCCGAGTTGGCCCGGGGAATGGCCAGGGTAGTGGCATCCAGTTGCCCACGGGTTTCCATTTCCGCGCGTTTGAGGCGCAACACTTCCACCGGCGACACCGCCCCCTGGGCGACCAGAGGTTCGGACATGTTGATTTCCTGGCGCTGCAACGACAGTTGGTTGCGGTACTGGCTTTGCTTGGAGGAGTACTCGCGCAGTTCTTGCTGGCGTTGTGTCAACTGTTCCTGGAGGCCGCCAATTTCATCCTTGAACTGCTGGCGTCGACTTTCGTACAACGACTGCTCACTGACGGCCATGCTCGGCGCGGCGGTACGCACCTCTTGCGAGATATTCAATGGCCGGTCTTCAACCTGCGCACTCAAACGCTCGATGCGCAACAACAGGGACAAGCGCTGGGCCTCGGTTTCCCCGGCATTGGAGACGAAGCGGGTGTCATCGAGGCGAATCAACGGCGCACCGGCATCGACGACCTGTCCTTCCTTGACGTACAGCTCGGCGACGATGCCGCCTTCCAGGTTCTGGATTTTCTGCAGTTTGGAGGAAGGAATGGCCTTGCCATCACCCCGGGTCACTTCATCGATCTTGGCAAAGTTGGCCCACACCAGCATGCACAGGAAAAAGCCGATAATGCCCCAGATAGTCAAACGCACCACGCGCGGTGCATCTTCGATCAGGGCCTTCTTGACCTCGGGCAGCGGCTGGCCGTCCAGCGAGTCGGAGCCGATGAAGTAGCGGCGGACCGCGTCCTTGAATTTACGCAACACTGATCTGCCCCTTCTTCAACGCTTCCATGACCACGGCTTTCGGGCCATCGGCGAGGATTTGCCCACGGTCGATCACCAACAAGCGGTCCACCAGGGACAGCAGCGAGGCCCGGTGCGTCACCAACACCACCGTCTTGTTTTCCACCACGGCTTGCAGGCGTTGCTTCAGACGTTCTTCACCGGTGTTGTCCATGGCGCTGGTGGGTTCATCCAACAGCAGGATGGGAGGGTTGAGCAACAGCGCACGAGCCAGGGCGACGTTTTGCCGCTGGCCGCCAGAGAGGTTCTGGCCACGCTCACCCACTTGCAGCTCATAGCCTTGCGGGTGCAGGCGGGCAAACTCATGGACACCGGCCAGTTCGGCGGCTTGCAGCACCAATTCGTCCTCGACATAACGGGCGCCGGACACCAGATTGTCGCGCAGGGTACCGGCCAGCAATTGGATGTCTTGCGGCACGTAGCCGATGTTGTGGCGCAGTTCGCTGACGTCGATCTGGCGGATGTCCACACCATCCACCAGCAAGGCGCCGGAGTCGGGCTGGTAGAGGCCGACGATCAGCTTGGCCAGGGAGCTTTTACCCGAGCCGCTGCGGCCGATGATGCCGATTTTCTCCCCGGGTTTGATCACCAGGCTGATGTTCTTGAGCGCCATGTTTTGCTGGTTGGGATAGGTGAAGTTCAGGCCCCGGCACTCGATGGCGCCTTGCAGGGTGCGGCGGCTCAAGGGGCGTTCTTCGAAGTTACGCTCTTGGGGCAACTCCATCATCTGGTCGGTGGAAACCATGGTGACCTTGGCTTGCTGATAGCGGGTCATCAGGCCCGACAGCGAAGCCAGGGGGCTGAGGGCACGGCCACTGAGCATGTAGCAGGCGATCAGGCCGCCCATGCTGAGGTTGCCGTCGATGATCTGGTAGACCCCGAAGACGATCATGATCACACCGGCCAATTGCTGGATCAGCAGGGTGATATTCATCGACAGGCCAGAGAGCATTTTCACCCGCAACTCGAGGCGACTGAGGGTGCCAATGGTTTGCTCCCACTGGTACTGGCGCTCGCTTTCGGCATTGTTGACCTTGACCGCATCCAGTCCGGCCAGGGTTTCAATCAGGCTCGACTGGCGCTCGGAGGCCAGGGCCATGGTTCGCTCCATGGTCGCCACCAGCGGCTTTTGCAGCAAGTAGCCGATGCCCAGGGCAATCGGGAAGGCCAGCATGGGGATCCACACCAGGTGCCCGCCGAGCAAGGCGATGACCAGGAAAATCAGCAGGGTAAACGGCAAGTCGATCAGGCTGGTGAGGGTCAGGGACGCCAGGAAGTCTCGCAGGCCCTGAAACTCGTGGATGTTTTGGGCAAAGCTGCCGACCCGCGCCGGACGGTATTTCATCGACATGCCGACAATACGCTCGAACAGCGTGGCCGAGATGATCAGGTCGGTTTTCTTACCGGCCAGGTCCAGGCACAGGCTGCGCAGGCTCTTGAGGATCAGATCGAAGATATAGGCGATGATAATGCCGGTGGCCAGCACCCACAGGGTCGCGGTGGCCTGATTTGGTACCACGCGGTCATAGACATTCATCACGAACAAGGGCGCGGCCATGGCGATGATGTTGATCAGGAAACTGGCGGCGATGGCGTCGGCATAGAGCCAGCGCGACCGTTTGAGAGTGTCGCGAAACCAGGAGCGGGCCCGGGGAATCAGGGTGCCGTGGCTGACGTCGAACTTGTGCTGGGGCTGGGCAAAGAACACTTTGCCGATGTAGTCATCGGCCAATGCTTCGCGCTTGACGATAGTCTCGCCGCCGTCGCTTTCGCTGAGCAGCACCTGGGCTTCGTCTTCACCCTGCCAACCGAGCAGCACGGCACTGCGGCCGTCCTTGAGCAACAACAACGCCGGCATGGCGATAGCGGGGATCGAATCAAGCTTGCGTTGCAGCAAGCGCCCCTGCAACCCGGCGCGGGCAGCGGCACGGGCCAGCAAGTCGGCGCTCAGGCGCTGGGACGGCAACGGCAGGCCGGTGGTCAGCATTGCCGCACTGGCGGGCTTCTGGTGCAGGGCACAGAGTGCCAACAACCCGTCAAGTAACGGGTCGTCGTGCAGCGTGCGCGGATCATGACTGAGATTAACTCGACTGACTTCGGATTCCACGCGGGCACTCTCGACTAACAGGTGGGATTATAAGCAATAGCTCAATTCATTCCGGGCAGTTGGACTTGAGGCTTCACATCGTTCTGTACGACGGAGGCCATTGGCGCGACCACTCCCTGGCTCTTAAGCAACTCGCCCATGGTTGCCTTGATGCGATATTGAGTAAATAACTGAATATTCTTGATTTCTTCCAGACGGCGGGAGGCCGTGAACATTTCGTTCTCGCTGTCGAGCAAATCCAGCAGGGTCCGTTCGCCCAGGCTGAATTGCTTCTGATAGGCGGTGCGCACACTAGTGCTGTGATCAACGTATTGCTGGGCGATTGGCACCTGAGCGTTGGCGTTGTTCAAGGCGTTCCAGGCCAGGCCAAGTTCTTCGTTCAACTGGCGCAGGGCGTTGTTGCGAATGTCCAGGGCCTGGTTGGACTGGTAGGACTTGGATTGCAGGTCAGCCTTGTTGCTGCCACCGGCAAACAGGTTGAAACGCATGCGCACCATGGCTTCCCAACCATTGCTGTGGGAGGGCTCACCGCCGACGTTGTTGTCGGCGTTGGTGCCCAGTTCGGCATCAAAGCGTGGGTAGAACGAGGATTTAGCCGCTTCGTACTGCTTTTCGGCAGCGACGATATCGGACTCGGCCGAGCGCAGGATCGGGCTGTTGTCGAGCATCTGGCGGCGCGCTTCGTTCAGGTCGGCAGGCAGCATGGCCATGAAGCTGGGCGGACGCTCCAGTTGATCGGGCATCTGGCCAACGGCACTGAGGTAGTTGGTCTGGGCATCGGCCAGGTTAGTCTGCTCAGTGATCAGGTTGTTACGGGCCTGCGCCAGGCGCGCCTCGGCCTGGTCGAGGTCGGCGCCACTGCCCACACCACGCTGGGTGCGCAACTTGATCTGGTCGTAGATGCGTTCGTGATTGCGCAGGTTATCTTCGGCCAATCGCACAAACTCACGACGGGTCAGTACTTCCAGGTACACCTGGGCGACGGTCAATGCGGTGCGCTCGGAAGTACCGAGTAACGAGTAGGCGCGTGAGTTGACGGTGGCTTGTTGACGCCCGACTTCGCTGGAAGTGGCAAAACCGTCAAAAATCATTTGTTGCAGACGCAGGCTCGACTCGCCGCGGTTCAGGGTGTCCCAGTGATTGGAACCACCAAGGGCGCGGGTGGTGGAATTATCGACGCCTGCGCGGCCATAACCGGCCAATGCATCCACACGAGGCAGGTAGCCGCCCTGAGCTGCCCTTAACTGGTAGTCAGCGGACAGACGGCTATTCACGCCAGCTTGAATTTCCGGATGCACGTCCAGCGCTTGCTGCATGGCCTGGGGCAATGTTTGAGCGTGTACAAAACTGGCGGCGAAAACCAACGGTATTGCCTTGAACAGGTGCAAATGCATTTAAGAATTCCCCAGGACATCTTGTCTCAAGTCACCGCGGACCGTGCCGCAATGTCGGAAAAAGGCAACCGTATTAACCGTACGTCGGAAAGTTCAAAAAGCGGAACTGGTTCACACAAGTAGGACGGTTCGCCGCTGAAATATCAATGTGACATTAGTGGGGCGATTGTTTAGGATGGCGCCCGAAAGGTCAATAGTTTGGCACAAAGTAAACTCACTCAAAAAATAGCCAAATTATTGACCAATCCATGCGTCAATATTTCAACTCCCTCTGCCTGATAGCAAATTGATCATCAGGCCTATGGAAGTTACCCGAACGGATCGCCGGAGAAATCTTCAATGAGCAGTGTTGTTGCCACCGTCAAAAGCATTGTTGGCCAGGTTTTTGTCATTTCTCCGCAAGGAGCCCGGCGTGTACTCGTTGAAGGTGACCGACTGTTCGTGGGCGATCAGATAGACACAGGGTTGTCGGGCGCTGTCAGCCTGGAGTTGGCCGACGGCCGTACCCTGGACCTGGGCCGCGACACCCAATGGAGCGCCGACGCGCCGGATTCCAGCATCGACCTGGCTGCCGCCACCGCACACACCGCGCCCTCGGTTGCCGAGCTGCAGCAAGCCATTGCGGCCGGCGCTGACCCGACGACCGACCTGGAAGCCACGGCTGCCGGCACAGCCGCTGCGGGTACGGGTGCCGCGGGTGGTGGCCACAGCTTCGTGATGCTGGATGCGACCGCAGGCCATGTCGCACCAGTCATTGGTTTTCCAACCGCCGGCCCGGGCTCAACCTCTTCGACCCTGACCCAAAATGCCGGCGGGCAAACAAACACCAATAATGGCCTGACGCAGCAGGCGTCGACCCTGACCCTGAGCGCGACCCCGACCATCACCGAAGCGGGCGGCGTACTGACCTATACCGCCACCGTCACTCAGGCATCCAACTCCGACCTGAACGTCACCTTGTCCAACGGTTCGGTGATCACCATCCCGGCCGGCCAGTTGACCGGCTCCGTCAATGTGCCCCTGGCCCCCAACGACAGCCCGTACATCGACCCAAGCCAGATCAGCGTCACCGTCACCGACACCACCGGCGGTACCAACCTGGTACTGACCGTCGACCCGACGCCGGCCGTGACCCAGATCACCGACACCCTCGACACCACCACCGTGACTCTGACGGCCGCGGAGACGGTGACCGAAGGTGGCCAGATCACGTACACCGCAACCTTGACCAACCCGGCGCAGACGCCAGTCACCGTCACTTTGAGCAATGGCTCGGTAATTACCATTGAGGCGGGCAAATCCACCGGCACCGTGGTGGTCAACACTTCACCGAACGACGTCTATGTCAACGGCAGCACAGTTACCACGACCATCACCGGGGCGACCGGCGGCAACTTCGAGAACCTGGTACCCAGCACCACCCCAGCCGTCACCACCGTCACCGACTCGGTCGACACCACCACCGTGACGCTGACCGCACCGAACAATGTCAGCGAAGGTGGCCAGATTACCTACACCGCCACGCTCTCTAACAAGGCGGACACTGACGTTACGTTGAAGCTGGATAACGGCTCGATCATCACCATCAAGGCCGGTGAAACCGTTGGTTCCGTGACCGTTGCAGCTCCTGGCGATGACGTGTTCATCGATAAGAGCACCCAGGCCGTCAAGATCACTGACACCACTGGCGGTAACTTCGAGAACCTCGTTGTGGCCGGCAATGGCGCAACCACCACCATCAACGACACCATCGATAAAGTGGAAGTGGTGCTGACCGCTACCACCACCGTCGGCGAAGGCGGCAATATCGTTTACACCGCCAGCCTTGTGGATAAAAACGGTGCACCGGTGACTAACATCACCAACCCGTTGACGGTCACTTTGGACAATGGCCAGACCATCACCATCGGTGTAAACCAATCCAGCGGTACCGTCACCGCCGTGGCACCGAACGATGTATATGAAGGTACTCAGACCGTCACCACCGCCATCACCAACGTGACCGGTGGCACGCACTTCGAAAACCTGCTGCCAGGTACCACGCCGGTCACTACCACTGTGACCGACACCCCAGGCACCACCGACACCACCACCGTGACCCTGACGGCGCCAAGCGAAGCCAACGAAGGCGGCACCATCACCTACACCGCGACCCTGAGCAACAAGGCCAGCAGTGACCTGACCCTGACCCTGAGCAATGGTGACGTCATCACCATCGCCAAAGGCGAAACGAGGGGCCAAGTGATTTCCAAGGCGCCAGGCGACGATGTGTTCAAAGACGCAGGCCCGATCAATGTCACGATCAATCCGAGCGTCGTAGGGGGTGGTTTCGAGAAACTCGATATCGCACCGGGCGGGGCGACTACGCAGATCAATGACACCATCGATAAAGTGGATGTAGTCCTGACCGCCACCAGCACTGTCGACGAGGGCGGACAGATTGTTTATACCGCCAGCCTTGTGGATAAAAACGGCGCGCCGGTGACCAACATCACCAGCCCGTTGACCGTCACGTTGGATAACGGCCAGACC
>NZ_WLYI01000012.1 GCF_009707515.1 Pseudomonas karstica | reverse complement strand
TTTCGCGCGATGCCGCAAGTGTCCTGCGGCGAAACCGCGTTATCCCCACCAACCATCAGACGATAAACGTAATCGGCGATCACCCGGCCTCCCGTCCCCGGGATAGGGTGAATGCTGTCCGGACCGATCATAGGAGTGGGCCCACCACCGGCGTAGCGCTTGAAGTCGGCGCCGAACGCACACTGCATATCAGCGTAACCAAGATGCTCCGAGCGCGCCCAGGGCTCCAAAACCTTCCCGTAGGCCGACATCGGATAGGCACTTGAACGTGTAGTGTCCTGACGCAGGATCAGGTTGATGCTCGCCGCCGGGTGAACCTCGCGCACCATCCGCACCAGACCTTGGATATTCTCCAGATACTTTTCGGGTTTCACCCCAAACCCCTGGTCATTGCCGCCCAACATGATCAGGTAAATGTCCGCAGGAATCTTCGACACCACCGCTTCCCACTGAGTCTGCCACTGACTATCGTTGTGGTAGAAGTCAGCGGATGCCGCGCCAGAAGCGGCGAGCTTGGACACCCTGACGCCCGCCTCGTGATTGCTCGACCACAGGCCGAACAAGGTAGGCGAGCCTTTGACCACCTCCAGTCGGAACGCCCAGTCGGCCGTGTCAGGCGCACCAGGCAACGCTATCTCCTGGACACCTGAACCGCCGAGCGTCAATGAATGCCAAGTGTCTGATGCCGCCCAACGGTAGCGCACCTCATTGGGTTTTCCGTCCCCCAGGTAAAGTAATTTAGCCTGGGCAATGGACGTATCAATGACGGTTGTCGGCCTGGCATCTACCTCCAGATAAGCACCGGGCCGGCCCGTGATGGTACGGCTGTCGGGGCTTGCCTGGCCAAGACGGGATACGCTCCAGCCACCGCCAAAGTACTTTTTGCTGCTTCGGGTGTATTTGTAGTGTGTACCACCGAGCGCCGCGCCGTGGTTAAAACCGACATAACCCGGCCCGGCGAAACCTGCCTCTTTCGTTAGCCGCTGGACGAGCTTGTTCAGGTAAAAATCCTGCCCGGCGCTGTAGCTGTCGCCGATCACCGAGATGGATATCACCTTCCCTGCTTTTTTTTCGCGCCATTGCTCAAACCGCTCGCGAGCATCACCCACTTCAATCACCGAAGCGGGTACGGGACGTACGTCATCGATTGCGTACATGCGTCACTTCCTTTATCAGGGCATTCATCGGGGTTGCGACACCGTGGCGGCGGCCGGAGGTTTTTTACGGGCTGCTCGCTCCCCCAGAAACAGCGTGGACGTGAGAGCGAAACGACTGAAAATACTCGACAGCACTACCGGCCCCAACAAGCCACAGACCACCCCGCTGAGCACCAGAACACTTTCATCCTTGATACCCAGGCGCCCCAGCGCGAATCGCGACGCGGCGGCAAACAGCACATGAAACAGGAAAATCGCGTAGGAATATCCGCCAAGCCAGATCAGCCATTGCGCCCGCACGTTACTCGACAGCAGCGCCACGCAAGACACACATCCCACCAACAATCCGACCAGGCTTCGGCGATCAACGATCAACTCGCGATCCACCGCCGCCACATACAGCAGCACCAGGGATATCAATACGAACACCAGCGGCCCGATCACCTTGAGTGATTGCCTTATCTCGTTGACCTTTGCCTGGCCAATCATTCCCATCACAAAAAACGGCAGCAGATAGATCGCACCATTGATGCCGAAAGCATCAAGTGCAAAGGGCGGTAGCAGAAACACCCCCGCCGCAAACGCCAGCAACAGGTACAAGCGCGTTGCTGTCTGCAACAGGCCACGCCACTCCAGCAGGCCGACAAACATGAAGATGATGAACACCGCCTGCAAGAACCAGAAGTGATTGACCGGCACATAGAACGACAGCAGCGCATCGACCAGACCAAGCTCCTTATTCACGCCGGGGCCGATCGCCTGCAGTATCGAAAACGGAATACCCACGCAAAACAATGGCACGATCAACCGTCTGACCTTGCCGAAAAAGTAGGCGGAGAAGTCATTGCCTCTGATTTTGTAGATGGAATAGATGTAGCCCGAAATAAAGGTGAACAACGGCATGCGCACGTACACCATGGAGTCGGCGATTACCCGGAAAGGCGAACCCACGTCTATTTTCAAGCCGCCGCCCAAGGGCCCTATCACGTGATAAAGCACCAGTAGCAGGCAGGCCAGACCGCGTAGGGTCTCGATCTCCAGCGACTTTTTCTTGATCGACATAAAACACAAACCTCAGTTCAGGATTCTTGATTCAACCAACTCAGGTTTCTTTGTGCGCAACTGCAATCCCAGGCCCATGAACAGCACCGGTACTACCATGGAAAAATGTCGGGCGAAGGAACCGAAGTCTGGTTCAAACAAACCTTGTACCAGCAAAAAGGACAGAGGAATGGCGATCAGCTCCTTGGCCTTGGTGTCGATGCGCACGCCCTTGTAGTCGCTCGACGTGATCATCTTGAACATCAGCAACGAGGTCATCATCATCAGCACTACAAAGATGATCTGGCCCAGGCCGGAGAGCAGGATCAATTCCACGGGAAACGACAGGCGGAAAAAGATAATCAGCGAGTCAAGCGCTTGCGACACGAAGTCACCACCGCTGAGCCAGGAAACAATCAACGACTTCGATCCCTCCTCGCCCGCCGTGCGCAATTCATTGTTGCTGGCGCGAATCGATGACACCGAATAACCGGCCACCAGCTGAATCGCCGTGGCGATTGCCAGGTAGAACAAGAACAACATCAGGAAGAAGGTGAGTCGAGACACGTACTTCTTCATGACACACACGCCGATCCAGGCCAGCGAAAACAATATCCAGTAGGGCCGGATCAACACGCCATACACCAGCGCAGAGAAGAAAAACCCTCCCCGGTAACGTCTGGAAAACGAGAACAGCAAAATCGCAATCATTGCCACCGAGACAATGATTTCCTTGGTCAGGTTGTCGAGGAAAAACGACCGGACCACACCCCACAAGCACAAGGTCAGGAAAAGCGTCAGCGGCATGCGCCTGAAAATAAATACCGGAATCGCCGTCAGGAACAGATTGCACGCCATCCCGTAGGCCCAGGCATTGGTCAGATTGATCCCAGTGGGACGCAGCAGATATGCCGAGCACTCGTAGGAAGACCGGTCTGGCGAGAAGGGGTTCCAGAAGTTGCAGTTGTCGGCACGAACGTAGGACGACCACAACGTCATGGCATCGGGGCCCGGTTCCCGGTGCATCAGCAGCGGCATGGCAACGGACAGAAACAGGCCACTGAACAGAATCAGGAACGAGATCGACGAGTCGAGTTTGTTGCCACGAAACTCGATGGAGGGCAGCTTCAACGCCATTACACAGTTACCTTCGCTCGGGCAAACCGGGTCAGCAAGGCGATAACGCCGAGCTGCACAGTGATTGAAAAAACATTCCCCCATGCGGCACCATAAATCGAATAGTGCTTGATCAATACGTAACTGACCGGCAGAGAAACCAACAGGCAAATGGCCGCGCTGGCGAATGACACCCGACTGTTTTTAGACGCAATAAGGCCGCCCCAGACGATGTCGCCGACGGCGCGCAGGGCAAAGGAGAAAATCAGCACGCCGAGAATTTTGTTGTCCGGGCGCGGTACCGTCGTACCGACGTAATCGAGCACGACGTTGAAAAACAGATAAATCATCAGCGCCACGACGCCTGACACCACGAGGGCCCGCATCACCCACTGATTCATGAATAATTGCCGGACTGTCAGCGCCTGCTTGTCGTTCTGATAACGCTTGGCGAGCACCGGGATGCCTACCACTGCAACCACGGCGTAGGAAAGCGCCTGCAAGGTGTTGGCCGCAGACCAGGCGTAAACGTACTTGCCCAGGCTCGCGTAGGGCTCGATGTCCAAAATCAGGAAGCGTTCGGCGTACTGACTCACTGCAATCAAACCAGTGCCCAGGTAAAACGGTAACCCGGCTTTCCAGACCGAGGCCGTGGTGAGGGCTCCTGCCCCCCGCCCTTTGTGAACGTTCACCACAATCAGGTAACCGGCAACAATCACCACTACGTTGGCCGCCACCCATAACCACAGCACACTGGCGATACCGGACACCCATCCCAGCAGCATCCCGCCTAAAGCCAGCAGCGCCCAAAGCCCGGTTTTGATAAAGAACAGTATCGCGCCCCACGTGGATTTCTGGGCGGCAAACACAAAGGAATTTATTTCAAAAGACAGGTGTTCGGTGAGCAGCACAAGTGCCACACAAACGATCAGCACGGCACTTGCCTCGACCTCCTGGAACAGCGAGTAAACCGCGACTGTCACCACCGACAACACGATCCCCACCGCCAGGTACAACAGCAAGACCCTATCAACGACCCATCGCGAACTGTCGCCGACGCTGATCAGCCGATTGATTTCGGAACTGAATCCGACGCTGTAAAACTTCGATGCAATCAACGACGCGGCCACTACCACGCCGTAAAAGCCCAACGCGTCATATCCCAGGTAATGGGTGATGGCCAACACCAGCAAAAACTTCGCGCCTAAAGCTCCGCCCCGGAGCAATAGCCGAAATATCATCGAACAATTCCCTTGATGATCCCATCCATTACCAACGTCTTGGCTTCGATTTCCTTGCAGGTGTCCGTCAATTGCTTGCCAAACCGGGACAAGGCATCGGGTGCGTAAACCGTGTTGATGATGGTGTCGACATCGATATCGCCGCCATTGATCACCCAGTCTTCCACGCCCATGTCCTGATAGGCACCAAAGCCCTTGCGCTCATAGCTGATGTGGAACGCCGGGACGCCCGCCAGCAGCGATTCGATGGCGCCATGCAACCTGACGGAAATCACCAGGTCCGGCTGATATTTGGCCAGGGTCTCTTTCAGTGACAGCAACTCTTCGGTGATACCCAACTCTCGATAGAACGCGCCGTCATCGTTGCCACGTACAGCGCTTTGCACCGCGCAGACCACTTTGCTCTTGTTCTTCAGCCGCTGTAGCAGGAGCTTCAAGTTAGCCACGTAACCGACTTTCTTTTCCTTGCTCCACTCCGGCGGCTTGCGCAGTACCACGCAGACCACCGCAGGCGAAGACGCGCAACGAGTGAACTTGGGTTGCATGAGGATCTTGCTGGCCAAGGCCTGCACCGCGAGATCAGGTGCGCGGTAGACATTTTCATGAGCACCGAAAATCTGTGACGACCTGTTGTCCCGGACAAAGACGGCGTCGGCATGAGCGTAATGCCCGACAATCTCGCTGCTCTCTCCGTGAAAGGGACCGATGCTTTGCGGCAGGTACACCGAGGGTACTTTACTCAGGATCGCCGTTTCCAATTGCTTGGCATGCCCCAGCTTCAACTTGATATGTTCAAAAGCGCTTTTGGAACGCATGTAACCGCCGCCTACCCCGACGATCAAGTCACTTGAACGCAATAGATCTGCAAGGCCGGCGTAGGATTGATTAAGGAACAGCGCTTGCTTGACTCGCCCCAAACCCTTGGCTGCCATCACCGGCGCGTCATAGCGCTTGTAAGGCAAGTAACTGAATGACTCCGGATCCGAGGCCACGACGTTGATTGAGGTATCCGCGCCAAAGTTTCGCAACACCAGGGCGATTGCCAGGTCCACGAGAAGGCCATCACCGGAGTTGGAGGCACTGTAGCCATGCAAAATAGTTACGTTCATGAGCTGATTTCTACTTAATAAGAGGGGGCGGAATACACGTCATAGGTTTGCCGAATCATCAACGTGGCACTGAACCGCTCGCGAACCATTTTGCGACCTTGGATTCCGAGCTCCTGCAGCCCGGATTTCTCGATGTTCGCTAATACATCGGTCAGTGCCTGGTGATCACCTGTGGGGAAGATGTAGCCGGTCACCCCATGGCTGACCAACTCAGGCAAGGACGTGCAGTCACTGGCAATCACTGGCAAGCCCATGGCCATACCCTCCAGGGGCACCATGGCAAAGCCTTCCCAGCGACTTGGCACAATCAGGGCGTCCGCCGCCTGATAAAGCGCATTCACTTCAGCCGGGGTCACCCACGGTATGTACTCGACCCCGTCCATCGCCGGGCAGTCGACGGCGTTCTCGTTGACCGCACTGCCAACCACCGTCAGTTTCAGATCAGTGCGCCGCACACCGGCAAACGCCTTGAGCAAGACATCAAAACCCTTCTGGTAGTCGAGCCGCCCCACAAAAAGCAGATGGATCGAAGCCTGGTCATTAGTCTTCGGCTCATCATCCTTGTAATGAATTCCGTTGTAGATCAATGTCATACGATGACGATCAATACCAAACGTCGCAGCGGTATCCAGCTCGTACTGGCTGACGCAAATGATCACGTCCGTGACTTTCTGCAATAGCCGCTCAATCAGCGAATAGACTTTCTGTTTGGCCGGCGAACTCTCCATCAGAAACGAAAAGGCATGCGGGCAGTAAATGATCCTGGGCGAGCGCCACGGCCGCAGGAGCACACACACACAACGGCCAATCACCCCGGAAAAGGTGCTGTGCAAGTGCACCACATGGGGTTTTTCCTTGAGAATCACACGGGCCAGTTTCCAGGCGAATCGCAGCAGCGACAGCACATCCCGCTTGGTTCTGTCGAAGGTCCTGATTTGTTGCTCATCAATGCCGTGCAGTTCTTTTTTCTGATCGAGCGGGATCAAATAAACCAACTCATAGTTTGACGCTTCGCCCTCAGGTGCAGCCGATATCGTCCGAATAACGGTGGCAACGCCACCTTTAATCGTTTCGGCCACATGCAGTATTTTTTTCAATATCCACCCATTTTCATGCAGGTAATGACAATCGCCGAATCAAGATTTATCGGACGCATACTCGTAGTTGTAACCGCCGTTACCGTAGTAGCTTGCTGAACGCTTCTCGACGCCATTGAAAACTGCGCCCTTCAACTGGATACCGTTCTGGGCAAATCGACGAATCGTCAGTTCGATCTCTTTGGCCGGATTCACACCGAAGCGGGCGACGATCAAACTGATCGCCGCTTCACGACCCACGATAGCGGCGTCGGTCACGGCCAATAGCGGTGGCGTATCGATGATCACCACGTCATACAGCTCACTGAGTTGTGCCAGCAGTTCACGGAAGTTCGCATGCATCAACAGCTCTGACGGGTTGGGCGGGACCTGTCCACGACTGATGAAGTGCAAGCTATCGATCTCGGTTTGATGGATGGCCTGCTCAAGGCTGCAGCGCTTGACCAATAGGTCCGAGAAACCATTGGCGATCGGCGTATTGAACGTCTTGTGCAAATGCCCTTTGCGCATATCGGCATCGATCAGCACCACTCGCTGTCCGCTTTGCGCCATGACTGCCGCGAGGTTGGACGAAACGAAGGTTTTACCAACCTCCGGGCTTGGACCGGAAATCATGATCCGGTTATTGCCCGAATCCAGGCCCGCAAAGTGCAGGCAGGTGCGCAAACTACGGATCGACTCGATAGACAAGTCTGTCGGGTTACGTATGGCCAACAGAGAAGACTGCTTGCGCGACTCGTCATTCAAACGGAATTTTTTACCGTCCTCTTCCTGTTGCAGTGCGCTGTATGGAATCGATGCATACACCGGCAAGCCAAGTTGCTCGATACCCTCTGGCCCCTCCAGCCCTCGGCTCAGGGATTTGCGCACAAGCACCAACGCAACACCAATAAAAGCCCCGAGAAAGGTCGCAATCAGCACGATCAAGGCTTTGCGCGGCGCGACCGGTGTGGTCTTGTCGACGTCTGCGCTGTCAATCAGACGAACATTACCCACCGCCCCGGCCCTGACAATATCCAGCTCCTGGGATTTGTTCAGCAGTTGCGTGTAGATCTGCGACGCGACTTCCACATCGCGGGTCAGGTTCAGCAACTCCTGTTGCGTAGCGGGCAGATCCTGAACCTTGCTCTCCAGGTCCTGCTGCTGCTGGGTCAATTCCCCGATCTGGGTCATCAAGGCGCGATAGGCCGGATGTTGCTTGGTGAACTTGCGATCAAGGTCCGCTTGTTGAAGTTTCAACTCCGAAATGCGCGTGTCCAGGCCGACAATCTGTTCCAGCACCGATTGGGTTTCGAGGGAAATATTGACTGTCTTGCCGCGGGTTTGATAGCGGTTGAGCGCATCGCTGGCCTTGATCAGGTCGCTCTTGACTTGCGGCAGTTGTGCTTGCAGAAAGTCCAGGCTTTGCGCCGCTTCGGCCGAGGTGCGCTCGACGTTTTGCTGCACATATAGCGTGGAGACTTTATTGAGAATCTTCACCGCCAGGGCGTAGTCAGTGCTGGCCAGGGCCAGGCGGATGATGCCCGACTCCTTGCCTTGCTCGGAAACATCCAGCGCATCCTGATAATTAAGGATGGTGACGATTCTTGGGTTGTGCACTACTTCGAAACGGGTGCCGGGATTGGCCGCCATATTGGCGATCAACCCTTCGACTCCATTTTGCGCAAACCCTTCGCCAACAACGCCCTTCACCAACAGGTTGTCGTTGTCATCGAAAAGCTCGAATCGATGCTGCTCGGCAGCAACCAGCGTGAGTTTCTTGCCCAATAGCTCTTCCGGCAGGTTGAGCCGTGCGATCTCCAGGCGTTCACCACCCCAGGCATAGCTGTTCAGGCCAAAACGGGGGGCTGCTACAGAATCGCCCTTATGGCGCCGAGCAAAAAACTTGCCAATGATCGGGAAGGTGTTGGGCGTGACGTCGATATCAAGGTGCAGGTCGTCGACGGTTTTGCCGATCACCGCTCGAGACTTGATGATGCCGATCTCGGTCACTGACGGAGATTGCCCACTGAGCATGCTGTTGAGATCGGAAAATCCGAGCATGTCGTTCTTTTTCGGTTCGACCTGGACCAAGGCGTTCGCCAGATACACCGGCGTCGACAAAACCGCATAGGCAACGCCAGTCACCATGAATGCGCCGGTGAGCGCGCCTATTAACCATTTGTGATCAATTAAAGTGCCTAATATACCGAGAAGATCAATATCATCTCGCTCGTTGTCCCGGGTGCCGACTACTGACGGTAACTGCATAAGTGAGTTCTTACCATTTACTGATCTGAAAATTATTCATCAATGCCCGAGACGCTGCGCCCATGAGCAAACAGCATCTTCAATCAATGCATGGGCATGAATGAAAGCTGCCTTTCCTTGACGATAGGGATCTTGTATTTCTCGATCGCTCTGCCACTTCCCGAGAAGAAACACTTTGCCCCTGGCGTGCGATGCAATCTTCAGCACTCGCTCTACATGCTCTTTTTCCATGACCAGAATCAGGTCTGATTCATTAACGATGTCCGAGGTGATTTGCCGCGCTTTAAACGCGTGTGCGCTGTGCCCACGGTCTTCCAGAACCTGGCGTGCCGCAGGCTCCATGGACTCGCCAACGCGAGCGGAAAGGCCCGCAGAGGCCACGGCGATGCTTGAGGATGCCAGCGCATTACGCAGCAGTATTTCTGCCGAAGGGCTGCGACAAATGTTGCCCACGCAAACGACAAGGATATTTTTGAACAAGGCAACGCTTCCCGTGTAATGTCGAATCAACCAATGCGTAGTGTGCGTAGTGGGGATTTGAGCGAACCCGCGGGTTCATCCCGCACTCAGAAACGGATCAGCCTTGTAAATAGCAGCGTATTTAGTACCACGACACCTAAAAACCACCCAACCAGAATAATCGGACCAAAAATAACGCCGTTTTATAACAAAAGTTAACCGACAAAAAATAACACTCGTGCACTTCACAACGTTATAGCCATCCAACTAGATAGCATAGAAACCCAATGCCCCATGTTATTGACAGCTCGACTTTAGGAAACCCGACATGAACTCAGCACATTTCAAACGGCTTGCCGCTTCGACTCTGCTCATGCTCAGTACAGTCAGTCAGGTTCACGCCAGCGAACTGTTCCCCGTCCTCGCCGCCAACAAGACCGTCGGTGTCCAGGTCAAGATCCAGAATTTCACCGCCGCTGACGCCGAGCAGATCAAGGCGGCAGGCTTTGGGTTCGTACGGCTTGGCGTATGGACGAACAGCCTGGGCAGTTCGGCGTATCAAAAACAGATCAGCGATGCGTTCGCCGCCGCTAAATCTGCCGAATTGCCGGTACTGATGACCGTTCGCTCAACCAAGCCGCTGACGCCCAAGCCCGGCGACACCAACGAGCTTGCGGCCGCAGGAGAACTGTTCGCCAATTCGGTGGTCGCCCTGGAACAGTCCTACAGCACGCAGTTGGTAGCCATTGAAATATGGAATGAGCCGGACCTGGGAAAATATTGGCCAACCGGTAACTTCGATACGACCTTTGCTCCGTTCATGAGCGCTATGTGCCATTCGCTGGGGCAAAAACCGCAAACCACACCGTTGGTCGGCTTTGGCTTCGCCAAAGCGCCAAGCCCTGGGTCCGCATCCACAGAGGCGTTGAGCAAGATCGTCAGCGACTACCCTAAATGCCTGAGTGCGATTTCATATCACCCCTATGGCTTGTCCGATACCCAGATCGGCAATGTCCAAGCCTTCATCCAGCAAACCTTCCATCTACCGGGGGTTATCAGCGAATGGGGCGTGCCGTCGCTCATCACCAACGGTGGGGTCAACGGGCAAGCCAGTAAAGTCGGCACCTTCATCTCGGGCGTCAAAAAGCTGAACATCCCGCTGACGTCCCTTTATGAGTGGAAGAACAGTGAAACGGGTGGGAATGACCGAGAGAGGAATTTCGGCCTGATGACGTCTGATGGCCAGGAGAAACCGGCAAAAATGGCCACCAAGGCACTGCTGAATCCACAGTAGGGTGGTTTTTTGCAACTGCTGAAAGGACAGTGGACGTGCGTGTGCCAGCCGCACTTTTACGCCCTGCCCTTTCACATTCCTTTCACAGACAAGCGTCTATGGTTATCCCAGCTCCTCGTGAACACCTTTAAGCCCGCCCCCATCGCGGGCTTTTCTTTGTCTGCCGTTTGCCTCCCCTCCCAATATGGCTATAGGCATCGTACGCAAGCCCGCTCGGTCAAGCTGATCGGCAAGCACACCCATGCCGAAGCAAAAAATGAACGCCATTGGCCTTCTGAAAACGGCTAACGTGCGCCAGTCCAGCAACGAGACATTGGCTCACGCACCCAAGCGTCCGCCGTCTTGGCAATGGCATCAGCCAGGCTCGAAACCGCACGCTGATGGGCCAGTACCAAGTTCTCCATGCCAACACCCGCGGGCTGCTGGATCACGCTGCTGCAGATTAAGTTTCGACGCTTGTTGGTGTCACTGCGCAGGCTCAGATTCCACACCACGTCTATTAACGCGTGCTGATTCAAAACTGACTCAAAACGGCGCACATCGGTGCGCACTGACAGTACAGGCTGATCGCTCTGGCGAGGCAATCCCGCCAAATCCCGCGTACCGAGGCGCCGCTCCAGTTGAGCGGTCAACGCATCATGAAACTCATCGCCTAAAGGCGCGGCCCAGCGTTCGTTCTCAAGGATGGCGAGGCTGCCGTCCCCCTCGCGCAACACTACTTGCGGTTGGTCAACTTGCACCGGTATCAACACCGGCAGCATTTGGAACTGAAACAACGTTTGCGCTGCGGTCGTCGACGCCGCGCCCTGAGATGCAATCAGCGTGTAGTAATGGGTCGGTGGCGAAGAGCAGGCACCCAGGCTCAGCGCTGCCGCAATCAAAATAATAGGGGCGCGCAAGTTCATTGCTGGGGCTCCAGGTCAATTTCACGGGATGAGGACGGGGCTTTGTAGGAACCGGGGGCTGCGTCGCCGGTACGGCCACGGATCAGCGATTCAGGGTGGCGGCTCAGGAAATCGGTGAGTACACGAACCGAGCGGGCCGTGCGCTGAACTTCATCCATGGTTTGACCCAGTCGCTGCCGTTCTGGGGAGTCATCCGACAAGGCCTCATTTGCCGTCCCCAAGGTTTTTTGTGCCTCCTGCAACGTACCGCGCATTTGCGGTAGCACTTCGCCGTTCACCGTCTTCATGGTTTTTTGCAGTTCGCCCAGGCTGCCGTTGAGGTTGCTCACCATCGTGTCGAGCGGCAGTTTGCTCAGCTTATCGACGAAGCCCTGCAACTGCTCCTGCAACTTGTCGAAGCTACCCGGGACAGTTGGGATTTCCAATGGCCGCGCGGTCGCGTCAAATGCCACTTTAGGTGCCTTCGAATCAAAGTCCATTGCGATATACAGTTGACCGGTCAGCAGGTTGCCCGTCCGGGCTTGAGCACGAAGACCGTGGCGCACAAATCCACCAAGGAGTCGTGCGCTCTGCTCGTCGTCGTCACCCTCGCCCGCCAACCCTTTCAACGTTTCGTTGGCTGCGCCCAAGCGCTGAGGATAGATGACAGCACCTACGACGCCTGGAAATGTCTGGGTCTTGGGGTCGTACTCCAGATCGACCGACACGACCCGGCCAATATTTACGCCGAGGAAGTCGATCGGGGCATTGACCACCAACCCTCTGAGCGACTGATTGAAACGCATACGAATGTAACGCGGCGGGCCATCAGGTGGTGCCAGTGCGCTAGCCTGGTCTTCGAAAACCTTGAACGTGGTATTGGCCTCGGCGGGCTTGGCGTTGGGACTGTACGCGGGTTCACGGAAAGCGATACCTCCCGAGATGATCGAGGCAAGGGATTGTGTCGCGACTTTCAAGCCTTCTGCTCCTACGGTCACATCCACGCCACTGGCGTTCCAGAAGCGCGAATCGGTAAGCACGTACTGATCATTCGGTGAATTGATAAAGATCTCGATGTCGACGCCTTTGCCATCCTTCGACAGTTCGTATGCCACCACCTGGCCGACCCGAATACGCCTGAAGTACACCGGTGAGCCTATGTCCAGCGAACCCAGATCCTCTGTATGCAGCATGAACCGCTTGCCCTTTTCACCCAAGGTGACAGAGGGAGGGGTTTCCAGGCCGGTAAAATTTTTCTCGATTTTCTCCGAGGTCCCGGGGTCGACGCTGATGAACGCACCCGACAGTAAGGTATCGACGCCGGAAATACCTTGAGCGCCAATTCGCGGACGAACCACCCAATATTGGGTCTCGGCGTGGGTAAACAGAGTCGCCGTTTTATTCAATTCGATAGTGGCCAGAACATGGGTGCGGTCCTCGCTCAACGTAATATCGGTGACCATGCCGATCACCACGTTCTTGTATTTGACCTGAGTTTTATTGACCTCCAATCCTTCGGCGGTGAGGAAACTGACCGTTACCTTCGGCCCCACATTGAGAAGGTCATGAACGGCCATCGACAGGCCGATCAAACCCGCAACGATAGGTACAATCCACACCAACGAAATTCTCGCCTTGCGGGCTTTGATCTCGGGCCGAGCCAATGGTGAAGGGGTAAGGGGGTTATCAGACATCTTCAACCTCTGCATCCCAGATAAGCCGGGGGTCAAAACTCATGGCGGCGAACATGGTCATGACCACCACCAAACCAAAAAACAGGATACCCAGTCGGGGTTCAATGGTGCTGAGCCCCTGAAACTGAACCAGAGCAGCCACCACGGCGACCACTAAAACGTCGAGCATCGACCAGTAGCCAATCAGCTCGATAAAACGATAGAGCCGCGCGCGCTCACGCTTGGCCCACTGGCTTCGGCGCTGACAAGTGACCAACAACAAGCCCAGTACCAGGAACTTGATGCAGGGCACCACCACGCTAGCAATAAAGATCAGGATTGCGATATCCCACGAGCCGCCTTTGGTGAATTCAATCACGCCACCCATGATGGTGCTTTCGCTGCCATTGCCAAGCATCGTGGTGAACATCACCGGCAAGACATTGGCTGGTATGTAAAAAATCAACCCTGCGATCAGAAAAGCCCATGTACGAGCTTGGCTGTTGGGTTTGCGAAAATGTACCGGCGACTCGCAGCGAGGACATTGGTGGACTCCGCCGGCGCAGACATAACTGCACACATGGCACAGGCAGACATTCCGCTCTCGAGCATAGGGAATATTGCTCATGGGCGCCCCACTTCAAGTTCGTCCCACAAGCGTCGAATGTCCTTGCCCGCGATCAGCAGGATCAACACCATCAGCATGGCCATGGCCCATAGCCCTACGCCGGCATGCACGTCAAGCATGCCGGCCAGCTTGATGATCGCCACCAGGATACCCAGCAGACAGACTTCCAACATGCTCCAGGGACGTAAATGTTCCAGCGCGCGCATACACGCCTTGAAACCTGGGGCGATTTTGCCGCGATGGGCGTGGGCAAGTACCCAGAACAACAGCGCGATCTGCAGGGCCGGGGCGAGAATGATCGCAAGACCAACCACCAGCGCGATCAGGGTAATACGACCCTGTGCCAGCGCCTGCACCGAACCCCATAGGGTCACTTCGTTTGTCAGGCCCTGCAAGCTGATGCTGATCACCGGAAAGACGTTGGCGAAGACAAACATAATGGCTGCAGCCACCGTGAGGGCCAGTAACTGCTCGATGCTCAAGCGATGGCCGCGATCGAGCACTGCGCCGCAACGCACACAATAGGCGGATTGTCCCGCCTGTAACGCACTGGCTTCGTAAAGCGAGTCGCAGTGTTCGCAAATGATCCTGGAAGGATGTAGATCGAGCGGTTGCACAGTGTTTTTTCTATCCGAATAGGCGCCGAAAAGAAGCGATCAAAGATTGCACACAGAGGACTGCGACGAGCCACAATGTGAAACCGAATGCATTACTTATCCTCCTTCGCAGACTCATAAAATAGGGCCTGAGGACTTTTAATGCAGGATTTGGAGCAAAGTTACCGCAGCAACCTATAGAGAATAGAACAATTCGTCTAGTTTATTCCGAATAATCCGCTGATTCTCCTGCGGCGCAATGCAATAGGAAACGAACCGGCACTAGACGATATTGTCTACTACTGCGTGAAATGGATTGACCTCCAGGCGCCTTTCGATTTCGAGTGAGCCTGCCGTTTGTCTGGATAGCTCTAGTCGAACTACCGATGATATTGCTGATGCCATTCGCTGATGCTTTAAAAACCGACCGCCCCGCAGGCCCTATTATGAACAAACGCTACTTTCCCCTTCTGTTGACACTCTTGCTCAGTTTGACTGTGTTTGCGTCATGGGCCGCGCCGGCTGAGGTGGTTCCTGGGAAACAGCTCAATGAACCAACGCAGGAAGCCCCTCAGGCCCGCTTGAAACAGCCAGCCAAGGAAGACCCCGTAGAGAGGGCAACCGTTAACGAAGAAGATGCCAGCGAAACTCCTCTGGAGCAAAGCCCCGAGGCAGACACCGCACCGCTTCAAGCAGACGGCTTAATTGCTCGCACGCTGGATAAACTTGGCGAGTGGCTCAATCGTTTGGGCGGCCAATTGCATCTTTTCAAGGATTCAGCAGCAGAACTCGCCAAATGGTTAAAAGCCAGCTTTTCTGACGATGCCTGGAGGCAATTACTCGTTGAATCAGCAAGCGGCCTCCTTGCCGTATTTGTGCTGGGAGTCTCTGCACAAGCACTCGTAAGCAGGGGTTTGCGCTACCCTCGCCGCGCGCTGGCGCACAGGGCCGGTAGTGTAGCGTCGCACCTGCACAGGGCTGCGACGCTCGCACGCGCAGAGAAAATCTCCAGTGTCACCACGCAACAGTCTGCTGCCCAGACCCTGGCCCAAGCGGCGCTGGCGCCTGGGCAAGAAAATGTAGTCTTGGTCCAAACGGTTCGCGACGGCGTAGAACACGTCGAATCGCTGGTAGTGCAGGATGCTGAAAGCATTGCACCTGTCACGACACCAGCTTCTGCGCCCACCCCCATAGCAATACCCGCACCCAATGAGCCTTACGCGCATGAGGCCCCTGCCCCAACGATTGTGCCTACCCATCGCGATATGGCGCAGCGCACACTGCGGTTGCTCCCTTTTGCCTTCGGCATGCTGTTGCTCGATCTGTTGGGACTGATGGCCTTTTTCGGTGCCGCGGCACTGGCCATTCACTTGCTGCCCACCCTTGATCCTCGCGCGCTGTCTGTCGTACAGGGGTTCTTCAAGGCTTATGTCATTACCCGCATTTGCATGGCGGTGTTGCGTGTGTTGATCGCCCCATACGGTCAAGGCGTTCGTTTGTTACGGATCACACCCTTGTCGGCTCGCGCCCTTTATACCTGGCTGTGGCGCTTCATCGTATTCGCTACCTTCGGGATAGCACTGGCATCCGCTGCAGGGCAGCTCGGCGCTGGTGAATCGGGTCGCCAGGCGATGGTTAAACTGGTTTCGCTATGCATTCACCTCGCTGCGGTAATGATTATTTTCCGGTTCCGCAAGCCAATTGGCACCCACATCGCCGCCGCGCCAGGAGCCACTGGCCCGCTCGCGTCGTTGCGTAATTGGTTGGCCAAGGTCTGGGTGATCCCTGCTACATCGCTGGTCATGGGGCTCTGGTTTATCTGGGCGCTGGGTATCGAGGATGGCTTCCCCAGACTGATGGAGTTCATCATCGTCACCGCAGCGATCATCGTGGCCGGGCGCCTGGTCGATATTTCTGTCCACGGCCTGGTAGCGAAAGCGCTTCACATCAATAACAGAGCCGCCGACTCAAACACGAGTAAATCAGCCAACCTTCGCAGCAGTATGGGGGAGCGTTATTATCCATTGATTCAGCGACTGACGTCCTTTGTCGTGATGGTGCTTACCGTTGTCGCATTACTGCAATCACAAGGGATCAACGCTATCGGCTGGTTCGCCCCAGGTACGATCGGCGGCAACATGACATCGGCGGCGCTGACGATCCTCACCGCAGTGGTGATCGCCGTGATCGTCTGGTATTTGGTCGATACAGGTGTTCAGCGACGCGTCATGCTGTGGACCGAGAATGGAGACCTGACTCGTGCAGCCCGCCTGAAAACACTGCTGCCGATGATGCGAACAATCCTGCTCATTGCCCTGACGCTGGTGGTGGGACTCACGGCCTTGACTCAAATCGGCATCAACACCACCCCGTTGTTGGCAGGCGCGAGCATCATCGGAGTGGCGCTGGGATTTGGCTCACAAAAACTGGTTCAGGATTTCATCACCGGTATATTCCTGCTGATGGAGAACGCCATGCAGGTGGGCGATGGCGTTACCGTCGCGGGTGTCAGCGGCACAGTGGAAAATTTATCCATTCGTACAGTCCGCCTACGGGCTGGCGATGGTTCGCTGCATATCATTCCGTTCAGTTCCGTCTCGACGGTGAACAATACCAACCGGGGCATCGGCAACGCCGCAATACGCGTCAGCATCGGTTATGAGATGGACGTCAACCTTGCCACCGACGAACTCAAGAAAATCGGCGCCCTGCTACGTGCCGATCCTACATTCGGGCCTCTGATTCTGGCCGATCTGGAAGTATGGGGGGTCGATGCGATCGATGGCTCGATGTTCACCCTGGTAGGGCAGATTCGTTGCTTGTCCAATGGACGGTGGGGGGTACAACGCGAAACCAATCGCCGCATCCTGGAAAGGTTCCGGGAGTTAAACATTCGAATCGCCGACCCGCGTGAGCGCCTGATGGTGCCTGATGCAGAGCAAAGTGCTAGCCATGTTGCAGCAACAACGCCTGGGGGACACGAAAAATGATCGACTCGGCGGCGTCGGCTTGTGATTCAAAGACCCCCTATAAAAACGTTGGCTACCCAACTGTATTGGCTAGAGTTATGTGATGGCATACAAATGCGCCACGACAATGAACCGGGTGCTACCTTGCTCCAGCAAATGACTGTTGCATTACTTTCGACTTTGCCGATTGAATGGTTGCTGTAATGCATGCATAGACGTAGGCGTTGTACCTGGTATGACGCATCAGCTTTCGCAGCGTGGATCAAGCCATCTTGAAGCCCGATGCGGACAAGTAACTGTCGCTTGCCCGCACCTCGGATCGGTTTACACCAGATCAGTGCCGTCACGTTTGGCCTTGCGCATGTCTCGGTACAAACTGACGCACAAGGTGATCATCACGACCGCTGCAATGACGGGCCAGATCAATACATAAAGTGTTAACGCAAAGCTGGACATGGGGAAACTCCTTTGTCTTCAGTGGCGGAATCGGCGCTGTAGTGGAAGGCCACGACGCGTTCATTGATGCAGTCAAAGTCAAAATTCTCGTTGGACATCAAGCTCACCAACACACACACCACGCTGCTGGCGCCGTAGGCGGTGAGTGAACTGAGCAACACCGGGTAATCACGCAAAAAGCCGAATGCAAACGGTGCCAGAATCAAAAACGCGAGCCCGCCCAACGTGAACCCGACCTTGCGCCCGAAGAAGCCGAAGGCCATCAAGCCAATCACCACCCCACCACCGATTGATGCAAATAATTCGAAGAACAGCGCCACGGCGCCCTGCAACTCAAGCAATTCGAAACGCGCCACCAGGAACATCAAAAAGCCTGCGAAGGCCGCACTGGTAAAAGCTGCATTGGTCACTCGCCCCCAATACAGGCTGACGATTACCGGGAACACGATAGCGCCCCATAACGCACCCACGAAGATGAGCATGGTCAAGATGTCCAGCTTGAGGCTGGCGAATACCACGGCGAGCATTGTCGCAACGACCATGGTCATGCGCCCTACGAACAACATGGTTTGGGGGTTCGGTTTACCTTTAGCCAGGTTCTTGCCATATACATCGGTCATCACCAACGCGGATAGCGCCGACAAGTCCGAATCGGCGGTCGATGACAGCGAACCGATCACCATGATGAAAAACAACCCGATTGCGAACGGCGGCAGGTACGTCGAGGCCATTTGCGGGATCAGGTTATTCAAGTCGCCGTCTACCGGCTGCACACCGGCCAGCAAGGCCAGGAAACCCAGCATGCCCAGGCCAATCACAATCGAAGCATAACCAATGGTGGCGGTGACAAAGGTCGACTTCATCAAGTCTTCACGTACCGCGAACAATCGCTGGGCAATGGTTTGGTTACCAATGGCATAAGCCAGCACCGCAACAAAGTAGGGTGCGCCCTGCTCCAGAATGGCGGTTTTCGAATAGAAGCTGGCTTGTTCCGCGGAAATGTTCGGCATGCCTTGGGCGAAGAGTTCAGGGCCGCCAAGCTGGAAGAAAATAATGGGAATAATCACCACGGCGGCGAAGATCATAGCGAACAACTGGCCAAAGTCAGTCAGGACTGATGAGCGAAAGCCTGACCAGATGGTGTAACCCAGAATTCCGAAACCGGCGATCAACACCCCCTGGATAAAGCTCAGCGGAGACAACACGGCAACCAGCGCGCCCGCAGCGGTAAAGTTGACCATCAAACTGATCATGCTGCCGACGATGTTGGAACCCGCCAAAATCATCTGGCTGGAGCGCCCATGACGGGCGTGCATTATCTCTGCCAGGGTGTGGGCCTTGGGCGCCAATGCGCGAAAGCGCCGGCCAAAGGGGTAGATAAACAAAATCATCAACGCCCCCCAGAATCCGTAATGCAGCGCGCCGGAGATGCCAAATTTATAGCCGGAACTGGCAGCCGCGTAGAACGAGGCGGCCCAGATCCAGGTGGCGGTCATGCTGGCAGCCGCCATGCCAAACCCAATGGAGTTATTGGAAACCATATAGCCGTCGACATTTTCATCCTTGCGACCCACGCGCAACGACACCAAAAAGGTCAAGCCATAGAAACAGAACAGAAGTAGCAAAACGGTGGGGGTGGAAAGTTGGAACATTCCTTTCTCCTTTATGCGCGCCACAGTCATCACAGACGTAATGAAAGACCGAAAAATCGGCAGGCGCAAAACAACCCGGGGTTCCTGATAATCAGGGGCATCGGACAGCGGTCCGCTGGGTTGTCATCGTGAAGGCTGGCAAGAGACGGAACGCAAAAGGCGCTCCAGGTCTGAAGGCAAAGCGTGCGCTGGCACGTTGAGCCGCGGCTTGCAGCAAGGGTCGGCAATTGCCGAAAGATAAGTCCTGCATCAAGAGCCGATGGCCCTGACACGAACAGCCAAGCACTATACAGCCTTTGGGCGAACGTTGTTGTGTGGCATGCGGCTGAAAACCGCCATCTACCGAAACAAGGAATGTATCAGTGCCGTATCCCTGACGAGCAGCTCCACCGCAACCTGCCGCCAGACAGAGCAAACCAGGCCCAGACCGGCGGCCTTATCGAGAGACCCCATGCATCCGCTCCAAAGCCTCCAGATAAGCCGTCAAGGCTCTCGGAATCTCCTCGACCAATAACTGCCTGGATAGGGCACTGCTTTCTTGCGCAGTCTGGAATGCGCCCATGGGTAACGCGATTAATGCCAAGACATACGCTTGACGTGCATCGGTAGTGGCATTCGGCAAGCGCAGTTCCAGCATTCGTGCATAGGTGTCTTCGATTCGCAGGCGCAAATCCGGGCTACTCAAGCGATGGACACCATCGAGCGGGCAAATCATTGAAACCAAGTCCCGATGCCGCTCACTGTATTGCAGGATCGGAAGGATCAATCGAGCGATAACGTCCGCTGCGCTCTCCTTGATCCAGACACTGTCATCGATGGCCCTCAACTCTTCGGTAATAACCGCCAGCGCCTGTATATGACGCTCGCCGAGGGCATCCAGAACGCTCTGCTTGTCAGCAAAGAAATGGTAAAGCGAGCCTATCGATGTGCCCGCGTCTCGGGCCAAGCCGTGCATCGTCAGTTGAGCGGCGCCTTCGATCACAATCAAGCGAGCACACGCATCCAATATGGCGGCTACTCGCTCGCGCCCGCGGGCTTGCTGGGGAGCGCGCGAAGAAGGGGGGGCTTTCTTATCAGTCATGAGAGGCAGTACGCATTCGGTCGTCCATTATGTTCCATTTTTATTCTCACACATGAACTAATACTAGACCATGCCGTCTAGTAAACCACCCACTAACCCGCAGGATGAACTTCAAGCTGCCAAAAAAATCCAACAGTTATCACGTCACGCCTGGTAGCTCTATGTTAGTCGTCGACAACGTCCAATTGATCCGCTCGCTGCTGGACCAACTGTCTACTGACACCGAAATCGACTCAGTAGACCTGATCGGCGATCAGGAACAGATTCTGTTCGGGTTGCGGGAGATGGTCCGGCTTGGCCTGATATCCGGAGCCCATCATTACAGTGGGTATTGCGACCCCACCGGTCCGCTTTTTTCATCGGTTTCGGCGATTCGCCTGACCAAACGCGGGATTATCTTGAAAGAGCGATAGGCCATCATTTACACATATCCCTTAGCAACTAGGCTTAGGTTCCCCTCCTTTGTTTACGGAAAAGCGAATGCACACCCTAAGCAAGCTAGAGCTAGAGGCGGTTCTTTCGAGCCGGCTACCGCAATGCACCATCAAATGCTCGATTAATGGGGACGCAAGCTTGTCTGTTGACGTGGCAGGGCCAGATACCAATCGGTTCACAATCGCCAACATAGATCGGACCCACTACAACGGCGAGGCCGGGATCAATAAGCTGGCCCGCGAGATCCTGGAAGAAATGGTGATGTCGCGACAAGCGACCCACCTCCTCGAATAAAGGGCTCGCCCTGGAAAAGCCCTGTATCCGGTAGAGTGGGTCGTTATCCAACGCGTTACTTTTGAACCTGGAGTCGACCGGTGCTCCTGGCCGACTCCATCAACCACTCGCGATCAGCCCGCCGCGACCACCGTGATTTCCACCAGTAAGTCCGGCGCCGCCAGGCGCGACTCAACGGTGGCACGGGCGGGTGCGTGGCCTTCTGGAGCCCAGGCATCCCATACCTCGTTCATTCCGGCGAAGTCGGCCTGGATATCCGACAACCAGACTTGTGCGGTGAGGATACGGGTTTTGTCCAGGCCGGCCTGGGCCAGGAAACTGTCGATCTTCGCCAGCACCTGGGCAGTCTGGCCCTTGATGTCCTGGGTCCGGTCCGTGGCAGTCTGGCCGCCAAGAAAGGTGAAGCCGTTGCATTGAACGACGCGGCTCATACGTTGATTGGTTTCGATGCGTGTAATTTCCAGCATGTGAACTCCTCAATGTTGCGGGATGGTTGAAGCGGATTGAAACGATGAAGACGGCGAACTGGCCGCCAGTTTGAAACGGTCGATGGCGAACGGTTCCAGTGATATCTGCGAATGCTCGCCAAGAATGTGTTGAGCCAGACGTTTACCGGTGCCGGGCCCCATCTGAAAGCCGCTGCCGCAAAAACCGAATGAATAACTCAGGTTACTGGCTTTGCGACTGGCGCCGATCACCGGCAGGTCATCGGCGGTGAAGGCTTCTACACCGGCCCAGACGCGATTGACACCCAAGTGTCGCAAATGCGGGAACAAGTCAGTGACCGTGCGCGCACTGCTACCCAGTCGCTCCATCTCGACCTCACCATGGCGTGACAGAAAATCCAGCGAGCCAATCAGCTTGCCACCGATTACCACCGTACCATTGGCATACTGCTTGAACGACAGCGCTCTGCCCGTGGCACCTAGCACCGGGGCACAGAAAGGCGCGACGCGATGGGTGACCAGCAGCATCAGGCCCTCAGGATGCACGGGCACCGGCTCGCCAATCTGCGCAGCCAGTCCTGCGGCCCAGGCTCCCGCCGTCACCACCAGGTGCTCGGCACTGAAGCTTCCCGTGGGTGTCTGCACCCGCCATTGGGTACCGGTCTGCTCGATCTGTTGCGCAGGGGTGTTTTCGTGAATCTGTACGCCGCGTTTTTGCGCAGCCAGGCGAAACGCAGTGACGGTTTTGTACGGCACTGCGTAACCATCACCTTTGACCCAGATACCACCCGTCACATGCCGTGCCACTGCCGGCACTGTGTCGAACACCTGCTGCTGATCGATCAACACCTCATGGGTGAAACCCAGCGCCTGAAGCTGCTCGACCCGCAGCCGGCACTCCTCCAGTTCGGCCTGGGTCTCCGCCAGTTTGAGCTGGCCGCTGGGGACAAACCCTCCATCATCGCCCAGGGTATTCTTGAGTTCATGCCAAAGATCGCGCGACGCCAGCGCCAATGGAATTTCCGCTATGTGGCGGCCCAGGGTGCGCACGCCACCGGCATTCACGCCCGAGGCATGGCGCCCGCAATACTCCGCTTCCAGCAGCGTCACCTTGACGCCGGCTTGTGCGAGGTACAACGCCGTGCTCAGACCATGGATGCCGCCGCCGATCACCAGTACGTCAGCCTGGCGGTTGTTCGACTCACTCACCGGCCAGCTCTCCCAAGGTGATGGGTTTGATCGGCGGACGAATACGGTAGTACCCCACCTCGGCCGCCGATACGCCGCGGGCCTTGGCGATGACTTCGGTGACGGTCAGGCCGCACATGCGCCCCTGACACGGCCCCATGCCACAACGACCGAATGACTTCGCTTGATTCGGGCCCGCGCAACCCAGGGCAACGAGTCTGCGCAACTCACCCGCCGTCACTTCTTCGCAGCGGCAGACCACCACGTCGTCAGCTGGAATGCGGTTTTGTTCTTTGGGTTGATAAAGCGCGTCGAGAAACGGCCGAATCCGCAGGTTGGCCTCCAGTTGCACGCGCACCCTGCGCGCCGTGTCATCACGTTCTGCGATGCTGATAGCCTTGAGTTGCGCGGCAATCCCCAGCGCCGCCAGTTGTCCCTGCACTGCCGCTGCCTGAGCGCCACCGATACCGGCGCCATCTCCGGCGACGTAAACCCCCGGCACATCAAGCTCACCCCACGGGTCGGTGACCGGTCTGAAGCACAGCTGATCCAAGTCCCATTCATGCCGCGCGCGCAACGCCTGGCTGAACTGGATATTCGGGACTACGCCTTGATGCAGCAGCACGCAACGGGTGGCGATGCGCTGCGCCTTGCCGGACACGCTGAATGTCAGTGCCTGCGCCGCCGCCTCGCCCTCGACCGCCAGTTGCTCGGCTCCTCCATAATGAGCGATCCCGGCACTGCGCAGGCTGCGCATCAGTTCCAACCCCTTGCGCAGATAGGGCCAGGCGCGCAGCGCGGCAAACAGGTGACGGCGGGCACGCCAGTAATCTTCGGGCCGCGTGGTGTCGACCAGCGCCTTGATCGGCACACCGGCCCGCAAGTACTGCCAGCCCAGCAAATACAGGAGCGGGCCACAACCGGCCAATACCACCGGTTCACTCGGCGCCAGGCCTGAGCTTTTCAACAGAATCTGCGCAGCACCGGCACTCATCACGCCGGGCAAGGTCCAGCCGGCAATCGGGAACGGCCGTTCCATCGCACCGGTCGCCAGCAGCACGGCCTTGGCGTCCAGCGTATGCAGACGGCCGTCGAGCAGATAGCTGACCTGGTGATCCCGGGTCACCTGCCACACCGACGCGCCTTTTTCATAGCGCACGCTTGAGGATGTCAGGGCCTGAGCCAGTTCATTACCGTGAGCATAATCAGGGCCCAGCAGATCCCGTCGGGCCAGCGGCGCCAGGGTAATGCCCCGATAAATTTGTCCACCCGGACTGCCCTGCTCATCCAGCAATACCACTTGCAACCCCTGGCTGGCCATCTGAGTCGCTGCTGCCATGCCGGCCGCCCCTGCACCGACGACTACCACATCAACGGTTTCGTGGTTCATGACTGCACCTCCACCGGTTGGATATTCATCGGCTGATAGATCAAGTCCCGGGCCCCTTCCTGTGAACGAATGCGCATGCCATCAGCCACTTCGATCAAGCAGCTTTGGCGATTGGGGACGCCGTCGATGTCCACCAGGCATTCGAAACACACCCCCATCATGCAGTACGGCGCGCGAGGCGACTCACTGACCGGCGTGGCGCGAAACCGACTGATACCGGACATCAGCAATGCAGCGGCGACGCTCATGCCGGCGGGCACAACCAGCGGTTGATCGTTGAAAGTCAGGCTCACGGTCCGCGTCGCCCTGCCTTCACTGATGACCGGTTGAAACAGCGGATCAGTGCGCATGTGAAAACACCTTGTCAGTTAGAAAACGATCACCGGCAAACACCTCCAGCTCCGCGGGTGGTGCTGCGCCCATAATCCACGGTGCGATGCGCAGGGCATGGGCGGCCGCCAAGGTCACGCCGCTGTGGCACGTAACCACGAATGCACCAGGGTGCGTGCTGGATTGCTGGTAGATGGGGAATCCGTCCGGGCTCATTACCCGCAATGCGCCCCAGGCCCGTACCAGCCGCACATCGCGCAGTAATGGAAAGGTCGAAACACCGCGCTTGGCGATGGCGGCCAACACCTCGGTGGAGGTGCTGTCATCGAAGCCCACCTCTTCCATGGAATCGCCAAGCTGTACAGTGCCTTCATCGGTCTGCCGGACGTTGAGGGTCGGGTACTCGAGAAATGGTCGAACCCGTTCGCTGATCAACACCTGTCCGCGATTGGGCGCCACCGGTGCATACAGCCCCACCTGCCGCGCCAGCGCCGCATTGCCTAACCCGGCAGCCAGCACGATCCGTGGCGCGACAAAATAACGCTGTCCGGCTCTGACACGGAACTCGCCAGGGGCGCAATCGATGTGATCGACCTGCACGCTGCTATGCAGGCGTGCGCCCTTGGCCTGCGCCGAGGTGTGCAGGGCCCGTAGCAGTTTCAATGGATTGACGTGGCCGTCCTGTGACGTGTAACTGGCGCCAATGACTGCAGGCCCGATCAGCGGCAAACGCGCTTTCACTTCTCCAGCGTCCAACATCTCAAACGAGTAATCGCCCAGCGCATCCTGCAAGATCTGCAGTCGCGACTGGCGCTCCAGCAGTTCTTCGTCACTGAAGCACATGTGAAAACCACCCGGCTGCTTGAGCTGGACGTCGATACCACTGTCAGCCAACAACGCTTGGGCAAGCGCCGGCCAACGGACCGCCGAAGAACGGGTCCAGCGCGAGTAATCCGGTAAGTCATGGCCTTTGCCCTGGACCCAGACCAGACCGAAATTGCCTCGTGAGGCACGAAACGCATCGTCACCCTGGTCGAGGACCACGGTGTCGACACCGCTGCGAGCCAACCCATAAGCCACCGCCGTGCCCACCAACCCGCCGCCGATCACAATCACGTCCGACTGCACGACGTTATGTTTGTCCTGGCTCATTTGCCTTCTCCGATCAGTACCCGATCCAGTCCGACCATGCGATCGAGCACCAGCATCAACAACACGGTACCGACAATCAGCACTGTGGAGACGGCGGTGATCAACGGATCAATGGTCTGGGAAATCTGGTTGTACATGGCCACCGGCAAGGTCGTGGTACCGGGCGTGGCGACGAACACGGTCATGGTCAGTTCGTCAAAACTCTGGATGAATGCCAGCATCCAGCCACCGATGACACCGGTGCGGATACGCGGCAGGACCACTCGGTAAAATGCGCTCCAGCGTCGTGCTCCGAGAGACAAGGCGGCCTGTTCAATATCGCGCTCCAGGCCAATGGTCGAAGCCAACGTGAGCCGCAGTGCATAGGGCAGCACCACAATCACATGAGTAATGCTCAGCGCCCAGAATGATCCGCCTATCTGCGCCATGGAGAAAAACCGCAGAAACGCAATGCCCAGTACCACGGAAGGAATCATCAGCGGCGACAGCAGAAAACCGGTCAGGGCACCGCGCCCCGGAAACTCGTAACGGCTGATCGCCAGTGCCGCCGGGACGGCCAGCAACGTAGCGACGGTGGCAGAAACCACGCCCAGTTTGAGCGACAGGAAGAACGCATCGAGCATTTCCTGGTTCTCCAGCAACGCCCGGAACCAGCGCAACGACAAACCGTCAGTGGGCAGCGACAGATACCCCTTGTCGGTAAACGCCATCGCCATGACCACCACCAGCGGCGCAACGATGAACGTAATGAACAACAGATGAAACAGCAGCGAGAAAAATCCGTTCTTGTGCATGGCGGGTTACTCGAAGACTTGCTTGAAGCGGCGCTCGGCCAGCTTGCTGCAACCCAGAATGATGATCAGGTTGGCAACCAGCAGGAGCATCGCGATGGCGGCGCCGAGAGGCCAGTTGAGGGTGCCGAGGAATTCGTCGTAGGCCGCCGTCGCCACTACTTTCAGACGTCGGCCACCAATGATCGCGGGGGTCGCGAAGGCCGACGCCGCCAGGGCAAAGACAATGATCGAGCCGGAAAGAATGCCGGGCATGATCTGCGGCAGGATGATTCGGCGGAACACCGTCAGACGCGACGCGCCGAGGGACAGCCCGGCCCATTCCACCTGCAGATCCAGGCGCTGCAAGGTGGCCCACACGGCAATCACCATGAACGGCACCAGTACGTGGGTCAGCGCGATGATCACACCGAACTGGGTGAACAGCATCTTCACTGGCTGAGCAGTAATTCCCAACGCCTGCAAGGCATCGTTTATCAGGCCGTTATTACCCAGCAGAATCGCCCAGCCGAGCGTGCGCACCACCACCGAGATCAGCAGCGGCCCCAACACCACCAGCAGGAACAATGAACGCCAGCGCGGCGCCATGCGCGCAATGATGATGGTTTCCGGTACGCCCAGCAGCACGCAAAGGACCGTGACCGCCAGCGCCATGCCACCGGTGCGCAGGAAGATTTCGTGGAAATAGCCGTCGTTGAATACCTCCAGGTAATTGCCGAGGCTGTAGACTGGCAACACCCCAGCGGTGTCGCTGAACAGGTTGAGCGACAACATCGCGGTCAACAGCAACGGCACCAGCAACAGCGCGATGAAGACGAGCAATGCCGGTCCGCTCAACAACCACGGCGCGACGCCGACGTGTTCGGCATCATACCTGGCCATGGGCGACCTCCCGATCCAGCAGGCGCAGGTCGTCGTCGGACCAGTCCAACCCGACTTCACAACTTTCATCGGGCGGTGGCGTGCCCAGGTTGGGCTGGGTCATGTGCACCACACCGAAGTTACTTTCCACCGCGATCAACCACAGGTTACCGAGGAACACGCGCAAGCGGATGCGGCCGTTCAAACGTCCCTTGCCTGCCTCCGTCAGACGGATTTTTTCCGGGCGGATATAGACGTTGACCTCGTTGCCCAGCGCACGGTCTTCATGGGGTACGTGCAACAGCGTGTCCTTGACCTGCACATTGCAGCAACGATCGTTGCGGGTTTGTACCGCGCCAGCAAAGGCGTTGGTTTTGCCCAGGAACGCCGAGGCGAACGGTGAATGCGGGCGTTCGTAAGCTTCGAACGGTGTGTCGATCTGCACGATCCGGCCTTTTTGCATCACTGCGATGCGGTCGCTCATGGTCATGGCCTCGACCTGATCGTGGGTCACCAGAATCGTCGTGATACCCAGGTCGCGCTGAATCGCCCGCAACTCGATATGCATCTCTTCGCGCAATTTGGCATCGAGGTTGGACATGGGCTCGTCGAGCAGCAGCAGGTTCGGTCGAATCGCCAGGGCCCGGGCAATGGCGACCCGTTGACGTTGCCCGCCGGACAGCGCTTTGGGATAACGCTCGCCCAGGCCGCCAAGGCGCACCAGGTCCAGTGCCTCGTCGATGCGCTTGCTGCGCTCGGTCTTGGGTACACCGCGCATTTCCAAGCCAAAACTGATGTTCTGCGCCACGGTCATGTGCGGGAACAGCGCGTAGCTTTGAAAGACGATGCCCAGGCCCCGCTGCTCGGGGCGCACATGGGTGATGTCGCGGCCATCGAGGACAATGCGCCCTTCGGTTGGCTGGACGAAGCCTGCAATGGATTGCAGCGTGGTGGTCTTGCCGCATCCGGAAGGCCCGAGCAAGGCGATGAATTCGCCGTGGCGGACTTCCAGGTTCAATCCGTCGATGGCCCTGAAACTGCCATACGTCTTGACGATGCCTTCAAGTGTAAGAAATGCCATTGGCTTGCCACGCAGGCACGGACCTGCGTCTCCAGAATGATTTCGGGAAGGATCGGAGCCATACAGCGGCTAGCGTTCGACTGTGCGATTCCAGCGCGTCGTCCACTCGCTGCGCTGCTGGTTGATCGTCTCCCAATCAACCTTGATCAACGCGTTGACCTTCTCCGGGCCATAGGGCATGCGCGCGGCAATGTCAGGCGTAAGGGTGACGGTCTGGTTCACCGGTGCGAAGCCGTTTTCGTGAGCCTGAATTTTTTGCACTTCAGGTGACAGCACGTATTGAATGAATTGCTGCGACAGCTCGGGCTGCGCGTTGGGCGTAATGCCGCAGGCAGCGATCTGCAAGGCAATACCACCTTCTTTCGGGTAAATGAATTTGAGTGGAAAACCGGTACCCTGCAACGCCACCGCACGACCGCTGCCATACACCGCCATGACCACGTCGCCGTTCTGCATCATGCCGTCCATCTCACCCGGCGCCGACACCCAGGCCAGGACGTTGGGGCTGATTTCATCTTTCAGCGCCTTGAAGCCCGGGTCGATATTCTTTTCGCCACCGCCACGCAAACGAGCCATTTGCACCAACGTGTGCAAGCCGTAGGTATTGGTCACTGGCGGCATGCCCAGCAACTGCTTGTAGCGAGGGTCAGTCAGGTTCTCCCAGGAGTCGGGCGGTGCCCAGCCACGCTTGCTGAACGCCTCTTCGTTATAGCCGATGCCCGTGGCGACCACCCCAACCCCGGTCGCTTCAGGGCTGAGTCGCGCCAGCGGATAGAGATCCTTGTAGACCGGTGCATCGCTGAGTTTTTCGCACAGCCCCAGTTGCAGCGCCTGATACATGGGTCCGTCGTCCATCATCGCCACATTGATCTGTTGACGACCTTTCTGGGCCTGAAGCTTGGCCAGGGTCTCGGTGGAGTTGCCTGCGACGTAAACCACTTTGACGTTGTGCTGTTTCTCGAACGCGGGGATGACTTTGCTCTTGTACATCTGCTCGGTGGAGCCGCCGACACCGGCGACATACAGCGTCGGTTCGGCGAATGCCGCGCCACTGCCCAGCCCGGCAAGAGCAACAGCGAGAACAGTGGCAATACGGGTCAGCGGGCGAAACGGTGGGGTTATCAAGGTCAGGTCATGGTTATTCACAGACTATCTCCGAAGTGCGTGGGGCAGATCGAACAATGCGTCAGTTGCTTCGACGTCACTCGAAACCATGCAGCGCGCTGCATGTTCCCGGCAAATACAGCACGGGATGGCGCATCTTCATGTGCGCTATGGGTTGCTGGCCTGGAGTATTGCGAGGCACTATCCATATGGTCAAATCACAATATCCGGGTTAGTTATTCATATTTGACATGGAAGATCAGCATGAACCTCAGGCAGATAGAAGCATTCCGCAGCGTCATGCGCTTGGGCTCCATGACCGCTGCGGCAGAAGTGCTATACACCTCGCAGCCCAATGTCAGTCGGTTGATTGCACAGCTGGAACTGAGCACCGGGCTGACCCTGTTCAAGCGCGCGGGCGTGCGGCTAATCCCGACTCAAGAGGGCCAGGCGTTCTTTCATGAAGTGGAGCGCGCCTATGTGGGGCTCGACAGCCTCAAGCATTCGGCGAAGAACATTCGCAACCTGGGCACGGGAAGTTTACGCGTGGCGGCCGTGCCCTCGACCGGCATGAGCGTGCTTCCCGAAGTGATCAAGCACTTCACCGATACGCGCCCGGAACTCACGGTGTCATTGCACGTGAACTCCTCGCCTACGGTGGAGCAATGGGTAAAGTCGCAATTTTGCGACATCGGCATCGTGGTGCATCCCGGCGACGTCAACAGCCATCAAGTCGAGTTGCTCGCCCAATCAGCAGCCGTGTGTGTATTGCCTCGCTCACATGCGCTGGCGAAACGCTCGCACCTCACCTTCAAAGACCTCGAAGGGCAAGCGTTCATTTCACTCTGTCATGGCGATGGCACACGATCACAGGTCGACGGTTTGTTCGAACAGGCAGGCGTCGAGCGGGTGATGGCCGTCGAAGCGCAGTACAGCGCTATCAACTGCGAAATGGTCGCCCTCGGCATGGGCATCACCCTCGCCCACCCATTGGTCGCCAAGGATTATCAACATCGGGATATCGTGATCAGACCGTTCAGGCCGGACATCCTCTTTCCGACCTATGTGATATGGCCGGCCGCACAAACCCGGACGCGACTGGCCGAGGAGTTCGTCGATACGCTGAAGGCGTACTACCGAGACGTGGTGGACGCTGCCAGCTAATCTGCACAGCCGCCTGACGCCCAGCCCTGCCTATTTACGCAAAATGCGGCTATCGACTTGCCGATATCGGCTTTTTCACCCCTGCCCCCTTCCCTACAGTGTGTACGACTTCAACGGCGGGCAGCGCTCGCCCTGTTCAGGAATCGTGCATGCCCAGCCTGTCTTTGCGTATCGAACGGATCGACCCGCTCACGCCTCAAATTCGTCGCCTGATCCTGGTCGCTGGCACCGACCAACCGCTGCCCGGGCGTGATCGGGCCATCGGCATGGCCGTGCCCCGCCATCGCATTCACCCACAACCCCGCCAGCGAAGACTTCAATAAGGACGAATTCCCCTTCTACTGGTTGGCTCGCCTGCATAGCCGCTACTCAATGGCCATGGAGAAAGCGCTGAAGAAAATCGATATGGACATCCCGCGCTGGTACCAGCGCCAGTGACGGGCGGGTGACTCAGGTTTCGCTCACCGACACAGGCCGCCATGCCATCGAGGAAATCCAGCAGGGTACCAGCGATATCTTCCGCACCAGTTTCAAAGGCCTGACTGAAGCCCAGATCACCAAACTGAACGCAACGCTGGAAAAAATATTCAATAACCTGCCGCAAGACTGATCCGCAGCGACCAATGCCGTGGGCACTGGCGACAAAGGGCCGGGACACTTGAGTGCCCGGCCCTTCTTTATCAGACCGATCGCTTAATCCAGGCGGAACGCAATCACACTATCCCCCAGGGTTGTTCCAAGGGAGCCATGACCACCGGCAGAGATGATCACATACTGCTTGCCATCGCTGCCCATATAGGTCGATGGCGTGGCCTGCCCGCCCGCGGGCAGTTCGGTCTGCCAGAGGGTTTCGCCCGTATTGATATCGTAGGCACGGATAAAGTTATCAGCCGTTGCACCGTGGAAAACCACGCCACCAGCAGTTACCAAGGGCCCACCATGGGCAACCATGCCCATCGGGAAGCCGATCGGGAAGCGCCCTGGCAGGAAACTGGTTTTCAGGTTTTTAGTGGTTCCAGTGCGACGCATCCATTCGGTTTTGCCGGTGTTCAGGTCAACCCCGACCATGCGCCCCCAAGGCGGCGCGATACAGGGAACCCCAAGACCAGAGGCGAACTGCTGAATACGGATGGCATAGTCGCCTTTGAAGTTTTCGTTCCAGTAGGGCGTTCCATCCTGGGTAAACAGGCGTTTGTCTTCTGTTTGCGCAGTACGCTTGATCAGGTTGTATTTGTAGGCGAGACGCACAGGCGCTGCGATCAGGATCTGCCGGTCAGGATCGACAGCCACCGAGCCCCAGTTGAAGGCACCGATGTTGCCAGGAAAAATGAGCGAGCCAGACTCGGTACTTGGCGTCCATGGATTACCATCGTAACGCAGCTGCCTGTAGCTGATGCGGCAAGACATCTGATCAAAAGGTGTCATGCCCCACATGGATTTTTCCGTCAGCGCTTCAGGAATGAAGTTGAGCTTGGAAACCGGTTGTGTTGCAGCAAAGTGCTCACCCTCCACACCACCTTGGGTCGAGACCTCGACCTGATCGACAGGGACAATTGGCTCCCCTGTCAGGCGATTGAGTACAAAGATATTACCGACTTTGGTTGGCAATAGCAGTGCCGGTTGCTTGCTACCCTCCTTACCCAGGTCGACCAGCGTAGGCTGCGAAGGATTATCGCGGTCCCACAGGTCGTTGTGCGAAGTCTGGAATTTCCACTTGAACGCACCCGTGCTCAGGTCGAGCGCCACCAGGGTATCGCGGAATTTTTCAGTATTGCTGTTTGGGTCACGCTGGGTGCCAAGTTCATCGGGCGAGGCATTACCGAAAGGAACGTAGACCAGACCATTTTTCATGTCGGCACTCAGGGTGCCCCATGCGACAGGGGTGTCGTAGGGATAGGTCTTGTCCGCCGGAATCGGCTGGGT
This sequence comes from Pseudomonas karstica, assembly GCF_009707515.1. Classification (GTDB taxonomy): domain Bacteria; phylum Pseudomonadota; class Gammaproteobacteria; order Pseudomonadales; family Pseudomonadaceae; genus Aquipseudomonas; species Aquipseudomonas karstica. The sequence goes on along the minus strand of NZ_WLYI01000012.1, from coordinate 107,358 downwards.
ATTCTCCGGACTGGCGGGGTCGAAGTTCCACACCAACTGGCCGGTGATCACGTTGTAGGCCCTGATCACGCCGGATGGGTTGCCATCGTTGTAACCGTTGTCCATGACCGAGCCACCGACAACAATCAGATTGCCCGCCACCAGCGGCGCCGCTGTTTGCATCAAGGCATGTGGGCGAATCTCGCCCATGTTGGCACTCAGATCAACCACACCGTTGAGGCCAAAGTCATTGCACACTTTGCCGGTATCCGCGTCCAGCGCCACCAGCTTGGCATCCGCCGTTGCCGTGATAATGCGTTTTTCGCATTGCATCGCAGCGGATTGACCATTATCGGAAGCCGCAGAGTAATAACTCACGCCTCGGCAGGTCTGATGCTGTTGCAGGTAGGAGCGGTTTTTCTGCGGGGCGTACTTCCAGTCCAGTTTCCCGGTCTGCGGGTTCAGGGCATGCACCTCGTTATGAGCGGTACACAGGTACACCCGGTTATTGACCTTCAGGGGCGTCGCTTCAAACGTGTACTCGCTGGCATCTTTTTCAGCGTCGCGCAGGTCGCCGGTGTGGTACTCCCAGGCAACCGACAGTTTCTTGATATTGTCTGGCTTGATTTGGTCCAGGCTGGAGAAGCGCTGGCCATTATTGGTACCGCCATAAGCCACCCAGTCCTTCCCTGCTACATCGGTGCTGCGTGACGTCACAGGATTGCTGAGCTGACCTTGTATCGGGTAGGGATCGTAGAACATGACGGCAATCACGATCACCATCATTACCCCTACCGTGCCACCCAGGAAGGGATGAAAACCGCGGGTATCGGCGGGCGCCTGGGTCTGATTAAGCCGACGCACCACCCAAGGGAGTGCCAGCCAAAACCCTATCAGCGCGAACAGACCGCCACGGGGAATCCACTGCCACTTATCGAAGCCAACCTCGTAGATGATCCAGATCAGAATCCCCCACATCATCAGTGCGTACAGGGGCAGCGCCGCTCTTTTTTTCAGGAATATCAAAACCGCCGTCACCAGCACGCCAACGGCAATAACGGTATACGCTGGCGAACCACCGACAGCCACCAACTGTACGCCCATGTACAGCAGCGCAATACCCAGTATCGCCATCACGATACTTGTCACTCTGAGAATCATCGTTGTTTTCCTATTGTGTGAAGGAGTGAAAAGCCGCAGCTCAGAACACAGTATTGACAGTCAAGCCTACAACGGTGGCGTTATCCACTTCGTAAACGCCGCCGGGATTGGAGAGGTACTGAATGTTGGGACGCAGCATCAACCAAGGCGTCAATTTGAAGTCGTAATGTATTTCTGCCACGTACTCAGCGTGCTGGATCGGCTGATAAGCCGGGTTATCATAGTCCGTGAGATTGCGCGCTTCGTTGTGCAAGTGCTGATTTTTTGTCAGCGCCGGATTGACGTGCAGCTCACTGAAGCCAATCGCCAGCGAATCCTGCGGACGGGCGTCGAATGGACCGGCATAAATAGCGCCCACCTGAGCCTGCCAATCCAGAGTGCTGCTGCGCTTGTCGTACTGGGAGTAATGGGCGAACACACTGAGACCACGCTTGGCGTCACCGCCCACGGTGGTGATTTGCTGGCGAGCATAGGCATACATGCCATAGCGCCCATCAAGCTGATCTGCCGCCTCGCCAGTCACTTGTTTGCTTTGGCCGTTGGCATCTTCAAGCACATCATTGGCCGTTGCGCTGTTCCAGTAGCCTCCGACCATGTACTTGCCCGCCATCCCGGCCTCACCCAACGACGGTGTCCAACCCAATTCGCCGACATAGGTCGTTCCCTGTCGTCCTGATGTGTTCAGCTTGAAGCCGTTGTTGCTTTCCAGCAGGCTCGGGTTGTATTCGTAGGCGCCCACCTGGGCGTAGATTTTCGGGGTGAAGTTGACCTTGACTCGCCCTCCCCATTGCCCCACTGGTGAGTTGTACCAAACGGTGGACGCGTGACCAACCAGGCCGCCGCACAATGAGTTGTTCTGAAAAACACAACCTGTCGAATCGAAGTCACTGCCGATAGGCAAGCGGCCCACTTTTATGTCCAAAACGTCATCGAAGAATTTTTGTTGATACGCCAATGTGGTAATGCGCCAGGTCTGGCCACGTCCGTAGTTCTCCTGGACCGAAGACCCGAGCGTACCCGTGCGTGAGTCTGTAAGACGATCATTGGTTATGTCTCGACCGCTACGCTCTGTAATAAGTAACTGAAGATTGGCCTGCTCCCAACCCAGAATCTTTTCAAGATCAAATGCACCGCCCATGTTGAATTGATCGGTATAACGGACCGTAGAGTCGTGGTTATATCCGCCGTGAAGATTAGAGGCACTTTCCGACTGATAACTGAATTGAAAGTCATATCCCTTACCCAGCAATTCGGTTCGCAAACCACCCCAATCGCCGGTCATCCATCGAGAGTTCGCGGAGAACATTTGCTCCTGCGCCATGGCTCCCGTTGCAACAATGCTTATAAATAACCCACTGACAGGAATGATCTTGATCTTCACTGGAAGCCTTACTGGATGCGTTCTATTACGTGTTAGAGAAGAAGGCGTATTGCGCGCACAACTTGAAGGGCCGCGACGCTAACACATAGATAGCAGGCTATCAATTAGACCTACATGACAAATTTATCTTTAAAATCTTGAGCTTATGAGTAACCAGCCTATTTTCTTGGGCGATCAGAGACCCATGGAGGCAGCAACAAGTACTATTGAATATCGAGATACCGGCTATCGACTGTATGAATGACTGTTTAATCGTTCCCTTCACCAAATCACAGAGCTTTGGATCCTTTGCTGGCTATTGAACGCTGACAGAGTCATGTGGGTGATGTGCGCTTCCAAAAATCTAAAGCGTCGCTAGCCATCTTTAAATATTGCAGCAACAACAAATAGGGCATGACAAGAAACAGTACGCTCCAGCCATTGAATAACTAAAAATAAACCTGGATACCGCTCTTTGAGCGGCATCCGGATTTCGCCAGCACTTTCGTCAGGCATTCACGCTCAATGAAACATTATAACAATGGTCTACCGACGCTCTCATTGATCTTGGGTTGATACGTCATTGCAACTCGAATCGCTCACTCCCCAAGACGGCCATGGCCGCCAGGCAAAGTTCGTTCAGAGCTATTGGCCGTTGACCATCGCGTGGTGGAAATTCAAGCGTTCCATGCTCGATGCATCCGAGAAGCTGAACAGGTCGAATTGGCTTTCGGCGTGATGTGTACATGGGCAGTAGCGCAAGGCTTCGTACACCTTGAGCCGGCTGTATACAGGCTGAGTAGCAATAGTTCCGCCCGTTATCGTTCGCCATACCGGGGCCTACCAGCAAGTTGTCCCCTCAAGGGGACATCCCTTTGCCACGCGGGCCTTAAAGTCGCCTGAAATTGCGAACTGGCTCAGGCCAACAATCACAAAAATTCGGAGACGCATCGCGATGCACACACCACTCGCCGAGCCACGCCGCTCTATTTATTTCGACTACCAGGTTTTCCCTGCCCACACCGCCAGCGTAGGTGCCAGCCAGGTTGAACGTCGCCCAGTGGTCATTGTCGGCGCGGGGCCCATTGGCCTGACCACGGCATTGGACCTGGCCCGCTACGGCATACCATCGATCGTACTGGAATCCGAACGACAGGTCAGCGAAGGCAGCCGCGCTATCGTATTCACTCGCCGCTCCCTGGAGATTCTCCAGCAAGTCGGAGTTGCGGATCGAGTCGTCGAGGCGGGGCTGAGTTGGCGCTTTGGCAACTCCTTCTACCGCAACCAACGGGTCTTTCGCATGGAGGCCCCCCATGACGCGGATGACCGCTTCGCGCCAATGACCAACCTGCAACAGCCCTGTCTGGAGCAGTTTCTGGTTGACGCCTGCCAGGCCAATCCACTGGTCGAGCTGCGCTGGGGCAACAAGGTGGATCAGCTGACCCAGGCCGAGGATTACGCCACCCTGGACATTGACACACCCGCCGGCAGCTACCGGCTGCAAGCCAACTGGGTGGTCGCCGCCGACGGCGCTCGCTCGGCCATTCGCAGCCTGCTCGGCCTGAAACTCGAAGGCGCTGCCTATGAGGGTCGCTTCGTGATTGCCGATATCAAGATCGACCTCGATTTGCCGACTGAGCGACTGGCCTACTTCGACCCACACTGGAACCCCGGCAACACCGTGCTGATGCACCGCGAGCCAGGCAATATCTGGCGAATCGACTATCAGCTACCGCTGGATGAAACGCCGGAGCAGGCCTTGTCGCCCGAGTCCTTGCGCGAGCGAATCAACGCACAACTGGGCATTGTCGGGGTAGAAAATCCGCAGTGGGAACTGGACTGGTGCTCGGTGTATTCCGCACGGGCGCTGACCTTGCCGAACTACATCCATGACCGGGTGATTTTCACCGGCGATGCCGCGCACCTGCTGCCGATTTTTGGCGTTCGCGGCGCCAACACCGGCTTCCAGGACTGCCATGATCTGGGCTGGAAGCTGTCCCTGACCATCAAGGGCCTGGCCGGCCCGGGCCTACTCGCCTCGTACAGTACAGAGCGTGTGGCTGCCGCCCGTGAGATCATCGCCGAAGCGGGGAAAAGCACGCGGTTCATGACCCCGCCAACCCCGGGCCATTGCCTGGTGCGCGATGCGGTGCTGTCGCTGTCGCTGACCCAGGCATTCGTCCGCCCGCTCTACCATTGGCGTACCTCGCGCGCCCATGACTACGTCGACTCTTCCCTGAACTGCAAAGACGACGACAACACCCGCTTCGAATGCGGGCCGCGCCAGGGTGCACCCCTACTGAACATTCAGCTGGGTGACGACCAGTTCCTCTTTGACAAGCTGGGCGCGTCTTTTTACCTGCTGTACTTCACCGATGCCACCGAGGTTGCGAAGGATATCCAGACACAGGCGCAGGCACTGCGCGAGCAAGGTGTACCCCTGCAGATCCTCGCCGTTACCGGCAACCAGCAAGCCCAAGTCAGCGGTGCCGATGGACTGATCGACGATCGCAGCGCTCATTTGCGCAACAAATACGGCGCGGTCGCTGGCAGTGCCTATCTGGCACGGCCGGACCAGCACGTCTGCGCGCGCTGGCACCAGCTCAGCGGGCTGGCCTTGCGTAACGCCATCGAAACCGCCTTGGGCAATGAGTGAGGGCATGACCATGAAACAGAAGCAACTGAGCACCTCGGACCTTGAAAACGTTTATGACCAACTCGCTGACGCCCTCGACCAGGCAGCACAAGGCAAGCGCGAAATATTTCTGGTGAAACTGGCCCTGCTCAGCGCTGAGGCGCTGGGAAATGCCGAGCAATTCAGCGAACTGACCCGCGCAGCCTTGCAGGACCTATAGCCCCACCGACCTTTCGTGCTGTTTGCCGCCGGCCTGTTATTACAGGCCGGCGAGCCTTCCTATAACAATAATCAGGAAGTCCCCCAATGACTCAAAGCACCACTGCCACCGTAGCCAGCACGGCTGCTGCGTGGTCTCTCGAGCGCTATCAGCGCGTGTGCAACAAGGTATCCAAACGACTGATCGGGTTTTTGTTCGTCTGCTTCGTGCTGTCGTTCCTGGATCGAATCAACATCGGCTTTGCCGGCCTGACCATGATGGACGACCTGGGCCTGAGTGGAACCCAGTTCGGCCTGGCCTCCACCTTCTTCTATATTGCCTATATCGCCTGTGGTATTCCCAGCAATATAGCCCTGGCCCGAGTGGGTGCCCGCCGCTGGATCGGCAGCCTGATGATTGCTTGGGGGCTGGCTTCCACCTGCACCCTGTTCGCCACGGATGCCACCTCCCTGTACCTGTTGCGCACACTGGTTGGAGTCACCGAAGCCGGCTTCCTGCCTGGCGTGTTGCTGTACATGACCTTCTGGTTCCCCACCGCCTATCGAGCCCGGGCAAACGCCCTGTTCATGATCGCCATGCCCTTTACCGCCGGTTTCAGCTCAGCCCTGTCGGGCCTGATTTTAGGGCTGGATGGCATTTGGGGACTGAAGGGCTGGCAATGGCTGTTCCTGCTCGAAGGCTTGCCTTCGGTGCTGATGGGCTTCGTGGTGTTCCATTACCTGGATGACCGTCCGCAGCAGGCCAAGTGGCTGGATCGCGAAGAACAGACGCTGCTCCAGCACGCCCTTGATACCGACCGTGACACTAACGCGCCCGTCCAAGAGCATGATCGCAGCCTGTTAGCCGAGCTGGCCTCGCCACGTATCCTGCTGTTCTGCGTGGTCTACTTCTGCCTGGTTAATACCCTGGCGATGATCGCGGTCTGGACCCCGCTGATCGTGAAAAGCTTCAACAGCGCTGGCAGCAACGAATCGATTGGCTTCCTGGCGGCCATTCCACAAATCTGCACCATCATCCTGATGATCGTCTGGGGCCTGCACTCGGATCGCACCCGCGAACGGCGTTGGCACCTGGTGCTGCCGATGCTGCTGGCGGCGGCGGGCTGGATCCTCACGGCGCTGTCGACTCATGCATCGCTGCAGTTGGTCGGTGTGTGCATGGCCGCGAGCGGCTCGTACACTGCCATGTCGATATTCTGGACTACGCCGGACCAGGCACTGAGTTTCCGCGCCCGCGCCGTGGGCATCGCGGTAATCAACGCAGTGGGCAATATCGGTTCGGCACTCAACCCGCTGGTCATCGGCTGGTTGAAAGACCTGACCCACAGCTTCGGCTCAGGATTTGCCTATGCCGCGATCCTGATGATCATTGGTGCCCTGCTGGCGTTGCGCCTGCCACTCGCCGGGCGAATCGCCAGCACTGCTCCATAGCCGGCCCATTGAACGCTGGTGGAGTGCTAAAGTGGCGGGCACAAGTCCTTGGCAATAATAACAACACATCTGCCCGACACTCAGAGGGAACACGCCATGCAATACTGGCCTTTGCGTTCCGGCCGCAGTGAACACAGCCTTAATATCGGTCACGCCGCCAACCTGCTGGCGAGGATTGGCCTGAACCGCAGCAAATTTCTGGCGGCTGACCTGCTGCAAGTCATCGGCCCCAGCGTGCCGCTGGCCCAGTGCACCATCTTCGCCTATCCGCAACGCCGCAACCCGCAGGTGTTTTCCTTCGCGGACCGGGCCCGGGAAGTCTCGCTGCCGATGATTTCCAACAAATACGTCCAACGCTTTCATGACCAGGATGGCAACCGGCAGGCCATGAACAAGTGGGGCACCGGCGAGAGCACCATAGTGCAGCGCCAGTCCATCGACGACATTGCCCATACCGAGTACCGGCGCATCTGCTATGAGCAGCCGCAGATTTGCGAACGGGTGGCCTTACTCACACACTGCGAAAGCCATTGCTGGCTATCGGTGAACTTCTATCGTGGTCGTGAACATGGACACTTCTGCGAACAGGAAATGGACTATCTGGAAACCATCGCCCCACTGCTGGTTCAAGCAGTACGCCTGCACTACCACGCTTACCTGCAAGCCAACGAGATGCCTCTGCTGCTGACAGAGCGGGTGATAAGACAGCAGCACGTTGAACTGACCGCCCGTGAACAAGAGCTACTGCGCCTGATGGTGACCGGCCATACTGTTGAAGAGATTGCCGAGCGACTGGGCGTACGGCCCATCAGTGCCGCGACCTACATCAAACGCTTGTACCGCAAGCTGGGTATCAGTGGTTTGCGCGAGCTGTTCGGGCTTGCCACCCGAGCGGAGTGGGCTTGAGCGGCCTAAGCGGCTAGCTTCGAAGCGCTCAGGTTTTTTTTAAGTGATGCCTTCATTTCCAGCATCTGCCCGCCAAGTTCGTCAAGCTTGGCCTTGCCTAGAAGCTTTTTGGCCTGAGGGAACATTTCTGTTTCCTCCTCCTCAATGTGGTGCTCCAGCAGCTCTTTAAGCACTTTCGCGCGGCCGGCGAACTCGGGGCTGCTTGGGTCTGTCCCCTTCAGGTCTGGCAGGACAAGCGAGTCAACGGTTCGATGCTCTTCCTTGGCCTCATAGTACATCTCGTCTTGCTCCTTACTGCCAGCTTCCTTGAAGGCTGGATAGAGAATTTGCTCCTCAAGCTGGGTATGGATGGTGATCTCCATCTCAAGCTTGTCTAGAAGCTCGGTACGCTTTTTTACGGCCCGCTCTGTGGACTCGCTCAACTGGGTCAGGATAGCTTTGACTTTTTCGTGGTCGGCTTTTAGAAGATCAATGGCGTTCATTTTTTGCCTCACTATCACGGTGTGGAGTCTGCCGATCTTTGCCGGCGCCTCATGAATGTACGAATAGCTGACGCATTTGCCGTGCCACTTTTAAAAACCAAAAAACTTACTATTGTTCAAATAGTTAGGTGTGGTGATGGCGAATAGGGCTCATGCAGCCTGCCCGAACAGGGTTTTGGCGCGATGCATATAGCCAGATTGAGGGGGGTCAAATCGCAGGCAAAGAAAAGCCCACGATGGCTGCCGAGGGCCTCTAAACGATTTAACGGGCGCTACGGTTGCTCCCTGGATGATCAACGACCGGGGCTTTCCAGGGCCGATACGATGGCTTTAGTCCAGACGGTCACGGCGTAGGCACCGGGGTCCACGTGCCCCAGAGCTCGTTGACCGATATACGAAGAGCGACCTTTCAGGGGCATCATATTGCGTGTTTCTTCTGCACCTTTCGAGGCGGCGGCGTCGGCCTTTTTTGCAACGCCCACAGCCTCAAGCTCATCGGGGCATGCGTGCAAAGCCAAGGCTGCTGGCAGTAGCGCATCCAACATCGTCCTGTCGCCAAGACTGGCATTTCCGAGATTGACGATTGCGTCGCAGCCCGCCTGGAAGGCGTTGGCCCAGCTTGACACCGCGTTCAGATTACCGGCCCCGGATAACGCAACTCCGGCCCGCAAAACAAAGACCGCATACAAGGGGCCGGACGTACCACCCAATGCGCGGCGCAAAATGGCCGAAATTTGTTGGAGAGCGATTGCCGGCCGATCAAGGTCCAGGATGCCGAGTGAATCTTCAATTGCACGTGCGCCGCGGGCCAGGCTGATACCTATGTCGCCATCACCGACCACGGAGTCCAGCTCCGTCAAGACTTCTTCCTGTTGGCGTAAAGCTAGGGTGACCGACTGCAGAATGGTCTTGAATTGCCTGGCATTGTCGGAGGACCAGGCGCCTGCGATCGAAGCGGACTCTGCAACGGGACCTCTACAAGGCTGACGCGAAATGGTCCGGGCCGGTTCTGTCATCCCGTGCCAAGCCGTCGCTTCAGTAGGCGCTTGCAGACGTAACATCAGGGGGTCATCGACACGCATAAGGGAAATCGAGCAGCCCGCCATTTCCAGTGCGGTGAGAAAGGTGCCGACCATGACAGCTTCGACCTTGAGACCGTGCTCAATGCATCCCAAGAGTGCCCGACGGGCGACAATGTCCAACTCCTGTGCGGGCGTGGCACCCAGGTTATTGACCATTAGCACCACGCGCTCACCCGCCTGCAAACGCCCTTGGTCAATAATCCTGTCCAACAGCGTCTTAATCATTTCATCGGCACGCTGGATAGGACCTCGGCGTACGCCACTTTCACCGTGGATACCAAGACCATACTCAACTTCGTCATCTTCGATTTTGAAGCCCGGTTTACCGGCGGCCGGTACGGTACAGGCGCTTAAGCCCAAGCCCATGCTGAACAGCCCGGTGGCGGCTGTTTCAACTTCACTCTTCACCTGAGAGAGGGAAAGCCCGGCTTCGGCGGCGGCACCCGCTACTTTATGAATAAATACAGTGCCTGCAATGCCTCGACGACCAACCAAACCGCCATCATTGTCCAGGGCGACGTCATCACCCACCACGACCATCTCAACCAGGACACCTGCGGTACGAGCAATTTCCGCGGCCAGTCCGAAGTTGAGTCGATCGCCAGTATAGTTTTTGATGATCAACAACACGCCAGCGGGGCCGGCGACAGCCATAATTGCGCTGAGAACTGCGTCCACGCTCGGCGAGGTAAACACGGACCCGGCGACCGCAGCGGTGAGCATGCCATGCCCCACGTAACCGGCATGAGCAGGCTCGTGCCCCGCTCCGCCACCCGAAACAATACATACCTTATTGGCAGCGGCAAGCGCCTGAAAGTCTCTGCGGACTACGATGTTTTCACCTTCCAGGAGCATTAGATTCCGGTTGGCCAACACAGCGCCTTCCAGCATGTCCTCGACGACGGAATTTGGGTCATTGATGAGTTTTTTCATGGCGGTTTTCCGTTGACTGTCACTCACCTGGTTATGCCGGTCCGGAGAACTACGTAGGCAGTCGCCGGGCAGAGCAATCACCAGAGGTGACCAATTTTTATTAGACGGCGGGATCAACAAACCACTGCTGATCCTGCAGATACCTTAAAGCGATGCAAGCCTGGAAAATATTACTACTCGAGGTTCGTGCAACGTTCGGATTGAGACAGGATCATGTCCGAACCTTCCATCGCCAAGAGGCTTAGAGGAGATCTCCACAGCCAATCAACGTGTCGCCGAGCACAACAATGACGTATTAAATTTTTAAAAACAAATCATTTTAGGTAAAAATATCATCACTTAGTCGTCACTGGCGTCGTCACCTCCTTCAGACCAACTGTTTACCCACGCAAAGTCATGGGCAGCCGGTTCTTGTCAGTGCGGGTCGTTGACGTGGATGTGCCGCCTGCGAAAACGAGGTGGGCTCCATGAAAAAACAGGTCCGTGAGATTGTATTTGATGACAACTGATGTAATATCAAAAAACTAAGCCATCATTACACGACAAAAGTATAAGCTCGAAAGCCCAAACAGTCGCAGCATGCGCTGTGGGGCTGATAAGGGCACAGGAAAGAAGTAAAGGCATCACCAGGATAATGAGCGCACTGCCTCCTCGTCGTAGAACGACTGGGATGAGGTGGCGAGCAACGGCGATTTTCTTCTGTGAGGCCTTGCTGAGCAGGCTAGGGAAGTGGCACACGGCATGTGGTCAATGCGAGACATGCTTGTTAAGAAAGAGAGTGCATAATTTCTCTGTGAGCGGTCGCCCGGCTGCCTTTCAGTCGCGTGTCAACAGATGACGAAGTCACTCCAAGGATAAAAAAATAATGAAAAAATTTATCAATCACGTTGACGATTTCCTCGTCGAAACCCTATCTGGCTTCGCGTCTGCACACTCGGACCTGACCGCCCTGAACTTGCAGCCGACATACCTTGAACGCAAGGTCCTGACCCCCGGCAAAGTCGCCCTTGTTTCGGGTGGAGGATCCGGCCATGAACCCCTTCATATCGGTTTTATCGGACGCGGCATGCTGGATGCTGCCTGCCCTGGCGAAGTGTTCACCTCGCCCACCCCTGACCAGATGATGGCAGCTGCGCAAGCTGTCGATACCGGCGCGGGAGTTCTGTTCATTGTGAAGAATTACTCCGGCGACTTGATCAATTTTGAAATGGCATCCGACATGTCCAACTTGGCAACGGCCACGGTACTGATCAATGACGACGTCGCTGTAGAAAACTCAAGATACACGACCGGCCGGCGTGGTTTGGCCGGTACCGTCATCGTGCAGAAACTAGTCGGAAGCCTAGCCGAAACGGGAGCGGACCTGGAGCACTGCAAAGCGTTCGGTGACCGGGTCAACAAGAATACGGCATCAATGGGTGTTGCTCTGACAAGTTGCATCGTCCCGGAAGCAGGAACCACCACATTCGAAATCGGTGACGATGAAGTCGAAATTGGTGTGGGCATACATGGCGAACCTGGGCGTCGTCGCGACAAACTAATGTCTGCAGACGCCATTACTGCCGAGCTACTGGAAGCCATTTGCAATGATCTACAACCCGCTCAGGGCTCTGAAGTCTTGCTGGTTGTCAACGGACTCGGCGCTACCCCCCTCAGCGAACTCTATCTGCTCTTCAACTGCGCACAGAAGTGGCTCGACAAAAAAGGGCTGTCAGTGAGCCGCTCGCTTGTTGGCAACTACACGACTGCTCTCGAAATGGCTGGCGCATCGTTCACGCTTTGCATATTGGATGAGATGACCAAGGAACATTGGGACAGTCCGGTGCACACCGCTGCGTTGCGATGGGGTGCCTAGGCTTTTAGCCCAGCGCCTCCGCGCAAAAGTATATGGGGCTTCAAGTAAAAACTCATTTGCGCCAAAGATATTTTAACCCCTAAAACAACAACAATATTGGAGATATCGACATGACACCCCTGCTTGGAGAATTCATCGGCACCGCACTGCTCGTGCTTCTCGGTAATGGCGTCGTTGCTAGCGTGATATTGGCTCGCTCGAAGGCGCTAGGCGGTGGCTGGCTCCTTATCACGGTTGGCTGGGCAATGGCTGTATTTATCGCGGTATTCTGCGCTGCACCTTACAACAGCGGCGCGCATCTCAACCCAGCGGTAACTGTCGCACTCGCCATGACTGGCAGGTTCCCCTGGGCCGAAGTTCTGCCCTATATCGGTGTACAAACGGTTGGCGCGGCGTTTGGCGCATTGCTTGTCTGGGCCGCGTACTACAAACAGTTTGGCGAAACCAAGGATGCAGGTACAAAGCTCGCGGCATTTTCTACCGGCCCCGCAGTGCGTAACCTCCCTGCAAACATCATATCGGAAGCGGTAGCCTCGTTCGTCCTTGTCTTCGGCATTCTGCAACTGGCGAGTGCCAGTATCGGGCTTGGCGCACTGGATGCCTTGCCTGTTGCGCTACTGGTGATGGGAATAGGCGCGTCTCTCGGTGGGGCCACAGGTTTTGCCATTAATCCAGCCCGCGACCTCGGGCCTCGCATCTTGCATGCGCTGTTACCGATCCAGGGTAAGCAAGGCAGCAACTGGAGTTATGCCTGGGTGCCGGTTGTAGGTCCGTTCGTAGGGGGTGCACTGGCGGCCCTGCTGTACCAAGCGCACATTTAGAATGTTGGTAAATGGCGGCATTTCCATGCATCGTTGCGCTCCCCACTTGATCAGTTCCTGATGGGGAACCTGCGATGCTGTCGCGCCACACGATGGTGTTATATTTGAATATTCATCATTTCCACATCAGCCCACGAAAGTCCGAACGAACGCAGCTAGCGTTTCGATCACTTTCAGGCCGAACAACCGAAGCCTTTTAATGAAAATGCAACCAATCGACAAATCCCTCTCAACCCCGACAAAGCAGGGGCACTGATGGCAGCCACTCGAGTGAGCATTGCCCGGCTTGCTGGCGTGAGCGTGGCAACAGTCGATCGGGTCATTCGCAACGACTCTGCGGTCCGTCCAGAAACTGTCGAGCGTGTCCAAGCTGCCTTGGACAGCTTGCGTAATACCCGAGCCAGCCGAGGACGACCCGCCAAGCACACATCCATAAAAGTGGCGTTCGTGATGCCTGTAATCAGGTCAAAATTTGTCGACAAGGTTGAACGCGATATTGCCCTCTCAGCCAGCTTCTTTAGAGAGCACCGGATTACGCCATCCTTCTACCGTTGTGACTTCTCCGATAATGTGAAAACCGCACAGCTCTCAGAGTCCTTGCGCGGGTATGACTCCGTCGTGCTTTTACCATTGGATTATCCGTGGGTGGATCAATTCATCGACACGTGTTGCGAGGTAGGGATACCGGTGATAACGGTTTTTTCGGATCGACCGGCGAGCCGACGCGCACTGTTTCTAGGCGCTGACAACCGGATGATGGGGAGAACCGCTGGACTGCTGATGGGCAAGTTCACTGCAGGCAGATCTGGCACCGTCATCATTCTGTCTGATTCATCACGTCTTCCGGACCAGAGCGAACGCAGGACCGGTTTCGAACAAATTCTGGAAGAGGATTTCAAACATTTGCGCTGGGCGGTGGAACCCGACTTCCCCACGGATGAAGAAGAAGCCTATGTAGCGCTAAGAGACGCGCTTCCCCGCTACGCCAACGTTACCGGGGTCTATGTAACGCGAGATGGTGCAGCAGGTGTGGCAAAGGCGTTGGAAGGCTTGCCATCAGAATCACCGGTCGTGTTCATCGGGCACGGCATTTCTGACTCGACACGTGCATTACTGACGGCTGGCGGGATGGACGTAGTACTTGATCAGGACTCCCGCGGGGTGGTGCATGCCGCAGGGCTTGCCGCGCTCAATCTGGTTAATGACGTCCGTGGCTTGGCGGGCTCGGTTAGACAACCCATCCAAATCTACTTCCGTGAAAATGCGAATGCTTGAAGATTGTGGTCTGAACTCGCCCTAGAAATTTAACTGTCATAGTAACCACGAATACCCGCTGTCATGGGATGAGCAGTCAATGCTGTTCGCCGAGCTGCCGGACCACCTGCTGAGGATGGCCCTCTACAAGGTGAGCACTGGCTGCCGGGAACAGGAAATCTGCAAGTTGAGGTGGGATTGGGAGATACGTGTGCCGCCGTTGAACACCAGCGTGTTTCTGATACCTGCCGGGTTCGGCGGGCGAAGTGAGAAAGCCGGGGTGAAGAATGGCGATGAGCGCCTGGTGATCCTGAACAAGGTGGCCATGTCGATCATCGACAATCAGCGCGGCCTACACCTGGTATTCCCATACGGGCAGCCAGATCAATTCGGGCCAACGGCAATGCATCGAATGAACGACTCGGCCTGGAAGAAAGCCAGGGTGCGCGCAGCGGATAAGTGGGAAAAGACCCATCAAGCGCCAGCACACCCTGGGTTTAGATCGATCAGGATTCACGACTTGAAACACACCTTTGGCAGAAAGCTACGTGCAGCAAGCGTGACAGAGGAAGATCGCAACGCGTTGTTGGAGCATAAGAACGGTAGCATTACGAGCCACTATTCTACCCCGGAGCTGCAACATCTGATTGAGGCTGCGAACAAAGTATCAGAGACCGACTCTCGCGGGCCGGCCCTAACAATCTTGAGGAGGAAAACGGGATGATCCCCCGCAAAAGTCCCTACGCATGAAAAAGCCCAACTCGCTAAAGTTGGGCTAAGTCATTGAAAAATATGGTCGGGACGGAGTGATTCGAACACTCGACCCCTAGCACCCCATGCTAGTGCGCTACCGGACTGCGCTACGCCCCGACTAGGCGTGAAACTGGGTTCGCTTCAGAAAGAAGCGATCAGGAATATACCGCAAGCTTTTGAAATGTGGAAGTATTTTTAAAAGCCTGAATTATTTTTTCAGGACCACCAGCACATCTTCCAGTTCCGAGATCATCTGGCGGATCAGTTGTTTGTATTGGGTGGTGTCGTCTTTGGCCTCATCACCGGACAAACGCAAGCGCGCACCACTGATGGTGAACCCCTGGTCGTACAGCAACGCACGGATCTGTCGGATCATCAGCACATCCTGGCGCTGATAATACCGACGGTTCCCAGTGCGTTTGACGGGGTTGAGTTGAGGAAACTCCTGCTCCCAATAGCGCAGCACGTGCGGTTTGACCGCACACAGCTCGCTGACTTCACCAATGGTGAAGTAGCGTTTGCCCGGGATGACGGGTAGTTCGTCGTTATGACTTGGTTCCAGCATAAGCCTCAACTCGGGCCTTCAACTTCTGCCCTGGACGAAAGGTGACCACACGGCGAGCCGTGATCGGGATTTCTTCTCCCGTTTTTGGATTGCGGCCAGGCCGCTGACGTTTGTCCCGCAGGTCAAAGTTGCCGAAACCGGACAACTTGACCTGTTCGTTGTCTTCAAGAGCGTGCCTGATTTCTTCAAAAAACAGCTCGACCAGTTCTTTGGCCTCGCGCTTGTTCAGGCCCAGCTCTTCATACAGACGTTCCGCCATCTCAGCTTTCGTCAAAGCCCCCATACGTCACTTCCTTAACGTGGCGTTCAACCTTTGTTCGAGCGAGGTGAGGATATTTTGTGTCGTGGTATTCACCTCATCGTCATTAAGAGTGCGCGATGGATGCTGCCAGGTCAAGCCAACTGCAAGGCTTTTTCTATGCGGATCAATGCCTTTACCCTGATAGACGTCAAATAGCCTGAGGTCCGTCAGCCATTCCCCTGCATTTTCACGGATTACGTCCAGAACAGCACTGGCCGCTACTTCGCGATCGGCTATCAGCGCCAGGTCACGTCGTACTTCAGGGAAACGCGACAACTCGCTGAATTTCGGCATTTTGCCCGAGGCTACTTCAGCCAATACCAGCTCGAAAACGAAAACCGGACGGTCAAGGCCGAGGGTTTTCGATAATTCAGGGTGAATAGCGCCGACGAAGCCTACCAGGCGACCGTCCCGCTCGATACGCGCGGTCTGGCCCGGGTGCAACGCTGGATGACTGCCCGGGGCAAAGGTGAAGGCATCCAGTGCACCGGCAAAGCCCAGCACCGCCTCCACGTCAGCCTTGACGTCGAAGAAGTCCACGACATCGCGACCTTGCGCCCAGCCTTCCGGCAAGCGGCTACCACAGACCACGCCAGCCAGCATCGGCTCTTGCTTCAGGCCTTCCAACTGACCAACGAACCGCAGGCCGCTTTCGAACATGCGCACACGGTCTTGCTGACGGTTCAGGTTATGGGAAAGCGCTTTCACCAGACCTGGCCACAGGGACGAGCGCATGGCGGCCATGTCGTTGGAGATCGGGTTGGCCAGCAACAGCGGTTCGACGCCCGGATTGAACAGCTCGAACTGTTTCGGATCGATGAAGCTATAGGTCACCGCTTCCTGATACCCACGGGCTACCAGCAGGCGACGCAATTCAGGCAGATGCGCTCGCGCTTCGGCCTTGGGCTGCGGTGCCAGCCGGGCTTGCGGGTAACGAACCGGCAGACGGTTGTAGCCGTACAGACGGGCCAGCTCTTCAATCAGGTCCACTTCCAGGCTGATGTCGAAGCGATGGCTTGGCACTTCTACGCGCCACTGCCCTGCCCCATCAGCACTGATGCCCAGGCCGAGAGCCGACAGCAGGCGCTCGATTTCAGCGGGCTCAATGACCAGGCCGAGCATTTGTTCAACACGTGAGGCGCGCAGGGTGATCGGGGCAATCGACGGCAAGTGCTGCTCGCTGACGGTCTCGATGATCGGGCCAGCTTCGCCACCGGTGATTTCCAGCAGCAGGCCAGTGGCGCGCTCCATGGCTTCACGGGCCAGTTGCCAATCCACGCCACGCTCGTAGCGGTGCGAAGCGTCGGTATGCAGGCCGTAGGAACGAGCCTTGCCAGCAACAGCGATCTGGTCGAAGAAGGCACTTTCGAGGAATACGTCGCGGGTGGTCGCGGACACACCACTGTGCTCGCCCCCCATCACGCCAGCAATCGCCAGGGCCCGGGAGTGGTCAGCGATCACCAAGGTGTCGCTGCGCAGGGTGACTTCCTGGCCATCAAGCAGGACCAGCTTCTCGCCTTCCTCGGCCATACGTACGCGGATGCCACCGTTGATTTCGGCGAGATCGAATGCGTGCAGCGGTTGACCCAGCTCCAGCATCACGTAGTTGGTGATGTCGACAGCAGCATCGATGCTGCGCACATCGGCACGGCGCAGGCGCTCAACCATCCACAGTGGCGTTGGCTTGGACAGGTCGACGTTACGGATGACCCGGCCCAGGTAACGTGGGCAGGCAGCCGGAGCGAGCACTTCGATCGAACGAACTTCATCGTGGACCGCAGGCACTACCGCTACCACCGGACGAGTGACGGTCGCAGCGTACAACGCGCCCACTTCACGAGCCAGGCCGGCCAGGGACAGGCAGTCGCCACGATTCGGGGTCAGGTCGACCTCGATGCTGGCGTCTTCCAGTTGCAGATAGGCACGAATGTCCTGGCCCACTGGCGCGTCGGCCGGCAGTTCCATCAGGCCGTCGTTGCCCTCACCAACCTGCAGTTCGGCCTGGGAGCACAACATGCCGTTGGACTCGACGCCCCGCAGCTTGGCTTTTTTGATCTTGAAGTCGCCCGGCAGTTCGGCACCGATCATGGCAAATGGGATCTTCAGGCCCGGGCGCACGTTCGGCGCTCCGCACACGACCTGGAAGGTTTGCGCGCCATTGCTGACCTGGCACACACGTAATTTGTCGGCATCAGGGTGCTGCTCGGTGCTCAGCACCTCTCCCACCACTACACCGCTGAAAATACCGGCGGCCGGCGTAACGCTATCGACCTCAAGACCGGCCATCGACAAACGAGCAACCAGCTCATCGCGATTTACCTGCGGGCTTACCCAGCCACGCAGCCATTGTTCACTGAATTTCATCCTGCTCTCCTAAAGGTTCGTTACGACTAGCGAAATTGCGCGAGGAACCGCAAGTCGTTGTCGAAGAACAGACGCAAGTCGTTCACGCCGTAACGCAGCATGGCCAGACGCTCAACGCCCATGCCGAAGGCAAAGCCCGAGAACTCTTCCGGGTCGATCCCGGACATACGCAACACGTTGGGGTGAACCATGCCGCAACCCATGACTTCCAGCCAGCCGGTCTGCTTACAGACGCGGCAGCCTTTACCGCTGCACATCACGCATTCCATGTCGACTTCAGCGGACGGCTCGGTGAACGGGAAGTACGAAGGGCGAAAACGCACGGCCAGTTCTTTTTCGAAGAACACCCGCAGAAACTCTTCGATAGTCCCTTTCAGGTCGGCAAAATTGATGTCGCGATCAACCAGCAAGCCTTCGACCTGGTGGAACATCGGCGAGTGGGTGATATCAGAATCGCTACGGTACACACGGCCTGGGCAGACGATGCGGATCGGCGGCTGCTGCGATTCCATGGTGCGGACCTGTACCGGCGAGGTATGGGTGCGCAACAGCATGTTCGCATTGAAATAGAAGGTGTCATGCATCGAACGGGCCGGGTGATGGCCTGGGATGTTGAGCGCCTCGAAGTTGTGATAGTCGTCTTCGACCTCAGGGCCTTCGGCGATGCCGTAGCCGATATGGGTGAAGAACTGCTCGATACGTTCCAGAGTCCGGGTAACCGGATGCAGACCGCCTGAGGTCTGGCCACGGCCAGGCAGGGTCACGTCAATGGACTCGGCGGCGAGCTTGGCCGCAAGATCGGCCTCCTCGAACAACGCCTTGCGCGCATTAAGAACCTCTGTGACACGCTCCTTGGCGACGTTGATCAGCGCGCCGACTTGCGGACGCTCCTCTGCCGGCAAATTCCCCAGGGTCTTCATCACCTGAGTCAATTCACCCTTTTTGCCAAGGTAGTGAACCCGGATTTGCTCCAGGGCATTGATATCTTCTGCGCTTTGCACAGCCTCTAGTGCTTGAGAGACCAGCGCATCCAGGTTTTCCATGTACAGACTCCAGATACAAAATAGGGGAAGAGCTTGAAGGCTCTTCCCCTATTTAAGACGTTTAACACCCTGGGCCACGGAAGCGGCCCAGGGTGACTGTCGGGGGTACTTAAGCCAAGGTGGCTTTAGCTTTCTCGACAATCGCAGCAAACGCCGCTTTTTCGTTCACTGCCAGATCAGCCAGAACCTTACGGTCGATCTCGATGGAGGCTTTTTTCAGGCCGGCAATGAAACGGCTGTAGGACAGACCGTTAACACGAGCACCAGCGTTGATACGAGCGATCCACAGAGCGCGGAACTGACGTTTTTTCTGACGACGGTCACGGTAGGCGTATTGGCCAGCCTTGATTACCGCTTGCTTGGCAACACGGAATACGCGTGAACGCGCGCCGTAGTAGCCTTTAGCAAGTTTCAGAATTTTTTTGTGACGTTTACGGGCAATGACGCCACGCTTTACACGAGCCATGAGTTACTTCCTCTATTCTTGACTAAAATTAACGAAGGCGCAGCATGCGCTCGACTTTTGCCACGTCAGACGGATGCAGCAAGCTGCTACCGCGCAGTTGACGCTTACGCTTGGTCGACATTTTAGTCAGGATGTGGCTCTTGAAAGCGTGCTTGTGCTTGATACCGTTAGCAGTTTTCAGAAACCGCTTAGCAGCACCACTTTTAGTTTTCATCTTTGGCATGTTCGGTACTCCGCATTCAGTTGATAAACATAATCAGAAGGCCTGCCGTGCCCTATTGATTACTTCTTCTTTTTCGGGGCGATGACCATGATCAGCTGGCGTCCTTCCATCTTAGGATGCTGTTCGACCGAACCGTACTCGAGCAAGTCACCTTCAACTCGCTTGAGGAGTTCCATCCCCAGCTCCTGGTGGGCCATCTCACGGCCGCGGAATCGCAAGGATACCTTGGCCCTGTCCCCATCACTCAGGAAACGTACCAGGTTGCGCAGTTTTACCTGGTAATCCCCTTCCTCCGTCCCTGGACGAAACTTGATTTCTTTAACCTGGATCTGCTTCTGGTTTTTCTTGGCTGCGGCAATCTGCTTCTTCTTCTCGAAGATCGATTTGCCGTAGTCCATCAGCTTGCAAACAGGAGGTACTGCATCGGCGGAAATTTCCACCAAATCGAGCTTGGCTTCTTCAGCCTTAAGAAGCGCGTCTTCAATTGACACAATCCCAAGCTGCTCGCCTTCAGCCCCGATTAACCGAACCTCACGTGCCGAGATATTCTCGTTGATCGGGGCTTTCGGTGCAGCTCGTTTATCTTGTCTCATTTCACGCTTAATAGTAATTACTCCGAATCTGGGCGACCACGCCGGGAAACCGCTTGCGCGAGAAACTCAGCGAACTGGGCGACGGGCATCGAGCCCAGGTCAGCACCTTCACGAGTACGCACAGCGACAGTCTGCATCTCGACTTCCCGATCTCCGATAACCAAGAGATAGGGAACCTTGAGCAAAGTATGCTCGCGGATTTTAAAGCCGATCTTTTCATTTCTCAAGTCGGACTTGGCACGAAACCCGCTTTCATTGAGAGTTTTTTCAACTTCAGCGGCAAAATCTGCCTGTTTATCAGTGATATTCATGATCACTGCCTGGGTCGGAGCCAGCCACGCAGGGAACGCGCCCTCGTAATGCTCGATCAGAATGCCAACAAAACGCTCGAAGGATCCAAGGATCGCCCGGTGCAACATTACCGGGTGCTTGCGACTGTTATCTTCGGAGACGTATTCGGCTCCCAGACGGATGGGCAGGTTAAAATCGAGCTGCAAGGTACCACATTGCCAGACACGGCCAAGGCAATCTTTTAGCGAGAACTCGATCTTCGGACCGTAGAAAGCGCCCTCTCCCGGCTGCAGATCGTACGCAAGGCCCGCGCTATCAAGGGCGGCGGCCAATGCAGCTTCGGCGCGGTCCCACAAATCGTCGGAGCCGACGCGTTTTTCCGGACGAGTGGACAGCTTCATTTCGACTTCGGTAAAGCCGAAGTCGCGATAAACATCCATGGTCAGCTTGATAAAAGCAGCGGATTCGGCCTGCATCTGCTCTTCAGTGCAGAAGATGTGGGCGTCGTCCTGGGTAAAACCACGTACACGCATGATGCCGTGCAAGGCACCCGATGGCTCGTTACGGTGGCAGGCACCGAACTCGGCCAGGCGCATCGGCAGCTCGCGGTAGCTCTTCAAGCCCTGGTTGAATACCTGCACGTGGCAAGGGCAGTTCATCGGCTTGATGGCGTAGTCGCGGTTTTCCGACTGGGTGGTGAACATGTTGTCGGCGTAGTTGGCCCAGTGCCCGGACTTCTCCCACAGGCTGCGATCAACTACCTGAGGCGTCTTGATCTCCAGGTAACCGTTATCCCGCTGAACCTTGCGCATGTACTGCTCAAGCACTTGGTACAGCGTCCAGCCGTTCGGGTGCCAGAACACCATGCCTGGCGCTTCTTCCTGGAGATGGAACAGGTTCAGGCGCTTGCCGATCTTGCGGTGGTCGCGCTTTTCGGCTTCTTCGATGCGCTGGATGTAGGCCGCCAGTTGCTTCTTATCAGCCCAGGCAGTGCCGTAGATCCGCTGCAACTGCTCGTTCTTCGCGTCGCCGCGCCAGTAAGCACCCGACAGCTTGGTCAGCTTGAAGGATTTCAGGAAGCGCGTATTCGGCACGTGCGGACCACGGCACATGTCGACGTATTCTTCGTGGTAATACAGGCCCATGGCCTGCTCGTCCGGCATGTCTTCCACCAGGCGCAACTTGTAGTCTTCGCCGCGGGCGGTAAACACGTCGATCACTTCGGCGCGTGGGGTGACCTTCTTGATGACGTCGTAATCTTTCTCGATCAGTGCGTGCATGCGCTGTTCGATGGCTGCCAAGTCGTCCGGAGTAAAAGGACGCTCATAGGCGATGTCGTAATAGAAGCCTTCTTCGATGACCGGACCGATGACCATTTTCGCCGTCGGGTACAACTGCTTGACCGCGTGGCCAATCAGATGCGCGCAAGAGTGGCGAATGATTTCCAGCCCCTCTGGATCCTTGGGCGTGATGATTTGCAGGCTCGCGTCGCCGGTGATCAGGTCGCTGGCGTCAACCAGCTTGCCATCGACCTTGCCGGCCACGGTGGCCTTGGCCAGGCCTGCACCAATGGATGCGGCGACCTCGGCTACGGAAACCGAATGATCGAATGAACGTTGACTGCCGTCGGGAAGAGTAATAGTTGGCATGGCGCCTCCTCTCCTAGTGGTGACCCCTACCAAAGGTCACGTGGGTTGGGATGAGCCAGTACAAGATCCAATACCAGGCCGTTCAGTGATGAACGCCTGCCTTACAGCGGCAGGAGCCTTTCGGCCAACCGATAATCGAACCAGAGTGACTGGAGTTAAACAGAAGATCATGGCAAGGCGGCAAATGGCACGCCTGGAAATTGCCAAGCGCAAGATGCTAGCACAGATGAACGGTCATCGCGCCGACACCATTCCAGGCAAGAACAAAATCCCGATTTTATAACTGCAAAAGTGAACTTGAGCTGTACGTCGGGCCTCAAACCCACTGAGAATCGCCGTTCGCCCTCGACTCAAAGGAGCATTTCATGATGCGTTTTACCTCGACCCTCGCTCTCGCCGCTTCCCTGACCCTCGCGTCCCTCGGCGCACAGGCAGCAGCCCCGTCGAACTGGCCAGCCGGCGCCCGTGACAGCTTCGTTAATGACTGCAGCACAGCCGCCAGCCAGAACGTGGACGTGAAGACCGCCAAAGCCCACTGCGAATGCGGCGCTGACAAGATCAATGCCGAACTGAGCACTGCGGAAATCAAGGAACTCATGACCAACCAGAACGCCAGCCAAGACCTCAAAAACAAGGCGGTCACGGCTATTTCGTCCTGCAAAGTCGTGAAGAAAAAGTAACCTCGACCACCGTTCAGGCTGTTTTTTTGACGAAAAAATAGCCTGAAAACTGCCTTTTCTCACAAATTGCGCAGCTTTTACGGCTTTTTTTACCAGCTGATATTTCGCACAAAAGCCCCGTAGATCGGGGCTTTCAGCCAGGCAAGGCATGAAACACAACGCGATTGATTAGCAAACAATGCCTTGGGGGGGCTCCCAAGCCGAACATTTCGACTATGATAGCCCGGTGTGCCCAGTTGGCCTGAGCAGCACAGCACTACTGAAAATATATGTTTCTTGGAGATACACCATGTCTAATCGCCAAACCGGCACCGTTAAATGGTTCAACGATGAAAAAGGCTTCGGCTTCATCACTCCTCAAGGTGGCGGTGACGACCTGTTCGTACACTTCAAAGCTATCGAAAGCGACGGTTTCAAAAGCCTGAAAGAAGGCCAAACCGTTTCCTTCGTGGCTGCGAAAGGCCAAAAAGGTATGCAAGCTGAGCAAGTTCGCGCTGAGTAATTTCTCCGCGAATTAAAAAACCCCGTCCATGTGACGGGGTTTTTTATGGGCGCTGCGAAAGCCGCTTGCACATCAGCCGCAATTGACGCGGGTGATCACCAGATTATCGTCAGTATTGAGATTCAGGCGGTCGGAGCGATACTCCAGGGTGATCATGTCGTTGGGCTTGAGGATTCGCGCGTTCTGCGCGCCAGCGCGCGTACGGGCCTGCTCCAGTAGCTGGGGCGAAGCTTTCTGGCCAATGGTGAACTCGGCAGCTTTCGCCTCACAGCGGCTATGGCCTGAGTCAGACGCCGCAGCGTCTTTGGCCGGCTCAGAGGTACCTGGGGTGCTACAGCCAGCCAAAACGAGCGCAGCGAACAAGGTACCGAATGATGCAAGCTTCCAAGGCATGAAGCCTCCTTTGAGAAAAATGGACAGAGATCGTGCGACAGCGGTTTCGAGAATAGGTTTCAGAAATGTAACTGTGCCCGGCAAGTCTGCCTGACTCGACGCCTGGTCTTTGTGAAACAATCGTCACCAGATATGAACGAATATTAGTAGATGTCAATGTAGTCGAACGGCGGATTTGGCCAGTTCTGCTTGAGTGCATTGAAAATCTGCATTACCCACACTTCATCACTGGCCGCCACGTTGCCGACATAACCGGACCCGGCCGCCCACGTCTCGAGGCGAAACAGCAGCCCGTCGATATCCACGCCTCCCACCACACCCGAAGATAGATAGGCAATGCCACCCTTGGTGACCCGCAACTGGGTGTGAACATTGTCGCTGGCCGATGCAAGCAACTGGCGAACAGCCTCCAGCGTCAGGCTCTCGGGGTTGTTCAAATCGATCTGCACGCGGCTTTTCCTGGCAATTAAACAGGGCAACAGTGTCGCACAGCCCTCCCCCCATGCCTAAGTAGCAGTGCCAAATGCCGCGCAAAATGCTTAACTCTGCAGGCTAGACGACGTCCAACCAGACCCGCGAGACCCCCATGACCACCGTAACCCTCCATGCTGACATCAAAGCCAAGTGGCCCCAAGGGCAAAGCTCCTACAGCCCCGGAAGCCCGGAAGAGCTGGCAATCATCGGCATAGACCTGCTGGTCAAGGAGCTGGGAACCCAAGCTGCGCAAGCGTTCATCGACCAGGTATTCGAGAAATACCCGGCCGATCATATGGGGGCGCAAGACCCCGAACGCGAATAAGACCCGGCCGACAGGCGTCGACCGGAAAACAGCTTACTTCAGACGCGCAAGGCGCTCGGTCAACAGGTCGAAGAAGCCTTGGGCGTCGCCGTTTTCAACCCAGAACACATTCTTTTCCTGCTTCAGGCCATCGTACCAATCGACGATGGTCTGGCCGAAGGTCGGGCCTTCACGGCTATCCACTACCATATTGGCCTGGCGCCCGCTGAACAGTTCCGGCTTGAGCAGATAGGCGATCACGGTGGCATCATGCACCGGCCCCCCAGGAATGCCGTAGTGCTCCATGTCACCCTTGACGTATTCATTGAGAATATCGCCGACGACCTTGCTGGCGTTGTTCTTCAGGCCAGCGATTTTCTTCAGGCGCGCTTCACTGGTCAGGACCTTGTGGGTCACGTCCAGGGGCAGGTAGGTCAGTTTGACACCACTCTTGAGCACAATTTCTGCCGCAATAGGATCTGCGAACAGGTTGAACTCTGCCACCGGCGTAATGTTGCCACCGTTGAAGTGCGCCCCGCCCATTACCACCACTTCCTTGATGCCTTGGGTGATTTCAGGTGCCTGGGTCAGCGCCAGGGCCAGGTTGGTCTGTGGGCCAAGCATGGCGATAGTGATGCTGTGGGGCTTGGCAGTGCTCAGGGTCTTGATCAGGTAGTCGACGGCATTACCCTCGGCCAGGCCTTTTTTGGGCTCATGCACAGCGACACCGGAAATGCCTTCCTTACCATGAATATTCTCAGCATATATCGGCGTGCGCAGCAGCGGCTTCGGTGCACCGGCATAGACCGGGATTTCCTCACGCCCTGCCCACTCGCGGGCCAGGCGCGCATTGCGGGACGTCTTGTCCAGGCGCACGTTGCCGGCAACCGTGGTCAGTGCGCGAATGCTCAGTTCTTCCGGGGATGCCATGGCAAACAACAGCGCAACCACATCATCGGCACCAGGATCGGTGTCGATGATCAGGTCGATTTTTTCCGCCGCCTGGGCGTTTGCAGCAGTTAGCACGGACAAAAGCAGCACACTCCGGAACAGTTGTCTCAGGGTTTGGGTACCAGGTTGCATGACGCACTCCTTGTCGTTGGGAAATTCTAGAAGGTCACACCGGAGACCAGTGCGATATTGCAGTAGGGCTGACACTCGCCAGTACGCACCACAGCCCTGGCCTTGCGGCTGAGTTGCTTGAATGCTTCATGGCTGAGCAAGCGGCGCTCACCAAGGGCCGCCTGTTCACTCAGTAGGTTCAGGTCAGCCAGTGCCGGCGGCTGCTTGAGCAGAATCTCTTCGGCCAGCACATGGCTTTCCACCTGCATCTCACTGAGCACGATACGCAGGGTGCTGATGAAGTCGGGAATACCCTTTGTCAACGCCAGGTCAATCAATTCGACGCCCGGAGGTACCGGCAAACCAGCATCCCCGATCACCAGGATGTCGCCGTGACCAAGGGAAGCAATCAGCCGCGACAGGGCGATATTGAGTAAGGGTGTCTTTTTCATGAGGGATCAAAACCTTGAACATCAAGCAGCGTCGGGATGGAGGGTTGCGCACCGGCACGGGTGACCGACAACGCCGCTGCGACCTGACCAAAACGAATGGCCTCGGCTTCGCGCTTACCGTTGGCTAGCGCCGCCGCAAAACCGCCCACAAAGGTGTCACCGGCAGCAGTGGTATCCACTGCCTTGACCTTGGGCGCCTCGAGGTGCTCGAAAGCGTGCCCATCGGCAAAAAGTGCGCCTTGGGCACCGAGGGTAATAATTACTTTGCCAGCACCGGCCTTGATCAGGCGCGTGGCCGCGGCCTTGGCCGTGTCCAGAGAGTCGACCACTACGCCGCTCAAGGCCCAAGCCTCACTCTCATTGGGAATCAGGTAGTCGATCGAGGCATACCACTCCTCGGGCAATGGACCGCTGGCAGGGGCTGGATTGAGGATCACGGTCTTGCCCAGTTCGCGGCCGCGCTTGAGAGTGTGACCCACGGTGTCCATCGGCACCTCAAGCTGGCAGACGATCACGTCAGCGGCCTGCAGCACGCTGTCGAACGCCTGCAATGAAGCAGGCGTAAGTTGGCCGTTACTGCCAGCAACAATGACAATTGCATTCTGACTGCTGTCATCCACCACAATCAGCGCCACACCGCTGGAGCCGTCCACCTCGCTGACAGCCTGGCAATCAATACCCTCCACCAGCAACGCATCCCGCAGTTGAACGCCATACGCATCGGTGCCCACGCACCCCACCATGGCAACACTTGCACCCAGGCGCGCCGCCGCGACCGCCTGGTTGGCGCCCTTGCCTCCCGGCACGGTGAAAAAGGATTGGCCGATCAGGGTTTCACCGGCGCGGGGCAGCCGAGTGGCCCGGGTGACCAGGTCCATGTTCAGGCTGCCTACTACCACTACGTTTTTTGCTGGCATACATCAGTACTCATCAATTCGGTTCAGCGATATCGGGTGAACACACTGGCCAATGGCGCCGTGGACTCACGCAAAACAATACTTGGCGTCACGATGCGTTGATCGACCGGCAATTGGGGGGTCGCAATTCGTCGCAGTAAAAGCTCTGCCGCCATCTCCCCCAGTTGCAGGATTGACTGGCCCACCGTGGTCAGTGCCGGATAGACATAGCGGCTCATCTGAATATCATCAAAACCGATCACCGACAGCTCACCGGGCACGCGGATATTGCGCTCGGCAGCGGCGCGCAATACACCGAAGCCGATCATGTCGTTGCCGGCAAAAATTGCGCTGGGAGGGCTGTCCGCCAGCAATTGTGCCGCAGCTGCATAGCCGCCGGTACTGGTGAAGTCGCTCTCCAGCACCCGACCACCTGCCACCTCAACCCCAGCCTCGCTCAAGGCACGGTAATAGCCCGCCAGACGCATTTGCGCCACCCGGGTATGCCCTGGCCCGCCGATGCAGGCAATATCTCGATGCCCCAACTCCAGCAAATGCCAAGTCGCCAGGTAGGCGCCTTGTTCGTGATCGATGCGCACCAGGTCGACATCAATACCATCCAGCGCCCGGTCGACAATGACCATAGGTGTGCGCACGGCTTTCAATCCCGTGGCCAGGCCGCTGTCGTCGCCGCCAACCGAGGTCACGATCAACCCGTCGATACGCTTCTCCAGCAGAACCCTTAGATAACTGCGCTGCTTTTCAGCGTTATCGTCGGAGTTGCAGAGGATCACACAGTAACCGTTACGCTCGCAGTAATCCTCGATACCCCGGGCCAACTCCGCGAAATACGGGTTGAGGCTATTGGGCACCAGCAAACCGATGGTCGCGGTGGTCTTGGCCTTCAGTGAACGTGCGACGGCGCTGGGCACATAATCGAGCTGCTTGATGGCTGCTTCGACCTTGATCCGTACAGGCTCGCTGACTGGACGGGACTTGTTCACTACATGGGACACCGTGGTATAGGAAATCCCCGCCAACGCCGCCACATCCTTGATGGTTGCCATGACTCAGGCCCGCCGACTGGCGCGCTGGCTGCGATAGGTATCCAGCACCACTGCGATCACGATCACCGCACCGGTAATGATGCGCTTGGTTGGCTCGGTAGCACCAATCTGCGCCAGCCCTGCCGCCAGTACCGAAATGATCAGCACGCCGAAGAAAGTACTGATGACTGAGCCACGACCACCCATCAGGCTGGTACCACCAATCACCACCGCTGCGATCACTTGCAGTTCCAGGCCGGAACCGGCATTCGGGTCCGCTGCTTCCAGGCGGGAAATCTGGAATAGCGCTGCAACACCGGCCAGCAACCCCATCAGGCTAAACACCAACACTTTATAGGGCTTGGGATTGATCCCCGCCAGTCGCACGGCCTCTTCGTTGGTGCCAATACCGATCAGATAACGACCGAATACCGTCCGGGTCAATATGAACTGGGCAGCAATGATCACCAAAAAGGCGATGATGAACGAAGGCGAAATACCAAAGGCAATCGGGTTTGACAACCAGGCAAAGGAGTCGCCGATATACGCGGTACGCGAGCCAGTCATCTGGTACGCCACACCGCGGGCCATTTCCAGTACGCCTAGGGAAACGATAAATGACGGGATACGCCAGGCTACGGTGATAGAGCCGGTAATGGTTCCCGCCAGCGCCGCGCAACCCATGCCCAGCAGTGCAGCCGGCAGTACGCTCCAGCCCCAGCCGAGGATCGCCACGCTGACGGCGGACGCCGCCAGGGCCAGCACCGAGCCCACCGATAGATCAATGCCGCCGATGATCAGGACGAAGGTCATGCCCACCGCCAGCACCATCAAGTCTGGAATCTGGTTGGCCAGGGTGCTGAAGGTGCCATAGGACAGGAAGTGGTCACTCAGGAACGAGAACAGCGCAATCATCGCCAGCAATGCGCCGGCCAGGCCCAGGTAAGTACCCAGGCCGTAGAAGTTGCCACTACGTTTCGCGGCAGAAGGTGCAGTTTTCATGGGGTATTCCTAGGCGCCGCTTCGTTGAGCAACGCATCACGTTTCTGATAGCCGGCAAACGCGGCGGCGAGCAATTCGTCCTGGGTCCAGCTATCGCGCTCGAAGGTCTCGATCAGGCGCCCGGCGGACAGCACGCCGATCCGATCGCAGATCAGCATCAACTCACGCAGGTCGCTGGACACCACCACTAGCGCTTTGCCCTGGCGCGTCAACTCACCGAGCAAGGCATAAATATCGAATTTGGCGCCGACGTCGATACCACGGGTCGGCTCATCGAACAGCATCACCGCACAATCACGCTCCAGCCAGCGGCCAATCACCACTTTCTGCTGGTTGCCGCCCGACAACTCGGACACCAACTGTGACGGGCTGGAACTGCGGATTCGCATGGCGTCGACTTGGCGCTTGGCCAGGGCAGTTTCGTCGCGACCGTTGACCAGGCCAGCGCTGGAAACCTTCGGCATATTGCCCAAAGCAATATTGGCGCTGATCGATTGGGTCAGCAGCAAGCCTTCGCCCTTTCGGTCTTCGGTGATCAGGGCTATGCCGTGACCAACCGCATCCACTGGAGAGCGGATGCTCACCACCTGAGCAGGCGAGCCCAGGGCGACGGTGCCGCTGTCGGCCAGGTCCGCACCAAAGATCAGGCGCAATAACTCGGTACGGCCGGCGCCGATCAGACCGGAGATTCCGTATATTTCACCGGCACGCACTTCAAAGGACACATCGCGGACCTTATCCGAGCGGGTCAGGCCTTTTACCGTCAGCGCGGGTGCGCCAATCGTACGTGGGCCCAGGTCGATCTTTTCGCCCAGCTCGCGGCCGACCATCAACGTGACCAGTTGCTCACTGTTGTAATTGACCATCGGTTCGACACACACCAGGTTGCCGTCACGCAATACCGCAATGCGTTGGGCGACGCGGGCCAGCTCTTCCAACCGATGGGAGATATAGATAATCGCCACGCCCCGAGCCTGCAGGCGGGTGATTTGTTCGAACAGCATCTCGACTTCCCGAGCCGTCAGCATCGCCGTCGGCTCGTCGAGAATCAGCACACGACAGTCGCCGATCAAGTTGCGGGCAATCTCGACCATCTGCTGGTGACCCATACCCAGGCTGCCGACCAGGGTGTCCGGGTCAATAGCGTCGAGACCGACCTGGGCCATGGCTTCGATGGCAGCCTTGCGCAATTGCTTGCGGCTGATCCAGCCACCGTGGTTAGGCAGGTTGTGCAAAAACAGGTTCTCGGCCACCGTCAGGGTGGGCAGCAGGTTGAGCTCCTGCATGACCATGCGCACCCCCTGCTCCTCGGCCTGGGTACGACTGCCCGGGGCGAAGGCCTGGCCATTGAACTGCATTTGCCCGGTCGTCGGTGTGACCAGGCCACCAATGATCTTCGACAACGTGCTTTTGCCTGCACCGTTCTCACCAGTCAGCGCTAACACTTCCCCGCGATTGAGCGTAAGGGTGATGTCGGTCAGGACCGGTTGGGTATAGGTCTTGCCGATACCGCTGACCGAGAGGACAGCGTTCGATGCGCAAGATGACATACAAAAGTCTCCAGGCGTCCGCTCACGTAGAGCGGACGTTGTTGGGTGCAATCAGGAATTACTGCTTGAGAACGAGTTCGACCGGGGTTTCGATCACTCCATCAACGGCGTCTACTTTTTCACCCTTGATCAACTTCAGTGCATTCTGGATGCCGAAGACCGCTTGCTGGGCGGCAGCCTGGTCGGCGGTCGCCAGGACACGACCGTCCTGCAGCATCGGCTTGATGGCCACGATGTTGTCGTAGCCCACCACCTGAACCTTGCCCGCCTTGCCTGCAGCGCGTACCGCAGAAACAGCGCCCAGGGCCATGTTGTCGTTACCCGCCAACAGTGCCTTGAGGTCCGGGTATTCGCTCAACATGGCAGAGGCCACTTTTTGCCCTTGATCGATTTCCCAGTTACCGGATTGAGTGGAAACGATCTTCATGCCGGCAGCATCCATCGCATCCTTGAAGCCTGCGGTACGCTGCTGGGCGTTAGTGGTGGTCGGTACACCTTCAATAATGCCGACCTTGTCACCTGCGGCCAGTTGCTTGGCCAGGTAATCACCCACCAGGCGTGAACCCTTGCGGTTGTCAGGGCCAACGAAGGGAATAGTGAGACTTTTGCTTTTCAGTACATCCGGATCCAGGCGGTTATCGATATTGACGACCTTGATACCGGCATCGGAGGCTTTCTTCAGTACGGTGACCAGAGCCTTGGAATCGGCAGGCGCGATGACGATTGCATTCACTTTCGCCAGGATCATCTGATTGACGATATCAATCTGAGCGGAGGTATCGGTTTCGTTCTTGATACCGTTGGTGATCATTTCAAAGTCGGCGGAGTGGGCTTTCTGGTACTCCTTGGCGCCATCTTGCATCGTGACAAAAAACTCGTTGGCGAGGGACTTCATCACCAGGCCGACCTTGGGTTTGGCGGCGGTGTCATCGGCGAATGCATTGGAGAGGGGCAGAGCAGCGGATGCGGCGGCAAGCACAGCGACAGCAAGAAGACGTCCAGCAAATGGCAGCTTCATGGGTTCACTCCGATCTTATGATTATTGTGAGCAACGCTTGCACCGAAGAACGCTTCGGCAACCTTCCCATCCAGGATGGCTGATACGAATGTTCACGGCACTCATGGAGTACCCGCGAAACAACTCGCAAACGTTTGCGTTGAACAAACTATGCGAATCTTGTCGAGATTTGTCAACGAAAGATAAAGCCTTTGTCTGAATCCGCTCTAAGTCGTGCCCTACAGCCAAGTTGCCGAACTCGATAAACATTTCTGTCAGTTAATCGTTCTCTGCAGTGACAACAGTTGGTTTATTCAGAGGGTTACTCCAACCACTTTCCAGCTTGCTTTTCGGACAACCGAACACAAGCCCCTCCTTTGTTCGGAAAGCCGGACAGGAACATTGATTAATTATCGCAATAATCTAGAAAATACCTATATAAATCAATATGTTGAAATAAATAACCGAACAAAACCCTACTGGTACAAATCCTGCTCTTACACAGCACCTCGTGGCTTCAGATCTGCCCGGGTGTTTCTAGATGAGCCTGCACCAGCACTCATCAAAAACCAGAGAGAAAAATAATGAAATCTGCACTCAAGAGCTTTGTTCCGGGCGCGTTGGCCCTCCTGCTGCTGCTCCCTGTTGCCACCCAGGCAAAAGAAGTTGAA
Organism: Pseudomonas karstica; assembly: GCF_009707515.1. Classification (GTDB taxonomy): domain Bacteria; phylum Pseudomonadota; class Gammaproteobacteria; order Pseudomonadales; family Pseudomonadaceae; genus Aquipseudomonas; species Aquipseudomonas karstica. The sequence continues at coordinate 74,963 of NZ_WLYI01000012.1, read as the reverse complement.
ACCAAGACCAAACTGTCCAACGTGGTGATCCTCGCCACGGGTGGCACCATCGCCGGCGCTGGCGCCAGCGCTGCCAACAGTGCGACCTACCAGGCCGCCAAGGTCGGCATCGAGCAGTTGATCGCTGGCGTTCCCGAGCTTAGCCAGATCGCCAACGTTCGCGGCGAGCAAGTAATGCAAATCGCCTCCGAAAGCATCAACAACGAAAACCTGCTGCAGCTGGGTCGTCGCGTCGCCGAATTGGCCGACAGCAAGGACGTGGATGGCATTGTGATCACCCACGGTACCGATACCCTGGAAGAAACCGCCTACTTCCTTAACCTCGTGGAAAAAACCGACAAGCCCATCGTGGTCGTCGGCTCCATGCGCCCAGGCACCGCGATGTCGGCTGACGGTATGCTCAACCTGTACAACGCCGTGGCAGTCGCCGGCAGCAAAGACGCTCGCGGCAAGGGTGTGCTGGTGACCATGAACGACGAGATCCAGTCGGGTCGTGATGTCAGCAAAATGATCAACATCAAGACTGAAGCGTTCAAAAGCCCATGGGGCCCGCTGGGCATGGTAGTAGAAGGCAAATCCTACTGGTTCCGCCTGCCAGCCAAGCGCCACACCATGGGTTCGGAATTCGATATCAAAACCATCAAAAGCCTGCCAGACGTCGAAATCGCCTACTCCTATGGCAACGTAAGTGATACCGCTTATAAAGCCCTGGCCCAGGCTGGCGCCAAAGCCATCATCCACGCCGGTACCGGCAACGGCTCAGTATCGTCCAAAGTCGTGCCAGCCCTGCAGGAACTGCGTAAGGAAGGCGTACAGATCATTCGTTCTTCCCACGTCAATGCTGGCGGTTTCGTCCTGCGTAACGCCGAACAGCCTGATGACAAATATGACTGGGTCGTTGCCCATGACCTGAACCCACAGAAAGCTCGCATCCTGGCCATGGTCGCCCTGACCAAGACTCAGGACAGCAAAGAGTTGCAACGGATGTTCTGGGAATATTGATCCTCCCTCGACCTGGCCTTGATGGTTGGGCCACCACCCACTCGCGGCGTACCGTGAGTGGGTTTACCTTCCTGGGTCTTGTTCCTCAAAAAATCTTTAAAAAACAAAGCCACTTTGCATAAAAACAAATAAACCACGGTCCAAGGGAGCTTCTTGGATTTTAAGCAGTTGCGAATTTACCCACAGTTAAATACTGTATGTTCGTACAGCTTAATAAGGATCACTCCGTGGCAAAGCCTTCCTCTGCAGCACTCACCCCACCCGATGCCTACGAACGCCTGGCGATCCGTGTGCAAAAAATCATCAACTCGACCAATGCCCAGAAAGCCAAGGCTGCCTTGATCTTTCGCTTGCCGGATGAGCCGGAGGACGAATGGGCACGCCTACTGGAAGAAATTGCGGAAAACGACAACGTCACCCTCGCCCATCGCGATGACGGCGGCGTGCAAATTTTCTGGGTTGTGCCGAAGGAAGATTGAGTCAATGAGTCTGCGTTTTATTACTCTGTGTTGTCTGTTTTTCGCTGTCACCGCAAACGCCCAGGCACCTCGTTCATTCAGTGAAGCCAAGAAAGTCGCCTGGAAACTCTACGCCCCGCAATCCACAGAATTTTATTGCGGCTGCAAATACACGGGTAACCGCGTGGACCTGAAGGCCTGTGGCTATATTCCGCGCAAGAACGCCAACCGGGCGGCGCGAATCGAGTGGGAACATATTGTTCCCGCCTGGCAGATCGGTCATCAGCGCCAGTGCTGGAAGAACGGCGGACGCAAGAACTGCACCCGTAGCGATGACGTCTACAAACGTGCCGAAGCTGACCTGCACAACTTGGTACCGAGCATCGGCGAGGTCAACGGGGACCGTAATAACTTCAGCTTTGGCTGGTTGCCGGTGCAAAGCGGGCAATATGGCTCTTGCTTGACCCAGGTGGACTTCAAAGCCAGGAAGGTCATGCCTCGGCCCTCCATTCGCGGCATGATCGCCCGCACTTACTTTTACATGAGCAAGCAGTACGGCTTGCGCTTGTCAAAACAGGACCGCCGCCTGTACGAAGTGTGGAACAGGACTTACCCGGCGCAACGCTGGGAACGCCAACGCAATCAAACCGTGGCGTGCGTAATGGGGCGGGGCAATGAGTTTGTCGGCCCGGTCAACCTGAAAGCCTGCGGCTGAAGGGAGATAAGCGAGCGGGACCAGTAACATCCCGCTCGCCACCTTCTTACTGTAAGACCTTATGTTCAATGACTTGCGATACCGTGTCGTTTTTCTTGGCCTTGAGCAGTTTTTCCGTTAATTGCGCCTGCTTCGCCTCAGCCTCGGCCTTGGTGCTGAACGGCCCGAGCAGAACCTGGTCCTTACCGTCTTCCTTGACCAGATAAAAACTGAAACCATGCTCAAGCAACCACGCAGTCAGGTCCGTCAACGCCTGCAGCTTATGGTCCGGAGGACCAACCCAGACATCCCACTCCTGGGCCGCAATCGCCGAAGCCTGGGGTTGAGCCTCGGTAACGGTAGGCTTGGTCTTGGGAGCATCGACACTTCGGCCCTCGCCGCAACCGGTCAATGCCAATACCACAACTGCCATCGCTACTTTACGCACTGCCCTGCTCCTTTGAGGATCAAAAAGGCAACTTTATCATTCACTACCTATTCTGACCCTCATAAACGCTGCCTTAAACAATGCAAATGATGTTTCGCAGACCTGTATGATGGCGCCATGGGAATTAATACTGCCTTTATGCGTCTGAAAAAAGCAGCCACAGGGAAGCAACTCCACAGTAATCTATACACAGCCGACATCTGCACTGTCTGAACGTGTGTCCTTCAAAGTAATCAAGGAGAAGATCATGCTGATACTCACCCGCAAAGTCGGTGAAAGCATAAACATCGGTGATGACATCACGATCACCATTCTGGGCGTTAGCGGCCAGCAAGTACGAATCGGCATCAATGCTCCCAAAGATGTTGCCGTGCACCGCGAGGAAATTTACCAACGTATCCAGGCAGGCCTGACGGCTCCGGAGAAAAACTAAACATCTTAAAGCGCCTCCAGTAGCCAGCCTTTTCGTTCACTGTAACGGCTGGCGAAAGCCTCTTCGGTTTGGCCAGGCCGAAGCACAGGAACCTGCTCTCCCCCCTCAAAAAAGTTCATTGCCCGCTTAGCCGAGCCCGATGCCACGCGCCATGCCGGTTGCGGCGACGAGCATCAGCACAATCAGTAATGCCTGCACATGGCTGATGCGTGCAAAAAATCCTGCCTTGTGCAAATCCAGTGCACCGCCGCGAGCCAACGCGATACGCCATTTGATCAAGCGGATCATCGGTTGGATTTCCAGCAACAGGATAAAAAGCAATAGCGTCATCTTCAGGTGGAACAGCGGCTGATGCAGGTAGTACTCGGTGCCCTTTTCATATCCGCCGAAGGCTCGCAGCCCTCCCGTGATCAACAGTACCAGGGCGCTGATTCCCCAAACATTGTCCGCGAGCAATACGCTCGGTACCGCCGAGGGCCCAGTATTCGCCAGGCCACGTAACCCCTTGCCGCGGGCCAGCACTGACGCCAGGGCCGTGGCAAAGGCCAGCAGATGAACAGCGGCGAGAAACCAGTGAGTCAACATGATGGGCACCCCCTCTCACTTAATGGCAAGCGTCTACCCGATTAGCCCAGGCCAGCCATCGCGCACGAAAGCCGCCAGGACACCAAGGGAACTTGCGGCCAATTTAGCAGCCAAATCTCGTTACAAGTCATTTAAAACCTGCTGAGTGCTCAGGAGCACGTTGATGAGGCGACCCCCCAAACAGCCTTATTTCTCAAGATCCTGGATCATTGTCCTCTTGATCGGGCTGCTCTTCGTCGCAGTGGGGTATAGCCTCACGCTCGAAATTGACAATGTTGACAACCCCGACGCCCGCTCATGGCTGAACTTGACACTGTTGTTGTGTGGCTATTTGTTTTTTTTCTGCCTCAAGCCGATCCAGTCTGCCATTCATCGAAAACTGTACCGTCGCGCCTTTGGCGACGACCACCAGAAAACCTCACCCTGATTTTCTTTCCATCACCCAAGACCGCTATGACACCGGACACTGTAATTGCAAGAGTCCAGACTCATCACGAGAAGCCTGCACAAACTCATACCCGGCAATCGACGGATGCTCCGTCACCAAGGGTGTCAAGTGCACAGCCGTAACAACCATGACGTCCGCGCCCGATGCCTCACCGGCATGAATGCCAACAGTCGCATCCTCGAACACCAGGCAATCCTGCACCGCCACACCCAATCGTTGCGCCCCCAACACATAGCACGCAGGATCAGGCTTACCACTGGCAACATCCTCGGCCGTCACCATGGCTGCCGGCGGGGTGATACCGGCCGCTTGCAGGCGCCGCAGAGCCAAAGCCTTGGGTGCAGACGTGACCAGTGCCCATTGATCAGCGGGCAGCGTCTGCAGAAACTCAACGGCACCAGCAATCGCCACCACGCCTTCCACATCCGCGATTTCAGCCTCGGTAATCCATTGGGCCTCAGTACGTGCATCGACACCGGGCAAGGCCTGCCGCGTAATGGTATCGATGGCCCGCGCGCCATGGATGGTGGCCAGGAAGGCCGGTACATCCAGGCCATGGCGCTCGGCCCAGGTGGTCCAGACCCGCTCGGCGGCGGCAATGGAGTTGAGGAGGGTCCCGTCCATGTCAAACAGGAATGCGCGGTACCGCTTATCAAATACGGCTGAACCTTTAGTGGACACTGCTCGGCTTCCTCTTGCTTTCGTCACCCGATCTGGGTCCTGGCGAATCACTTGCTTGAGGCAATCTACGGCTCGACCGCCAGCTTGTAAACTCACGGCAGGCGAATCCTGCGGGCATCCACCTCAAGCCCTTTATTGCAACCTGGGCATGGTCCTGCTAGTCGGCTATGGGTGTCGCCCAGTTAACATGCCAGATGGATCGGGAAGCATGAGAGGTATACTCATCAGCTGATCTGCCCTCCCGTTTGCGCTATATCCACGCGGGTATTCCACGCTGTCAGCACCGCCATCCGCAGCCCTTCAACCTGTGCTGCCAGCGCCAACAAAGGCTGTCCCGATACCGTACGTGTCGCCTGCTCAGGCAGGGGTGGCACATGGATAAACCCGCTGCGCACCGTCGACCCGGCAAGAGCATGCTGCAAACTGTAGAACACCTGATTACACACAAAGGTACCAGCCGTTTGCGAGACCGAGGCGGGTATTCCCGCTTCGCGCAGCGCCTGCACCATAGCCTTGATAGGCAGCGTGCTGAAGTAGGCTGCCGGACCACCCGGGACTACAGGCGTGTCGATGGGTTGCTCGCCAAGGTTGTCCGGGATCCGCGCATCGTTGAGGTTGATCGCCACCCGCTCAATGGACATCTCACTGCGCCCCGGAGCCAGGCCGGTCGCGATGACCATCTGCGGTCGATGCTCATCCAGCAACGCTTTCAAGCAAACGCCCGCAGTGGCAAAGGCGCAGGGTAATTGCTCGACCACAACTCGCACATCATCCATCAACAGCACCCCATCCAACTGCCGTACCGCCTCCCAGGAAGAGTTGACCGGGCTCTGATCAAAGGGCTCAAAACCCGTCAGCAATACAGTACGCATTGTCACCTCACATCAGCAGGTAGAGAAGAACGATATTGACTACCAGCATCATCAGCGCGGTGGGCATCTGCGCCTTGATCACTGCGTTTTTATCCGGCAGCTCCAGCAGTGCCGCCGGGACGATATTGAAGTTCGCCGCCATGGGCGTCATCAGCGTACCGCAATAGCCGGAAAACATACCGATAGCGGCCATAACCGCCGGGTTGCCACCGTAAATACCCACCAGCACCGGCACGCCGACGCCACCGGTCATCACCGGAAAAGCCGCGAAACCATTGCCCATGATCACGGTGAACAGTGCCATACCCAATACATAGACCATCACCGCCACCAACTTGAAGTCCATGTTGATATAGGTGGTGGTGACGTGGGCCACGGCAGTACCAACGCCCGCTTCATTGAACAGTAACCCCAGCATCGCCAACATCTGTGGCAGCACCATCGCCCAGCCAAGCGCCTCGGTCAGGCGCCGGGATTCACGCAAGGCCTGCACCGGGGTGTCCCGGGTCAGCCAGCAGGCCAACCCCAAGGCAATCAGGCAGCCAAGCCCCAGCGATACGAAGGTGGTGTTTTTCGGATCCAGCAGCGGCACACCACCGATCTCGGTGTGCTTGAGCAGTACCGAACCAATTACCGTAGTCAACGGAATCGCCAGGGCCGGAATAAACAGCTTATGCCCTAACCGGCCGGCACTGGCTCGCGCAGCCTTCTCATGCAACTGCGCATGGGCCCCACGACCTACGCCACCAAAGCCTGCGATAAGCGCCATCAATACAACCCCGACGCCGATAGCAACCGGTGGCAGGCGCTCCCCCACCAGGAACGGAATTGCGAACAACAACCAGAACAGTGAGCTGGACCAACGCTTGGGGTGGGTTCGGTCGACCAGAATCATGCCAGCGGTGATCAGCAGCAAAACCCCGGCCAGCCAGTACAGATATTGAATGGAGATGATCATTGTGCTGACTCCGCCTGGTTGACAACCGGTGCGACAGGCAAGAGTTCACGGGTAAGCATTCGATCAAAGCGGTTCAGGCGGATCGCATGAATGATGAAGGCGCATATGGCGGTGGGTATGCCCCAGACGGCGATATGCAACGGCTCGACATCAATACCTGAGCCCAGCAGGAAGGTGTGCATCAACGCAATCGCGCCAAAGGCGACAAAGATATCTTCGCCAAAAAACAGCCCCACATTGTCGGTCGCTGCGCACATGGCCAAGACCTTGTGGCGAAGCTTGTCCGGCAATTTGCCATAGCGCTTTTCAGCGGCGCCCTCGGCCATGGGTGCAAGCAACGGACGCACCATCTGCGGGTGCCCGCCAAGGCTGGTCAGCCCCATGGCGGCTGTGGACTCACGGACAAACAGATAGATAATCAACAAGCGCCCGACGGTAGCCCGCTCGAAACGCGCAATCCAATTTTGCGCATGCAGTCGCAAACCATGACGTTCCAGCAGGCCAATGACGGCCAACGGCAACAACAGGATCAGTTGCAAGGCTCGGGTCTGGAGGAAGCCATCGCCCATGGTGGCGAGAATTTTTTCCAATGGAAAGTGAGCGGCAAGTCCGGTGGCTATCGCCGCAGCTGTCACAACCAGTAGCGGATTGAAGCGCAATACAAAGCCGACCACAATGACGAGCACGCCTATCAGTGGCCATAGGTTCACAACAGATTGCATAGTGGCGAGGTCCTTAAGTGCGGGCTGCAAGGCCAATAAAGCAGGTAGTGAAAAGGCTCACTTCTCGAAAATGGCGCGCAGCTCGGCTCGGTTTTTATTATTGACCCGGAAGGTCGAGCGTCAGTGGAGGCATCTTTGCTGCTCGGAGCCGGAGGTGTCCAACAAGAAAAATTGTTGCTGCAAACCAATAAAGTTTGTCGGTGATTGAACGCTGCCTGAGGGGCATTTGGAGGGGCTTTGTAAATCGTAAGCAACAAAAAAGGGCTCACCTTTCGGTGAGCCCTTCTAGACCGCCCAGCAGAGCGGATTTTGTTTGGTAGGCGCGATTGGACTCGAACCAACGACCCCCACCATGTCAAGGTGGTGCTCTAACCAACTGAGCTACGTGCCTGCTGTGAGGCGGCATTCTACGGAATTCACCAAGGGTGTCAACCTCTTTTTTGCAGCTAACCCTATGAATATGCGAATTTTTTACTTTCGTCCCTCCGGGTCATAGCGTCCAGGTAGCTGGCAGGGGAATTTCAACTCAGGTAGGATCGGCGCACTCGTAAAAAATATAGAACAGAGGTTACAGGATGTCGAACGCACCCTACCCCCAATCGTATTATGCCGCGTCCGCCAATGCGGTTCCGTCCCGACCCGCACTGCAAGGCGAAGCCGAAACTGACGTGTGCGTGATTGGCGCCGGCTATACCGGCCTCTCCAGCGCCCTGTTCCTACTGGAGAACGGCTTTCGCGTAACCGTGCTGGAAGCCGCCAAGGTGGGTTTTGGCGCATCAGGGCGCAACGGTGGGCAGATCGTCAACAGCTACAGCCGCGATATTGATGTGATCGAGCGCAGCGTCGGCCCTCAGCAGGCGCAGCTGCTGGGACAGATGGCGTTTGAAGGTGGCAGGATCATTCGTGAACGGGTGGCCAAATATCAGATCCAGTGCGACCTGAAGGACGGCGGCGTGTTCGCTGCGCTCAACAGCAAGCACATGGGCCACTTGGAGTCGCAGAAGCGCTTGTGGGAGCGCTACGGACACACCCAGCTTGAACTGCTGGATGAGCGTCGCATTCGCGAAGTGGTTGCCTGCGAAAACTACGTGGGTGGCCTGCTGGACATGAGCGGTGGACACATCCATCCACTCAACTTGGCCCTGGGCGAAGCGGCGGCAGTGGAATCCCTAGGTGGCACGATCTACGAGCAGTCAGCTGCGATACGCATTGAGCGCGGCGCCAATCCAGTGGTGCATACCGCTCAAGGCAAGGTCAGGGCCAAGTTCATCATCGTCGCCGGCAACGCCTATCTGGGGAATCTCGTGCCGGAACTGGCGGCCAAGTCGATGCCGTGCGGCACACAGGTCATCACCACTGCGCCACTGGGCGATGAGTTGGCCAAGACGCTATTACCCCAGGATTACTGTGTCGAAGACTGCAACTACCTGCTGGACTATTACCGCCTCACCAGTGACAAACGCCTGGTCTTCGGCGGCGGCGTGGTGTACGGCGCGCGCGACCCGGCAAATATTGAAGCGATCATCCGGCCGAAGATGCTCAAGGCCTTCCCGCAATTAAAGGATGTGAAGATCGATTACGCCTGGACCGGAAACTTCCTACTGACCTTATCGCGCCTACCGCAAGTCGGCCGCCTGGGAGACAATATCTATTACTCCCAGGGCTGTAGTGGCCATGGCGTGACGTACACCCACTTGGCGGGCAAGGTACTGGCCGAGGCGCTGAGAGGTCAGGCAGAGCGTTTTGATGCGTTTGCCGACCTGCCGCACTACCCATTCCCAGGCGGGCAATTGCTGCGCACGCCATTTGCAGCGCTGGGAGCCTGGTATTACGGGTTGCGGGATAAGCTGGGTTTTTGATTGCAAGGACAGCTTGCGTGGGGTGCAACAACTTCGACTCCACGCTCAGACCGAGCACGCTTGCCAAATCGCAGACACAAAAAACCCCGGTCTTTCGACCAGGGTGTTTGCTATCGGATCAAAGTAGCCAGTGGCTTTCTTTGTGCTTCAAGGCGTTCAGTGGGCCTTGATGCAGATATGGCGCAGCGGACGGGACTCGAACCCGCGACCCCCGGCGTGACAGGCCGGTATTCTAACCGACTGAACTACCGCTGCGTATCGCTCAGACTGCTGAAGTGTCACCTTCAACGGCCTTCAAACATCTGACTGGACAACCTTGGCTGTTCAATCTCAAGCCTGAACATTCAGACCTGGAAATATGGCGCAGCGGACGGGACTCGAACCCGCGACCCCCGGCGTGACAGGCCGGTATTCTAACCGACTGAACTACCGCTGCGCGTCGGTGCAACCTTTAACGTTGCGTCTTACCCGAAGGTAAAACTCTCAAGAAGTGGTGGGTGATGACGGGATCGAACCGCCGACCCTCTGCTTGTAAGGCAGATGCTCTCCCAGCTGAGCTAATCACCCTTTGCTTCGTTGAGGCCGCGAAATTTACGCAGGTGGCGGACCTAAGTCAATAGCCCGCTTGAAGTTTTTCTGAAAAAGACAAAATAGCGTCAAGAACGTCGCCGCCCTTACTCGCTGTAAATCATCTTCTTGCTCATCCCGCCGTCCACCACAAACTCCTGGCCCGTGACAAACCCGGCATTACGCGACAACAACCAGGCCACCATCGCCGCCACATCCTCCACCGTCCCTACCCGGCCCGCCGGATGCTGGGCGTGATCAGCATCCGTCAACGGCTCGGCACGGCGAGCAGCAGGGTCACGCGCATCGATCCAGCCAGGGCTGACGGCATTGACTCGCACTTCCGGCCCCAGGCTGATGGCCAGCGCATGGGTCAGGGCCAACAGGCCACCCTTGCTCGCGGCGTAAGCCTCAGTGTCCGGCTCTGACTGGCGTGCCCGGGTCGACACCAGATTGACAATGGCACCACCATGGGCCCGCAGGTACGGCGCACAGTGCTTGGCCAGCAACATCGGCCCGCTGAGATTGACCGCCATTACACGATTCCAGTACGCCAGATCCAGGCTCTCCAAAGTAATGTTGCGCGGATCAGCCACCGCCGCATTGCACACCAACGCGTCCAGGCGTCCAAACTGGCCAAGCACTTCGGCAATTGCGAGGGCTACCTGCTGCTCGTCGGCCACGTCCATGGTGATAAACCAGGCATTCTCCCCCAGTACCTTGGAAACCTTGGAGCCGCGCTCGCGATCCAGATCCGCCAGCACCACCTGCCAACCCTCGCTGACCAACCAGGCGGCAATACCCAGGCCGATGCCTCGTGCCGCACCCGTGACCAATGCGACCCGACCGTTACTGGCCCCTGCCGCTTCCATGGACCACTCGATCACAGGGCCGCCAGCCCGCGGGCCAGGTCTGCCTGCAAGTCAGCTACATCTTCCAGGCCCACCGCGATACGAATCAGACTGTCACGAATGCCCGCTGCTTCCCGCTCCTGCGGCGCCAGGCGACCATGGGAGGTGGTGCTTGGGTGGGTGATGGTGGTTTTGCTATCCCCCAGGTTGGCAGTGATCGAAATCAGTCGGGTCGCGTCGATAAAGCGCCAGGCACCCTCTTTGCCACCCCGGACTTCAAAACTCACCACGGCACCAAAGCCGCGCTGCTGGCGCTGGGCCAACTCATGCTGCGGATGGCTCTTGAGGCCGGCGTAATGGACTTTTTCGATCCCTTCCTGCTGCTCCAGCCATTCGGCCAACGCTTGGGCATTGGCACAATGGGCCTTCATCCGCAGACTAAGAGTCTCCAGGCCCTTGAGGAAAACCCAGGCATTAAATGGGCTCAGCGTCGGACCAGCCGTGCGCAAGAAGCCCACCACTTCCTTCATCTGCTCACTTGCACCTGCGACCACTCCCCCCATGCAACGGCCCTGGCCGTCGATGAACTTGGTGGCCGAATGCACGACAATGTCTGCGCCCAGCTTCAGCGGTTGCTGCAGTGCCGGGGTGCAGAAGCAATTGTCCACCACCAGCATCGCCCCCTTGGCGTGGGCCACTTCGGCCAACGCGGCGATATCCACCAATTCAGCCAGGGGATTGGACGGCGACTCGACAAACAGCAGCTTGGTATTGGCCTTGATCGCCGCATCCCAACCGGACAGCTCCGCAAGCGGCACGTAGTTCACTTCAATGCCGAAGCGCTTGAAGTACTTCTCGAACAGGCTGATGGTCGAGCCAAACACGCTGCGGGACACCAATACATGATCACCCGCGCTGCACAGGCTCATGACGACGGCCAGGATGGCGGCCATGCCCGTTGCCGTGGCAACAGCTTGCTCTGCGCCCTCAAGCGCCGCGATACGCTCCTCGAACGCACGCACAGTCGGGTTGGTGTAGCGCGAATAGACGTTGCCCGGTACTTCACCGGAAAAACGCGCCGCCGCATCGGCAGCAGTACGGAATACATAGCTGGAAGTGAAGAACATTGGTTCACCGTGCTCACCTTCCGGTGTGCGGTGCTGTCCCGCGCGCACAGCCAGGGTATCGAAAGCTACGCCATCGAGGTCGCTGTCCAACCGACCGGCATCCCATTCCTGACTCATGCTGCCACTCCTCAACTCAATTCTTTATTAAGATACAAAACCGGCCCCTCAGGGCCGGTGTTTACTCAATTGTTATACAGATCGATGATCGCGCTGACCGCCTGGGTCTTGATCTTGGAGGAGTCGTTGCGCGCCTGCTCAATCTTGTTCAGGTAGGCTTCGTCGACATCACCAGTCACATATTTGCCATCGAATACGGCACAGTCGAACTGCTCAATCTTGATCTTGCCGCCACCGACCGCCTCGATCAAGTCCGGCAGGTCCTGGTAGATCAGCCAATCAGCGCCGATCAGGTCGGCAACGTCCTGGGTCGAACGATTGTGGGCGATCAACTCATGGGCACTCGGCATGTCGATACCGTAGACATTCGGGTAACGCACCGCCGGCGCAGCCGAGCAGAAGTACACGTTCTTCGCCCCGGCTTCGCGGGCCATCTGGATGATCTGCTTGCAAGTGGTGCCACGGACGATGGAGTCATCTACCAGCATCACGTTCTTGCCGCGAAACTCCAGTTCGATTGCGTTGAGCTTCTGGCGTACCGACTTCTTGCGGGCCGCCTGGCCCGGCATGATAAAGGTACGGCCGATGTAGCGGTTCTTGACGAAGCCTTCGCGGAACTTGACGCCCAAATGGTTGGCCAACTCCAGGGCTGCGGTGCGGCTGGTATCCGGGATCGGGATGACCACGTCGATATCGTGCTCAGGACGCTCGCGCAAGATCTTCTCGGCCAGTTTCTCGCCCATGCGCAGACGCGCCTTGTACACCGAAACGCCATCGATGATCGAATCCGGACGCGCCAGGTAGACGTGTTCGAAAATGCACGGAGTGAGTTTCGGGCTAAGGGCGCACTGACGGGTGTGCAATTTGCCTTCTTCGGTGATGTACACCGCTTCGCCCGGCGCCAGGTCGCGGATCAGGGTGAAGCCCAGCACGTCCAGGGACACACTCTCAGAAGCGATCATGTATTCGACACCTTCGTCGGTATGACGCTGGCCGAAAACGATCGGACGAATACCATTCGGATCGCGGAAACCGACAATACCGTAACCGGTCACCATCGCTACGACAGCGTAGCCACCGACGCAACGGTTGTGCACGTCAGTGACTGCGGCAAAAACATCTTCCTCGGTGGGTTGCAGCTTGCCGCGCTGGGCCAACTCGTGGGCGAACACGTTGAGCAGCACTTCCGAGTCCGAGTTGGTGTTGACGTGACGCAGGTCGGATTCGTAAATCTCCTTGGCCAATTGCTCAACGTTGGTCAGGTTACCGTTATGCGCCAAGGTGATGCCGTAGGGCGAGTTGACGTAAAACGGTTGCGCCTCGGCCGAGGTCGAACTGCCTGCCGTCGGGTAGCGTACATGGCCAATGCCCATGTGGCCGACCAGGCGCTGCATGTGACGTTGATGGAATACGTCACGTACCAGGCCATTGTCCTTGCGCAGGAATAACCGGCCGTCGTGGCTGGTCACAATACCGGCAGCATCCTGGCCGCGGTGCTGGAGCACGGTTAGCGCGTCATACAGCGCCTGATTGACGTTCGACTTACCGACGATACCGACGATGCCACACATGCGACGCAACCCCTACTTGATTAATCTTGACTGAACACAGCTTACTGCGGCGTGCTTGCCGGCAAGAGGTGTTCCTTGAACGGAAGATCAGCGGGTACGCTGATTCCGCTGGCCAGCCACTGACTGCTCCACCCCAGTATGAGGTTCTTGGACCAATCTGCGACCAATAGAAATTTTGGCACGAGACTCGACTCCTGCCACCACGAATCCTGCTGTACCGGCCCCAGGCTCAACAGCCCGACTGCCACCACGATCAGCAGCGCGCCACGTGCGGCGCCAAAAGCCATGCCGAGAAATCGATCGGTCCCGGAGAGGCCGGTGACACGTATCAATTCGCCGATAAGATAATTGACCATTGCTCCCACCAGCAGCGTGGCGATGAACATGATGGCGCAGCCCGCGATGACGCGAGCCGAAGGTGTTTCGATGTATCCGGCAAGGTAAACGGCCAATGAGCCACCGAACATCCAGGCTACAACCCCTGCAACGATCCAAGTCAGCAACGACAGAGCTTCTTTGACGAAGCCGCGGCTTAGACTGATCAAAGCAGAGATGGCGATGATTGCAACGATCGCCCAGTCAACCCAGGTAAATGGCACAGTGCAGCCTACAGACGGATAAGGCGGCGCATTTTAGCAGAGCGCCGAGCTATCGGTAAGCTGCGATTAGCAGTGCATTTGAAATCAATGGGTTGCAGTGAAGGGGGGTGGAGTCTCGCGGGCAGCAAAAAACCAATGTGGGAACCGGCAAGCCTGCTCCCACATTCGACCGCATTCGCGAATCAGTACCGAATCAGCCCCGCTCTGGCTGAAAACGCACCACAAAACCGTTGAGGTTCTGCTGGCGACCCAGCAAGTCCCGCAAGCGGTCGGCCTCCGCACGCTGGATCAGCGGCCCGACAAATACCCGATTCTTGCCATTGGCACTACGGATATAAGCGTTGTAACCCTGGCTACGCAGGGTTTTCTGCAGGTTTTCGGCGCTTTCACGATTGGCCAGGCTCGCGAGCTGGACCGACCAACTGATCGGCAAGCCATTGGGATCAATACGACTCTGCCCGACATCCGGCTTGCCCGGCGCTGCCGGCTGCGGGGCCACCGGTTTTGGCGCAGGAGCAGGCTTGGCCACCACCACAGGTGCCGCTGGAGCAGGCTCCACCACCGGAACGCTTGGCTGGACCGGCACCGAAGGCGCTTGCTGCTGGGCAATCTCATCATCAGTAGGCACAGGCTCTTCTTCAGGCAGCACTTGCGGCTCGGGAACCACCACCGGTTCCACCTGAACCTGAGGTAGCACCGGCGCTTGAGGCGCCGCCGGAGCGTCGACAACCACTTGACGTTGCTCGTCCTGACGGGAAAACAGCATAGGCAGGAAAATCACTGCCAATGCCACCAGAACCAGTGCCCCCACCATTCGCTGCTTGTACGCGCTATTCAGTAATGCCATGTGCAGCGTCCTCCGTGGAGCGCCGAGCCAACCATTCAAGCGCCTCGGCAACACAATAAAATGATCCGAACAACAGAATCTCATCGTCGGGATTCGCAACAGCACACTGGGCCTCAAGGGCCATCGTTACGCTTGCATACGACGTCACCGACGCACCAAGGTTCTGCAACGCGTCTGCCAACTCGGCGGCCGGGCGACTTCGAGGCGTATCCAGCGGCGCCACCGCCCAAGCCTGGATATTATCGAACAACGGCGCAACCACGCCGTCCAGGTCTTTATCGGACAACAGCCCGAATACCGCCAGGCGACGTCCGACCGGTGGCGTGCGCGACAAGCGTTGGGCCAGGTACTGCGCGGCATGGGGGTTATGCCCCACGTCCAGCAGCAGGTTCAGGCGCCTGCCCCCCCACTCGAAGGTTCGGCGGTCCAGACGACCGACCACCTGGGTTGCCTGCAATGTCGCGGCAATCTGCGGGACGTTCCAGGGCAAATCCAACAAAAGATAAGCTTGCAGGGCAAGCGCAGCGTTTTCCATCGGCAGGCTCAGCAACGGCAAGTCGTGCAGTTCAACGGCCTGGCCACGCGCATCGCGCCCACGCCACTGCCAGTGCCGGTCGCCAACCTCGAGACTGAATTCACGACCCCGCAGAAAGAATGGGCAATCCAGTTCCTGCACCTTATCGAGCAAGGTATGGGGCGGATCCAGGTCACCACACAGCGCCGGCTTGCCTTGACGGAAGATCCCGGCCTTTTCATAGGCCACGGACTCACGGGTATTACCGAGGTAATCCGTGTGATCAACGCCAATGCTGGTAACCAGCGCCAAGTCGGCATCCACCACGTTGACTGTATCCAGACGCCCGCCGAGGCCAACCTCCAACACCACCACATCCAATTGCGCACGCTCGAACAACCAGAGCGCCGCCAGGGTGCCCATTTCGAAGTAGGTCAGGGAAATGTCGCCACGCCCGGCATCAAGTGCAGCGAAGGCTTCGCACAGTTGCTCGTCAGTGGCCTCGACGCCATTGAGTTGTACGCGCTCGTTGTAACGTAACAAATGCGGTGAATTGTAGACGCCGACTTTCAAGCCCTGGGCCTGCAGCAAGGCTGCGACCAAGGCGCAGGTAGAGCCCTTGCCGTTGGTGCCGGTGACCGTGATCACCCGCGGCGCAGGCTTGCCCAACCCAAGGCGGGCCGCTACCTGTTGCGAGCGCTCCAGCCCCATGTCGATAGCGGACGGATGCAACTGCTCAAGGTAGGCGAGCCATTCGCCAAGGGTACGTTGGGTCATAGGTTTGCAGGCACCGGAGGCACGACAATTGGTTCGACAGGAGCCGGGACATATTCAGGCGTCGGCAGGCCCATCATTTGCGCCAGCAGATTACCCAGCCGTGGACGCAACTCGGAACGGGCGATGATCATGTCGATCGCACCATGCTCCAGGAGGAACTCGCTGCGCTGGAAGCCTTCCGGCAGTTTCTCGCGAACCGTTTGCTCGATCACGCGTGGGCCGGCAAAACCGATCAGGGCCTTGGGCTCACCGACAATCACGTCACCCAGCATCGCCAGGCTGGCGGAAACGCCGCCGTAGACCGGATCGGTCAGGACGGAGATAAACGGAATACCTTCTTCTCGCAGACGCGCCAGTACCGCAGAGGTCTTGGCCATTTGCATCAGGGAAATCAGGGCTTCCTGCATCCGCGCACCACCTGAGGCGGCGAAGCAGATCATCGGGCAACGGTTTTCCAGCGCATAGTTGGCGGCACGTACAAAACGCTCACCGACAATAGCCCCCATGGACCCGCCCATGAAGGAGAATTCGAATGCACAAACCACTACAGGCATGTCCAGCAGCTTGCCACTGATGGAAACCAGCGCGTCTTTTTCACCGGTCTGCTTCTGCGCAGCGATCAGGCGATCCTTGTACTTCTTGCCATCACGGAACTTCAGGCGGTCAACCGGCTC
The DNA here is from genome assembly GCF_009707515.1 of Pseudomonas karstica. Classification (GTDB taxonomy): domain Bacteria; phylum Pseudomonadota; class Gammaproteobacteria; order Pseudomonadales; family Pseudomonadaceae; genus Aquipseudomonas; species Aquipseudomonas karstica. The sequence continues at coordinate 58,159 of NZ_WLYI01000012.1, read as the reverse complement.
CAGGTCAGCACCCAACTCGGCGCGGCCATCGGCATCGAGGAAGATATCAATGCGGGCGCGGGCGCCGATACGCATGTGGTGGTTGCACTTGGGGCAAACATCCAGGGTCTTTTCCAGCTCTGGGCGGTACAGCACCGCGTCGCAGGATGGGCACTTGTGCCACAGACCTTCAGGAACCGAGCTTTTCTTCACCTCGGAACGCATGATCGAAGGGATCAGCTTGTCTACTAACCAGTTGCTCATGCTTTCTTTCTCCAGTACCGGTGGCTTGAACACAGCCCCGCGTATGCCCTTGAGCTAAATTCATAGATGCGGTGACAGATACAGGGCGGGGTCAGACGTTCGACCGGCCATTCCCTGCACCTACCCTCAGCCTTCCAGACAACCTGCCAGTGCAGCGTTGTCACTTCATTTCCGGGCCTCCCGCAGGCGGCGCCGGGTTGTTTTACACAGTGGTAGTTATGGACGGCGGCAGACTGCCAGCCGTCACATCAAGCCACTGCTGTCGCGTACAGCTTGCATAAATGCGCGGATCTTGCCGTGATCCTTGATGCCCTTGCTCTGCTCAACCCCCCCGCTGACGTCCACCGCATAAGGCCGAACTCGCTTGATGGCATCCATCACATTATCCGCGCACAGGCCGCCAGCCAGGATAATCGGCTTGCTCAAGCCCTCGGGGATCAACGACCAATCGAACGCCTCACCGGTACCACCGGGAACACCTTCGACATAGGTATCCAGAAGAATCCCGCGAGCGGTGGCAAATACCGCGCAACTGGCAGCGATGTCGTCTCCCGCCTTGACCCGCAGCGCCTTTATGTAAGGGCGCTGATAGCTTTCGCACTCGCTCGCCGTTTCGTCGCCATGAAACTGCAGCATGTCCAGCGGCACAGCGTCGAGGGTCTCATTGAGTTCACAGCGGCTCGCATTGACGAACAACCCTACGGTGGTCACAAACGGCGGCAATGCAGCGATGATCGCCCGGGCCTGCTGCACATTCACCGCCCGCGGACTCTTGGCATAAAACACAAAACCGATGGCGTCCGCCCCCGCCTCGACCGCCGCCAACGCGTCGTCTATGCGGGTAATCCCACAAATCTTGCTGCGAACGGCTGGCATATCGTTGGAACCTCAGGGGGTTATCCGAGAAAGTCCCGGATGGTAACAAATGCTTTTCCGGGCGTCAGCCGCCAAGTTCGCTGAAACCTGTGAGGAAGTGTGGCCCGATGAAACGTTCCGGCAACTCGTATTCGTCACGGTACTCTACATCCACCAGATACAGGCCGAATGGATGCGCGGTCACCCCGCCGGTACGACGCACCCGGCTCTCCAGCACTTCCCTGGCCCACTCCACCGGGCGTTCGCCGGTACCGATGGTCATCAGGACCCCGGCGATATTACGTACCATATGATGCAGGAAGGCCCCGGCACGGATATCCAGGACAATCATCTTGCCGTGACGCGTCACCCGCAAATGATGAACCTCCTTGATGGGGGACTTGGCCTGACACTGGCCGGCACGAAAAGCACTGAAATCATGGACGCCCACCAAGTGCCGGGCCGCTTCGGCCATGCGCTCGGCATCCAACGGGCGGTGATTCCAGGTAATTTCTTCGTTCAAGTGGGCTGGACGGATCTGATCGTTGTAGATCACATAGCGGTAACGCCGGGCAATGGCCTTGAAACGCGCATGAAAATCCGCAGGCATGACCTTGGCCCAACTGACACTGATGTCGTGAGGCAAATTGATGTTAGCCCCCATGACCCAAGCCTTCATCGAGCGATCAGCCAGAGTATCGAAGTGCACCACTTGCCCACAGGCATGCACACCGGCATCGGTGCGCCCGGCACACATCAGCGAAACCGGCGAATCGGCGACTTTGGACAGGGCCTTCTCCAGGGTTTCCTGCACCGTCGACACACCAGAGGCCTGCCGTTGCCAGCCGCGATAGCGCGAGCCCTTGTATTCCACGCCCAGCGCGATTCTGAAAAAGCCTGCGGCCGCCATTTCGGCGGCCGCGTTATCTATATTTGCCAAGAGCTGAGAGCCTGATGAGTTGCGCAAAGGCAGCCATTATAAGGCCCTGCGCCTGGGACGCCATGTGAATTGCTGCCGTCAAGCCAACCGGCTGAGCATTTCCCTGGCTTCGCTCTTTTGCCCGGCATCGCCCTCGGTGAGGACCTCTCCCAGGATATCCCGGGCACCATCAGCGTCCCCCATGTCGATATAGGCCTGGGCCAGGTCCAGCTTGGTGGCGACTTCGTCGGTACCGCTGAGGAAATCAAAGTCTGGCTCGTCATGCCCCAGCGCCGCGTCCTCGGCGGTAAATGTCGGCCCGATCGGCGGATGTTCAAGGCTCTGGGACAGGCGCTCCAACTCGGCATTGACGTCATCAAGCTCCGAAGTGAAGGCATCCGGCTTGGCCGTCCCTGGCACCTGTGGCTCATCGGCCAGGGACAGGTCGAAATCTTCCGGCAAATCCACATCATCCAGTGCAGCAGGCGTCAGGGTTGGCGGCGCAACTGGCGGCAGGTCCAGGTCGAAGTCCGACAAGTCCTCCTCGTTGGCCTTGGCTTCGGTCTGTTGCTGCAGCATCGATTCAAAACTCGGCTCATCGGGCTGCGGGTTGACGACGGCTGGGGAAGCGGCTTCAAGATCGTCCAGACTGAGGTCAAAGTCCGCGTCAAAAGCATCGGTTTCAGGCGCTGCGACAGGTGGCGTCTCGTCCTTGAGCAAGTCTTTGACGTATTGCGCGTCCAGCGCCGCGGCCGCGACGGCAGCACTGACCCCGGCGGCCAGTACGGCCATGGCAGGGAAACGGCTCTTCAGTTGTTCGACCTGTGCGTGATTTTCGCCATTGGCGACCAGTTGCCGCTCCTGGGTAACGAACCCGTTCTTGTCCCCCTGCAGGCCATAGACCTCCATCAGTTTGAGCCGCAGGTCGCTCCGCTTGGGCTCTTGCTTGATGGATTCCTCGAGCACCTCAGCCGCCTGGTTCAAATGGCCGCGCTCAATGTGGGACTGGGCTTGTGCCAGGGCGTCGGCTGGATGCTCAACCGGCGCCACCGCCGGTTCGATCACGGGAGCAATTACCGGCGCCACGACTGGAACTGGAGCCAACTTGACGCTCGACGACGGAGCTTCAAGACCTTCAAAACTGTCGGGCGGCAAATCATGCTCGACGTTCGGCGAAAACGCCGGTTCGTCAGCCAGCGCCTGGGCCATGCGCAGGTGTTTTTCCTCTTCCAGGCGGGCGTTGCGATGGCGAGCCCACAGCAACAAGAGCAACAGCACCAGTAAACCTGCGGCACCACCAACGACACCCAAGACGATAGGATTGGTCAGTAGATCGTTGAACTTGCCTTCAATAGAGGGGGCCGGGCCAGGCTTGATCGGCGCTTCATCTACTGGAGTCGCCGTGGCGCCCGGAGCGGTTGGTTGCGCGGCCAGTTCAGCCGATATCGCGGCAGCCGGCTGCGCCGGGACGCCACTTTCAGCCTGCAACTTGGCCAACTGATTATTCTTGAGCTCGATCAACCGCTGCAGCTTGTCTAGCTGGCTTTGCAGATCAGCCATGCGGCTTTTCAGCTCTTCATTCTCGCGTCGAGTCGAGTCCAGGCTCTCCTGGGTGACTGCGAGCGTGTTGTCCAAGACCTTGTTGTCGCCGGCAGCACCTTTGACCCCGGCCTTCGCAGCCTCGGCCGATACCAGGCTCAAGTTATCCTGAGCAGGGACCTGGGAGGGCGCGCTGCCTGCGCGAGCACGCTTGGTGGCATCCAGTTGCGATTTCCCCGCAACCTGGTTGCCACTGCGACGCCCTTGGCGCCAGGCTGTATTTTGTGCAGCCACTTCGGCAATCGCCAGGGATTGTGGCAGGCTGGTGCTTTGTACCGGGTCGGGCAATCGTAGAACCTGGCCGGTCTTCATGCGGTTGATATTGCCGTCGATAAACGCATCGGGATTCAGCGCCTGGATAGCCAGCATGGTTTGCTGGATCGATCCACCATTACGGTTATTCGCGGCAATTTCCCACAAGGTGTCGCGAGACGTCGTGGCATATTCCGCAGGTTTACTGACCGTCGGAGCAGCAACGGCGGGAGCACTCACTTGTGGCGCAGGGGCTGCCTGCTCGAACTTGGCGGGGTCCAGCAATACACTGTAGTCACGCATCAGCCGGCCATTGGGCCACTGCACCTGCAACAGGAAGCGTATGTAGGAGTCCGGCAACGGTTTACTGGAGGTGACGCGCACCACACTCCGGCCGCTGGGGTTGAGCACCGGGGTAAACACCAGGTCCTCGAGAAACGCTTGACGATCAACCCCCGCGTCCACGAAGGATTGGGAGGATGCCAGGCTCGGGACGATCTGCGAGGCATTCAGGCCACCGACATCCAGCAGTTCGATCTCCACCGACAACGGCTGGTTCAGCTTCGACTTGAGGGTCATCTCCCCAAGCTGCAGCGCTTGCGCCATACCGGAGGACAGCGCCGACGCGGCCGCTATTGCTAACACCAGTTTGCGAACTTGAACCATAGCCTCATCCTTAGTTTGAACACTCCCCGCCCGGCGAGAAGGTTGGATACCGCTGCCATAAAGCACGGCGCGCCGATAGATCAGCGGCGCGCAAATTTTTCAGCATGGGGCCAAGCATAACGCCTGGTTAGAATCAATCTACAAATTGGTGCCAAGTATCTTTTACACAAAGCCTTTTATCAACAACTGCGCCAGCTGTACGGCGTTAAGCGCGGCACCCTTGCGTACGTTATCTGACGTCAGCCATAGATTTAGTTCCGCAGGGTCATCAACGCCTGCACGAACCCGACCTATATAGACCACGTCCTGGCCGACCGCATCACCCACCGCAGTAGGGTAATCGCCCGCCTCCACCAACTCGACGCCGGGCGCCGCTTCCAATACCTGGTTGACGGCATCCAGGTTTACCGCAGCGCCCAGTTGCAACGACACACTCAGGCTATCGCCAAAAAACACCGGGGCTTGAATACAGGTAACGGAAATCTTCAGTAACGGCATGTCCAGGACCGCACGCAGCTCGTGCACCAGGCGTTTTTCCAGGGAGGTGTGCCCTTGGGCGTCCGGGGTACCAACCTGGGCCAACAGATTGAACGCCATCTGCCGATCGAAAAATTTCGGCTCCAGTGGGCGCACGTTCAGCAACTCGGCGGTTTGCCGGGCCAACTCGCTTACCGCCTCACGGCCCTGGGAGGAAACGGCCAGGTTGGCAGTGACGCTGACACGCTGGATATCCAGCAAGCCGCGCAATGGCGCCAGCACCACCGCCAAAGCAGTGGTCGATGCGCTTGGGCTACCCAACTGCACCGGTTTCTTCAGGGTGTTCAATACATGAGGGTTGGCTTCCGGCACGACTTGCGGCGCTTGATCGGCCGGCAACGCGCCGGATAAATCGATCAATGCACAACCGGCGGCCGTGGCCCGCGGGGCGAAGCTTAAGGTGACGGCGGGGCCGGCAGCGAAGAACGCCAGTTGCACTTTGCTGAAATCAAATTCGTCGACTTCCCGCACCCGCACATTCTTACCGCGAAACGGCACCGACGCCCCGGCCGACTCGCTGCTGGCCAGCAGGTGCAAGGTGCCTACCGGAAATTTCAGCTCTTCGAGAATCTGCACCAGGGTTTCACCCACCGTACCGGTGGCGCCGATCACGGCGATATCAAAGGTCTGGGTCATGTGGACTGCCTCGGGCATTGCGGGGGGAGCGGCACTTTACCGGGTGCTTGGAGGGGAGGCAATTGGCCTGGGTGGCGGTGTCGCTGATGATACAAGGCCCAGGCGCCTGCTACGCAGCCGATCGCAGGCTGCGCCAGCGGCTACAGGTGATCGCAGGTCCTTGTAGCCGCTGTCGAGGCACGAGGCTGCGATAAGGGCCGCAGGACCTTCAACAATCTCAAACCCAGGCGACTGCTGCGCAGCCGATCGCAGGCTGCGCCAGCGGCTACAGGTGATCGCAGGTCCTTGTAGCCGCTGTCGAGGCACGAGGCTGCGATAAGGGCCGCAGGACCTTCAACAATCTCAAAACCCAGGCGCCTGCTGCGCAGCCGATTGCAGGCTGCCCAAGATAGGGTCCAAAGTGCAATAAAAAACCCGCGGCTGTCACCAGAGCGCGGGTTTCATCAATGCTTTACGCGATCAACGCTCCAGCAAAATTCGCAACATGCGGCGCAGCGGTTCAGCCGCGCCCCAGAGCAATTGGTCGCCAACGGTGAATGCGCCCAGGTACTGGGTGCCCATGTTCAGCTTGCGTAGACGGCCAACCGGTACATTCAGGGTGCCGGTGACCTTGGTCGGGCTCAGCTCCTGCATGCTGATGTCACGATTGTTCGGCACCAGCTTGACCCATGGGTTGTGCTGGCTGATCAGCCCTTCGATATCGGCGATCGGCACGTCTTTGTTGAGCTTGATGGTCAGCGCCTGGCTGTGGCAGCGCATGGCGCCAATGCGCACGCAGATACCGTCCACCGGGATCGGGTTCTTGAAGCGACCCAGGATCTTGTTGGTCTCGGCCTGGGCCTTCCACTCTTCGCGGCTCTGGCCGTTGGGCAGTTCCTTGTCGATCCACGGGATCAAGCTGCCCGCCAACGGCACGCCAAAGTTCTCGGTCGGGTAGGCATCGCTGCGCATGGCTTCGGCGACACGGCGGTCGATATCGAGAATGGCACTGGCCGGGTCGGCTAGTTGATCGGCGACAGCGGCGTGGGTGGCACCCATTTGCTTGATCAGTTCACGCATGTTCTGCGCGCCGGCACCGGAGGCCGCCTGATAAGTCATGGCGCTCATCCACTCCACCAGGCCGGCTTCGAACAGACCGCCCAGACCCATCAGCATCAGGCTGACGGTGCAATTGCCGCCGATGTAGTTCTTGGTGCCGGCATCAAGCTGCTGGTCGATGACCTTGCGGTTCACCGGGTCGAGGGTGATCACCGCATCATCCTGCATACGCAGGCTGGAGGCGGCATCGATCCAGTAACCTTGCCAGCCGGCTTCACGCAGCCTGGGGAAAACTTCGCTGGTGTAGTCGCCACCCTGGCAGGTCAAGATCACGTCAAGGGTTTTCAGCTCTTCAATGTTGTAGGCGTCCTTGAGCGGAGCAATATCCTTACCCACAGACGGCCCTTGCCCACCCACATTGGAAGTGGTGAAAAACACCGGCTCAATAAGATCGAAATCCTGCTCTTCCAGCATCCGCTGCATGAGCACGGAACCGACCATACCGCGCCAACCGATCAGACCTACACGTTTCATCGCAACTACACCTTGTTAAAAAGTGGGCCGCCGGGCAGCAACAACTGCCAGCGGGCCCGAGAGATTACAGATTCCGCAGCGCGGCGACTACTGCGTCGCCCATTTCCTGCGTGCCAACCTTGGTGCAACCCTTCGACCAGATGTCGCCGGTGCGCAGGCCCTGGTCCAGCACCAGGCTCACGGCCTTCTCGATGGCATCCGCAGCGCTGGTCAAGTTGAAGCTGTAGCGCAGCATCATCGACACCGACAAAATGGTCGCCAGCGGGTTGGCAATGCCCTGCCCCGCAATGTCCGGCGCCGAACCATGGCACGGCTCATACATGCCCTTGTTGTTGGCATCCAGGGACGCCGACGGCAGCATGCCAATGGAACCGGTGAGCATCGAAGCCTGGTCGGAGAGGATATCGCCGAACAGGTTGTCGGTGACGATCACGTCAAACTGCTTGGGCGCACGCACCAATTGCATGGCGGCGTTGTCGACGTACATGTGGCTCAATTCGACGTCCGGATAGTCCTGGGCCACTTGTTCGACGATTTCCCGCCACAGTTGGCTCGAAGCCAGGACGTTGGCCTTGTCTACCGAGCAGACCTTCTTGCCACGCACGCGAGCCATGTCGAAACCGACACGGGCGATACGACGAATTTCGCTTTCGCTGTACGGCAAGGTGTCGTAGGCCTGACGCTCACCATTCTCCAACTCGCGCACGCCTCGTGGCGAGCCGAAATAGATACCGCCGGTCAGTTCACGGACGATCAGGATATCCAGGCCAGCAACGATTTCCGGCTTCAAGCTGGAAGCATCGGCCAGTTGCGGGTAGAGAATCGCCGGGCGCAAATTGCCGAACAGGCCCAGTTGCGCACGAATTTTCAGCAGGCCGCGCTCCGGGCGGATGTCTCGTTCGATCTTGTCCCATTTCGGGCCGCCCACGGCGCCCAGCAGCACAGCGTCGGCAGCGCGGGCACGGTCCAGGGTTTCGTCGGCCAGGGGCACGCCGTGCTTGTCGATGGCAGCGCCACCGATCACGTCGTGGCTCAATTCAAAGCCCAGGCTGTACTTGTCGTTGGCCAATTCCAGGACCTTGACCGCTTCGGCCATGATTTCCGGACCAATACCGTCGCCTGGAAGAATCAGAATCTGCTTGCTCATGCTTTCCTCATTTCATCGGGCGACCCGCCCACAGGCAGGTCAGGAACAATACTAACGCTCGGCCCACACCACCAGCACGTCGGTGCTGAAGGAGCCGTCGGCTTCAATTTCAAAATAATCGCGGACTTCCTGACCCATCGCCTGCTGCAATTCCAGGATCGCAGCGCGCAAGGCTGGTGGCGTGCGCATGCGCTCGACCCAAGAGCTGTATTCCAGGCGCAGGCGCTGACGACTGCTGCTGCGCACATGCAAACCGGCTTCGCTGATCTGGCGCATCCATTCACCGGCGGAGTAATCGCGCACGTGGCTGGTGTCACGCAGCACTTCGACGGTTTGCAGATAAGTGTCCAACAGCGGGCTGCCCGGTGACAAGACGTCCACGAAGGCAGCCACGCCGCCCGGCTTGAGCACCCGGCGTACTTCTCGCAAAGCCAGGCCGAGGTCGCTCCAGTGATGGGCCGAGTAGCGGCTAAATACAAAATCGAACTCGCCATCGGCAAACGGCAGGCGCTCGGCATAGCCATGCGCGGTACTGATGTTGTTCAGGCCACGGTCCACCGCAGCGGCGGCGACCACATCGAGCATCTGCTGCGACAGGTCGTAGGCCACCACTTCGTTTACCAGCGGCGCGACATGGAAGCTGACATGACCGGCACCGCACCCCAGGTCCAATAGTCGTGCAGCGCCCTGCCCGGCCAGTTCAGCCTGGAGCAGCGCGAATTCGGTGCCTTGAGCGTGGACTGCGCTGCTCAGGTAGGCCGAGGCCTGTTCGCCGAATTGTTTTTGCACGACTTGGGTGTGGGGGGTGTTGCCCATGGTCATTTCCTCGTTGTGGTGCTTCTTTGTAGGAGCGAGCTTGCTCGCGAAGGTCGCCAACGATAACGCTGGGCACCTGACACCCAACGGCGATCTCAGGCTTTTCGCGAGCAAGCTCGCTCCTACAGGTCAGTTAGGCATCGCGAAACAACCACGGCTGGCTTACCCGGTGCTTGGCTTCAAACGCGGCAATCGCCTCGCCGTCCTGCAAGGTCAGGCCGATATCATCCAGGCCATTGATCAAGCAATCTTTGCGGAAGGCGTCCACTTCAAAGTGGTACACCTTGCCATCCGGACGGGTCACGGTTTGCGCGGCCAGGTCGACGGTCAACTGGTAGCCCACGTCGGCTTCCACTTGTTGGAACAACTCGTCGACTTCCTCGTCGGTCAAGATGATCGGCAGCAAGCCGTTCTTGAAGCTGTTGTTGAAGAAGATGTCGGCGTAGCTCGGCGCGATGATGCTACGAAAGCCATATTCTTCCAGGGCCCACGGCGCGTGTTCACGGCTGGAACCGCAGCCAAAGTTTTCCCGGGCCAGCAATACACTGGCGCCTTGGTAACGCTCGGCGTTAAGCACGAAATCCTTGTTCAGCGGGCGCTTTGAGTTGTCCTGGTAGGCGTAGCCCACATCCAGGTAGCGCCATTCGTCGAACAGGTTGGGACCGAAACCGGTGCGCTTGATCGACTTGAGGAACTGCTTGGGGATGATCTGATCGGTGTCGACGTTGGCACGGTCCAAGGGCGCGACCAAACCTGTGTGTTGGGTAAAAGCTCTCATCGTGGACTCCTCAGATCAATTCGCGAACGTCGATGAAACGACCGTTGACGGCAGCGGCGGCAGCCATGGCCGGGCTCACCAGGTGGGTACGCCCACCGGCACCCTGGCGCCCTTCAAAGTTACGGTTGGAGGTGGACGCACAGTGCTCGCCCGATTCCAAGCGGTCCGGGTTCATCGCCAGGCACATGGAGCAGCCCGGTTCACGCCATTCAAAACCGGCTTCGAGGAAAATTTTGTCCAGGCCTTCAGCCTCGGCCTGGGCTTTCACCAGGCCCGAACCCGGGACCACGATCGCTTGCTTGATGGTCGAGGCGACTTTGCGGCCCTTGGCGATTACCGCAGCGGCGCGCAGGTCTTCAATCCGCGAGTTGGTGCAGGAGCCGATGAATACGCGATCCAATTGAATATCGGTGATCGCCTGGTTGGCTTTCAAACCCATGTATTTCAAGGCACGCTCAATGGAACCACGTTTGACCAGGTCGGCTTCCTTGGCGGGGTCCGGCACGTTCTGATCAACGGCGAGGACCATTTCAGGCGAAGTCCCCCAACTGACTTGCGGCTTGATCTGGGTAGCATCGAGCTTGACCACGGTGTCAAACACCGCGTCTTCGTCGGAAACCAAATCCTTCCAGGCTTCGACCGCAGCGTCCCAATCGGCGCCTTTAGGGGCAAACGGACGACCCTTGACGTAGGCTACCGTCTTTTCATCCGCCGCCACCATGCCCACACGGGCACCGGCTTCGATGGACATGTTGCAGATGGTCATGCGGCCTTCGATGGACAGGTCACGAATGGCGCTGCCAGCGAACTCAATGGCGTGGCCGTTACCGCCGGCGGTACCGATCTTGCCGATCACAGCGAGGACGATATCCTTGGCGGTCACGCCAAACGGCAATGTGCCTTCAACCTCTACCCGCATGTTCTTCATTTTCTTGGCCACCAGACACTGGGTGGCGAACACGTGCTCCACCTCGGAAGTGCCGATGCCGTGGGCCAGGGCGCCAAAAGCACCGTGGGTAGACGTGTGGGAGTCGCCGCAGACCACGGTCATGCCTGGCAAGGTCGCGCCCTGCTCCGGGCCGATTACGTGAACAATCCCTTGACGCACGTCATTCATCTTGAATTCGGTGATGCCATATTCGTCGCAATAGTCATCGAGGGTCTGTACCTGAAGGCGCGACACGGTGTCGACAATCGCGTCGATCCCGCCCTTACGCTCAGGCGTGGTCGGTACGTTGTGGTCCGGGGTGGCGATGATCGAGTCGACGCGCCAAGGCTTGCGCCCGGCCAGTCGCAGGCCTTCGAACGCTTGGGGCGAGGTCACTTCATGGATGATGTGACGGTCGATATAGATCAGCGACGACCCATCATCGCGCCGTTTCACTTCATGGGAATCCCAAAGCTTGTCGTAAAGCGTTTTGCCGGCCATCACACGGTCCTCATCTTTTCTATGCCGAGGGTCTTGAGTACTCAATAACCCTTTGGCTTGTGAGGCTGATGCTATGGCGTTACATTAAATAACTCAAATTCATATTTTTTATGCTTTGGATAACCAACTGGAATACCATCGTGGACCTGGCCAACCTCAATGCATTTATTGCCATCGCTGAGACCGGCAGCTTCTCCGGCGCCGGTGAACGGCTGCACCTGACCCAACCGGCAATCAGCAAGCGTATCGCTGGCCTGGAGCAACAATTGAAGGTGCGCCTATTCGACCGCTTGGGCCGTGAAGTTGGCCTGACCGAGGCCGGCCGGGCGCTTTTACCGCGGGCCTACCAGATTCTCAATGTACTGGACGACACTCGCCGCGCCCTGACCAATCTCACCGGGGAAGTCAGCGGACGCCTGACTCTGGCCACCAGCCATCACATCGGCCTGCACCGCCTGCCACCGGTGCTGCGTACCTTCACCCGGGAATACCCGAACGTCGCGCTGGACATTCAGTTCCTCGATTCAGAAGTTGCCTACGAAGAAATCCTCCATGGACGCGCCGAATTGGCGGTAATTACCCTGGCGCCAGAACCCCACACTCTCGTTCGAGCAACGCCTGTGTGGGACGACCCGTTGGATTTCGTGGTGGCACCGGAACACAGCCTGATCAGCAACAGTACGGTCAACCTGGCCGACATCGCCCAGCACCCGGCGGTATTTCCCGGTGGCAATACCTTTACTCACCATATCGTGCATCGGCTGTTCGAAGCCCAGGGCCTGACGCCAAACATCGCCATGAGTACCAACTATTTGGAAACCATCAAAATGATGGTTTCCATAGGGCTGGCCTGGAGTGTGCTGCCGCGTACCATGCTCGATGATCAGGTGGCGCGGATTGCTTTGCCAGGCATACAACTCCGTCGCCAGCTAGGTTATATCGTGCACACCGAGAGGACGCTGTCGAACGCTGCTCGCGCCTTCATGAGCCTACTGGATGCACAGGTCGATCCGTCAGGAATGCCGGCATGAAGCCGTTGCAAGGCTGGATTAGCACCAGGCTCACCTGCGCAAGATAGGTGAGCCCGATGCCCCATCAGATCAGCTTGATTGCCTGATATTCGGCCACCAGCTTTCGGTGCAACGGGGGCGGAAGTCCTTTGGCCCCGTAGCGCTCTTCATGGCCGTCAATCACGGCAACGGAATGCCCATCGTAGGCAAGAGTGCCGATGGCGCCATTCGCCAAATCTTGCATGGTAGCGTGACGAATATGGCCAAAAAGCCCCAGGCGCTTGAACGCGGCCCCAGGCCCCTCGCCATTGTTAAGGCTCTGCATCCCGGCGTCGAAACTGTCCCATGCCCCCTCGTGATTCTCCATCTGGGCTCGTTTGGCGCTCACGGCATACAAGAAGTTGGCATCCTTCAGCTGCCCCGCGTCACCCCCTTGAAAGCCTGAGCGCTCGGCGGCCACTCTCAACTCTTCATGGGTAACAGTGACAACCGCGCCATCCCGGGTGGTCACCCTATAACCTTGATCAGCGGTCTGTATTTCGCGGTAAATGCCAACCGGGCTCTGACCAAACTTCATCATCGCGGCTTTGATCGCCGACACCGTGACACAGTTGCCCTCCCTCGTTTGATAGAACTCGCCCCAGATATCGGCAGGCTTCTCCCCAATGGCTTTGCTCGAACGATACGTACTGCCCTGATCCACCTGAGGGGGCTTCACAAGCCGATCAGGTTTCTCCACAGCAATCGGGGTGACGGCAGTTGTGCGAACGAAAGACTTCAACAACGATGAAAGCTTGATCAGCAAAGGCAGCACAGCCGTTAGCAACTGTGAATGCCCCCGCCAACTCTCCATTGACGCTGACGGGCTGCTCGAACCCCGCGCGCCCTCATAAAGAGTGATGTTGTCAGTGCGCCTATTCGAACCCGGTAAAATATTGGCACTTAAACCCTGCGTACCGAGAGCGCCCTTGAAGACTGGCTGATGATGACGTTGCAAATAGATGCTCAAGGCATTGTCCTCCCGTCAGACCAGCACATACCCATGGGACCGGGTGGGCGCTTCTCCTTTACGACCATGCTGGTCCATAGCTCCCTCAATCACCGCAACCGACCGACGGTAGCTGAGGTCGATGAGACCAATGGCGCCTTTCTCCAACAGATGCCCCGTCAACGCCTGGCGCATATGGCCGACCAAACCCAACCCCTCCAGCATGCGCTTATGGAACTCACCCTTCAGACTCTCTTGCAAGGCGACATCAAAGCTTGCATAAGGCGGGTTACCCACATTGCCCTCTTTTTTGCGCTTGATGAACGCTGCAAGGATAAAGTTGGCATCCTTGAGCATGCCTTGGTCATCCCCCGAAAAATTCGATGAGCTGGCTACCTGCTTCAGTTCGCCTCGACTCAGATGCACCTTGAAGTCATCTCTCATGGTGACGTCATAACCATCGCCGCTGGGCGTAACGCTTCTGAACACATCCATGGGGCTTTGGCCAAACCTCATCATCGCAACCTTAATCGTAGCGACGTGAGTACTGACGTTATAGTCCTGTGCAAACACCTGCTTTTGCTCATATAAGCCCGACCAAATATTGCTCGGTTTCTCACCGTTTTGCCTCGAAGAAAAATCAACAAGTGCCTCTCGGGGTTTGGGGGTAACCGGCAATATTGTTTTTTCCTGAACTGCGACAGAGGGTGTATCAGGCTTGATAACACCAGGTGTAGCCTCATCCCCCAAGAGCTGCATCAACTTGGCGATGGCGTCGGTTAACATATTGAAAAGGACTGTCAGCGCATTAGGTACTTCCTCTTGATCCTGCCGGGCTGATTTATACTCCTGCCGAGCATTACCTTGCCCAACTACAGCCGCCGACGCGCCCTTCTTGAGCGAAGTCGACAGCCTTTCATAATCACCTGCACGCTCACCACCTGCACAGGAACGTTCACACTGGTTTGCAACACTTGAAGAAATATACATATTTAATCTCTCTACCCTTGGAGTAAGGCCCTAGATGCCGACCTCTCGAATTATCTGACACTGACCCTTCACCCCATAAAAAACTGAAAAGCAACAGGGTTATTTAATAAATTTCAAGACTTACCAAACCACAAAATCAACAAGCTACTGAGTGCACTGACAATCTTTCTAAGGCCGCTCGCTAAGTAATCAAGCACCTCTCTAGCGCGCTCAATAAATTTCCCAGCCTCCGCCATGATACCTATTGAACCGCCTGGCGAATCTGAAGGAGATGGCGCTGACGCTGCAACTGACTTCTCCTTAGCTGCAAAAGTGAGAGCCGGTGCCTGTCGCTGAACATTCAAGCTCATCTGATCATAAGCACCTTTAACATCCGAGTACTCTTTAATACAGTTTCTGGCAGGCACAACATGACTGCTCGACCGATAAAAATCCATCAAGTTAGAACCTCTTAAAGAAGTTGGAGCAACACTTCGAAAAATCACACAACATTGAGGTCAGACAAGCCCTGTCATGGCTACGTCTTTCTACCCCCCCGACCATGCCATTGGCCTAGGCAACACTTGACATGGTTTAGCGGGCATAGGCTTGACGGGTGAAGGTACTATCGTCGGTCGATCAGATGGAGGGGACGGAACCGGTTTCGATGAAAATAAACTCTGTAAATAATTCGCCAACATCCCAATCCAGCTAAATATTGCTTGAGCGATTTCAAGCATATCTTCAAAAATATTTACCGAAAGTGGATTACTTCCGGCCGTCACCGTCGCATTCGCATAAACAAGCGGCGAATCGAGTTGCGCATTTTTTATACGCACATTACCCACCTTAGGGTTCAGGCTTTCAACCTCCCTGAATCCATTAATATCGCTTAATAGACTTGATACCCTCATACGCCTCTCCGAAGTGGACCACTTAGATAAACATAAAACAACTCGACACATCATCGATACTTGGCAAAGCCAAGCTAGTTGAAACAGTGCTTAATGCTCTTCGTCAGTGGCAGGTCCGGGCGACAGGTTCCAGCAGTACACGTAACCGCAAGCTGCCAAACCTAAAAAGCGCGGGATTTCGACAGAGGTCAAATCTGCTGATTTATGAGATTTTTCTGGCTGATGCAATCCGCGCCAAGCCACGTCCCAGAACGCTTGGCAAGGTTGGTGGGGCCTTGGAAAGGCCAGGATATCAGGCGACGTAGCCATCTATCCGTTGTAGCGTCCTGCCATACTTAGCCCGGCGTTAAGCGCACAAAAAAGGGCACCAGTGGCCAATGCCGGTAGGAGCGAGCTTGCTCGCGAAAAACGTCAACGATAACGCGTGCATTCTGGATGAACGCGGCGCCTATGAATTCTTCGCGAGCAAGCTCGCTCCTACAAGGGTCGGGGTTCGCTTAACTGAGCAACATTAGCGCCAGTGGCGCCCTTTGGGATTGCTTTGGGAGGTCAAACTTTCAAGCAATTTTCTGCAGCGACATTTCAAGCCGCTTCGGGATGAGCCATGCCGAGCAAACGACTGACCTGCTCCAGATCGGTTTCACGGCGCATGGCGGTAAACAGCTCCACCGCTTGCGGATAATTGCGCGTCAGCATCGCCAGCCATTGCTTCAAACGGCCCGGAGCCTGTCGCTCAGTCAACTGCGCGACCGATTGCACCCAGAACGCCTGGAGCATCGGTTGCATTTGCGCCCAGGTCATCTCCACCACTTCTTCGCCGGCACGAGCAGCAGCAATCTGCCGGGCCAGGTCAGGGCGAGCGACCAGGCCGCGACCCAGCATGATGTCTTCGACGCCACTGATTTCCCGACAACGCCGCCAGTCCTCGACACTCCAGATATCCCCGTTAGCGAACACCGGCACCTTGACCACATCCTGCACCCGTGGGATCCACTCCCAATGAGCCGGCGGCTTGTAGCCATCGGTTTTGGTCCGGGCATGCACGACGATATGGGCAGCGCCACCTTCGGCCAGCGCCGTGGCACAAACCAGCGCACCGTCCGGGCTGTCGAAGCCCAAACGCATTTTCGCGGTGACCGGGATATGCGCCGGCACCGCACGGCGTACATGTTCGACAATCTGGTTGAGCAACTCCGGCTCCTTGAGCAGTACCGCGCCGCCTCGGGACTTGTTGACCGTCTTGGCCGGGCAGCCGAAGTTCAGATCGATGACCTCGCTGCCCAACTCGCAGGCCAAGGCGGCGTTTTCTGCCAGGCATACCGGGTCAGAGCCCAACAATTGCACGCGCAAGGGCACGCCAGCGGCGGTTTGGGCACCGTGCAACAACTCTGGAGCGAGTTTGTGGAAATAAGCAGGCGTCAGCAGGCGGTCGTTGACCCGGATGAACTCGGTCACACACCAATCAATGCCACCGACACGGGTCAGCACGTCCCGCAGGATGTTGTCGACCAACCCCTCCATGGGCGCCAAAGCAATTTGCATGGAAAACACTCAACAAAAAACGTGGCGCAGTTTACTGGGTTTCCCCCGGCCACCGTTAACCCCTGCGTCAGATAAGCAACGCCGGGGCATAGCCCTCGATAAACTCCGCCGGCATGCGCTTGGGCTTGCCGCTGGACAGTTCGATACAGACAAAGGTGGTTTGCGCCCGTAGCAAGGTAGCATCATCGCCGGGACGGACCAGTTGGAAATGGCGAGTCATTTTCAAGCGCTGGTCCCAGTCGACAATCCAGGTCGCCAGTTGCAACTCGTCACCTTCATAACCTGCCGCCAGGTAGTCGATCTCATGACGAACCACAGCCATGGCGCGATCCAGTCGCCGATACTCGGCCAGGTCCAGGCCCAGGCGCTGGGAATGGCGCCAGGCACAGCGTTCCAGCCAGGAAACATACACCGCATTGTTGGCGTGCCCCAGGCCGTCAATATCCTCAGGCGTAACCTGTAGGTCGATGATAAACGGCGATGCCAAATCCCAGCCCATGCTTTGCTCCCGGTCGATTAATGTCGGCGAGGAGCAGTGTACCCCATGGCTCAGGCGGTTTGCCGCTGCGCCGGGCGACAACCGGCGAGCAGCGCCAGCACGCCCTTGATGACGTGCGGATCGGCCAGCACCTTCTGGTGTCCGCCCTGCTTCAAACGCATCAGGCGACTGTCGAACCAGGCTTCATGAATCACTTGGGAAGCCCTGACCGAGACAAACGTATCGTCTTCGGCATGCACGATCAGGCCCGGCATGTTCATTTGATAATGCGCAACGTCCAGGTACTTGAGGGGCATGCCGAAGGCGTGTTCGACTTCCTGGATAAACGCCGAACGCGCCCGAGCCGGCAGGCCGACCATGCCGGCAAAGCCACGTAATACATCGAGAAAGCGTGATGGCGCTGCGATACTCACCAACGCCTCGGTACGCAACCCCAACTGGACGGCCAGCATCGCGCTGGCACCGCCCATGGAATGCCCGATCACAGCGTGCAATGGCGGCAACTCGGCGGCGGCTTCCAGCATCGCTCGAGCAAACAGCAACACATGCGCCTCGCGACCGGGAGAACGACCGTGCGCTGGCCCCTCCAGGGCAATCACCGAATAACCGGCACCCACCAACGCACTGATCAGGCTGGCAAACTGCGTAGGACGCCCCTCCCAACCGTGCATCAATAACACTGTTGGGCCTTGACCCCAACGCAAGGCCGACAGGCCAAAACGCAAGGTGATGCGCTCCGATTGTGCCAGCAGTGGCAACTCCCAATCACGGGGCGGAAAATTCCGAGGAGTCATAAACACCCGACGCATTTTGCTGGCGATTATCTGCGGCGCCAGCCGGCCTAAGGCGCCATTGACGCCACGAGTCCACTTAAATGTGCTCATCACTCATTCCCCGGGTCAAAGGCCGCCTCAACGCACCGCCGATTTAGCCGCGCGCAACATACGATCCGACAACTCTCCCGGCCCCAGAGCCCTGGCCAACGCCAGGCCGCCCACCATCAACGCCATGTCAGCCAAGGCTTTGTCGGTGTCTTCAGGGCTGGACGCTAACTGCGCGGCCATCAGCTCGAGGTGTTCGTTCAGAACCTGCCGAAAATCGTCTGGTAAGCGGCCCATCTCCCCCACCGTGGCAGGTATTGGACAAGCCTGGGTGGTGGAATCACGGTGCTTGCGTGACAGGTAGAATGCCGCCATCAGGGCACGGCGCTCTTCGCCTGTCAGTTCGGCCCCCATGTCGTCAATAGAAGCACGACGCTGGGCCAGCAACCGATTGAAAGCCTCCAACATCAGTGCGTCCTTGCTTTCGAAATGGGCATAGAAACCGCCTACGGTAAGCCCCGCGGCGCCCATCACCTCACCCACACTCGGTTCGGCCGGCCCACGCCGGATCAGCGCGGCACTGGCGGCCTGAAGAATACGTTCACGGGTTTGCGCTTTTTTATCATTCATCGTCGCCTCCGAATATTACGAACAGAATATTATTCTCATCATAATATTAGCAAGCCATTGAGAAGACCATTGGTCAGAAGAGTGGTAGAGGAGAAAGGAGATAGGCAAACGCCAGACAAACAAAAGGGCCATTCAATAATTGAATGACCCTTAAAAATCCCGCAGAGCGGGTAATCGTGGCGTCCCCTAGGGGACTCGAACCCCTGTTACCGCCGTGAAAGGGCGGTGTCCTAGGCCACTAGACGAAGGGGACACAAACCTTCTTACAGCATGATCAGGCTGATCTTGAACCTGGCCTGATCGATTCAAGGACGGAGTGGCCGCAACCTTGAACCTGTAAATTGGTGGAGCTAAACGGGATCGAACCGTTGACCTCCTGCATGCCATGCAGGCGCTCTCCCAGCTGAGCTATAGCCCCGGATTTTCGCCTCGCGGCGCAGCAGACCTTTCGAACTGCTTGTTGAAACTGGCGTCCCCTAGGGGACTCGAACCCCTGTTACCGCCGTGAAAGGGCGGTGTCCTAGGCCACTAGACGAAGGGGACAAAACCTTCTGTACAACATGATCAGGCTGATCTTTAAACTTAGCCTGATCGATTCAAGGCCGGTGTGGCCAGACCTTGAAACTTGTAAATTGGTGGAGCTAAACGGGATCGAACCGTTGACCTCCTGCATGCCATGCAGGCGCTCTCCCAGCTGAGCTATAGCCCCTCATCGGTGAGGACGGGGCGAATCTTAATGGCGCTTTGGAAGGCTGTCAAATTTATTTTTAACAATTTCCAATATTTTTTGCCGACATAACAATCACTTACCGATCAAACCCCGGAAAACCGGGGTTTAACCGTTACAACAGGTTGCTCAGCCAATAGCGCCCAGCAGCTTTTCCCATTCCTTGTTTTCTTTCTTCGACACACCGCCAAGCAAATCAAGGGCTTGGCGCAGACGGAAGCGAGTGAGGTCCGGACCAAGAATTTCCATGGCATCCAGTACCGAAACCGAACTGGCCTGCCCGGTGATCGCGGCAAACATCAGCGGCATGGCATCACGCAGTTTCAGTTCCAGGGATTCGACCACCGCCTGGATAGTGGCGGTGATGGCATCTTTTTCCCATTGGCGCAGGCTTTCCAGCTTCCACAGGATCAACTGCATCAACTGACGAACCTGGTCTCCGGAGAGTTTCTTGGATTCGAACAGCTTGGCATCCGGGTTGACGCCGCCGGCAAAGAAGAACCCGGCCAACGGTGCAACCTGGCTGAAGGTTTCCACCCTGCCCTGCACATGCGGCGCGATCCTCATCATGTACTCGGGGTTCAACGCCCATTGCTGCACGCGGCTGGCGAATTCTTCCACCGGCAGGTCACGCAACCATTGGCCGTTGAGCCACGAAAGCTTCTCGATGTCGAAGATCGGCCCACCCAGAGACACGCGTGACAGATCGAAGTTGTCGACCATTTCCTGCAGCGAGAACTTCTCGCGCTCGTCCGGCATCGACCAGCCCATGCGGCCCAGATAGTTGAGCATCGCTTCGGGCATGAAGCCCATGCGCTCGTAGAAGGTCACCGAAGTAGGATTCTTGCGCTTGGACAATTTGCTCTTGTCCGGGTTACGCAGCAGCGGCATGTAGCACAGTTGCGGTTGTTCCCAGCCGAAGTACTCGTAAAGCAGGATCAGTTTCGGTGCCGATGGCAGCCATTCTTCGCCACGCAGTACGTGGGTGATGCCCATCAGGTGGTCATCGACCACGTTGGCCAGGAAGTACGTCGGCAGGCCGTCGGTCTTCATCAGCACCTGCATGTCCATGCGGTCCCACGGAATCTCGACGTCACCGCGCAGCATGTCCGGAACCACGCAGACGCCTTCGCTCGGCACCTTCATGCGGATCACATGAGGTTCGCCAGCAGCCAGGCGCCGGGCGACTTCCTCCTTGGACAACAGCAACGCACGGCCGTCATAGCGTGGGGTTTCACCCCGGGCCTGTTGCTCGGCACGCATCTGGTCCAACTCTTCGCTGGTACAGAAGCACGGGAAGGCATGGCCCAGGTCCACCAACTGCTGGGTGTATTTTTTGTAGATCTCGCTACGCTCACTCTGCCGATACGGGCCGTGAGGGCCACCGACATCCGGGCCTTCGGCCCAGGTGATACCGAGCCAGCGCAAGGCATCAAAAATTTGCTGCTCAGACTCGCGGGTCGAACGCAGTTGGTCAGTATCTTCAATCCGCAGGATGAACTCACCGCCATGCTGCTTGGCAAAGCAGTAGTTGAACAAGGCGATGTAGGCAGTGCCAACGTGGGGATCCCCAGTGGGCGATGGCGCGATGCGCGTGCGGACGGTGGTCATGGCGGGTCTCGAATGGTCGATAAAACTGAAATTTGAAACAAGGGACGAATGGTAACACCAGAGCGACGCCATATTGTAGGAGCGAGCTTGCTCGCGAAAAACCTGAGAGTGCCGCGAATATCCAGGCAGCCCGCGCTATCGTTAAGGTTTTTCGCGAGCGAGCTTGCTCCTGCAGAGGGAAGAAGTAGCGGGGTTAAACCGTCAACAACCGCTCGCGCAACTTGCCAATCTCATCACGCATCTGTGCCGCCGCCTCAAACTCCAGGTCCCGCGCCAGTTGGTACATCTTCTCTTCCAATTGACGGATACGCTTGGTGATTTCGCTCGGCGAGCGCAGTTCGTTTTCGTACTTGGCGCTTTCCTCGGCAGCCTTGGCCATGCCTTTGCGCTTCTTGCTGCGCGATCCCGGTACAGTGGCGCCTTCCATGATGTCGGCGACGTCCTTGAACACGCCCTTTGGTGTAATGCCATTGGCCAGGTTGAAGGCGATTTGCTTGTCGCGACGGCGATCGGTCTCGCCAATCGCCCGCTCCATGGAACCGGTGATCCGGTCGGCATACAGAATCGCCCGGCCATTGAGGTTCCGCGCCGCACGGCCGATGGTCTGGATCAGCGAACGTTCAGAGCGCAGGAAGCCCTCTTTGTCGGCATCGAGAATCGCCACCAGAGACACTTCCGGCATGTCCAGACCTTCGCGCAGCAGGTTGATCCCCACCAGCACATCGAAGGTGCCCAGGCGCAGGTCGCGGATGATTTCCACGCGTTCCACGGTGTCGATGTCCGAGTGCAAATAGCGCACCCGCACGCCGTGGTCGGCCAGGTAGTCGGTCAAATCTTCGGACATGCGCTTGGTCAGGGTGGTGACCAGCACCCGCTCTTCCAGTGCCACGCGCTTGCCGATCTCCGAAAGCAGATCGTCAACCTGGGTCAGCGCTGGGCGAATTTCGATTTGCGGGTCTACCAGGCCGGTCGGGCGCACCAGTTGCTCAACCACGCGTCCCGCATGTTCCGCCTCGTAATTACCCGGCGTGGCCGAGACAAAAATCGTCTGCGGGCTAATACCTTCGAACTCATCGAAGCGCATCGGCCGGTTATCCAGTGCCGACGGCAGGCGGAAGCCGTATTCCACCAACGTCTCTTTGCGCGAGCGGTCACCTTTGTACATCGCGCCGACCTGCGGCACGCTGACGTGGGACTCGTCGATCACCAGCAAGGCGTCGGCCGGCAGATAATCAAACAATGTCGGTGGCGCCTGCCCGGACTCGCGACCCGAGAGGTAGCGCGAGTAGTTTTCGATGCCGTTGCAGTAACCCAGCTCGAGGATCATCTCCAGGTCGAAACGGGTGCGTTGCTCAAGGCGCTGGGCCTCCACCAGCTTGTTGTTGGAGCGCAGGTATTCCAGGCGCTCGACCAACTCCTCCTTGATGCCGTCGATGGCGCCCAGCAAGGTTTCTCGCGGGGTCACGTAGTGGCTTTTGGGATAGAAGGTGAAACGCGGCAGCTTGCGAATCACTTCGCCGGTCAACGGGTCGAAGGCCGACAGGCTCTCGACTTCATCATCGAACAACTCGATGCGGATCGCTTCCAGGTCGGATTCCGCCGGGTAGACGTCGATCACATCGCCGCGTACGCGGAAGGTCGCCCGGGCAAAGTCCATGTCGTTGCGGGTGTACTGCAAGTCCGCCAAGCGGCGCAGCAAGGCGCGCTGGTCGAGTTTGTCGCCACGATCGACGTGCAGCACCATTTTCAAATAGGTTTCCGGGCTGCCCAGGCCGTAGATGCAAGACACCGTGGTGACGATGATTGCATCCTTGCGCTCCAGCAATGCCTTGGTCGCCGACAGCCGCATCTGTTCGATGTGGTCGTTGATCGAGGCGTCTTTCTCAATAAAGGTGTCGGAGGACGGAACGTAGGCTTCCGGTTGGTAGTAGTCGTAGTAGGAAACGAAGTACTCCACCGCGTTGTTCGGGAAAAACGCCTTGAACTCGCCGTACAACTGCGCGGCCAGGGTCTTGTTCGGCGCCAGCACCAGAGTCGGACGATTGATCTGGGCGATGACGTTGGCGATGCTGAAGGTCTTGCCTGAACCCGTCACCCCGAGCAAAGTCTGGTGAGCCAGGCCGGCCTCGATGCCTTCAACCATCAGACGGATGGCTTCCGGTTGATCGCCGGCGGGCTCAAAGCGGGTGACTAGCTGGAAATCCGACATAACGTACCTCTGAAGTCACCCCGGCGAGAACACACTGGCTGGGACGATAAAGACAACGTGCGACGGGGACTGCAAGAGTGCCCGCCGCAGGAAAAAACCATGATAGCTGTAGAAGTGGAGGCAAATGTGACGGCTTTCAAGGCAATCGTCCTACCCGCCCTTTCATATTGAGATTGCAATAAGACTAACGGTCGACAAATAAACTGAAAAACTTGCTCGAAAAGCCGTTTCGGCTGTCGCGGTCGACACTGATGGCCTCTATACTAGCTCCCCGTTTGTGCACCGCTCTAGTGCATTCGGCTGGAGCGCGACACGTCCCTCCTTTCCCATTCAGAGCCGCCGCAAAAATGAGCCTGTTCTCCGCTGTCGAAATGGCACCACGCGATCCAATCCTGGGCCTCAACGAAGCATTTAACGCCGATACCCGAACCACCAAGGTCAACCTTGGCGTGGGCGTTTACTGCAACGAAGAGGGGAAGATTCCACTCTTGCGTGCCGTTGCCGAAGCGGAAGCCATTCGCGTGGCGCAGCACGCCGCCCGTGGCTACTTGCCGATCGACGGCATCGTTGCCTATGACCAGGCCGTACAAAAGCTGCTGTTTGGTGCTGACTCACCGCTGATCAGTTCCGGCCGTGTCATCACCGCCCAGGCTGTCGGCGGTACCGGCGCCCTGAAAATCGGTGCCGACTTCCTCAAGCAACTGCTGCCCAACGCCGTCGTCGCCATCAGCGACCCAAGCTGGGAAAACCACCGCGCGCTGTTTGAACAGGCCGGCTTCCCGGTGCAGAACTATCGCTACTACGACGCCGCCACCCACGACGTAAACCGTGCCGGTCTGCTGGAAGACCTCAACGCCCTGCCGCCACAATCCATCGTCGTGCTGCACGCCTGCTGCCACAACCCGACCGGCGTCGACTTGAGCCCGGCGGACTGGAAACAAGTGCTGGACGTGGTCAAGGCGAAAAACCTGGTGCCATTCCTCGACATGGCCTACCAGGGCTTTGGCGACGGTATCGACGAAGACGCCGCCGCCGTGCGCCTGTTTGCCGAATCGGGCCTGACCTTCTTTGTCTCCAGCTCGTTCTCCAAGTCGTTCTCGCTGTACGGCGAGCGCGTTGGCGCCTTGTCCATCGTCAGCGAATCGAAAGAAGAAAGCGCGCGCATCCTGTCCCAGGTCAAACGCGTGATCCGCACCAACTACTCCAACCCGCCGACCCACGGCGCGGTGATTGTGGCAGCGGTGCTGAACAATCCAGAGCTGCGCGCCCAATGGGAAGCCGAACTGGCCGAGATGCGCCTACGCATTCGCGGTATGCGCGAGCAGATGGTGACCGAACTGGCCAAGGCTGCTCCAGGCCACGACTTCAGCTTTGTCGGTCGCCAGCGCGGAATGTTCTCCTACTCCGGCCTGACCGTTGAGCAAGTCACCCGCCTGCGCAGCGAGTTCGGCATCTACGCCCTGGACACCGGCCGCATCTGCGTCGCCGCGCTGAACCAGGCGAACATCGGTGCCGTGACCAAGGCGATCGTTCAGGTGCTGTAAGCCTGGCTACGATGCAAAAAAGGGGAAGCCAAAATGGCTTCCCCTTTTTCATACCCACTGTAGGAGCGAGCTTGCTCGCGAAAAACTCAAGAGCACCACGCTCATTCTGTATACCCGCGTTATCGTTAACGACCTTCGCGTACAAGAACCAGGCGTCCCCTGCTCCTACAAAAAACTCGCTGCCTGCTGCGCCCAGCCCTAGACTGAACCACAACTGCCCCTTTGCTGTGAGAACACTATGAAAAACGACGACCTGGGCCTGCGTGCCGACCGCGACGAACTGGACCACTTCACCCCTCGCGCCCCTCAAGCCAAGCGCCAGAAAAGCCTGGTGCTGCAAGTCGCCCTCGGGGTATTCCTCGGCGGGTTGGCGCTGTGGCTGGTGCAGTTGGGCGCCGGGGCATTGATGGCAAAACTGGCCATGGGCACCCTGCAGTTCGGGGGCTGATCAACTAATTTAAGCTGATATTATTCAAGCCGTTACCCGTTGAGCAGAAACCATGAATCGTCGTAAAAAAATAAAGCAGCTATTAAAGGCTCACGCCAAAAAGGCCAGCGCCAAATTGGCACCGTCCGGCAAGGATAAATACATCAGCAAAGCTGACCGACTGAAGCTGGCGGCTGAATCCAGCCAGGACGAAAGCAGTTCCTGCGAGAGCTGATTCAACCTCAGCGCCTCGACGCGAGCCGTGATCCACTCACGGCTGTAAGCAAGCACGCTGTTTGCCCTGGTGTTTGAGTGACTTGGGCTTGAGGGCGTATCGGTGGGTAGCTGCTTCGCTTGGGTATGGGTCTCTAAGGTTGCTCGGTGGCTGAAACCTCAGTGATCGGGTTTAGTAGCCCTTAGTTGAATTGCGCTTAGTGCATGAGCTTCATCAATCAGACGTTCCTGTCTGTGCTTGATGGTGGCTGTGCGTAGGGCGCCTTCGGGCGCGCCGGCTTTGCGTAATTCCCCGGTCTACTAACCTGCGTGCAGCTGCCACCCTTTTCGTTTAGTAGCGAAAGGGAGTCAGCCCCAAGTCAGGAATTGCGTATATGTACAAAGTAACCCCGAATCCTCCAAACACCCCGGATCTAAACTCCAACAAGCCGCCCGGCGCGCCCTTGATCACTACCTGAACCCCGCCACCGACACCAACACCGTCCCAGAGACGAGCGCCCTCTTCAGCGTCACCTCCGGCGTCAGCAGCGAAACCCTGATCACCAACAACTACGATACCCCTTCCTCCGTCAGCGCCCTGCTGCTCGACCTGTCCAGCGAACTGACCGGCAAAGACCGCGACGTTGCGCTGGCCATTCACCAACTGAGCAAGTTGAGCGTATTGCTGATCGGCAAACTGATGGGCCGCGAAACACCCTGTAGATAGAGCCCAACGCGGTCCTGCGGGACTAACCCTTCAACTCACTCAACCGATTACTCGCCGCGTCGTCGTAAGCCACATACAGCGACTCGGCGATTTGGCTTTTGATGGCTTTAGTGCTTTCCAGGCCCAACACAAAACCCTCGGCCTTGCCGCCAGCGCGGTTCAGGTCTTCTTTCGTGTCAGCACCGGTGATGGCGTCGAGGAGTTTGATGGCGTGTGGGCCTACGCCTTTGGGGAGACTGATTTGGTCGATGCTCATTTGCGATACCTTGGAGGATTGAAGTCGGTAGCGCGTGAAACTACTGCCGGGGTGGCATGGTAGACCAGCATGAAAATTAAAGGGCTGCTTTCGGCCCAGTGTGTGTAAAAACGCTTCGCCAAAATAGGTCCGGCCGGGTCTCCTATCGAGCCGGGTAGCCCGCTCACCGAGCTTGTCCAGGAGTTGCAGCTAAGGGGTGACGAAGTGATTTTCGAGAAAAAACGTCCCAACGCTTTCGCTCAGACTGACCTGGCCAGTCAGCTACGCGAGCGTGACTGTGAAGGCATCGTCGTTACAGGAATGAAAACTCAATACTGCGTAGATAGTACTTGCCGTGCTGCCCGCGATTGCGGCTTCGATGCTGTGCTCATCGCCAATGGACATACCTGCTCTGATACTCCAACGCTCAAAGCAGAAGCCATCGTTGCCCACCACAATGCAACCTTGGCTGGGCCATTCTGCCGAGTCGTCCAAGCTGAGGAATGGAGTTTCTAAGAATTCCCCTGATCGACCCCGGCCAGGGTCGATCAGTCCGCTTGGCGCTGATAGCTTTCTTCTCCACAGGCCACTATCGACCCAAAACGGTCATTAGCAGCAGGCTTGGCCAAAAGGGAGTTCGAAAGCCAGACCTTCTTAGCCTAGTCGCTGCTACTGCCCATCAGAATCCATCATTTCCCATGGGCATGGATATCGAAAGAGAACTCCCAGAGCACTGGGTACGCCGGATGGCCTTTGGTTACTGCTTGCATTTACATATGGTCTTTATGCTGTGACCCCTCTTCGGCCAAACTATCACGGTGCGTTCGCGGGTTTGATTGCCCTTGTTGCAGTTCGGCCTTGGATGGGGTCACGTTTCTGCGTGCATCCACATCGTGAATTGGCGATTTTCTCTTTTGGTGCTGTCGCCTTCCTTATATTGAATATGTTTTTCTTTAACTCTATTACTTACCACCTGGAGTTGGTCAATGAACCAACACCCAAGTGCCTGCCTTATTGGTTTTGGTAAGGTCTACGGTCAAAGGGGTACTGAGTTACGATAACTTCAACTTTCGCCTGGCAACCAACAAGGCACTGATGCTAAGGGCGGCCGCCAGGATTAGATAAAAGCTGGGGGCCAGCTGAGAACCTGTAAGCGCGATCAGTCCAGTAGCAATCACTGGCGCAAAGCCGCCGAAGATCGTCACTGACAGGTTGTAGCTCAGCGACATGCCCGTCACCCGGGTATGGATGGGGAACACATCAGCCATTAGTGAGGCTAGCGGTGCGAAGTAAACGGCCTTGATCAGCGCCATCATCGAGACAACGAGTAACAGCGACGTTGCACTAGGAACTTTGTTCAGCCAGAGGAATGCCGGAACGATCGCCAGGATATAGATGATTGAGGCCCAGAGCATGATTTTGATACGACTGACGAACCCGGTTATGAAGCCGACAATGGGTGTCACCAGGGTTAGGATCAGGCCACCGGTCAGCGTAGCCAGGAAGCCCGACGACAGTGGAATGTTCAATGTGGTTGACGCATAGGACGGCATGTACTTGATCATGAAATTGGATGCCGTCGACACGATCAGCACCCCCATTGCGACTAGCAGCAATGTCTTTTGTGAAAGAAGCACATCCCTTAACGGCTGCGAACCGGGCTCGCTCTCCTTGAAGTCAGGGGACTCATCCACCGTGCGGCGGATGTAAAGCCCCACCGGACCAAGAATCAAACCAAAGAAAAACGGCACCCGCCAACCCCACTCGAACATCTGTTGATCATCAAGACTGGTCGTCAGGAAATAGCCGAATAAAGAGGCGATCACCACGCCAAAGCCCTGACTCGCAAATTGCAGGCTCGCGACAAAGTTACGGGTCTTTTGCGGGGCGTGCTCCATCATGAACGCGGTTGAGCTGCCGAACTCACCGCCGGCGGAGAAACCTTGCAGCAGGCGCGCAAACAGAATGCCGATAGGTGCGATTATCCCGATAGTGGAATAGCTGGGCATCACCGCTATCGTCGCCGTGCCGATCAGCATCAGCAATATGGACAGGCTCAATGCTTTCTTGCGGCCTTGTCGGTCGGCATAAGAGCCCAGAACCGCAGCGCCCAGCGGACGAATCAGAAAAGAAATGCCAAAAGTCGCGAATGCAAGAAACAGTGACACTGCTGGGTCCGCTGCGGGGAAAAACACCTTGCTGATGGTTAACGCAAAGTAGGCGTAAACCGACAAGTCAAACCATTCAAGGGTGTTTCCGATCAAGGCGGCGCCGACCGGTTTCCATATGGATTTGCTCCGTTCAGTTGCAGGTGTAACGAGGGTGGACGATAACGCTGTCATGTTCGACGCTCCTGGTTTTGTAAGTGTGTGAGCGGCAGATACAAAGGGCTGAGCCCTGTTTTTTATGTGCGCGATTGCGCCATGTCGCCCAGTTCCCAGAACAGGGCGGTCATTATTTGCAGGCCTTCGAGCACCACCGAACCCAGTAGGTGTTCATCGGGCGCGTGTTGTGAGCAGCCGGGGTAGGAGTGCGGAATCCATAGGGTTGGTAGCCCCAGGACATTAGCGAAAATGTCGTTAGGCAGCGTACCGGCAAGGTTGGGCAGTACGGCGATCGGCCTGGGGGTTGTGTCGCTGATGACCTTTTTCGCAAAACGCACCCATGGATTGTCGGGGTCCAGGCGAGTGCTGGGCGTGCAACGATCAATGACGATGTTGACGCAGTGGAAGCCTTCAGCATCCAAATGTTGGCGCAGCAGCTGCTCCAGGTTCTGCCAATCAGTGCCGACCACAAAACGCAATTGGCAATGCGCGATCGCCGAAGGTGGAATGGCATTCACGGGCTTGGCAGGATTGCCCGCCGTAAACGCGAGGATCTCCAAGGTGTTCCAGGCAAAAAGCCGTTCGCCCAGGGTCAGGCCCGGCTCCCCCCAATCAGCATCCAGGGGGCGGCCGAGGGCGTGTTGATCGATGCCCAGGTCGTGGATGGCTGCACGCACCGAGTCGGGAATCGAAGAGGGCACCAGTTCTCGGCAACGAATGCGGCCGTGCTGATCCACCAGGCTTGCCAGTGCGTTGGCCAGCACCACGGCCGGGTTGGACATGACGCCTCCCCAGTTCCCGGAGTGCAAACCCTTGTCGCGTGCCTGCACTTGCAAGGAAAACAGCACCGAGCCTCGAGATCCGAGAAATATCGTCGGGCGGCTGTCGTTCAGGCGTGGGCCATCCGATGCGATGAAAACATCGGCTTGCAGCAACTGTCGATGAGTCGTGCAGACCTCGCGCAATCCGGGAGAACCGCACTCTTCACCGGTTTCAAACAAAACCTTGATGTTAAACCCCAAGCGCCCCTCACGGGCCTTGATCACGGCCTCCA
The DNA here is from genome assembly GCF_009707515.1 of Pseudomonas karstica. Classification (GTDB taxonomy): domain Bacteria; phylum Pseudomonadota; class Gammaproteobacteria; order Pseudomonadales; family Pseudomonadaceae; genus Aquipseudomonas; species Aquipseudomonas karstica. The sequence goes on along the minus strand of NZ_WLYI01000012.1, from coordinate 28,266 downwards.
GCGCCGTCAGGTTAATGCTGTGCTGGCCTTTGTTATCGGCGGTGCCGCGTCCATACCAACGATCGCCTTCCACGGCCAGCACCCAGGGGTTGAGGCCTTCACGCCATTGCTCGGCATAACCGAGTACGACGTCGCCATGCCCATAGCTCAGTACCGTCGGCAGGTCCGCGCCTTCGTGACGCGAAGCGAACAGCAATGGGCCCGCGCCCTTCGGATTCTCAAGGGTCTGGCACTCAAAGCCCATCCGTTCCAGGGCAGGTTTTATTTCCTCATGAAGATAACGCGTCAATTCCTGCGCCTGGCCGGGGGCCTGGCTTTCACTGCGTATGGCGACCCTGCGACGCAAGTCGGCTTCGAAATGGCCGTCGGTCAGGTATTGGCGAACACTGGCGAGTGCTTGTTGCTTGGACATAACAGTTCCGATTAGAGCTGAAAGATTCAGGCCAATATAGAAGTCGCCTATCGCACTGTATATTGCTGTTTTTTGAATACTAGCTTCTAATTAATAGATGCCTTGGCACATGAGAAGCCCATGGATTATCGTTATTTTCTGGCCGTGTTTGATTCAGGTTCGCTGGCTGCCGCCGGTGAGCGCTTGCATATCGCGCCCAGCGCGGTCAGCCGCCAGATCGCCCTCTTGGAGGAGAGTATTGGCTTACCCTTGTTCGAGCGTCGGCCACGGGGCATGGAGCCGACGGCTGCCGGTAGCGCTTTGGCCCACCACGCAAGGCGCGCCTCGTTGGAAGAACAGGCCCTGCTGTCGGAGCTACGCGGCGGTGATTACCCCGGAGCGAGAGTTATTCGCCTGGTTTCGACAGAGGGTCTATCACGTTATTTTCTGCCGCACGTATTGATCCAGCATTACCCGCTACATCCGGCTTTCCAGTACGTGTTGGAGGTAATGTCACCGCTCGAATGCGCAGAGAAAGTGAAGCGCGGTGATGCCGACGTAGGGTTGACGTTCAGCACAGAACCTACCGAAGGTGTCGAGATCCTCTATTCAAGCCGCTCGGCGATTCGCGCGATCATGCGTGCCGGTCATCCGCTGTCGACGCTCAAGCAATTGCCCCTGCGCTCGCTCGTGCCGTTCCCCTTGGCGCTCACACCCAAAGGCACGACCCAGAGGCAGTTGTTCGACCTAGTCTGCGAAATGGAGGGGTTGGCCTTCAATCACGTGATGACCTGCAACTACTCCGGGGCCATTCATGAGTTTGTCCGTCACACCGACACGATCGCGTTTGGTGGTGCAATCAGCCAGCGGGTGAATGACAGTAATGACCTGATTTCGGTCCCACTGTCGAACCCCCGATTTTCCGACCGGACCATTCAAGTCCTGACCATGCCCAAACGCACACTACCACCATCGCTGCAGCTATTTATCGAGACCCTGATCGGCTGTCTTAAAGCCGTCAACTGAGTATCACTGTCGCGCAAAGCTACTGAACCGGCTCCAGGCCCTCTCCGCCGACTGCCTTGTACAGCGCGACCACAGCAAGTGCCTGTCTGCTTGATTGACACGGCAGCCACGACAGATGTTACTCCGGTCTTTTTGTACAGCTTCATGGACGCATCCACGTAGCTATCGGCCAAGCGTCTCGCATCCGCGATGCACCTGCTCGTACTCGCGATCCAGCAGGGTGACTATCGTTTGTGCTTCTTTGCTCATGATCAAGGCTCTCCTCTTTGTAAGAGCCAAATGGTGACCGATCGCTGACCACTCTAAATTCGATTTCAGACGGTTTTACCGTCGGAAATCTACCGAAAGTTGAGTTGGCCGGCTGACACTGTCGCTCTGTCGCGCACTAGATAGACGACAAATGGCGACATGGCAGACGCGGGAAAACATTGAGTACAAAGTAAACACAACAGATGACGGCGGAGAACCTTGAATCGTAATTAAACGAACTCAACAGATCAAAGTAGATGATGGCCAAGAATAGTCCTTTCTGGCTGGCCGCAATCGGCCCAGAGTGTGTAAAAACGCTTCGCCAAAATTGAAATGGGCGCATCTACGTTAAATCTGAAATTTATCGGCAGGCGAACAGACACAGATTTTGCGTAGAAGCGCGAACTTCAGTCTGGTTTCGGCTGCGTGCTGCGCGGAAAAATGTTTTTACACACTCTGGGCCAGAAGCGGTCATAGGATGTCTATAAAAAATGGGGCCATTCAATCGTCTTTCAGGCTGCGATACATAAATGGCAGCTGCCAAGGCGCTTCAGACATCCGCCGCGCTGGTCGCGGCTCGAAGTCCATCGTTGATCGAGTACAGCCAACGCGCGTGAGGTCTGCGATAATGACGACCACAACGGCGCGATGGCATATTGAGTGCTCGCGCCATCCGGCATTCAGGTTTGGAGAACTCCATGCGTGACATTATTGACGGCTTTCTGCGCTTTCAGCGCGAGGTTTATCCGCAACGCGTCGAACTTTTCAGGCAGCTCGCGACGACACAAAATCCAAAGGCGTTGTTCGTCACTTGCTCGGACAGTCGTGTTGTACCTGAACTCCTTACACAGCGCGAACCGGGCGAGCTGTTCGTGATTCGCAACGCCGGCAACATTGTGCCGTCGTATGGTCCCGAACCGGGCGGAGTCTCGGCTACCGTTGAATATGCGGTCGCAGTGCTCGGCGTGCGGGACATCGTGATCTGCGGCCACTCGGACTGCGGAGCGATGGGAGCGATCTCACGCTGCACGTGTCTGGACCATCTGCCCGCGGTCGCTAACTGGCTACGTCACTCGGACGCCGCGAAAGCGATTAACGCGGCGCATGAGTTCGACACGCCCCGCGCAAAGCTCGACGGCCTCGTGCGCGAAAACGTAATCGCGCAACTGGCGAATCTGCGTACGCACCCATCGGTGGCACTCGCGCTCGAGCAGGGGCGCATGAATCTGCATGGCTGGGTCTACGACATCGAATCGGGTTGCATTGATGCACTTGATGGCGCGACACGACGGTTCGTTTCACTTGCTGATTTGCCGAGCACCGTTGCGATCGCTGCACGCAACGGCAGACAGATGTAATGGCGACAGACAAGTGAGGGGGGTATTACTTCCGGAATACTTTCGCCCCAGATAAGGGCAGCGAAGCGGCATTGTCTCTATTGGGCAAGTTTCGGCGCGGATCAGCCGTTCGAATGATTGCTCGACAGGACTGGTGAACCACCAGAATTGGCCGGGTGCAGCCCTTCACGAGAGGCAGCAATCGGCCCAGAGTGTGTAAAAACGCTTTCGTGAACCCTTGCTATGATTTCTGAGGATTTCATCGCAAGGATCGCCCATGAAGCGCTTTATCCAAGGTGAACATCGAGGCCAAAGCACCTTCCTTCCAGAGAGCCTCGACGATTACGTCACGGATACCAATCCGGTGCGCGTAGTCGACGTTTTTGTCGACGAACTTGACCTGGTCAAACTGGGTTTTGAAGGCGCCATACCAGCAGATACTGGCAGGCCGGCTTACCATCCCGCTGTCCTGCTGAAGATCTACATCTACGGCTATCTGAACCGCATTCAGTCGAGTCGGCGCCTGGAACGAGAAGCCCAACGCAACGTCGAGCTGATGTGGCTGACCGGGCGTTTGATGCCCGATTTCAAGACCATCGCCAACTTCCGAAAAGACAACAGCAAGGCCATCCGAGGCGTCTGCCGCCAGTTCGTGGTGCTGTGCCTGCCGTTGGGATTATTCGGAGAAAATCTGGTTGCCATCGACGGCAGTAAATTCAAGGCCGTCAACAACCGCGACCGCAATTTCACCAGCGCCAAGCTGAAGCGGCGAATGGAAGAAATTGAATCGAGTATCAATCGGTATCTGACTGCGCTCGACGAAGCCGATCAGCAAGAACCCACCATCGCTCAGCCCAAGGCTACTCGTCTGCAAGAGAAAATCGACAAGCTCAAAGCTCAGATGAAAGAGTTACAGGTCATTGAAATTCAGCTCAACGAATCGCCGGATAAACAGGTCTCACTGACCGATCCAGACGCTCGCTCCATGATGACTCGCGGCACGGGAATCGTCGGTTACAACGTGCAGACAGCGGTCGATACCCAGCACCATTTGATCGTTGCACATGAGGTTACCAACGTCGGTTCCGACCGCGATCAACTCAGCTCGATGGCCAAGCAGGCCCGCGAGGCGATGGCGTCAGAAATGCTGTCGATAGTGGCTGACCGAGGCTACTTCAAAAGCGAAGAGATCTTGGCTTGTCACGATGCAGACATCACCGCCTATGTGCCCAAGCCGATGACATCTGGAGCCAAAGCGGGCGGGCGTTTCAATAACGATGCCTTCATCTATGACGCGGCAAAGAACGAATACATTTGTCCGGCTGGAGAGACGCTGATCTGGCGCTATACCAACGTTGAAAAAGGCCTGACGTTGCACCGTTACTGGAGTTCGAAATGCCGGGGGCTGCGCAATGAAACCGCAGTGCACACCGAGCACGGAACGGCGGGTTCGACGCTGGGAGCATGAAGCCGTACTGGAGGAAATGCAGAACAGGCTGAGCAACGCGCCGGAAATGATGCGGATCCGAAAACGGACGGTTGAGCATCCCTTCGGGACGCTCAAGCAATGGATGGGCGCGACACACTTCCTGACCCGAAAGCTTAACGGGGTAAGCGCCGAGATGAGCCTGAATGTGCTCGCCTACAACCTGAAACGGGTCATGAAAATCATCGGCACCACTGGCTTGATGAAAGCGTTAACGGCGTAAAAGCCAGTCTTTTTTACCCCGTCCAAAGGACTTTAAGAGGCTACTGAGCCGTTTTAACTGTTCCTGAAAACATCGTGACCTTGATCAGTTTGCGAAACGTGAGCACGGTCTCCTAGCGTCGAAATAGAAAACCCAATCTGACGTTTTTACACACTCGGGGCCAGAAGCGGACGCTCTTGGCCGTTTGCGCTGATTGAACCAGGGATCACAAGGGGCTATTCACTCACCAACTGGATTACCGTCTTGCCCTTGCCGCGGCCTTCGGCGACTTGGCGAAATGCCTCGTTGACGTCTGGCAGCGCAAAGTGCTGTTGATCCACGCGGATCGTCAGTTGACCAGCATTGGCCAGCACGGCGGCCTCGCGCAGGATAGCGCCGTGGTGTTCGCGCCCTTTGCCGGTGAGCAGCGGCGCCAGGGTGAAGACGCCCGAGTAGGTTGCACTTTTGAACGACAACGGCGCCAGGCTATGCTGGCCCCAACCCAGGCAGCTCAGCACGTGCCCGGTATAAGCTTTCACCGCTTTGAATGAAGCATCCAGTGTGCTGCCGCCGACAGTGTCGTAGACAATGTCGAATCCTTCACCAGCCGTGTAGTGCTCGACATAGTCCTCGACGCTCTGTGCCTGATAGTCGATCGCCGTAGCCCCCAGCGAGCGAATGAAGTCGAGACTACCCGCCGAACCGGTGGCGTAGACATCGGCACCGCTAGCCTTAGCCAGTTGCACAGCCACTTGGCCGACCCCACCTGCGCCGCCATGAATCAGTACACGCTGACCGGAGCGGACATTGGCGCGATCGACCAGACCTTCCCATGCGGTAATGAACACCAAAGGCAATGCAGCCGCCTCACGCATGTCGAGGGTGTGTGGCTTGGCAGCGATCAGCCGGGCATCCACGGCAATGTACTCGGCCATAGTACCTTGGGCACCACCGATGCCACCGGGCATGCCGAAGACTTCCTGGCCTACGGTGAAACCCTCGACCGCTTCGCCCAGTTCGACGACCGTACCGGCGAGGTCAAGGCCAAGCACTGCCGGCAGGGCTTGGCGGGCGTGAGCCCCCGCGCCGGCAGCGATTTTGGTATCGAGTGGATTGACTCCGGCGGCGTTAACCCTGACCAGTACCTGGCCCTGACCGGGGACAGGGCGATCGATTTGGCGGACAGTCAGAGTGGCATGAGCGGATTCGGCGACAGCGGCGAGCATGGTGTGATTCATGATGGGTACCTCTGATTGAGTTGACACCTACAGATTGTCGCGCTTTCATCATTCCAATAAGAAGCTAAATTTGCATATGACTTATTCCACAAAGAGACCTAAACGCCGATGGACTTGTTCGACAGCATGCACACCTTTGTACGCGTCGTGGAGCGCGGGTCGTTTTCCGCGGTGGCTCGCGAACTGAACATGGGCCAGCCGGCAGTAAGCAAGCAGGTGCGCGCTCTGGAGCAGTACCTGGGCGGGCCACTGTTCGCCCGCAGCACCCGGTACTTGGCCCTGACCGACCAGGGGCAACGGTTCTACAGCCACTGCCAGGAAATTCTCGGCCACCTCGAAACCGCCACGCGCAGCTTCACCAGCGGTCAGGAGCAGATCGCCGGCCCTCTGCGAGTCGCCGCCCCGGTCAGTTATGGAAGGTTATGCATCGCGCCGCTCATAGGGACTTTCCTGCAACGCCATCCCGATGTCCGGATTGACCTACGGCTGAGTGACCACAATGAAGACCTGCTCAAGGAAAATATCGACCTGGCTATCCGCATTGGCGTGGTGAAGAGCGAGGGATTGGTGGCAGTGCCACTGGGTACCAGCCCGCGGCGGGTCTATGCCGCGCCCGGCTACCTGGATCGACACGGCGTGCCACGTGAGCCCAACGAGCTGACAGGCCACAACTGCATCGGTTTCACTTTGCTGGAGCATTACGACAGTTGGCACTTCACGCACATCGCGCAAGAGCTCGATGTAGCTATCAAGGGCAACGTCACCAGTAACAGCAGCGAGGCCATCCGCGAAATGGTTCTCTGCGGCTTGGGTATTTCCCTTTCACCAGAATGGTTGTTCACAGCTGACGTCGAGCAGGGCAAGGTTCATACCGTACTCGACAATTATCAGAGCAGCGCGCTACCTGTCAGCGCCGTGCTCAGTCGTGAGCGGCGACGTTCAGCGCGGACGATGGCTTTCATCGATTTTCTCCGCGAGCATTTATTGTAGAAACGCCTTGTCATGCGCCGTCCGCTATTGGCCGATTCTGTTGAAAAAGTCGGTTCGCCCAAACAGCCTGGTCATTGACTGGTTAAAACGTCTTTTTTGCACACTGCTACGTGAAATCCGAGTCCGGAAGCCTCTGCCGAAAGTAAAGATTTCAATCTCAGGCGCATACTTTTGTGCTGCGCAAACCATGGTCGACTTTTTCAACAGAATCGGCCGAAAGCTGTCTTTCACGAACAGCCGCTTCGACCATAGAACAAAGCAGAACAACGGGGGGTTTATTTTTACAGCGCTTTTGGCGCCCAAATCATAAATAAATCTGAGTCCCTTTTATCCCACTTTTATCCAGTCCCCTTTTTGCTTTTTTACTTAACCGCTACGCAACAAGCTCAACGTAGCTAGACTCCCCACCTCCAGTCGCGCCCGACAACCAACCCCATACAAAAGTCAGCGTGGTCCGCCCTGCCGGGTCAACACCTACCGTGCCACGAGACCAGCCGGCGAGAATCTCACCCTCCGTCGTTAAACACTGATAAAGAAGCTCAATGGTAGTGGGACCAGTCACGCGCCCGTTACCCATACGAATTCGGCCGCCTTGGTAAGTACCCGAAATGGCATTTTCCTCGACATGGTAATGAAACACTGTGCCTGCACCGGATAGCCCTTGGGTGTTGTCCGCTACGGTGAATCGACGGTTGTTCAAACGCTCGCTGATTTGAGAAAAGCTGACTTCCATAAATGTCGCGTCCTTTAGTCGAGATGTTCCATTCCAGCCTTCGACTATCTTAAGGCCATTTTCTTAGGAGAATCGAGGGCAGCCCAGAATTTTCGTTGGTTCGAATAGCCGAGTGGCTCTTTTGTTGTGACCTGACCCAATCATCCAGAACTCCCCATCCAACAACTATCTTCGCCAACCTGGCCCAAATCCTGCCTACATCAACCCCACCAAGTCGCTACTGACTACGCGAACGACACTTTTGAACCCTGCCGCCTTGGTCACTCCTCCGATAATCGAATGATTACTGATAAAAACGCCGAGGCCCACCATGACGAGCCCATCCACCGAACAGGTAAGCCCCAAAACCCTGCGAAAAGTGATCATCGCCGCCGGCATCGGCAATTTCGTGGAGTGGTTCGACTTCGCCGTCTACGGCTTCCTCGCCACCACCATCGCCCAGCAATTCTTCCCCAGCGGCGACGCCAGTGTCGCGCTGCTCAAAACCTTCGCGGTATTTGCCGTAGCCTTCGCTTTTCGCCCCCTGGGCGGGATTTTCTTCGGCATGCTCGGCGACCGAATCGGCCGCAAACGCACCCTGGCGATGACAATTTTGCTGATGGCCGGCGCTACAACCCTGATCGGCCTGCTCCCCACCTACGCCGCCATTGGTGTCGCGGCACCGATTCTTCTGTCGCTGATCCGCTGCGCCCAGGGTTTCTCCGCCGGGGGTGAATACGCCGGCGCCTGTGCTTATCTGATGGAGCACGCACCGAGTGACAAACGCGCCTGGTATGGCAGCTTCGTTCCGGTGTCGACGTTTTCCGCCTTCGCCGCCGCAGCCGTGGTGGCTTACGCTCTTGAAGCGTCGTTATCCGCCGAGGCGATGGGCAGTTGGGGGTGGCGCCTGCCGTTTCTGATTGCTGCGCCGCTGGGCCTGGTGGGGCTTTACTTGCGCTGGAAGCTGGATGAGACGCCGGCGTTCCAGGCGGTGAAGCAGGAACATGCCGTCGCTCATTCGCCACTCAAGGAAACCTTGCGCAACCATGGTGCGGCGATCTGCTGCCTGGGCGCTTTTGTGTCACTCACGGCGCTGTCGTTTTACATGTTCACCACTTACTTTGCGACGTATCTGCAAGTCGCGGGTGGGCTGAGTCGCGCTATGGCGTTGCTGGTGTCGCTGATTGCGTTGATTTTCGCGGCGGCGATTTGTCCTCTGGCGGGGCTGTATTCGGACCGGGTGGGGCGTCGGGTCACGGTGATGACGGCGTGTGCGTTGTTGATTGTGGTGGTGTATCCGTCGTTCCTGATGGCGAGTTCCGGTTCGTTCACGGCGTCTATCGTCGGGGTGATGTTGCTGGCGGTTGGCGCGGTGTTGTGTGGGGTGGTCACAGCGGCCTTGCTGTCGGAGACCTTTCCGACCCGTACGCGGTACACCGCGTCGGCGATCACTTACAACATGGCCTACACGATCTTCGGCGGCACCGCGCCGCTGGTAGCGACGTGGTTGATCAGCACCACTGGCAGCAACCTGTCGCCGGCGTTTTACCTGATCGCGGTGGCGTTACTGGCGTTGGCGGGCGGGTTGGCGTTGCCGGAGACGTCGAGGATTTCCCTGCATGATGTGGGCACGAAGGAAAAAGACGTAGCGCCAATGCTCTCGCGTTAAAGTCGACGGGTGTTGAAAAACTTCGAGAACTTGAGCGATGCGGATTACCTGCCTTCATACTGCCGAGAGCAACATTGCCGTGTTTGACGCTGCCGCAGCAGCGCTGGGGATCGGGCCGCAGGTGTTGCACCACGTAGTTCGGCCCGACCTGCTCGCAGCAACCGAACACGCCGGCACGCTGACTGCTGGTATCGCCGAGGAAACGCGACGGGTGCTTGTTGCACTGGCTCAACACGGTGACGCGGTGGTGCTCACCTGTTCGACCTTGGGCCCAGCGGTTGAACGTGCCGGCACACACACCCGGGTGCCAATTTTGCGCGCGGATGAGGCTCTGGCATTGGCGGCCGTTCAAGCAGGTGGAAAGGTCGTGGTGTTGTGCGCGGTCCAAACCACACTCGAGCCCACCTCTCGCCTGTTTTTCCAGGCGGCACAGCACGCAGGGGCATCGGTGGAGGTGCTGATGGTTCCGGACGCATGGGCGATGTTCAAGGCGGGCAACATGGACGGCTATCTGGCGACCATCGCGCAGGCCGCTGAGCGTGCCTATGTAGCAGGCGCGTCTATTGTGGCGTTGGGACAAGCCTCCATGAGTGGCGCGGCTTCGTTGGTGACGGCTGGCCCTGCTCCGTTGACCAGTGCATCGACAGGCCTGCGGGCTGCGCTGGACGCGGTATTGAGTCATGCCAAGCGCGGGTATGATCCGGGCTAACCCGCCCCTCCTATATCCACAGCCCAGTCAACTGCCTCGGCGTCATCTTCGTCACCATGATCATCACGATCACAAACATCCCCAAAAACCCGAAAATCCCCAGCCAGAACCATTTCCTGTAGACGCCATGGTATTCATCATCGAGCGCCTTGCCGGCCTCAACCGCACTCGAAGCCATCTGCTGCAAACGCTTCTGCAACACCAGTACCGGAAGCCAAAGCGAACCCACGCAGAGGAAGATGATCAACGACGTCTGCACCCTGCCCCGCCAGCCAATGCAACAGGCGTAGGCGTCGATACCCAGGTACGTCGAGCCGGAGGTCACTCCCTTCATACCCCTTTTGGATTTCTCCATAACCGGACAAAACATCGACATCTATTCTCCTTGAAATCCACCTTCCGTTATCAAACGAAGCGTTAGCGCGCAGGCACATTCAGTTGCGTCATCTTCGCGGCTGGGCAAAACTCGCACGCGTTCATGACGAAAACCTGTCAGCCGCTTTCCTGCGCGCCGGGGTAAAACCCTTCCATGATGACGATAAAACTGTAACCGCCGGAGCCCGCAATGCCCTCGACCAAACGCGACAGCGCACGTATCGAACGTCGCCTGGTTGCGACCCTGACCGAAGCCTGTGAAATAGCCAAAGCGCACATCAGCGGGTTTGACTGGCTGACTCACGCAGTCGACTACGCCGCCTTTCCCCAGAGCCTGCGAGTGATCTGGGTGTTTGATACCCGCACGAACAAGGAGCAAGCCCTTGCACAGGGAGAAGACCTGCGAATGCGTGAACTGACGGGCGCCGCGCTGAGGGATGCCGGTGTGGATCTGCCCTCGTTGGAGCACTGCGTGCGGTTCGACTCCGAGGAGGAGTGCCGTATCCAGCATGGCGCAGATTGGCGTCTGCGCTTGGCCAAGCTGTATGCGGGGAAGGGAGTAAATCTTGGCTAAGGATATCGAGAATCCGTGTGTCTCAATCTGTCAGTTGAGTGGCGATCTGTGTGTCAGCTGTGGGCGGAGCAAGGAGGATATTCGTCAGTGGAAACGGATGAAGCGCCCCGAGAAGATGGCCGCCGTGCAGAGAGCGTCTTTGCGGTTGAAGGCGTTGAAAAAGAGTAAGTGAGGCCGACCGAGCTCAAGCCAGCAACTCGCTGATCCATCGAACCTGTCGGGCGATGTCTTGCACCTTTTCCTCAGGCAACGCTTGTCGCGCTCGGGCGAAGTGGGTCAGGGTTCGCTGCTTATGGCGCAGCAGGCGTTGCCACTTGGCCAGGAACGCCGGGCTGCGGGCCTGCATCTGCAGCGGGCCGAAGTACAGTTGTTCGACGGTATAGACCACCGGCCCGGTGCGTTCGGCGACGATAATTTCGTAGTCGAAGCGGTTTTCCCGCAGCAGTTCCTCGAAGAGGATGCGGTAGCCATTTTCCATCAGCCATTGGCGCAATGGCTGCTCGCCGCCATTGGGCTGCAGGATCAGGCGTTCCTGGCCGGTCAGGCGCGCCTTGCCGCTGTCGAGGATGTCGCGAATGGTCTCGCCGCCCATGCCGCAAATACTGATCGCAGTAATCCCGTCTCCCGGCTCGATCGCCGCCAGGCCATTGGCCAGGCGTACGCTGATGCGCAGGTCCTGACCACTCTCGCACACGGTGCGTTCGGCCGCGTGAAACGGCGTCAAGGCCACCTCACCGGCCACCGCCGCCGCAATGACGCCACGGCGCATCAACGCCACTGGCAAGTAACCGTGATCAGAGCCGATATCCGCCAGGCGCGCACCGGCTGGCACATGCGCGGCCACGCGCTCCAGGCGCATGGACAATGTCTGTTCGTTCAACTGCAGTTCCTTTTCACCACGGATGTCCGGCACCTATGGCATGAGTGCGAGCGGCGCATCATGCTTGGTGAGGAAGACGGGGTAAAGTGAATCCAGTGTGTCGAGCCCCAGCAAGCCTGCGATAGCACTGGGGCATGCACACAAAAAGGCTCAGTGTGCCGCGACAGTAGCCTTGCCGGCTGCCCGACGCCCAGGCTTGAAGCCATGGGGACGGGCCGTCCACGCGATGGCAAACCCTACGGCCAGTAATACCAGCATCGCCCACGGGAACGAGGCCACGCCCCAGGTATCCAGCAAGATTGCGCCGACCACACCACTGCCAGCAATGGCACTGTTCCAGGCCACCACATTCAACGACAACGCCACATCCGCCCCATCACCCGCCGCATCCGCCAGGGCGGTTTGCAACAAAGTGGCGGCCCCGCCAAAACTCAGGCCCCAGATTGCCACGCCGACGTAGATCACCACCGGCACTTGTGCCGAGAAGCCAAATGCCAGGCACGTCGCGGCAAAGGTCGCCAGACTGATTAGTACCGTCCTGCGCAGCAACGGTTCGACCAACCTGGCGGTGATCCAGATGCCCGCCAACGCCGCCACGCCAAAGACCAGCAGCACCAGGTCCACCCGCTCCAACAGCCCGGCGGGCGTTACGAACGGCGCGATGTAGGTATAGAGAATGTTGTGGGCCAGCATCCAGGCAATCACCACCGCCAATACCGGCCGTACGCCAGGTGTCGTCAGTACCTTGCGCAGCGGCAGCCGCTGGTGGGCGGCCTGTCCGGGGTAATCCGGAACCTTTATCAGCACCCAGACAATCAACACCAGGGTCATGGCCGACATGATGGCGAACGCGGTGCGCCAACCCACCACACTGCCCAGCCAAGTGCCAAGCGGCACACCGAGTGACAGCGCAATCGGCGTGCCGACCATGGCCAGTGCCAGCGCCCTGCCCTGTTGCTCCGGTGCCACCATGCGCCGGGCGTAACCGGCCAGCAGGCTCCACGCCAGTCCCGCCGCCATCCCGGCAAAGAAGCGCGCCACCAGCGTCAGTCCGTAATGGGGCGACAGCGCGGTGATCGAATTGAACAACAGAAATCCAACGATGGTCAGTAACAGCACATTGCGCCGGCGCCAACCGCGGGTGGCGATAGTCAAGGGGATCACCGCCAGCACCGAACCCAAGGCGTAAGCCGTGACCATCTGGCCAGCCAACGATTGGGAGATCGCCAGGCCATCGCTGATCTGGGGCAGCAAGCCTGCCGGCAACGTTTCGGTAACGATGCAGATGAAGCCGGTCATGGCCAGGGCCAGCAAGGCGCCAATGGGCAAGCGTTCAGGCACAGCGTCGACTGATAGAGAAATAGAGGGGGTCACAGGGAAGACTCCTGGGTTGAGGTTGGCTCGATGAGCCATATAAATACCGATCGATACAAATGTTGACGGAGACAGACTCTCGTTGTCAACGACTTATGTATCGACTAGTATTTAAGTCATCACTCAGAGGATTTCATCATGGCGCAGATGGGACGCCCCCGCAGCTTCGACCGCGATCAAGCCATCGAACAGGCCTTGCACCTGTTCTGGGAGCACGGCTACGACGCCACGTCCTTGAGCCAATTAAAAGCTGGCCTGGGAGGCGGGATCTCCGCCCCGAGTTTTTACGCCGCCTTCGGCTCCAAGGACGCCTTGTTCCAGGAATGCGTGCAGCGTTACCTGGCAACGTTTGCCCAGGTCACCGAATGCCTGTGGGATGAAAACCTGCCACCCCGCCTGTCCATCGAAACCGCCCTGCGCCAATCGGCCAGCATGCAGTGTGAAAGAGGCCATCCCAAAGGCTGCATGGTAGCCCTGGGCGTCATGAGCGCGCCCTCCCCGGAGAATGCGCGGGTGACTACGGCGCTTACCCAGTCCCGGTTGCGTACCCGCGCCGGGATCGCGGCCTGCGTACAACGCGGCATGGCCGCCGGGCAGTTACCCACCAATGCCCATGCCCTGGCCACTGTGTTCGACAGCTTCCTCCAGGGCATTTCCATCCTTGCCAGGGATGGCGTGGGCCATGAGGTCATCGACGCAGCGATATCCCACGTTATGCTGAGCTGGGATATATCCGCAGCCACTACCGCCGTGAGTCGCGGCCACTGATGGCGTCGAACACGCATCGCCACCAAACAACGCAGGCCAAAGGAATTGATGGCGGCGACGTCACTGGCAATCGCTATTCCCGAAAAGATCGACTGCGCAATGGTCCAGAAGATCTGGTATCGCGATAAACGTCCCCGCCAGGAACTACGGCACGGTAATAAATGCATCTGCGCCCGTCGAATACTCGATCAGGGCTGGCGTATTCATCCTCAACTTGTGACGGTCAATATGATCACTCTTCATCCGGGATAAAAACCGCACCAAATACAAACCTGGTTCATCAAGCCTGACCATGTACTTAAGCTCATAGGATTCAGACGGCCCGATATCGAGATAAGGGAACACCAACAACGCAGACGACATACCGTCGTAGCGAGCCGCCGCCACATCCCAAGCAGGGCCATAAACCGGCAGCCCCGAGTCAAAGCGCTGCACTTTGACAATCGATAACACCCGCTGACCCAGGTTCATCCTGGCAATATCATTGCCCTGATTGGACAGCGTAACCCCAACCTCCACCAAACTACCGCCGCCCTCGGCGGTTGTCAGTTTGGTCGCCAATACCGTGCCCACATGAGGGCTCAGATCCGTCTTCTGTGTCATTTCCTTGAGCATTAAGGTGGTCATTTCCGACTCGCGCTTGACGTAGTGCGTCACCCAGATCGTCCACCCGGCCACGCACGCCAGGGTTACGATAGATAACAGACTCGCGGCAATGCCGACCTTAATTTGCAGCAACTCCAAACGACCGCGTCGCCGGGATACCATTTTGGGTGAAACCTGATCCATAAGTGCGTTGCTCCAGGGTAAAACTGACAAACCTACGGCACCCCATGCCATCAAGCGAGTCAGAAAATTCCCAATATGGCCGACAAAATTTCCGAAAGATAAAAGCAACGCCCAGACCCAAGCCGAGCGCCTGCAAGCCCGCGTCGAAACCCTCAACGAGGAAGGCTCCGCCGCGCACGGCGGCGCGCTTGTGTTCGGTGATAGCTTGGCGTGTCGAATTGGCTGGCGAACTAAGCTCGGTCGTCGAAATCCGCTGCATCGTGGCGTTCGCGCAATTGCTCGGCCGGCTCCCCCGAAACACGGTTGACCCTGCGCCCACGCATGACCGCCGGGCGCGCATCAATGGCGTCGGCCCAGCGCAGGACATTCGGGTAGTCCTGTACCGAGAGAAACTGGGCGGCATCATAAAGCCGGCCCTTTACCAGACCGCCGTACCAGGGCCAGATCGCGATATCAGCAATGGTGTACTCATCGCCGGCAATGTATTCGCTCACCGCCAGTTGCTTGTCCAGCACATCGAGTTGGCGCTTGGCTTCCATCGCAAACCGGTCGATTGCGTATTGAATCTTCGTCGGTGCGTAGGCATAGAAATGACCAAACCCGCCTCCCAGGTACGGCGCGCTGCCCATCTGCCAGAACAGCCACGACAGGCATTCGGCGCGGGCAGCAGGCTCAGTTGGCAGGAACGCTCCAAACTTCTCCGCCAGGTACTGCAAAATCGCCCCCGACTCAAAGACCCGAATGGGTGTCGTGCCACTGCGATCCATCAATGCAGGAATCTTCGAGTTCGGGTTCACCGACACGAAGCCGCTACCAAATTGCTCGCCCTCGCCAATCTGGATCAACCACGCATCGTATTCGGCGCCCTGATGACCGAGGGCCAGCAACTCTTCCAGCAAAATGGTGACCTTCTGCCCATTCGGCGTCGCCAGGGAATACAGCTGGAGCGGATGGCGCCCCACCGGCAGCTCCTGATCGTGGGTCGCACCGGCGATGGGCCGATTGATGCTGGCGAAGGTGCCACCGTTCTCGGTGTCCCAGGTCCAGACCTTGGGCGGAAGGTAGGGAGATGAATCGGTCATGTTCAGTACTCCTGAGGTGCTAGAGATCAACGTATTGATCCAGACTAAACCAAAGGTTGGGGGCGGGTCACACAATGGAGTCCTGAATCTGCCCAGCATTGCCAGGCAGGCGAGCCCCGAATCGATGCTTCGGGGGGATTGTTCTGCAGTTGGAGCTTGCTTGCACAGCTCCCTGACAAAATCTCGAGCAAAAAAAAGCCCGCATCTCTGCAGGCTTTCTCAATATCTGGCTCCACGACCTGGACTCGAACCAGGGACCCAATGATTAACAGTCATTTGCTCTACCAACTGAGCTATCGCGGAATGCGCCGTATGTTACTGATTGAAAAGGATAAGTCAAGCATTGAATAGTTTTTCATGATTCGCCCCGGACTTTATCTGTGCCGGCAAACTTGCCCCTGGGTTTTTGAGTAGATGGAAAACCTAGCTGTTTTGCTAGTTACGCAATTTTGTCGTGCCGACTATTGTGTACCTGATCATTTTTCCATGGCAGGGCACGAAATGGAGTTCATCGAAACAACCCGCGAAGGCTTTGCTGTCTTTGGCGCCTACCGGACCTGGTATCGGGTGACCGGTAACCTTGATAGCGGCCTGACACCACTGGTGATCCTCCATGGCGGCCCGGGCGGTACCCATGAATACCTCGACGCGTTCAAGGATGTGGCTGCCAGTGGCCATGCCGTCATTCACTACGACCAACTGGACAATGGTCGCTCAACGCTCCTGCCCGACAAGGCCCCCTCATTCTGGAGCCTCAACCTGTTTCTGGAAGAGCTGGACAACCTGCTGGATCACCTGCAAATCAGCAACAACTACGCCCTTCTCGGGCAATCCCGGGGTAGCGTGCTCGGCTGCGAACACGCCCTTCTGCATCCCCGGGGGCTGCGCACACTGATCGTCGCCAACTCCCCAAGCTGCATGCGAACCTGGATCAGCGAAAACCAGCACCTGCGTACGCTGTTGCCGCAAGGTGTGCAGCAAACCCTGCTCATGCAAGAACAAAGCATCCGTTTGAAAGAGTGGAACATCACAGGCCGCCTGTCGAAAATCGAGGTGCCCACCCTGGTCATTTCCGGGCGCCATGACCCGGCGACCGCTCAAGTGGTCAAGCCGTTCCTGGAAGAGATTCCCGATGTTCGCTGGGCGTTGTTTGAAGACTCCACCCACATGCCTCACATCGAGGAGCGCCAGGCGTGCATGGGCACGGTCGTGAAATTTCTGGATGAGACCTGCAAAACGAATTAAAAGAACGCCGCCTCTCGCAGCCTCTTTCAGGAGCTGCCGAAGGCGGCGATCTTTTTCGTGATGCGTCATTACACTTCGCTGGTTTGCGCCCGCTCCGGCACCGTCACTTTTGGCACCTGCGCCAACACAGGAATTTCCTGGCCTTCGGCATCAAACAACTTGCCGCCGCTGAAATAATCCCCATCCCGCAGCGCCGCCACATCCTGGAAACACAGCCTGCGTTCGGTGCCCGCGACGAATACCGACTGCTGGTCTGAGTTACCGGTAGTGAAGTGGTTGAATGCCAGGTTCAGCAAAATCGCCATGATCGCTGACGAACTGATCCCCGAATGGAAGATCGTGGCGAACCAGCCGGGGAATTGGTCATAGAAGCTTGGCGCGGCGATGGGAATCATGCCGAAGCCGATGGAGGTGGCGACGATGACCAGGTTCATGTTGTTGCGATAATCAACCTTGGACAGGGTGCGAATACCACTGGCCGCCACCGTGCCGAACAGCACAATTCCGGCACCGCCCAACACCGATGTGGGCACCGCCGCAATCACCCGCCCCATGAACGGCAGCAAACCGAGCACCACCAGGAACACCCCGCCGGTGGCCACCACAAAACGGCTCTTGACCCCGGTCACCGCCACCAGGCCCACGTTTTGGGCGAAAGCGCTTTGAGTGAACGAGCCGAAGATCGGGGCAAACATGCTCGACAGCATATCGGCACGCAAGCCGTTACCCAAACGCTTGGAGTCCACCTTGGTGTCGATAATCTCGCCCACCGCCAGGATGTCTGCCGACGTTTCCACCAGCGTCACCATGATCACGATGCACATGGAAATAATCGCCGCCAGGTGGAAGGTCGGCATGCCGAAATGGAACGGCGTGGGGAAACCAAACATCGGCCCCTGGGTCACGCTGGAAAAGTCGGCCATGCCGAGGAACACCGCAATCACGGTGCCGACCACCATTGCCAACAGAATCGACAGCCGCGAAATGGTCGCGCTGCCAATCTTGCTCAGCAGTAACACCAGCACCAGGGTCAGTGCCGCCAGGCCGATATTGGGCATGCTGCCAAAATCCTCGGCGTGGCTATTACCGCCCATGGCCCAACGGGCGGCGACGGGCATCAGGGTCAAGCCAATGGTGGTGATGACAATACCGGTCACCAGCGGCGGAAAGAACTTGGTGATCCGCGAGAACACCGGGGTGATCAGCAAGCCGATCAAGGACGCGGCCATCACCGCCCCGAGAATCGCCGGCACCCCTCCCGCTCCGTCACTGCCGACAATCGCCACCATGGTTGCCACACCGGAGAAGGACACCCCTTGCACCAGCGGTAATTGGCAACCGAAGAACGGCAGGCCAAGGGTTTGCAACAAAGTTGCCAAGCCACCGGCAAACAGCGACGCGGCGATCAACAGACCAATGTCCGCCGGCGACAACCCGGCCGCCTGGCCAATAATCAGCGGTACGGCAACGATGCCGCCGTACATGGTGAGCACATGCTGCAGGCCATAAGCCATATTGGCGGCAATGCCGAGATTCTCGTCTTCTGGCCGTTGCGGTGACGCCTTCGGGATAGTCATGGTGAGGGGGTCTCTGTTTTTGTTGTGCGCTCACTGTATGCAATACCAAGACTATATGTCCATAGAGTTGTATACAATCAATCGAACAAGACCCCTCCGTCGGCGTTACAAAAACAACGATCTGGCCGCCATGAGCCAAGGAACATGGGCACCGACGGTGAATATGGACGTGACGCTTTAAGGGGTACGGACCAAGCCGGCAGTGGAATCATCAGCCTTCGTCCGTGCCAACCAGTAACCCAACACCGCCAACGGCGCGGTCGCGAGCATCACGATCACGGTGATCAGCAGCGGCTGATCGATCATCGACGACACCAGCAGGCTGCTGAGAAAGCACAACCCCAGTTGCAAGGTGTTTTGCAGTGCTGCAGCCTTGCCGGAGTTTTCCGCAAAGGGCATCAGCGCATTCGCCACCACGATCGGGTAGCTGGCGCCATTGACCAACGCCATCAGGCAGAACGGAATCAGCAAGGTGGTGAGGGTCGGCACGGTCAAGGTGGCCACAAGGTACAACGCCACCATGCTGATGCAATACGCCACCAGCAACCACGGCAACAGGGTCTTGCCCTGCAAACGCTGCAAGGCACTGCGGCAACTGTAGCCGCCTATCAGGAAGGCCAGCGTCGGCAGTACATAGCTCAGGCCAATGTCATTAGGGCTGTAGCCCATATCGCCGAGGATAAAGGGCGAAGCAGTCAGCCAAGCGAAGAAACTGGCCGAACACGCGGCAAAGATCATTACGTTACCGGTGAATACCCGCGACTTGAGCAACTGCCCGTAACCGAGCCGGGAAGGTTCAGCATCAGTGACCAAACGTTTAGGTGCGGGCTTGAGGAAAAAGGTCGGTAGCAACAGCAACAGCGAAACCCCCAACAACACACCGAAGATCGCTTGCCAGCTCCAGTGATTCAACACCAAAGCCCCCAGCAATGGCGCCAGGGCCGGAGACAGGGACATCAACGGCATGATGCTGGCAAATACCCGATGGGCCTTGTTCGCCGGATACCGATCGATCACCAGAGCTTGCCAACTGACGGCAGCAGAGCACACGCCAATCGCCTGGATAAACCGCAACGCCAACAATTGGGGCGCCGTCTCGACCCAGAACATCCCCAGGCAACCCAGCACAAAAAGGCTCAAACCGGTGAGCAGGATCGGCTTGCGTCCCAGCCGATCGGACAACGGCCCCCACAACAACTGCCCGACGGCAAAGCCGGCGAGGAAAATACTCAAGCTGGCGCCCACGGCACCGGCCGAAATCTGCAATTGCTGGCCCATGGCGCCAAACGCCGGTAAGTACATATCCATGGCCAGATAACCGAGCATGCTCAGCCCAGCCAGGTACCAGGTGAAACCAAAAGAATTTTTCATTGAAGCCTTACTGAATCTGCCATCAAACTATTTGCTGACTGACACCTAGTATGAAGCTGACAATTCTCCTGTGAAGTGATAATAATTGGAGACTCTCATCAAATTTTTTGAAGGCAGCCGACATGTGGTCTGAATACTCCTTGGATGTAGTCGACGCGGTAGCTCGCCACGGCAGCTTCAGCGCTGCCGCCCAAGAGCTGCACCGCGTGCCTTCGGCCATCAGCTACACGGTTCGACAAATCGAGGAGTGGTTGGCAGTGCCGTTGTTTGTCCGTCGTCATCGTGACGTGGAACTGACGCCAGCCGGCAAGTTGTTTATCGAAGAAGCTCGCGGGGTGATGAAAACAATGCTCGGCACTCGTCGCCTGTGCCAACAGGTGGCCAATGGCTGGAGCGGTCAGTTGAAGGTGGCAGTGGACTCCATCGTCAAACCGCAACGCTGCCGGCAATTGGTGCTGGATTTCTACCGTCAGTTCCCTGAAGTGGAATTGCTGCTGGAGTACGAGGTGTACAACGGTGTATGGGACGCCCTGGCGGACGAACGCACCGATATCGTGATCGGCGCCACCAGCGCAGTACCGGTAGCCAGCCGCTTCACCTTCCGCGACATGGGGCTGTTGAATTGGCTGTGCGTGGTCAGCGCCCGCCACCCACTGGCCGCGCAGGAAGGCTTGCTCAGTGACGATCAACTGCGGCCCTTCGCGTCCCTGTGCATGACTGACACCTCCCGCAACCTGCCCAAGCGCGACACCTGGACCCTGGATAACCAGCGGCGCCTGGTCGTGCCTCATTGGGCATCCGCCATCGATTGCCTGCGGGACGGCCTGTGCGTCGGCATGGCGCCGGCGCACCAGGTGTTGCCGTGGATCGAGTGCGGTGAGCTGGTTGCCCTGCAATTGTCCCGGCCCTTCCCCGCCAGCCCATCCTGCGTGGCCTGGTCGCAGAACAAACTGTCTCCGGCCATGACCTGGTTGCTGGATTACCTGGGGGACACCGAAACGATGAATCAGGAATGGCTGAATGGAGTGTAGCCGCTGGCGCAGCCTGCGATCGGCTGCGCAGCAGTCGTCTGGGGTTTGAAATGGCCGAAGGTCCTGCGGCCCTTATCGCAGCCTCGTGCCTCGGCAGCGGCTACAAAAGCCGATCACCGATCGCCTGTAGCCGCTGGCGCAGCCTGCGATCGGCTGCGTAGCAGTCGTCTGGGTTTTGAAATGGCCGAAGGTCCTGCGGCCCTTATCGCAGCCTCGTGCCTCGGCAGCGGCTACAGCAAGTGGGCAATGGCTCGCACGATCATCTCCACCTCCTTGCTATCAATCGTCAACGGTGGCAACAAGCGAATGATCTTGCCCCGCGTAACGTTGATCAGCAGACCATGCTCCTGCGCCGCACGCTGTACCAGGTTCCGTTGAGGCACGGCCAACTCGATCCCGATCATCAGGCCCTGTCCCCGTATCGCCAGCACCTGCGGATGCTCGTTCAACTCCACCCGCAAACGCGCCAACAGCCGCTCACCCTGTTGCGTCGCATTCTCCAGCAACCCTTGCTCCTCAATAATATCCAGCACCGTACACCCCACACGGCAGGCCAGCGGGTTGCCACCAAAGGTGCTGCCATGGCTGCCCGGCGTGAACAGCTTGGCCACGGCGGCCCGCGCCAGGCATGCGCCAATCGGGATACCGTTGCCCAGGCCTTTGGCCAGGGTCATGACATCCGGCACGATCCCTTCATGCTGGAAGGCAAACCAGCGACCGGTACGGCCAATCCCGGTCTGGATCTCATCCAGCATCAACAGCCAGCCGTTCCGTGTGCAGTGATCGCGCAAAGCTTTCAGGTAGCCAGGCGGTGCAGGCTGCACGCCGCTTTCGCCCTGGATCGGTTCCAGCAGCACCGCGACAATACGCGCGCCAAACTCCCGGGTCACTGCGTCCAACGCCTTCAGGTCACCGAAACCGACCTTGATGAAGTCTCCCGGCAAGCGTTGGAAACCCAGGCGAACCGATGGCCCATCGCTGGCGGACATCGTGCCCAGGGTGCGGCCATGAAAGGCGTTTTCCATGACCACGACCAGTGGCTCCCCAATGCCCTTTTTCCAGCCGTGCAACCGCGCCAGTTTCAGCGCTGTCTCATTGGCCTCGGCGCCAGAGTTATTGAAAAACACCTGGTCCAGCCCTGATAGTTGGGTCAAGCGCTGGGCCAGCCGCTGTTGCCAGTCAATGCTGTACAGGTTGGATGTGTGCAGCAGCAATCCTGCCTGCTCGCTGATCGCCGTCACCAGGCGCGGATGGGAGTGACCCACGTTGGTCACCGCCACACCGGCCACGGCGTCCAGGTACTCACGGCCCTGCCGGTCCCACAAGCGTGTGCCCAAGCCGCGGGTAAAACTCAAGGCCAAAGGTTGATAAGTGCTCATCAGGCAGGCGGCGGTCATGGTGTCAGGCTCCAGGGCATCGTAGTGATAGCAACAGTATCGTTAGCCACCCAAGCTGGATAAACTGCTCAAAACTGCAATAACTTTAAATCAAGGCTTGATAATGGACCTGTTCCAGGCGATGACCGTGTATGTAAAGGTGGTGGACGCTGGCAGCATGACGGCGGCGGCGCAGTCCTGCGGGATGTCTACCACCATGGTCGGTAATCACTTGCGCGCCCTTGAACAGCGACTGGGGGTCAGCCTGCTCAAACGCACCACCCGCAAACAGAGCCTGACCGAGTTCGGCAGCCTTTATTACCAGCGCTGCCTGGAAGTGCTGGGGCTGGTGGCCGGTTCCGAACAATTGGCCGAGCAAGTCCACAGCGAAGCCCCAAAGGGCCTGTTGCGGATCACCGCTCCGCCAGCGTTCGGCGCCGAGCGCCTGGCTCCGGCGCTGAGCGAGTTTTCCCGGCGCCACCCGCAGATTCAGTTGGATGTGATGCTGAGTAATCAGTCGGTTGACCTGATCGACAGTGGGTTCGATGTGGCCATCCGGCTCGGCGAGCTACACCCTTCCAGCCTGATCGCCCGGCCTTTGCAAAACTACACGATGACCTTGTGCGCTTCCCCGGATTACCTGACCCGCCGGGGCACACCGCACGCTCCCGCCGACCTGCAACAGCACGATTGCCTGGCGTTCGCTTATCCCTCAACCGACGACTGGCGCAACGCCGGTAAGCAATGGCGTTTGCGAGGGCCCGAGGGAGAAGTCGAAATCGCGGTGTCTGGCCCCATGACCATCAATAGCTCCCAAGCCTTGCACCGTGCGGCCGTAGAAGGCATGGGCATCGTCATGCTGCCCGATGCCCTGGTGGGTCCCGACCTGCGCGCCGGCAAACTGGTTGCATTGCTGCCAGGCTATCAACCGCCTTACCGGTCCATGCACCTGTTGTATGCCCAAGACCGCTATCGCCTACCCAAGCTGCGAGCTTTCGTCGACTTTGTACTGGAACATTGGGCGCGCTAGAAGCTCACACCCAGTTCCCGCAGCCGTTCACGGGTGCGCTCGGCGGACACGTGGTGAATCCCCTGCCACCCCAGGGCCATGGCGGCCTCGACATTGCCAGCCACGTCATCGATAAACACCACATCAGCGGGTTGGATATCCGGCAAATGGGCGCGGACCTGACCAAGGCTGACGTGGTAGATGGCGGCATCAGGCTTGATCAGCTTCACTTCGCCGGAGACCACGATGTCGCGCAGATACTGCAGGAAGGGATAATGCTTGCGGGCATAGGGGAAGGTCTCGGCGGACCAATTGGTCAAGCCAAACAGCGGCATTTTTGCCTCATGCAAGGCTTCCAGTATCGCCACGCCCTCGGGTAGCGGACCGCGCAGCATTTCGTGCCAACGATCGTAATATGCCTGGATCAAGGGTTCATGTTGCGGGTGTTCGGCAATCAGCGTACGGGTCGCTTCGGCCAGGGTGCGCCCGGCATCCTGCTCGGTGTTCCAGGCCTGGGTGCAGATAGTGTCCAGGAACCATTGACGCTCACGGTCATCCGCAATCAATTGGCGGTAGAGATGGTGCGGGCTCCAATCAAACAGGACACCGCCGAAATCAAAAACTACTGCACGAATCGTCATGAAGATCCTCCGTTAGTTTGAATGTGACAGGAGGCGGAGTTTGGCATATCCAGGCCGATTGCAGGCGCGCGACGACGCGTAGGGCCGTTCTGAGAACGGGTTTTCACCGGCAATAAAAAACGGCCCCGAAAGGCCGTTTTTCTTTAACCGAAGCGCTTAGGCCTTAACCAGGCCCTTGATCTTCACGGTCGGATTAACGTCAGCGTCGTAGTCCACGCCGTCGATCTCGAAACCGAACAGGCGCAGGAACTCCGCCTTGTAACCGGCAAAATCGCTGATCTCGTTGACGTTGTCGTCGCAAACCTGATTCCACAGCGCCGCGACCGCGTCCTGAACCTTCGGCTCAAGCTCCTTGAGGTCGGCACGCAGGCGGCCGTCGGCGTCGAGCTTGGGCTCTTTGCCATACAGGCTGTCCTTGAACAGGCCGTAGACCTGCTCGATGCAACCTTCGTGGCTGCCCTGCTCTTTCATTACCTTGAACAGCAGGGACAGGTACAGCGGCATGATCGGGATCGCCGAGCTGGCCTGGGTGACCACGGCCTTGAGCACCGATACACGGGCGTCGCCTTTCAGCGCAGCCAGGTTGTCGCGCAGGGTCAGGACTTTCGTGTCCAGGTCCTTCTTGGCCTCGCCGATGGAACCGTTCCAGTAGATGTCCTGGGTCAATTTTTCGCCCAGGTAAGTGAACGCGGTGGTCTTGGCGCCTTCGGCCAGCACGTCGGCGTCACGCAGCGCGTCGATCCACAGCTGCCAGTCTTCACCGCCCATTACCTTGACCGTGCCGTCGATCTCTTCCTGGGTCGCAGGTTCCAGGGTAGTGTCGACCACGATGCCCTTGTCGGTGTTGATCCCGCGCAGGGTCACGGCTTTGCCGATCGGCTTGAGGGTGGAGTTGTGCACCACGCCTTGGGGGTCGGTACGGCGCGGCGCTGCCAGGCTGTAGACCACCAGGTCGATCTTGCCCAGGTCTTTCTTGATGGTTTCGATGGTCAGGCGCTTGATCTCATCGGAGAACGCATCGCCATTGATGCTCTTGGCGTACAGGCCTTTTTCTGCGGCAAATTTGTGGAAGGCGGCGCTGTTGTACCAGCCGGCAGAGCTGAGTTTGCCTTCTTCGCCTTCTTTCTCAAAAAACACACCCAGGGTGTCGGCGCCGCAGCCAAACGCGGCACTGATGCGCGCGGCCAGGCCGTAGCCGGTGGAAGCACCAAGGACCAGGACCTTCTTCGGGCAGCCTTCGATGGCGCCGTGCTCGGTCACGTAGCCGATCTGCTCCTTGACGTTCGCTTCACAGCCAACTGGGTGGGCGGTCACGCAGATAAAGCCACGAACCTTCGGTTTGATGATCATAAAAATTTCTGCCTCTTCCAAGGGGCCGAAGGCCAATGGTGGCCATTCAGCTTCAATCGTACCGGTCTATGACGTCCGAAAAACCGAAGCGTCACGATAGCTGCAAATCTTCTGTTCTCAAAATCCAATCCACACGGGACAAAGGCTATATATTTTTCCGGCACGGGCGCGGATTCGGCAAGTTCTGCGGCATGATGAGGCCCGACGGTGTTTGCGTCCGGCCTGCCGGCCGGAGAAAATGCCTGTCCTGTGCGACCGTATTCGGCGCTCCTCATCATCAAGCCACTGGCCGCACGCAGCCCGGTGGTTGTGCTTTCAGGGAATCAGAATGCCTCAACGACAAGTCATCAACGCCTCCGTCAGCCCCAAAGGCAGCCTCGAAACGTTGTCCCAACGTGAAGTCCAGCAACTGAGTGAAGCAGGCTCCGGCAGTACCTACACCTTGTTCCGCCAGTGCGCGTTGGCCATTCTTAACACCGGCGCCCATATCGACAATGCCAAGACCATCCTCGACGCCTATAAAGACTTCGAAGTGCGCATCCACCAGCAGGATCGCGGCGTACGCCTGGAACTGCTGAATGCCCCGGCCGACGCCTTCGTCGATGGCGAGATGATCGCCAGCACCCGGGAAATGCTGTTCAGCGCCCTGCGCGATATCGTCTACACCGAAAACGAACTGGACAGCCAGCGCATCGACCTGAGCAATTCCCAGGGCATCACCGACTACGTGTTCCACTTGCTGCGCAACGCCCGCACCCTGCGCCCCGGTGTCGAGCCAAAGATCGTGGTGTGCTGGGGCGGACACTCGATCAACACCGAAGAATACAAATACACCAAGAAAGTCGGCCATGAACTGGGCCTGCGCAGCCTCGACGTGTGTACCGGCTGCGGCCCCGGCGTAATGAAAGGCCCGATGAAGGGTGCAACCATTTCCCACGCCAAGCAACGCATCACTGGCGGTCGCTACCTGGGCCTGACCGAGCCGGGCATCATCGCTGCCGAAGCGCCAAACCCGATCGTCAATGAACTGGTGATCCTGCCGGACATCGAAAAACGCCTGGAGGCCTTTGTACGGGTCGGCCACGGCATCATCATCTTCCCGGGCGGTGCCGGTACAGCCGAAGAATTCCTGTACCTGCTGGGCATCCTGATGCATCCGGATAACCACGACGTGCCGTTCCCGGTGATCCTCACCGGGCCAAAACAGGCCGCGCCGTACCTGCACCAATTGCACGCCTTTGTCGGCGCCACCCTGGGCGAAGCGGCCCAGGCCCACTACCAGATCATCATCGACGACCCAGCCGAAGTGGCGCGACAAATGACCAGCGCCCTGAAGGCGGTCAAGCAGTTCCGCCGCGAACGCAACGATGCGTTCCACTTCAACTGGCTGCTGAAAATCGACGAAGGTTTCCAGCGCCCATTCGACCCAACCCATGAAAACATGGCCAGCCTGCAACTAAACCACAACCTGGCGCCCCATGAACTGGCGGCCAACCTGCGCCAGGCGTTCTCAGGGATTGTCGCGGGCAACGTCAAGGACAAGGGTATCCGGCTGATCGAGCAGTATGGCCCGTATGAGATTCACGGTGATCCGGCGATCATGAAACCATTGGATGAGTTGTTGAAGGCGTTTGTGGAACAGCACCGGATGAAGCTGCCGGGTGGCGCGGCGTATGTGCCGTGTTATCGCGTGGTTCAGTGACTCTACGCTCTACCGCCACATTGGGTGCCCCTCTAAAAGCAGTGATGCGTCGGGTCTGATACACCAATGGCCGTCCAGGCGCTACGCGCCGGTCGGTCATTGCTACAGCACGTTGAGGGCCGTTCCAAAGGCCCAATACACTGATTGCCTGGCCAAGCCGCGTGCCAGTGTGCCCGCCACTGGGGGGCTATTTCAGGGCACACACAACTGTCGGTCGTTTCAGACGCACCAGGATCAACCCGGCGACCACTACTGCAATGCCCACGTAGGTCGACGCAGAAATCACATCGCCAAACATGAGTGCTGCCCATACCAGGGTCACCGGAGGTTCCAGGTAGACCAGCGACGCCACATCGGTAGCCGTCATCACCCGCAGCAGCATCCACAAACTCAAGTAGGCGATGAAGGTGGAAAACACCGTCAGCCAGACAATCGAGACCAGCACTTCGGGTTCGTGGGGAATGCTCAGTGTATCGGTATATAGCACGGCCACGGTAAAGCCGATCAAGGTCAATAGCGATTGGATGAACAGCGCCAGGGTCAAGCCATTGTGCTGCGCCTGAACTGACCGGCGCTCATACAGGGTGGCCAAGGTCAGGCCCAACGCCGACACCATAGGCAATAAATACATGACCAGGCCCACATCTGCCCCGCTGCTGCTGTACTGCCCCGCGATAACAATCGACACCCCGGCAAAACCGATCATCAACCCCAACCACTGCCAGCCACCACTGCGCTCGACCACACTGCCCGTTGACAATGCAGCGGTCATCAATGGTTGTAATGCTGCAATGATCGCGGCAATCCCCGGCGGTAAACCGTTCTGGATCGCCACGTAAACACAACTCAAGTACAGGAACTGCGACAGAAACCCGATCACTGCGTGATGACGAATGTGCGCCCAGGAAATCCTCAGCAACCTGACGTTCAAAAACAGCCCCAGGCACACCGACACCAGCAGAAATCGCCAGAACAACAGATTGAAGGCTCCCGCACTCTGCGCACCCAGCTTGGCGCCAATAAAGCCGGAACTCCAAGACAGGACAAACACTGCCTGCAACAGCAGTAACTTCAAAAGACCCCAGGACGAAGCGTTGAGAACCTTCATCGTTG
>NZ_WLYI01000011.1 GCF_009707515.1 Pseudomonas karstica | reverse complement strand
CACGAGGCTGCGATAAGGGCCGTAGGACCTTCAGCAATCTCAAGGCCCAGGCGACTGCTGCGCAGCCGATCGCAGGCTGCGCCAGCGGCTACAGGTGATCGGTGATCGACGGGCTTCTGTAGCCGCTGTCGAGGCACGAGGCTGCGATAAGGGCCGCAGGACCTTCAGCAATCTCAAGGCCCAAACGACTGCTGCGCAGCCGATCGCAGGCTACGCCAGCGGCTACAGGTGATCGGTGAGCGGCGGGATCTGTAGCCGCTGTCGAGGTACGAGGCTGCGATAAGGTCCGCAGGACCTTCAACAATTTCAAGGCCCAAACGACTGCTGCGCAGCCGATCGCAGGCTGCGCCAGCGGCTACAGGTGATCGGTGATTCAGATCCGCACGTTGCCACGTGGCCCGGCAATCGCCCAGATGATCAAGCCCAACACCGGTAACAGCAGGATCAAGAGGATCCACAACACTTTAGCGCCGGTGCCCGCGCCGCTTTTGAAGACGTTGATAATCGCCCAAATATCCAGCGCGAGGATGATCAACCCGATCAGACCATTAAAAGTGGAACCCATGGTGTCGCTCCTAAGTGAGGGCTTGCTTCCTTAGGATAGCCAGCCCTGAGGAGGGTTCCGTTTTATTTCAAACGTGGACCGCCACCCGCAGCGCTTCCAGGGACGGCTCGCCCTTGATACCAACTTCAATACACAACTCCAGCACTCGCGGCACATCATTGCCATACACCAGCACTATCTGGATTTCATCATCAAGCAACTGGCTGAAGTTCATCAGTACGTAGCCGCCGTTTTCCGGGTTCAAGGCAGTCATCTGGATCTGGATGCGGTTCAGAGCGGTCAGGGCTTCGGTTTTCAACAGCTGCTTGGGCTTGAGGTTGAAGGCCACGCCCGGGCCGAAGGACGCAGCGATCTGGGCGAACAGGTCCGGGTAGGTGTCGGCCTGGAACAGCACAGTGTCCGGCAGGCTGCCGACGACAATCCACTCCCCCAATGGGATCGGGAAGGTGTCGTCGTAGTTGATGTCCGGGTTGGCTGCCAGAAAAGCTTCGGGATCCGTGTAGGCCTGGGCCGCTTCATCAGCGATTTGCCCAATTTCGGCTTCGCCCAGGCAGCCGGAACTGATTTTAGTGATGAGTTCGACGAGTGCGCTTTTCATAGGCGAATCCTGTGGCGAGGCTGATTTTGAGGGCGCAAAGCCTACACCAGTTTTTGCAACTGCGCCGCCGTATCCACCGCGCCCATGGTCTGGGCGGCTGCCAGCACGGTCACACCTTGGGCATCGGTCGCCTTGGGGTTAGCGCCCTGGCTGATCAGGTAATCCACCATTTCAGTACGGTTAAACATGGCCGCCATCATCAATGCAGTACGGCCATCAGCCGATGCGCCTTCAACCAGGGCTCCGCCTTCGATCAAGGCCTTGACCACCGCCAGGCTGCCCTTGAAGGCCGCGCCGGCTATCGGCAGTTGGTTCTTGTCGTTGGCGATCTGTGGGTCGGCCTTGAATTCCAGCAGCACTTTCACCGCATCGGCATGACCATGATAGGCCGACAGCATCAACAGGGTATCGCCATTGTGGTTACGCAGGTTCGGCGGCAAGCCTTTGGCCAGCAGTGCCGCAAGCATGGCGGCATCGCCCTTGCGCGCGACATCGAAGACTTGCTCGGCAAACTCGGCGGCTTCTTGTTCAGTCATTTGTTTGGCATGGTCTGACATCTGCGGCTCCCTTTAGGGTCTTTCATAAGGCGCCCAGTTTCCCGAGCGGCGCCTTGCCTGTCACCCCATTTTTGCCGAAAGCGATCATAGGCAGAATCAATAGCGGAACTTCCCGCCCTGGATATCCGCCAATAACTGGCCGGTCACCGGCACGTAGCTGTCAGCCCCCGGCAACCAGGCATAGATCGGATCATCGCCAGCCTTGCCAGGGTCGAACGCCTCCTCCTTGAGTTTGACCTTCTGGTACTTGAACGTGCCAGTGGTCTCCATTTTCACCTTGACCCGCAGGAACAGCGGCACCGCGTAAGACGGCAATTGCCCATGGGCGAACTGCAGCAACTCGCGCATATCCAGGGAGGCCAGGGATTCAGTCGGGGTAATGGCCGCCATGCCGGCGCGGCCATTGGTGTTGTGGATTTCCACGCCATAGGCCACCACCTCGGAAATCTGCGGGTGTTGCAGGAAGATGTTTTCTACTTCGGTGGTGGAGACGTTTTCGCCTTTCCAACGGTAAGTGTCGCCCAGGCGGTCAACAAATTGCGCATGACCGAAGCCGATGCTGCGCAACAAATCGCCGGTGTTGAAATAACGGTCACCCTTCTCGAAGACGTCGCTGAGGATCACTTTGCGATTCTTCTCCGGATCCGTATAGCCATCGAACGGTGCCTTGTCATCGATCCTGGCCAGCAGCAACCCCTGCCCGCCCTTCGCCACCTCTTTCATGAAACCGTCACTGCCGCGAATCGGCTCACAAGTGTCATGGGCGTAGTCCACCAACGCCCAGTGCATCAGGGAAAAGCCGATGGTGTTGTCGAAGTTCAGCACATTGGTGAAACCGATATTGCCATCGCTGGCAGCATACAGCTCGCAGATGTGATCGACGCCGAAACGCTCCTTGAACTGGGCCCAGGCGCCGGGGCGCAAGCCATTGCCGATCATCTTCGTCACCCGGTTCTCGTGATCACGCTCGCTGGAAGGCTGGTCGATCAGGTAGCGGCACAGCTCACCGACATAGCCCAGGGTGGTGGCATTGAATCGGCGCACATCCTCCCAGAACTGGCTGGCACTGAACTTGCGACGAATGGCAAACCCCGACGCTCCGGCAATCGCCGAGCCCCAGCACACGCACAGGCCGGTGGCGTGATACAGCGGCAAGGTGCAATAGACCACATCCTCCGGCCCCATATCCAGGGCAATGGTGCCGAAGCTGGCCGAGGACTTCATCCACCGGCCATGCTTGAAAATACCGGCCTTGGGCAAGCCCGTGGTACCGGAGGTGTAGATATAGAAACAGGCATCGTTGAGGTAGATCCGCTGGCTGCTGGACGGGTTGTCTGCCGCGCAGTCGGCACTGGCCGCCAGCAGGTCGGTATAGCCCGGCGGCACGGCGGCTTGTGGTTGATCGGCAACAAACCAGGTACGGCCAGGCTCAATCGGCACCTGATCGCGAACAGCCGAGTACACCTCCACCAACTCCGCCCCCACCACAACCGCCACCGGCTTGACCAGGTTCAGGCTATGTACCAGCACCGCCTGGGTTTGCGAAGTGTTGAGCATGGCGCAAATGCCGCCGACCTTGGCCACCGCCAACACGGTCAACAGCAGTTCGGGACGGTTCTCGATAAACAGTGCTACCACGTCGCCCTTGCCGATGCCCTGCTCGAGCAGATGGTGGGCAATACGATTGGCTTGCCGGTTGGCCTGGGCGTAGCTGAGCACCTCATCCCCGTAGAGCAGCGCAGCACCATCGGGGTTGCGCAGGGTTGCCTGCTCGAAAGTCCAGCCCAGCCCACAAGGCTGGTCGGGATCAGTGATGTTGGCGACACGAATGCCCCGTACCAGGCGCGGAAGAGCCCGGACGATAGTCGGCACCTTTCGCAACATCATGCTCCAGGTAATCATGTCACGGTGCTGATGGTTCATGGCAGGGACGTCCTTTTTCTTGTTATTCATATGACCCATAGGCCCCATTGCGCTGTAGGAGCAATGGCAAAAACCTTGCAGAAAAATACGCCAGCGATTCTTTGGCTGTACACGCAGGATTTGAAAAGTTTTGTATCCCGGACGCCCTTGAAGTGAATAAGGGAATTTATGCCGCCGAACGACGGTCAATAAAATTGCCCCGGCACCTGTTTCAGGAAAAAACCCCGGGGAAGCCACGCAAAATGCAGGATGCACAGTGGCCATTCATGCAAATTGCACGAAATCGAAAAATCTAAAATTTGTTAACTTATTGATTTTTAATATTTTTTTAAAAGCGCAGATACTGGCACAATCACTGCACTCATCACTCCACGCTTGCCATTCATGAGCTAACGGAGCTGATAGACATGAGCCTGATCCAAGATAAGTTTTCTTCTGTATTCTCCAACTACGACGTCACCACCCAGTCGCGCCCTGATGGCGGCATACTGCTGACCCTGTGTAACAGCGAAGGCAAGCAGATCAAGCGGTCGATCTCGTATCAGCAGCTGCACACGGGCGATCAACTGACCTGGGTCATCAGCGCAATTCGCCGTGACTTGGCCGAACAGGCCAGTGATCTGCCACAGATTTCGATGCTGCAAAGCCAGAACCGTTTCGCCCTGCCGACCTACCATTCGGCCTGAAACAATCGCTCAAACGGGCCGTCACGCTATCCAGCGTGACGGCCCGTTTTTTATGCGCTCAGTTATTTGCACAAGCCGCGCTTCACGGCCTCTGCCACTGCCTGGACACGGTTGCCGACTTGCAACTTGCCATAGATGTTGCTCAGGTGAAATTTCACGGTCGCGGGTGAGACTGCACGGATCTGACTGATTTCCCACACCGTCTTGCCCTTGACGGCCCAGCGTAGGATTTCCAGTTCCTTGAAACTCAGAGGCTTGCCCACCAACGTCGTACGTAAGGGTTTTCTGACATGAGGGGGCCGGTTTACGGGTACTTCGTTTGGCAGGCTGCTCGCATTCATCAAGTGTTTATAAGAAGCGGCATGGTTGTTCAGCACCACCGGACTTGGCTCGACTGCCGGTTGATCCAGCTCCTTTGGGCTGCTCATTCATATCCCTCCCTCTTCTGTTAGGTCTTATATCGCCAGCCTTCGGTTTTCTCCTATTGACAGGCGATTAAACATTGAGCGGAGAGAGTTACACAACACTCTGTATTAACGAGTAAGCCCTGTGACAAACAGTTAAAACTTACAGATCAATAAGTTTATTCCCACAACATTTTAGAACTTGCAGGGGTTGAACTTACAAGAATTGTAGGAGCGGCCCCCCGCAACAATAGTAACGCGCGACTCAGTCTTCGAACTGCGGGAAACGGTTTGCGATGTCATCGCCGGTAAAATTCGGCGCCCAACCTTGCGAAGTGCTGAATAGGCGAATGGCCACCACGCGCGGGTTCTCGCCCATGTCGAACCAATGTGCAGTGCCCGCGGGTATTGAAATCACATCGTTTTTCTCGCACAGCACGGCATAAACATAGTCGTTGATGTGCAAGGCAAGCAGGCCGCGACCTGCGGCAAAAAGATGCAACTGGTTGCCAGCCTGATGGTGTTCGTCGAACAGCCTGGCGCGAAGCTCGGCTTTTTGTGGATGGTCGTGATTGACGCTAAGGACATCGACGGTGAGGTAGCCACCTTCGCTCATCCGTTGATCAATCTGTTCCTGATAGGTGGCGATCACCTCGGCCTGGGTGGCGCCCGCCTCGATTCTGCTGGCGGGCTGCCAACGCTCGAAACGGATGCCCTGCTCGGCCAGGGTCGAGGCGATATCATCGCTGTGGGTCAGGACCTTGTTAGGAGTGTCCGGGGTGGATAGGTGATAAACGTAAAGATTGCTCATGAAACTATTCCTCGGATCGAATACCAATGATAACCACGGCGGCCAGGGCCGCGAGACTGGCAATGCTGAACGTCAGGGTCGGCCCCAGCAGGTTCCAGCTGTAGCCTGAATAGAGTGCGCCCAAGGCGCCGCCGGTGCCCGCCAGCGCAGCATAGAGCGCTTGGCCCTGACCTTGCTGGTGAGCACCGAAACTGCGCTGTACGAAGTGAATGGCAGCGGCATGGAAGCTGCCGAAGGTCGCGGCGTGCAGTACCTGCGCCAACAACAGCACCCAGAAAAATTCGGCGAACGAGCCCAGCAGCAGCCAGCGCAAAGCCGCCAGCAGGAAACTGGCCATCAGTACCCGACGTACCGAGAAGCGCGCCAGGATTCGGCTCATGGCCAGGAACATCAGGACTTCCGCCACCACGCCCAAGGCCCAGAGCATGCCGATCACGGCACGGCTGTAGCCCAGGTGTTCCAGGTGAAGCGTCAGGAAGGTGTAATACGGGCCATGGCTCATTTGCATCAGCGCCACGCAGGCATAAAACGCCAGGACACCCGGGCTGCGCAATTGCTGCCAGAAACCGTCGCCCATCAGGCGGCTGCCCTGAATCGCAGGTTGGGCATTCGGCACCCAGAGGCTGGCACCGATGATACCCGCCATGATCACCACCACCGCCACCGGGTAGATATCCAGGCTCAACCATTCGAATAGGCGGCCCATGGCGACCACAGTGAGGATAAAACCAATGGAGCCCCACAGGCGGACCTGGCTGTAGCGGGAGGTTTGGCCTTGCAGATGCGCCAGGGTGATGACTTCAAATTGCGGCAGCACTGCGTGCCAGAAGAACGCGTGCAGCGCCATTACCAGGGCCAGCCAGGCGTAGGTCTTGCTGACAAAAATCAGCGAAAAACTCACCAGGGTACACACCGCGCCAAACCGCACGATGGCCAGGCGCCGGCCGGTGTAGTCCCCCAGCCAGCCCCAGATATTGGGGGCCACGCAGCGCATCAGCATGGGGATGGCCACCAACTCGCCAATACGCGCGCTGGAGAACCCCAGGTGATCAAAATACAGCGCCAGGAAAGGCGCCGTCGCCCCCAGCAGGGCGAAGTAGAACAGGTAGAAGCTGGAAAGTCGCCAGTATGGGAGCCTTGTCACGGCCTCAAACCGTCACAGTTGGCCCAGCACCGGCGTGCTGACCCGCACCTCGGCATTTTGCCCGCGATGACGCAGCAGGTGATCCATCAGCACGATGGCCATCATTGCCTCGGCAATCGGCGTGGCACGGATACCGACGCAGGGGTCGTGCCGGCCCTTGGTGATCACATCCACCGGGTTGCCATGCACATCAATGGAACGCCCCGGTGTAGTGATGCTTGACGTTGGCTTGAGTGCCAGGTGCGCCACGATCGGCTGGCCGGAGGAAATGCCGCCGAGAATGCCGCCCGCATTGTTGCTGAGGAAACCTGCCGGGGTCAGTTCGTCACGGTGCTCGGTGCCACGCTGGGCGACACAGGCAAAGCCGGCGCCGATTTCCACGCCCTTGACCGCATTGATGCTCATCAACGCGTGGGCCAGTTCGGCGTCCAGGCGGTCGAAGATCGGCTCGCCCAGGCCAGGCATCACGCCTTCGGCGACGACGGTGATTTTCGCACCAACGGAATCCTGATCCCGACGCAACTGGTCCATGTAGGCTTCCAGCTCCGGGACCTTGTCCGGATCAGGGCTGAAGAAGGCGTTGTCTTCAACGCTGTCCCAGGTCTTGAACGGGATTTGGATCGGACCCAACTGGCTCATGTAGCCACGAATGACGATGCCCTGGCTGGCCAGGTACTTCTTGGCAATGGCCCCGGCCGCCACGCGCATGGCGGTTTCACGGGCCGAACTGCGGCCGCCGCCACGGTAGTCGCGCTCACCGTATTTATGGTGGTAGGTGTAATCGGCGTGAGCCGGGCGGAACAGATCCTTGATCGCCGAGTAGTCCTTGGACTTCTGGTCGGTATTACGGATCAGCAGGCCGATGGCGCAACCGGTGGTGCGGCCTTCGAACACGCCGGAAAGGATTTCGACTTCGTCGGCCTCCTGGCGCTGGGTGGTGTGGCGGCTGGTACCAGGCTTGCGACGATCCAGGTCACGCTGCAGGTCTTCCTGGGACAGCTCGAGGCCCGGCGGGCAGCCGTCGACAATGGCGACCAACGCCGGGCCATGGCTTTCGCCCGCGGTGGTGACAGTGAACAGCTTGCCGTAGGTATTGCCGGACATGCAGGGCGCTCCGTGAAATCAGTTGAAATAACTCAACCGTAATAACTACTGTAATAACTCAAGGCCGCCAGTATACGCAGGCTAACTGAGTAGTTCATCCTCGAAACCTTACCGGTAGACATTGGTCCAACCGGCACCTTCCTGATGATGGCGTGATGATGCTGCGAGTTTTGCTCTTGACCCTTACCCTGTTTACCAGCGCGGCGTTCGCTGCCTCCCCTGTGGTGCTGCAACGGCCCATCAGCCTGGACACCGGCAGTGGCGAGCTGTTTGGTTCTTTACTGCTGCCCAAATCCGACAGCCCAGTGCCCGTGGTATTGATCATTGCCGGCTCCGGGCCCACCGACCGCAATGGCAACAGTGCCGATGGCGCACGCAATGACAGCCTCAAGCGCCTGGCCTGGGTGCTGGCCAGACACAACATCGCCAGCGTGCGCTACGACAAACGCGGCGTGGCCGCCAGCCTTGCGGCCACGCCCGACGAGCGCAACCTGACCCTGGATGCCTATGTTGCCGACGCAGTGGCCTGGGGCAAAGTGCTCAAGGCCGACCCACGCATGGGCCCGCTGATTGTGCTGGGCCACAGCGAAGGCGCCCTGGTAGCCGCCCTCGCCGCCCCGCAACTCGATCCTGCCGGGGTGGTCTCCCTGTCCGGCAGCGCTCGCCCGGTGGATCAGGTCATCCGCCAGCAACTGGCCGGCCACATGCCGCCGGCGCTGTTGCTGCGTAGTAACCAGATCCTCGACCACCTCAAGGCCGGCCAGGTCGATACCGGTGTACCCGCACCACTGGAGGGTATTTTCCGGCCCAGCGTGCAGCCTTATCTGATCAGCCTGTTCCGCGCCGACCCATCGGCGGCGTTTGCCGAACTGAAAATGCCTGCGCTGATCATCCAGGGCACCAACGACCTGCAAGTCGGGGTCGGTGATGCCCGGCAACTCAAGAAAGCCAAGCCTGACGCCGAGCTGGTGGTGATCCAGGGCATGAACCATGTGATGCGCATCGTTCCCAATGAGGTGAAGCAGCAACTGGCCTCCTACAACGACCCACAACTGCCCCTCGCCGCCGAACTGGGCACCCGCCTGGTTCGCTTTATCAATGGCCTGCGCGCCAGCTAAGCAACCATTCGTCCTTCAGTCCTGAATAAAACGGCCGATAAACCCTGGGTCGACAGCAAACAAGCCTGTCGACCCGCAGGGCTTGGACAGGATCGCGCCGCATGACAAACACCGAAACAACACCCGAATCTACCGCCGAGAGCACCGCTGAAACCGCAGCCGCCGAACCGGCGGCCCTACCGTGGGCGGAGGTCCAGGCTGAACATTTCAAGATGCTGCGCCTGGCGCCCTTGGCCACTGACCGTGCCACCGGTGCCCGGCCGTTGCGTTTTGTGCAATTTGGTTATGCCGAGCGCAATAACCAGGACCACAGCCTGCTGCGCATGGTCATTCAATTGCCGGGCCAGCGCGTACGGAGTGAACAGAACCTTCTGGATATCCGGGTGGATCACACCACTCGCCGGGTGCATTTCGGCCCAGGCAACAGTTTGGAAATCGAGCCGGCGAACCGTGGTATCGGCCGATTCCTGGTGGCTCAGGGTGCAGCCTGGGCAAAAAAGAAGTGGTCGCACTATCGCGTCGATGGCGTGAACCTGTCGAACAAGGATGCATTGAACGAAGCCACGCGCCTGCGACGGGATCATTTCCTGCGCATCCAGGGGTTTGATGTGGCTTACGCCGATGTCCAGCACTTGAAGGGCAATGTGCAGCCAGGAAAAGTCAGCAATGTGCTGGACAGCTGGAACACCGAAAAGCTGCAGTTCGTGGAGATTCTTGAAGCCGCGCAAATGCTGCAACAGGCCGAACAGAACCTGGCGGAGCAGGCAGTAAAGCTGCGCAAGGAAGAAGAGAAAGTCAGCAAGTTCAAGCGCGAAGACAGCGGCCTGCGGTTCACCATTACTTGCCTGGTGGCGTTTACCGTGTTTCAGGCAGGGTTGTTGATCTGGATTGCGACGCACCGCTGACAACTCGACAGGTCGTTCCCACGCCCTGCGTGGGAATACATACCGTGACGCTCTGCGTTACAAGCGGACGCAGAGCGTCCAGGGCGGCATTCCCACGCAGAGCGTGGGAATGCTCATCAAACCCGCGAGGCAAACACTGCCTGATGTTCCAGGCACTGCTGCGCCGTCAACATGAACACCCCGTGCCCACCGCGCTGGAAGTCCAGCCAGGCGAAGTCCACTTCGGGGTACAACGCCTCGACGTGCACCTGGCTGTTGCCCACCTCGACAATCAGCAAGCCCTTTTCGCTCAGGTGATCCGCCGCTTGCGCCAGCATCCGCCGCACCAGGTCCAAGCCATCATCACCACAGACCAGGCCCAGTTCCGGCTCATGCTGGTACTCATCTGGCATGTCGGCGAAGTCTTCGGCGTCGACATACGGCGGGTTGGAGACGATCAGGTCAAAACGCTGGCCCTGCAAGCCATCGAAGCCATCTCCCTGGACCGTGTAGACCCGTTCGTCGACGCCATGGCGTTCGATATTCTGGTTGGCCACCTCCAGTGCTTCGAAAGACAAGTCTGCCAATACCACTTCTGCATTCTGGAACTCGTCGGCGCAGGCAATACCGATGCAGCCAGAGCCGGTGCACAAGTCCAGGATCCGCGCTGGCGGAGCATCCAGCCACGGCTCAAAGCGGTTTTCGATCAGTTCGCCAATGGGTGAACGCGGGATCAACACACGCTCATCAACAATGAATGACATGCCGCAGAACCACGCCTCGCCCAACAGGTAGGCGGTGGGTATACGCTCCTCGATGCGGCGCTTGAGCAAGCGCTGCAAGTGGACCAGTTCATCCTCTTCCAGGTTGCAGTCCAGGTAGCTATCGGCAATTTGCCATGGCAGGTGCAAGGCACCGAGGACCAACTGCCGGGCTTCGTCCCAGGCATTGTCGGTGCCATGGCCGAAAAACAGGTCTTCCCCATGGAAACGGCTGACAGCCCAACGAATGTGGTCGCGCAACGTGCGCAGGCGAGAAGTGATCACGGGGGCAAGCTCCTGGAAAAAACGACTGACGATTCTAACAGTCTTAAGCTGTACCTACGATGTACGAAAAACCTCCATCACCTATCGGATTTCATC
Organism: Pseudomonas karstica; assembly: GCF_009707515.1. Lineage (GTDB taxonomy): Bacteria > Pseudomonadota > Gammaproteobacteria > Pseudomonadales > Pseudomonadaceae > Aquipseudomonas > Aquipseudomonas karstica. Next base: position 130,385 of record NZ_WLYI01000011.1, on the reverse strand, counting down.
CATTCTGTGACTTTTTTATTAAACAAGGCAGACTCTGCACATGGCTACAAGCCAACAACGGCGCACCTTACGATGGTAGCGATTCACAGAAGCGCTCAGCCAGAGGACAATGTCGCAAAAGCCCCACTCACAGGAGCCCCAGAATGTCCGTTCCAAAGACGATGTTTCAACTCAGCGGTCGTGGTTACGCAGCAGCCAACCTGAACCATGCGACCCTTGTGATCATCGACGCCCAGAAGGAATACCTCAGCGGTCCGCTCGCCCTCTCGGGCATGGTCTCGGCTGTCGAAAATATCAAGCAACTGACCGCAGCGGCACGCAACGCCAGGCGCCCGATTGTGCATGTGCGCCACTTGGGCACCGTCGGCGGCCTGTTTGATCCTCAGGGTGAGCGCGGCGAGTTCATTCCAGGCCTGGAGCCTGCCAGTGACGAAACCATCATTGGCAAGCTGCTACCCAGTGCCTTCCATGGCACCGGCCTGGAAAAACACTTGCAGGACCTCGGCTCCCTGGACCTGATCGTCTGCGGTTTCATGAGCCACTCCAGCGTCAGCACCACCGTGCGGGCGGCCAAGAACCTGGGTTTTCGCTGCACCCTGGTAGAAGATGCCTGTGCCACCCGCGACCTGCCTTACAAAGGCGGTATCCTCAGCGCCGAGCATGTGCAGCAAACCGAAATGGCCATCATGGCTGACAATTTCGCCACTCTTGCCTTGACCAAAGACCTGATCTGATCGACCTTTCGATGAGCGGCGCAACCACTGAGGCTCCGCTCATCCGCAAAAGCCTCTCATTTGCTGCAATTGCCTCAGCGCCCGGAACAACCTGTCCATCTTCCGGTCGAAGGGCCGATACCCTGGAGGAAAGGTCGGAATGAAGATATCCGATGGTTTTGACGCTCGTCGCTTGCGCCCCAAAGGGCCAAGCAACTGGCGTCTGCGATTGTGCGCCGGCTTTGCCGCGCTGTTGGCGATGTTGGGCGTGTTGCTGGCGATGGCCGGTGCCGCCAATCTGCTGGGAAGCTCACCGGCCCTGGGCGAACTGAATGCCAGCCCGGGCGGTGCCGCGGTACTGTTGGCGGTCGGGCTGTTGGTGTTGTGGCTTGGCGTATGGTTGTGGCGCCGCTGCCGGCGCATGCGTCAACCGTTGTCACTGAACATTGCCTCGCACCTGATGAAAAAGCACGACTGATGGCGCATAGATAGCGTTTGGTGCACATCACGCCGCCGCGATTTAGGTAAACTGCCCGCCCTTCGCGGAGGCTGACATGCAAGACGACGATTTTTCCCTGTTCAAAAGCGCGACTCAAGGCATCAAGCCAATCAAGCACGATCGTGCTGAAACCGGTAAACCCAAGGCCGACCGTGCGCAGATCGCCAAACTGCGCCAGGCGGCGACGGTGCGTACCGACGCGACCACCGTGGACGGCTTGTCCGACCAGTTCGTGATCGATGTCGGCCCCGAAGACGAGCTGATGTGGGCCCGCGACGGCGTCCAGGAAAGTCAGATGCGCAAGCTCAAGGTGGGACAGATCCCGTTCGAGGGCAGCCTCGACCTGCATGGCATGACCGTGGAGAAAGCCCGGGAAACCCTCTGGGCCTTCCTCGCCGAGGCCACCCGATTCGAAATCCGCTGCGTGCGCGTCACCCATGGCAAGGCCGTGCGCCTGGACGGCAAGCGACCAATGATCAAAAGCCACGTCAACACCTGGCTGCGCCAGCACACCCAGGTACTCGGCTTTACCTCCTGCCAACCCCGCCATGGTGGCGCCGGGGCGGTATATGTGATGCTCAAGCGGACGATGATGGAAGGCCGCGACGAGTAACACACGCTTGCAGCGATCTGCCGGCCACCGTACCCTTGCACTTTGCGAAAACCCCACAGGTAGTTTCATGTCCCTGGAACAGAATTACACCGCGATCCTCGGCCAACTCGGCGAGGACGTCTCCCGCGAGGGCCTGCTCGACACGCCAAAACGTGCCGCCAAAGCCATGCAGTACCTTTGCCGCGGTTATGAACAGAGCCTTGAAGAGGTCACCAATGGTGCCTTGTTCAGCTCTGACAACAGCGAAATGGTGCTGGTCAAGGACATCGAGTTGTACTCGTTGTGCGAGCACCACTTGCTGCCCTTCATCGGCAAGGCCCACGTCGCGTATATCCCGAGCGGCAAAGTGCTGGGCCTGTCGAAGGTCGCACGGATTGTCGACATGTACGCCCGCCGCCTGCAGATCCAGGAAAACCTCAGCCGCCAGATTGCCGATGCAGTCCTGCAGGTGACCGGTGCCCTGGGCGTGGCCGTGGTGATCGAAGCCAAGCACATGTGCATGATGATGCGCGGTGTGGAGAAGCAGAATTCGTCGATGATCACGTCGGTGATGCTGGGTGAGTTCCGCGAAAACGCAGCAACCCGCAGCGAGTTTCTCAGCCTGATCAAGTGACAGGTTGTTAGAGAGAAAAACCGGCATTCATCGCCGGTTTTTTTTCGCCTGCCAAAATTCAGGTAAGCTGCGGCGCTCAACTTCCGGGCAAGAGGCTATAACCGTGTTCGTCAAAGCACTTCGAGTGGGCCTCGGCCAGCTCATCATCTTTATCGACTTCATCACCCGCCCGCGCAAACTGCAGCGCCCGGCCAACGCCCAGGCGGTGGTCGACCAATCGGCCAAGGCCTTGACCCTGTATCAGTTCCACGCCTGCCCATTCTGTGTGAAAACCCGCCGTGCCCTGCACCGCCTGAATGTGCCGGTGGCGCTGAAAGATGCCAAGAACAACGAACAGGATCGCCAGGCCCTGTTGGAGCAAGGCGGCAAGATCAAGGTGCCGTGCCTGCGTATTGAAGAGAATGGCCAGACCACTTGGATGTATGACTCCAAGGTGATCATCGATTACCTGGACAAGCGTTTCGCGGCGGCCTGACACCTGCCCCTCGCGCCTACAGAAGGCTAAGCTCCAACTCCAATAGCGCGGAGCCCAGGCATTTGCCATGGGCATCCAGCGCCAGCGAGCGGGTTACCCCGCCACGCAAGATCCCCGGCAGTACGAAATTCAGTGCCTGTACATTGGGCAATTCATAGCGCCGTACCGGCGCCGCCCCCGGTTCCAGCAACGGCGCAAAATACGCCGCCACGCGCTCAGCCGTCAGTTGCTCGCACAACAGCGGATAGTCCTCGACCCGATACGCAATGAACGAGATATTCGAGGTATCGCCCTTATCGCCCGTGCGTGAATGGGCCAGGGTGCGCAGCTTGACGGTCCTCATGATTCGATCCTCGGGTTGACTGCGTTTCTGGACAACAACAACGATGCCACGGCCACCACCTGGCGCAGGCTTTTACTGGCGCCACCACCGCCGGACGGGCCGTTGGTGTAGAGGGTTTCCACTTCATTGCCAACCCGCACTGCGTCGCTACGCTCTGCGCAGCGGGCGCTCACCCGCAGGCGCACCTCCCAGGGTTCAACCGTGCTGCGCTCACCGTGCAGCGCGTCAATCCCGATCAGTTCGGCGCGTACCTCCTGCATGGACACCCCGGTCAACTCCAGGCGTTTGAGCACCACGTCCCGCGCCAGTTGCGCCCGCGCCACGGCCCCCGGACCGCCGTAGGACATCTGCCCCTCGCCGATCCAACCGTCCAGATAACCGACGCTGACTTTCAACTGCTCAGGCCGTGGCCGCCCCGCCGCGCCATGGGCACGCACCCGGTCCACGGCTTCCTCGACGAAGGTCACCTGGGAAAAGTCCGCGCACACATCCGGCGTCAAGTACGCAGCCGGGTCATGGACTTCATAGATCAGTTGTTCGATGCAGGTGGCGCGGCTGACCCGTCCACCCGATCCCTTGACCTTGGTGATCAGAGCCTCGCCGTCGGCATCAATCTCGGCCAAGGGGAAACCCAGTCGTGCCAGGTCCTCGACATCCTTGAAGCCCGGATCGGCGAAATAGCCGCCGCTGACCTGGCCGGCACATTCCAATAAGTGCCCCACCAAAGTACCCCGCCCCAGGCGCTGCCAATCATCGCCAGCCCAGCCGAACTCGAACATCTGCGGCGCGAGGAACAGCGACGGATCAGCCACCCGACCGGTGATCACCACGTCGGCGTCGGCGCGCAAGGCGTCGATAATACCGTCGGCGCCCAGATAGACATTCGCCGAAATCAGCCGCTCACCCAATGAACCGAGGGTCTGCCCGTTATCGAGTAACTGCTCCGGTTGCCGACGCAGCACTTCAAGCACGTCATCACCGACTACCGCCAGCACCTTGAGCGTCAGGCCCAACTCACTGGCAACCCGGCGCACTTCAAGCGCCGCCGCCACTGGGTTGGCAGCCCCCATATTGGTGATGACCCGCAAGCGCCGCCCTCCCTCGCGCCGGCCGACAAAGGGCAGTACACAACGCATGCGCACACTGAGCAGCGGGTCATAACCACCCTGGGGATCGCTGATTCGCGCTTGCTGGGCCAGGGCGATGGTGCGTTCGGCCAGGCATTCGAAGACCAGGTAGTCCAGGTCGCCATGTTCGGCCAATTCCACCGCAGGCTCGATACGGTCGCCGGAATAACCGGCGCCGGAACCGATGCGTAAGGTTTTCATCTCAAAACACTCCCAGGAGCAGGGCCGTCAGGGTCATCAACACCGACGCGGCAAACAGAAAAGGGATGGTGAAGCGCTGGTGATCGGCCAATTCGATCTTGCACAGGCCCACCAGCAGAAAGGTCGCAGGCGTCAACGGGCTGACGGGGAAACCGGTGGTGTGCACGCCGAGCAACGAGGCCTGGGCCACTTGCAACGGGTCGACACCCAAAGCCTTGCCGACTTCGGCGATCACCGGCATCACGCCGAAGTAGTAGGAATCAGGATCAAACAGCATGCTCAACGGCATCGACAGGAAGCCCACCACCGCGGGGATCAACTTGCCGTGACCGGCGGGAATCTGCGCCACCGCCACTTCGGCGATGGCCTTGAGCATGCCGGTGCCTTGCATGATGCCGGTGAACACGCCAGCGGCGAGCAAGATGCTGGCCATGGTCAAGGCCGTTTTGGCATGAGCATCGATCCGCGCGCGCTGGGCGTCGACGTTGGGGTAGTTGATGCACAACGCCAGCACTGTGCCCAACATAAACATCACCACCGGGTCGACCCAGCCGGCAATCATCACCACCATCACCAGCATGGTCAGGATCAGGTTGACCCAGAACAGGCGCGGGCGACGCAGGGCGATGTCGTCGTCGCTGAGCACTCGTTGCGGCATGGCATCCACGGTGGAACCAGCCCCCAGGCCCAGGCGTTTTTCTTCGCGGTGGCCCAGCCACCAGGCACAGGTGAAGACAAAGACCAGGCCGACGATCTGCACCGGGATCAATGGCTGGAACAGGTCCGCCACCGGTACGTGCAGCGCTGCCGAGGAGCGCAGCACCGGACCGGTCCACGGCAGGAAGTTGACCCCGGCCGCCATCGCGCAGACGCAGGCCAGGATGCGTTTGTCGATACCCAGCCGGGTGTACAACGGCAACATCGCCGGCACCGTCACCAAAAACGTCACCGCGCCAGAACCGTCCAGGTGCACCAGCAACGCCAGGGTCGCGGTGCCGACGACAATCCGTGTGGGACGTGTCCCGACCGTGCGCAGGATTCGGTCGATGATCGGATCGAGCATCCCGGCATCGGTCATGATCCCGAAGAACAGGATCGCAAACACAAACATACCCACCACAGGGGCGACGTTCTTGATACCGGTGATGATGAATGCGCTGGTTTGCAAGCCGAAGCCGCCGAGCAACGCGGCGATGATTGGCAAGGCGATCAGCGCAACCAGTGGCGACAGGCGTTTGCTCATGACGGCAGCGAGCAGGCACAGGATGGTGATGACACCCAGGGTAGCGAGCATGGATTACTCCAGAGCGGCCTTTGTGGCCGGTTATTGTTTTCCACGGAGTATTGGAATCGCGTTAGTCTTTGTAAATTGGAATATTCAGCTGTTCATGTTCGCAAAAACAAAACACCAGGCAGCATAACGATGAAAAATTCGATCCAGCATATCCAGGCGTTCCTGGCCGTGGCGCGCACCGGCAACTTCACCAAGGCCGCCAATGAACTGCATTTGTCACCCTCGGCGCTGACGGTACAAGTCCAGCAATTGGAAGAGTGGCTCGGCGTCGCCCTCCTCGACCGCAGCCCGCGTCATGTCAGCATTACTGCCGCCGGCCTGGAGGCACGCGGGCCGATGGAGAAACTGTTGCTGGACCTGGACAACATCGTCACCGGCTCCCGCGACCTCGCCGCCCTGCGCCGTGGGGTGGTGACGATTGCCGCCCTGCCCTCCGTCTGCGCAGGCAGCTTGCCCCCCGCCCTGCGCCTGTTTCGCGAACGCTTTGCCGGAATCGAGGTGCGTCTGCACGACCTGGTGGCCCATCGCATTCATGGGCAGGTGCGCTCAGGAGAAGTGGACTTCGGCATCGGTGTGCGAGCGCGGTTGAACCATGGCCTGGACTTCGTGCCGGTGCTTAATGATCGTTTATGTGCATTCGTGCCACAGGATCACCCCCTGACCCGGTACACCACGCTGACCCTGGAGCAACTGGCGGACCAACCGATCATCCTCACCGGCCGCGACAGCAGTGTGCGCGAACAAGTCGATGTGTTGTTCGATGAAACGCGCCTGACAATGCTGGCAGGGATGGAGGCCAACTACATGTCGACGGTGTTGGCACTGGTGCGCCAGGGGTTGGGGATCAGTATTTTACCGGAGTCGGCAGCGGACAGCCTGGCGGGGTTGAAACGAATCAACATCGATCATCCGCGGGTGAACCGGGAGATTGGGTTGATCAGTCGCAGTGGGCAGACGCTGAGCCCGGCGGCGCAGCGTTGTTTTGAACTACTCAATACGCAATTGCGCTCACGGTGATCGTTCCCACTCTGCGCAGGAACGATCATCGGCCTTTCAGTCGAGCATCAGCACATGTCCTGGATGGCTGGCCACCCGTGCCAACCAAGCCTGCACGGCGGGATAAGGCGTGAGGTCGAACCCGCCTTCATGGGCCACATGGGTGTAGGCATACAGCGCGATATCGGCAATCGAATATTGCTCGCCCACTAGATACGGCGTGGCTTGCAGCTGTCGCTCCATGACCTTCAAGGCCTTGTAGCCGCCTTTGTGAGTGGTCTTGTATTCCTCCAGTCGATCTTCCGGCAACCCCAGGTAGAACTGGATAAACCGCGCCACCGCAATGTACGGCTCATGGCTGTACTGCTCGAAAAACTGCCACTGCAACACCTGGGTGCGCAGGCGCGGTTCGCTGGGCAGGAATTCGCTGCTGTCGGCCAGGAAGTTGAGGATCGCGTTGGACTCCCACAGGCAGGTGCCGTCTTCCAGCTCCAGCACCGGGATCTTGCCGTTGGGGTTCTTTGCCAGGAACTCGGCGGTCTGGGTGTCGCCCTTCAAGATGTCGACATCCACCCACTGGTAAGGAATGCCCAGCAGGTTGAGCATCAACTTGACCTTGTAGCAGTTGCCCGAACGGTAATCGCCATAAACCTTGTACATGGAGCTCCCCTTATGCCGCTTGCGCGCGCTGTGCCAGACGGACCACTGCCGCGAGACGCATAAGCCCCTCGTCCAGGCGCGCTGGGTCAATGTGGCTGAAATTGAGGCGCAAGTGACCGTGATGCAAATCCGGTTCGCAAAAGAACGGTTCACCGGGCATGAACGCAACATCCTGCTCGAGCGCTTGAGCCAACAAAGTGCGGGTGTCCAACGGCTGTTTCAAGGTCAACCAGAAGAATAATCCGCCTTGGGGCACCTGCCAGTCGGCCAGGTCACTGAAGTAACGCTCCAGCGCCGCCTGGAAGGCGTCACGGCGTATCCGGTAAAAGCTGCGCAGCTGCACCAGGTGCTGCTGATATTTCTCGCTGCCAATCCACTGCATCGCCTGCCACTGGCCGATGCGATTGGTGTGCAGGTCCGCCGACTGCTTGAGCTTGAGTAGATGGGGAAACAGGTCGGGGCTGGCGATCAGGTAACCGACTCGCAGCCCCGGCAGCAAGGTCTTGGACACCGTGCCGGTGTAGATCCAACTGGCGCTCTGCAAGCGGCTGACCAGCGGCCGGGCACTGCCGCCGTCGAAGCTCAGTTCACGATAGGGTTCGTCTTCGATCAGGGTCACGCCGAACTCATCCAGCAACGCGGCCACTGCGTCGCGCCTGGCTTCGCTGTAGCGCACGGCCGAAGGGTTCTGGAAGGTCGGGATCAGGTAGATGAAGGACGGACGATGCTGCTCGAGGCTTGCGCGCAGGGCCGCCAGATTTGGGCCGTCGGCCTCAAGCGGCACGGTCAGGCACTCGGCGCCGAACAGTTGGAAAATCTGCAAGGCCGCAAGGTAAGTCGGGCCTTCCAGCAGAATTTTCGTGCCTTTATCGATGTACAGCTTGGTGGCCAGGTCCAGGGTTTGCTGGGAACCGCTGACCACCAGCACCTGGCTGGCCTCGCACGGGACACCCAGCGCCCGCGCCTCGGCGGCGAGCAACTCGCGCAGTTGCGGCTCACCTTCGCTCATGCCGTACTGGCCAATGTTCAGCGGCATTTCGTCCCAATCAAGCTTGGGCAACATGGCTTCGGCCGGCAATCCACCGGCAAAGGACATCACCTCCGGACGCTGGGCCGCCGCGAGGATTTCACGGATCAAGGAGCTTTTAAGGCGCGAAACACGTTCGGAGAAGGCCATAGAGGTCACCGGTAGCAAAGCCTGAGGAAAATACGTCAAACTGGTTGACTGAAATTACGACAGCCTGAGCAGATACGTCAACATGCTTGACCTTAAAAACCAGACCTCCCAGCAAGCAGCCATGGAAGCGTTCTTCTTCGGCTACCAAGCGTTTACCGCCAAGGCCGACGAAATGCTGGAGCATCGTGGCTTGAGCCGAGTGCATCAGCGCATTGTATTTTTTATCGCCCGCTATCCGACCTTGAGTGTGAAAGAGTTGCTGGAATTGCTCGGCGTGAGCAAGCAGGCGCTGAACATGCCACTGCGCCAATTGCAGGAAATGCACTTGGTGGACAGCGTCGCCAGCGAAACCGACAAGCGCAAACGCTTGCTGGAGCTGACTGCGCAAGGGCTGCGCTTCGAGCAGTCATTGCGCCGCGAACAAGTGAAGCTGTTGCAGCGTGCCTTTGCCGAGGCCGGCGAGGAAGCAGTGAACGGTTGGTTGGCGGTCAATAAGGCCCTGACGCTGCCGTGAAATAGCCCTGAGAGATTGCTCCCAGGCTTTGCGCGGGAACAATCAGCGCCAGGATCTGGTTGCCTTTCATCCTTTTTGCACATAAAACAAAAAACATTATTTGCTTTATTTGTATACAAAAGCATAATTCGCTTCGTGCGAGTTCCTGACCTTTTGGTCAACAAACCCGCTAGTACCTCAAAGCGCCGCTGCCCACTCATGTGTCCGGCGCTGGAAATAACAATAAAACTCTTGAGGAGTACTCGCTGTGGAAAGCCGAAAATCCGAAGCCCCGCTGGACCTCTCCCCGCCGCGCCTTACCCCTATGAAGCAGGGTTGGCTGGAACGCCTGTTCAAGCTGAGCTTGCATGGCACCACAGTGAAGACCGAGCTGATCGCCGGCCTCACGACGTTCATCACCATGGCCTACATCATTTTCGTCAACCCCAATATCATGGCCGACGCCGGCATCGATCACGGCGCAGCGTTCGTCGCCACCTGCATCGCCGCCGCGTTGGGCTGCCTGTTGATGGGCCTGTACGCCAACTGGCCGGTGGGCCTGGCGCCGGGCATGGGTTTGAACGCGTTTTTCACCTACACCGTGGTTGGCACCATGGGCTACAACTGGGAGACCGCCCTGGGTGCGGTGTTTATCTCCGGGGTATTGTTCATGATCCTGACGCTGTCGCGCATCCGCGAATGGCTGCTCAACAGCATCCCGGTGAGCCTGCGCCACGCCATGGGCGCAGGGGTAGGCCTGTTTCTTGGGGTGATCGGCCTGAAAACTGCCGGCATCATCGTCGACAGCCCGGCCACCCTGATCAAACTCGGCTCCCTGCATGAGCCAGCCCCGCTGCTGGCGGCCATCTGCTTTCTGTTGATTGCCATCCTCAGCTATCACCGTGTATTCGGTGCAATCCTGATCAGCATCATTGCCGTCACACTGGCCGGCTGGGGCCTGGGCCTGGTGCAGTACCAAGGCATTCTCGCCACCCCACCCAGCCTGGCGCCGACCTGGATGGCCATGGACGTGATGGGTGTGTTCAATGTCAGTATGATCAGCGTGGTGTTTGCGTTTCTGTTTGTACACATGTTCGACACCGCCGGCACCCTGATGGGCGTCGCCCAGCGGGCAGGACTGGTGAACGCCGATGGCAAGATCGAAAACCTTTCCCGCGCCTTGAAAGCCGACAGTGCTTCCAGCGTATTCGGCGCCATGGTTGGCGTGCCGCCCGTCACCAGCTATGTAGAAAGCGCCGCAGGCGTGGCGGCCGGTGGGCGCACTGGGTTGACCGCCGTCACCGTGGGTGTGCTGTTTGTCGCCGCGATGTTTTTCGCCCCGCTGGCAGGCATGATTCCCGCTTATGCCACGGCAGGTGCGTTGATCTATGTAGCGATGCTGATGATGAGCGGCATGGCCCACATCAACTGGGACGATGCCACCGACAGCATTCCGGCCATTGTCACGGCGATCATGATGCCCCTGACCTTTTCCGTGGCAGACGGCATCGCCCTGGGCTTTATCACCTATGTGGCGCTCAAGGCCGGCACCGGTAAACACAAGGAAATTTCCGTCAGCCTGTGGGTGCTTTGCGCGATCTTTATTGCCAAGTTTGCCTTCCTGTAAAAAACAGCGGCACGCTTGAAGTAGCAAGCCACACGCTTTTAACTTGAAGCGTGTGGCTTGCCGCTTATTACTAGGAGGAACGAAATGAGTCTGGAAACCTGGCTGCTGTTCAGCGGCGCGGCGCTAGTGGTGATTTTGATCCCGGGCCCCTTGTCCTTGCTGATGATCAGCAACAGCTTGAACTACGGCCTGCGCCGCTCATACCCGGCATTTCTCGGTGGCGTGATTGCCTCGATCTGCCTGTTGAGCGCCTCGGCGCTGGGCCTGGGTGCCTTGTTGCTGGCTTCGGAGCAGTTGTTCAGCGCCCTGAAGATCGTCGGCGCGCTGTACCTGTTCTACCTCGCCTGGCAAAGCTGGCAGCACTCCCGGCAACCGGCCCGTGGTGCCGATGTGCCGCAAGTGGCCGCCATCCCGCGTTTTCGCACGCTGTTCGGCCGGGCCTTTGTATTGGGCGCCAGCAACCCGAAGGACATCTTGTTTTTTGCCGCCTTCTTGCCGCAATTCCTCAGTGCCCAGCAAGCCTTTTTGCCACAGTTACTGATCATGATCGCCACGTGGACCGTGCTCGACCTGTTGTGCAAATTGGCCTATGGCCTGGGGGCTCACGGCGCTGCGCGTTACTTGCGCAGCGGTAAGGGCCAGAGTTGGTTTAATCGAGTCAGTGCCGGCTTGTTCACCGGTGCAGGCGCTGCGTCGCTACTCAGCCGCTGAACACCAAGCCCCGGTCGCGCAGGCGATTGGGGCCGTGTGCAGATGCAAACAACAAGCAAAAAAAAGCCCGCAGTGTGAGCGGGCGAAACCAACGAAGAGCGTTGAGGATGTGAAGCGAGGTGACGACTCAGCTACCGCGATAAGTGGAGTAGCTGTAAGGCGAAATCAGTAGGGGCACGTGGTAATGATCCTGTTCAGCGCTGATACCAAAGCGCAGTACCACGACATCCAGAAAGGCCGGTTCCGGCAGTTGCACACCACGTGCACGATAATAATCCCCAGCGCTGAACTGCAACTGATAGACACCGCTACGGTAGTCATCACCTTGCAACAACGGCGCGTCGCAGCGGCCATCATTATTGGTCAAGGCGCTGGCAACCATTTCCAGCTGTGTACCCTCAACGCGGTACAGCTCAACCTTGATGGCGCTGCCGGGGCAACCGTGTGCAGCATCCAGTACGTGTGTGGTCAGTCGTCCCATGGGCACTCGCCTCCCGAAATCAATTAGAAAAAGGCCGCATCTTTTCAGTGCATGAAAAACGCTGGCGATGAACGATTAAGACATTTTTATAAAAAGTTGTACACAATAATAATCACAAACTTCTGCACTGCCCTTTTGGCAAAGACTCTATGGGCAATTGATCATCCAAGCTTGCTTTTAAACGACCTTTTATCCATTAGCTGACCAGTCAGGCAGGTTTCTTGCAGTACTGCCCTATTGTGGGGTCAATGAAAAAATGCAGAAATACAGGCTTACAAAGTGACCATCAAGTTGTATACAATCAAGCATCGCTGTGACGCCATCCAGTCTTTTGCTGGCTAACGCCACACAACCAGTATCTCGAACAAGAAGGAAGACTGCAGTGAGCGCTGACTACCCACGCGACCTGATCGGTTACGGCAGTAACCCTCCTCACCCTCACTGGCCGGGCAAGGCGCGTATCGCTTTGTCGTTCGTACTCAACTACGAAGAAGGTGGTGAGCGCAATATCCTGCATGGCGACCGAGAGTCGGAAGCCTTCCTCTCGGAAATGGTTTCGGCGCAACCGCTGCAAGGCGAGCGCAACATGAGCATGGAGTCGCTGTACGAATACGGCAGCCGTGCCGGTGTGTGGCGCATCCTCAAACTCTTTAAAGCACTCGATATCCCGCTGACCATCTTTGCCGTGGCCATGGCCGCCCAGCGTCACCCGGACGTAATCCGCGCCATGGTCGCCGCCGGCCACGAGATCTGCAGCCACGGTTACCGCTGGATCGACTACCAATACATGGATGAGGCCCAGGAGCGCGAGCACATGCTCGAAGCCATCCGCATCCTCACCGAACTGACCGGTGAACGCCCGCTGGGCTGGTACACCGGGCGTACCGGCCCCAACACCCGGCGGCTGGTGATGGAGGAAGGCGGTTTCCTGTATGACTGTGACACCTACGACGACGACCTGCCCTACTGGGAACCCAACAACCCGACCGGCAAGCCGCACCTGGTGATCCCCTACACCCTGGACACCAATGACATGCGCTTCACCCAGGTCCAGGGTTTCAACAAGGGCGACGATTTTTTCGAGTACCTCAAGGACGCGTTCGATGTGCTGTACGCCGAAGGCGCCGAGGCACCGAAAATGCTCTCCATCGGTTTGCATTGCCGCCTGATCGGCCGCCCGGCACGCCTGGCCGCGCTCAAGCGTTTTATCGAATACGCCAAGGGCCATGAGCAGGTGTGGTTCACCCGCCGTGTCGACATTGCCCGCCACTGGCATGAAACCCACCCCTACCAGGGAGCCGCCAAGTGACCGTTTTCCAGACCTTGAAACCGTCGACCTTGAGCCGCGATGCGTTTGTCGCCGCCTTCGCCGATATCTACGAGCACTCGCCATGGGTGGCCGAAAAGGCCTTCGACCTGGGCCAGGATGCGTCGATCGATGAGATCGAAACCCTGCACCAGCGCATGAGCGATATCCTGCTCTGCGCCGATCATGCCAGTCAGTTGGCCCTGATCAACGCTCACCCGGACCTGGCCGGCAAGGCTGCCGTCCAGGGCCAGTTGACCGAAGCCAGCACCCACGAACAAGCGGGCGCTGGTATTCACCAATGCTCGAGCGACGAGTTTTCGCGCTTCACCGAGCTGAACGAGGCTTACAAAGCCAAGTTCAAGTTTCCCTTCATCATGGCGGTAAAAGGCAGCAACCGGCATCAGATCCTTGCCGCATTTGAAACGCGCATCCACAACTCGGTGGACACCGAGTTCAAATGCGCACTGGCAGAGATCAACAAGATCGCGTTGTTCCGATTACTGACCCTCTAAACGACCATCCCCAGCCACTCTATCTAAGGCAGACAAGAAGAATGAAAGCTTACGCCGTACCTTTCGAGAAGTTCGTCAACCTGGCCGACGCCCGCCTGGGCACCAAGATCATCTCTGTAACCGATGACTGGTTCGCCGACGCCAACCGACTGTTCCAGCCGACCCCGGCCGTATGGAAGGAGGGCGTTTTCGATGATAACGGCAAGTGGATGGACGGCTGGGAGTCCCGCCGCAAGCGCTTTGAAGGCTACGACAGCGCGATGATCCGCCTGGGCGTTCCGGGCCGGATCAAAGGCGTGGACATCGATACTTCATTCTTCACCGGCAACTTCCCGCCATCGGCCTCCCTGGAAGCCTGCTTCCTGACCGAAGGCGAACCGACTGAAAACACCCAGTGGGTCGAAGTGCTGTCTGCCGTCGAGCTGCAAGGTAATAGCCACCACTACCACGAGATCAACAACGACCAGGCCTTCAGCCACCTGCGCTTCAACATCTACCCGGATGGCGGTGTGGCCCGCCTGCGCGTGTATGGCATTCCGTTCCGCGACTGGTCGGCTGTGGGCGACAACGAACAGCTCGACCTGGCTGCGGCCCTGAACGGCGGTCGCGCCCTGGCCTGCTCCGATGAACACTTCGGCCGCATGAGCAACATCCTCAACCCGGGCCGTGGCATCAACATGGGCGACGGTTGGGAAACCGCCCGTCGTCGCACGCCAGGCAATGACTGGGTGATCGTCGCCCTGGGCCATCCGGGCGAGATCGAGAAAATCGTCGTCGACACCTTGCACTTCAAGGGTAACTATCCGGACACCTGCTCGATCCAGGGCGCGTTCGTAAAAGGCGGCACCGACAGCCAGATCGAAACCCAATCGCTGTTCTGGCGCGAACTGTTGCCGGCGCAGAAACTGGAAATGCACGCCGAACACACCTTCGTCGAGCAGATCAAGGCACTGGGCCCGATTACTCACATTCGCCTGAACGTATTCCCGGATGGTGGTGTGAGCCGCCTGCGGGTTTTCGGCAAGGTCGCCAAGTAACCCATGATCGTTCCCACGCTCTGCGTGGGAATGCATCCCGTGACGCTCCGCGTCACAAGAGCGGACGCAGAGCGTCCAGGGCAACGTTCCCACGCAGAGCGTGGGAGCGATCCACAGATAAGATTAAGAAGACAGCCATGCGCACACTGATGATCGAACCCTTGACCAAAGAAGCCTTTGCCCCTTTCGGAGACGTTATCGAAACCGATGGCAGCGATCACTTCATGATCAACAACGGCTCGACCATGCGTTTTCATAAACTGGCGACGGTTGAAACCGCCACGCCTGAAGACCACGCAATCATCAGCATCTTCCGCGCCGACGCGCAGGACATGCCGCTGACCGTGTGCATGCTGGAGAGACACCCGCTGGGCAGCCAGGCTTTCATACCGCTGCTCGGCAACCCTTTTCTGATCGTGGTCGCGCCACTTGGCGATGAACCTGTATCGGGCTTGGTCCGCGCCTTCGTCACCAACGGCAGGCAGGGCATTAATTACCATCGCGGCGTCTGGCACCACCCGGTGCTGACGATCGAAAAGCGGGATGACTTCCTGGTGGTTGATCGCAGTGGCACAGGCAATAACTGCGATGAGCATTTTTTCAAAGAGGATGAGCGGTTGATCCTCGCCCCCCACCAATAAGAGAAGGCCTGATCACCCGACAACAAGGGTGACGAGCGAGAGGTAAAGACTGTGGAAGCACATCTGTTGGAATGGCTGAACCTGAGCGTGCGCTGGGTTCATATGATCACTGGCGTCGCCTGGATCGGCGCTTCTTTCTACTTTGTCTGGTTGGAAAACAACCTTAATCGCGTCAACCCCAAAAACGGCCTCGCCGGCGATTTGTGGGCGATCCACGGTGGCGGTATCTACCACCTGGAAAAATACAAACTGGCCCCACCGACCATGCCGGACAACCTGCATTGGTTCAAATGGGAAGCCTATTTCACCTGGATGTCGGGCGTCGCGCTGTTGTGCGTGGTGTTCTACCTCAACCCGACGCTGTACCTGCTGGCCCCTGGCAGCAGCCTCAGCGGCACTGAAGGCGTGTTGCTGGGCATTGGCTCACTGTTCGTCGGCTGGTTCATCTACTCCTTTCTCTGTGACTCGGCCTTGGGCAAACGCCCTGCCCTGCTCGGCTTGATCCTGTTCGTGCTGTTGATTGCGGCCGCCTACGGCTTCAGCAAGGTGTTCAGCGGGCGCGGCGCGTACCTGCATGTGGGCGCAGTGATCGGCACTATCATGGTGGGTAATGTGTTCCGCATCATCATGCCGGCCCAGCGTGCGCTGGTAGCCGCGATCGCGGAAAACCGCACGCCTGATCCGGCGCTGCCGGCCAAGGGTTTGCTGCGTTCACGGCACAACAACTACTTCACCTTGCCCGTGCTGTTCATCATGATCAGCAACCACTTCCCGAGCACCTACGGCAGCCAATACAACTGGTTGATCCTGGCCGGGATTGCGGTGGCGGCGGTGCTGGTGCGTCACTACTTCAACACCCGTCATAACAGCCAGAAATATGCCTGGACCTTACCCGTCGGCGCCCTGGCGATGATCTGCCTGGCGTATGTCACCGGTCCCAAGCCGATGGCAACCACACCAGACGTGGCCAAGGCCCCGGCCGCCATCGAGTACCAGCCGTTGCCGGAAACTGCATTGGGTGGCGGGCTCAAACCTGCTGTACCCGCAGCGCCTGCACCGCCCGCAGAACCGGCACCGGCCCAGGCGTCGACAGACTTTGGCAAGGTCCACAGCGTGATCGAAGAACGTTGCACCGTGTGCCATTCGGCCAAGCCCACCAGCCCGCTGTTCAGCACCGCACCTGCAGGGGTGATGTTTGATACGCCAACGCAGATCCAGCAACAGGCGGCGCGGATTCAAGCGCAAGCCGTGGCGAGCCAGATCATGCCGCTGGGCAATATCACCCAGATGACCCAGCAGGAACGGGATTTGATTGGCACCTGGATCAACCAGGGGGCGCGGACCAACTAGTTACACAACCCTGTAGGAGCGAGCTCGCTCGCGAAAAACTCGAGGGCACCGCGTTCATCCTGTATGCGCGCGTTATCGTTGACGACCCTCGCGAGCAAGCTCGCTCCTACAAAGGCCTGGCACCGTTCCACCTGGCAATTGAATGCCAAACAACACAAAAATAAAAAAGATCCGAGGTGTTGCATGTCCGAGTTAGCCGAACCGCAGATTCCTGCCGCACCCGCCATGGTGCGGCTACCCCTGTTGCAACTGATTCTGGTAGGCCTGCAACACGTATTACTGATGTACGGCGGTGCAGTCGCAGTCCCCTTGATCATCGGGCAAGCTGCGGGCTTGAGCCGTGAAGAGATCGCTTTCCTGATCAATGCCGACCTGCTGGTAGCAGGGATCGCCACCATGGTGCAGTCCTTGGGCATCGGGCCGGTGGGCATCCGTATGCCGGTGATGATGGGCGCCAGTTTCGCCGCGGTCGGCAGCATGGTCGCCATGGCAGGCATGCCGGGAATCGGCCTGCAAGGAATCTTCGGCGCGACCATCGCCGCCGGGTTCTTTGGCATGCTCATCGCACCGTTCATGTCCAGGATCGTGCGCTTCTTTCCACCGTTGGTGACCGGTACCGTGATCACGGCGATCGGTCTTTCGTTGTTTCCTGTTGCCGTCAATTGGGCGGGCGGTGGCAACGCCGCTGCAAGCTTCGGCTCCCCTGTTTACCTGGCCATTGCCGCTGTGGTGCTGGCTACCATCTTGTTGATCAATCGCTTCATGCGCGGTTTCTGGGTCAATATTTCGGTGCTGATCGGCATGGCCCTGGGTTACGGGCTGTGCGCAGTGATCGGCATGGTCGACCTCGACGGCCTGGCCCAGGCTCCCTGGGTGCAAGTGGTGACACCGCTGCATTTCGGCATGCCGACATTCGAGTTGGCGCCCATCCTGTCGATGTGCCTGGTGGTGGTGATTATCTTTGTCGAGTCCACCGGTATGTTCCTGGCATTGGGCAAGATCACGGGCCAGGAAGTCACCCCGAAGATGCTGCGTCGTGGCCTGCTGTGTGACGCCGGAGCATCGTTTTTCGCCGGCTTCTTCAACACCTTCACTCATTCCTCTTTCGCGCAAAACATTGGCCTGGTGCAAATGACCGGCGTGCGCTGCCGTTCGGTGACCCTTATGGCCGGGGGCTTTCTGATTGTCCTCAGCCTGCTGCCCAAGGCGGCGTTTCTGGTGGCCTCGATTCCACCGGCGGTACTCGGCGGCGCGGCCATTGCCATGTTCGGCATGGTGGCGGCCACCGGAATCAAGATCCTCCAGGAAGCCGACATCGCCGACCGTCGCAACCAGTTACTGGTGGCCGTGAGTATCGGCATGGGATTGATTCCGGTGGTACGTCCTGAGTTCTTCGCTCAACTGCCGCTGTGGATGAGCCCGATTACTCATAGCGGCATCGCCATGGCCACGCTCAGCGCATTGTCGCTGAACCTGTTGTTCAACATTCTGGGCGGTGCCGAGCGGGCTGCGGCCAGCGAACACGCCCACTCGCATTGATTTAGAAAACGGCTCACCCGGCGTCACAACAACAATAAGAACGATCAGGGAGCAACACCATGCACGCCATTCACCCGGGGCCGGCTTCAGGCCATGCCCCATTCTCGCCCCACGCGCTCTGCAAGAGCGCACTTGAGCACAGGCTTGGGAGCCAGTATTCTCCGCGCCCGCTCAAATCAACTCAAAAAAAAACAGCGACTGTAAAACCTGACTGGAAAGCCAACTTATCCCAGCCCACGGTCAGCGGTCCAGGCATGCAAAAGACCCTTGAACTCGACTGCGTTTATCGCCGCCGACAGGGGTTTTTTGGCTTTTTTTACGCCTTGGCGCAGCTTTTGCTAAAAGCACTAAAGCTGACCAAACAGATGATTTTTGCAGCACCTCAAAAGACGCCAAACCAGAGCGTTTTGTTTAGAAAAAAAATACAAAACTTTAACTCGGGAGCAACCGAATGAAACGTACCGTAAACAGCCTGATGCTGGCAGGATCCCTGCTGGCCGGGGGCCAAGCGATGGCCGGCGATCTGCTGCAGTGGCAGAACAACAGCCTGACCTACCTGTGGGGCAAGAACTTCACTGTTAACCCGCAGATCCAGCAAACTGTCACTTTCGAGCACGCCGATGCCTGGAAGTATGGCGACAACTTCTTCTTCCTCGATCGCATCTTTTACAACGGCAAGGAAGATGGCAACGTCGGCCCCAACACTTACTACGGTGAGTTCAGCCCACGCCTGTCGTTTGGCAAGATCCTCGATAAGGACTTGTCATTCGGACCGATCAAGGATGTGTTGCTGGCGTTCACTTACGAGTTCGGCGAAGGCGATAACGAGTCCTACCTGGTGGGCCCGGCCTTTGACCTGGCAATCCCCGGCTTCGACTACTTCCAGTTGAACTTCTACCAGCGCCACACCGAAGGCAATCGTCCGGGTGATGGCGTGTGGCAGATCACGCCGGTGTGGTCGTACACCATTCCCGTGGGCAATTCCGACGTGCTGATCGACGGATTTATGGATTGGGTGGTGGATAACGATAAAAACGCCCGCGGCACTTACCACGCCAACCTGCACTTCAACCCGCAGGTCAAGTATGACCTGGGCAAGGCGCTGCACTGGGGCGAGAAGCAGCTGTATGTCGGTTTCGAATACGACTATTGGAAAAACAAGTACGGCATCCAGGATTCAGGCGCGTTCGAGACCAATCAGGACACGGCGAGCTTGTTGGTCAAGTATCACTTCTGACGGCTGACTACGACTCCCTGTAGGAGCGAGGGACGCCTAGCTCTTGCTCGCGAAGACCACAAAGGCACCGCGTTCATTCAGGATAAACGCGCCGTTCTCAGGTTTTTCGCGAGCAAGCTCGCTCCTACAGGGGATCAGGTCAGGCCGAGGAATCGCGACAACTCCTCGCGCTTGGCTAACGCATCCCGTCGTCCCAACTCGATCAACTCACTGCAATACCCCGCCTCGAACAGCAAGTAACTGAGCACTCCCGCACCACTGGTCTTGGTGGCCCCCGAACCTCGCAGAAACAAACGCAACGCTGCGGGTAATTCCTGGCGATGGCGGGCAGCGATTTCATCAATCGGCTGGCTGGGCGCAATCACCAGCACCTCCACTGGAGCCAGGCCTTGCGCTGCGCTACTGGCCGGTAACAGGTGACTGAACTGGTTCAGGCGTTCCAATAACTCGATATCGCTTTCCAGGCTGTCGATGAAGGTGCTGTTGAGCATGTGCCCACCGATCTGGGCCAAGGTGGGCTCAAGCCCTGTGTAAGTACGCTGCAATGGATTGGCCGGGTCAAGACCGCGTGGGTTGCCGCTGACTCCCACCACCAGCACACGGTTGGCCCCCAGGTGCAACGCCGGGCTGATCGGTGCCGACTGGCGCACCGCACCATCCCCGAAATACTCCTGGTCCAGCTTGACCGGTGCAAACAACAACGGAATGGCTGAGCTGGCCAACAAATGCTCGACCGTCAACTGAGTAGGCACGCCGATACGCCGATGACGCAGCCAGGCATCGATGGTGCCGCCGCCCTGATAGAAGGTCACCGCCTGCCCCGACTCGTAGCCAAAAGCCGTGATGGCCACCGCGTGCAGATGTTTCTGACGGATCGCCTCATCGATCCCTTCCAGGTGCAACTTGTCTTGCAGCAGCGCTCGCAGCGGAGAGCTGTCAAGCAGTGCCACCGGCAACGGGGCACCGAAACCCAGCAGGCTGTGAGTAAAAAATCGACTGGCTTGGCTGATCACGCCTGGCCAATCACTGCGCAACACCAGATGGCTGCGAAAGCCCTGCCAGAAAGCGCTCAGCCGCTGGATCGCGGCCTTGAAATCCATCGCGCCGCTGGCAAGGCTCACCGCATTGATCGCCCCGGCCGACGTGCCGACGATCACCGGAAACGGATTGTTTGCCCCCGGCGGCAACAGCTCGGCAATCGCCGCCAATACCCCCACCTGATAGGCGGCCCGTGCTCCACCGCCGGAAAGAATCAAACCTGTGACCGGTTCAGCTGGACGCATTGCATCACTCCATGGTGCGTGGGGGCCTCACATCAACGACGGCGCTTTTCGTACAGTTTTGGCTCACCCGGCGGCCGGCTCTTGAAGCGGCGATGGGTCCACAGGTATTGCTCGGGACATTCGCGAACGCAAGCCTCTACCCACTGATTGATACGCAGGCAGTCCACTTCATCGGTTTCTCCCGGGAAATCCCTCAGTGGCGGATGGATGACCAACCGGTAGCCGCTGCCATCGGCCAGGCGCTCCTGGGTAAAGGGCACCACCAACGCCTTGCCCAAGCGGGCAAATTTACTGGTGGCGGTGACCGTCGCTGCCTGAATGCCGAACAGCGGCACGAACACACTCTGCTTGGCGCCATAGTCCTGGTCCGGTGCATACCAGATCCCACGACCGGCCCGCAGCAGCTTGAGCATGCCCCGCACGTCTTCGCGTTCTATCGCCAGGGCGTCAAGGTTGTGCCGTTCGCGGCCACGGCGCTGGATGAAATCGAACAACGGGTTGCCGTGTTCGCGATACATGCCATCGATGGTGTGCTTCTGTCCCAGCAAGGCCGCACCGATTTCCAGGGTGGTGAAATGCAGGGCCATCAAGATCACGCCCTTGCCGTCCAGTTGGGCCTGCTTGAGGTGTTCAAGCCCTTCGACATGGGCCAGGCGCGCCAACCGTGGTTTAGACCACCACCAGCTCATGGCCATCTCGAAGAAGGCGATGCCGGTGGAGGCAAAGTTTTCCTTGAGCAGCTTTTTGCGCGCTTGGGCAGACTTTTCCGGAAAACACAGCTCCAGGTTTCGCGCAGCGATACGCCGACGCTCACCGGCCACTCGGTACATCACCGCGCCCAAGGCACGACCAACCCCCAGTAAAACCCGATACGGCAACTGCACGATCAGCCACAACAAGCCGAGTCCCAGCCATAACAGCCAAAAACGCGGGTGAAAAAATACAGCTCGAAAACGCGGGCGATCCATTACAGATTCCGGTAAAGACAAGGGTCGTGCATTCTACAACGGTTCGACTCGGCTTGCGGCCCGCGGATGTTCTCGTTATAAGTCTCGACACTTTTCGTGACAAGCCGCTTTATGCCGACCATGAGCCAAACCGAACCGCTAGACCAAGATCCCGTGTTCCAGCTGAAGGGCAGCATGCTCGCCATTACCGTGCTGGAACTGGCCCGCAACGACCTCGACGCCCTGGATCGCCAGCTCGCCGCCAAGGTCGCCCTGGCGCCAAATTTCTTCAACAACGCCCCGCTGGTACTGGCCCTGGACAAACTTCCCGTCGACCAGGGCGCGGTTGATCTGCCCGGGCTGATGCGCGTGTGCCGCTCACATGGCCTGCGTACCCTGGCCATCCGCGCCAGCCGCATCGAAGACATTGCCGCCGCCATTGCCATTGAGCTGCCCGTCTTGCCGCCGTCCGGCGCACGCGAGCGCTCGCTGGACCCACAAGAGGGCGCAGTGAAGAAAAAACCGGAGAAACCGCCGGAGCCGACGGTCAAGCCAACCAAGATCATTACCTCGCCAGTTCGCGGCGGACAGCAGATTTATGCCCAGGGTGGCGATTTGGTCGTCATCGCTTCGGTCAGTCCTGGAGCGGAACTTCTGGCCGATGGCAATATCCATGTATACGGCCCCATGCGCGGTCGCGCATTGGCCGGCATCAAGGGCGATACCAAGGCCCGTATTTTTTGCCAGCAGTTGAGCGCTGAACTCGTGTCGATCGCAGGCCAGTACAAGGTTTCGGAAGATTTGCGCCGCGATCCGCTGTGGGGGGCCGGGGTCCAAGTCAGCCTGTCGGGCGATGTGTTGAACATCATCCGTCTTTAACGGATACTGCCGCATTTTCCAAGCATCTCTAAACTCTAATAGCACAGCGAAAACGGCAAAACTTGCGTAGGAACAATTGGAAAGTACTGTTTATTTTGAGTAAACCGCACTTTTTTCAGCTCATTCCTACACTGGCTGTCCGCCTGCAGCGAGTTCCAAGAGATGTTTTTCAGGGGCTAAAAGTCCTTTTTCCTTAGGGGTGAAACACCTTGGCCAAGATTCTCGTGGTTACATCCGGCAAGGGTGGTGTGGGTAAGACCACCACCAGTGCCGCTATCGGTACCGGCCTCGCTCTGCGCGGCCACAAGACAGTCATCGTCGACTTCGACGTCGGTTTGCGTAACCTCGACCTGATCATGGGCTGCGAACGCCGCGTGGTGTATGACTTCGTCAACGTGGTCAATGGCGAAGCCAACCTGCAGCAGGCCCTGATCAAGGACAAGCGCCTTGAGAACCTGTACGTACTGGCTGCCAGCCAGACCCGCGACAAAGACGCGCTGACCAAAGAAGGCGTGGGTAAAGTCCTGGCCGAACTCAAGGAAACCTTTGAGTACGTGGTCTGCGACTCCCCGGCAGGTATCGAAACCGGTGCTCACCTGGCCATGTACTACGCCGATGAAGCTATCGTGGTGACCAACCCGGAAGTTTCCTCGGTACGTGACTCGGACCGCATGCTGGGCCTTTTGGCCAGCAAATCCCAGCGCGCCGAGAAGGGCGAAGACCCGATCAAGGAACACCTGCTGCTGACCCGCTACAACCCTGAACGCGTCAGCAATGGCGAAATGCTTGGCGTTGAAGACGTCAAGGACATTCTGGCAGTGACCCTGCTGGGTGTGATTCCAGAGTCCCAGGCCGTCCTCAAGGCGTCCAACCAGGGCGTACCGGTGATTCTTGACGACCAGAGCGACGCCGGCCAGGCGTACAGCGATGCCGTCGATCGCCTGCTGGGCAAGACCGTGGAACATCGCTTCCTCGATGTAAAGAAGAAGGGATTCTTCGAGCGTATCTTTGGAGGCAACTAAACAATGAAATTTCTCGACTTCTTTCGGGCCAGCAAAAAGCCAAGTACCGCGTCGGTCGCGAAAGAGCGTCTACAGATCATCGTGGCGCACGAACGCGGCCAACGCAGTACCCCGGATTACCTGCCAGCCTTGCAGAAGGAACTGGTGGAGGTGATTCGCAAGTACGTCAATATTGGTAACGATGACGTGCATGTCGCCCTGGAAAATGACGGTAGCTGCTCGATTCTGGAACTCAATATCACCCTGCCTGATCGTTGATTGAACAGGTGGTCGCCACGGCGGCTCGGTTACCTTGATCCCCGTAGGAGCGAGCGTGCTCGCGAAGAACTCAAGGCCACTGCGTTCATTCTGAATAAACGCATGGTTCTCAGGTTCTTCGCGAGCAAGCTCGCTCCTACAAAGGGTGCCAGGTAGCCGAGCCGCCGTTGGCATTTGTTACGAGGCTGTTTAATGCCACTGTCCAATGTCCATATCCTTCACCAGGACGCTGCCGTCCTGGTGGTGAACAAGCCTACCCTGCTGCTGTCGGTGCCCGGTCGCGCCGACGACAACAAGGACTGCCTGATCACCCGCCTGCAGGAAAACGGCTACCCCGAGGCCCGTATCGTCCATCGCCTGGACTGGGAAACCTCAGGCATCATCCTGCTGGCGCGAGATGCCGATACCCACCGCGAACTGTCTCGCCAGTTCCATGACAGGGAAACCGAAAAAGCCTACACCGCCCTGTGCTGGGGCCAGCCGGAACTGGACAGCGGCAGCATCGACCTGCCATTGCGCTACGACCCGCCAACCAAGCCCCGTCACGTGGTAGACCATGAGTTCGGCAAACACGCCCTGACCTTCTGGAAGGTACTGCAACGTTGTGGCGACTGGTGCCGGGTTGAGCTGACGCCCATTACCGGGCGCTCGCACCAACTGCGGGTGCATATGCTGTCCATCGGTCATCCGTTGTTGGGTGATGGCTTGTACGCCCATGAACAGGCGTTGGCCGCATGGCCACGGCTATGCTTGCATGCGAGCATGTTGAGCTTTACTCATCCGCAAAGCGGCGAGCGCTTGCGCTTTGAGTGTCCTGCGCCTTTCTGAAAGGGAAATACGCTCCTGCAATGAATCGGCCGGGCCAATACGGTAAACTCGCGCCATTGCTGTCTGGAGCTACTTATGCGCGAAGCGTTGAACCAAGGCCTGATCGACTTCCTCAAGGCCTCTCCCACCCCCTTTCATGCCACAGCTGCCCTCGCCCAACGCCTGGAAGCAGCCGGTTTCCAGCGCCTTGACGAGCGCGAGACCTGGACCACCGAGGCCAACGGTCGCTACTACGTGACCCGTAACGACTCCTCGATCATTGCCTTCAAGCTCGGCCGCCACTCCCCTCTGCAAGACGGCATCCGCCTGGTAGGCGCCCATACCGACAGCCCGTGCCTGCGAGTCAAGCCGCAGCCGGAACTGCAACGCCAGGGTTTCTGGCAGTTGGGTGTGGAAGTCTACGGTGGTGCACTGCTGGCGCCGTGGTTCGACCGCGACCTGTCCCTGGCTGGCCGCGTGACCTTCCGCCGCGACGGCAAGGTCGAAAGCCAGTTGATCGACTTCACTCTGCCCATCGCCATCATCCCCAACCTGGCCATTCACCTTAACCGTGAAGCCAACCAGGGCTGGGCGATCAATGCCCAGACGGAACTGCCGCCAATCCTCGCGCAGTTTGCCGGTGACGAGCGCGTGGACTTCCGTGCCGTGCTCACTGACCAGCTGGCCCGCGAGCATGGCCTGAACGCTGACGTGGTGCTCGACTATGAACTGAGCTTCTACGACACCCAAAGCGCCGCCGTGATTGGCCTGCATGGCGACTTTATCGCCGGCGCGCGGCTGGACAACCTGCTGTCATGCTACGCCGGCCTGCAAGCCCTGCTCACCAGCGATACCGAAGAAACCTGTGTGCTGGTGTGCAACGATCACGAAGAAGTCGGCTCTTGCTCGGCCTGCGGCGCCGACGGCCCGATGCTGGAACAGACCCTGCGGCGCCTGCTGCCCGAAGGTGATGAGTTCGTACGCACCATCCAGAAATCACTGCTGGTCTCCGCCGACAACGCCCACGGCGTACACCCCAACTATGCCGAGAAACACGACGCCAACCATGGGCCGAAACTCAACGCCGGCCCGGTGATCAAGGTCAACAGCAACCAGCGCTATGCCACCAACAGCGAAACTGCCGGGTTCTTTCGCCACCTGTGCATGGCCGAAGAAGTGCCGGTGCAAAGCTTCGTGGTGCGCAGCGACATGGGCTGCGGCTCGACCATCGGCCCAATCACCGCCAGCCACCTGGGGGTACGCACCGTGGACATCGGCCTGCCGACCTTTGCCATGCACTCGATTCGCGAGCTGTGCGGTAGTCATGACCTGGCGCACCTGGTGAAAGTGTTGAGTGCGTTCTACGCGAGCCGTGATTTGCCTTGATATAGCCGCTGGCACAGCCTGCGATCGGCTGCGCAGCAGTCGTTTGGGCCTTGAAATTGCCGAAGGTCCTGCGGCCCTTATCGCAGCCTCGTGCCTCGACAGCGGCTACAAAGGACCGTCGATTACCGATCACTTGTAGCCGCTGGCGCAGCCTGCGATCGGTTGCGCAGCAGTCGTCTGGGCCTTGAAAGTGCCGAAAGTCCTGCGGACCTTATCGCAGCCTCGTGCCTCGGCAGCGGCATATGCTATTTGCCTTCCACTTCCCATAAACCGGCCTAGACTGATACCTATCCCCTCCGACAAGGCCGTCGCCCATGATCACCCTGTCTGCCTTCCATTCCATGCTCATTCCCATCCTCACGGGCATGATCCTGCTGGCCATCGGCTTCAACTTCCGCGACAAGAACCTTGGCGTGTTCAGCATGTGGATCGGCATGCTGTTGATCCTCGCTACTGTGGTTTACAAGATCCTCGCCAAACTCGCCGCGTAATAAATGCACTCGCATTGGGCATAGTGGCCTCGTACACTCGATCAATTCGTCGTGTTTAAGGTTGACCGCCTCGTGCTTGCCCGTCTCTTCGCCCTGCCATATTGCTTGCTTGTTTGCCTGCTCACCCTGTTGCCCATGGCCCCTGCCCAGGCTGTTGGCCTGCCGGGGCTGCTGGGCGGCACCAACAAATCCCAACCTGCGGCCGAAGTGCCTCTGGGGCAATCCCTGGACGAGGTGATCAAGACCCTGGAAAACGACCAGCAGCGCACCACACTGCTGAGCGATTTGAAAAAACTTCGTGAAGCCACCCAAAAGGCCCAGCCCGCCACCGAACAAGGCGTACTCGGGCTGATCGGCAGTACTCTGAGCAGCCTTGAACAACAGTTTTCCGGGACCGACAGCCCGCTGAGCCGCTGGTCCAACGAGGTCGACCAAGCCAAGGACGAGCTGGCAGCGCTGATACTCCCGGCCAAAGACTGGCTGCCGATCATCTTTGGGTTTGCAGTAATCCTGGCGCTCTGGAGCCTGCTGGCCGCCGCGCTGATCTGGATCAGTCACCGAGTGCGGGAGCGTTTCGGCCTCAGTGAAGAACTGCCACAACACCCCAGGACCTGGGACATGCTGCGCTTTGCCCTACGTAAGTTGGGGCCATGGCTGATTGCCCTGGTAATCACCGTTTACCTGAGCTACGCGCTGCCTTCGTCCCTGGGCAAATCCCTGGCGATGGTGCTGGCCTACGCACTGGTAGTGGGCACCTGTTTCTCGGCGATCTGCGTCATCGCCTTTTCCGTACTCGATGGCGCCCACCGCCACCGGGCGCTGTACATCCTGCGTCACCAAGCGTTCCGCCCGCTTTGGCTGATCGGCAGCTTCGCCGCATTCGGTGAAGCCCTGAGCGACCCGCGCATGATGGAAAGCCTGGGTACTCACCTGGCCCATACGGCAGCCACCATCGCCAATGTAATGGCCGCGCTGTCCACTGGGGTGTTTATCCTGCGCTTCCGTCGGCCCATTGCGCACCTGATCCGTAATCAGCCCCTGTCACGCCGCCTAACCCGCCGTGCGCTGAGCGACACAATCGAAATCATCGGTACCTTCTGGTACTTGCCGGCACTGCTCTTGGTGAGCATCTCGCTGTTCGCCACCTTCATCTCCGCCGGCGACACCAGCACCGCCCTGCGCCAATCCCTGCTGTGTACGGTGTTGCTGGTGCTGTGCATGGTGATCAACGGCCTGGTGCGCCGTCACTCACTCAAACCCCAGCGCGGGCACAAGCGCCATGCGTTGTATTCCGACCGGCTGAAAAGTTTCGTCTACACCTTGGCGCACCTGCTGGTGTGGCTGGTGTTTATCGAGTTTGGCCTGCGGGTCTGGGGCTTGTCGTTGATTCGCTTTACCCAGGGCGATGGCCATGAAATCAGCGTCAAGCTGTTCGGCCTCGGTGGCACGCTGCTGTTTTCCTGGTTGATCTGGATTCTCGCCGACACCGCGATCCACCACGCCCTCACCCGCTCGCGCAAAGGCCTGGCCAACGCCCGTGCGCAAACCATGATGCCGTTGATTCGCAACGTACTGTTCGTGACGATCTTTATCATCGCCGCCATCGTCGCCCTGGCAAACATGGGCATGAACGTCACGCCACTGCTGGCCGGTGCCGGCGTGATCGGTCTGGCCATCGGTTTTGGTGCACAGTCCCTGGTGGCTGACTTGATCACCGGCCTGTTCATCATCATCGAGGATTCGCTGGCGATTGATGACTATGTCGACGTCGGCGGGCACCTGGGGACGGTCGAAGGGCTGACCATTCGTACGGTACGGCTGCGGGATATCGATGGCATCGTCCACACCATTCCGTTCAGCGAAATCAAGAGCATCAAGAATTACTCCCGGGAGTTTGGTTATGCGATCTTTCGGGTGGCCATCCCCTACAACATGGAGATCGACGACGCTATCAAGTTGATGCGCGATGTTGGCCAGAAAATGCGCAACGATCCATTGCAGCGACGCAATATCTGGTCTCCACTGGAGATCCAGGGGGTAGAAAGTTTCGAGTCCGGCAGTGCGATTCTTCGCGCACGCTTCAAGACAGCACCCATCAAGCAGTGGGAAGTATCGCGGGCGTTCAACCTGTCCCTCAAGCGTCACCTGGACGAATCCGGCCTGGACCTGGCCACACCACGTTTGAGTGTGCAGGTGGTGACGGCGGGAAGTCCCCAAGAGAAAGAATAAGCGGCGGCCCGGCCGACGTGAGGATCAACAACAATAATCATGGAGAAGCCCCTATGCGATTAACCGGTTTTACCCACCAATGGGTTTTTGGCCTGCTGTGCGGTGTCGCCAGCAGTGCAGTAATCGCCGCCAGCAGCGGCCAGGACAGCGCCCGGGAAGAGATCGCCGCACAGGCGAAAATCCTTGAACCGGCCCTGCTGGAAACCCGCCGCGATATCCACGCCCACCCTGAACTGGGCAACACCGAAAAACGCACCGCCGAGTTGGTGGCCAAACAACTGCGGGAGATGGGGCTGGAGGTGAAAACCGGCGTCGCCCGCACTGGCGTGGTTGCCATCCTCAAGGGCGCCCTGCCCGGCCCGACCGTCGCCTTGCGCGCCGACATGGACGCGCTGCCAGTCAAGGAAACCTCCGGCTTGCCCTTCGCCTCCAAAGCCAAAGGTGTCTATCTGGGCAAGGAAGTCGACGTGATGCACGCCTGCGGCCACGACGCCCACACTGCGATCCTGCTCAGCACGGCGAAAATCCTTACCGGTATGCGCGACCGCCTGCCTGGCACCGTAGTGTTCTACTTCCAGCCGGCCGAAGAAGGCCCGAGCGACTTCATTCCCGACGGCAAAAACACCTGGGGCGCGAAGATGATGGTGCAGGAAGGCGTGATGAAATCACCCAAGCCGGATGCGGTGTTCGGCCTGCACGTCTGGGCTGGCGTGCCTGCCGGGCAAATCGCCTATCGCCCGGGACCGACCCTGGCTAGCTCCGACGACCTGCGCATCAAGATCCTCGGCAAACAGACCCACGCCGGCAGGCCATGGGACGGCATCGATCCGATCACCGTGAGCGCACAAACCATTGTCGGCCTGCAAACCGTGGTCAGCCGCCGCACCGATATTTCCTCGTTTCCGTCGGTGGTAAGCATTGGCACCATCAATGGCGGCACCCGCTACAACATCATCCCTGAGTCGGTGGACATGAGCGGCACGATTCGTTCCTACGACTACGGTATCCGCCAGAAACTGCACGCGGATGTACGCCAGACGGTGGAGAAAATCGCTGAAAGCGGCGGTGCGAAGGCTGAGGTGACGATTATTGAGAAGTACGATCCGACGATTAACAATCCGGCATTGACCGAGAAGATGCTGCCGAGCCTGCGGTGGGCGGCTAACGGTGATGTGGTCCAGGGGCCGCTGGTGGGTGGGGCCGAGGACTTTTCGTTTTATGCCAAGGAGGCGCCGGGGTTGTTTGTGTTCCTTGGGGTAACGCCGCGGGACCAGGAGATGAGCAAGGCGGCGCCGAATCATAATCCGGGGTTCTTTGTGGATGAGTCGGCGCTGGTGGTGGGGGTTAGGACGTTGGCTTCGTTGGCGACGGATTATTTGTATGCCAATGCGGCGCCTTGAGGGGGCATATCTGTTTCTTCGGTAACGGCTGCTTAGGGTTTCGCCCTTACGGCGACTCACTTTGGAAAAGCCCCAAAGTAAGCAAAGGGCTCTTGCCCCACCACTTGGTGCCTCGCCTGGGCTCGGCATGCCCGAACGCAGGCATCGTGGTTTAACGGGGCGCCTAAGATCAAAAGCCAGAGCAGAGCGGTCTTCTGTAGGAGCGAGCTTGCTCGCGAAAAACCTGAGGACGCCTCGGGGTACCAGATTTCCCGCGTTATCGTTAACGACCTTCGCGAGCAAGCTCGCTCCTACAGGGGGAATGTATTCACAAAATCAGGTCGGCTGTCAGGCCGCCGTGCTTTTGATTTTAATCTGAGGCCCCCCGAAGCAATGTCGGACTACGGGCACACCGAGCCTGAGCGAGGTGCCAAGTGGTGGGGCAAGAGCCTTTGGTTACTTTGGGCTTTTCAAAGTGACCCGCCGTAAGGGCGGAACCATAACCCGCCATGACCACAGCAACGGATATGCACTCATTCAAACGATCAGCGATCAAACCACATCCACCCCCACATGAATCGCATCATGGCGCCAAAACTCCAGATCACAATCAATCAACCGCTCATGCTGATCATAATTAACCCGGGCAATCCGCAACCCCGGGCTCCCAACCGACACCCGTAAAGCCGCAGCCGCCTCCACCTGCAATGACGTCGGCACAATCTCAAACCGTACCCGACCGTAGTGCAAGTCATACATCCGCGCATACAACTCGGTCATCGACTCACTCAAATCGCAATCCAGAATCCCCGGAAAATACTGCGGGTTCAGATAGTGCTCCACATACAACACCAAGCGCCCATCAATCCTGCGCCCCCGGCAAATCTGGATCACGCTGGACAACGCCGGCAGTTGCAGCCACGCACACACCGCCGCCGAAGCTGGCTGCAACCGCGCGCAAATCACCTCAGTCGAAGGTACCCGCCCCTGGGCACTGACCATCGCGTGAAAGTGGCTGCGCTGCATCAGGTTGTAGGCCAGCCTGGGGGGCGACACAAACCAGCCGCGGCGCTCCTCGCGATATATCTGCCCCTGGGCCTCAAGTTGTAACAAGGCCTCCCGAACGGTAATCCGGGTGGTACCAAACAACTCGCTGAGCTTACGTTCGGCCGGTAGTTTGCTGGCAGCCGGCAACAGTCCGTGGTCGATCTGCTCTTGCAGCGCCAAGCCAATGGTTGTCACCGCTTTAATTGCCTCATCACGCATCAACGTTACCTATCTGGACTAGACCAGCACTGTCTGGGTGCACAAAACGCCACGCCAATACGCCATTGCTACTGCGAGCAAGCCTAGGCATTGCACATGACCGACAGATGACAGCACCTGCCAATGCTCCTCCCTATGACCTGCAATACATCGGCCAAGTCCAAGGCTTACGGGCACTTGCCCTTGGTCTACGCTTACCCGGCAATCGTCCGTCCATGCCGACAAAAAACGACATCGACATGAAACTGTCATCCACCGGGCCTAAATTGGCTCAGGTATTGCTGACCTAGACCAACGTTCATAAAAAACGCAGCGTTAAAACGTCCAAAGGAGCTTCGGATGAAACAGCTTTTCCTGGCATCACTGTTAGGCTCGACCATTGCCATGTGCACCGCCGCCATGGCCGCTGATACCGATCTAAAAACCCTGGAAGCCGCTGCCAAGGCGGAAGGCACTGTCAACAGTGTCGGTATGCCCGATGACTGGGCCAACTGGAGAGGCACCTGGGAAGACCTGGCCAAGACCTATGGCCTCAAGCACATCGATACCGACATGAGCTCGGCCCAGGAAATCGCCAAGTTCGCGGCGGAAAAAGACAACGCCAGTGCCGACATCGGCGACGTGGGTGCGGCCTTCGGTCCGATTGCAGTGAAACAGGGCGTGGTCCAGCCATACAAGCCAAGCACCTGGGAACAAGTCCCGGCCTGGGCGAAAGATAAAGAAGGCAACTGGGCACTGGCCTACACCGGCACCATCGCTTTCATCGTCAACAAAAAGCTGTTGCACGGCTCCGAAGCCCCGAAAAGCTGGGCTGACCTGAAGACCGGCAAATACAAGGTTTCCATCGGTGACGTCAGTACCGCCGCCCAGGCCGCCAACGGCGTACTCGCGGCAGCCCTGGCCAACGGTGGCGACGAGAAGAACATCCAGCCTGCGTTGTTGATGTTTGCCGACATCGCCAAGCAAGGTCGCCTGTCCCTGGCCAACCCAACCATCGCCACGATGGAAAAGGGCGAAGTGGAAGTGGGCGTGGTCTGGGATTTCAACGGTTTGAGCTACAAGGCCAAGATGGTCAACCCGGATGACTACGTGGTGCTGATCCCATCGGACGGCTCGGTGATTTCCGGCTACACCACCATCATCAACAAATACGCCAAGCACCCCAACGCGGCCAAGCTGACCCGTGAATACATCTTCAGCGACGCCGGCCAGATCAACCTGGCCAAGGGTAATGCGCGGCCGATTCGTGCCGAGCACCTGACCTTGCCAAAGGACGTGCAGGACAAGCTGCTGCCGAACGAGCAGTACAAGAATGTGACGCCGATCAAAGACGCCGATGCCTGGGAGAAAACCTCCAAGGCACTGCCGCAGAAGTGGCAGGAAGAAGTCATCATCAATATGCAATAAGACCTCCCTCCTTGTAGGAGCGAGCTTGCTCGCGAAGAACCTGAGAACGCCACGGGGAGTCAGGCTCCCCATGTCTTCGTTGACGATCTTCGCGAGCAAGCTCGCTCCTACACAGGAGGTATTTCTTCTTCTCGCTTGCGGAGCCCCAGCCCCTATGAAGCACAACGTCATCCTTGTGGTGCTCGACGGCCTGAACTACGAGGTTGCCCGGCACGCCATGGGGCATCTTCAGGCCTATATCGGCGCAGGACGCGCAGCACTGTACAAACTGGAATGTGAACTGCCGGCCCTGTCCCGCCCCTTGTACGAATGCATTCTCACCGGCGTACCACCGATCAACAGCGGCATTGTCCACAACCATGTCTCACGCCTGTCCAACCAACGCAGCATCTTCCATTACGCCACCGACGCAGGCTTGAGCACTGCGGCAGCGGCCTATCATTGGGTCAGCGAGTTATATAACCGTTCCCCGTTCATCGCCGCCCGTGATCGTCATACCGACGACAGCACAATGGCGATCCAGCACGGGCATTTCTACTGGAATGACCACTATCCGGATTCACACTTGTTTGCCGACGCCGAGAGCCTGCGTCTCAAACACGCACCAAACTTCCTGCTGGTGCACCCGATGAACATCGACGATGCCGGCCACAAGCATGGCCTCGATACCCCGCAATACCGCAACAGCGCGCGTTCGGCCGACATCATCCTCGCCGACTAT
Source organism: Pseudomonas karstica (assembly GCF_009707515.1). Taxonomy (GTDB): domain Bacteria; phylum Pseudomonadota; class Gammaproteobacteria; order Pseudomonadales; family Pseudomonadaceae; genus Aquipseudomonas; species Aquipseudomonas karstica. The sequence goes on along the minus strand of NZ_WLYI01000011.1, from coordinate 96,662 downwards.
CTGCAAGGCTGGCTCGACGCCGGTTACCAGGTACTGGTGACTGCCGACCACGGCATGAACAACGATCGCTCCCACAACGGCCTGCTGCCGGAAGAACGGGAAGTGCCACTGTTTGTCCTGGGCACGGCATTCAAGCTTGATCCCAACACCACGCCCAAGCAAACCGAGCTGTGCGGAACCATCTGCGAGCTGCTCGGTGTGCCCCACGACAAACCTGCCTGCCGGGAGCTGTTGAAGTGAACTCCATGACCCGTGGCAAATGGCTGGCTGCCTTGTGCCTGGTACCTTTCGCCTTGTTCTTTATCGTTTTCGAGATCGCCCCGCTGCTTTGGGTGATGGTCAACAGCCTGCAATCGGAAGAGTTCGGCTGGGGCCTGGCCAACTTCAACAAGATCTTCAGCTCGAAATTCTATTTGCAGGCGATCCAGCACAGCCTGGAAATCAGTTTCTATTCCAGCGTGTTCGGGATCATCATCGCCGTGCTGGGCAGCTACTCATTGCGTCGGGTGGATTCGCCACTGCGCAATTTCGTCACCGCCTTCGCCAATATGACCAGTAATTTCTCCGGTGTCCCCTTGGCCTTTGCCTTCATCATCCTGCTGGGTTTCAACGGCAGCATTACGATCATGCTCAAGCAGGCCGGGATCATTCAGGACTTCAACCTGTACTCCAAGACCGGGCTGATCATTCTCTACACCTACTTTCAGATCCCCCTCGGCGTATTGCTGCTCTACCCCGCCTTCGACGCCTTGCGTGAAGACTGGCGCGAGTCCGCCGCCTTGCTCGGGGCCAACGGCTGGCAGTTCTGGCGGCATATCGGCTTGCCGGTGCTGACACCTGCCTTGCTCGGCACCTTCGTGATCCTGCTGGCCAACGCACTCGGCGCCTACGCCACGGTGTATGCATTGACCACCGGCAACTTCAACATACTGCCGATCCGCATTGCGGCAATGGTTTCCGGCGACATTACCCTGGACCCGAACATGGCCAGCGCCCTGGCCGTAGTGCTGGTGGCGCTGATGACGGTGGTGACCGTGGTTCATCAAGTGCTGCTCAAGAGGAGCTATCATGTCTCGCGCTGAAACGGGCTCGGTAGCCCTCTACCATAGGGTAGTGGTCTATCTGCTATTCGCAATCCTGGTGTTGCCGCTGATCGGCACCCTGGTCTACTCCATCGCCAGCAGTTGGTCGGCGACCATTCTGCCCTCGGGCTTTACCTTCAAGTGGTATGTGCAACTGTGGAGCGACCCGCGGTTTCTTCATGCCTTTGGCCAGTCGCTGTTGGTGTGCGTTGGCGCGCTGATCCTATCGGTGGTGCTGATTCTGCCGTTGCTGTTTGTGGTGCATTACCACTTTCCCAAGCTTGATGCCTTGATGAATATCCTGATCCTGCTGCCCTTCGCGGTGCCGCCGGTGGTGTCGTCGGTGGGCCTGTTGCAACTGTATGGTTCCGGGCCTTTGGCCATGGTTGGCACGCCGTGGATTCTGATCGGCTGTTACTTCACCATCGCGTTGCCCTTCATGTACCGGGCGATCACCAATAACCTGCAGGCCATCAACCTACGGGACCTGATGGACGCCGCCCAACTGCTCGGCGCCAGCACCTGGCAAGCTGCATTCCTGGTGGTGCTGCCCAACCTGCGCAAGGGCTTGATGGTGGCGTTGCTGCTGTCGTTCTCGTTCCTGTTCGGCGAATTCGTGTTCGCCAATATCCTGGTGGGCACCCGCTACGAGACTCTGCAGGTATACCTCAACAATATGCGTAACAGCAGCGGCCACTTCACCAGTGCGCTGGTGATCTCCTATTTCTTCTTTGTGCTGCTGCTGACCTGGGCCGCCAATATCTTGAACAAGGACAAAAGCCAATGAGCTTCGTCAGCGTCCAACACCTGCAAAAAGGCTACTCTGGCACCCCGGTATTCAGTGACATCAACTGTGAAGTCGCCAAGGGTGAGTTTGTCACCCTGCTGGGGCCATCCGGGTGCGGCAAGTCCACCCTGCTACGCTGCATCGCCGGCCTGACGTCGGTAGACAGTGGGAAAATTCTTCTGGACGGCCAGGACATCGTTCCGCTGAGTCCGCAGAAACGTCACATCGGCATGGTGTTCCAAAGCTACGCGCTGTTCCCCAACATGACCGTGGAACAGAACGTTGCCTTCGGCCTGCGCATGCAAAAGGTCAACGCCGACGACAGCCACAAGCGCGTGCAGGAAGTGCTGCAACTGGTGGAGTTGAAAGACCTCGCCGGCCGCTACCCGCACCAGATGTCTGGCGGCCAATGCCAGCGCGTGGCCCTTGCGCGCTCGCTCGTGACCCGCCCGCGCCTGCTGTTGCTGGATGAGCCGCTGTCGGCCCTGGATGCACGGATTCGTAAACACCTGCGTGAACAGATCCGCCAGATCCAGCGCGAGCTGGGCTTGACCACGATCTTCGTCACCCATGATCAGGAAGAAGCCCTGACCATGTCCGATCGCATTTTCCTGATGAACCAGGGCAAGATCGTCCAGAGCGGCGATGCCGAGACCCTCTACACCGCGCCGGTGGATGCGTTTGCCGCCGGTTTTATCGGCAACTACAACCTGCTGGACGCCGACAAGGCCAGTCAATTGTTGCAACGGCCTATCAGTGGGCGGATCGCCATTCGCCCCGAAGCCATTGAGCTGAGCCGCAGCGGTGAGCTGGATGCACTGGTACGCAGCCACAGCTTGCTGGGCAACGTGATTCGCTACCGGATCGAAGCCCGCGGGGTAGAGCTGGTGGTAGACGTACTCAATCGCTCGGCGGACGATTTGCACCCGGACGGTCAACGCCTGGCACTTTCCATCAACCCCAGTGCGCTGTGTGAGGTAGCCTGAGGGGATTGACCGATTCAAACGATTTGACGAAGGAAGCGTGACTGATGGCTTTGGTAATTTTTGACCTGGACGACACCCTGATCCATGGCGACTGCGCCACCGAGTGGTGCCGGCAGATGGGCCGGCTGGGCTGGGTGGACCCTGAATCCTTTATGCACCGCAATGATCAGCTGATGCTTGCCTACAGCAAGGGCGAGCTGGCCATGGAGGACTACATGGCTTTCAGCCTGGAGCCCATGATCGGCCGTACCCCGGAAGAAATCGAACACCTGGTGGAGCCTTGGGTAGAGGACATCATCGAACCGCTGATCTACAGCGATGCGACCAAGACCATTGCCCAACATCGCAAGAGAGGTGACCGGATCCTGGTGATCTCGGCCTCGGGTACTCATCTGGTCAGGCCGATTGCGGCGCGTATTGGTATTGATGAAGTATTGGGGATTGAGCTGGATATCAGCCATGGTGTGTACAGCGGCCGTACCGTTGGTGTACTGACTTACCGCGAAGGCAAGATCACCCGCCTGCTGCAATGGCTGGAAGAGGAAGGTGAAAGCCTGGAGGGCGCGTACTTCTACTCTGATTCGCGCAATGACTTGCCGTTGTTGCTCAAGGTGGAACACCCACAGGTGGTGAACCCGGACCCGGTGTTACGCGAACATGCGCAAAAGGCCGGGTGGCCGATTCATCACTGGGTCTGACACGACACAGAAAATGCGGGAGCTGTATCGCTATAGATATCGATACAACGCCTGAAGGCTTGGCTTTGTGTAGCCGCTGACGAGGTACGAGGCTGCGATAAGGGCCGCAGGACCTTCAGCCATTTCAAGGCCCAGGCGACTGCTGCGCAGCCGATCGCAGCCGATCGCAGGCTGCGCCAGCGGCTACAGGTGACCGGCTTCTGTAGCCGCGGCCTCCACATTCGGCTGTATTTCAACGCGGAGTCACTGTCAGGCCAGGCTTTCGTCGATCACCAGTACCAGCTTCCCGGAAATCTGATTGGTCGCCAATTCGGCAAACGCCGCCTCGGCATCCAGGATCGGGAAAGTCTTGGCCAATTGCGGGTTCAAGCGGCCCTCGGCAAACAGTGGCCAGACGTGCTGGCTCAAGTCACTGAGCAGGTCAGCCTTCAACTGCTCATCCCGGCTGCGCAAGGTCGACCCCAGCAGTTGCACGCGCTTGGCCAGCACCTTCGCCAGGTCCAGCGGTGCCTCGCGGCCGCCCATCAGGCCAATCAACACCCATCGGCCATCAAGGGCCAACAGCTTGACGTTCAACGCCGCGTAATTGCCTCCCACGGGGTCGAGGATTACGTCGAACGGAGCAAAGTCGTTCAGACTCTCGATCCCGTCCGTACGTACCACGCCGCCCTGGGCTCCCAGCGCTTCACAATACGCCAGGCGATCTGCCGAGCCGACACTGACCCAGCACGGGCTGCCAAAGGCCTTGCACAGCTGGATCGCCGCCGACCCCACGCCGCTGGCACCCGCATGCAGCAGCACCTTTTCACCGGGTTTGAGGGCCGCCAGTTGAAACAGATTCAACCAGGCGGTGCTGTAGACCTCTGGCAAGGCTGCCGCCTCCGCCAAGGACAAGCCTTCTGGCACCGGCAACACATGGCGGGCGTCGACCACAACTTCCTCGGCCATGCCACCACCGGCCAGCAACGCACAGACGCGATCACCGACTTGCCAGGACGAACCGGCGCCCACTTCGCTGATCACCCCGGAACACTCCAGGCCCAGTACCTGGCTGGCGCCGGGAGGTGGCGGATAGAGTCCGGCACGCTGTAATAAATCGGCTCGATTCAATCCCGCAGCAGCCACTCGAATACGTACTTGCCCTACATCACAGGTAGGACTTGGGCTTTCGACCCACTCCACATGACCTTCAACGCCTTGCAATGCTTTCACAGTGCCTCCATAGTGAGTCTGGACTGAGCCCGTTGCTGTAGCGCCGGGCTTTTTGCATTATGCGACCGGTCCACATGGAACCGGCGACTTCAAAGACGGCCTAATATGCGTTATCAATTGCCCCCGCGTCGAATCAGCATGAAGCATTTGTTCCCCAGCACCGCCCTCGCTCTTTTCATTGGTCTCGGCCTTTTGCCGCTATCGACCAATACGTTCGCAGCCAACAGCTGGGACAAACTTCAGCCTGATCGCGATGAGGTGATTGCCAGCCTTAACATCGTCGAGTTGCTCAAGCGCCACCATTACAGCAAACCGCCGCTGGATGATGCTCGCTCGGTGATCATCTATGACAGCTACCTCAAGCTGTTGGATCCCTCGCGCAGCTATTTCCTGGCCAGCGACATTGCCGAGTTCGACAAGTGGAAGACGCAGTTCGACGATCTCCTCAAGAGCGGCGACCTGCAGCCCGGCTTCACTATCTATAAACGCTACCTGGACCGCGTCAAGGCGCGTCTGGACTTCGCCTTGGCGGAGCTGAACAAAGGCGTGGACAAGCTCGACTTCACCCAGAAGGAAACCTTGCTGGTGGATCGCAAGGATGCCCCTTGGCTGACCAGCACCGCCGCCCTGGATGACCTGTGGCGCAAACGCGTCAAGGACGAAGTGCTGCGCTTGAAGATTGCCGGCAAAGAGCCCAAGGCGATCCAGGAACTGCTGACCAAGCGCTATAAGAATCAACTTGCGCGCCTGGATCAGACCCGTGCCGAAGACATCTTCCAGGCTTACATCAACACCTTTGCCATGTCCTACGATCCGCACACCAATTATCTGTCGCCAGATAACGCGGAAAATTTTGATATCAATATGAGTCTGTCGCTGGAAGGCATCGGTGCCGTCCTGCAAAGCGATAACGACCAGGTCAAGATCGTGCGCCTGGTGCCCGCAGGCCCGGCGGACAAGACCAAGCAGGTCGCCCCGGCCGACAAGATCATCGGTGTAGCCCAGGACGACAAAGAGATGGTCGACGTGGTCGGCTGGCGCCTGGACGAAGTGGTCAAGCTGATTCGCGGTCCGAAAGGCAGCGTGGTACGCCTGGAAGTGATTCCGCACACCAACGCACCGAACGACCAGACCAGCAAGGTCGTCTCCATCACCCGTGAAGCAGTGAAGCTGGAAGACCAGGCGGTGAAGAAGTCGGTCCTGAACCTCAAGCAGGATGGCAAGGACTACAAGCTGGGTGTGATTGAAATCCCGGCCTTTTACCTGGACTTCAAAGCGTTTCGTGCCGGTGACCCTGACTACAAGAGCACCACTCGCGACGTCAAGAAGCTGCTGACCGAGTTGCAAAAGGAAAAAGTCGACGGCGTAGTCATCGACCTGCGCAACAATGGCGGCGGCTCCTTGCAGGAAGCCACCGAGCTGACCAGCTTGTTTATCGACAAGGGCCCGACAGTGCTAGTGCGCAACGCTGACGGCCGGGTCGACGTGCTGGAAGACGAAAACCCGGGCGCCTTCTACAAAGGGCCGATGGCGTTGCTGGTCAACCGTCTCTCGGCATCGGCTTCGGAGATTTTCGCCGGCGCCATGCAGGACTACCACCGTGCGCTGATCATCGGTGGCCAGACCTTCGGCAAAGGTACGGTGCAGACCATTCAGCCGCTGAACCACGGCGAGCTTAAGCTTACGTTGGCCAAGTTCTACCGGGTTTCCGGGCAGAGCACCCAACATCAGGGTGTACTGCCGGATATCGACTTCCCGTCAATCATCGACACCAAGGAAATCGGCGAAAGCGCCCTGCCCGAAGCCATGCCATGGGACACCATCCGTCCGGCGATCAAGCCTGCGGTCGATCCGTTCAAACCGTACCTGGCTCAGTTGAAGGCCGACCATGACGCTCGCTCCGCCAAGGACGCCGAGTTCATGTTTGTCCGCGACAAACTGGCACTGGCGAAGAAACTGATGGCAGAGAAAACCGTCAGCCTCAACGAGGTGGACCGGCGCGCACAGCACGCCGACATCGAGAGTCAGCAGCTTGTGCTGGAGAACACCCGCCGCAAGGCCAAAGGTGAGGCGCCACTCAAGGAGCTGAAGAAAGAAGACGAAGATGCACTGCCGACCGAACCTGAAAAGACCAAGCCGGAAGATGATGCCTACCTGAGTGAGACTGGGAGGGTTTTGCTGGATTACTTGAAGATCAGCAAGACAGTGGCCAAGCAGTAAGTGACGGTAATTTAATTCCATCTTTTTGGAAGCGTCATCATATAGGCATTACCCTGCCGTGAAAAAAGGACCCGCCCCCTCTACTTTTAACAGAGGGGGCGGGTCCTTTTTTTTCGATCGAGAAAGCCCAGGCGGCGGCATCACTGCGCTTTGATGGTGGCCTGGATAATTGTCCGACACCATCGTGATGCTCACTGGCGCAGATACCGTTGATCGCCGATGAGGTGAACCATGAAAGCCCATCGGCGCTGGCCCGGGCAATGCAGGATCAGCACCAGCCCGCGCTTCAGGTCGCCGGCGCGGGCAGCGATTTTGACTGAAACATAGCGTAAATATCTATCGATAGAGCGAGGGAATCAATTCAGGGGGAAGTCGTTACATAAGTTAAATGTCATGGGGGATGTTTCACCGGAACAACGTGACCCACTCGTTGCCAAGTCAAGTACCTGATTTGTTCCTAACTGATCTGTAAATCAGTCAACAGGCCCAAAGGTCTCAGCGCGACGGTCGACTTTCTGGCGACCGTCAACCTGACCCGGCATCAGGGTCGCTCTAGGGGTATTGGTTTGCAGGTAGAACTGATCCCGCCCTCTCGTAGAGCAAGGGGTCAGAGTTGTTCCAGGCGAATCTGCGCCAGGGGATGCCCGGCCTTGGCAGCGATCCTCCACCAACGCTCAGCCTCAACCGGATCAGGTGCCTTGCCAAGGCTGCCCGCCAGGCTCAACACGCCAACCTGGTAGGCGGCCTTGCCATCGCCAGCCAGGGCTGCCAGGCGCAGCAAGCGCACGCCCTCCTCACGCGCGCCCTGGCCCAGGCCACGAAAGGTCAGGATGTGACCATAGAAGCTCTGTGCTCCGACATCACCCAGGTTGGCCATGCGTGCAAACTGTCCTTCCAGCCAGCGCCAGCCACGGGGCTGCTGCATGAACCAGGCCCAATGAAACAGCTTTCGTGCCAGCCAGTAGCTGACATACGCTTTGAGCTTCCAGAACACTAGGCCTCCGCTGATTCCGGGTATTCGTATTCAAAGACTCTCACCACTTCAGAAGCGTGCCAAGAGGCGGCGGCCACTCCGTCGGACGGTCCGCAAAAGCGTCCAAGACGTTCGACACACTCAAAGAAACCGGTGCGCGGCAAGCGGCTGGCGCCCTGGCTGATCACCAGGGAGCTGCGCAGTGGTTGGTCCGCCTTGGCATCGAGGGCCGCCAAGTGTTCCAGGGCGGCGGTCAAGGTCTGCATGGCGGGAGTGGGAAATTGCAGGCGCTCCAGCAACGCGCGGTAGGTCAAAAGATGTCGCTGGCGGCGAGCCTGGTCGAGTTCGTTGAGCAGTCCATCCCAATGTTGCCGGCTGATGCGTACACTCACGGTTCTTCCCTCCAGCCTGGTACGCCCAACTCCCAAGCCAGGCTACGACGAATGGCGGCGTCCGGCTGGCGTTCACCACTTTCGATCATTCCCAGGTAAGACGGGCTGATGCCCACCGTGCGAGCCAGGGTTTCCAAGGCCAGCCCCTTGGCTTCCCGCAGACCGCGTAACTGCTCCAGAGGCCGTAAATCTTCGGCGACTGCGGCCTGGGCAGGGTTTGAAGAGGGCGTTGCTGGCTGCTGCAGACCGGCTGCTTTTAACAGTGCCTGGTACTGACCCCATGACAGAACCGCGTATTCAGGTTCGCCATCCCTTGAAATTATTTGTATATCCATGACTTCCCCGTAGGATTACAACACTTACTGAGTAAGTACTTTCCTCAAGAGTGTAATCCTAACAGCCACAAAGAGCTTAGGGGGATAGTCTGAAGGCTCAGTTTTTTTGCGGTTTTTCTTGCTCAAGCAATTGTCGCGTCTCTGGCAGCCTCTCAACCACTGCGAGCTTCTCAGGCCGTTGACCCTCGCGCCAGGCACGGAAAGCACTCAGCTCGCCGTCCAGGGTTTTCATGATCCAGGCCAGTACGGCAATGTCATCGAACATGCCGAACACGGGGAGGAAATCCGGGATCGCATCAATCGGGCTGAGGAAATACATCAAACCTGCCACCACTGAAATCAGCGCCTTGGGGCTGATGGCCCGGTACTCGCCACGCCAGTAGGCCAGGCACAGAGCCTGGAGCAGCTTGAGGTCATCCTTGAGCTTGCCCAGTCGATTACCCTGGCGCGAACCTTTGGCAGCCACCGCAAACAGCAGAGTCGGCAAACGACCGCGACCAATCAAGCGCGCAGCCATTGGCAGGAAACGGGTGAAATTCCAGGGCGCTTTCATTATCACTCCAGTTCCAGGTGACAGAAAAGGTTATCCACACAAATTGTGGATAACCTTGTGAACAGAGCACATTTTCAAGGCTGAAAGCCTCGTAATACAAGGCCTACAGTCAGATCGGGCGTTTTTTGCGCACATAAAAAAAAGCCAATATTTCATTGACTTGAGGGCTATCTGCGACTACCCACACTCAATTCTTTTATCAGACTGCCTGGGGACGCGTCCGTTCGGTTGGACCTTCCCAAGGTTTAAATAGTCGAACTGTCGAGCCCAGCCAGAAACAACAACGCCCCGTCGAGACGGGGCGTTGTGTGTTCAGGCGCAGATTACTTGGCTGCGGCTGCTTCTTTTGCTGGATCCTTGATCGCCAGCAGTTCCAGGTCGAATACCAGCACGGAGTTTGCTGGAATCGCCGGGCTTGGGCTCTGGGCACCGTAGGCCAGGTCGGACGGAATGTACAACTCGTACTTCTCGCCCACATGCATCAGTTGCAGTCCTTCGACCCAACCCGGAATCACGCCGCTGACCGGTAGGTCAATCGGGCTGCCGCGATCCACGGAGCTATCAAAGGTGGTGCCGTTGGTCAGCTTGCCAGTGTAGTGAACAGTCACCACATCAGTCGGCTTTGGCTGAGGGCCATCGGCTTTTTTCACGATCTTGTATTGCAGGCCGGAAGCAGTGGTGACCACCCCTTCCTTCTTGGCGTTTTCTTCGAGGAATTTCTTGCCGGCGGCTGCCGACTCTTCGCTCATTTTGGTCATGCGCTCTTCAGCGCGCTTTTGCAGCGCAGCGAAGGCTTCGACCAGTTCGTCATCTTTCAGCTTCTGCTCTTTCTTGCCGACGGCATCTTCGATACCTTGGGCTACCGCTTTGGAGTCCAGGTCATCCATGCCTTCTTGGGCAAGGCTTTTGCCCATGTTCAGGCCAATACCGTAGGAAGCTTTTTGCGCCGGGGTTTTCAGCTCTACGCTGGTTTGCGAATCACAACCCGCAAGTACCAGGCTAACCAGGGCCACCGCCGCCGCCAACCGATGCTGTTTCATGCTATTTCCTTGTTCATGCGCCAAAAGGGCAATCGAGTAAAGTCGCGAGCTTATCAGGCGGCCACGACCAATGGCTACCGGCATGTGAGCAGGAAATTTCTGATAAGTTCACGTGTTTAAAAGCATTTTCATTCAATCCAAGGCTCTGCTACGGACAGCAGGACCGCTAAAAACAGGACTCATAGCCACTTGCCGCACCTATGGCGTAATGGCATAAGAACCCTATAACTCGACAAGGATAGTTATCTTGCGCATTTTTTCCCGTGTTTTACTCCTGATCCTCGCATTGCTGGGCCTGATCCTGGCGGTGGTGCTCTATTACGTCATCAACCCGAAACTTGCGGATTATGTGCCAGTAAAGCAAGTGCACTATCAGGATCAATGGAGTGCGGCTGATCGACAGATCTACTACTTCACGCCCCAGGGTACTCAGGTCAAAGGCCTGCGCTATGACTGGTTCACCGCGCTGGAGTTGCCGTTCTCGGAGCAACGCTTTGCCACTGTGCAGTATCTGGCACGCTTCGGTTTTCTCGTCGATCCCAAGCAAGTAGCCAGCGTACAAAACCCGGGCAACCTGCCAGTGGGTTTTGCCCGGCACAAAAATGCCGGCAGCAGTGACGAATTTCTCGACATTACCTGCGCCGCCTGCCACACCGGCGAACTGCACTTCAAGGGCCAGGCTCTTCGCATCGACGGAGGCTCGGCCCAGCATGTATTGCCCTCCAGCGTGCCGACCTTGCGCGGCGGCAGCTTCGGCCAGGCCCTGGTGGCCAGCCTCGCTGCCACCTATTACAACCCTTGGAAGTTCAAGCGCTTTGCCCGCAACGTGCTGGGTGATCAGTACGACGCCCAGTACGATCAATTGCGCCAGGACTTCAAAACGTCCCTGGACACCTTCCTCAAGGTCGCCTGGAATGACACCCACCGCGGCCTCTACCCCACCGAAGAAGGCCCTGGACGTACCGACGCGTTCGGCCGCATCGCCAATGCGAGCTTTGGCGATGCTATTTCCCCGGACAATTACCGCATTGCCAACGCTCCGGTGGATTACCCACAACTGTGGGACATGTGGACATTCGATTGGGTGCAGTGGAACGGCTCGGCCCAGCAACCCATGGCGCGCAATATTGGCGAAGCCCTGGGCGTAGGCGCGACCCTGGAGTTTTTCGACAACGCCGGCCAACCCCTCAAGGGTGATGCACGCTACCCCTCCAGCGTGCGCGTACGTGACCTGAACCTGATCGAAGAAACCCTGCAACGGCTCAAGCCACCGACCTGGCCTGAAGCGTTGTTCGGCGCCGTCGACAAACCACTGGCGGCCCAAGGCCGCGCCCTGTTCAGCGAAAACTGCGCCGACTGCCACGTGCCCACCGTTACGCAGGAAAACGGCCGCCCGGTGCAGCAACTGAAGATGCTCCCCGTCGAAGTCATTGGCACCGACCCCGGCACCGCCGACAACATTGCCAACCACCGCTACGACCTCAGCGCCCTGCAATGGGATACGGCGGAGCTGGCGCAGTTGAACGTCGAACTGCACCCGACGCCCACCGAACCGTTGGACCTGCGCAACATATCGGTGGCCAAGGGCCTGGCGTACGTCACCGCGTTTGTCGAAGAACATGCCTACCGTGCAGCAGGTGTGACCCCGGCAGAACGTCCGCGCCTGGACGGCTACGGCTTGCCCATTGGCGTGCGTGAACTGCGGGCCTACAAGGCGCGCCCGCTGGCCGGGGTCTGGGCCACACCGCCGTTCCTGCACAACGGCTCGGTGCCAACGATCTACCAATTGCTTTCGCCTCAGGACGAGCGCAGCCGCACCTTCTATAAAGGCACCTTCAATTACGACCCGCGCCATTTGGGCTATCGCACCGAGGCCTTTAAAAACGCGTTCCTGTTCGATACCTCAATCACCGGTAACCACAACAGCGGCCATGAATTCCGTGCCGGCAAGCGTGGCAATGGGGTCATCGGCCGGGCACTTGCGCCCCAGGAGCGCTGGGCACTGCTGGAGTACTTGAAAGTATTGGGTGGCCCCATGGAGCAACAACTGCCATGACCTCCCCTCTTCGCCAAAAGGATCGTTCAATGCTCGCTCGACTGTGGCTGCGCCTCGGCGTGTTTCTCGGCAAAACCCTGTTGTGGCTGGTAGGTCTTGGCTTGCTCGGCTGGTTGCTCACCACGCTGTGGTTTGCCTGGCAACACAGCGGCCCGGTGTCCGCGGACGAACAGGTTCCGCCTGGGGAAGCAGCCATGACCCAAGGCATCATTCAAACCGCCGTGCGCATCGTTGACCAGCACCGCGAAGGCACCCGCTACCTGCGTGATGCCCATGCCAAGGCTCACGGCTGCGTAAAAGCGCAAGTCAGTGTGTTACCGGACCTCGACCCGGCGTTGCGCCAGGGTGTGTTCACCGAACCGGGCAAAACCTGGCAGGCAATGCTGCGCCTGTCCAATGGCAACGCTTATCCGCAATTCGACAGCATCCGTGATGCCCGCGGCATGGCGATCAAGTTGCTGGACGTGCCGGGCAAGCAACTGCTGGCCAATCAACAGGCGCGCACGGAACAGGATTTTGTGATGTTCAGCCACCCGAACTTCTTTGTCAGCGACGTGGCGGAATATGCACAGAACGTCGGCGCCCAGGCCGATGGCAAAAAAGTCATGGCGTTCTTCCCGAGCATCGACCCGCGCAGTTGGCAGGTGCGTCATCTGTTTATCGCGCTGGCGACCCTGGCACCCGCACCAGCCAGCCCGACGCAGACCACGTATTTTTCGGTATCGCCCTACAAGTTCGGCGCGGCCAACGCCAAGTTCCGTGTCGCGCCAGACCCACAAAGCTGTCCGCACTATGACTTGCCCGAACAAAATCAGGCCCTGCCGAACTTCTTGCGCAGCGCCTTGAGCCAACAGTTGTCCACCGACCGCGTGGAGGCGTGTTTTGTGTTGCAGATCCAGCGCCAGAACCCGCAAAAATACATGCCCATCGAAGACACGAGCATCGAGTGGAAGGAAAACGATGCACCGTACGAGACGGTCGCCAACATCCGCATCCCGGCCCAGGATTTTGATACACCCGCTCTGAACCTGGCCTGCGACAACCAGTCATTCAACCCCTGGTTCGGCCTGGAAGAACACCGCCCGATTGGCGGGATCAATCGCTTGCGCAAAGCGGTGTACGAGGCCGTCAGCGATTACCGGCACAGCCGTAACGCTCCGTAGAATTGCCTGAGAACCCGCCCGCGGATCGAGCATGGCCCGCGGCTGGTGCCGGGCCATGGCGGCCAGGTCAGGCGATGGTTTTCGAGGTACTGGCATGGGCCAGCAACCACTGGCGGAAACTGCGGGCCGCCGACGGTGGGTTGCGATGGTGCGGTTGCATCAGTTGCAGGCGACCACGACTGTGCATGTGGTGCGCCAGGGCCATTTGCAGGCGTCCGGCGGCCAGTTCGCCCTCCAACAGGCTCTTCCAGCCCAACGTCACACCATGCCCCATCACCGCCGATTGCATCAGCAACTGATAGCTGTTGGTGCGCAAGGCATGACGTGGGGTGTGGTATTGGGCGCCGGTGTCGGCGAACCAGTCGGCCCAGGTCAGCCAGTCATGATAGTGGTCTTCGACGATCAGCAAAGTATGGCTGTGCAGCAGGTGTTGCGGGTCGCGAATTGCGCCGTGGCGCTCGATATAACCGGGGCTGCACACGGCAATCACTTGCTCGCTGTCAAACACCGGCGTCAGCTCCAGGCCATGGGGCGCAGGCAGTTCGTCCAGGTGATAGAACAGGCCCAGGTCATATTCGCTGACATCCAGGTGACTCGGGCTTTCACTGCACAGAATGCGGATATCCAGGTCCGGGTGCTGGCTCTGGAACACCGGCAACAGCGAGGCCAGCCAGATGGAACTGATGGTCGGCGTACTGGCCAGGGTGAGCTGGCGGTCGGCACCGCGACGGCGCAGTTCAGCGGATTCGCGATCCAGTTCGCGCAACAGCCGCTGGACGGTACGGAAATAGCGCTCACCGGCAGGCGTCAGGCTGATGCCCAGCGCCAGGCGATGAAACAGCGGCCGCGCCAGGTCTTCCTCCAGACGCTTGATCTGCCGGCTCACCGCACTTTGGGTCAGGTTCAGCTCGTGGGCCGCCTGGGTAAAACTCAAATGTCGGGCGGCCGCCTCAAAGGCCTGCAAGCAGTTCAGCGGCGGAAGATCGACGTTTCGGCGCGACATGACAGGTTCCAATGGCAAGCACTGGCCCGGTATTGCAGGGCCAGCGGGTAATCACGTTGGCAGGCATCCTGCCACTTGCCCACTCACAACGCGATACGCGCGACGCGTTTACTCCAGGTTCGCTGATGAACCTGCGTGCCGTTTTCCCGTGCCAACTGCTCAGCTTCCACATAGAACCACTGCGCATCGGCATGGACCTGCAGGCGACTGTCGACTTCCACCGACCACGAATCACGGCCGACGCGGTAATGCCACTGGATATCGGCGCGAGTAGACAGAGGGTCCCACGGCAAGGTGCGGTAGTGCTCGGTGCAGCGCTGGTCCACCCACAAGCCATGGTCGGTGAAACGAACTGCGCCCAGGTCATCCTCTATTTTCACGCAGACTTCACCGCTGCCAACGTCTTCAATCACAGTACGCTTGGGTGCGGCGCTTCTCAGGGTCTCCAGGGCCGCCGGGGTTGCGGATTGCGGGGTTTCGAATGGGCACTCCACTGCCTCCCCGGTGAAGATCGGCAACTGCACGCCTTGCAGCGCGGGCAACACGGTCAGGGTCGTCAGTTCGCGGCTCGGCCACAGCAACGGGAAGCTGGCGGTGCTGAGGGCCAGGCGCAAACGATAGCCGGCCGGCAAGCGCATGCCAACGTGATCCAGGCTCAATTGCACGTGCATCGGCTCGCCTGGCACTGGTGGTGTCACGTAGGAAACGTCTTCGCGTAAAGTCAGATTAAGTACGCCATAGGTGATTTGCGTGACCTGGCCATCCGGGGCGACGGCGTTGAGACGAGCCACCAATTGGCCGCAGGTTGTGTTGCTGGCCAAGCGCAGATTGAGGCGCACATCCCCCAGCAACGCCAGTGGTTCGGCCAGCGGTTGTGAGTCGAAGCACAGCGAGTGCGCATCGTCGCGGCGCTGGTCCGTCGGGCCATCGGGACCGAACCAGATGGCGCAGTATTCGCCCTGATGCAGGCCGGTGGTCAGCGGCGAGCAGATGCTGTGCTGGCGGGTCAGCGGCTGTCGCCCTGGGCTCAGGCCACGGTCGTCGAGGCTGTAGTCGGCCCATTGAATTTGAGGATCGGGCCAGCCTGCCGTCTGCACCCACACGCCCGGCCGCTCGGCATAACTGCCTTTGGGTGGCAGCACATCCTGCAGGTAAAAGGTGCAGGCGCCGTCGTCCATCACTCCGTTGTCGATGCCCTTGAGCCAGTGGTCCCACCAGCGCCTGGCTTCTTGCAGAAAGCCGATGGCCGGGTTGGGCACGGCGAAATGCGGGTACTTGTGAATCCACGGGCCGATCATGGCTTTTTTCGGCCCTGGCAGGTTTGCCATCAGGCGTGGTACCACATTCTTGTAGGCATCACCCCAACCGCCAATGGCGTAAACAGCGGCCTTGATCGCCGAATAGTCCTCGCACACCGAACCGTGGCGCCAGTAGTCATCGCGGGTCTGGTGTTGCAGCCAGGTCTCGGCCAACAGCGGCATGGCATCCAGGCGTTGTTGCCAGAGCGTTCTCCACGCCTCGCCCACCAGAAGCGGGTCGGGCACGGCGGCGCTGAAGTTGAGCATGGTCGCGGCCCAGCCGAAGTTTTCCATCAGCAGGTTGCCGCCTTTGTAATGGATGTCATCGGCAAAGCGGTCATCGGTGGAACACAGGGTGATGATCGCCTTCAACGCCTCGGGCTGGCGTGCCGCCACTTGCAGGCTGTTGAAGCCACCCCAGGAGATGCCCATCATCCCCAGATTGCCATCGCACCAGGGTTGCTGGCACAGCCACTCGATCACTTCGAGGGCGTCGTCCTGTTCCTGCAACAGGTATTCGTCGGCCATCAGCCCTTGGGATTCGCCGTTGCCGCGCATGTCCACGCGTACACACACGTAGCCCTGCCCGGCCATCCACGGGTGGGTCAGCGCATCGCGCACGGCGGTGCCGTCACGCTTGCGATAAGGCAGGTATTCGAGAATCGCCGGGAAGGCCTGGACGCCAACGGTGTCCGGCAGCCAGATCCGGGCCGCCAGTTGCGTACCGTCGCTCATGGGGATCAGGCAATGTTCGATTTCACGAACCTTATGGGCAAACTCGGTGACGATTTCCATCGGTAGCTCCAGAAACAAATAGGCAAACGGCTCCCCGCGCTCCAGTAAGCGCGCAAGGAAACACACAGAAGTCAGTCAGCGGGCGAAATCCGCCACAGGGCTAGCCCCACGCAGGCCAGGCTCAGCCGGCGCCGGGGCGGCTTTCATCTCCAGCAGTGCGGGGTTCTTGAGCCAGTAGATCAATGAGGTACTGGCCAACAACACCAGGATCATCCCCGGTAAACCGCCAAGGTTGGAAAGCATCTTCACCCCGTCGATGCCGACAAAGGCCACCATGACCCAGGACACGCTACCGATGATCACGCCCCAGACAATCTTCAGCAGCGGATTACCGTCCAGGTCCGAATCGGCGGTGACACCTTTGCTGCACAGGTTGGCAATCACATCGGTGCTGGAGTCGGCAGCGGTGACGAATGAGATAAACGCGACGAACAACAGGAACGCGATCATCACGCCGCTGGCCGGCAACTGCTGGAACATCTGGTACAACACATGCTCCACGCCCTGCTCGTTGAGCACGCGATTCAAGCTGCCATCACCCAGGGCATCGAAATACAGGCTGCTGCCGGAAAAAATACAGATCCATAGCGCGGTGAACAGCGCCGGGTACAACATATTGATGTGGATAAACTCGCGCACCGTGTAACCCCGGCCGATCTTGCCAAGGAACAATGCGCTGACCGGTGCCCAGGCGAACCACACCGACCAGTAGAACACTGTCCAGCTTTGCGGCCAGCTGTCACCACTGGCCGCGCCGGTAAACAGGCTGCGGCTGAAGAAGGTGTCCAGGTAAACGCCCAGCGACTCCACCCCCAGGCCGAACATGTACAGGGTCGGCCCAAACAGCAGCACGAACGCCCCCAGGGCCAGCATGATCACGGTGTTGAACGACGACAACAGGACAATGCCGCGTTGCAGGCCACTGGCTGCCGAAGCGACGAAGGTGAAGACGATTACCGCAATGATCAGCGCCAGGCGCAGTGGCGTGGTTTCACCGCCGATGTACTGGCTCAGGCCGCCGGACAGCGTCAGCGCCCCCGTGCCCAGGGACGAAGCCATGCCCGCCACCAGGGCAAACATTGCCAGTGTGTCGATCAGCCCGGCGTAGCGCTTAACCCGCTCGGCTCCCAGCAAGGGTTGCAACATGGCGCCAATGGAAAAGTTGCTGCGCAGGTTGTAGAACACCAACGCAAACACCAGGGATGGCACCAGGTAAATCGCATACGGGGTGAGCGTCCAGTGCAGGAACATGGTCGACAACGCAAAGCTCTTGGCCGCCGCGCTGCCCGCCTCGATTGGCAGGCTGGTGGGTGGCGAATACAGATGGTAGAGCGGCTCGGCCGTGGTCCAGAACAACACCCCTACCGCCAGGGTGGTACACAGGGCAACCATGAACCAGCGCCATTTGCTCAGCAGAGGCTTGGCGCCTTCACCCCCGATACGCACCTTGCCCAAGGGCGAAAAGTAGACAATCGCGGTCAGTACTACCATGGCAAAGGAGCCGGCGCTGAACAGCCAGGAGAAGTTTTCCAGGATGATCGTATTGAGCTGTTTGCTCACCGCAAGGAATGCATTCAGGTCGACGTAGCTGGCCACGACCGCTGCCAGCAAAATCAGAAAGGTTGGCCAGAAGACCAAAGGACGCAATGGATATTTCATGTCGTGCGATTCCCCGGACACATTATTTTTATTTGCCTTCACAGGCCATTGTTAGAGGACGAGCACCGCGCCTCCTGCTGATGTGCGCTCGCCTTGAAGTCTTCGTGTGGGTATAGATAACCGTTTATGCAACATTCGGTGCAATCGACCAATGGGCATGGGGGTATTCCGCCACGTCATGACGCACCACGCGGGGGTCAGGCTGGTAGCGAAGCGCACAGTTACGCAGCGATGAAGGCCGAAAAAAACACAAAAAAACCCCGATCAGTGATCGGGGCCTGGGGTTATCACGCCTGCGCGGTGGTCTATCAGAGCGACCATTTCAGCGAAAACATCAGGTTGCGCGGGTCGCCGTAAGTACCGCTGCCGCTGGCGGTAGGAATGCCCTGCCAATATTTCTCATCAAATACGTTGTTCAGGTTGACCCGGGCATCCCAATGCTCGTTAAGGCGATAGCCGGCCATCAGGCCGACAACGGCGTATGAGTCCTGCTCGGAATGCCCGTTACCAACCCGGCCGTAGGTTGAGCTTTGCGCCAGGACGTCTGCGCCGATACGCATTTTTTCCAGGTTGCCGGTCAGGTTGTAAGTCGTCGCGGCCTTGAACAGGTGCTTGGGTTGGCTGGGCGCGAACAGGTTGCCTTTTTCATAGGTCTTGTCCTTGACGTATTGGCTCAGCAACAGGGTATAGGCAGCAGAGGCTTGCCAGTTTGGCGTAAGGGCACCGCTGATTTCAGTGTCGATACCACGGCTGCGCACCTCGCCTGCTGCTTCGTAGCAGGTGCGATTTGCGTTAAGGCAACTGGCCGGTTGATCAGGGATCGCATAAGCGCGATTTTGCTGGGTCATGTCGAACAGTGCTACCGAGGCATTCAGGCCACCGTCGAAATATTCACCCTTGAGGCCGATTTCATAACTTTCACCAGTCATCGGTGCCAGTACCGAACCACCGACATCCTGTTCGGTTTGCGGCTTGAAGATTTCGGTGTAGCTGGCGTACACCGAATAGGTGTCGTTCAGGTCATAAATGACGCCCGCATACGGCGTGACTTCCTGGGTGACCTTGTAATCGCCTGCGCCCGAACGATTGTCGTAGTCGTACCAGCTTACCCGGGAGCCGAGGATCACATGCAGCGGATCAATCGGGTTAAAGCGCGCGGCGGCGTAGATGCCCTCCTCCGTCGCCGTGTTCATGCTCTGGTAGGGTTGGCGGTCGCCCAGGGAAGGCTTGCCAATCAGGCCTGGATCAAAGTTGTGAATATCCACGGGCGTATTGGTGTTCCAATAACCGCCTTTCTGATCGAACTTCTCCTGGCGGCGGCTCGCGCCAACGGTCAGCTCATGCTCGCGCCCGAACAACTGGAACGGGCCGGAGAGCGAACCATCGAGGTTGGTCTGCACATCCTTAGTGTCGTACTGCCCGGAATTCTGGACGAATCCACCGCCATCGGCGGCGCTCAAATAGCTGGAGAAGGTGTTGGACTGCGCCCAGACTTTCGCCATTGCCAGCTTGGAGGTCCAGCCGTTGTCGAAACGGGTGGTAAGGTCGGTGAACACGCTGACGTTATCCCGGTCCCAGTAGGCCCAGTCGTTGCTCAGAAATGACGAGCGCTTGAGGTGCAGGTTTTCGCCATTGGGCCCGGCCGGCAGGCTACCCCAGTCGGAGGTGGCATCGTCGCGCTGCTTGGAGGCGCCGATGGTCCAGGTGGTGGAATCGCTGAGGTCGGCTTCTAGAATCCCGTAGAACGTCTGGCGTTGTTTATCGCGGACATCGATGTAGCTCTTGTTGTCTTCATAGGCGGCCACTATGCGACCACGCAGCGTACCCGACTCATTGAGTTTGTTGGAGGCATCGAACTGAGTGCGGTAGCGGTCCCAACTACCGGCACTGGTGGTAATGCTTACCTGAGGCGTTGCAGTGGGACGCTTGCGTATCAGGTTCAGGGTCGCCGACGGGCTGCCGGCGCCGGTCATCAGGCCGGTGGCACCGCGCACCACCTCCACGCGGTCATACATGGCCAGGTCAGCACCGGAAATAGTGTCTAGGGTAAAGCTGCTGAGGCTGGTGGGCAGGCCGTCGTACATCAGGTTGTCGATGCTGAAGCCACGGGCGAGGAATTGTTGGCGGTCGCCACCAAACTTGCGCAGGGTGATGCCCGGTGCGTACTTGACCACGTCATTGAGGTCGTTCATGCCCTGATCGTCCATGCGCTGGCGGGTAATCACGCTCACCGATTGCGGCGTTTCGCGGATCGACAACGGCAGCTTAGTGGCAGTGCTCATGGAACCGGTGGTGTAGGAGCCACTGCCTTCGGTGGTGGCGCTGCCGGCAATGCCACCTTCGGCGCTGACGTTGACGTTACCGAGAGTCAATGAACCTGCGCTGGCCTGGAAAACCTGCGCGAAATTACCATCCACCGTGGCAGTGAGGCCGCTGCCCGCCAGCAACTGATTCAGCGCCTGCCCCGGCTCAACGTTGCCTCGCAGTGCCGGTGCCTGTTTACCGGCGACCGACTGAGCATCGAAGTTCACCTGTATGCCACTGGCCTGGCCGAGTTGCGCCAGGGAGGTCGACAAGGATTGAGCTGGCAGATTCAAACTGACCGGGGCAGCCAGGGCTGTAGCGCAAAAGCCAAGGGCCATGGCACCGGTCAAACCGGGCATAAAGGAACGAAGCATCTCAGAGATCCTGCAGAGGGGAATGGCGGTGTGCCGACTTTGCAGACAACTCCCGAGATGGGCGCTCGACCTGTGGCAAAGGGCAACGTTGAGGCAGGATACTAGAGAGTTATTCGCGTTTGTAAATAGCAACCAATATCAAATGTTATTTTTTTTCATATAAGAACGGATGTGTTTCGCAGCCAATTTCAGCACACGACCCGGCGCTCAAAACACCGATCGTCACCGCGCGAACCGCGAATATCACCTTGGTGAAATCCTCAGTGGCTCAGCCGATCTGTACATCGGCGGCGCTTTCAGCCAGCTCACCACTTGCCGGGACTTCTACAGCCATAAAAAAACGCCCCCGATCATTACCAATGATCGGGGGCGTTTTTTTATGGCTGCAGGTTTTGGCAAATCCCTGGAGCAAGCTTGTCTGCCGACGGCGCCGAGCTTGTTCACTACAACGCGGGAAGCGTTCACTCAAAGTCGGTGCTTGACCTTTAGAGCTGCCACGCGCCAGCCTCCTGAAAAAACGCACGCGCATTATCCTCAAGACTCTCCAGGTGATACCCGCCCTCCTGCACGATCAGGCACGGCAAGCCAAGGCTACGAATACGCTCTCCCAATCTGACGAAACCTTCGCGGGTTACCGCCACCTTGCTTTGCGGGTCCAGCTCATAAATATCGAAGCCCAGAGACAGCACCAGCACCTGTGCGTCGAAATCCTTCACCGCCACCAACGCCAGTTCTAGTTGTCCCAGGAAGTCCTCCTCACTGGCACCGTGGGCCATCGGCAGGTTGAGATTGAAACCTTCCCCCACACCGGTACCGTGCTCGTCGGCAAACCCGGCCACTCCCGGATAGAAGTTGGTCGGATCGCCATGGATCGAGACATACAGCACATCATCGCGGTCGTAGAAGATTTCCTGAATACCCTGACCGTGATGCATATCGGTATCCAGCACCGCGACCCGGCCAAACCTGCTGCGCAGCAACTGGGCAGCGATCGCCGCGTTGTTCAGGTAGCAAAAGCCACCCGCCGCTTCGGCGCGCGCATGGTGCCCTGGTGGCCTGCACAAGGCGTAGGCTGCCGACTCGCCATCGAGCAACGCCTGGGCACCGGCAATTGCGCTTTGCGCCGACCAATAGGCCGAACGCCAGGTCAGCTCACCCACCGGGCAACTGCCATCGGCCAGGTAACGCGCAGCTTGGGAGAGAATCCCGCGTAGCGCATTGGGTTCGCGGACGAAGATGTTCGACATCACCTCATCGCCCCAGTCTTCGGGGACTTCCTTCCAGCGCTCATGGGCCTCCCGGAGAAATTCCAGATAAGCCGCACCATGCACCGCCAGTAAAGGTTGCATGCCAGCATCCGCAGGTTGCACGACCTCAAAGCCAAGAGCATGCGCCGCCTGTACCAGCCGCTGCGCGCGCTCGGGGACTTCCTGTGGTGTGCGCATCTGGCCGCGAGAGTAGTAACTGCGCGGATGATGGAGCAACTGTTCGGGGTGGAAAAAACTGCGCATCAGTGTCTCCTTATTAATTACGCCTGACCGGCGCGAGCCAGTACCGCATTGAGCAACACGTCAGTGCCCTGACGCACATCTTCGGGCAGCACGTCTTCGGCTTCGTTATGGCTCAAGCCGCCGATGCAGGGAATGAATACCATGGCCGTCGGGCAGAACCGCGCCAGGTGAATCGCATCATGCCCGGCACCGCTGACAATCGTTTGCTGGGCGTAGCCCAGACCGTCCACTGCCCACTGCACTGCCGCCACGCATTCGGTATCGAACGGCGTCGCCGGACTGATCCAGTGCGGGCTGATGGTCACCTTCAAGCCACGGCCCCCGGCGATGGCCTGCAAGTGTTCACGAACCTGCTGCTCCATGGCTGCGATGGCTTCATCCCGGTGATGACGTAAATCCACTGTGAAGTTCACCAAGCCTGGAATGGTATTGCGCGAGGACTTGGCAATGCTCAGTTCGCCGACCGTGGTCAGCCCTTCGGGGACGAAATCAGTAGCCAGTGCTTCCACTGCCTGAATCATCTGCGCGGCACCGTAGAGGGCATCCTGGCGCAACGGCATAGGTGTAGTGCCGGCGTGGGCGGCCATGCCCTCGACCCGTACGTCGAGCCAGCGAATTGCCTGGCCACCGCTGACCACGCCGATGCTCTTGGCGTTGTCTTCAAGGATTGGGCCCTGTTCGATGTGGGCTTCAAAATAAGCATCCACTGCCCCGCCCAATCGCCGCTCACCCACGGAACCGATGCGTTGCAGCGCCTCGGCAACACTGATGCCATCTATGTCACGCACGGCCAGTGCTGTATCCAGATCCATGATGCCGGTGAACACCGCCGAACCGAACATTGCCGGAGTGAAACGCGCACCTTCTTCGTTGGTCCAGACCGCCACCTCCAGCGGCTTGCGGGTCTTGATGTCGAGGTCATTGAGGCGGCGTACCACTTCCAGTCCCGCGAGCACGCCGTACACGCCGTCGAAACGCCCACCTTCGGGCTGGGTGTCAAGGTGACTGCCCATCATCACTGGGGCGGCATCCGGATCGGTCCCGGCACGTCGGGCGAACAGGTTGCCGATCGGGTCCACGCTTAAGCTCATCCCGGCTTCGCGACACCACTGGGCAAACAATTCGCGCCCGGCTTTATCTTCTTCGCTCAGGGCCAGACGGCAACTACCACCGCGCACCGTTGCGCCGATTTCAGCCATGGCCATCAAGCTGGCCCACAGACGTTCGCCGTTGATTTTTAACATGAGTACTTCTCCAAAACTGAGGCGACGCTCAAGTACCTTGGGCCATTTCCAGACGTTGGGCCGTGGCATGCCGACGGGCCAGACTCAATACGCAGACCAGCGATACCGCAGCGATCAGGGTGTAGAACAGCGCCATCGGCCACCATTGACCGGCAAATCTATGGGCCAGCAAGGTGCCGATCAGCGGCGTCAGGCCACCGGCAACTGCACCGCAGACCTGATATGCAAGGGAAATCGCGGTATAGCGCACGCGGGTCTCGAACATGCCACTGACGTAACCGGCAATCACCGCGTAGAACGAGGCCATGCACACCACCGCCAGGGCGATGCCAAGAATGATCAGCGGCGCCTGCCCCGAACTGACCAGCACGAACATCGGGTAAGGCGAAGCCATTGCCAGAATTGCCATGGCACAGAGGAAACGCGTCGCGCCGACTTTCTCGGCGATCCAGGCCGCCAGCGGCTGGATGCAGAACTGAATGATCGCCACCACAAACAGGCACTCAAGAATCAGCGAGCGTGACAATGCCAGTTGCTGGGTGGTGTAGGCGATCATGAAGGTATTGGTGAAATACACCCCGGCGATCCCCAGGGTGTTGGCGCCGATGCACAATAATAGCGGGCGCCAGGCGGTTTGCAGGACTTCCATCACCGGCGCCTGCTCTTTGCGTTTGGATTTGCTGGCGCGCTCGCGGCTGGCGAGAAACTCCGGCGACTCGTTGACCCCCAGGCGAATCGCCAGGCCCACTAGCAGCAACAGCGAACTGGCGAGGAACGGCAAACGCCAGCCCCAGTTCATCAGGTCTTCTTCGGGCAAACGGGTGACCGCACTGAACGCCAGCAACGACAGGATCAAACCGGCCGGGCTACCCAGTTGGGCGAAGGAGGCAAAGAAATTTCGACGGCCCTTGGGCGCATGCTCGCCGGCCATCAACACAGCCCCGCCCCATTCACCACCGACTGCAATGCCTTGGACGATCCGTAGCAGAATCAGCAGCACCGGAGCCGCCGCGCCGATCTGCGCGTAGGTCGGCAACAGGCCGATGCAGACGGTGACCACGCCCATCATCAGCAGGGTAATGATCAGTGATTTTTTGCGGCCGATCCGGTCGCCGATATGGCCGAAAATAATCCCGCCCAGTGGGCGAGCGAAGAAGCCGACGGCGAAGGTCCCGAAGGCGGCCATGGTGCTGAACAATTTATCGTCGGAAGGGAAGAACAACGCACCGAACACCAGCGCGGCGGCCGTGGCGTAGATGTAAAAGTCGTACCACTCGATCATGGTGCCGATAAATGCAGCGGCCGCAGCCCGGCGAGGCTGGGGCGAAGCGGAAGGCTTCATGGGTCAGGCTCCTTTGGTTATTTTTTTGGCAGGAGAGAACAGCTCGTGGCGCTCTGATGGCGCCTGGATGGAAGTTATTTATCGGCCCGGCTAGATAATTAGTCAAATTTCTATTTATTATGCTAATTATTAACCATGCTTATTATCAGAGCTTCGTTATGTCCGACCACGATGTCCACCGCCTGCTCAATGACCGCCTGGACTGGAATCTGCTGCGCACCTTCCGGGTGATCGGCCAGGAGTTGAGCATCAGCCGCGCCGCTGCCCGCTTGCACCTGACTCAGCCCGCCGTCAGCCAGGCGCTGAAACGGCTGGAACAGCAATTGGGCCGGCAATTGATTGCCCGCCGTGGACCGCGCTTCGCCTTGACCGAAATCGGTGAGCAGATCTTCGCCCTCGCCGGGGAAATCTATGGGCAAATGTCCCAGGTCAGCAGTGTGCTCGAACAGTCCGCCGACGAAGTCATTGGCAAGGTGCGACTGTTGATCATCAGCCGGATTTTTTCCGAGCGCTTCGATGATTTCCTCGCCAACTTTCATCGCCAGCATCCACGGGTCGATCTGGAAGTAGAGGTCATGCGCAGCTCGGACATCGTCAGCGCTCTGCTGGAAAAAACCGCAACCCTGGGCCTGAGTCTCAACCGCCGTCCGCAATCACGCCTGGAACAACGTCTGTTCCTGCGTCAGCGCTATGTGTTTTTCTGCGGCAAGCACCACGCCCTGTTTGGTCGGGACAACGTGGCCGAAGGCGACTTGCAGAAAGAGAATTTCGTCAGTTTCACCAGCGACCAGATCGGCGGCATGCTCTCGCCACTGACCATTTTCCGTGACCAGCAAGGTTTCAGCGGGCGCATCGTCGCATCGTCATCGAGCCTGGAGGAAGTCCGGCGACTGGTGATCGCCGGATTCGGTATCGGCTGCCTGCCCGAGCATGTAGTGGCCGCTGACGTCGAGGCTGGTTTGCTCTGGCGCCTGCCGCCCCACGAAGGCATCGCCGATGTGGATATTCACCTGCTGTGGAACCGTGAGCAGCGCATGAGTCGCGCTGAAGCGATCTTCCTTGAAAACTTGCAGCAGTGCCTGACCCCGTGAAGTGAATCACCCCTGGTTTCGTAGACACCGCCATGCCTTAAAATGAGGTCAATTGGGCGGTACCCAGTGTCAACACCGAATTCGTTATTGAATTTCGCTTTCAGACGCCTGGGTTGGGTCAGAATAGCCTCGGCACCTGGGTCAAAATGCAGTGGCGGTAACAAATACAACCCTGCGGTAGACGAACCAATACAAAAATTGATGCGCAAGAAGTCGTAAAAGGCTGTGCCAGCGGTGTACTTAAATGTGTACTTAAACCGTGGCTGGAGATGGGTTCCAGTAGAATCCAGAAACGAAAAAAGCGGCTCAAGGCCGCTATTTTCGTGGCTTCCAGGCGCTCAGTGGGCCTTAGTGGAAGCAAATATGGCGCAGCGGACGGGACTCGAACCCGCGACCCCCGGCGTGACAGGCCGGTATTCTAACCGACTGAACTACCGCTGCGCGTAGCATTGGACGTAATGGTGGGTGATGACGGGATCGAACCGCCGACCCTCTGCTTGTAAGGCAGATGCTCTCCCAGCTGAGCTAATCACCCTTTACGTTCGGTGCGGGTCGCATCATATACCAAAAAATTGTAATGTGTTGATTTAAATGCAATTTATTTAAAAAATTTCATCGAACGATTATTTGTCATTCCCCAGACAGCAAAAAGCCCGCGATTAAGCGGGCTTTCTGTGTGGTGACCTGGCGTTCAGCGTTCCAGGTTACCGAATATGGCGCAGCGGACGGGACTCGAACCCGCGACCCCCGGCGTGACAGGCCGGTATTCTAACCGACTGAACTACCGCTGCGCTTAACACTGAATGCGAATGGTGGGTGATGACGGGATCGAACCGCCGACCCTCTGCTTGTAAGGCAGATGCTCTCCCAGCTGAGCTAATCACCCTTCACGTTCGGTGTGGCGCGCATTCTACGGAGCGTCCCATGCTCTGGCAAGCACTTTCTTAAATATTTTTTTCAGGCCTTCCAATGGGTTAGGCGGGGTTGGCCTATGGCGCTACGAGGAGAATAATGCCCCCCTTTGTATTAAAGGAGAGACTCACCCCATGTGGTTCAAAAACCTGCTTATCTATCGCCTGACCCAAGATCTGCCTGTTGATGCCGAGGCGTTGGAAACTGCACTGGCCACCAAACTGGCGCGCCCTTGTGCAAGCCAGGAGTTGACCACTTACGGTTTCGTCGCCCCGTTCGGCAAAGGCGAAGACGCACCGCTGGTACACGTCAGCGGTGACTTCCTGCTGATCGCCGCCCGCAAGGAAGAACGTATCCTGCCGGGTAGTGTGGTGCGTGACGCGCTGAAGGAAAAAGTCGACGAGATCGAAGCCGAGCAAATGCGCAAGGTCTACAAAAAGGAACGGGACCAGATCAAGGATGAAATTATCCAGGCGTTCCTGCCCCGGGCCTTTATTCGTCGCTCGTCGACTTTCGCCGCCATCGCGCCGAAACAAGGCCTGATCCTGGTCAACTCGGCCAGCCCCAAGCGTGCCGAAGACCTGCTCTCTACCCTGCGTGAAGTGATCGGCACCCTGCCGGTGCGTCCGCTGACGGTGAAAATGGCCCCGACCGCCACCATGACCGACTGGGTCACCACGCAAAAGCCGGCTGATGACTTCTTTGTCCTCGACGAATGCGAACTGCGCGACACCCATGAAGACGGTGGTATCGTGCGCTGCAAGCGCCAGGATCTGACCGGCGAAGAAATCCAGCTGCACCTGAGCACCGGCAAAGTGGTCACCCAACTGTCCCTGGCCTGGCAGGACAAGTTGTCCTTCGTGCTGGACGACAAGATGGTGGTCAAGCGCCTGAAGTTCGAAGACCTGTTGCAGGATCAAGCGGAACAGGATGGCGGCGACGAGGCCCTGGGCCAGCAGGACGCCAGCTTTACCCTGATGATGTTGACCTTTGGCGACTTCCTGCCGGCGCTGGTTGAGGCTCTGGGTGGCGAAGAGACGCCGCAAGGGATCTAACTGCTTTACTGCAGGAGCGAGCTTGCTCGCGATGGACGTTAACGATAATGCGCCCTGTCTGGTTGGCGCGGTGTTCTTGAGTCCTTCGCGAGCAAGCTCGCTCCTACAGAGGCATCCGCACTTTCTAATAACAAGGACACCCCATGCGCGCACTCGCCGCCTTGAGCCGCTTCGTCGGCAATACCTTCGCTTACTGGGTACTGCTTTTTGCCGTACTCGCATTCCTGCAACCGAGCTGGTTCATTGGCCTGAAAAGCGCCATCGTCCCCCTGCTGGGCCTGGTGATGTTCGGTATGGGGCTGACCCTCAAACTTGATGATTTTGCCGAGGTCGCTCGCCATCCATGGCGCGTCGCCTTGGGTGTGGCCGCACAATTTGTGATCATGCCTAGCGTGGCCTGGTTGCTGTGCCAGGCCTTCCATCTGCCGCCGGAAATTGCCGTCGGCGTGATTCTGGTGGGCTGCTGCCCAAGCGGCACCTCCTCCAACGTAATGACCTGGCTGGCTCGTGGCGACCTGGCATTGTCAGTGGCCATCTCCTCCATCACCACCCTCATCGCCCCGCTGCTGACCCCGGCACTGATCTGGATGCTGGCTTCAGCCTGGTTGCCGGTTTCGTTCATGGAGTTGTTCTGGTCGATCCTGCAAATGGTGCTGGTGCCCATCGTACTCGGCGTGGCTGCGCAACGACTGCTGGGGGACCGGGTGCGTCATGCGGTGGAGGTATTGCCGCTGGTGTCGGTGGTGTGCATCGTGGCCATCGTCGCCGCCGTGGTTGCCGCGAGCCAGGCGAAGATTGCCGAATCAGGCCTGCTGATCATGGCGGTGGTGATGCTGCACAACAGCTTCGGTTACTTGCTGGGTTACTTCACCGGCCGCCTGTTCAAACTGCCGTTGGCGCAACGCAAGTCGTTGGCGCTGGAAGTGGGCATGCAGAACTCGGGGTTGGGTGCGGCGCTGGCCAGCGCGCATTTCTCGCCGCTGGCGGCGGTGCCGAGCGCGCTGTTCAGCGTATGGCACAATATTTCCGGGGCATTGCTGTCGACGTATTTCCGTAAAATGAGCGAGAAAGACGATCGTGAACTGCTGGAACAACGAGCCGATTGAGTGTTGATCGCACCGGCAGTTTTCGGCACTCTACGAACCTACGCGGGGACGACCTTGCGGCTCAATCGAGTGTTCAATCCGGGGACGACCCCATCTATCGATGGAGACCATCATGTCCTGGATCATTCTGTTTTTTGCCGGCCTGTTTGAAGTTGGCTGGGCCGTCGGCCTGAAATACACCGACGGTTTCAGCAAGCCCTTGCCAACGGCCCTGACGATTGCCGCTATGGCCATCAGCCTGGGCCTGCTGGGGCTGGCGATGAAAGAGTTGCCCCTGGGCACTGCCTATGCCATCTGGACCGGTGTCGGAGCGGTAGGCACGGTGATCGCCGGGATTATCCTGTTCGGAGAATCCATGGCGCTGTTCAGGCTGGCCAGTGTGGCGTTGATTATTGCCGGGCTGGTGGGGCTCAAGATCAGCGCGTAGCCACTGACCATGAACGAAGGCTGCGATGCGGTTCATGGGGGCCGTTCGCTCGATCGCCCCCTGGGACCATCGCAGCCTCGTACCTCGGCAGAGGCTACAAAACACGCCCCCGCAATTCCCCCACCAATCCCTGCAGCGCTTGCGGTGTCGCCGCCTCAACAGCCACCGGTTGCCCCGCTACCAAGGTCACCCGCGACCAGATTCGATGCAAGAACCCTTTGTTCGGATCGCGGCTGAAGAAACTCCCCCACAACCCCTGCAACGCCATCGGGATCACCGGCACCGGCGTCTCTTCAAGGATGCGCGTCAGCCCGCCCCTGAACTCATTCATCTCACCGTCGGCGGTCAATTTACCTTCCGGGAAGATGCACACCAGCTCACCCTCTTTCAGGTACTGGGCAATTCGCGTGAAGGCCTTTTCGTAGATCTGGATGTCCTCGTGGCGCCCGGCAATCGGAATCGCCCCGGCGGTACGAAATATAAAGTTGAGCACTGGCAAACGGTAGATCTTGTAGTACATGACAAAGCGAATCGGCCGACGCACCGCCCCTCCAATCAACAGTGCATCAACAAACGATACGTGGTTGCACACCAGCAACGCCGCGCCTTCATCTGGAATCAGTTCCAGGTTACGGTGCTCGACACGGTACATGGAATGGCTCAGCAGCCAGATCATGAAGCGCATGCTGAACTCGGGGACGATATTGAAGATGTAGGTGTTGACCGCGATGTTGAGCAGCGACACCACTAGGAACAATTCGGGAATCGACAGCTTGGCTACGCTAAGCAGCAGGATCGAGACAATCGCCGACACCACCATAAACAGCGCATTCAAAATGTTGTTGGCCGCAATCACCCGCGCCCGCTCGTTTTCGGCGGTACGCGATTGAATCAGCGCATACAGCGGCACGATATAGAAGCCACCAAACACCCCAAGCCCCAGGATATCGATCAACACCCACCACGCCTGCCCATAGCCGAGTACCGCGAGCCAGTCATTGGCCTGGACGTTCTGCGGGAAGCCGCCAGAATGCCACCACAACAGCAGGCCAAACACCGTCAGACCGAACGAGCCAAAGGGCACCAGGCCGATTTCCACCTTACGCCCGGACAGTTTTTCGCAGAGCATTGAGCCCATGGCGATCCCTACCGAAAACACGGTAAGGATCAACGTCACCACGGTTTCATCACCGTACAGCCACTCCTGGGCGTAGGCCGGGATTTGTGTCAGGTAAATCGCACCAACAAACCAGAACCAGGAGTTACCGACAATCGAGCGGGACACTGCCGGTGTTTGCCCCAGGCCCAGGCGTAGGGTGGCCCAGGACTGACTGAAGATATTCCAGTTCAAGCGCATCTCGGGGCTCGCAGCCGCCGCACGGGGAATGCCGCGACTGGCCAGGTAACCGAGCACCGCCACGCCAACGATAGCCGTGGATACCACTGGCGCATAGTGCGTGGAAGACATCATGACCCCGGCGCCGATGGTCCCGGCGAGAATGGCCAGGAACGTGCCCATCTCCACCAGGCCGTTGCCGCCCACCAGTTCGTCTTCATGCAAGGCCTGGGGCATGATCGAGTACTTCACCGGGCCAAACAGCGCCGAGTGGGTGCCCATGGCGAACAGCGCCAACAGCATCAATTCCAGGTGGCTGAACATGAAGCCGACGGCCCCTACTGCCATGATCACGATCTCACCGATCTTGATCATCCGGATCAACGCGTCCTTGTTGAATTTCTCGCCAAATTGTCCGGCCAGGGCCGAGAATAGAAAGAACGGCAAGATGAACAGCAAAGCGCAGAGGTTGACCCAGATTGAACGGTCACCCTCGATGGCCAGCTTGTAGAGAATCGCCAGGATCAGCGACTGCTTGAAGATATTGTCGTTGAACGCCCCAAGGGACTGGGTGATGAAAAACGGCAGGAAACGCCGTTTGCGCAGCAAAGTGAATTGCGAGGGGTGACTCATCGTCCGTGTTCCTGCGTGGCCTGAAGGCTGTTATAGGTCTAACGCTGAATTTCAGGCCACGACTTTACCTAATCCCGCTTACTAATTCCCTAATCCTGCAATACAGGGTGAGACAAAAAGCTCGCCTCTATAGGCGCCCTGCACGGTGCGCTTGGCGACGATCAACCACATCAAGGCCAGGCCCGTTACCAGAACACAGCCAAACCCATTGAAAAACCCCAAGTGCAAGGTGCCCGCCAATTTCAGCGTGGCCAGCGCGTAGACTCCCAGCGGGAAAGTGAAACCCCACCAGCCTAGATTGAACGGGATACCGGCACGCAGATAACGCAGCGTAATCAATACGGCGATCAGCATCCACCACAGGCCAAAGCCCCATAGGGTAATACCGGCCACCAGACCGATACCGTTGGCTATTTCACCCACGCCGGGCAAACCGTTGGCGGCGAAGATGGCGGGGGCATCAGCGCCCAGCAGCAACATACCCAAGGCACCGGTGCCGATGGGCCCCAGGGCCAGCCAGCTCGACGCGGCCATGTTGGCATGGGGCAGTTTATGCAAGGCCATGCGCAACATCAGGATGGTCAGGATACTGAACGCCACAGGCAGGGAGAATGCCCACAGCACGTAGCTAGTCACCAGCATCACCAGTTGCGAATGGACGTCTGCCAGGTGCGGCGCCAGCAGGCCACCGCTGGCGGCGGCGACTTCGGCGGCCACCACCGGCAACAACCAGACAGCCGTCATTTGGTCGATACTGTGCTCCTGGCGGGTAAACATCATGAACGGGATCAACACGCCGCAGGCCAGGGCCATCGCCACATCCAGCCACCACAGCACTTCGGCCAGGGGCACCACACCCTCGCCCCAACGTGGTAGGCCGAACAACAGCAGGCCATTGATAATCGTCGCCAGGCCCATGGGAATCGTGCCGAAAAACATCGAGACGGTGGAGTGCCCGAAAATCCGCCGTGCTTCCTCGAAAAACATGACCCAGCGCGCGGTGTACAAGACGCTGAACAGTACAAACAGCAAAATCGTCAACAGCCACAGCCCTTCGGCGACGGCATGCAGCCCTGGCAGATTGAGCGCAGGCTGCGCCAATGCCAGCGCCAGCACGCCAGTGCCCATGGTGGCGGCAAACCAATTAGGGGTGAATTGGCGAATCACTTCCCGTGGACGGGCCAGGTGACTGAACGGCTTGAATCTTGTGGTGATGCTGGCGGGGCAAGTCATGGTGTTATCCTCTTCCTCATATGAGGTTGAGCCCATGGTAGAACCGTATCGAATATCTATATAACGGGTAATATCTCTAACTGTTATCTGTTTTGTAGATATCCAGCTAAACGCTGCCTTTCGACTCGACCACCAACACCCGCGCCACCCCCAGCGGATGAGCCACATGCTCGGTACCGACACTGGCGTAAAAAATGTCACCTACCTTGAGTACAGCCACCTGCTCCTGGCCATTTTCCCGATAGCGCATCTGTATCTCGCCATCAAGCACTACAAAAACTTCTTCACCATCATTGACGTGCCAGCGGTACGGCTGATCGGTCCAATGCAAGCGCGTGGTGATGCCGTTCATGCTGGCGATATCCAGCGCCTCCCAGGCGTGGCTACCGGTGAAGTCCCTACTGCGGATGATCTTCATACTTGAATCTCTGTGCGTACTCGATGAAGGACGCTGATTATTGCCGAATCAGTTGCCAGGCGTCGCCCTGACCTTGTCGGCACCCTGCATCATCAGGCCGAGCAAAGCACTGAGCGCCAGCACAATCAGCACCGCGCCATAAGCATCGGTGGTGGCAATCAAGCCAAAGGTGCGGATGAGATTGCCGGCCAGCAACGATGGCAGACAGAACGCCAAGTAACTCAGCACATAGAACGCCGACATCAGGCCCGCTCGCTCATGGGGCAAGGCCAGCGGCACGACGCTGCGCAATGCACCCAGGAACCCCGCGCCAAAGCCACTGCCAGCGATCAGCGTGGCGATAAAAAACAGCGGTAGGCTGGCGCTGTGGACGGCGCTCAGGATCAGGGCCACGCCCACGGCCAACAGACTCGCTCCCAAACGCAGGACTTTGTCCGCCGGGCGATTGCGCAGGCTGAAAATCATCACCGCACCACTCAAGGTCAGCACCGCCACCAGACTGCCACCGATCAGGTTGGAGGTGAACCCGGTTGCCGCCCGGACCAGCGACGGCGCCAGTGACAAGTAGAAACCGCTCATGGCCCACACGGCAATATCCACCGGTAGCGACAGCCACAAAGCCCGGCGCGCCTGGGGCGGCACATGCAAGGTGGGCCGCAGCGAGGCCAGTGCGCCGGGTATCCGGCTGACGGTTTCCGGCAAGCGCCAGACATACAGCGCCTGCAAGAGCATCAATGCCAGCAACGTCCAGTAAATCAACTGAGTGGGCAACGGCGCGAACTCCACCAGCACGCTGCTGCCCATGGCACCACAGGCCATGCCCAGCAGCGGTGCCACGCTGTTGACCAGTGGGCCCTGCTGGCGATCAGTGTCCAGCAGGGCCGCCCCCAGCACTGCCGTCGCCATTCCGGTGGCAAAACCTTGCAGCGTGCGAGCGGCAATCAACCAGGCGACATTGTCGGCATTGATAAATAACAACATCGACAGCATTTCCAGGACCAGCGCAACAAAGATCACCGGTTTGCGCCCCAGGTGATCCGACAGCGAGCCCACGGTCAACAGAGCGGCCAACAGGCTGATGGCATACACGCCAAAGATCAACGTCAGCGTCGCCGCGGAAAAATGCAGGCCTTCCTGATACAGGTGATACAACGGCGTGGGCGCACTGGAAGCGGCAAGAAAGGTCAGTAAGGTGATCGCCAGGAATGCCAGGCTGGATCGATGTGAAGTGACGCTGGACATGGGCAGTCTCCGCTAAAGCTAATATTTTGCTTTTGTGGAGTGTGCTACTGCCTGGCGCTTAAAGCAAATTCTTTGTGTTAAGGTTTGATCATGGCGATAAAAGAAGGCCTTCGCCCGGGGGGTCGTAGTGCCCGGGTACAAGAATCGGTGCATCGAGCAACGCGAGAGTTGCTGGAAGAACAGGAGCGCGCCAGCGTGACTGTGCCTCTGATCGCTGCCCGCGCGGGCGTAACACCGTCCACCATTTATCGACGCTGGGGCGACCTGTCCGCCCTCCTCGCCGATGTGGCCCTGGCCCGCATGCGTCCGGACAGTGAACCGCTCAACACCGGTAGCCTGCGCGGCGATATACGCGCCTGGGCCGAGCAATACCTGGATGAAATGAGTTCAGAGCCTGGGCGCAACATGATGCGCGATGTGCAGTGCAGCCAGGCCCCGGGTTATTGCGTGGCAATCCTCGGTGGGCAGTTGCAGATCATCCTGGATCGCTATCAGGACAATGGTGAAGTGTTACCCCGCCTGGACCATCTGCTAAACCTGATTGCCGCACCGACGGTGTTTCGAATTCTGTTCTCCAACGCGCCATTGCAGATTGAAGAGCTGCATGAACTGATCGAGGTCGCGCTGCGATGAACATAGGTATCTACACAAATCTGAAGACCCAGGCGACTACTGCGCAGCCGATCGCAGGCTGCGCCTGCGGCTACAGGTGATTGCAGGCAGCAGCTCCTACACTTTGATCTATGTACCCCATAAAAAACGGCCTCATCATGAGGCCGTTTTTCATTTCTAAACGCCGATCACGTACGCATCCCACGCCCACTCACCAGCAAGCGCGCGCAGCCGATATACAGCACCACTGTCGCCACCAGCATGAACGTGATCGCTACACTGATCTTGATATCCGAAACCCCTAGAATCCCATAGCGAAACGCATTGACCATGTGCAACACCGGGTTGGCCAGCGACACCGTCTGCCAGAACGGCGGCAACAAGGTGATCGAATAAAACACCCCGCCCAGGTACGTCAACGGCGTCAGCACGAACGTCGGAATAATCGAAATATCATCGAAGTTACGTGCAAACACTGCGTTGATAAAACCCAGCAACGAAAAGATCGTCGCCGTCAGTACCACCACCAGCAGGGTGAGCCCGAGGTGATGCACCTGCAAATGGGTGAAGAACAGCGACAGCAACGTCACGATCACACCGACCATCAGGCCGCGCAGCACACCGCCCAAGGTGTAGCCGATCAGGATGGTATGTGGCGACACCGGCGATACCATCAACTCCTCGATAGAGCGCTGGAACTTGCTGCCGAAAAAGCTGGAGACCACGTTGCCATAGGAGTTGGTAATCACCGACATCATGATCAGCCCCGGCACGATGTATTCCATATAGGTAAAACCACCCATATCACCGATTTGCCGGCCAATCAGATTACCGAATATCACGAAGTACAAGACCATGGTGATCGCCGGTGGCAGTAACGTCTGCGGCCAGATCCGGGTAAAGCGCTTCACTTCGCGATAGACAATGGTCTGGAGTGCGACAAGGTTGGGTTGCAGTTCGGAATTCATACCGCCACCTTCGCCAGATTTTTCTCCACCAGGGACACGAACAACTCCTCAAGGCGATTGGTTTTGTTACGCAGGCTCAGCACTTCGATATTCTGGGTGGCCAACTGGCCGAACAACGCGGTGATGCCCACGGCTTTATCCACCTGGACTTCCAGGGTGTGGGTGTTCACAAGACGGCTTGGGTAGCCAATCAGTTGCGGCGCCACGTCCATGTTGTTTTTCAAGTCGAGCAGGAAGGTCTCGACGTGCAACTGGCTCAACAGGCTACGCATGCTGGTGTTTTCGACAATGGTACCGTGGTCGATGATGCCGATGTTACGGCACAACTGTTCAGCTTCTTCCAGGTAGTGGGTGGTGAGGATGATGGTGATGCCTTTCTCGTTCAGCTCGGTGAGGAAGGCCCACATCGAACGACGCAGTTCAATGTCGACCCCCGCGGTCGGCTCGTCGAGGATCAACAGGCGCGGTTCGTGAACCAGTGCGCGGGCGATCATCAGGCGGCGCTTCATGCCACCAGAGAGCGAGCGTGAAGGCACGTCACGCTTGTCCCACAGCCCCAGTTGGGTCAGGTATTGCTCGGCCCGCTCCTTGGCGATCTTCGGAGGGATGCCGTAGTAGCCGGCCTGGGTCACGACAATGTCGAAGGTCTTTTCAAACTGATTGAAGTTGAATTCCTGGGGCACCACACCAATGCAGCGCTTGAGCGCGGCCGGGGATTTGTCCAGGTCATGACCGAAGATATTCACTGTACCGCTGGTCTTGTTGACCAGGGTCGAGAGGATACCAATGGTGGTGGATTTGCCGGCACCGTTGGGGCCGAGCAAGGCGAAAAAGTCACCTTCGGCGACATCCAGATCGATACCACTCAAGGCCTGGAAACCGTTGCCGTAGGTTTTGGTTAGCTGCCGGATGGACAGAGCGGAACTCATATCGGAATACGCACCAAAGAAGAGGAATAGAGATGTTACATATGGGCTGACCGCACGTAATACAACGGCGGCGCATGGCAAGCATGTTGCTTGCCCGCACCGCACAAGTACAGTCACCTGTATTAATAGTCAGTATTAAGTCAACGCGGTCATCACCGCTTTCTGATAAGCCGGACGCTGGCGAAGGCGCTGGTACCAGGCCTCTAGATTGGGCATCGACGGCCGTTCGATAGGCATTTCAAACCAGGCGTAAATAAAGCAACCCAAAGGGATATCACCCATGCCGATCTCGTCACCTGACAGGTACGGTTGCGCGGCCAGGGCTTGGTCCACGGTGCTCAAAACGTCAATGCAGGTGTTGCGCCCAGCATGGATATTGTCCCAGTTCTGCTGGTCGGCGGGAGTGCGCAGTATGCCCCAGAACACCGTCTTGAAGGGCTCGGCGAGCGTCGAGGTGGTCCAGTCCATCCACTTTTCGGCACTGGCCCGGGCCTGCAGGTCCTTCGGGTACCAGGCAGAGTCGGAAGCATGCCTGGCACATAGATAACGTACGATGGTGTTGGATTCCCACAACACAAAGTCGCCATCCTCGATCATCGGCACCCGGCCATTGGGGTTCAACGCCCGATAATGCGGCGTATCGACCACACCAAAAGCCCCGCCCGCATCAATTGCCTCATAGTCCAGGCCGAGTTCCTCGGCGCACCACAGTGCTTTCCTGACGTTTGATGAATTCTTACGACCCCAGATTTTCAGCATGACCGCCCCGATGTGATGAATATGGTGGATGAATGCCGAGGCAGCATACGCCGGTTCACCGGCGGCTTAAATCACTCTGCATATCCCCCAGCAACACCGGCAACGGCTCGGCAAACAGGTGCGGGTAACATTTCTCCAGGTGAGCGAAGAAAAAGTCCTCGGGCACATCAGGAAATTGCCCATGATCCACCACATACTCCATGGACCGTTGGCCCTGGCGGTTGAAGGGGTGGAAAACGCTGTCGTGGATCCCGTCGAAATCCAGCGGCGGCACATCAAATAACTCACACAGCTGTTGGTTGAATGCCGGCGTGGCCTTGACCCAGCGCCCCTGCAAATACAGCTCGGTGTAGCCGTGCATGGCGAACACATCGCTTTTGAGCAGCTCGATCAGGCGCGGCGTCGAGAGGTGATTGCGCACGTCGGCCAGGCCGATTCGCGCGGGGATCGCACAATGCCTTGCGCAGGCGGCCAGCAAAGTCGCCTTGGGCACGCAATAGCTCTCGCCGGCGCCCAGTGCATAGCTGGCGCTCAACGTTTGCGGGTCGCGGCTGAACGTGTAAGGGTTGTAGCGCACCGCCTCACGCACGGCGTAGTAAAGACTGACTGCCTGGTCACGGGGATCGGTACTTGAACCCCGATGTTTTTCGGCGAACTCCACCACTGCGGGGTGGTCACTATCGATGAAGCGGCTGGGATTCAAATAGGTATCCATAAGCACAATCTCCGAGGCGAACCTTGAGTCTAACCACAGGCCTGCTCCAGAGATAACGACGATTCGGCCAAATGCCGGCGCTTGATACCTATCCCTGAAACCTGTAGCCCGGCACAACACGTAACACCCTCGTCACCCCGTTTTTTCGGATGCCGACTAAGCTCTGAGGGTAATTTTGCCCCTGGCTTCACGGAGGATTGAATATGCTGTTGTTGTGGATACTGGTTCTGTTGGTCGGCATTGCCTACCTGGCACACCGCCGCACTGCGCCCCTGCCCGCCTTGGGCGTGGTTGCCGTCTATCTATTGGCGATGGGCGCCTTCAGTCATGCTCCGGGCTGGTTGCTACTGGTCTTCTGGGTGTTGATTGCCGTCGTGGCAGCCCCCCTGCTGCTACCGGACCTGCGCCGCCAGTACTTCACCGCGCCGCTGTTCAACTGGTTCCAGAAAACCCTGCCGCCGATGTCCGAGACCGAGCGCGACGCCATTGATGCCGGCACCGTATGGTGGGACGGTGAACTGTTCAGCGGCCGTCCCGATTGGGACAAGCTGCTGGCCTACCCCAAGGCGCAACTGAGCGAAGAAGAACAAGCCTTTATTGACGGCCCCACCGAAGAGCTCTGCGCCATGGTCAGCGATTGGGAAATCGGCCAGGCCATGGACCTGCCGCCCGCAGCCTGGGAACACATCAAGCAACATGGCTTCTTTGCCCTGATCATTCCCAAGGAATACGGCGGCAAAGGTTTCTCCGCCTACGCTCACTCCCAGGTCGCCATGAAACTGGCAACTCGCAGCGGCGACCTTGCCTCTACGGTCATGGTCCCCAATTCCCTGGGGCCAGCCGAATTGCTGCTGCATTACGGCACCGATGAACAACGCAACCATTACCTGCCGCGACTGGCCCGTGGCGACGATATTCCATGCTTTGCCCTCACCGGCCCGCTGGCAGGCTCCGATGCCGGTGCCATGCCCGACACCGGAGTGATCTGCAAAGGCCAATGGGAAGGCAAGGAAACCCTCGGCCTGCGCCTGAACTGGGAAAAACGCTACATCACCCTCGGCCCGGTGGCGACCCTGCTGGGCCTGGCGTTCAAGGCCCATGATCCGGACCACCTGCTGGGCGACCATGAAGAGCTGGGCATCAGCCTCGCGCTGATCCCCACTGACACCCCGGGCGTGGAGATCGGTCGTCGCCACCTGCCATTGGGCGCGGCATTCATGAACGGCCCGAACTCCGGCAAAGACGTATTCATCCCTCTGGAGTTCCTGATCGGTGGCCAGGAAATGCTCGGCAAGGGCTGGATGATGCTGATGAACTGCCTGTCGGTGGGCCGTTCGATTTCACTGCCTGCGGTCGGTACCGGCGCGGCCAAGTTCACCAGCCTGGTGACCGGCCAATACGCCCAGGTGCGCGAGCAGTTCAACGTGCCCCTGTCGGCCTTCGAAGGCATCCAGGAAGCCTTGGCCCGTATCGGCGGCAATGCCTGGCTGATGGACAGCGCACGGATACTCACCGCCAATGCCGTGGACATGGGGGAAAAACCCTCGGTGCTGTCGGCGATCCTCAAGTATCACCTGACCGAGCGCGGCCGCGAGTGCATTAGCCACGCCATGGACGTGCACGGCGGCAAGGGCATCATCATGGGCCCTAACAACTACCTGGGCCGCAGTTGGCAGGGGGCGCCGATCTTCATCACCGTGGAGGGCGCGAATATTCTCTCGCGCAACCTGATGATCTTCGGCCAGGGCGCCATTCGCTGTCATCCATTTGTGCTCAAGGAAATGGCCCTCGCCGGTCGCGAAGACCACGACCAGGCGCTGAAAGAGTTCGATGGCCTGCTGATGCAGCACATCGGTTTTGCCGTAAGTAATGCCGCCAGCACCCTGGTACTGAACCTAGGCCTAGGGCATTTCGAAAAAGCCCCGGGCAACCGCTTGAGTCAAGGCTACTTCCGCGCCCTCAACCGCCAGGCGGCAGCGTTTGCCCTGCTGGCGGACTTGAGCATGATGCTGCTGGGCGGTGAGTTGAAACGCC
This sequence comes from Pseudomonas karstica, assembly GCF_009707515.1. Lineage (GTDB taxonomy): Bacteria > Pseudomonadota > Gammaproteobacteria > Pseudomonadales > Pseudomonadaceae > Aquipseudomonas > Aquipseudomonas karstica. Next base: position 56,165 of record NZ_WLYI01000011.1, on the reverse strand, counting down.
GTGAACGCCTGTCGGCGCGCCTGGGGGATGTACTGAGCCACATGTACCTGGCATCGGCGGCACTCAAGCGTTATCACGACCTGGATTCGCCTGATCACCTGCAACCGCTGTTTGCCTGGGCCATGGAGGAAAGCCTGGGCCATTCGGAGCGAGCGCTGGATGAACTGCTGGACAACTTCCCGAACAAGGTACTGGGCTGTTTGCTGCGAGTGATCGTGTTCCCGTTCGGGCGTCGCCACAAGGGCCCGTCCGATGCGCTGGATGCCGAAGTCGCGGCGGTAATTGGCCGCGCCAAGGACGACCCGGCCCTCGAAGCCGTATTGGCGGGATGCTATCGCCCGCAATCGGCCGACGATCCGGTAGGCGCCCTGCAACATGCCTACGACCTGTTGGCCGCCAGCCACCCCTTGCAAAAAAAACTCCACGAAGGCCTCAAGAGCGGCCAGGTCAAGCCTGCCGCCGGCGAACATGCAATCGATGCTGCGCTGCAGGCCGGCGTGCTGCAACCGGCCGAAGCGCAGACCTTGCATGACGCCGAAGCAGAGCGGCGCAAGGTGATCGATGTGGATGACTTCAGCAAGGAAGAGCTGAGCCAGGCCGACGGAAAAGTCCGCTGAAACCAGTGCCCATATAAAAGCGGGCACGAGGGCTATATACTCTCGCGCCCGTTTTGCTCTTGAGGACTTATCTCGTGTCCAACGTCGTTGCCGATCATCTCGTCTTGCTCGACCACCTGCGCACCATCCTGGTTGCCGTCGGCGAAGCCGAACAAGTGCCCGAGGAAAGCCACGCCCTGTTTCTGGAGCGCTTCGATGAACTGCGCGCCCTGCTGCCCATCGACCCGATCGAAAGCCAATACCTGGGCCAGGACCTGATGAGCCAGGTCATCCTGCGCTACCCGCAAATCGCCCATCTGGTGCCACGGGACCTGCTGTGGTTCTTCGGCGGTGATTGCCTGCACTTCATGCCGGACGACGAACTGGACCTGTACCAGGCTCTGGAAGAGCGCCGCTTCGAAGCCGAACAGAACGACGAACCGTTCGACTGGAACCAGGAAAAACAGCTGTTGGCCATGTCCAACGACCAGGCCAAGCACTGATCAGACTTACTGAGCGCTTACACCGTGGCGATCCGGCCAGTCCGCTCGCCACACCAGCTCCCGGCCACGCTACCCCTTGCGTAACGTCGGCTCCCGCGCCATACACTCCACCAGATAATCGATAAACACCCGCAACTTCGGTGGCAGATAACGCGTCGGCGAATGCAGCAACCACGCATCACCATGGTATGAGGCGATAAAGTCCCATTCCGGCAACACCTGCACCAACGCCCCCTCTTCCAACGCATGTCGCGCCGTGAAATAGGGCAAGCTGCCCACCCCCACATGCTGCAACACCGCATCCAGCCGCACGCCCGTGTGATTGGCCGCATACCGTCCACCCACACCCACCGTTACCACCTTGCTGCCCTGGCGGAATTTCCAGCGCGCATCGCCCGGGGTTTCCCCCAGATAAATACAACTGTGCCCCAGTAAATCATGGGGATGGCTCGGTGTGCCGTGCTCGGCCAGGTACTGCGGTGTCGCACAGAGCAGGTGCTCGATGGGCAGCAACTGACGCCCCACCAAGCCCGGCGGCGGACTGTCCGTGATGCGGATGCTCAGGTCGACATTGTCATCGATCAGGTCTACATGACGGTCTTCGAGGATCAACTGCACATCGACCTTGGGATAACGCCGTAGAAACTCAGGCATATGTGGATGTACCACAAACCGGCCCACCGCCTTGGGCACGCTGACCCGTACCAGCCCTTCGGCTTCATGGGTGTATTGCCCGCTGATCTCTATCACCGAGCGCGCCGCATTGACCATCTCCTGGCAGCGCTTGAACACTTCTTCGCCGCCTTCGCTGAGGCGCAATTTGCGGGTGGTACGCTGTAACAACCGAATAGCCAAGGCCTTTTCCAGGCGCGAAATACTGCGGCTTACCGACGACGGCGAAGCCCCCATCTGCCGCGCGGCTTGCGAGAAACTGCCGGTTTCCACCACTTTGACGAATGTCGCCATTTCACCCAACAATGGCAGAGGAAGATTAATGCTCATGACGCACAAGTCCATTGATAGTTGAGCGGATTATCACCCATTCGCGCACTATTTATACTGCCCGACAGAACACTGATGCGGATGTAGATGATGACCCAGCGCCTGTTTTTTACCCACGATCACCTGACAGCCAAGCTTGAAGTACTGGACTGCGTGCCTCACGAAGACCACTTTGCGGTGACTCTGCAATCGACCATTTTTCACCCCCAGGGCGGCGGTCAACCCTTCGATACCGGCTGGCTGGGAGACAGTCACGTGCTCAAGGTGACCCAGGAAGCGGATCGCATCGTGCATTACGTGAGCCAGCCGGTCAGGCCTGGACTGATACAGGCGCGGCTTGATGAGCCCCGTCGCACCCTGAACACGCGCTTGCACTCCGCTGGTCACCTGATCGGCAATGCGGGCCAAAGCCTGGGCTGGATGCCGACCAAGGCACATCATTGGCCAGGCGAGGGAAAGATCACTTTTATACGCGGGGAGTCTGCGCAAGTCATGGACGCCCAGGCGATACAACACCAAGTCAACCAATGGATCGCCGCTGACCTGCCCCGTCAACTGACCCTCAAGGAAGGTGTACGTGAAGTCGGCTTCGGCAACCTGCCGCCCTATGCCTGTGGCGGCACACATGTGCAGACATTGCGGGAGGTGGGCCAGGTAACGATCCTCGCCCTGTCCGAGAAAAAAGGCGCGCTGTCGGTGCGCTATACCCTCGACTGAGGGAGAGCAGCCCCCATGACAAGCAACCCGGGCGCGCCTTGAGGACAACTGCCCACAAACAAAAATGCTGTTTGTTTCCAAACGACATTTTTGTATTTCAGCAGGACAAATCCCGCGTCAGGGTCTGCCCTACCCTTCCTTTACGGTGTTAGTGTGTAGAAATATTTCTGACATTTTGATCAGATATTTCCTACCAGCCGCCTGCAAAGGAATGCCCCAGCAATGGACTTCTCACTCAAACACCTGGCTGCAACCACCCTGATTCTGGCCAGCCTTTCATCGTTCACCGCGCCAGCGTTCGCCAACATCACCCCGCAACAGAGCGCGACTATCCTCAAGTCCTTCAGCGATGTACCGGTTACGGATTTCAGGCAGTTCCTGGCAAGCCTGGCCAAGAGCGACCTGGCCAAAACCGATAATCTCGGCGCAGCTATCAGTGCTTTCCAGAGCAACAAACCCCTTGACGCTGAACAACAGAACGAAGTCCATCGCTTACTGGGTATTTATACCCGGCTGAAATACGGCGACGCGGCCCTTGAGACTCTGCGCGAACTGGTGGCCATTCCAACCTTCCGCGTGGAAGGCGTCGCCCAGCACGACAACCCCGAATTCATCAAGATCGCCGACAAAATCAAGAACCTTGCCCAGGCTTTCAACCTCAACTTTCGCAACGTCGACAACCGCGTCTATGAAATATCCCTGGAAGGCACTGGCGAGGAAGTGGTGGGCCTTCACGCCCATGCCGACGTTGTGCCCGTGACACCGGAAAACTGGGTCCTGCAGGACGGCACCAAACTTGATCCATTCAAGGTCACTCTGATCGGCGACCGCATGTATGGCCGCGGCACCGAGGATGACAAGAACGGTATCGTGGTAACGCTCTATGCCATGAAAGTCATCAAGGAAGAGAAGCTGCCACTGGCCAGGAATTTCAAACTGCTGGTAGACACCACCGAGGAAACCAGCGGCGACGCCATCCCTTATTACTTTGAACGCAACCCGACACCCAACTACAACCTGGCGCTGGACGGTGGCTATCCGGTAGTGATTGCCGAAAAAGGCTACGGCACGGTCATGGCGAACTTTGCCCGGCGCACAGGTGAGGGCAAAGGCGCCGAGATCACCTCAATGACCGGCGGCCTGGCCACCAACCAGATCCCGTCGGCGTCGGTTGCCACCCTGGTAACTGACAAACCCGCCGAATTGGCCGCCAGCCTGCAACAGGCCGGCGGTGAGTATGTCAAGAGTAATGGCGGCAACTTCGAGGTCACAGCCAAGGTCGACGGCAACGACGTCAAGCTAACCGTCACCGGCGTTTCCGCCCATTCCTCGGAGCCCGAATCAGGTGTGAATCCGGTCGCCAGGATGCTGGGTTTTATCAACGGCCTGGACGGAAAAGTCGCCCTCAAGCACAACCACATCACCGATGCCGCCCGCTATGCGGCCGATAACTGGGGGCTGGATTACCTGGGGGGCAAATTGGGCGTCGGGTTTGCCGATGACTTTATGGGCCCACTGACCACGTCCCTGACCTTTGTCGGGATGGATGACAAAGCTTTCAAGCTCGCGGTCAACCTGCGGGTGCCAAAGGGCAAGTCGCCAGAAGTGCTCAAATCCGAAATTTCCGACAAGATCGGCGCCTGGAGCAAAAAGGCGCACATTGCAGCAACCTTCGACTACTCGATCGCGGCACCGATGTACCGCAACCCAGAGGGTGAATGGGTCAAGGCCCTGCTGGCCGTGGCCACTGAAAACCTGGGAATGGAACACACGTTCGGCACCTCCGCCGGTGCCACTTCGGTCCATGACCTGCCCAATGGTGTGCAATTCGGCCTGGCGATGCCCAACGTCAAATACACCGGCCACACCGACAACGAGTTCAAGACAGTCGACCAGTTCCTGCTGGACCTGCAGATCGTGACCGAGATGATGGGGCGCATCGGGCAACTGCCGAAGCTCTGACGCCCTTTTCGGACCTGCTGTTACGGCGGGTCCGGCTTTGATCCCGATGCAAAGTCGAACAGCCAGGCATAAAAATAATGCACAAACAAAAACGCCGCTCATTGCTGAGCGGCGTTTTTGTTAAATATGGAGCGGGAAACGAGACTCGAACTCGCGACCCCGACCTTGGCAAGGTCGTGCTCTACCAACTGAGCTATTCCCGCAAATGGCGTCCCCTAGGGGACTCGAACCCCTGTTACCGCCGTGAAAGGGCGGTGTCCTAGGCCACTAGACGAAGGGGACACGCTAACTGAAACACATGGTGTGTATTTCAGTGCCCAGACCCTAGCCCGAAGACTTGGTCCTGGTTTCACTCAGTGCCGCCCGAAAGCAACACTGTTTAAAATTGGAGCGGGAAACGAGACTCGAACTCGCGACCCCGACCTTGGCAAGGTCGTGCTCTACCAACTGAGCTATTCCCGCAATGGCGTCCCCTAGGGGACTCGAACCCCTGTTACCGCCGTGAAAGGGCGGTGTCCTAGGCCACTAGACGAAGGGGACACACGTACAACATTCACTCCCTACCGCGTTTCGCTGTGTGCTTTACGCTGTAAGTGGCGCGCATTCTATGGATGGATTGGGAGGTCGTCAACCCCCAACTATAAATTTATTTAAATCAATGACTTCGATGCGCTTTACCGGGCTTCCCGGGCATTCTCGCCGTCCAGGGTTTGGCGCCTATATTCTGGCGTCCGACAAGACGCTATAGTTCGCACCAGCGAATGATGGCAATGTGCATCTATTCCGAGGCTGCCTACCTATATAGAGGAAAGTGCCGGGTCAACTCGTCGATCATTCCTATCCGCCCAATGCCCCAGTCACTACACTCCAATGAACACCCAACAAAGAGGTCTCACCGGTGACACCACTCATGATCACCCTGCTGGTAATAGCCGGGATCGTAATACTGATCGCCATTGGCTACATGAACCACGTGGTGGAAAACAACAAACTGGAAAAGACTCGGACCCAAATCGAGCTCAATGATCGACTGCGTCGCTGCGGCGAAATCACCGAAACGTTCCCAGGGCAATTGATGACCCCGGCGCTCAAGCTGTTGCTGACCCGCCTGGAACTCAACGTCAACCAGCGCCTGCTGAACCTGAACAAGTCCAGCGCGCCTCTTAAAGCACGTATTGATGAGCTCACCGCACTGGTGGCCCAGGGCGAATCGATCCCGGTGACCAACCCTCCCGGCCCCATCCAGACCGAAGCCAAGGCCAAGGACGTGCGTTTTCTATTGGAGGCACTGCACGGCCAAGTGACCCGTGCGGCCCAGGACGGCTTCTTGCCAACCAACGAGGCCAAGCACTGGATCAAGGAAATCCGCCATATCCTGGTGCTGCTGCACATCGAGTTCTTCAACAACCTCGGCCAGCATGCCTTGCAACAGGGGCAACCGGGCCAGGCGCGCCTGGCGTTCGAACGCGGCGTGCAGTATTTACGCAAGCAGGCTGAACCGGTGCTCTACAGCGAACAGTTGCAGTGGCTGGAGAAACAACTGGGCCGTGCCAACTCCATGGTGCTGAGCAACATTAAACCCGCTGAAGATGAGGTCAATGAGTTGACCGAAGGCTTGAAAGTCGCGGACGCGGATGCGGATTGGAAGAAGAAAGCCATCTACGACTAACCCTCCCTCGCGCCTATAGGATTTTCCTGTGTCATCACCCTGCATCTATCCCTGCGCCCATGACTAGCGTAAAAAAGTGCCCCTCACTCCGTTAAAGCAAGAGGCTCTCGCTATGCCTGTCGCCATCATTGATGGACAACCCTTGCATTACCTGGACCAGGGCACCGGCCCGGTCGTCCTGCTTGGCCAAAGTTACCTGTGGGATCGCCACATGTGGGCGCCGCAGATCGAAGCCCTGTCCCAACAGTACCGAGTGATCGTTCCCGAGTTATGGGGCCACGGCGACTCCGGCCCGCTGCCTCAGGCAACGGCCTCCATGGATGACCTGGCGCGCCAGGCCCTGGCTCTGCTGGATCACCTGGACATTGCCCAAATCAACCTTGTAGGCCTGTCGGTAGGTGGGATGTGGGGCGCGCGCCTGGCGTTGCAAGTGCCTAGGCGGGTCAACAGCCTGGTGCTGATGGACACGTACCTGGGCGCCGAGCCTGAGGCCACTCGCCAGTATTACTTCTCGCTGTTCAAGATGATCGAAGATGTCGGCGCCATCCCGGAGCCTTTGCTGGATGTGATCGCGCCCATCTTTTTTCGACCGGGGATCGACCGGGAATCGGCCTTGTACCAGGACTTTCGCAACGCATTGAAGGCGTTTTCCAAGGAACGCCTGCTACAAAGCATCGTGCCCCTGGGTCGGCTCATCTTCAGCCGCGACGATGTCCTGGAACAGTTGCCCCGCCTGGATGCCGACACCACCCTGGTGATGTGCGGCGATCAAGACAAGCCCCGGCCACCGGCGGAGTCTGAGGAAATGGCCAGCCTGATTGGCTGCTCACTGACGCTGATTCCGGATGCAGGGCACATCAGCAGTCGGGAAAACCCTGACTTCGTCAACGAGGCGCTGCTGACGTTCCTGGCCAATAACGCCTGACCCCTGCACTTTGATCGCCGCACTCAGGCGGCGATCAAAGCCGGAAGTGCCCCACCATCCCTTTCAACTCTGCCCCAAGCGTTGCCAACTCGATACTCGACGCCGCATTGTCCTGCATGCTCTGGGCCGACTGGTCGGCGCTGGCACGGATACTGGTGACACTGCGATTGATTTCCTCGGCCACCGAACTTTGCTCCTCGGCCGCTGCAGCGATCTGCTGATTCATTTGCTGGATCAACGACACCGCTACCGCAATGCTGCCAAGGGCACTTTCGGTTTCCAGCACATCGCTGACCGCCAGCTTGACCAACTCGCCACTCTGCTTGATCTGCTGTACCGAAGACTGTGCCGCACTGCGCAAGGTGCTGACCAGTTGTTCGATTTCCTCGGTCGACTGCTGAGTACGCCTGGCTAACGCTCGCACCTCATCGGCCACCACCGCAAACCCACGCCCCTGCTCCCCTGCTCGCGCCGCCTCGATCGCCGCATTCAGGGCCAGCAAGTTGGTCTGTTCGGCCACGCTCTTGATCACCTCCAGAACGGTACCTATGGTGTGGATTTGCGCACTCAGGCTTTCGATACTGGTACTCGCCGAAGTGGCAGAAGTAGCCAGCAACTCAATCCGCTGCAAGCTCTGGCGAACCACCTGCTGGCCACTGTCGACCTTATCATCCGCCCTTTGTGCCGCCTGGGCCGCCTCTTCGGCGTTACGCGCCACATCATGTACCGTGGCGGTCATCTGGTTCATTGCAGTGGCAACCTGCTCGGTTTCCTCTTTCTGGCTGCCAACCTCGATATTGGTCTGCTCAGTCACGCTGGACAGCGAATGGGCGGAGCTTGCCAACTGCTCGATACCCGCCTGCAAGCCGCTGACCATCGTGCTCAATCCCATACCCATCTGCTGCATGGCCTGCATCAGTTGGCCGATCTCATCGCGACGGCTAACCTCCATTCGATCACTGAGGTCACCTGCGGCAATGTGCTGCGCCACGCAAATTACACTGCGCAACGGGGTGACGATCAGCCGGGTAATAACCCACGCCGCAATCATCCCCACCAACAAGGCCAAGGCTGACGAACCGATAATCAGCAAGGCGCTTTTTTTCAACTGCGCTTGCATCGATTGGTCTTGCGCGGCATAGGCCTGGTTGACCCGGGTCACCACTTGGTCGGCGCGCTCATGCAGCTGTTTATAGACGGTCTTTTCCTGTGCCAGCAAGGCAGTGTATTCACTGAGCCTTTCGCTGAACGCCGCGATATGCCCGGCGACTTCATTGAGCACCGTCTGGTAACCAGGATCCTTGACCGTAGTTTTCAGTTGCGCGGCCTGGGCCAACGCCTGTTCGGCCTGTTCAATCTTGCCTTGCCTGGTATTTTCGTCATCACCCTTGCGGCTTTGATCCAGGCGCACCCGCGCTTCGTTCATGGCTTGCAACATCAAGCGCGAGACCTGGCTGACCTGTCCCGCTTGCTCGATAAACTCGGCGCCATCCTTACCCTGGCTTTCCTTGAGACCGTAGGCACCGTCATCTGCCAGCCCAGCCTGCAACACATCAAGGTTATTGGCGACACTGGAGACCGACCAACTGGCCATTTCCAGCGCCAGGTCCTTGGCCTGGGTCAGCTCGACAAACTTATCAAACGCTTTGCGATAGGCGATCAGGGCCTGTTCTACATCCGTCATCACCGGCACATTAACGGTGGACTGCGCCTTGAGGCTCGTAGCAAGGGCAGACAAGGCATCGACGCTTTCATGCAAAGCGTCGATGGACTTGGGATCGGTATGCAGTGCATAGGCCTGCTCAATCAAGCGTACCTTCAACAAACCGCTATTGAGCGAAGACATCGCCTTCAGACTTTCGAATCGCTGGCCGACGGCCTGCAACGACCACACCCCAATAGCGGCCACGAGGGCCGTCAACAGCAACACCAGGGCAAAGCCCAGGCCGAGTTTCTTCGCCATACCGAGGTTGGCAAAACGTCGTTGCACGACCGTAATCATTGCACTTGAGTCCTCTTGGCCTGGCGAATGCCATCAAGCCCACTTTCAATGCAGGAAGATTGGCAACGACACGGTATCGAACACAAGGCTTTGATGGCGCAATAATGGCAAAAAGCTACATACCCGTCGCTTTCAGAACAGTGGAGGTCGATCTTGCCGGCCCCATGGCTTTGAATAGCGCCAGGGCACGTTGATCGCAAGCATAGGCCACATTAATGCGCAGCCAGTCATTGTGTTCGCCCGTCGGGCTGAACAACGAGCCCGGCGAGAGCAACACCCCAAGTTTGCGCGCTTTGTCCTGCCACTGCAGGCAGTTGCCTACGCCAGGTCGAACCCAGAGAAACATCCCCCCCGCCGGCACGGCAAACACCTCCCATTCTTCGTCTTCCAGCACCTGCAGGGTCATAGCCATTTCAGTACTCAGACGCTTGCGCAAACGCTGCACCCATTTGCGGTAGGTGCCATTGGCCAGCAAGGTCGCCACCACCGCTTCGGCAAACCGTGAGGTACCGATGCCGGTGAGGGTCTTGACCTTGACCAGTTGCTCGATGATTGCCGTACTGGCAGTAAGATAACCAACCCGCAAGGCACTGCTGAGTGTCTTGGAAAAGCTCGAGACATAGATGACCCGATCCTTGTGGGGTAACGCTGAAAGCCGGGTGCAGGTGGCATGCTGCAGATCGCCATAGACATCTTCCTCGATAATAAAGAAGTCCTGGGCCTGGGCCAGTTGCAGCAAACGTTCAGCCACCGCCAGGGAAAGGCTGGTACCGGTCGGGTTGTGATAAAGGCTGTTGATGAACAAGCACTTGGGACGATGTACTCGCAGCAGCATCTCCAGCGCAGGAATATCCGGACCGCCACGAGTCCTCGGGACCTCCAGCAAAGTGACGCCGTGAAAGGCCAGCAAGCGATACAGATTGCCGTAACCGGGACTTTCAACCACCACCCTGTCACCCGCCTTGAGTAATGTACGTATCAGCAGGTCCTGAGCGTGGCTGGCGCCCTGGGTGGTCAGGATCCGGTCGGCACTGGTGCCAATATGAATGTGGGTCAGGCGCTTGAGCAGTTGCTCGCGCAGCGCCGGCAGCCCAAGCGGCGTGCTATAGCTGAATAACCCGGCGGTATTGGTACGGGTGACTTCACGAATCGCATAGCTGATGTCGTCGCTTTCACGCCAGGTATCCGGCAACCAACCGCACCCCAGCGTCAACTCACCCAGAGGATTATCAGTGAAGCTTCCCCAGCCTTGTTCCGCGCCCTCATACCATTGGCATTCGTGCTGCGGGTCGCTGGCCGCGGGCTGTTCGGCGACAAAAAAACCCGAGCCTTGCCGCGAGGCCAATAACCCTTGGGCCACCATCCGCTCACATGCCTCAATGACATTGGATTGACTGAGCAGATTGTCACGGGCCAGTTGCCGGATGGACGGCAAGCGTGTCCCGGGGCTGACCCCGCCCTCCCGAATCCATGCGGCAACTGCGCTGACGATCTGCTGAACAACCGGTACAAGGGCTTGTCGATCGATCCCTAAATCCATGAGCCACTCACTTCAACTGTTTGTCATTTAAACCCAAAACAGTTAAGCACAGACGTTGGTCAGCGCAGCTTCAAATATTTATTAAATCATTGATTTAATTATATTATTTACCTAATGAAACACATTTTGAGCAGGCACCTTGCCATCTACGGAAAAGCCTCACAGCACCTCAAAGGTATTCTGATCAGGTAGTGGCTTGTAGTCCTAGATAGCAGTGGCGCCGCCGTCCACGGCCAGCGCTTGGCCGGTGGTGAACGCAGCACCGTCGCAGCATAAATAGAGCACCGCACTGGCGATTTCCTCAACCGTGCCAATACGACCGACCGGGTGCATCGCGGCGGCAAACTCGGCTTTTCTCGGATCGGCCTCATAGGCTCGGCGGAACATGTCGGTGTCGATCACCGCCGGGCAGACTGCGTTGACCCGGATCTTCTTTTTTGCGTACTCGATGGCGGCCGACTTGGTCAGGCCAATCACTGCATGCTTGGACGCGGCATAAATACTCATCTTCGGCGCTGCACCCAACCCGGCAACCGATGCCGTGTTGACGATCGCCCCGCCACCCTGTGCCAACAGCAGCGGCAACTGGTACTTCATGCACAGCCATACGCCCTTGACGTTGACACCCATGATGGCGTCGAACTCATCCAGGCTGCCGTCAGCCAATTTGCCTTTCTCGATCTCGATGCCGGCGTTGTTGAAGGCGTAGTCCAGGCGACCGTAGGTGGCCAGGGTGTGTTGCATCAACTGCTGCACATCCGCTTCCAGCGTGACATTGCAACGCACAAAAACCGCTTCGCCACCGGCCTGCTGGATCAACGCCACCGTGCCTTCGCCGCCTGCAACATCCAGATCGGCGACCACTACTTTCAAACCTTCGGCGGCAAACGCCTGCGCCGTGGCGCGGCCAATACCATTAGCCGCGCCGGTGACCAGGGCGACCTGGCCGGAAAATGTCATGCTCATGGTTGGATCCTTGGATGAGATACCCGTTGCCCCAGTCTAGCCAGTGGCAGCACAGGCCTGTCAGCACTATTAGAAGGCCGGTTAACGCTCCATGAGTGGCAGTGATAAGTCAGCCAGCCCCACTATCATTGCAGTGTATCGGCGGGCATTCGCACCTGTCGGCCCAACTTGCCCCCCGCGCCAAGAGGGTCTATCACTCAAACTCCACTTCTTCAGAGTCCCTGCCATGACTGACCAGACCAATCGCCAGTTCCTGCTCGCCAAACGCCCGGTCGGCGCGGCTACCCGGGAGACCTTTACCTATCAGGAAGTGCCGGTGGGCACACCGCAGGAGGGGCAGGTTCTGGTGCGCAACGAGTACCTGTCCCTGGACCCTGCCATGCGCGGCTGGATGAATGAAGGTAAATCCTACATTCCACCGGTAGGCATTGGAGAAGTGATGCGAGCACTGGGGGTCGGCAAGGTCATTGCTTCAAACAGCCCTCAATTTGCCGTAGGGGATTACGTCAACGGCGCTCTCGGTGTGCAGGATTACTTCCTCGGCGAGCCCAGGGGTTTCTACAAGGTCGATCCGAAACTGGCGCCGCTACCACGTTATCTGTCGGCACTGGGGATGACCGGCATGACCGCGTATTTCGCCCTGCTGGACATCGGTGCGCCCAGGGCCGGGGAAACCGTGGTCATTTCCGGCGCTGCCGGGGCGGTGGGCAGCATTGCCGGGCAAATCGCCAAGATCAAGGGTTGCCGTGTGATAGGAATTGCCGGAGGCGCCGACAAATGCAAGTTCCTGGTGGATGAACTGGGGTTTGACGCGGCCATCGACTACAAGAACGAAGACGTGCATGCCGGTCTCAAACGTGAGTGCCCCAAAGGTGTGGATGTGTATTTCGATAACGTCGGCGGAGACATTCTCGACGCGGTACTGAGCCGGTTGGCACTGAAGGCCCGGGTGGTGATTTGCGGTGCGATCAGCCAGTACAACAACAAAGAGGCGGTGAAGGGACCGGCCAATTATTTGTCACTGCTGGTCAATCGGGCACGCATGGAGGGTTTTGTGGTGATGGACCATGCGGCGAACTTCGCCAGCGCCGGGCAGGAAATGGCTGGCTGGATGGCGCAGGGCAAGCTCAAGAGCAAAGAAGATATTGTCGAGGGGCTGGAGACATTCCCCGAAACGTTGATGAAGTTGTTCAACGGAGAGAACTTCGGGAAGTTGGTGCTGAAGGTGTAGGAGCAAGCGCTCCTACACGTGGGCGTCGCTATCAAGCGATCTCGGCAACCACCGCCGCCAATGCCTTGGCCGGGTCGGCCGCCTGGCTGATCGGACGGCCGATCACCAAGTAGTCGGAACCGGCATCCAGCGCTTGGCGCGGGGTCAGGATACGGCGCTGGTCGTCCTGGGCACTGCCCGCCGGGCGAATCCCCGGGGTGACCAGTTGCAACGAAGGATGGGCAGTTTTCAAGGCCTGGGCTTCCAGCGCCGAGCAGACCAAACCGTCCAGGCCGGCCTTTTGCGCCAGGGCCGCCAGGCGCAACACTTGCTCCTGTGGCTCGATATCCAGGCCGATACCGGCCAGGTCTTCACGCTCCATGCTGGTCAGTACAGTCACGCCAATCAGCAATGGCTTTGGGCCGGTGCGCTGGTCCAACACATCACGGCAAGCGGCCATCATCCGCAGGCCGCCGGAGCAGTGAACGTTGACCATCCACACGCCCATTTCTGCAGCCGCCTTGACCGCCATGGCCGTGGTGTTGGGAATATCGTGGAATTTCAGGTCGAGGAATACCTCGAAGCCTTTGTCACGCAAGGTACCGACAATTTCCGCAGCGCAACTGGTAAACAGTTCCTTGCCGACCTTGACCCGGCACAGCTTGGGGTCCAACTGGTCAGCCAGCTTCAGTGCGGCGTCACGGGTGGGGTAATCCAGGGCGACGATGATAGGCGTCTGGCAAACGGACATTGGAATGGGCTCTCAGGCAAGTCGAAATCGGCGCGAATTGTAGCGCAAGCAGCGCCGTTGCGGGATCCGATGATCGGTAAATCCTCAGGACTCGCTCAGTGGCGGGCAAATATTTCAATGTCGATACATTCACGACATGCCTGCAACAACCCTGAAGGCTAGCCTCGCCCATGACCCCAGTGTCCAGCACTTCACAGCCACAGGATCGGGCGCCTATGCTGAACGTGACAAACCTCGCCGCCGCCCTTGGGCCCCGCGGCCTATCAGGTAGATGAGCGCACTATGCAAACCCGTTCCCCAGCGACGAATGACGATCAAAAAGGTACCGTGCCCGCCGATGAAAAGCGCTGGAACACCCGAGCGCTGATTGTCGATGATGACGTACCGATCCGCGAGCTGCTGATCGATTACCTGGCCCGTTTCGGCATTCTCACCAGCGGCGTGACCGACGGCACGGCCATGCGCCAGGCCATGCTGGCCGAATCCTTCGATGTGGTGGTACTCGACCTGATGCTGCCTGGCGAGGACGGCTTGTCCTTGTGCCGCTGGCTGAGGGCCGAGTCGAACATACCGATCTTGATGCTCACCGCCCGCTGCGAGCCCACCGACCGTATCATCGGCCTGGAGTTGGGGGCCGACGACTATATGTCCAAGCCATTCGAGCCCCGTGAGCTGGTCGCACGGATCCAAACCATTCTGCGTCGGGTGCGCGACGATCGCACCGAACAGCGAGCCAATATCCGCTTTGACAACTGGCGCCTGAACAGCGTGCTGCGCCAACTGGTGGCCGATGATGGCCTGGTGGTTCCGCTGTCCAACGCCGAGTTTCGCTTGTTGTGGGTGTTTATCGAACGCCCGCGCAAGGTGCTGAGCCGCGAACAACTGCTGGACGCGGCCCGTGGTCGTTCCATCGAAGCCTTTGACCGCAGCATTGACTTGCTGGTGTCGCGCCTGCGGCAAAAGCTGGGGGATGACCCGAAAGCACCACAACTGATCAAGACCGTGCGCGGCGAAGGCTATCTGTTTGATGCTCGGGATATCGGTTGATGCGCAACGCCTTCAACACGCTGTTCGGCCGGCTGTTTGGGGTGTTGCTGGTGGCCATTGTTCTGGCCCATGCGCTCGCTATCTTCTGGTTTCACCACTACGACCCGCCGCCGCCACGCTCAACCGCAGCCTTGGTCGAGCAGGCTGACGGCAGCTTGATGAGTAAACAGCACGAGCACCGTCGCCCCTGGTTCGGCGGCCCGGTGGTGCCGCTGACGTTTCAATTTATCTCACTGATCATCGCTGCCTGGTACGGCGCCAAACTGCTCAGTCGGCCCATCCAGCGCCTGAGCGCGGCGGCCGAGCGCTTGAGTGTCGACCTCAATAGCCCGCCACTGGACGAATCCGGCCCCCAGGAAGCGCGACAGGCGGCCTCAACTTTCAACATGATGCAAAAACGCATCCGCGAGCAGGTCACGCAACGGGCACGCATGCTCGGGGCCGTCTCCCATGACCTGCGCACTCCGTTGTCACGGCTCAAGCTGCGCCTGGAACAGATTGAGGACACCCAACTGCAAGGCCAGATGCGCCAGGACCTGGATGACATGATCGGTATGCTCGACGCCACGCTCAGTTACCTGCACGAACAACGCACCAGCGAAACCCGGCATTGGCTGGACGTCCAGGCGCTGGTGGAATCCCTCAGTGAAAATGCCCAGGACCGAGGTTCGCACGTGCAATGCAGCGGGCAGTGCGCGCCCTTGCAGGTACAACCAATGGCCTTGCGCTCCAGTCTCAATAACCTGATCGACAATGCCTTGCGTTATGCCGGCACGGCACACATTGATCTGGCGGACAGCCCCCAGGCCTTGGTGGTACGGGTGATCGACCATGGGCCGGGGATTGCCGTCGAAAAGCACGAAGCGGTATTCGAGCCTTTTTTCCGACTGGAAGGTTCGCGTAACCGCAACTCCGGCGGAGTGGGATTGGGGATGACCATTGCCAGGGAGGCGGTAGAGCGGCTCGGTGGAAAGTTGAGCCTGGAAGAGACGCCAGGGGGTGGGTTGACAGCCGTTATGTGGTTGCCTCGGGTGTAAGCTCGGCAGGGCCAACGGCGGGGCTGCTTCGCAGCCCATCGCAGCCTCGTTCCTCGTCAGCGGCTACAGTCCGTCGCGGCCTTGGTCCTCCTGCCGGCGTGCCTGGGCCTGGTTTGCGCTCCAGTCGATCAACAGGCTATAAGCCACCGCCAGCAGCGTCGGCCCGATAAACAAGCCGATAAAGCCAAAGGCAATCAGGCCGCCAAACACCCCCAGCAACACGATGACCAACGGCAGGTTGCCGCCACGACTGATCAGGTACGGCTTGAGCACGTTGTCCACGCCGCTGATGATGAACGTCCCCCATACCCCAAGGAATACCGCGTAGGTGTAATCGCCTTTCCATGCCAGCCACGCTGTGGCTGGAATCCAGACCAGCGGCGGGCCCATGGGGATCAGGCTCAGCAGGAAGGTCACGATCCCCAGTACCAGCGCCCCCGGGACACCAGCGATCAGGAAACCGACCAACGCCAGTAACGCCTGGGCCGCCGCCGTGCCGATGACCCCGTTCACCACCCGTTGCACCGTACCGGCCACCAGTTCGATGTAGTAACCCGCGCGGTCGCCGATCAAACGCTCCAGTAAACGATGGACAAACATCGCCAGGCGCGGCCCATCCCGATAAAAAAAGAACACGAACACCAGGCTCAGGGTCAGTTCCAGGATTCCGCCGCCGATCTGTGCGCTACGAGCCAGCAACCAGTTGCCGACCTGCCCCAGATAAGGCTTGAGACTGGCGATCAGAGCAGTGCCTTGCTGGTCGATGCTGTCCCACATGCCCACCAGGCGCTCGCCGATCAAGGGAATGGAACCCAGCCAGGCTGGCGCCTGGGGGAAGCCGTCGACCTGAACATCCTTGATCAACACCACGACGCTACGCACATGATCCGCCAGGTTGAAGCCCAGCCAGACCAGAGGCACCGCCACCAGTAGCATCCAGCCCAAGGTCAGAATGCCTGCGGCCAGGGACTCACGTCCTCCCAACCAGCGAGTCAGCAGGAGCATCAACGGCCAACTGGCAAACGCCAGCACCGCGCCCCAGAACAGCGCCGACCAGAACGGCGCCATCACCCAGAAACTGGCACCAAACAGCACCAGAAGCAGGATCTGCACCAGCAGGCGATCATTGTTGAGCATGTGGTTTCTCGAAAAGAAGACTGTAGATGAAGAGCTTAGGCGAACGGCGCGGGTCCGTTCGCCCAGAAACGATCAACGCAGCAATTGCAGGTGCAGGCCCTTGGCCTCTGTGGTGCCTGTTTCGAGCCGTGCGGCAAGCACGCGCTGAGCGATCAGCCCCTGGCGCCAGGCTTCAGCATTGGGACCTGTCAAACTGACCCGCAAAGTAGTGTCCAGGTTCAATCCGCGGGAAATCAAGGTCAGCCAGGTGGCGTCGGGTTCGGCGCCAAACATGGGGAAGTCCAGCTCGCCAGTGCTTTTCAGCTCCCGCAACAACGTGGCCGAAGTGGGTAGCAAATCCCCCAGTGGCGCACTGGCATCGAGTTGCTCGACATGCAGGTAAGCCCGACGATTGCCCCGGGTGATGCCATACATCGCTATCAGAGAGTTGTCCTGGGGGGCGGCCAGGCGCAGCAGCAAAAACTCCTGCTGGCCATCGGCGCCTACCAGCTTGGCGCTGCCGAAGACTTCATTGGCCCACAGGCTGCTTTCCCCACAATCTCGAGCCTGGCACCAGAATAGCAATTGCGCGCCCTGGGCTTGCAAGGCTTCTCGCGTCGCAGTAAAGGCGGCACTGGAGGTATGTTCAGCAGGAAGTTCATAGGTGATGGCGGTGGCTTGCCCACGGGCAGTGACCTGGCCTTCGTAACGTAATTGGCCACTGATCTTGCGGATCGGGCCCATCGGATAGATACGCTCTTTTTCTGCGGCTGGACGGTAATCAACTATCTGGGCATCAGCCTGACGGGGCACGGTGGGCAAATCCTGGCTACCTGGCACATCGGCGGCAAACACCAGCGGGCTGAAACAGCACAGCCCAAGAATACGGATAAATCCCTTCGGCATACTCATTGGGTCAGCGAGCCACGGCCGGGTGGGGTCGCTGCGGTGTTGAGCTTGTTCATGATTGACTCCTTTTCGATCCGCCCAGCCTCGGCAGTTGCTCCCGCCAAGTCAAGGCATGGTGAAGAACCGATTGAAACAGTCTGCAACAAGGACCGCACCTGGCTCGTCATTCAGGTGCAAATGATGGCCACCCGGCAAAGTCGTCAGATTGAAAGGAAGCTGTGAAAGCAATTCGGAATGTTTCACCAACATGCCGTCTTTAGCCACCACCAATTGTGTCGGACAGGCTACTCGACGCACAAAGGCCATGGCTTGGTCTTGCGTCAGACGTATCGGTGAGGCCAGGGTCAGTCGGCTGTCGCTACGCCAGGTATATCCCCCCGGCACCGGCATCAGGCCGCGCTGGGCCAGCAGTTCGGCGGCTTCGCGGCTGACCGCTACCACGCCCTTCATCCGCGCCTCAATGGCGCGATCCAGGGTGCTGTACACCGGCTTGCGCTTGTCCTGCAGGCTCAATTGCGCCTGCAAGGCCATACCCAGACGTTCGGCGGCATTCTCGCCGGTAGCGGTCGGCGGGATCACGCCATCAATCAATCCCAGGTGCGTCACCCGCTCGGGCAAGGCGCCGGCCAACACCAGGGAAACGATGGCGCCAAGGGAATGGCCAAGTAATGCAAAACGTTTCCAGCCCAGCTGCTCGGCCACTTGCAGCACATCATGGACGTAATCCCACAAGGCATAACCCGCCCCAACGGGTCGATGGGCGGAGTGACCATGACCCGCCATGTCCAGGGCAATGATGCGCAGGCCACTGAGTTTCGGGGCCAGGCGCGCGAAGCTGTTGGCGTTGTCCAGCCAGCCATGCAGGGCAATCACCGGCAAACCGTCCTGGGGGCCAAACAAGTGGGCTGCCAGTTCGATGTGGGGCAGGCTCAGGCGCACTTCTTCAACGGGTATGGTCATGCGCAGTCGGGCTCGCACTGCCGGGCTTCCCAGCGGGCAAACAGGCTCTTGAGCAAAGCCGCAGTGTCCTGGGGGCGCTCAAGGGGAAACATATGGCCGCCTGGCATGGTCAACATTTCGCCCTGGGGCATGCGCCCGACACCACTGGCATGATGGCGCATGACTACCCGGCTCTGCCGGCCCCGCACCACGGCCAGCGGCACTTTCAATTGACGGGCCTGGCCTGGGCTTGTGTGGGGCACACCCCGGTAGATACTGATTTCGGTGGCTGAGTCAAAACGCAGGCGCAGGCGATCACCGACCTGTTGCAGGCCGTGTTGCAAATAAGCGTCGAAACAGTCGGGATCGAAGGCGCGAAACAGGGTCTTGGCGGCGAAGTATTTGCGCGCTGCGTCCAGGTCGGCGAACTCTTCACGGCGGCCGAGGGTGCGGCCGGCCGGAGTCAGGCGGTCGATAAAACCAAAGCGCTTGGCGGCGCGGATCACCCAGCGGTCAGCCAGGGTCAGTACCGGGGAGTCCAGCATCACCACGCCCCGATACAGCTGCGGGCAACGCATGGCCGCATGCAGATGCAGCACACCACCCAAGGAATGACCCACGCCCCATACCGGCCCCGGTTGCAGCTCCAGATGATGGATCAGCTCGTCCACCAGACTCTGCCAGTTATCATCCACGGGGAACCTGGGGTCGTGCCCGTGCTGCGGCAAATGCGCCACGCAATATTCCGGGGCCAGGGCGGCAAACAACTTGCCGTAGGTGGCCGAAGGAAAGCCATTGGCGTGAGCGAAAAACACGTGCTGCGACATACTGGACCCATCACCGAAAACAGAAATTGATTGTCCCCATGCCCGGCCGCCACAGCAATGACTGTAACTGCCAGGAATGATGACACTCACGCCATGGCTATCGCGCCGATGGATTCTCACCCAGCGGCACCACCGCCATGGTCAGCCGCGACACGCAACTGGCCTTGCCTTCATCGCTGGTCAGGCGAATGTCCCAGACATGGGTAGTACGCCCGATATGAATCGCCTTGGCCACCGCCGTCACTCGTCCCGATCGCAGGCCCCGCAGGTGGTTGGCATTGATTTCCAGGCCCACGCAGTAGAACTTGCTGGCGTCGATGCACAGGTAGCTGGCCATGGAGCCGACGGTTTCCGCCAGCACCACCGAGGCCCCGCCGTGCAGCAGGCCGTATGGCTGGTGGGTACGCTGGTCGATCACCATGCTGGCAGTCAGCGATTCCTGGTCAAAACGCTCGAAACGAATATCCAGCACTTCACCAATGGTGTTTTTTTGAATGGCATTGAGTTGTTCGATATCAGGTTGCGTGCGCCACAGGCTCATTAATCTGTCCTTATTGATTTTATGAAGGTCTCAATCCTGCCACAGCACGACCTCGGAGCGCTCGCTCCAGGCTTGGAACTGTGGCCCGTAAGTGGATTCGATGACGTTACGCTTGATCTTCAAGGTCGGGGTCAGGAATCCGTTTTCCACCGCCCAACTGTCTTTCACCACCACTAATTGACGCAAGCGCTCGTGTTTATCCAGAGCTTGGTTGACCTCCTCCAGCAAGCGTTCCAGGCTGCCGTGCAGTGCCTGGCGCGCGTGGCCTGCGGCGTCTTGCAGGCCCACCGCCGACAACACACACAGGCCCATGGGCGCGCTCAACCCATCGCCGACTACGCACACCTGTTCGATTCGCGCATGCTCGGCCAGACGATTCTCAATGGGCGCCGGGGCCACGTATTTGCCTTTGCTGGTCTTGAAGATTTCCTTGAGGCGCCCGGTCAGGCGCAGCCGGCCCTCGCTGTCCTGCTCACCCTTGTCGCCAGTACGCAGGAAGCCATCTTCGGTGAGGCTCTCGGCGGTTTTCTCCGGGTCCTTGAAGTAACCGAGCATGGTCGCTGCGCTGCGCACCTGCACTTCACCCGTGGGATCAATGCGCACCTCGACATCCGGGCACGGCAGGCCGATCCAGCCAATTTTCTGCTGGCCGGGGCGAGACACATGGGAGTAACCACAAGCTTCGGTCATGCCGTAGACCTCCAGCACATCCAACCCCAGGCGCTGGTACCAGCGCAACAGCGTCTCAGGCACCGGTGCTGCGCCGGACAGCGCAATGCGCAATGCATCCAGGCCCAACCCGGCGAGCACCTTATGCCCCACTCGCTTGCCAATAAGCGGCAGGCGCAGCAGGGTATCGAGGCGTTTTTCCGGAATCTTGGCGTACACACCCATCTGGAATTTGGTCCAGATCCGCGGCACACCGAACAGTGCCGTAGGTCGCGCCCGCCGGAGGTCCGTGAGAAAGGTGTCGAGGCTTTCAGCGAAAAACACCGTCTGCCCGGTATAGATCGAGGCCAATTCGACAAACATCCGTTCCGCCACATGGCACAGCGGCAGGTACGACAACAGTCGGTCCCCCTCCCCCAGGCCAAACAACTCGGTGCCCCTTGTAGCGGCAAAACCAAGCGCGCCGAAGCTGTGCATCACCCCCTTGGGCAAGCCGGTGGTACCGGAGGTGTAGATGATGGTGGCCAGATCCGAAGGGGTAGGTGCCGGGGCGTCCTGGATCGGTGAGCAGGCTTGCAGGTCGGCCCAGGTGAAATCGAATTGACCCTCGGGGCACAGCGGCAGGCTGATGGTCGGCAAGCTGGCCTTGACCCCGCGAACCATGGAGGGCCAGTCGTCGAGCTTGCCGATAAACACCAGCGCCGCCTCGGAATGTTCCAGCACATGGGCGACGGAATCGGCGGTGAGGTTGGGGTACAGCGGCACCGAGACATGTCCGGCCATCCAGATCGCCAGGTCGGCAATGATCCAGTGGGCGCAGTTTTTCGAGATTAGGGCAATGTGCGAGCCTTGAGGCAGCTCCCGCGCCCTCAGCCAGTGGGCGGCGCAGCGAGCCTGGTGACCGACCTCGCTCCAGGTGAGGGTCTGTACCTCGCCACCACCGATGGGCTGAACCATAAAACGTTGGCGCGGATGCCGCGCTTCACGCTCAAAGAAGACCTGCAACGGCAAACGAAAAGCCACAGACATGGGGCGCGCTCCTGTGTGCTGCGATGATCCGCGATAGCCAACCAAGCACTTGCTTGGCTGACTATATAGCACATGCGGAGGGGGGCATATCCGTTGCTGTGGTCACGGCTGCGTAGGGTTCCGCCCTTACGGCGGGTCACTTTGGAAAAGAGCCCCAAAGTAACCAAAGGGCTCTTGCCCCACCACTCGGCACCTCGCTCAGGCTCGGTGTGCCCGTACTCCGACATTGATTCGGGGGGCCGCCGCAATGGGCCATCCCTGGCCCAGTGCGGCTAAACCGGCGTCCTGCCGGTTTACCCCCCGAATCAATGCCGGACTCCGGCCATCGTGGTTTAACGGGGCGCTTCAGATCAACATCACAAGCACGGCGGCCTGACAGCCGACCTGATTTTGTGAATACATTCCCCCTGTAGGAGCGAGCTTGCTCGCGAAGGTCGTTAACGATAACGCGGGAAATCTGGTACCCCGAGGCGTCCTCAGGTTTTTCGCGAGCAAGCTCGCTCCTACAGAAGACCGCTCTGCTCTGGCTTTTGATCTTGGGCGGCCCACGGAGTAATGCCTGCGTTCGGGCATGCCGAGTCTGGGCGAGGCACCAAGTGGTGGGGGCAAGAGCCCTTTGCTTACTTTGGGGCTTTTCCAAAGTGAGTCGCTGTAAAAGCGAAACCATACGCAGCCGTGACCACAGCAACGGATATGTACTCCAACCAACCAACCAACCCAAAAAATCCCGCTAGCAAAGATGTACAGACCCCAAACAACTGACCTCACTAAAGAACTCAGTGCTGCTCACTCTCATACCGGTCCAGCGTATCGCTGGCAATCTCCCGCCCCAATGCGATCAACTCCGGAGCCTTGTAAAACTCGAAAAACCGACACACCCGCTTCGGCACGTTAATCAGAATGTCCGGCGGATAACCCGCGATCTTGTACTGCGCCAATGAGGTTTGCATCACCTCGAAACTCTGGTTGATCAGGTCCAGCAGCGATGCAGGGCCGACGTTGTCGATAATGAACGAACCAGTGGCAGACTTCGGTGCCCCGGCTTTTTCCGGGGCAGCGGCGGGCTGTTGTGCCTCGGGTTTGGCAGAGTCCAGCCACGGGTTGATATCGGCCGCCTGGGCCAGTAGCGCTTCCTGCTCCAGCAACAATAACTGCTCGGCCTGCTTGCGACGAAACGGCAGATGCGATCCCAAGGACTGTACCAGGTTGTTAAAGCGACTCTTGAATGCCGCTGGACGCTGAATCACTGGCAGTTGGTAATGCTGCTGGTTGGTGGAATTGAGGTTGACCGCGATGATCAGGTCGCAATGACTCGACACCACCGGCACGATGGGCAGCGGGTTGAGCAGGCCACCGTCCACCAGCATGCGATTGCCCTGCATCACCGGGGTGAAGAGGCTGGGAATCGCGGCTGAAGCCCGCATGGCCTGGTGCAGGCAGCCTTCCTGGAACCAGATTTCCTGCTGGTTGGTCAGGTCGGTGGCCACCGCTGTGTAGGGAATGCGCAGATCTTCGATATTGATCTCGCCGACGATCTTGCGGATCTGCCCGAAGACCTTTTCGCCGCGTATGGCACCGAGACGAAAGCTCACGTCTACCAGGCGCAGTACGTCCAGATAATCCAGGCTTTCGATCCAGTTTCGATAGTCGTCCAGCTTGCCAGCGGCATAGATCCCGCCCACTACCGCCCCCATGGAACAGCCGGCGACACAGGCGATGTCATAGCCACGCTTTTCAATTTCTTCGATCACGCCAATATGGGCGTAACCCCGGGCGCCGCCGGAGCCCAGTACCAGTGCAACACGTTTCTTCATGATCCAGGTCCTTCGCAAAACAGATGTTCACAATGCACCCATCGAGGAGTGGCTTCAATCTTCGGCGTTCCATGGATTATTTTGCGAAGGTACCCTTGCGCTCGGGTATGCTTTGGCAATGGGTGTTTGGATTTCAGGCCGCCTGGCAAGGCACTTTTTGTTGTAGGTAACGTCTACATCCCACGACTGTTGTTCTTTATTTTGAGGTGTCATTGATGAAAGCCTGGATGTGTTTGCCTGTGATCGTGTTGGCGCTGGCCGGTTGCGCTGGCAAAACTGCTTATCGCGATAGCTGCGGCTCGCAGCTGGATTCGGCCTGGAAAGAGCTGGACTTGGCCAAGGCCGAGGGTTTTGCCGGCACCGTGAGTTATTCCAAGGCACTGTCCCTGCTGACAGGTGCCAAGACCCAGCAGCAATTCGAAGCTTTCGAAGGTTGCTCCAACAAGGCCGAGAAAGCCCGTTTCTACATTCGTGAGTCCCGTGCCGGGCGTTGATCTGTCGCTGCTGACGAGTGAAACGAGGTTGCGCTATCGCACGGGTGTAAATAACGAGAGGTAAACGATGTCTGCCTTGGTAGATCAGTTAGTCGCTCAGGTCATTGGCCTGGAAGTTGGGTTGCTGAACTGCCAGGCTCGCCTTGCAGCCGTCACGGACGATGAGTCCCTGCATGACCTGCGCATCACGGTGCGACGCCTGCGCAGCCTGCTGCGACCGTTGCGCGGGTTGCCCGGTATCGAACAGTTGGAAGCGGCCGCCAGCGGCGTTGGGCAATTGACTACGCCGCTTCGCGACCGTGAAGTCCTGGCGGCCTACCTTCATCAGCATGGCTATCACGAGGCCGCGGCGCGGCGCATGGCGCAACAACCTGGCACCTATCGCCAGGTGGCCCAAGCGCCCGAGTTGGCGCAACTGTTGCTGATTCTCGATGCATTCCCGCGATTTATCCGCGCTTCCCAGCGGCAAAAGCTGCTCAAGGGACTGCACTCGCGTATTGAAAAACGCCTGGCCAAGCAATGGCAAAGGCTTGATGAGGCATTGCACGACCCCGACCACGACCGTCACCGCTTGCGCCTGTTGATCAAGCGTGTGCGCTATGCGGCAGAGGCCTACCCGCAATTGGGCAAGTTGCCGAATAAAACCATGTCACGCCTCAAGGCGGCCCAAAGCGCACTGGGTGATTGGCACGATTGCTGGCAATGGCTGGCCCAGGCCGAACATCAGGCAGACTTGCAGCCTTGTGTTGCGGTCTGGCATCGAACCATGGCCCACGCTGAAGGGAAGGCGGATCGGGTGCTGGATAAATTGAGCGCCGACTGTTTCGCGGGTTAAGGCTTATCTGTCCGCTTGTTTGGCCGGAATAGATGGTGTGCCCGGGCCATGCGCTGGTTAAGATTCCTCAATTGTTTTCCTTTGTATTGAGGTCGCCATGCGCTTTAGTGATTTGCTCGACGCTGCCCGCAGCAATCCCCTGAACGTGACGATCCCGGCCGATTGGGCCCAGGGGCGTGCCACGTTTGGTGGCCTGGTTGCCGCCTTGCAGTACGAAGCGCTGCGCGCCAGGGTGCCGGCGGATCGGCCGCTGCGGTCGCTGGCCATTACCTTTGTCGGGCCGGTGGCGCCGGACGTGCCGGCACGCTATGAAGTCCAAGTGCTGCGTGAAGGCAAGGCCGTCAGCCAGTTACTGGGCCGGGTGGTGCAGAACGGTGAGGTGATGACGCTGATGCAAGCCAGCTTCGGTGCTTCGCGACCCTCAGAGATCAACGTCGTGGCCGAACCGGCGCCCACGTTCAAGCACTGGGATGAATGCCAGGAGTTGCCTTACATCAAAGGCGTGACGCCTGAGTTCATGGGCCACCTGGCCATGCGCTGGAGCGTCGGCGGGCTGCCATTTACCGCTAATAAGTCGCGTGAAATGGGCGGTTGGGTGAGGTTGCGTGGGGACGTGAAGGAAGAGCCGCTGACTGAAGCCTACATCCTCGCGTTGGTGGATGCCTGGCCGCCAGCCCTGCTTCCGCACCTGAGCAAACCGGCGCCGGGCAGTACCTTGACCTGGACCATCGAGTTCGTCCAACCGTTGCAAGATCTCACCACCCTGGACTGGTGCCAGTATCACGTGCAGATCGAACATGCCCGCGATGGCTATGGCCATGCTGCCGCCGCGTTGTGGAGCCCTCACGGCCAATTGATTGCCTTGAGCCGGCAAACCGTAGTGGTGTTCGCCTGACCCTTCAGACCAACAGATGCTGATCGCTGCTGGCCTCGCTAGCGCGAGCTTCCAGGTTGCGGCCGTGATGCTGCAGCGCCACGGCGGCCAGCAATCCAACGACACCGACGGCGACACTCGCCAGGTTCAGGCTGAACACCCCGGAAACCATCAGCAGGAAGCCAATGGTGAACAGTGGCAGGGCAATCAGTTGCAATGCATGGTTGGTCCCGTGCTGGTGGCTGCGCGGCGGGGTGCGCCATTGCCAGGCGGGAAGGTTGGGATGACGTTTGCCCATGATGGAATCCTCTGTTCTGAAACAACTTGAACGGAGTTTAGGCTGGGCAGGGGAGTCGCGCGAATCAAGGCTGGCTATCGGGGCTATAGCTATAACGTCAACAGGCCAACCGCCCGGCTCAATTTTCTGGCCAAGGTGGCTACCGCGCGCCGCGTCAATCCGCTACAGGCATTTCAAAAACAGGTAGCCCAAAAAAGGCCCGGGCGCAGGCGCTGCTGTGTTGTGCCAGGTCGTCCACGCTTTCCTCCCGGTGCAGGGCGACTTCGCGCAAGACTTCCGGCAAGTAGGCGGGCTCGTTGCGGCCATTTTTAGGCTTGGGTCGCAAGGTGCGCGGTAGCAGGTACGGCGCATCGCTTTCCAGCATCAGACGGCCCCGGGGAATTTCCCTGACCAGTGGATGCAGGTGTGTCCCACGACGCTCATCGCATATCCAGCCGGTGATGCCGATATGCAGGTCCAGGTCGAGGTAACTGAATAACGCCCGCTGTTCACCGGTGAAGCAGTGCACCACGGCAGCGCACAGGTGATCGCGATAGTCCCGCAGGATCTCCAGCAAGCGCTGGTTGGCGTCACGTTCATGGAGAAACACCGGCAGCTTGAGTTCCACGGCCAGTGCCAGGTGTTCTTCGAGGACCTTTTCCTGTTGCGGGCGCGGTGAGAAATCCCGGTTGAAGTCCAGCCCGCATTCGCCGACGGCACGCACGCGGTTTTCCTTGAGCAAGGCGCGCAGGCGTTGGGCACTGTCGGCGTTCCAGTCACTGGCGGTATGGGGATGAATACCGCCAGTGGCGAATAATCGTTGGCCGGTTTCATCCAGCCGGTGGCAGAGTTCAAGGGCCTGTTCGCTGCCTTCCACGCTGGTACCGGTAAGGACCAATTGGTTGACCCCGGCGGCGTACGCACGGTCGAGTACGACCTGATGCTTGTCGTCGAAACTTGGGTTGGTCAGGTTGACGCCGATATCAATGAGTTGCATGGTGCTATCTCCGCCTGCGGTCGGAAAGCATATCAGAGCTGTAGGTTTATAAGAAAAACCAAGAACTACAACGAGTTGACGCTGTCTTTGAATGTCGTAAGCAACACCGTGGTTGGCCGGGCGCCTTTTGCTGTGCCACCCTTGCGACCAACGCTTGCGCTCATTGCGCTCTGTTTGTGTTCCCCAATGCTTTGTCGTGGATGAGGCCTTGGACCGTAGTTTTTCCGGAGAACGGATGATCCGACCCTCGGTGTTGCTCATGTTGTGCCTGACGTTACTGCTACCGACTGCAGCGGTTGCGCGTCCGGCCGGGCCGCCGGAAGTGACCAAGCCGGGCAAGGTCCGCGACCTGACGCAAATTCGCAGCAGCCGCACCTTGCGCGTATTGATCAACCAGAGCCGCAACAGCTCCGGCCAGGTCCGGGGCCAGGCCATCGGTGTTGAATACCATCGCTTGCGTGCCTTTGAGCAATACCTCAATGGTCACGCCCGTAACGGTCAGGCAATCCACCTCAAGATCATTCCCAAAGCCAAGGATCAATTGCTGGGCGCGTTGGCGCGTGGCGAAGGTGACCTGGTGGCTCCCGGTGAGTTGCTGGATATGAAAGCCACGGACAAGGTCAGCGCCAGTGCCCCGATCGCCAGTGATGTGCCGCTATGGCTCGTCGGGGTCAAGGGCGAGCGTCGGCTTACCCGGGTGGAGCAACTGTCTGGCCGTACCCTGGCCCTGACGACGGGCAGTGCGGCGGGGGACGCGGTGAGCCAGATCAACCAGAAGCTGGCACTGCGCAAATTACCACCGGTGAAAGTGGAGTGGGTCGACCCCAGCCTGGCGGTGGAAGATGTGCTGGAAATGGTCCATGCCGGAATTTTTCACCTGACCATCGTCGAGCGCCCGATTGCCCTACGCTGGTCAAAGGTCCTGCCCAAGCTACGTTTTGATCGGCAGGTAACCATCAGCGAGCCGGGTGAGGAGTACTGGTTTGTCCGCCAGGACGCTGTGATGCTGCGAACCAGCATTGACCGCTTCCTGAAAACCTACAAACCCCCGTCTGGCCAGGATGTGGCTTTCCAGAATATCTACCGTCGCCTGTATCGCGTGCGTTATCCATTGTCCCGGGCCGATCGTCAGCGCCTGGAAAAACTGCGCCCGGTGTTGCAGAAGCATGCCCGCAAACAAGGCATGGATTGGCTGAACCTGGCTGCGCTGGCGTACAAGGAGTCGTCTCTTGATCCGGCTGTGAAAAACAGCAGGGCTCCTACCGGGCTGATGCAGATCACACCGTCGGCAGCCAGGCGGGTAGGGGTCAACAATATCCAGACCCTGGATAAAAATGTACAGGCGGGCGCACGTTACCTGGCGCTGATCCGGCGCAAGTTTTTCGCCAGCCCCAAGCTTAATGAGCGTGAGCGCATGGCGTTTATCCTGGCGGCCTACAACATGGGGCCGGAGCGGGTACAAAGCATGCGCGCCGAAGCCCGACGCCGCGGATTGAACCCCAACCAGTGGTTCTTCCAGGTCGAGCGCATTGCCATGGAGCGGTTGGGGATGGGCGGCGTCAGCTATGTTAATAATGTCAACAAGTACTATTTGGCGTTTGATCGGGAGCGGGACTCCCTCGAACCAGATGCGTCGAAGGTAGCCTTACGTAAATGATCGATTAAATAGATACTTGCTCGGCATTATTTCGGATTTTATCATTTTATAAACTGATTAATATGGCGGCCAACCAACCTCCTACCTTGAAAAGGATTATCAATATGAGCCCAATGATCAAAAACCTCCTGTCCACTCGCGCAGGCTACGGCCTGACCGTTCTGCGGATTTTTGTCGGCATCATCTTTGCCGCCCATGGTTCGCAAAAACTCTTCGGCTGGTTTGGCGGTGGCGGCCTGGCCGGCACAGCCCAATGGATGGAAAGCATCGGCCTGGCGCCGGGTACCTTGATGGCGCTGCTGTCGGGCGGTACCGAGTTCTTCGCCGGCCTGGCACTGATCATCGGTTTGTTGGCACGCCCTGCGGCGCTGGGCTTGAGCATTGTTTCACTGGTGGCGATTTTCTCGGTACACATCCAGCACGGCTTGTTCATGGCCAACAATGGTTATGAGTTCGCGCTGGCCTTGTTAGGTGGCACGATCGCCGTGATGCTGGAAGGTGCGGGCAAATGGTCTGCCGACCGCGCAATCGCCAACTGAACCCCTGCAAGTCCCTGAAAAGGCCTGCATGTGCGGGCCTTTTCGTTGCTCGGGATTCTTGACACCGCCCCACACGCTTCTCTAGGATGCTGCGCATGCGCCGATTTAAACAGCTAATTGCGGGGCGCCACAGGTGACTGAGAACAGTCCCGACAGAAACCTGGCCCAGGTTTTGAAATACCGCTAAAGCGCTGGTTCGGTGTTGCCTCTCACCTGCCCGCAGACTTTTGAGGCCGAGACACGACACGATGAATGCACTACGCCCCCTCATACGCCTGGCCCCGATTACTGCGGGCCTCACTCAACGCAATCCGAAAATCCTCCTGGGTGGCAAGCATCAGCCTACGCTGTTGCGTTACCTGGACGGTTGGCCACGCCGTACCGGCAGGCCATCGGCTTTTTTGATCCAGTTTATCGACGACGGTGATTCACTTTCCCGCTTTGCCTGCGACAGCTTCGACCTGGCGGTCATTCAAGCCCCCAGTGCCAGTGAGGCTGAGGAGGTTATCCGGCAACTGACCCGTATTTCACGGCAGGGGTTGATTACACGACGTTGAGTTGTGTCAGTAAAGGATCGTCGAGAGTGGAAGTCGACGCCGGCGTGACAGGAAAACAACCAGGGCAATCAGGCTCAGTAGCAGCGGCAGCGTAACGATATTGAGCAGCTTCACGTTTCGCTCCAGGGCATGGACCTTCGCGTAAGCCTGGCTTTTCAAGACGTGAAGCTCCATGGGCAAGCGTAAACGTTCCTTGTTAAGTGCTTGCAACAGTGGGTTTGACGTGACCGGCTCTGTGCCGAAGGACAGCGGCTGGTTGTGCAAGGACTGCCATTGCTTTTCCGTCTGCACCAGGAGTTGTTCCAGGGCTGCGGCCTTTTCCCGGTAACTCTTCGCTGCCTCATTGCGTAACGTCTCCAATACCGCCAGTGGTCGATGGATATCGGTATGAGGACGAATGTTCATCAGTGCATCGGGGCCGGACAGGTTATCCAATGTATTGAGCACAAACCGTATGTTGTCCGAAAGGGCGGCGTTTTTTCCATTGCTCTGTTGCACGGAGCCCCCCCGCATACGGT
Organism: Pseudomonas karstica; assembly: GCF_009707515.1. Taxonomy (GTDB): domain Bacteria; phylum Pseudomonadota; class Gammaproteobacteria; order Pseudomonadales; family Pseudomonadaceae; genus Aquipseudomonas; species Aquipseudomonas karstica. Next base: position 25,646 of record NZ_WLYI01000011.1, on the reverse strand, counting down.
CGCTGAGCAAATCGGTATCGGCGACCACCACCACATGAATGTCGGCAGCCTTTTGCAAGCCGGCTTTTCGGCCGTCGATACCGTCCACGAATGCTGAGTAGGCTGGGCCCTGGATGCGGGCGGCGATGACATGACGCTGGCCGCGGGCCGTTGCCTCGCTGCTCAGTGCATCGAAGGCGGTGGGGCTGACGAAACGGCCGGCATCAAACAGCGCCGCTTGCCCGGAGCTTTGGAGCAAGGGGGTGAAGGTAGTACGGCTTTGTTTGAGGGGCGTGAGCGCACCACTGCTCAGCACGGTTACGGTGTTCAGCTTCCAGGAGCTGACGTCATTCTGGGCCATGGCCTGGCGGGGCAAGGTGAGGGCTGTCGGATGGCGCAAAGGAGATTGTCCGTCGGCGAAGATGATCGGCGTGCTGTAAAGGCTGTCGGCGAGCACCTTGTCTGTAGGCATCTGCACGCCCCAGGCTGTCAGCATGCCCGCCAGGCTTGAGGACTTGCCTGGCGTTTCGGTGCTGGGATCCTGTTCGCTCATCGGGTCGACAAACATCATCAACTTGCCCCCGCCCAGCACAAACTGGTCGATTGCATACAAGGTTTGCCTGGGTAAATGCTTGGGGTGAACCAGCATCAGGGTGTTAATCGGGTCGGGAATGTGTTCGGTATTGTTCGCCAGGCTCATCAGGTTAAAGTGCCGACGTATCTCCTGCAACGCCTGCCAGGGAGGTGAGGAGACCTGATTGTGTCGATCCCGTTTGCCATCCATGGGCAGCCCCGATATCAGACCGATAACGGCCTGTTCGGGGTTGGCTAACCTGGAGATCAGGTGGCTGATCTCATATTCCAGTAACGGCTCCTGATTGGGGCTGAACGATTCGATTTTTTGGGCGCCATGGTTCCCATTGGTTCCAATAAGACCAAAGAACCCTTGCTTGTCGTCCAGGCCCAACAGCCCGGCTTTGTAGGCCTCCTCGGAAAAAGGCGCAGGATTGATAAGGTGTAATCTGATTTTACCCTTTGCCGCTTTTTCGTATGCCTTGAGCAACGTCTCGACGCGCTTGCTGTAGTGTTTCACCGCGCTGCTTTTTTCAGGGTGTGTTCTTGAATTGAAAAAATACAGGTCCATGGAGCTTTCCAGTGTGGCCAGCAGGGTTCTGGTCGGTTCGGATAGCGTATGGACTTTTTGTTTGGACAGGTCGAGTCGAATATCAGGCAGTCTCGGTACCCATGCCAGATTGAGTGCGAGAAAAAATAACAGTATGACAACAAGTGTTGCGCCGACGCTGATGAGGGCTTTCATCGAAGTTATCCTTCAACCTTTTCCGAGTTTCAGGAGGAGGGTTGTCGCGGTTAGAAACGCAATAATCATGCTGATGAAGTACAAACAGTCCTGCAATACCAGCACTCCGTTGCTGATCGCGTCGAAGCGTGTCAATGGACTTAGCGAGATTAAACTATCAATGATCCAGATCGGTGCTTGATGGTCAAGAGCGTCGATGGCAGATGACACTCCGCTGACCGCAAGCATTAAGCCCAAGGTTAACGTGAAAATAGCCAGCCGGTGATGGGTGAGTGCACAGATGAAGCAACCTCCCGACAGATAAGCGCCGGCCAGTAACCAACTACCGAGTAGTTGCAATGCAATGGTGCCATTGTCTGGATCGCCTAGATAATTGACGGTAATAACTATTGGGAATGTCAGTAGTAACGCGAGGCCTGAAATCGTCCAGGCCGCCAGGAATTTCCCTACGGCAAGTTCGAAGGCACTGATCGGTAATGTATTCAGGAAATCAATTGCCCCTTTTTGACACTCGTCCGACCAAAGCTGTGTGCACAGTACAGGAACAAGCAATAAATAAAGCCAGGGGTGAAACTGGAAAAAAATATGCAGGTCGGCACTGCCATGCTCAAGCAACTTTTCTATCTGAAAACCAGCCGTGGCGGCCGCCAGCAAGAAAACAGCGATACATAGATAAGTTGCAGGCGCAGACAGATAATTGATGAGTTGACGCTTGAATATCACCGGTAACAATTTCACGTCGACGCCTCCTGGCTCAGGTGGTGGACCACATCATCCAGGCGTCCGGGTTCCAGGTTCAACGCATTGATTTTCCAGCGACGGTTGGCGATCAGAGCGATGATATGGGGATAAATGATTTGCCCCGGCATCGCCACTATCGTCACTGTGCCGGGTGTTTGACGGTGCTCTTCGATCCCCGCGACACCCGGCAATACTGCCAGTGCCAGCAGGTCCAGTGGAGCATCCGCCGCCAGGGTGACGGCTTGGTAATGACGGGAGCTGCGCATCAGGTCTGGCACCGGTGAGTCGGCCAATAAGCGGCCGCCAGAGATGATCAAGGCGCGATCGCAGACACAGGCCACTTCTTCGGGAGCACGGGAGGCAATGATGACGTTCATTTCGCTCGACAACGACTTGATAAGTGTCCTGATGGCTTGTTTTTGATGGGGGGCCAGGCCTTCCGTGGGCTCATCCAATAATAACAAGGCCGGCTCATGCAGAATGGCCTGGGCTATGGATACCCGGCGCTTCAGCCCTGGGGGTAATATTTCAACCGGGTATTTGAGGGTGGGCCTGAGTTCCAGGCGATCGACGGCTCGATCCACCACTTTGCGTTTGTTCACGCCGCAAAAACCGCGAACATCGGCAATGAACTCGAGAAACCCCTTCACCGTCATGGCACTGTGGCTGAGTGCGCTTTCAGGCTGGTAGCCAATTATTTTTTTTGCCTGTTGATGTGTAATGTCGGCATTGCTGCCAAACATCTTTATGTGCCCGGATGAGGGGAGAATTGCCCTGGCCAGCATTTTTATCAGGGTTGTTTTACCAGCCCCATCATGTCCAAATATTCCCAGGCTCTCTTTGTGCTGGGTACAAAAATTAAAGTCGCTGATGACGCAACTGCGACCATAGTATTTTGTTAGATTTTTTATCTCGATCATTATATTTTTCTACTGAGTAAGTTAGGCGGCCATACCGAGTGAAACGATATTTGGATTGATCTGGAGAAGGGTCGATTGATTGTATTTTTAAATATTTAGTTTGAAAAACTATTGGGTGGGTAGTCGCAGGTGTTGGGTTTTAAAAATGGTACGTTTAATGTCCGTCCTTGGAAATGCCAGGGTGCTCGAATAAGCCAACTCCTACGTGTAAACCGAATGGTCGCTGAAACAATTAGGTCAGTTCCTGCTGATGTTTATCGCTTATTCAGTGTTTGATGTGTACTTGAAGTTTTATCAATCCGAACAGGGAACCTGAATTTCATGATGCTTCTACGTACCCTTGTCCTTGAGCACTCTGGCCATGACACTCCGGTTAATGGTGCGCTGCTCTGTGGTTTCGCCGTCACTCAGATTGGTTCGAACTTTCTGGCCTATAGCCTGGATGAAGAGATAGAGCCGGGGAGTTCACGGGTGTACATCGCCTCGTTACGTAAAAAGTCCGAGCGTTATTTTCTTGGGGGTATCGACTCCCCCAGCGATTTGCAGGTGGCGATGCATGTTTTCAAGCAAATCCTGACCGTGGCTGCAGCGTCGGGGGGCAAGCCTGGAGGCACATCGGAGGCCCACATTCCATATCATTTTGTCGATTTGAAGGGGTGCAGGCTGCCTCCCGCACGGCCAGAAGATCATCATTCGTTGACGATCAAGAAGGTGCTGGTGATGAAGGTGATCACCCTGGGGGCGTCGGTACCGGGTTTACCTGCCATCGAGAGCAGTTCGCTGATTGTTCCTTCGATTCGGTTTTCCTCACAAATGGTGGCCCCTTCAAACGCTGTGAGGCATGCCCCATCGCCAACTCCCGAGCCGCAGGCACAGCCCGAACCGCTGCTGGAATCGATGACAGAGGCGATCGAGCCTGTGCAGTTGGCCCTGGAGTGCGACCAGACGCTTCCTGCCCCTGCCAGTGAAGCGCAGTCATCATTGCTTGCGATGGACAGTACCCTGACCAATCTGGCTCGCGTGGCTCAAGAGCTCACGCAACAGAAGAACATTGTGCTCAAACAAGAAGAGGAGCTTGGCCAGTCTCGCAGCCTGTTGTTGCAGGAAAGGGCCAATTGGGAGCAGGCAAAACAACAGGAGGCCGGGCGAGCTGCCGAAAACGAGCTCGATTTGCAGCAGTTGGCCCAGACGCTGAATACTCGTGAAGCACAACTGGCAGGGCGCTTGGCGGCGCAGCAGGTAGAACAGCACCGACTGGAAGAGCTGGCGCACCGCCTGGAAGGCCAGGCCGCCCAGTTACACAGCCATGACCTGGCTGTCCGTCATAGAGAGGACCAACTGGCAGCCGGAATGTCGCAGATGTTCCGGCTTCGGGACAGTCTCAGGGGGCTGTTTCATGACCTGGACGAAATGCTCGGCCCGGAGGGCGAGCATGGTCAGGGGACGGGAGATGAGCACATGGCCTGATCACTCAGGTGAACCAGCCCTGGCTACTTTTCCCTGTTCATTTATCATCGGCTTCAGTCGACTGAAACCGGGCGGTTGCTGCCTTATGGCAGATATCGCAATGTGTTTGAACTCCCAAGGGGCGTATAGCTTTTGAGTACCAAGCTGATTACCAAAGAAGGCCATGAGGCGCTAAAGAAAGAGCTTGATTACCTGTGGCGAGAAAAGCGCCCTGATACCACCCGTAAAGTGACGTGGGCAGCGTCGTTGGGGGATAGAAGCGAGAACGCCGATTACCAATACAACAAGAAGCTGTTGCGCGAAATTGACCGGCGGGTACGTTACTTGCGCAAGCGTCTGGAAGACATGCGCGTGGTTGAGTACATGCCGGAGCAGGAGGGGCGGGTGTTTTTTGGTGCTTGGGTGAGCATTGAGAACGAGCAGGGTGAGACCAAGCGCTTTCGTATCGTTGGATACGATGAAATTTATGAGCGCATGGACTACATCTCCATCGATTCACCCATGGCCAGGGCGTTGCTGCGAAAGGAGGTGGATGATGAGGCCATTGTGCAGACCCCAGGCGGCGAGGTGTGCTGGTGGATTACTGCGATCGAGTACGTAAAGTAGGCCTTGATGGCCCGCACTCCGTGAGGAGAGCGGGCCATCGGCGTTTTCAGCCTTCACGCAGTACGGTCAACGGGCTGGCATTCAAGGCCCGTCGAGTACCAAATACGCCGGCACCGCCAATCAGCACCGCACCAATCACTGGAAGCAGCAGCAGCCAGGGGTGTGGGTGCCACGTCAGGTCGAAGGCGTAGCGATACAACACCAACGTCACCAGTTCTGTCCCCAGCGCCGCCAACAAGCCGCTGACGGCTCCCAGCAAGCCGAACTCGATACGTCGCGCCTTGACCAGCAGCTTGCGTTCGGCACCCAGGGCGCGCAGCAGGGCACCCTGGCGGATCCGTTCATCCAGCGTGGCTTGCAGGCCTGAGAACAACACCGCCATCCCTGCGGCCAGAACAAATAACAGCACGTACTCCACTGCCAGGGTCACCTGGGCCAGGATGCTGCGCAACTGGGCCAGCAGGGCTTCGACTTGCAGGATAGTCACTGCCGGGAAGGCCCGGGACAACTCGACGATCTGCAAGTCATGGCCGGCTGCCAGGTAGAAGCTGGTCAGGTAGGTGGTGGGCAGGTCTCTCAGGGTACCCGGTTGGAAGATCATGAAGAAGTTGGGTTGGAAGTTGTCCCAGTTGATCTCCCGCAGACTGGTGACCCGTGCCTCGCGGTTTTCGCCGCCGACGGTGAAGACCAGGTGATCGTTGAGTTTCAGCTTCAGGCTTTCAGCAACCTTGGACTCCACCGAGACGCCGGGAATGTCGTCGTTCGGCTGCGCTGACCACCAGGAGCCGGCTGTCAGGCTGTTGCCCGGTGGCAGGTCGGCGGCCCAGGTCAGGCTCAAATCGCGCTGGACCGCGCGGTCACCACTGGAGTCCTTGCTGACAATATCCTGCACCGGCTCGCCATTGATGCTGATCAGGCGCCCTGGTACCACCGGGTACAACGGTGCTGATTGCGCCTGCAACTCCAGCAGGCGGGCACCAAAGGCGTCCTTGTCTGCCGGTAGGATGTTCAAGGCGAAGTAGTTGGGGGCGTCCTTGGGCAACTGGTTTTGCCAGGTGTCCAGCAGCTCGCCCCGCAGCAGTGCGACCAACCCCATGGAGAGCAGGATCAGGCCAAAGGCCAGGGACTGTCCCGCTGCCGCCAGAGGGTGGCGCAGCAGTTGCCCCAGCCCCAGGCGCCAGGGCAGGGATGCACGGGCGAGCAACCGCCGCAGGCTTTGCAACAGCAGCAGGAGCAGGCCGCCCAGGATCAGTGCAGCCACCACTCCACCACCGAGCAGGGCGAAGGTCAGAACCAGGTCCAGGCTCAAGCGCCACATGATCAGGCCCAGGGCAAACAGTGCCGCGCCGTAGACCATCCAGGTGCTGGAAGGGATTGGCAGCAGGTCGCGTCGCAACACCCGCAGCGGCGGGACTCGTCCCAATGCCGCCAGTGGCGGCAGGGCGAAACCGGCGAGGGCCACCAGCCCGGTGCCGATCCCGGCGATGGCGGGTAACAGGCCGCCCGGTGGAACGTCCGTCGGTAGCAGGTCATGCAGCAGATAAAACAACCCCAATTGCGCCAGCCATCCGAGCAAGGCCCCGGTAAGGCTGGCCAACAGCCCCAGTACGGTCAATTGCAGGCTGAACAGCAGCATCGTTTCCCGTCGCGACAAGCCCAGGCAGCGTAGCAATGCGCTGGCATCAAAACGCCGGCTGGCGAAACGATTGGCTGAGAGCGCCACTGCCACGCCGGACAGCAACACGGCCACCAGGCTGGCCATGTTCAGGTAGCGTTCGGCCTTGCCCAGGGCGCCGCCGATCTGCTGGTTACCGTCGCGCGCATCCTGCAGGCGCTGGTTGGCGGCGAGACCGGGCTTGACCAGGTCACGATAGGTTTGCAGGGTCGTGCCTGCTTGCGGCGCCCGCCAGAGTTCGCGGTAACTGACCCGGCTGCCAGGTTGCACTACGCCGGTGGCCTCAAGGTCGGCCAGGTTGATCATCACCCGGGGCGTGAGGTTATACAGGTTGCCTGCGCGGTCCGGTTCATAGGTCAATACGCGGGTCATGCGCAAGGGTTTCATGCCGACATCGATACTGTCGCCAATCTTCAGGTCCAGCGCGGTCAGCAGGCGCGCTTCAACCCAGGCCTCACCCGGTTTCGGCCCACCTCCCTGGGTTTCTTCGCCGAAGGGTTCGGCGGCGCTTTTCAGTTCACCGCGTAGCGGGTATTGCTCGTTGACGGCCTTGATACTGGAAAGCTGGATGCCGTTGTCGGTAGCGATGACGCTGGAAAACTCCACGACCCTGGCATGTTCCAGCCCCAGCTCGGTCCCGCTTTTGATTTGCTCGGACCGGGCTGGCGAGCTGCCCTCGAGCACCAGGTCGGCACCAAGAAACTCGGTGGCTCGCAACATCATGGCGCCGTTCAGGCGCGCACCGAAGTAACCGATGGCCGTACTGGCGGCGACGGCCACCAGCAGGGCAAAGAACAACACCCGCAACTCGCCGGCGCGGGCATCGCGCAACAATTGGCGCAGGGCAAGGCTGAGCAGGCGTAACAACGGCAAACGTGCCATCAAGGCTCCAGGGGGGCGACCATCAGGCCGGCTTCAAGACGGATCAGGCGTCGGCAACGGTGGGCCAGGCGCTCGTCGTGGGTCACCAGTACCAGGGTCGTGCCGTTTTCCTGGTTGAGTTCGAACAGCAGGTCGCTGATGCGCTCGCCGGTATGGCTGTCGAGGTTGCCAGTGGGTTCATCGGCAAACAGCACATCGGGTTCGGCGGCAAAGGCCCGGGCAATCGCCACTCGCTGTTGCTCGCCGCCGGAGAGTTGGCGTGGCGAGTGGGTCAGGCGCTGGCCAAGGCCGACGCGCTCCAGCAGGTGCCTGGCACGTTCCCGGGCGTCCTTGCGGCCGTCCAGTTCCAGAGGCAGCATGACGTTTTCCAGGGCATTGAGGCTGTCCAGTAACTGGAAGGACTGGAACACGAAACCGACGTGTTCGGCGCGGATGCGCGCGCGCTGGTCTTCGTCCAGGGTGCCGAGGGATTGCCCGGCGAGGGTGACTTCGCCGCTGCTGGGAAGGTCGAGGCCGGCCAGCAGGCCCAGGAGGGTGGATTTGCCGGAACCGGAGCTGCCGACGATAGCCAGGCTATCGCCCTTGTTCAGTTCCAGGCTCAGTTGGTGCAGGATGGTCAGTTCACCTTCCGCGCTGGGAACCACTTTGCTAAGGTTTCGCGCGGTGAGAATACGTGCGCCCATGGAGAATCCGATGCGAATGTGGTTTTTGAGTGCTGGCCTGGCCTTGATGTGCATGGCCCAGAACGCAGCGGCGGGTACAGTCCTGATCGTTGGCGATAGTATCAGTGCCGGTTTCGGCCTGGATACCCGCAAAGGGTGGGTCGCGTTGCTGGAGCAGCGGCTCAAGAGCGAAGGTTTCGACGATAAAGTGGTCAATGCATCTATCAGCGGTGATACCAGTGCCGGAGGCCTGGCGCGGCTACCGGCGGCGCTTGCAGAGCATAAGCCGGACCTGGTGATTCTTGAGCTGGGAGGCAATGACGGATTGCGCGGGCAGCCTCCCGCTCAATTGAAACAAAATCTTGCGTCGATGATTGACCAGTCCAAGGCTGGCGGTGCCAAGGTACTGCTGTTGGGCATGCAGTTGCCGCCCAATTACGGCCCGCGCTACACCAAGGCATTTGCCGAGGTATATGGCACGCTGGCCAAGGAGAAGGAGGTGCCGTTGGTGCCGTTTTTCCTTGAGGGCGTGGGGGGGAATCCAGAGCTGATGCAGGCCGATCAATTGCATCCGGCGGTCGGAGCCCAGGGCAAGTTGCTGGAAAATGTCTGGCCGGCGCTAAAACCGCTGCTATGACGCTTTTCTAGCCGCGGTCTTTCGGCTAAGGTGGCGCCCCCCCGATTTGGAGCCCTCGATGTCGCGCCCTGCCTGGTCCTTGTTTGCCTATCAACTGATCGAGCCTGACGAACAGCTGGATCTGTTCGCCTGCCAGGAAGTCCGGGTGCATCTGGTAACGCGTCAACTGGAGTTGGGCGGCTCAATCGACCGCACGCTCTGCGGCACGTTATTGCCTGCCCAGCCGCGCTGGTCATCGGTGGATCGCTCGCTCTTTCACGATCAGCGTTTGTGCCCGCTGTGCCGGGCCATTCTCGAATCCCAGAAGCGCGGTACCCCGCCCATCTGGCCGGAGTTGCGCTTCGAGCTTTGAATGTGGGTGCCCCGCCGGGCTCCCGTGTACAATCAAGTTCTACTACCCGTCGATCTGCGAAGGTATTCCCGGATGTTGTCTCGCCTTTCCGCTGTCACCTGCTGCCTGTCTCTCGCTGCGCTTTGTGCCGCGGGCCCTGCCGCTGCCTTGCAGTTGCCTCTGCCGCCGCCGGGTGAAGACATTGTCGGCCAGGTCCAGGTGATCAAGGCCAAATACGAAGATACCTTTGCCGACCTGGGCACCACCTACGACCTGGGTTATTCGGAAATGGTTGCGGCCAACCCGGGCATTGATGCCTGGTTGCCGGGGGCGGGTGCCGAGATTGTGCTGCCGACGCGCTTCATCCTGCCGCCGGGTCCCCGGGAAGGTATCGTGATCAACCTGGCGGAGTATCGGCTGTATTACTACCCCAAGGGCCAGAACGTCGTTTATACCTTCCCGCTGGGGATCGGCCGTGAAGGCTGGGGGTCTCCGATTGCTCACACCAGCATTATTGCCAAGACTCCTAACCCGACCTGGACACCTCCAGCGTCGATCAAGGCCGAGCACGCCGCCAATGGTGACCCGTTGCCCAATGTGGTGCCAGCAGGCCCGGACAATCCCCTGGGGCCGTTCAAGTTCACCCTGGGCACGCCGGGCTACCTGATCCACGGCTCCAACGCGAAGTTCGGCATTGGTACCCGCACCAGCCACGGTTGCTTTCGCATGTTCAACAACAACGTGCTGGAAATGGCCGGCATGGTGCCGGTGGGCACTTCCGTGCGGATCATCAGCGAGGCCTACAAGTTTGGCATGAGTGGTGGCAAGGTTTACCTGGAAGCTCATACGCCACTAAACGATGATGGCACTCCGTCCGTAGTGGACAAGCACACGGCGGTGATCAACGCCCTGCTCAAGAATGAGGACCTGGCCAATAACCTGCGGGTCAATTGGGACGAGGTGCGCGATGTTGTCGCCGCTGAAGATGGCTTGCCCACGCAGATCGCAGTGCCAGGCCAGGCTCCGATGGTGTCCAGCGCGCCGGTCGATATGTAGGTATTCGCCTCGCTTCTGCAAGGGAAGGCGGGGCGGCGCGAAATTCGGGCAATAAAAAAGCCGATCCAAAAATGGATCGGCTTGATAATAACCCCGGAGGATTATTACTTGCGGCTTGCTTTTTCAAGCATGCGCAGAGCGCGCTCGTTAGCTTCGTCAGCAGTCTGTTGTGCTTTTTGAGCAGCAGCCAGAGCTTCATCAGCTTTACGGTAGGCTTCGTCTGCACGAGCCTGGGAGCGAGCTGCTGCGTCTTCAGTTGCAGTCAGGCGGGCTTCGGTTTCTTTGGAGACGCTGCTGCAACCGGTAGCCAGAACTGCGGCCAAGGCCAGAGCAGAGAATTTCAGAACGTTGTTCATCGTGTTCCCCTTCAAGGACTTTCTATTAATGGCTACTTGCTCAGAGTGAGCTAATAGACGGCGTACATACTACCCATTACTTGTAGTAAGTAAACGGACGTAGCGCAAGAAGCAAAAAAAATTATTGCGCCGATTCTATTTTGGCTAATCTTTTGAGAGTTTGTATAAAAAATATCCAGTTTTTTGCACTCTGCCGAAAATCCGATCCCGCCTGCAAGGGCCAGCCAGCAGGTGTTAAGCCTTGTAAGCACACGCCAATTTATATATCGGTATTGACACTTTTGTTCAGATTGTCTTTTCGTCAATCGGTATCTTTTGTGCATGTTGAGGTGACTTAAACAGTGAATGTTCGTCTCAAGCTTCAACTGCCGGCAATGTTCAGGCCATCGACCCCAGGCATTTTCGATTGGCCCTTTCTATGCCTGCCAGCGGCAATGGATGAGGGGCGGGCCTTGAGCAATTTCGCGATTGGCGCCTACTATTCCTGCAGGCTGGTTGTGTGCGCTAGTGCAGGACACTGGCGGCTTTTCTCGTTGTCGTAACCGGCACGGGGTGGCGTAGATGTTCCTTCGCCGGAAAAACATCGGTAAGGTAGGGGTCATAAACCAAGACCCGCGAGGAGTAGTGATGAGCGAGGCGTTGTCCATCCACCATGACCAGAGTGGTCATCAGTTCGAGACCAATGTGGACGGTCATCGTGCCTACCTGACCTATATGGACCTTGGGAAACAGACCCTGGATATCTATCGGACATTTGTGCCCAACGCGTTGCGGGGCCGCGGTATCGCTGCGGCACTCACCGAGGAAGCACTGAAATATGCCGAAGATCATGGTTACACGGTGATCCCGTCCTGCTCCTATGTGGAACGCTACATGGAGCGCCATCAGCGTCATGCAGCGAAGCTCTGAGCCACAATAGGGCAGTTGCGAACACAAGAACGCCGGGCTAAAAGCCCGGCGTTCTTGTGTTCGCAGTCTTTATCAGCCCCGCGAGCGCTTGGGCAGTACGTCCTTGAGCTTGGTGTGCATGCTGCGCAAGGTGGTTTCGGTGGCGGACCAGTCGATGCAGGCATCGGTGATCGACACGCCGTATTGCAGGTCGGCCAAATCCTTGGGAATCGACTGGCAACCCCAGTTCAGGTGGCTTTCGACCATCAGCCCGATGATCGACTGGTTGCCTTCGAGGATCTGGTTGGCGACGTTCTCCATCACCAGTGGTTGCAGGGCCGGGTCCTTGTTGGAGTTGGCGTGGCTGCAATCGACCATGATATTGGGCTTGATCTTCGCCTTGGTGAGCGCCTGTTCGCACAGGGCCACGCTGACCGAATCATAGTTGGGCTTGCCGTTACCGCCGCGCAGCACTACGTGGCCGTAGGCGTTGCCCTTGGTGGTCACGATGGACACGCCGCCTTCCTGGTTGATCCCCAGGAAACGGTGAGGGCTGGAGACCGACTGCAAGGCGTTGATCGCCACGGTCAGGCCGCCATCGGTGCCATTCTTGAAGCCCACGGCCGAGGACAGGCCGGAAGCCATTTCCCGGTGGGTCTGGGATTCGGTGGTGCGCGCACCGATGGCCGACCAACTGATCAGGTCTTGCAGGTATTGCGGGGAAATCGGGTCCAGGGCTTCGGTTGCCGTCGGCAAGCCCATTTCCGCCAGGTCCAGCAGTAACTGGCGACCGATGTGCAGGCCGTCCTGGATCTTGAACGAGTCGTCCAGGTACGGATCGTTGATCAAGCCTTTCCAGCCAACAGTGGTACGCGGCTTCTCGAAATAGACACGCATCACCAGGTACAAGGTGTCGGATACCTCGGCAGCCAGTACCTTGAGGCGCTCGGCGTACTCGTGGGCAGCCTTGAGGTCGTGGATAGAGCAGGGCCCGATGACCACGAACAGGCGGTGGTCGGTGCCGTCGAGAATGTTACGAATGACTTCGCGGCCCTTGGTGACGGTCTGCAAGGCAGCGTCGCTCAAAGGGATTTCGCGCTTGAGCTGATCGGGTGTGATCAGGGTCTCGTTGGATTCGACGTTTAGGTCATTGATCGGTAAATCAGCCATCGTGTTACTCGTCAGGGTCACGGGTGCCGGCCGCCAGCGATCCCCGTGCGGCGGAGCACAGCATGATTTAAGTGCAAGGGGGGAGGAACCTTAGCGCGTAACAAGCCTGCTCGACAATGGGCAGAGGCCGCTTTAATCCAGCGTTGGCTGCACAAAGGCCAACTAAGGCGACCTGGGCGTTGCAGCACCACGGGGCAAATAGCCTGGATAGCCAGCGCCAGCGCCGAGTGAGGGGTATGCATCCCGATGGCCGTGGCCTGGTTTCAGGCGCGTGGGTAATTGCATGCGTCGCCGCCCACAATGGCGGTGCGGTCGAGCGCAACGGGATTTTTCATTTGCCTGGGTTGTTTGTGATGTGCGAGGGTCAATTCCACGGGCAGTTGCAGGTGCGCCTGTATAGCCTGTGATCTTGCCGAAGCCGTTAACCAGGCGCTCACCCGCACACCCGGAGGATTTACCATGACGCAAGCAACCCCGCCACGGATCGGTATTATCGGCACCGGCGCCATCGGTGGCTTTTACGGGTTGATGCTGGCGCGGGCCGGGTTTGATGTGCATTTTTTATTGCGCAGCGAATACGCGGCGGTGAATGACCGTGGCCTGCACCTCAACAGCGTGGTCCATGGCGCGTTGAGCCTGCACCCGGTCCAGGCCTATGCCCGGGCATCGGACATGCCGCCTTGTGATTGGCTGCTGGTCGGGACGAAAACCACCGGCAACCTTGAGTTGGCGCCCATCATTGCCCAGGTAGCAGCCCCGGATGCCAAGGTAGTGGTGCTGCAAAATGGCCTGGACGTCGAAGACAGCTTGCGTGAGCACCTGCCGGGCTCGCTGCATTTGCTCGGTGGCCTTTGTTATATCTGCGTCCATCGTTCGGCTCCCGGGGTGGTCGAGCATCAGGCGCTGGGGCGGATCAACCTCGGCTATCACAGTGGTAGTGCCATCAACGATGACCTCAGGCGGCAAGGGATTGTCGAAGAGGGCGCCGCCTTGTTTCGCCAGGCGGGTATCGACTCCCAGGCCATGGCCAACCTGCATCAGGCCCGCTGGCATAAACTGGTGTGGAATGTGCCGTATAACGGTCTTTCTGTGTTGCTGGGCGCCGGGACCACGGCATTGATGGCCGATGAGTCAAGCCGCGAGCTGATTCAGGCGTTGATGGCCGAAGTAGTGCTGGGTGCCCAGGCGTGCGGCCATGAAATCGCCGAGAGTTATGCCGAGCAGATGTTTACCATGACTGAAAGCCTGACCGACTATTGGCCAAGCATGTACCACGATCATCTACACAAACGCCCGCTGGAGCTGGCGGCTATCTACGCCCGGCCATTGGCCGCCGCCAAGGCCGCGGGTTGTGAGTTGCCGCGGATGCAGGCGCTCTACCAGGCCTTGAGTTTTATCGATCGACGCAACGCTTGAGCCGGGGGAAAAAGCATGGCTAAAGGGATGGGCGACAAACTGGTGCTGGCGATCTCTTCGCGGGCGCTGTTTGACCTGAGTGAAAGCCACAAGGTCTACCTGGCGCAAGGTGTCGAGGCGTACCGCAAATATCAGATTGACCATGAGGAGGAAACCCTCGAACCGGGTGATGCCTTCCCGCTGGTCAAGAAACTCTTGAGTCTTAACGCCAGCCTGGGCCGGGCCCGGGTCGAGGTGGTGCTGGTGTCACGCAACAGCGCCGATACCGGGCTGCGGGTATTCAATTCGATCCAGCATTATGGCCTGGATATTTCCCGTGCCGCGTTCGTCGGTGGGCGTAGCCCTTATCCTTATTTGGCGGCGTTTGGCTGTCATTTGTTTCTCTCGACCCACGCCGAAGATGTACGCAGCGCCCTGGATGCCGGGTTTGCGGCGGCAACCATTCTGTCCGGGGGCGCGCGCCGGGCGTCCAGTGCAGAATTGCGGATCGCCTTCGACGGTGATGCGGTGTTGTTTTCCGATGAATCAGAGCGAATCTATCAATCGGGCGGCCTGGAAGCCTTCCAGGCCAGCGAGCGCGAATCGGCGCGCGAGCCTTTGCGTGGTGGCCCGTTCAAGGGTTTCCTGGCGGCGCTTAACCTGTTGCAACGGGAGTTTCCCGACGATGCCTGCCCGATCCGTACGGCATTGGTGACGGCGCGTTCGGCGCCTTCTCACGAACGGGTGATCCGTACATTGCGTGAGTGGGACATTCGACTGGACGAGTCGCTGTTCCTCGGTGGCCTGGAAAAATCGGCGTTTCTTGAGGCGTTTGCCGCGGATGTGTTTTTCGATGATCAGGCCGGTCATTGCGAGAAAGCCAGGGAGGTGGTGGCCACCGGGCATGTGCCGCATGGCATCAGCAACGAGCTTAAAATCCAGGCAGGGAGCTAAGTCCATCGCACACTCGAAGGCACTGCTAAGCTGAATCAATCTCCGCCATCCTGGCAGGCCAGGAGGTTCTATGATTCGTTCGATGCTATTTGCCACTGACCTGGGACTGTATGCGCCTTATGTGATGCAACATGCGCTGACGCTGGCGCGAACCTTCAATGCCGAGTTGTATGTGATTCACGTGGTGGAGCCCATCGGACTATTCGCCGAATCGGTGCTGCAGAGCTACCTTGATGAGCAGGCCTTGAGTGAGTGGCAGAGCCAGGGCCTGACGACGGTGATGGCCAATATCGAGCAACGGGTGCTGGACAGTTTTCGCGAGGAGTTGGGGGAGGGCGAGCAGGACCTCAAGCTGATCCGCTCTGTGCGAGTGATTCAGGGCGATCCGTGCAAGGTGATTCTCGAGCAGTCGCAGAAACTCTCGGTGGATTTGTTGATCGTAGGTAGTCACAGCCAGGCCGATGGGTCGGCAACGCCGTTGGGGCGAACCGCTGCACGAATATTGCAGTTGTCGCTGGTACCGGTATACCTGGTGCCGCTGTTGCAGTGCAGGCGCAATGAGGACGTGTGAGGGTGAGGATTCGATAAAAAGTTCTAGATTTATCACTACAACCTTTAATATAGTTATATATCGTCGCTGATACCGTGGCGTCTATCTGCTTTGAGGGATGCATATGAAGCTTCAACAATTGCGCTACATCTGGGAAGTGGCGCACCACGACCTCAACGTTTCAGCTACTGCTCAAAGCCTTTACACCTCGCAACCGGGTATCAGCAAGCAGATCCGCCTGCTCGAAGACGAACTGGGCGTCGAAGTTTTCGCCCGCAGCGGCAAGCACCTGACCCGCGTCACTCCGGCCGGCGAGCGCATCATCACTACCGCTGGCGAGATCCTGCGCAAAGTTGAAAGCATCAAGCAGATCGCCCAGGAATTCTCCAACGAGAAAAAAGGCACCCTGTCGATTGCAACCACTCACACCCAGGCCCGTTACGCGCTGCCCCCGGTGATCCGCGATTTCATCAAGCAGTACCCGGACGTAGCCCTGCACATGCACCAGGGATCACCGATGCAGATCGCTGAAATGGCCGCTGACGGCACCGTTGATTTTGCCATCGCCACCGAAGCCCTGGAGTTGTTCGGCGACTTGGTGATGATGCCGTGTTATCGCTGGAACCGCTGCGTCGTGGTTCCCCAGGGGCACCCACTGGCCAAGCTGCCGAAGCTGACCCTGGAAGCCTTGGCTGAATACCCGATCGTTACGTATGTGTTCGGTTTCACCGGTCGTTCGAAGCTCGACGAAGCTTTCAGTCATCGTGGCCTGACGCCCAAAGTGGTATTCACGGCCGCCGACGCCGATGTCATCAAGACATACGTGCGCCTGGGGCTGGGGGTCGGCATCGTCGCGAAGATGGCGGTGGATGACAAGCTCGACAGCGATCTGGTGGTGCTGGATGCCAGCGAGCTGTTCGAGTCCAGTGTGACCAAGATCGGTTTCCGTCGGGGTACTTTCTTGCGGGGCTTCATGTGCGACTTCATCGAGAAGTTTGCACCGCACCTGACCCGCGAAATCATGGCCAAGGCGATCCAGTGCCATAACAAGCAGGAACTGGAAGACCTGTTCGACGGCGTTGAATTGCCGGTTCACTGATCGGCTTACTTGACCTCGGTAACCGCAAACTGTTGCCGGGCGCCAGCCACCAGGATTTCCACCTCGTCGCCCTCCAGCTTACCCAGCAGGCTTTTGCCCAAAGGGGAGCGTGGGGTGATGACGGTCACCGGCTGGCCAACTACATTAACCTTCAAGCCCGCGGCATCCGGCGCTAAAAATAGCCATTGCTGGCGACCGTTTTCATCCTCCAGCCCCAGCAGTGCGCCTACCTCAATACCTCGTTGCCCATCGTAAGCACGCAGGTTCATGTTCTGGCAGAGTATCAGCGCTTGCTTGATTTCCTCGACGCGCCTGGCCTGCCCGGCCGCCAGATAAGAAGCCTCCAGCCCGAGCGTGTCGTATTTGTTTTCCGCGATATTTTCTTCGTGTGTCGCGGTTTCATAGGCGGTTTGTGCGGCGCGCTGGGCGATATCGAGGTCGACTGCGAGCTTTTCCAGAATCAATTGGTGGACGGCGTGTTTATTCATGGCTCTGCTTGATCATCAATCGCAACATTGCAAGACGTTGGCCTGGCTCTTTTCATTGGGCGCATTCTGCTCCTGTTGCAGCCAGAACTGGCATTTGGGGTGGGGCAGGTTACGTGGGTGTTGCCGATTGTCGCACAGCTGTTGCGCAGAATAATCGCAATCAAGCCTTCTGCATCGAGGCATTTATACGGACAATCGAGCCTTTGATCGTTGGAGCCCGGAATGAAAGCCCGCTGGGATATTTTTTGTAGCGTCGTCGACAACTACGGCGACATTGGCGTGACTTGGCGCCTGGCCCGGCAATTGGTGGCCGAACACGATTGCGCCGTGCGCTTGTGGGTCGATGACCTGCGGGCGTTCGAACGCATGTGCCCACAGGTGGATGTGCAGCGGGCGCAGCAATGGCAAGAGGGTGTTGATGTACGCCATTGGCCAGCGCAGTGGCCAGTGACGGCGGCGGCCGATGTGGTGATCGCCGCGTTCGCCTGCCAGTTACCGCCCGACTACATGGAGGCCATGGCCGAGCGCGAGCGCACACCTTTGTGGATGAACCTGGATTACCTGAGCGCCGAAGACTGGGTAGTCGGCTGTCACGGCCTGCCGTCGGTGAAATTCAAGGGCGTGCAGAAGTACTTCTTCTTTCCCGGCTTTCGCCCGGGAACCGGTGGTTTGTTACGTGAAGCTGGCTTGCTGGAGCAGCGCCAGGCATTTCAACAGGACGCTGTCGCCCAGCGGCAGTTCCTGCAAGGCCTTGGCGTGTTTGCAGCTACAGGTACGCGGCTGATGTCGCTGTTCGCCTATGAAAACGCCGGGCTCGCCAGTTGGCTGGACGTGCTGGCAGCAGATGGGTACGCCACTCATCTGCTGGTGCCGGAAGGTCGTATCCTCGGCGATGTGCAGCGCTGGCTGGGCGTGGAAGGGTTGACGGTGGGGGATGTCCATCAACGAGGCGCCTTGACCGTGCAGGTCCTGCCATTCGTACGCCAGGAGCAATATGACCGCCTGCTGTGGTGTTGCGACTTCAACGCCGTGCGCGGTGAGGACTCCTTCGTGCGTGCCCAGTGGGCCGGGCGCCCACTGCTGTGGCACATCTATCGCCAGGACGAAGACATTCACCTGGACAAGCTTGACGCCTTTCTTGAGCTGTATACCGAGGCCTTGTCGCCGGCGGCCAAAGCTGCGGTGGTCGCGCTTTGGCAGGCCTGGAACGCTGATGGCGATATGGCTCATAGCTGGAAAGTGCTGCTTGAGCATTGGCCGCAACTGACTGCGCATGCTGAAAAATGGTGTCTGGAACAGGGCTTGCAGGCCGATCTTGCGACGGTGCTGGTACAGTTTTACCTAAATTGGATATGATACGCGGCCTAGATTTTTGTAAATCCCATCCAAATTCGGATATTCGCAATGAAAACTGGTAAAGAACTGAAACCCGGTACAGTGATCCGTCTCGAAAACGACCCTTGGCTGGTTCAGAAAGCTGAGTTCACCAAGTCTGGTCGTAACAGCGCAATCATGAAGACCAAGCTGAAGAACCTGCTGACCGGTTACAAGACCGAGATCGTCTACAGCGCCGATGACAAACTGGACGACGTGATCCTCGACCGCAAAGAAGCGACCTTGTCCTTCATCAGCGGCGACACCTACACGTTCATGGACACCACTGACTACACCATGTACGAGCTGAACGCTGAAGATATCGAAGCTGTTCTGCCGTTCATTGAAGAAGGCATGGAAGACGTCTGCGAAGCTATTTTCTTCGAAGAGCGCCTGGTTTCCGTAGAGCTGCCGACCACCATCGTGCGTAAGGTTGACTACACCGAAGGCTCCGCTCGCGGTGACACGTCGGGCAAGGTGATGAAGCCTGCCAAACTGAGCAACGGTACCGAACTGCAAGTGGCTGACTTCATCGAAATCGGCGACATGATCGAGATCGACACCCGTGAAGGTGGTTCGTACAAAGGTCGCGCCAAGAAGTAATTCTGGCATCACCGATACGAAAAAGCCCGACCATGAGTCGGGCTTTTTCGTGGGTGCTGTTTTTACTGCATGCCGTTATTTCAAGTGTTGCTTGAGTTCCCCCGAGGCTTGCAGCAGCGCAGAGCGTACGGCTGGTACTTGGCTGACCACGTTGAGCAGGCCGTAGTCGTGGATCATGCCGTTGTAGCGCACGGCGGTCACTGGTACGCCGGCCTCATCCAGTTTGCGGGCATAGGCTTCGCCTTCGTCACGCAGCACGTCGGCGCCGGCAGTCTGCACCATCGCCGGTGGCAGGCCCTTGAGTTGTGCGGTGGTTGCCCGGAGCGGCGAAGCGTAGATCTCGGCGCGTTGCTTGGCGTCAGTCGTGTAGTTGTCCCAGAACCACTGCATCATGTTCTTGGTGAGGAAGTGACCTTCGGCGTATTGGTTGTAGGACGCGGTGTTGAAGTTGGCATCGGTCACCGGCCACAGCAGCAGTTGGAACTTGATTGCCGGCGTGCCCTTGTCCTTGGCCATCAGGCTGACCACGGCCGCCATGTTGCCGCCGACGCTGTTGCCGGCCACGGCCAGGCGCTTGCCATCAACGTTGATTTCTTTACCGTGCTCGGCCACCCAGCGGGTTGCGCCATACGCCTGGTTGATCGCCACCGGGTAGTGGGCTTCCGGTGATGGCGTGTAGTTGACGAACACCGCCGCCGCTCCTGAACCCACCACCAAATCCCGCACCAGGCGTTCGTGGGTCGGGAAATCCCCCAATACCCAGCCGCCACCGTGGAAGAACATGAACACCGGCAATGCCCCCTTGACCCCGGCTGGACGCACGATGGTCAAGTCCAGGGGCTGGCCGTCGACCTGGATGGTCTTTTGGCTGATGTCGGCCTCGGGCAGGGTCAGCTTTACCCCCGATTGGGCGCCGACCAGAACCGCACGGGCTTCTTTGGGCGTCAGTTGCTCCATCGGTTTACCGGTACCGGCGTTCAGTGCATCAAGAAATGCCTGGGTGTTGTGTTCGACGTCACCAGCAGCGGCGAAGGCATTGGTGATGGACAAAGCGAGCAGGGTACCGGTCAGGGTTTTGCCAAAAGTGTTCATGGTCATCTCCGATGGTCAGGTAGGGATTAGACGGTTACGTGCAGGCGTACATCGACGTTGCCACGGGTGGCGTTGGAGTACGGGCAGACTTGGTGGGCGGCATCGACCAGGCTTTGCGCATCATCCTGGGCCAGGCCGGGAAGGCTCACGTGCAGGTCAATGTCCAGGCCGAAACCACCGGGGATTTGACCGATACCGACATGGGCGGTGATCGAGGCGTCATCCGGGATTTTGCGTTTGGTCTGGCTGGCGACGAATTTCAGGGCGCCGATAAAACAAGCGGAGTAACCGGCGGCGAATAGCTGCTCCGGGTTGGTGGCCTGGCCGCCGGCACCGCCCAGCTCTTTCGGTGTGGCGAGTTTGACGTCAAGGATGTTGTCGCTTGAAACGGCGCGACCATCACGGCCACCGGTGGCGGTGGCGACTGCGGTGTAGAGAGTTTGCATGGTGTATTCCTCGTTGTTTGCGCTAAATAATTGCGTGCTAAGTAAATGTCGAGGTAAATGTACTGCGCTAATGGTTTGCGCGCAATATAAATTATTGAAAATAATTAGAGGTCATTTCCTGCCGCTGATGCGGGCTGTGCGAAAGGGGGCTTTATGCCGTAGCTTTTGTAGGGCGGAACATAGGACTTTTCCTTTTCCGCACCACTTCAGGCAGGAGGAGGCAGGATGACTGCGCCACGAGTGGGGCGCAGCTCATCCAGAAAGAAGCTACAGGCTGCTTTGCAGATTTGCCCGTAAGGCCAACAAGTCAGCTTGCAGCTTGCGCAGTTGTTTCATATCCAGGCGGCTGGCGCCGAGGATGCACTGGGGAATATCCATGGCTTTATCGCGCAAGGCCCACCCGGCGTCAGTCAGTTCTACCACCACCACGCGCTCATCTTCCCGGCTGCGGGTGCGGCTCAACAGGCCTTCTGCTTCCAGGCGCTTGAGCAGGGGTGTTAGGGATCCCGGGTCGGTCAGCAGGCGGCGGCTGATCTCACCTACGGTCAAGCCGTCCTCTTCCCACAGCACCATCAGCGCCAGGTACTGCGGGTAGGTCAGGCCTAGGGCTTGCAACAAGGGTTTGTACGCCTTGGTCATCAACAAGGAGGTGGAGTGCAGGGCGAAGCATAGCTGGTTGTCGAGCAGCAAGGATTCGCAAGTGTCGGGTGTCGTGGTCATGGCTGTGCCTTAAAAACGTGTCTGAGCGGGAATCTAGCGGGCAAATCTTTAACGCGCCAGATAATTCTGTTCGAACGGTCAGCCCAAACCGCTTTGCAAAGCCAGATCCCAGGGTGGAACAGGGCTGAAACGTGCCTTGAGGTATTCCAGCAGTAACCGGCTGCGGGCGTTGGCATGCTGCTCCAGGCGCAGCGCATAAATCCCGGCGGTTTCCGGGGAGGGCAGGCCGTTTTCGCAGAACAGTGGCACCAGTTCGCCACGCACCAGGTACTCGCTGACCAGCCAGGTCGGCAAGTGCGCGACCCCTAACCCTGCCAGGGCACCCGAAAGTAGCGCTTCGGCATTGTTGGCGCTCATGCGGATGCGTTGCGGGCGGTAGCTGGCCTTGCGCCCATCCAACTCGAAGCGCCAGGCAAACAGCGGGGCGAGGCCTTCCCAGTCAAGGCCGTCATGCTCGCTCAGTTCTCGGGGATGAGTAGGAGTACCGCGATGCTTCAGGTAGGCCGGGCTGGCGCAAGCGATGCGTACGATGCTGGCCAAGGGTGTGGCAATCAGCCGGGAGTCGACGATATGCCCGGCCCGCAGGACCAGGTCGACTTTGCCCAGGTGCTCGCCTTGCATGTCGACGAAGCTGTCGATCAAGTGCAGGTGTACATCCAGGCCGGGGTAGACGTTGAGGAAGTCGGCGATGGCCGGTGCCAGGTGCCGCCGACCAAAGGCCGCGGGGGCATCTACACGGATCAACCCCTCAGGCGCATGGCTCAAGGACACTGCTTCCGCCCGTGCCAGTTGCAGCTCACTGACAATCCGCCGTGCTCGTTCAGCAAAGGCCAGGCCGGCTGGTGTCGGTATCACCGCGTGAGTGCTGCGCAAAAATAGCCGGCTGCCTACCGAGTTTTCCAGGTTGTCGATCCGCCGGGCGACGGCCGAGGGCGTCAAGGGATGGCGTCGGGCGGCTGCGGAGAAGCTTCCTGCTTCCAGCACGTCAAGAAACAGGCTTAGCTGATCGGTCAAGGTATTGGGGTTCATGGCAATGCTGCTTGTGCGAAGTTGGCATAGCCATTGTGCGTTGCTGTGCGTTTCCATACTAGAGCGGACTGCGTAGCATGCAGGCTCGGGATTGGAGGTGCGCGTGGTGGCGGATTTAGCGATGTATGGGGTGCTGGGTGCGCTTCTGGGCACAGTCGGTGGCTTGTTTGGCATCGGTGGTGGGTTGATTGCCATCCCGGTACTTGGGGTGCTGTTTGGACTGGATCAACAAATCGCCCAAGGCACGGCGCTGGTGATGGTGGTGCCTAATGTGATGCTCGCGTTGTGGCGTTACCACCAGCGTAACCGGATTGAGTTGCGCCATGCATTGCCGCTGGGCGTCATGGGGTTCTGTTTCGCCTGGCTGGGCTCAATCTGGGCAGTGGGCATCAATGCGGACGTGATGCGGCTCGGGTTTATCGCTTTTTTGCTGGCGTTGTCGGCCTACACCCTTTTGCGCATGTTCACCAACAATGCGCCACCCTTGGCGCAGATGCGTTATTCGTGGCCGTGGCTGGGTGTGCTGGGCGCCGCCTCGGGGTCTGTGGGAGGGTTGTTTGGTGTTGGCGGCGCAGTGGTGGCGACGCCGGTGTTGACCAGCCTTTTCGGCACCAGCCAAGTGGTTGCCCAAGGCCTGTCCCTGGCGCTGGCGCTGCCCAGCACCAGTGTGACCCTGGTGACCTACGCCTACCACCATGAGGTGGACTGGGCGATCGGCGTACCGCTGGCCGTGGGCGGGTTGTTAAGCATCAGTTGGGGGGTGAAGGTTGCCCATGCCATGCCTGAGCGCCTGTTGCGTGGCCTGTTTTGCGGCTTCCTGGTGGTCTGTGCGGTGATGTTGACCTTTAAAGTTTGAAGCCCTCGATGATGTGCTCGGCGAGGCACTCGGTAATGGGGGAGGTGGTGCGCGGATTACGCAGCAGCCGCAAATTGATCGACGGCAGGGCAGGGAAGCCTTCGGCTGTGCCCAATATCCGCAGGTCTTCGGTCACCAGGCTTTCCATGGTGGCTGTCACCGCCAGGCCGGCACCCACCACTGCCTGGATTGCGGCACCATTTGAGCTGTGATACGCCAGGCGATAATCGCGTCCCTCGGCATCCAGCGCCGCGCGCGGCCACTGGCTGCAGAAACCGTCCATGCCGGAAACGGCCAGGGGAAGCGTGGCGTGGTCATCCACGCAGAAGCAGGGTGTAGCGACCCAAACCATACGTTCATGACGCAGCGGCTCGCCGATGTCATTACCTGGCTCGCGACTGACGACAGTCAGGTCCAGGTCCCGGCGCTGCATCAGCACCGTTGACGACTCGCAATGCATTTCAATCTGGATCAGTGGGTAAGCCTTGGAGAAACGCTTGAGGATGCCCGGTAAAAAACGTATGACGTAGTCATCGGGTGTGCCAAGGCGCACCAGCCCGACCATATGCGGTTCGCGCAGGGTGTTGAACACCTCGCTGTGCAGTTTCAGGATCCTGCGGGCATAGCCCAGTAGCACCTGCCCCTCTGGCGTCAACTTGACCTGCCGACCGTCGCGCTCGAACAACTTGCGCTGCAATACATCTTCTTCCAGGCGTTTCATCTGCATGCTCACCGCTGACTGGGTGCGGTTGACCTGCTCGCCCGCGCGGGTGAAACCGCCCTGATCAGCAATGGCGACGAAGGTGCGCAGCACTTCGGTGTCGATACTTGGGTAGCTGGACAATTCATCAATCTCCGAGATGTATTGCATAATAAACATTCGTTGGATTGATCATAACCCCAGGCACAGACTTCAGTCATCCCAACTGGAGGGCGAGATGATGAAAGGTCAAAAAGGTTTTGTGTTGATGGCGAAGCGGCCGTTTAGTGGCCTGTTTCAAAGGGTAGCGCTCTGGCAGACTCTGTACCGCGAGCGTATTGATTTGGCCGCCATGAGTGACGATGCGTTGAAGGATATCGGCCTGAGCCGCGCCGATGTCGAGTTGGAAAGCCAGCGCCACTTTTGGGAAGACCCGCTGCGCAAATGACTTGGATGCCCCTACACAACATGGGGTGCGGTAGGGTAGGTTGCGAGCATACAAGGAGATGCACATGCCCGCAGAACTGTCCTTATCTCTTAAGCAGGCTCGGCGTCTGGCGCTGGCGGCCCAAGGTTTCTCCGGCCGCCAGCCGCCTGCGTTGATCAAGGCTGCGCAAGTCAATCGCCTGATCGAGCGCCTGGGCGTGCTGCAGATCGATTCGGTCAACGCCGTGGTGCGTTCCCATTACCTGCCGTTGTTCTCTCGCCTGGGCAACTATTGCCCTGCGATTCTTGAGCAAGCGGCCTGGAGCCAGGGCCGGCGACGCTCGCTGTTTGAGTATTGGGGGCATGAAGCCTCGTTGTTGCCGATGGCGCTTTACCCGTTGATGCGCTGGCGCATGGCGCGGGCGGCCCGGGGGGAGGGGATTTACCAGCAGATGGCGCGTTTTGGCCGTGAGCAGCAGGCCACCATTCGCCGGGTCCTGGCCGTCGTCGAGCAGCAGGGCGCCTTGGGTGCCGGCAGTTTGTCGACTCGCCAGGAGCGCGCCGGCCCGTGGTGGGATTGGAGCGATGAAAAACATGCCCTGGAATGGTTGTTCGCGGCGGGCCTGGTGACCGTCGCCGGGCGTCGTGGGTTCGAGCGGCTGTATGATTTGCCGGAGCGCGTGATTCCCGCCGAGATTCTCCAGCAAGCCCCTTTGAGCGAAGCCGAGGCGCAGCGAGGTTTGCTGCTGCAGGCGGCGAGCGCATTGGGTGTAGGCACTGAAAAAGACCTGCGTGATTATTTCCGTCTGGAACCTGGCGATAGCCGTGCGCGCGTGGCGGAGTTAGTGGAGGAGGGGTTGTTGGTCCCTTGCCAGGTTCAGGGTTGGAAGCAATTGGCCTATTGTGCGCCTGAACCGAAAGTCCCGCGTAAGGTGCCCGCCAGTGCGTTGTTGTCACCGTTTGATTCACTGATCTGGGAGCGCAGTCGCACCGAGCGTTTGTTTGATTTTCGCTATCGACTGGAGATCTACACCCCACAGCACAAGCGGGTCTATGGCTATTACGTGTTGCCGTTTTTGCACCATGAACGGATTGCTGCGCGAGTTGACCTGAGGGCTGAGCGCGCAGCCGGGTGTCTTGCGGTGCATGCGGTGCATGAGGAGGAGCCGGGGTTGGACGAGGGGGGCATGTTGGCGCTGGCCGTGAATTTGCGGCAGATGGCTGAC
>NZ_WLYI01000114.1 GCF_009707515.1 Pseudomonas karstica | reverse complement strand
GATTTGGCCGCCTTCGTTGACGGCGTTAGGCGCGGTCAGTGTGACAGTGGTGGTGTTATCGGTGCCTGGGGTATCAGTGACAGTAGTGGTGACGTTATTAGTACCCGGAACCAGGTTTTCGTAATGCTCGCCACCGGTCACTCCCGTGATGGCGGTGGTGACAGTTTGGTCGCCTTGGTACACATCGTCCGGTGCCACAATCGAG
>NZ_WLYI01000113.1 GCF_009707515.1 Pseudomonas karstica | reverse complement strand
TCGAAAAACCCTAACGGTGATGCAGCGGCCAGCGCCGATAAAACCGCAACCCATGGCTGCCCGGTGTCGATGGTCACCGGGGAAGAACTGCTGACCCTCACCGATGGCGAGCTGGACGGGTTTTTACCCTTTGCCTGGACACGGTTGTACCGCACCAGTGCTGTGGAAATCGATTGCGGGTTGGGGTTGGGTTGGAGCCATTCGCTGGCGCAGCGGCTGGT
>NZ_WLYI01000112.1 GCF_009707515.1 Pseudomonas karstica | reverse complement strand
AGTCTGGCCGTTATCCAACGTGACGGTCAACGGGCTGGTGATGTTGGTCACCGGCGCGCCGTTTTTATCCACAAGGCTGGCGGTGTAAACGATATTGCCGCCTTCACCCACGGTGGTAGTCGCCGTCAGAACCACATCTACTTTATCGATGGTGTCGTTGATCGTGGTGGTTGCACCGTTGCCCGCGACTTCCAGTTTCTCGAAGTTGCCGCCGGTGGTGTCA
>NZ_WLYI01000111.1 GCF_009707515.1 Pseudomonas karstica | reverse complement strand
GCCTTGTACGTTGCCTGCCAGACAATTTGGCCTTTGGCGTCAGTCAATTCCAGCGGCGTGCCGATCTGGTCGGTGTGGAAATAGTAGAGTTTCTGGTCCTCGCCTTCGATTTGGTCGACTCTCGCCAACGGCGCGTAGCTGCCCGGCTCGTAAATGTAGAGACTGCTCTGCCCCGGCGTCTCTTCACGCAACATGCGCAGGCCTTGCCAGAGGAAGTTTTTGTGTTCGG
>NZ_WLYI01000110.1 GCF_009707515.1 Pseudomonas karstica | reverse complement strand
CGTCACCCTGAAACTCGACAACGGCTCGACCATCACCATCAAGGCCGGCGAAACCGTCGGCACCGTGACTGTTGATGCACCAACTGATGACGTGTTCATCGACAAGAGCACCCAGACCTTCAAAATCACCGACGCCACTGGCGGTAACTTCGAGAAACTGGAAGTCGCGGGCGACGGCGCAACCACCACCATCAACGACACCATCGACAAGGTGGATGTGGTCCTGACAGCCACCACCACCGTGGGC
>NZ_WLYI01000010.1 GCF_009707515.1 Pseudomonas karstica | reverse complement strand
GCCTTGAAATCGCTGAAGGTCCTTCGGCCCTTATCGCAGCCTCGTGCCTCGACAGCGGCTACAACCGGGTTTCAGGGTTTCCAGGCCGCTGTATTGACCAGGTTCTTCGGCCGTTCCCCCGCCAGCGCCGCCAACAGGTTGTCTACCGCACAACGGGCCATTGCTTCCCGGGTTTCATGGGTGGCGGAACCGATATGTGGAGTGGCCACCACGTTGCTCAGGCCCAGCAACGGTGAGTCGTGGTTCAGGGGTTCGCGCTCGAACACGTCGAGCCCGGCCGCCCGTATGGTGCGTTGTTGCAAGGCGTCGATCAGCGCCGCTTCGTCCACCACCTTGCCTCGGGAGATATTGATGAAGATCGTCTCTGGCCCCATCAAGGCAAACTCCTTGGCGCCGATCAGACCTTGGGTTTGAGCGGTCAATGGTAGGGTCAGGCAAACGAAGTCGGCTTGTTTGAGCAAGTCCGGCAAGCTGCAGTATTGAGCACCAAAACGTTGTTCCACTAAAGGCTTGGGCGAATGGCTGTGGTAGATCACCGGCATGTTAAAACCAAAGTGCCCACGTTGGGCCAGGGCTTCGCCGATGCGGCCCATGCCAATGATGCCCAGGGTTTTGCCATGCACGTCACTGCCAAAATGCAGTGGGCCGATGTTCTGGTTCCAGTTACCGGCACGGACCATGTTTGCCAGTTCCACCACCCGCCGGGCGGTGGCCAGGATCAGGGCGAAGCCTGTATCGGCGGTGGTTTCGGTGAGTACGTCAGGGGTATTGCTAAGCAGTATCCCGCGCTCGGTCAGGTAGTTGATGTCGTAGTTGTCGACGCCCACCGAGACACTGGCTACCGCCTCCAGTTGTGGTGCCAGGTCCAGCAGTTTGGCATCCAGGCGCAGGCTGGCACCGAGCAGGCCATGGGCAGTGGGCAGGGCATCGCGCAATTGGGCCAGACCGCCAGCGTCGAGGCTTTCAATCAACGTAACCGCGGCGGCTTCCTGCAAGCGGGCCATTAACGGGGCCGAGAGTGTTTTATAGAGCACGACAGATTTTTTCATGAGGCTTTTACCTTCAGTTCAAGAGCGCGCAAAGGCGTTTGTTCACGGTCGCTGGCGCCGGGCTTGAGGGCAATCGTCAACACCACCGAGACCAACAGTGCGCCACTCATCAGCAAATAGGACGCGCCGGGGGAGCCAGTGCTGCTATTGAGGTAGCCCACCAGGTACGAACCGCAGAACGAGCCCAGTGCACCCATGCTGTTGATCAAGGCCATGGCGCCGCCCGCGACGTTGGCTGGCAGAATCTCCGGGACGATGGCGAAAAACGGCCCGTAGGGTGCATACATGCAGGCGCCGGCGACCACCAGCAAGGTGTAAGACCACCAGAAATGTTCGGCCCCCAAGGCGTAGGACCCATAAAACGCGATCGAGGCGATCAACAGCGGCGGCCAGACAAAGCGTTTACGCTTTTGCAGCTTGTCCGAACCCCAGGACACCACGAGCATGCCGATCACCGCTGCCAGGTAAGGCAGTGCCGACAGCCAGCCGGCTTCGACCATGTCCATCTGCAAGCCGGACTTGAGGATCGACGGCAGCCACAGCACAAAGCCGTAAACGCCGATGCTCCAGCAAAAAAATTGCAGGGCCAGGAGGATCACCTTGGGCGAGCGGAAGGCTTCGGCGTAATTCTTGACTGCCTTGATGCCGATTTGCTCATCGGCCAGGGCTTTTTCCAGGTCGTGCTTGTGTTGTGGGCTCAGCCACTTGGCGTCGGCCGGGCGCTCGTCCGCCAGGCGCCACCAGATAAAGGCCCAGAGCACCGCGGGTAAGCCTTCGATGATAAACATCCAGCGCCAGCTGTAATGTTGCACCAGATAGCCCGATACCACCGACATCCACAACATGGTCACCGGGTTGCCGAGAATCAGGAAGGTGTTGGCGCGGGAGCGTTCGGCGCGGGTGAACCAGTGGCACAGGTACACCAGCATCGCCGGCATGACAGCGGCTTCCACCACGCCGAGCATGAAGCGAATGCCGATCAGCATGTAGGCGTTGGAGACGATACCGGTCAAGGTCGCCAGGCTACCCCACAGGATCAGGCTGACAAAAATCAGCTTCTTCACGCTGCGCTTCTGGGCGTAAATCGCCCCCGGTACCTGGAAGAAAAAGTAACCGAGGAAGAATAGGGCGCCGAGCAATGACGACATGCCCGGTGTGATCATCAGGTCTTCGGCCATGCCAGATGCAGCGGCAAAGCCATAGTTGGCGCGGTCCAGGTACGCCAGGCTGTAGGTGATAAACACAATCGGCATGATGTACCACCAACGGCGGGTGGCGAGTTTCAGGGTTTCCATGGTGTGCTCCTGAGCTTGTTGTAGTTGTGGCAACAGGTAACGGGTTAGTGCAGGTCTGTGTAGCCGCTGCCGCAGGCGGTGATCGCCTGGGCTTGGGGGCGTTGAAGGCCTTTGGCAGTGCCGTGGGTATGTAGTTGGGCTCTGGTGGGCAAGCCTTCCATATCGCCACGGCTTTGCACGGCGCGACTGCCGATCCAGTTGGCGCGCTGCACGGCTTGGGCAATGTCCAGGTTTTCCAGCAGTGCACTGATCATGCCCACGGCAAAGCCATCGCCGGCGCCCACGGTGTCCACCACCTTGGCCACCGGTACGGCAGCGACAAAACCCTGGTCCAGGGGTGTGCGGTAGTAAGCGCCATGGGCCCCGAGCTTGATGACGACGGCTTCCACACCTTGATCCAGATAGAACGCGGCGATGTCTGCCGGGTCGTCGAAACCAGTCAGCAAACGGCCTTCGCTCAACCCCGGCAACACCCAATCGGCCAGGCAGGCAAGAGCGTTGATTTCGCTGATCATGTGTTGTTCGTTGTCCCATAGCGACGGGCGCAGGTTAGGGTCAAAGGACACGCTATGGCCGGTCGAACGCATTTGCGTCATCAATTGCCGGGACAGCTCGCGTGTGGCGTCGGACAACGCCGCAGGAATACCGGTGGCGTGCAGGTGACGGGCCTGCAGCAACTCGGGGCAGATGGCGGTCACGGACAGATGGCTGGCCGCCGAGCCGCGTCGAAAATATTCCACTTGCGGGTCGGCGCCGGTTTCTTCCCGGGACTTGAGTTGAAACCCTGTAGGGTGCAACGGGTCAACCGCCACATGGCTGCAGTCCAGGCCTTCGTGGCGCAGCGTATCCAGGACAAAACGCCCCAGCGAGTCCTCACCCACCCGGCTGAGCCAGGCGACGTTGAACCCCAGCCGCGACAGGCCGATGGCGACGTTGCTGTCAGCACCTGCGATGCGTTTGTGAAACTTGCCCACGCTGGCCAAGTCACCGGTCTGCTCGGCGACGAACATCGCCATGGTTTCGCCAAACGACAGGATATCGATCTCAGGCATGAGCATTCTCCACGCGAGGCTGGCCGAGGAGGGTGAGGGCGGCGACTTGCTGTGTGGTGACCTGCACCAGGTCGTCGCCTTGCAGCGGAAATTCCACGGCCCGACTAATACCTTGAGTCATGTGCCGCAACAGTTGTTCCCACAGATGCAGGTCCGAGGCGTTCGGTGCCAACGCCACCAGCTTGCCGTCGGCACGGCGGGCCACCGCCTTGCAGTGCAGATAATCGACATGCCGGCCCAGCAGGCGCGCGGCGGTGCTGGCGGACTGGTCTTGCCATTGCCAGTTACCGATATCGAAGGTCATTTTTACAGGGACGGCGAGTCGCTCGACTTCGCTGAAAAATCGCTGCATCGGCTCGATACGGCCACCGTGCAGGGTCTGGTCGTTTTCCACCAGCAGGCGTACGCAATGACGGTTGAGCAGGGCGGACAAGCTGTGCAGGTCGTTGGTGTCGGTAAAGTACCCAAGGGAGACTTTCAGCCAGCGGGCGCCAAAAGACTGGGCGCGGTCAAGGGTGGCAGCCAGCTCGGGGTTGGGTTGTGCGCGTCCGGCCACCCACAGCTCCAAGGGCGAGGAAAATACGCACTCCAGGCCCCGGTCTGTCGCGGCTTGCGCCAGTTCAGCGGGTTGTTCGTGGGTCAGTAACTCTTCACGCCATTCGATCCGCTGCGCGCCGGCCGCAGCCAGCACCTGGACAAAACTCAACTGGCCACGCTGGCGGACAAGGTCGGCACCGTAGCTGGAAAGGCTGATGGAAACGGGGTATTTGTGCATTGTAGGTTACCTCTGAAACCGGTTTCATTTTTTGTTATCAATCGAGCGGTACCACTATGGCGATGCCACTCAGGTAGGGGAGGTCGACCCTCGGACAATCAATTGCGCAAGGAAGTCGAGCGTGCGAGGCGACTCGGTGTCACCCCGTAAACGCTTGAGCAAACACTCAAATGCCTGGGTGCCGATGGCTTCGGTGGGTTGGGCGAGGGCGGTAATGCCGCTGCCCACCAAGGGGTACCAGTCCAGGTCATCCACAGCGATCAGGCCGATGTCTTCAAAGAGCGTAAGGCCCAGTTCCCGCAGTGCCTTGGTGCAGGCCAGGGCGGCGACGCCGTTGGCGCAGAACAGCGCTTTGGCACGGGCCGGCGTTTTTCGCACAAAGGCGTGTAGAGGGGCATTCAGATGACCGTCGATTTCCAGCACCGTGCCTGTCAGCGTTGGGCGTCGGGCGATCTCGGACTTGAAACTCTCCAGCCGTTCCACCCGTGAACTGGTGCCATCGGGTGCTTCGCTGACCAGCAGGATATCCCGATAGCCTTGTTGTTCAAGGTGATCAAGTGCCATGCGCACCGTCGCCGGGTTATCCAGCCCTACCAAATCACTGTGCAACGGCTCGATTTTGCGGTCCACCAGCACCAAGGGCATTTCCCGCTGCAGTTCCAGCAGTTGGTCGAGGTGATGGCCGAGGGTGTTCACGATCAGGCCTTCGACGTTGTAGGCGCGCAATGCCGCCAGGTGCAGGCGCTCTTGCTCGTCATCGCGGTCGGTGTTGCACACCACCAGGCTGTAGCCGTGCTGGCGGCAGGCGGTTTCCACGCCGTGCATCACGGCAATTGAATAGGGGTTGCGGATATCGGCCACCAGCATGCCGATCAGGCGGGTTCGGCCACGCTTCAGGCCACGGGCCATCTGGTTGGGACGATAGCCCAGTTCGTCAATGGCCTGCTCGATGCGCAGGGCAATGGCATCGGAAAGAAGTGCGCGGTCTTCGCCAATAAAGCGCGAGACACTGGCTTTGGAAACCCCGGCGCGTTCGGCGACGTCAAGCATCGTCACACGGCTACGCTGGGCGGCAGAAAAACTGTTCACGGTCGTCGACCTTCTTATTGGAATGGTGGCAACGCCATTGCGGGTCGGCAATGACTGAAACCGGTTTCAGGAAACACTAAACTAAGAAAGTCGTCAACAATTTGTAGGATGAAGACCGATGGCCGGCGCGTAGCGTCAGACCAGCACGCTCAACCAGGTTGACCCCAACAGCAGCAACGCCATGCCCTGATTGAAGCGTTTCATCGCTTTGGGCGAGCGCAGCACACGGGCCGAGCCGATGCCCAGCAACGCCCAGGTTCCCAGGCAAGGCATGGATATCAGAAAAAACACCAACGATAGATAAACGACATGGGCCTGGCGCTCGTCGCCGTTCCCGGCGAAAACGCTGATCACGGCCAGCGCCATCATCCAGGTCTTGGGGTTGACCAATTGCAGGCCCGCGGCGCCGATCAGGCCCAGGGGTTTTTGCTCTGTGCCAGGGCCTATTGCATAGGGCTTGGCGCTGAAAATCTGCCAGGCCAGATAGCTTAGCCAGATGATGCCGGCCCACTGCATGGCGGCCTGTACCTTCGTAAACTGCATTAACGATTGGCCAATGCCGCAACCCACCAGCAACACAATCGCCGCCGCGCCAGCACAAGCCCCCAGAATGATCGGCAAGGCGGCTTTGAATCCGTAACGGGCGCTGTTGCTCAGGACCAGAATATTAGTCGGCCCAGGGGTGATGGAGGCCACGAAGGCAAACAACAGAAACGGCAACAAGGTGGGGAAGGTGGACAGCATCGCAGAAAGGCTCCAAGGCACAGATCAATGGCCTCGATCTTTTCAGGCCAGGGGCTGGCTGTCTGGAACATTTGAGCAGCGCTTGCGGTAGGCCGCCGGCGTCAGGCCATAAGCCCGCACGAACCAGCGACCCAGGTGACTTTGATCGGAGAAACCCAGGGCAGTCGCAACGTCGGCGGGTACCTCGCCCTTGGCCAGCAGATGCCTGGCGCGTGCCAGGCGCAGTTGCACCAGATAGGCATGCGGTGGCAGGCCGAAGGCGCTTTTGAAGGCGCGCGTCAGGCGAAAACGGTCGACGCCACAAGCGAATGCCAGCTCATCCAGGCCAATGTCCTGATGCAGGTGGGCATGCAGATACTCCCGGGCTTTGTGAGCCGCCCATGGAAGGCGAGGGTCCTCGTGGTAGCGCTTGCGCCACTGCAACTGGCCGGTCAGGCGCTCCAGCAACTGATCCAGGGCACTTTGCCGGACGATGCGCAACTCGCCCGTGTGCAAGCTTTGAAAGGCCTGGCTGGTGGCCTGGGCCAGTTGTGGATCATCGGTCAGGGTTTGGGTGAAGCTCAATTGGCTGTTGGTGGGTGCTTGCTCAAACACGGCGGTGATTTCCCGCTGCAACCACGCAGGATCAAGGTACAGCATGCGGTAGGTGAATCCGTCTTCGTGGGGGGCGTCGCCGTCATGGATCTCCCCTGGCTCCAGCAGGAATACTTGCCCCGGCGTGCTGTGGTGGCGGGAGCGGCGGCAATTGAATTGCTGTACGCCTTGCTCGGTGACGCCCACCAGAAAACTGTCGTGCCAGTGAGGATCATAGGCGTGGCCTTCGAAATGGGCGCGCAGGGTCTCGATGCCGGTATCGGCGTCCTGGGCCAGATCGATCCAGTTGTGGCCAGCCATAAAAATACCCGTGTGCGAACAAGCCTGGTAGTTAGCCTTGCCGTGGTGAGTCACGTCTAGAAGTTTTGTGCAGCCTCAACCGAACAAGCCGGCGGCGATATTGATCGAAAACCCCAGGATCGCCGTATTGAACAGAAAACCGATCAATGATTGCCCCAGCACCACCTTGCGCAGGCTGCGGGTGGCAACACCCACGTCGGAGGTTTGCACCGCCACGCCAATGGTGAACGAAAAATACAGGAAGTCCCAGTAGTCGGGATTGATCGGGCCTTCGGCAAAGCGCAGCGCCGGTTCCTTGCCGCTCCAGGTGTAATAAAGCCGTGCGTAGTGCACGCTGAAAATCACCCCGATCAACAGCCATGAACCGATCACCGTCAGGCCGGTGAAGCCGTAATGCAACAGGCGTACGGAGGTTTCCAGGTCCTTGCTGCCCACCAGCTCAAAGGTAATGGTCGCCAGGCTCGCGATGGCCGCGATGCACACTATGAACAGCACCAGGCCGGCGTTCTCATCCTCGACTTCGGCGATGCGTTTCACATCGTCCGCCTTGGACCTGATTGTCAACCACAGCATCAGCACCAGATAGGTCCAGACGCCGGCGTTCCAGCCGAAGAGGATTTTGCTGATGATTGAGTCGGCCGGAGCCAGGATGCCAACTGCCAGGCCGAAGGCTGCGGCGATGGAGAGGCGAGGGTGGGTGCGGGCGAGAAAGGCCATGGCGGCTCACACAGCTGATATTTGTGAGCACCATAGCTTATTTATGTAGAAACGAGGGGTCCTGGTGCTTGCTCGCTCCTACAATAGGCCATCAGTCGCTTTTGTGGCGTTTGCGCACCAGTTTCATCACCACCACAAAGAACACCGGCACAAACACCACTGCCAGGGTCGCGGTAATCATCCCGCCAATCACCCCGGTACCGATGGCTTGCTGGCTCGCTGAACTGGCACCGGTGGCGATAGCCAATGGCACCACGCCGAGGATGAAGGCCAGGGACGTCATGATGATCGGCCGCAGACGCAGGCGCGCAGCCTTCAAGGTGGCCTCGAACAGGTCTTCGCCCTGGTCATACAGGTCCTTGGCAAACTCGATGATCAGGATCGCGTTTTTTGCCGACAGGCCGATGATGGTGATCAGTCCGACCTTGAAGAACACGTCGTTGGGCATGCCGCGCAAGGTCACCGCCAGCACGGCACCCAACACACCTAAAGGCACCACCAGCAACACCGAGGTCGGAATCGACCAGCTCTCATACAGCGCCGCCAGGCACAGGAATACGATCAGCAACGACAGCCCCAGCAACAGCGGGGCCTGGGCGCCAGACAAACGTTCCTGCAGCGACAACCCAGTCCATTCCTGGCCCAGGCCGGCCGGCAACTGGCTGACCAGGCGCTGGATTTCCTCCATCGCTTCGCCGGTACTGTGGCCAGGAGCGGCTTCGCCGGAAATGGCGATGGCCGGGTAGCCGTTGTAGCGGGTCAACTGCGCCGGGCCCTGAATCCAGCGGGCCTCGACGAAGGCCGACAGCGGCACCATCTTGCCGGCGTTGTTACGCACATTGATGTTCATCAGGTCCGCCACCTGGCTGCGCTGATCGCCTTCGGCCTGCACCACCACCCGCTGCATGCGGCCCTGGTTGGGGAAGTCGTTGACATAGGCCGAACCCACGGCCGACGACAGCACGTTGCCGATGTCGGCAAAGGAAATGCCCAAGGCATTGGCTTGCTTGCGGTCCACGTCCAACTGCACTTGCGGCGCCTCGGCCAGGGCGCTTTCACGCACGCTGGCAAGGACCGGGCTTTTCTCGGCAGCGGCCAGCAGTTCGGTACGGGCCGCCATCAGCGCCGTATGGCCGACGCCACCACGGTCCTGCAAGCGGAACTCGAAACCACTGGAGGTACCGAGGCCATCCACCGGCGGCGGCAGGATTGCATAGGCAATCGCGTCCTTGAGCTCGGTAAAGGCCATGTTCGCTCGATCGGCGATAGCCGCGGCGGAGTCCTGGCTGCTGCGTTGGGACCAATCCTTGAGGGTGGTAAAGGCCAACGCCGCGTTCTGTCCGGAGCCGGAGAAGCTGAAGCCCATGATCATGGTGGTATCGCCCACACCCGGCTCCGTGGCGTTGTGCGCCTCGATCTGCTCGGCTACCTGCACCGTACGATTCTTGCTGGCGCCTGGCGGCAGTTGGATATCAGTGATGGTGTAGCCCTGGTCTTCCACTGGCAGGAACGAGGAGGGCAGGCGACTGAACAGCAGCCCCAGGCCCACCAGCAGCACCAGGTAGATCAGCAGGTAGCGGCCGCTGCGTTTGATGGCATAGGCCACCCAGCCTTCGTAACGGGTGGTCAATTGCGCAAAACGTTTGTTGAACCAGCCGAAAAAACCGCCTTTTTCATGGTGCTCGCCCTTGGCAATCGGCTTGAGCAAGGTTGCGCATAACGCCGGGGTCAATGTCAGGGCGAGGAAGGCCGAGAACAGGATCGAGGTGGCCATTGACAGCGAGAACTGCTGATAGATGACACCCACCGAACCCGGCATGAAGGCCATCGGCAGGAACACCGCCACCAGCACCAGGGTAATCCCGACAATCGCTCCGGTAATCTGGCCCATGGCCTTGCGTGTCGCGTCCTTGGGCGACAGGCCTTCGGTGGCCATGATCCGCTCGACGTTCTCCACCACCACAATGGCGTCGTCCACCAGGATGCCGATGGCTAGCACCATGCCGAACATGGTCAGCACGTTGATCGAGAACCCCAGCAACAGCATGGTGGCAAAGGTGCCCATCAAGGCAACCGGCACCACCAGTGTCGGGATCAGGGTGTAGCGGATGTTCTGCAGGAACAGGAACATCACCGCGAACACCAGCAGCATCGCCTCACCCAGGGTGTACACCACCTTGGTGATCGAGACCTTGACGAACGGCGAGGTATCGTAAGGAATCTTGTACTCGACGTTTGCCGGGAAGTAGTGGGACAGCTCGTCCATCTTCGCCCGCACCAGGGTCGCGGTGTTCAGGGCATTGGCCCCCGGCGACAGCTGCACGCTGACTGCGGTGGACGGTTTGCCGTTCAGGCGGGTGGAGAACTGGTATTCCTGGCTGCCGATTTCCACCCGCGCCACATCACCAATACGCACGGTGGAGCCGTCCGGGTTGGCCTTGAGCACAATGTCGGCAAACTCCGCTGGCGTCGACAGCTGGCCCTTGACCAGAACCGAGGCGGTGATTTCCTGGGTCGAAGTGCCCGGCAAGTCTCCAATGCTGCCCGCCGAGACCTGAGCGTTCTGCGCGGTAATTGCGGCATTTACGTCGGCGGGCGTCAGGTTGAAACCGATCAGCTTCTGCGGGTCGATCCAGATCCGCATCGCCCGCTCGGCACCATATAGCTGTGCCTTGCCGACGCCGTCCAGACGCTTGATTTCGTTCATCACGTTGCGCGCCAGGTAATCGCTGAGTGCAACGTCATCGAGCTTGCCATCGCTGGAGGTCAGGGTGATCAGCAGCAGGAAGCCGGCGGAGACTTTCTCCACCTGCAAGCCTTGCTGGGTCACTGCCTGTGGCAGGCGCGGTTCGACGGCCTTGAGGCGGTTCTGCACGTCGACCTGGGCCATTTCCGGGTTAGTGCCCGGTTGGAACGTCGCGGTGATGGTGGCCGAACCAAGGCTGCTCTGGGATTCGAAATACAGCAGGTGGTCGGCGCCGTTGAGCTCCTGTTCGATCAGGCTGACCACGCTTTCGTCCAGGGTCTGCGCCGAGGCGCCCGGGTACGCCGCGTAGATTTCCACTTTCGGCGGCGCCACGTTGGGGTACTGCGCTACCGGCAACTGCGGGATGGCGAGGGCGCCGGCGAGCAATATAAACAAGGCAACCACCCAGGCAAAAATCGGGCGATCAATAAAGAACTGCGGCATTGTTGGCTATCCCTTTCGTTACTGGCCAGGCGCCTGGGCGGTTGGCTCGGGGCTGTCGTCGACCTGGACTTTCTCGCCAGGACGAGCGTGTTGCAGGCCTTCCACGACAATGCGATCACCCGGCTTGAGCCCGCTGGTGACGATCCAGCGATCATTGATCACCGACCCCAACTCCACCGGATGCTGGCTGACGGTCTGCTCGGCATCCAGCAGCAGCACCATGGGAACGCCGGCGCTGTCGCGGGTGATGGCCCGTTGCGGCACGCTGATGCCTTGCAGGTCTACGGCCTGTTCCAGGCGCACACGAATGAAGCTGCCCGGTAGCAGGTCGAGGTCCGGGTTGGGGAACTCGCTGCGCAGGATAATCTGGCCGGTGCCTGGGTCGACGCTGATTTCGGAGAACAGTAACTTGCCCGGCAACGGGTAGAGGCTGCCGTCATCCTGGATCAGCGTGGCCTTGGCCTGGTCCTGGCCGATTTGTTTCAAGTGCCCGGCCCGGAACGCCCGGCGCAGGTCATTGAGCTCGCGGGTAGATTGGGTCAGGTCAGCATGGATTGGGTCCAGTTGCTGGATGACTGCCAGCGGCGTGGCTTCATTCTGGCCTACCAGGGCGCCTTCGGTGACCAATGCCCGGCCAATGCGCCCGGAAATCGGTGCGGTAACCGTGGCGTAGCCCAGGTTCAGCCTGGCCCGTTGCACGGCAGCCTGATTGACGGCCACTTCAGCGGCGGTTTGCCGGGCGGCGGCGCGGGCATTGTCATAGTCCTGGGCGCTGATGGCATTGCCTTCCACCAACTGGCTGTAGCGCTGCTCCTGCAAGCGGGCCTGGAAGGCATTGGCCTCGGCCTTGCGCAGATTGGCCTGGGCGCTGTCCAGGTCGGCCTTGAACGGTGCCGGATCAATCCGGAACAACACATCACCCTGTTTGACGTCATGCCCTTCCTTGAAGACCCGTTGCAGCACCACGCCGGCCACCCGAGCCCGCACTTCGGCAATGCGCGGCGCTGCAATACGGCCGCTCAGTTCGTTGCTGATGGACAGGGGCTTGGCTTCGAGGGTTTCGGTGCGTACTTTGGCCAGTGGCATTTCGGGGGCGCCACTGGAAGATTTGTCACACCCGCCCAATGCCAGTGCCAGGGCTAACAGACAAAACGGCGCAAACAGATTCTTCGACATGCTTATATCCCACTATTGACTGGCGCATCCTACGGGCGCCCCCGCCACAGTGCTGTGAAGCTCTGTAGGGTGTGTGTGAAGAAGTGTAAGGTGCGAGCGCGCTCGGGCACGCGGGCGTATATCCTTCACGGCTGGCGAAACTATCACAACCGTTTGTGTTGGATTCGAAACTGTAATTTCTGGAAACACCCATGCCCAACATCCTCCTGGTGGAAGACGACGCCGCACTCTGCGAACTGATTTCCAGCTACCTGGAACGCAATGGCTACCATGTCAGCGTTCTGAGTCGCGGTGATCACGTGCGCGAACGAGCCCGGCTCAACCCACCGGACCTGGTGATCCTCGACCTGATGCTGCCGGGCCTCGACGGCTTGCAGGTCTGCCGGTTGTTGCGCGCCGATTCAGCGAGCTTGCCGATCTTGATGCTCACCGCTCGCGATGACAGCCATGACCAGGTGCTGGGCCTGGAAATGGGCGCCGACGACTACGTGACTAAACCCTGTGAGCCCCGGGTTTTGCTGGCCCGCGTGCGCACTCTGCTGCGCCGCAGCAGCCTCGCCGAACCCCAGGTGGCCAACGACCAGATCCTCATGGGCAACCTGTGCATCGACTTGTCGGAGCGCTCCGTGACCTGGCGCGAGCAGCCAGTGGAACTGTCCAGCGGCGAATATAACCTGTTGGTGGTGCTGGCCCGGCATGCCGGTGAGGTGCTCAGTCGCGACCAGATCCTGCAACGCCTGCGAGGAATTGAGTTCAACGGTACCGACCGCTCGGTTGACGTGGCGATCTCCAAGCTGCGGCGCAAGTTTGACGACCATGCCGGTGAAGCGCGCAAGATCAAGACCGTGTGGGGCAAGGGTTATCTGTTCAGCCGTTCCGAGTGGGAATGCTGAGTCATGTTCAGAGTCCTGCTGCGTCTCTACCTGATTACCATCGTCACCTACAGTGCGGCGATTTACCTGATTCCAAAGGTGGTGATTCAGGTCTTTGAGCGCCGTTACATGAACTACAACGTCGAGCAGTCCCGAGGGTTGCAGAGCCTGATCGTCAAGGAGTACCGCCGGGTGCCGATGGCGCAGTGGACCAACGTCACGGCGCACCTGGAGGCTGATTTTGCCCCGCTGAAGATCCAATTGCTGCGCATCCAGGACGCCAGTTACACCGCCGAGGAACAGCGTCTGTTGGCTCAGGATCAGCCGGTGATTCGCCTGGGCGAATGGGGCTGGATGGATGACGTCAGTTCGGCGCTGGATGATCAGTTGGCAGTCAAGCTGTCGGTCCCGCCGGACCCGCTGGACATGAACCTGTTGTACTGGAGCATGAATGTACTGATTGGCGCGGCATTGCTCGGCTGCCTGTTGTTCTGGCTGCGCCCCCACTGGCGCGACCTGGAGCGGCTCAAGAATACGGCGGAGCAACTGGGCCAGGGCAACCTTGCCGAACGCACGCGGATCCCCGCCAGCTCCAATATTGGTAGCCTGGCCGCCGTGTTCGACACCATGGCTAACGATATCGAGCACCTGCTCAACCAGCAGCGTGACTTGCTCAATGCGGTCTCCCACGAATTGCGCACCCCCTTGACTCGGCTGGACTTCGGCCTGGCCCTGGCGCTCTCCGATGATCTGCCCGCCGCCAGCCGCGAACGCCTGCAGGGCCTGGTGGCGCACATTCGCGAACTGGATGAGCTGGTCCTGGAATTGCTTTCCTACAGTCGGCTGCAAAACCCGGCCCAACTGCCGGAGCAGGTGGAGGTGATGCTGGACGAGTTTATCGATAGCATCCTGGGTAGCGTCGACGACGAGCTGGAAAACCCGGAGATTGTCATTGATGTGGCGTTGGACTGTACTGTGGAGCGCTTCACCCTCGACCCACGGCTGACCGCCCGGGCCTTGCAAAACCTGTTGCGTAACGCCATGCGTTATTGCGAGCGGCGTATTCAGGTAGGGGTCAAGGTGTGTCCCAAGGGCTGTGAAGTCTGGGTCGATGATGATGGGATCGGCATCCCCGAAGATCAACGTGAGCGGGTCTTTGAGCCGTTTTATCGCCTGGACCGCAGCCGTGACCGGGCTACCGGAGGGTTTGGCTTGGGGCTGGCAATCAGCCGGCGGGCGCTGGAGGCGCAGGGTGGGACGTTGACAGCCCAGGCATCGCCCTTGGGCGGCGCGCGGTTTCGGTTGTGGTTGCCCACTCAGGCCCTGTAGCCGCTGGCGCAGCCTGCGATCGGCTGCGCAGCAGTC
Organism: Pseudomonas karstica; assembly: GCF_009707515.1. GTDB lineage: Bacteria > Pseudomonadota > Gammaproteobacteria > Pseudomonadales > Pseudomonadaceae > Aquipseudomonas > Aquipseudomonas karstica. The sequence continues at coordinate 130,455 of NZ_WLYI01000010.1, read as the reverse complement.
GTTTGGGCCTTGAAATTGCTGAAGGTCCTGCGGCCCTTATCGCAGCCTCGTACCTCGGCAGCGGCTACAAGGGACCGTCGATCACCGATCATTTGTAGCCGCTGGCGCAGCCTGCGATCGGCTGCGCAGCAGTCGTTTGGGTCTTGAAATTGCTGAAGGTCCTGCGGCCCTTATCGCAGCCTCGTACCTCGACAGCGGCTACAAGGAACCGTCGATCACCGATCATTTGTAGCCGCTGGCGCAGCCTGCGATCGGCTGCGCAGCAGTCGCCTGGGCCTTGAAATTGCTGAAGGTCCTTCGGCCCTTATCGCAGCCTCGTGCCTCGGCAGCGGCTACAAGGGACCGTCGATCACCGATCATTTGTAGCCGCTGGCGCAGCCTGCGATCGGCTGCGCAGCAGTCGTTTGGGTCTTGAGATTGCTGAAGGTCCTGCGGCCCTTATCGCAGCCTCGTACCTCGACAGCGGCTACAAGGAACCGTCGATCACCGATCATTTGTAGCCGCTGGCGCAGCCTGCGATCGGCTGCGCAGCAGTCGCCAGGGCCTTGAAATTGCTGAAGGTCCTTCGGCCCTTATCGCAGCCTCGTACCTCGGCAGCGGCTACAAGGGACCGTCGATCACCGATCACCTGTAGCCGCTGGCGCAGCCTGCGATCGGCTGCGCAGCAGTCGTTTGGGCCTTGAAATTGCTGAAGGTCCTTCGGCCCTTATCGCAGCCTCGTACCTCGACAGCGGCTACAAGGAACCGTCGATCACCGATCATTTGTAGCCGCTGGCGCAGCCTGCGATCGGCTGCGCAGCAGTCGCCTGGGCCTTGAAATTGCTGAAGGTCCTTCGGCCCTTATCGCAGCCTCGTACCTCGGCAGCGGCTACAAGGGACCGTCGATCACCGATCACCTGTAGCCGCTGGCGCAGCCTGCGATCGGCTACGCAGCAGTCGTTTGGGGCCTGAAGTCGTTGAAGGCTCCTCTAGAACACCACACCTTGGCTGCGCAGGTAATCGTCATAGGTGCCGCTGAAGTCGATCACGCCACTTGGGCTCAGCTCGATGATGCGGGTGGCCAGGGACGATACGAACTCACGGTCGTGGCTGACGAAGATCAGTGTGCCCGGGTAGTTTTCCAACGCCAGGTTCAGGGCTTCGATGGACTCCATGTCCAAGTGGTTGGTTGGTTCGTCCATGATCAGTACGTTGGGCTTTTGCAGGATCAATTTGCCGAACAGCATGCGGCCTTGCTCGCCACCGGAGATGACCTTGACCGACTTGAGGATTTCGTCGTTGGAGAACAGCATCCGGCCCAGGGTGCCGCGAACCACTTGCTCGCCTTCCTTGGTCCAGCGGCCCATCCAGTCGAACAGGTTGGATTCGTCTTCGAAATCCGAGGCATGGTCCTGGGCGTAGTAGCCCAACTCGGCCGCGTCGGTCCACTTGACGGTACCGGCGTCCGGGGATAGTTCGTTGACCAGGGTGCGCAGCAGGGTAGTCTTGCCGATGCCGTTCGGGCCAATGATTGCCACGCGCTCGCCAGCTTCAACCTGGAAGCTGAAGTCCTTGAACAGCGTCTTGCCGTCAAAGCCCTTGGCCATGCGATCGACGATGACCGCCTGGCGGTGCAGCTTCTTGGTCTGGTCAAAGCGGATGAACGGACTGACGCGGCTCGACGGTTTGACTTCGGCCAGTTGGATCTTGTCGATCGCCTTGGCGCGGGAAGTGGCCTGCTTGGCTTTCGAGGCGTTGGCCGAGAAGCGGCTGACGAAGGACTGCAGCTCGGAGATCTGCGCTTTCTTCTTGGCATTGTCCGACAGCAACTGCTCGCGGGACTGGGTCGCCACGGTCATGTATTCGTCGTAGTTGCCTGGAAACAGGCGCAATTCGCCGTAGTCCAGGTCGGCCATGTGGGTGCAGACGCTGTTCAGGAAGTGACGGTCGTGAGAGATGATGATCATCAGGCTCGAACGTTGGGTCAGGATGTTTTCCAGCCAGCGGATGGTGTTGATGTCCAGGTGGTTGGTTGGCTCGTCGAGCAGCAACACTTCCGGATCGGAAAACAGTGCCTGGGCCAACAGCACTCGCAACTTCCAGCCAGGGGACACTTCGCTCATCGGGCCGTTGTGCTGCTCGATGCCGATACCCAGGCCCAGCAGCAACTCGCCGGCACGGGATTCGGCGGTGTAGCCGTCCATCTCGGCGAAATCGGTTTCCAGTTCGGCGACGGCCATGCCATCGGCTTCGGTCATTTCTGGCAGCGAGTAGATGCGATCACGCTCGGCCTTGACCTTCCACAGCTCTTCGTGGCCCATGATCACGGTGTCGATCACGGTGAATTCTTCATAGGCAAACTGGTCCTGGCGCAGCTTACCCAAGCGCACGTTTGGCTCCAGCATGACCTGGCCACCCGACGGCTCCAGGTCGCCACCGAGGATTTTCATGAAGGTCGACTTGCCGCAACCGTTGGCACCGATCAGGCCATACCGGTTGCCAGCGCCGAACTTGACCGAGACATTCTCAAAGAGTGGCTTGGCGCCGAACTGCATGGTGATGTTAGCTGTGGAGATCAATTACTTTACCTATCAATGGGTTGCGAGCAACGCTGAGGGCGACTGGGCCATTTCTGGACCTAGGCCTGCGGGCATGCGTCGACAGCGACATCAAGGCGCGAAACCCTGTCGCTGAACAGAAAATTGGGGTGTATGTTGGAATTTGGCGCGCATTGTCGCATATGTGAGGCGCGAGTTGTATGGTGGGGAAGCCCTGTGCGATCAAGTGTCCGGTGCGAGGCTCACTTTACGCAGGAAGGTGCGCATGGTTTGCCCGGGCGCGGTGCTGAATCGAGTGGGCCTTGGCATGCCTTCGTCGGCGGCAATAAAGATGAAGTGATCGCCTTGCAGGCGGTAGCTTGCCGGCATCAGCGCCGATTGCATCTACCCAGACAATCGTTTTGGGCGTGGTCGTTGCGTCCAAGGTAAAACTGCCTTCCAGTAACACTTCTCCAGTGACGGTCACCACCTGGAATCGATCGCCGCTGATGGTGGTCACGGCGCCGGGTGCGCTGTGCTCATCGGCGGGGTTGAGGACGCCACTGTCCTCTAGAGCGGTTTGCTCCCAGGTTCCCTGCAGCACCAGTCGGTCATGTTGGTTGGCTACGGTTGACATACTCATTCCTTTTCAAAGAAGGCCGCTTCGTTCGCACCTGGTCCCGACTGGCTGGAAGGGTTTTGTGCGATTTATCCCATTTTGAACGCTTTTCCGAGCTTTTTCTCTTTGCGGGTAGGTATTTAACGTACCTTTGACATGCTGTAGGGCGAATGGATGGTCGATATTCAACTACGCTGGTGCAGTCTGTAAGGATATTTTCGTAACTAAAGCGAAAATTTTCTGTAATGCATGGGATTTTTCTTATGACTGCGAGGTCTGATGCCCATTAATGGAACTCGTATGTACGATGCTCAGGGCGTTATCCCTGCTTTTTCAATCGTTTACTCAAGTTGACGGCGCTTTTTTCAGACGTTGAGCGTCAACTTTTCAGGATGCAATGATTTTGAATAAAACTCCCCAGCTCCGGTCTCAAGTTGTATCAGACGAAATTGACCTGTTTGAATTGTTTCACTCCATCTGGCGACAAAAAAAGCTGATTGTGGGTTGCACCGTTCTTGTGGGTCTTTTAGGGGGAGGCTACGCATTCCTGGCGCCAAAGGAATATCAGGTCAGCAGCGTGTTGCGTCCGGCGGCGATCAACGAGCTGGATGCGCTAAACCGCTCCGAAGTCTATGAGTTGCCACCGGCGGATGCGCTGGCCAAAGTAGGCTCTGCACTGGATTCTTATGAAACCCGCCTGGGTTTTTTCAAGGCAAATGAAGCGCTGTTCCAGGCGTTTCAGAGACCGGGGCAAACCCTTGAGCAGAGCTTTGAAGAGTTCAATCGCAACTCCATCAAATTGATACTGCCCGACCCAAAAAAGACAGATTCGCTGAGCAGTTATATCCGGCTTGAGCTGCAGTATCCCAAGGACATCGATGGCGTAGCGATTCTCAACGGTTTCGTAAATTACGCGGTTGCTTCGGAACGCAACCAGATTGGGGCCGACCTTAAGGTGATCGTCAATAACCGTCTCAATGAACTCAAAGGCAAGATCAACGCCGCCCGTGCCAACTACGACACCAATAAAGAGTCGAAAATCGCCAAGTTGCTCGAAGGCGACAAACTCAAGCGCGCACAGTTGGAAGACGAACTGGGTGCGTTGCGCCTGCAAATGAAGATGGAGCGTACCAATCGATTAGCGGAACTGGCTGAGGCGAGCTCCATTGCCAAATCCATGGGCATAAAAGCCCCTACCACGCCATCCTCCATGGCTGACTCTTCGCGCAGTGGCTCCAGTCAGGTCATGCGCACCGAGGTCAACAATCAGGACATTCCGCTGTACTTCATGGGGACTGAAGCGCTGGAAGCCGAGCGCACAGCCTTGCAGAAGCGTACCAGTGATGACTTTACCAACCCGCGTGTTGCTGAAATCGGTAAAGAGCTGCAGCTTCTGGTAACCAACCGCGAAGTTGAGGTGCTGAAAAAACGCGGCAATGAAGACATTTTCCTGAAGGATGTTGAACCGTTGCGGGCCGAAGTGGCGCGGCTGCATGGCTTGAATATCAATATGAGTGAGCTGAAGCTGGTGACAATTGATCGTCGTGCCCAGGAACCCCTGAGCCCGATCAAGCCGAAAAAGGCACTGGTTATCGCCTTGAGCCTGATTATTGGATTGATCCTGGGGGTCATGGCAGCGCTGACTCGCCATTTCATCCTGGCCCGTCGCGAAACCGCACCTTATTCATCATTGGAAGGCAATGCTGTTTCACGCGAGCGTAAGGATGACGAGCCTCGGGTTTAAGTCGAGCGGGTGGGCGAGGGGAGCCGTTCACCTCGCTGTTAACCTTGCATAGCACAAAGATTGGACAGCTTTTCACAATTCTTAGTTAACCTTTGGTTACAACTGTGGCTAAAATAACAGCCAATGGCCACGACCGGACTATCACCGAGCCGTTCAGTTGCCAGTTTGTGAATTGTGATTTCAGGTGCTGCTTATTCAAGCCTCGGTCGTCAGGGGCTTGCAGGAGCAGCCTGTTCTCTTCTGACGTGTGACGAATTCTCTTGAAACTCATTATTGTAGCTCTCTACGTTGTCTCCATTGCGTATGTACACCTGCGTGGTCGGGTGCGACATAAGCTGGGCCGCCAGCTAAGTGACCACTCCAGCTTCCTGGCGCCGGTGAATTGCTTTCTCTACCTGTTCTCCAAATTGCCCAGTCGTCCCTACCTTTCCCCCAGTGACTTCCCGGACCTGAGCCCGCTGCAAGAGCATTGGGAAGATATCCGCGAGGAAGGCCGGAAACTGATGCAGGCCGGGGAGATCAAGCGTTCGGACGAATACAATGATGTAGGTTTCAACTCGTTCTTCAAATCGGGGTGGAAACGTTTTTATCTGAAGTGGTACGGCGACAGTCATCCTTCAGCCATGAAACTGTGTCCGCGTACCACTGAGTTGTTGCAAAGCATCGGCTCGGTCAAGGCGGCGATGTTTGCCGAGTTGCCTGCGGGCTCCAAGCTGGTGCGCCATCGTGATCCATACGCCGGCTCCTACCGTTACCACCTGGGGCTGGACACCCCTAACGATCCGGGTTGCTACATCAGCGTGGATGGCGAGAGTTACCACTGGCGCGACGGCGAGCCGGTGATGTTCGACGAGACATACATCCACTACGCGGAAAACACCACCCAGCACAATCGCATCATTTTGTTCTGCGATATCGAGCGCCCGATGAAGTATCGCTGGGCAGCCGCCTTCAACCGCTGGTTCAGCCGCAACGTAATGGCCGCCGCTGGCTCTCCCAATGATGTCGGCGACAGAACCGGAGGCTTGAATCGCGCCTTTACCCACTTGTATAAGATTCGTCTGCGGGGAAAAGCGCTGAAAAAGCGCAATCGTAAGCTTTACTACCTGGAAAAGTGGGGGATCTTTGCTGGATTGGCGGCGATCTTCCTGCTGATCTGAGAGCGCACCAGGGAGCGGCCTAGCCTGGCGGGTTCGCTCCCAGCTTCTTCCACATCTTCTTGCTGATCGTCTGCCGGTTGGTATAACCCGCCCACGGGTCTTGCTTCAAGCCCTGCAAACGGTCCAGCAAATTATCGACAGTCCACTGCTGGGCACTGCGCAAGGTTTTCAACTCCTCTCGATCGATGGGCACCGATACGGGCAGCCCCGGTCTTGCCCGCACCGAGTAGGTTGCCACTGTACTGGCGCCGCGGGCATTGCGCAGGTAATCGATAAAGATCTTCCCCATACGGTTTTTCGGGCCTGAGGTTGCGGTGAAGCGTTCCGGCAATTGTCGCGTCATGAACTGGGCGATGGCCTTGGCGAAGGCTTTTACGGTTTCCCAGTCATTTTTGCGGGCTAATGGCACGATCAGGTGCAAACCCTTGCCGCCGCTGGTTTTGACAAACGCCTCCAGCCCTAACTCATCAAGCACCGACAAGGTCAGTTGTGCGGCTTCCAGCATCGCTTTCCAGGGCAATGCAGGATCGGGGTCGAGATCGAGTACGAACAGGTCGGGGGTTTCGATCTTGTCCGTCGTGGCGCCCCAGGTGTGCAATTCGACGGTGCCCATCTGCACGGCACCGATCAGCGCTGCCAGGCGGTCGATTTCCATCAACCGCGCATGGCCTGGGTCCAGGGCCTGATCCAATTGCTTGATCTTGGGAATGGCCAGGTGCTCGGAATGTTTCTGGAAGAACTGCTCACCCGCAATGCCTTCCGGAGCCCTGAGCAAGGACACCGGGCGGTTGCGCAAGAACGGCATGATCCACTGGCTGATGCCTTCATAGAACTGCGCCAGTTGTAGTTTTTGCGTCCCGCTCTGCGGGTCGATCACTCGGTCGGGGTGAGTGATTTTGACGCCAACCAGTGTGCTATCGGCTGCTGTGGTTTTTACCGGCGATTTTTTCAGCGATTTTGCCGTGCGCGGCTGCTCGTGAATGATCTGCTCTACCGGTTTGTCTGTACGCAACCCGGCAAATGCAGCTTGGCGCACTACACCTTCGCGGGTCCATTCGTAAAACTGCACTTGCGCAACCAGTCGTGGCTCAACCCAATGAGCCCCGCGAGCTTGAGCGTTGGTCAGGGGCTTTTCCAGTGGCGATGCGTCGCGTTCCAGAGGCTTCAATTTCTCGCGGATGTTTTTCAGCGAGGCTTGATTGAAACCAGTGCCCACGCGCCCGGCATACACCAGGCCGCACTCATCATTGACTGCCAGTAACAACGCGCCGAACCCGCTGCGCGAGCCTTGGGGGCGGGTGTAGCCGACAATCACGAACTCCTGTTGCAACCGACACTTGAGTTTGATCCAGTCGGTACTGCGGGTTGATCTATACGGGCTCCCGGCCCGCTTGCCGATCACGCCTTCCAGGGCCAGGTCGCAGGCGCTTTCGAAGATATCGCGTTGGCTGGCGGCAAAGGCTTCGGAGAAGCGCAGCAATTTGCTTTTACGGCGTTCCAGCACCTCTTTGAGGGCTGCACGTCGCTTCTCCACGGGCTCTTCGCGCAGATCGCGGCCTTCCAGAAATGGTGCGTCAAACAGGTAATAAACAATGTCCAGGCTGCGTCCGATATCAAAAGCGTTTTGCAGCGCCTGGAAGTCCGGCAGACCCTCGGCGTTCAGGCTGACCACCTCGCCATCGAGCCAACTGTCCTTGAGCTTCAGCGCCTGCAGGGCCTTTGTCTGGCGCGGTAGGCGATCGGTCCAGTCATGGCCGTTGCGGGTAAACAGGCGTACCTCGCCGTCGCGGATGCGGGCCAGGATGCGGTAGCCGTCGAATTTTATTTCGTACACCCAATCGCCTGCTGGCGCGCGGTCTACCAGAGTTGCCAATTGAGGGGTGAATTGATCGGGCAGAACGGCTGAGGGTTTGCGGCTGGTTTTCCTGGGGCGGGCGGCCGTTTTCGGGCTGCCTACGGTTTCGCCGCTCAGGACGCTTTTCGGCTCGGCCTGGACGATATCGTAGTCGGTAACGGGGCGGGCCTGTTGATCGTTTTCCTTGATCAACAGCCACTGCTCCTTGTCGCCGCTGCCTTTGAGGCGGGTACGCACCAGCGTCCAGTCGCCGGACAGCTTTTCACCAATCAAGGTGAATTTCAGTTTGCCTGCCGCATAGGCTTTGCGTGGCTCGTCGTGGGGTTGCCAGACACCGCGATCCCAGACGATCACGTCGCCGGCGCCGTATTGCCCGGCGGGTATTTTGCCTTCGAAACTGCCGTAGCTCAGGGGGTGGTCTTCAACGTGGACGGCCAGGCGTTTCTGGCTTGGATCCAGGCTCGGTCCCTTGGGCACCGCCCAGCTTTTGAGCACCCCATCCAGCTCCAGGCGAAAATCGTAATGCAGGTTGCGTGCGTCGTGTTTTTGAATCACGAACGCGGGGGCCCGAGCGTGGCGCTTGCCACGGGCCGAAGAACCGGAAGGTTCGGCAGTCACCTCGAAGTCACGCTTGCGGTTGTATTCACTCAGCGGCTTGGTCATGGCGATTTACCTCGTGTTGAGGGCTCAGGAGGCCTTGACGGTCTTTTTGGCGGCGGGACTTTTCGTTGAGTTTTTGCGCGCAGGCTTGCCGGCCAGGCTGCGTTTGAGCAGTTCCGTGAGGTCAATGACATCGGCCGATTTACGTTCGTCGCGGCCTTGGTCCGACTCAACGTCTTCGATCTTGCCGGCCTTGGCCTTTTTCTCCACCAGCGCCATGATCTTGTCCTGGAAGCTGTCGCGGTACTTCTCGGGTTGCCAGTCGGCGCTCATGTCTTGCACCAAGCGTTTGGCCATATCCAACTCACCCTTGGCCAGTGTCGGTTTGGTTACATCGCTGCCCAATTCCAGCTCATCCAGGCTGCGCACTTCGGCTGGCCAGCGCAGCATCACCAGGACCAGGGCCGAGTCCAATGGCATCAAGGCTGCCAAGTGTTGTTTGGTGTGCAGCACCACATTGGCCAACGCCACCTTTTGGGTTTTCTTCAGGGTTTCGCGCAGCAGTGCGTAGACTTTGCCGCCGCGTTTGTCGGGCGCGAGGAAGTAGGGCGTATCGATGTTTTGCAAGGGAATCTGATCGCTGGCCACGAAGGCGATGATTTCGATGGTCTGGGTGGACTTGGGGTGAGCCGAGCGGATTTCGTCTTCGCTGAGCACTACGTAGCGACCTTTCTCGTAGGCTACGCCCTTGACGATGTGGTCCTTGGTGACTTCCTTGCCGGTGCTCTTATTGATGCGCTTGTAGCCCACCGGGTCCATGCTGCGTTTGTCCAGCCAGTCGAAATCGACGCCTTGGGAAGACGTTGCCGAAACCAGCGACACCGGGATGTGGACCAAGCCGAAACTGATTGCGCCTTTCCAGATAGCCCGTGGCATGTCTGTCGTCCTCAAGAGTGTGGTCTTCAGGTGACACGAAGGCTTTGGCAAAAGTTTCCATTGTCGGCTAGCTGGTGCCGGTGCCTCAGACAGATCGTGTTACACCTGATCGGAAACTATTTAGTTACCAAAGGCGAACCCCTGGCGTAGCGTGTTATCGAAAGAGATATCACTCGCCACACAGAGGCTTTGTCATGAACACCTGTATGCGCAATCTTGCAGTGCTGGCGTTGGGTCTGGCACTTACTTCGTGGGTGCAGGCGCAAAACCTGCCCGGCAACAACAATCCCTATAACAGCCCTATTCATCGGGCCAATCCCAACAGCATGCAGGGCACCCAACCCAATACGCCAAACGCTCGTGGCCCTCAAATCGCCCCGGTACCCCGCCCGCCGACCCTGGAAAATGGCGGGATCGGTAACCGTTACCCGCAGCGTGATGCATCACCGACGCCGCCTGCGATTCAACCGCAAGCCCCCACCCGCGACGCCAATGGTAATCGCCAGCCTTGAGGGCTGCGGCGATTGAGTGCGTGATGAGAACAAGGAAATCCACGGTATGTTTTTACGCAAAACCCTTCTAGCGACCTTCTGCGCCAGCGTATTGCTGCCCCTGGCGATGCCTGTTTCTGCTGGCGATGCTCAACAGTTCCCCAGTGAACAAGGCAGTGTGACCGTCACCCCGATTGTCGAAGGCCTGGATCATCCCTGGGCGCTGGCTTTTCTGCCGGACAAGCAAGGTTTCCTGGTCACTGAGCGGCCTGGCAACCTGCGGTTTGTCAGCCCCGAGGGCAAACTGTCGAGCCCGTTGAGCGGCGTGCCGCAAGTCTGGGCCAAGGGGCAGGGTGGTTTGCTGGATGTGGTGCTCTCGCCGGACTTCAAGCAGGACCGGCTGGTCTACCTGTCTTACGCCGAAGGGGGCGGCAAGGGGGGCACTGCCGGCACCGCCGTGGGGCGAGGGCGCTTGACCGATGACTTGAGTGGCTTGAAGGACTTCCAGGTAATCCTGCGCCAGGAGCCCAAGCTCTCCACCAGTAATCACTTTGGTTCGCGGTTGGTGTTTGACCGTGATGGTTATCTGTTTGTGACCCTTGGGGAAAACAACGACCGCCCGACTGCCCAGGACCTGGACAAACTGCAAGGCAAGGTCGTACGAATCTTTCCGGATGGCCGCGTGCCGCAAGACAACCCCTTTGTTGGCCAGGAGGGCGCCCGGCCCGAGATTTGGTCCTATGGCCAGCGCAACCCCCAAGGTGCGGCGCTGAACCCGTGGAGCGGCACGCTGTGGGAAAACGAACACGGTCCTCGGGGCGGTGATGAGGTCAACATCATTGAGCGAGGGAAAAACTATGGCTGGCCGTTGGCGACCCATGGCATCAATTATTCCCTGACCCCGATTCCCGAGGCCAAGGGTAAGACTGCAGAAGGAACCGTACAACCTCACCATGTCTGGGAGAAATCACCGGGTATCAGCGGCATGGCGTTCTACGATGCCGACCGCTTCAAGGCCTGGCAGCACAACCTGTTTATCGGGGCACTGGTTAGCCAGGAGCTGATCCGCCTGCAGTTCGACGGGGACAAGGTGATCCACGAAGAGCGCCTGCTAGGCGAGTTGAAGGCGCGAATTCGCGATGTGCGACAGGGGCCGGATGGATTTCTGTACGTGTTGACGGATGAGGACAATGGCGTGTTGTATCGGGTTGGCTTGAGTCAGGAGTAGCCGCTGTAGCGTGTAGCCGCTGGCGCAGCCTGCGATCGGCTGCGCAGCAGTCGCCTGGGTTTTGAAATTGTTGAAGGTCCTTCGGCCCTTATCGCAGCCTCGTGCCTCGTCAGCGGCTACAGGGATCGAGCTGATCACTGATCATTTGTAGCCGCTGGCGCAGCCTGCGATCGGCTGCGCAGCAGTCGCCTGGGTTTTGGAATTGTTGAAGGTCCTGCGGCGCTTATTGCAACCTCGGGCCTATAGTCCCAATTCAGAAAGTCCCGGGTGATCATCTGGCCGCCGCCCCAGCGGCCAGTGGAACTTGCGCTCGCTTTTCTTGATCGGCATGTCGTTGATGCAGGCGTAGCGATTGGACATCAGGCCGTCCTGGTCAAACTCCCAGTTTTCATTGCCGTAGGAGCGGAACCAATTGCCGGAATCGTCGTGCCATTCGTAGGCATAACGCACGGCAATACGGTTGTCGGTAAAGGCCCACAACTCCTTGATCAGCCGATAATCCAACTCCTTGGCCCACTTGCGAGTCAGGAACCCTTTGGCTTCTTCACGGTTATTGGCGAATTCCGCGCGATTGCGCCATTTCGTATTCAGGGTGTAGGCCAGGGATACCCGCTGCGGGTCCCGGGAATTCCAGCCGTCTTCGGCCAGACGAATCTTTTCAAGGGCCGACTCACGGGTAAACGGTGGCAGAGGAGGGCGTACTTCAGCGTTGGATGACATAGAACAACTCCTGAACAACTCAGATGGACGCTGCACGAGGTCGCGGGTTCAACATTCCAATAACATTCGCGCCATGCATTGCGCATTATCGGCAGACGTTGAATCGCCCATGACCAGGGCAACAGTAATAGCACCATCGATCAGGATCAGCAGTTGCGCGGCCTGTTGGTCCGGGTCGGGGGTGCCATGTGCTTGACACAGTTCGCGGACGTACTCGAACAGTTTCTGTTTATGGGCCTTGGCCAGCAGGCGCACCGGGTCTTGCGGGTTGCCGGTCTCACCGCTGGTATTGATGAATGCGCAGCCACGAAAGTCGCTGGAACCGAACCAGGCCTTGAGTGCACTGAATAGCGCCAACAGGCGCTCGCCGGTGGTTTCGCTGCGCTCCACTTCATGGCGTAGCCACTGCAGCCAGCGTTCATCGCGGCGCTGCAGGGCGGCAAGCACCAACTCGTCCTTGTTGGCGAAGTAACGGTAAACACTCTTTCTGGAGACGCCCGCCGTTTTCACCAGCAGATCCATGCCAGTGGCGGCGATGCCACTTTTGTAGATCAGCTTTTCGGTAACATCCAGGATGATGTCGCGGGTTTCATTGCTTGTCATATCGTTCATGACGCATACAGTAGAACGATCGTTCTTCTTGGTCAATGTGCTATTGCTTTCCAGCAACAAGACCTGAGAGCATCCATGGTGTAAGCTCTCGGACTCTTCGGATTAGACCCATTGCGAGCCCCATGCCGTCGTTCTTCAAGCGTTCCCTGTTGCCCAAGCTGCGCGGCTTCCCTGTCACCCCCGACGCCATCGACGTGCTGTGCGGCGCCGCTGAGTTTCGCCGTTGCTTGCTGGAACAAATTTTCCAGGCTACCCGGCGTATCTACATCATCGCGCTGTACCTGCAACAGGACGAGGCCGGGCAAGAGATCTATGACGCTTTGCACGCGGCCAAGGCCGCTCGGCCCGAACTGGATATCGTGGTGGTGGTCGACTGGCTGCGGGCCCAGCGTGGCCTGATCGGCGCCGGCAAGCAGCCGGGTAACAGCGCCTGGTACCAGGCCATGACCCAATCCCACGACAGCAAAGTGCCGGTGTACGGCGTACCGGTGCAAACCCGCGAACTGTTTGGCGTGCTGCACCTCAAGGGCTTCGTGATTGATGACAGCGTGCTGTACAGCGGCGCCAGCCTTAACAATGTTTATCTGCACAAGTTCGACAAGTACCGCTTCGACCGTTACCACCTGATCCACAACAAGCCACTGGCCGACTCGATGCAGCATCTGGTCGAACATGGGCTGGTGACCTCCAAGGCCGTGCACCGCCTGGACCTGCCCGATCTGCCCAGCACCCGCAGCTTGCGCAATGACATTGGCGACCTGCGCAGCCGCCTGAAACATGCAGCCTATGACACCAACGCCGGTAGCGTGGCCAACCCTGGCCTGTCAGTCAGCCCGCTGCTGGGCGTCGGCAAGAACAACCCCCTGAGCCGCGCTATCTGTGAATTGATCGCCAGTGCCCAACATCAATTGACCCTCTGCACCCCCTATTTCAACCTGCCGTTGCCAGTCACACGGGAAATCAACCGAGCCCTGGCCCGAGGCGTGAAGATCGACGTAGTCGTCGGCGACAAGACCGCCAACGACTTCTATATTCCGCCCAGCGAGCCCTTCAAGGTGATCGCCGCGCTGCCATATCTGTACGAAATCAGCCTGCGCCGCTTTGCCAAACGTCACCAGCCGATGATCGACAGCGGGCAGTTGAACCTGCACCTGTGGCGCGATGGCGACAACACTTATCACCTCAAGGGCATGTGGGTCGACCAGCGCTACACCTTGCTCACAGGTAACAACCTCAACCCTCGGGCGTTTCGCCTGGACCTGGAAAATGCCTTGCTGATCGATGATCCCAAGGGGGAGTGGCTGGAGCCGCGACGTACCGAGCTGGCCAGCATCTTTCGGCACACCTCGCGAATAGAGGGCTACCAGCAACTGGACACCCTGCTTGGATACCCGCCTGCCGTGGGCAAGTTCCTTCGGCGGGTCAGCCGCGTGAGGATCGAACGCTTGCTGTACCGGATCTTGTAAACAGCACAGGAGTTTCAGCGCGCCATTCTCACTAGAGTGGCGCGCCCCCACGCTGCTTATCCCTTGTCACAAGCCACTCATTGGCCCAGTTTCTTGAGAAACTCGTGATACAACGCTGCGGTTTCCGCCGGTTTTTCAACCATAGGCAGGTGACCGACCCCGTCCCAGGTTTCCACCCTCAAATCCGCGATGCCCTTGCTCCATACTGGCACGCTACTGACATCGATCACCCGGTCCTGGCGACCCCAGAGCAGCAGCGACGGGGCGCGGATGTCGGCCAGGCGCGGTTCCATCGGTGGGCTAGCGCTAAAGTCGGCGAAAATCTGCGCCAGTTCTTCCCGGCGCTGTACATAACGCTCGCCCAAGGCCGCCATCACCACGCCCGGCACCCAGGGCGGCGAGGCCATGGTCATTGCGTAGAACGAGATGAAATCCTTGCGTGAGTGCACGAGGGACGGGTTATGGCCGGCGGCCAGTTGGCGGTCCATGTCGCTGGGCTGGGGGGAACTGACCCCGGACGGAGCGAGTAGCGCCAGGCTCAGCACGCGCTCAGGAGAAGTGGCCGCCAGCCATGCTGCGAGGTAACCGCCCATGGAGTTGCCGATCACATGGACCTTGTCCAGGCCACAGGCGTCGAGCAGCTCGATCACCCGCCGGGCCTGGGTTGGGATGTCATAGCCACTGCCGGCCTTGAAGCCGGTTTCGCCATGGCCGGGCAGGTCGATGACCACTACCCGGTAGTCACCGACAAAGTGCCGGGCAACGCGCAGCCAGAGTTCCTTGTCGCCGCTGTAGCCGTGCAGCATCAGGATGCTGCCGGACGGTTCGCACGGCCCACCTTGCCAGGTCGACACGGTCATCTCGCTGATGGGCACGGTGATTTTTCGCAACCGGTAGAGGCGTGCCTCCAACGCCATGATCAGGTCGTACAGGACATGGCCGATGCCCGGATACGTCAACCAGCCCCAGGCGATAAACACAGCAAGCACTATCAACACCACCAGCATGAACACCAGCATATCTTGCCCTCCATGGGGCACGGAAGAATGTGATCGTCCTGCCTGTCAGGCAGTGACAAGTGAGGCTGAAGCCCGGAAACATCGCGATGGCTTATGCACTGGGCTTGAACGACAGGATGTCGATGTTCTTTTTGCGCAGGCTGCTCTGGGGCGTCAGGCGCATATACCAGTCTCGAAACCAGCAGGCGAATGTCGACTCGGCCTGTTCGATGCCACTCATGAAGCGCGCGGAATTGACGATCCCATTAGCCCGTGGGTGTCGATGCGCCTGGTAGTCCGCCAGCGCGGTGCGCAGGTCCGGCGTTTGCGCCAGGCGTTCGGCCAGCACCACGGCATCTTCAATGGCCTGCGCCGCACCCTGGCCCAGGCTGGGCAGCATGGGATGAGCCGCGTCCCCCAGCAGCGCCACGTGCCCGTCACAGAACTGCTCTACGGGCTGGCGATCCCGGGCATGCATCTTCAATAGGGCACTTTCGGGGGTGGCCTCGATGGCCGCGATGACCTCCGGTGCCCAGCCGACGTACGCGTCGAGCACTTCCTGTTTGCTGATGTTCAAGGCGGCGTCTGCTGCGTTTTCGTGGTTGCAGGTCCCCCACCAATACGCCTGGCCGTCCCCCACATCGCAGAGCCCAAAGCGCTTGCCGCGGCCCCAATAATGCGCCACATAGCCTTCGGTCATCACCGGATGGCTGAAGGGCGTTACCGCCAGCCAGGCGATATAACCCGATGGCCGTGTTGGCGTCTCGCCCAGCATCTGCTGGCGGATCACCGAGTTAAGGCCGTCTGCGCCAACCAGCAGCTCAGCTTCGTGGGTACTGCCATCTTCGAAGTGTACCGCCACGCCATCCGGGTGATTGGCGTAACCCACGCAGCGCAAACCGGTTGTCAGGGTGTCGGGTGTGAGCTGCTGCGCCAGAGCACGCAGCAGCAAGGGGCGCTGGATATTCACACTCGGGTGACCCAACTGCTCGCCGATCTCATGGATGGGCATGCTGGTGATGGGGCCTCCATTGTGTTTCTTGAAAAAAAACTGTCGGATCACCTGGCCTGCCTGTTCTACCGGAACATGGGCATCGATCGAGTGCAGCGCCGCCATGGCATTGGCCATGACGGACAAGCCGGTGCCGCCGGTACGCAGCGTCTGGGCCGCCTCGAAAACCTTGACCTGCCAGCCCGCACGCTGCAGCGCAATGGCCGCGGTCAGTCCTCCGATACCGGCGCCCACCACGATGGCTTTCCTGGGTTCTGTCATGCTGTTTTCACCTGTATCAAGCCCGAATCTACCGGGCATTTAAGTCAAGCGGAGCTGTCAGTCCTGCTCCGTTGCCGTCGGTAGCGGTTAGGCGAGTGCCGCCCTGGAACCAGCGCTCCTGGCCCGGGTCGCGTCTATGCGTAACTTGATGAATTCGCCCACCCCTTCGATATGAGGCTCGCGCATCATGGTCAAATGGTCGCCTTCCACGGCGACTCGCTGTACTTGGGGAGCAATCGAGCGCCACCCGCGGTACGGATCGCGAAATGCGGTACCCACCAGTTCATGCGGGGCTTGCAGCACATCGGGCAGCTCCACATCCGCGGCGAACAGCGTGATAGGCAAGTCCAGTGGCGGGAAGCGGTAGTCCAGCAGCCCCTGCCAGTTGGCATGGAAGACTCGGAACAATTGATCCAGTGTCGCCAGGGTGATGGTTTCGTCGAACATGCCCTGGTCAATGCCATGCTGCCTGATCGCCTCGAAGGCGTGTGAGTCGCTCATGGAAGAGAAATCCAGGGCCTGGTAGTCGTATTCCTTTTGACCGTCGCCGCTGAGCAATTCCCACATGAACCAATTCATGAACTCGGTGCGTTCGATCTGCACCTCGCCCTGCCTGACGCGCACGATGGTGTCGAGTAGAAACACGTTGTGCAGACTCCGCCCGCGCCGCTGCAACTCGCTCGCCAGCTCATACGCCACGACGCCGCCATAAGACCAGCCACCAATATTCAACGGGCCTTCAGGCGCGACCTGTTCAATGGCATCTGCGTAATACACCGCCTGGGTTTGCACCGATTGCAATGGCTCACGGGCATCCCATGTTCCCGGTGCTTGCAGTGCATAAAGATGCACCTGGTGCTTGAGGACTCGCGCCAGAGCCGCATAGCACAGCACGTGCCCTCCGATGGGATGCACCAGGAACAGGGTCGGCTTGCCCGTGGCGTTTTTGAAATCCACCAGCGCGCCGGTGTCAGGGTGTCCGGTTTCGGTCTGTTGCAACACCTGGGCGAATTCGGCGATGGTCGGGGCCTGGATGAAGTCTGACAATGACGGCTCCAGGCCCTGATGCCTGGCCAGCATGGCAACCAGTTGCACCGCCTTGAGCGAGTTGCCACCGAGCTCGAAGAAGTTGTCATGGACGCTGATGTCTTCCAGACCCAGGGTTTCTTGCCAATAGGCTTGCAGCAGGTCTTCCCTGGCATTTCTGGGCGCGGTAAAGGCGCGCAGCAAGGTGTTTTGAACCTCTACCTTCTGCAAGCGCTGACGGTCGATCTTGCCGGTGGGGCCCAGCGGCAGTTGCGCAATGCTCACCAGCGTGTTCGGCACCATGTAGTCGGGCAGCGCCAGGCGCATTTCGGCCTTGAGTTGATCCAGGTCCGGCGTGCGCCCCGGCATAGCCTGGATGAAGCCCACCAGATAACGACTGCCATCGCTTGCAGGCTTGTCGATGACCGCCACCTGCTGGATATCAGCTCCGAACCGGGCAGAGCCATGAATGGCCACTTCAATCTCGCCCAGCTCGATGCGATAACCGCGGATTTTGACTTGTGCGTCGCTACGGCCCTGATAGACGAGGTCGCCCCAGGGCAGGTAGAACCCGATGTCTCCAGTTTCATACAATCGCCGAGTCTCGCCCTCCAGCTGCCGATAGATAAAGCGTTCGTCGGTCAGGTCGGGTCGACTCCAGTAACCGTTGGCCAGGCATGCACCTTCGATGAACAGGTCACCCATCACCCCGACCGGACATGCGTTACCCGCCGCATCCAGGACATGCATGCGTACCCCGTCGATGGGTCTGCCGATCGGCGGCATGCTCGGCCAGGTCGCCGTGGCGCCTTCAAGCTTCAGGCTCGTGACCACATGGGCCTCGGTGGGGCCGTAGTGGTTTTCGACCCGGCAATCGTCGAGGCCATCAATCAGGCCACGGATTTCGCCCGTGATTTTCAGCTGCTCACCGGCCACGTTGACCTGGCGCAACGATACGGGACGGATCCCCAGCTGCATGGCAACTTCGGCCAGGCCCTGGAAGGCAACGTAGGGCAGGAACAGGCGATTCACCTCCTGCGCGCAGATGAATTTCAATAACCGGATGAAGTCATAGCGCAGCGCTTCATCAATCATCACCAGCTCTGCGCCGCAAGACAGGGTCGAGAGAATCTCCTGGAACGATACGTCGAACGAAATGGGCGAATATTGCAGCGTCTTCAGCGATTCGGCCGGGCAGGCGTCTTGCGCCTGCCGGCGGTTCTGCCAAAGGATCATATTGGTCAACGCACGGTGCGGCATTGCTACGCCCTTGGGACGGCCCGTGGAGCCCGACGTATAGAGCACGTAAGCGTTATCTTCACCCTCAATGTTGGTCGCGATGGATGCAACCAGGTCGTGACTGTGCGCCAGATTGCCATCGAACCCGGCGACCACGCTGTCCCAGTGACGCTTGTCTGCCTCGCCTGCCAGTGTCGTCGCCAGGTTCGCAGACGCGTCGGCGAATAATACGAGGCACGGTTGTGAATCTTCGAGAATCAGCCGGATGCGGTCATCCGGGTAGCTCAGGTCAATCGGTACATACGCGGCGCCGGCCTGTATGACACCGAGCAGGGCAATGATCAGGTCAGGCGAGCGGGGCATCATGATTGCAACCCGATCTCCCTGGCCGATACCGTGCTGGTGCAGCCAGCTCACCAGTTGTGCACTGGCGTTGCTCAGTTGGCGGTATGACAGGCGGGCCTGGTCAAGACCCACGGCGGTCCGTTCGTCATGGCGGACGAAACTGTCCAGCAACAAGCTCGACAGATTGCCATGAGGCAATGCTGCGGCCGAGGTTGGCGTGGCCTGCTCGAAAGTCGGTGACCAGGCCGGTATGCAGGGCTTGGCGTCGGGCGCGGCCATCATCAATTCCAGCGTGCGCAGCAAGTAATCGGCATAGGCATCGACCTGGCTGGTGGCGACCCGCGCAGTGCGGTAGTCCATCTTCAACATCAGTGAGCCGTTGCCAGGATGACGGCCTATCGTGGTCAGCAAGTCATAGTTGCTCGCTTCCGTTGTCTCCCAGTCAGTGAGGACTTCTTCGCCTTGTGCCACCATGTCTTTGAGCACATAAAAATCGACGTAATTGAACACCACGTTCAAGTCCACGTCGGTTTCGCGGTGAATCAGTGCAAATGGGTAGCGCCGATGAGCGAACACCTGTTGTTCCTGGGCAATCGAGGCCCGGACCACCTCAAGCCAACTCTGGCCCTGGGTGCTGAAGCGCACGGGCAGGGTATTGAGGAACAGCCCCAGGACCGAGGCGGCATCTTCGAACTCTGGCCGACCATGGCTGATGACGCCACACAGCACTTCCTTTTGATTGGACATGATGGCTTGCGCAAAACCGTGGGCCGTCAGCAAGACAGCGCGCAACGGCAGGTCCCTGGCACGGCAGAACGCTTCGAGCCGGGCCAGATCCACTGCGGGTATTTCTCGGTAGGCCGAGCGGTGCGGCGTTGGGTCCGGGGCAACTACATGGACCCAACTGGTCATGGAGGCGGCGGGTGCGTCGCGCAGGTACTCGCTCCAGAACTGGCGATGCGTATCTGCTGTGATGGCTTCCTGTTCCAGGGCCACGAAGTCGGCCGGCGTGGTAGTCAGGACGGGCAGTGCGTCAGCCCCCGGCGTCGCGGTGTAGAGGGTGATCAGGTCGCGCATCAAGGTGGCAACGCTCCACCCGTCGAGAATCGCATGATGGAAGCTGAAAACCAGGTCGATCTCATCTGCCGCGACGAACACGCAAAACTGATACAGCGGCGCTTGATGCCAGTCTTCGCGGTAGCGCTTGCGTTCCTCTACATAGGTGGAAATGGCCTGGGTACGTGCCTCGGGGCTCAGTGAGACGACATCGATGACTTTTACGGGAGACTCGACCCTCGAGTGCACCCGGGCCATGGGGACTTCGGCGTGGCCGATGTCGAACGACATGCGCAGGGCCGGGTGACGCCGGATCAATGTGCTGCAGGCCCGGTCCCAGGCCACCGCATCCCAACGCAGGCGCAGGCGGTAGCGGAAGATGTCGTGATAGATCGCCGAGTCCGGGTGCATCATCGAGTGATAGATCATCCCGACTTGCAACTGCGAAGCCGCAAACACGTCATCGAACAGGCCCGCGCTGGCCAAGCGGATCTCTTGTGGCACCTGGGCGAAAGGCGCCATGTGTGCCAAGGGCTGCAGCCCCGTTGGTGAGGCGTCTTGCGTCTGAAGACGCTGGGCCAGTTGAGCGATGGTCGGATGCTGGTAAATCTGCGCCAGCGTCAGCGCAATCCCTTGTTCACGAGCCTTGATCTGCAAGTGAATGACCTTCATGGAGTCGCCGCCCAGCATGAAGTAGTTGTCGTGGACGCCCAGTGCAGTGCGTTTCAGGTTGTCCTGCCAGAGTTCGGCCAGCGCCTGTTCCAACGCGGTGCGTGGCGCTGTCGCATCGGTACTGCCCGAGGTTTGCATGGGCTCGGGCAAGGCCTTGCGGTCCAGCTTGCCGTTCACATTCAACGGGAACTGCTCAAGCTGAATCAGGTGCCTGGGTATCATGTAGTCAGGTACTTGCTGGTGCAAAGCTTCCCGCAGCGCTTGCGGTGAAAGCACGCATCCGGGTTCGCTCACCAAATAGGCGCTGAGGTATGCATCACCTTCGGCTTCCTGGCGAGCGATCACGACCACGTCCTTGACACCTTTGCAGGCGAGCAGACGCGCTTCGATCTCGCCAAGTTCGATACGCAGGCCGCGGATTTTTACCTGGAAATCGTTGCGTCCCAGGTATTCGATGCTGCCATCGGGCAGCCAGCGCCCCAGATCGCCTGTCTTGTACAGGCGAGCCTGGGGGGAGGCCTGGAACGGGTCGTCGATAAATCGTTCGGCCGTCAGTTCGGGGCGGTTCAGGTAGCCTCGCGCGACACCTATGCCACCGATGTGAAGCTCGCCGACGACTCCAGGTGGCAACAGTTGCAAGTTCGCGTCGAGGATATGCATCTGGATATTCGCGATCGGCTGGCCGATCGGTACGATGCCTTCGTGCAAGTCGGGCCGGCAATGCCACGCTGTCACGTCAATAGCCGCTTCGGTGGGGCCATAGAGGTTGTGCAACTGCACCCTCGGCAAGTGTTCGAAAAAGCGCTTCTGCAAGGCATGGGGCAGCGCTTCGCCACTGCACAGGACCTGTTTCAGGGCTGGTAAGCGCTGTGGCTCGACCTCGTCGAGGAAGACCTGCAACATCGACGGGACGAAATGCAGCAGGGTGATGCCGGCGCTTGCCATGATGTCCATCAAGTAGCGAGGGTTCTTATGCCCGTCGGGGGCGGCGATGACCAGTTGCGCGCCACTTAGCAACGGCAGGAAAAATTCCCAGACAGACACATCGAAACTGAACGGGGTTTTTTGCAGGACGCGACTGTGTTCATCGACCCCATAAGCATCACGAGCCCAGAGCAATCGATTCACCACCCCGTCATGTTGGTTCATGACCCCCTTAGGCAGGCCGGTGGAACCGGAGGTGTAAATCACATAGGCCAGGTGTTGGGGTGTCAGCCCCAGCGCAGTGGCGTTCGGGTTGTGCTCCGGTTGTTGGCGCAAGCGTTCATGGTCGGTGTCCAGGCACAACACGGGCATCGTTACGGCGGGCAGGTGCGTCAATAATCCACGGGTGGTGATCAGCGCGCTTGGCGCACTGTCGCTCAGCATGTGGCTCAACCGGTCTGCGGGATAACCCGGGTCCAGGGGCACGTAGGCGGCGCCCGCCTTGAGAATACCCAGCAGGCCTACCACCATCTCCAGGCTGCGCTCCACGCAGATGGCGACCCGAGCGTCCGGGTCAAGACCCGTTTCCAGCAGGGTATGGGCCAATTGGTTGGCCTGTCGGTTCAGTTGGTCATAGGTCAGCGCCTGATCCTCGAAGCGCACGGCGATCGCTTCGGGGCGGGCAGCGGCCTGGGCCTCGATCAATTGATGGAGCAGCACATCCCTGGGGTAGTCGACTTCGGTGCGATTGCGTTCACGCAACACCAGGCGCTCCGTGGGTGGCATCAGGTCAAGAGTGTTGACCGGTACGTCGAAATCATCCGCCACGCACTGCACAATGTTCATGAAGCGCTGTTGCAACGTCGCGATCTGCGTTTCTTCGAAATAGGCCTCGTTATAGATGAAATGCATCCACACATCGTCGTCCGGCGCGGACTCACGAATGTGCATCGCCAGTGGCATCTGTTCATAGCCGTTGCTGAGTTTGACGGGCTGCGCAGGTGCCGGGCCGTACCAGGTGTCCTGATCCTGTTCGTAGGACACCACCAGGTCGAACAACTGTCGCCGATCCAGGTTCTGCAACCCCAGTTCACGGTTCAGTTCACTCAACGGAAAGCGTTGATAGCGATAGTCCTGCTTGAGGGTCACGGCAATCTTGCCCACCAGTTCCCCAAAGCGCAGGTCGGTGCCCAGGCTTAGGCGCACAGGGCTCATGCCGACGAACAACCCCATCGTGGCCTTGTGTGCGGCATTGGCGCGGTTGAGGATGGGCAGGCCGATCACAATCTCGTCGCGTTGCTCGGCCCGTGCAAAGTAGCTGTATAGCACCGCCAGCATTACGTGGAATACAGTTCCCTGGCCGGACGCTTTCGCCTGTTCGCCGAGACGATTGTAAAGCGCACGGGGCAAGCGCCAGGCATGATTCTGGCTGGGTGTCAGGCGTGGCTCCCATCGGTCTTGATGGCGGGGCGCGAGCAGGGGCTGGGGTAGCGTACGGTATTTATCCAGCCAGTACTGGCGTTGGCGCTGGAAGGCGGCCGAGTCTTTGGCGGTGCTTTGTTGCTCGATATACGCTTGATAGGTCGGCGCCGTTACCTCGCTTTCCGTCTGGTCATGCAGTGCGGTATAGGCCTGGCTGAAGGCCCGGCCGATCATGGCGAAGGACCAGCCGTCGATGATCAGGTGATGACAATTGACGAAAAAGTAGTAGAGGTCTTGCCGAACCTTGAGCAGGTCGGTTCGCAACAGCAACCCGCTTTCAAAGGAAAACGGGGTTTGCAGTTTTTCCTGGAGCAAGGCCAGTGCGCTGGCCTGCGGATCGTCGTGAGCTGATACGTCGTGCAAGACCAGCGGCGTGCTGACCGACCCGAGGAACCGTTGCCGCGGCAGCGGATGATCAGGCGAGCCGGGTACCAGTTGGATGCGTAGCGCGTCGTAGCGGCCGGCTACCTGGTTGATCGCTTGCTGCAGCCTTGAGGCATCGACCGGGCCATTGATGCGCGCATAGCCGCCGATGTTGTAAAGCGGGCTATCACCATGCAGTACCTGGTCCAACCAGATATCCAGTTGCGGGGCGGTAAGAGGGTAAAGCACGTGTTCTGTACTCGAAGCGGGGGTGGCCTGAGCCATGGTGTTCTCCGTGGGCCAATCCGCTGGCCCGCTGAAACGAATGAAAAAGTGATGTCTTAAGTCCCGACCATTGGCGGCGCACCGTCAATCCCCGATTAACCCTTGATTACGCCACGCGGTATTTATGTGTGCGGGCGAGTGCCTCGACTTGCAGCGCCGCCGCTTCGCTGGCGCTGTCACCACTTGCAATAAGCTTGCTATAGCGCTCACAACTGGCGCGTATGTCATGACTGCTCAACACCTTGTCCAAGGCCGCGGCCAGCGACTCGGCGGAGGCTGGAGCGAGTACCTGCAGGCCGCACCCCATGCGCTCCATTCGCGTTGCATTGTCGAACTGGTCGTGAGCGAACGGCGTGGCGACCTGCGGCACCCCGGCGGTGATTGCCAGTGCCGTGGTCCCGATGCCGCCGTGATGCACCAGCGCCGAGCTGTGAGGCAGGATGCGGCTCATCGGCACGTAGCGCCTTACCAGAATCCTGCCGTCGCTGGGCAACGGGCCTACCGGCTGGCTGGTCAGGAACACCCCGCGGCGGCCGACCAACTTCAGCGCCTGGGCCGCAGCCGAGAAATACTGCTCACTGTTGACCGTGGTCGAACCTGGGGTAAACACCACCGGTGAGGCCTCGCTCAAGAAGTCCTCCAGTTCGGCGTCGGGCTCCTGGAAACTGGATTCATCGAATAACGGGAACCCGGTCAGTACCGTCTGGGCAGGCCAGTCCTGCTGGATGGGGGCGAACCAATCCGGAAACAATCCCAACACCCGGTCGGGCGAGGAGATCCACTGGCTGATGATGCGTTTGACCGGGGGCAAACCCAATTCACGGCGAAAAGCGTTGAGCTCCGGCTTCATGAGCCGATCGAGAAAGGTGTGCTCGATGACACCCAGCAGCAGGCGTCTCAGGGGATACGGGACAAAAGCCGGCAGGTTCGTTCCTGGTGGATGGGTGGGACGCGCGAGGGGTGACCAGATGGCGAACGGTGTGACCTGGCCAGTGATCAGCGGAATGCCGTGTTTTTCTTGCAGCAGGCGGGCAGAGAATGCCCACAACGAACCGAGCATGACGGTGTCGTCGTCACAGGCTTGTTCCAGTAGCCGATACTGTTCGCGTAACGTACCGGCGACGGATTTCCATAGGGTGGGCAGCGACGTGCGTGGATGCCACAACGCCGGGTCAGCCATGATGGTGCGATATTCCTCGGCGGTACCCAATGGCAAAAACTTGAAACCGCAGCGCTCGATCACCGGCGCGAACGCTGCGCTGGCGCAAAACGTTATCCGATGCCCGCGTGCTGCGAGCGTGCGCCCGATCCCGATAAATGGGTGAACGTCACCGGCTGAGCCGATGGCCGTAATGATCACATGCATAAGACTCCCTCTAAAGTGATCTTGCGGTGGGTAACACTCCTGATTTACGGCGATCAGATATCGTCAACAAAAAACGATTCAGCATGAGAGAAGATTAGGCGTTTGCAGGCGGGAAAAGTCTGTAGCGGAATACAGGGACATCTGTTCAGGTGATTCAGGGCTGCCGGGAAACCCGTATCGATCGGGGCTGCGTTTGAAAATTTCACGCCTGATCCAGCGGTGAAATAAACGCTTGTAGGCGCATCAAGGCAGGCAAGCTCCTCGACCGCGCACCGCGCACCGCGCACCGCGCACCGCGCACCGCGCAGCAGTGCAAGTGCGCGGCATGAGGTTTTCTTGTCAGTTCAGACCCAATTTCCCACGCAGGGTCGAGAGGTCTTCCGCCAGCGTATTGACCGGGCCCACCAACGCCTTGCGGTCGTTTTCCTTGACCTTGTCGTAGGTTTCAAAACCGCCGCCCTGGGTCTTGTACTTGGCCAGGATCTTGTCGACGGTGGCAAAGTTCTTGTCGACCTTGACCAAGAATTGCTTGTCCTGTTTGTCGATCTGCCCACGGAACAGGTCGACGATTTTTTTCGCACCGTCGATGTTGCCTTGAAAGTCATACAGGTCGGTGTGGCTGTAGCGGTCTTCTTCGCCAGAAATTTTGGTGGCGGCCACTTCTTCCAACAACGCAGCGGCACCGCCAACGACTTTTTCCGGTGGGAAGGTCAGGCCGTCGACACGGGTTTGCAGGTCCTTGACGTCTTTGTTCAAACCATCGGCCAGGGCGTCCAGGCCTTGGGTGGTGTGCTCGGCAAACAGGCTGTATTCGAGACGGTGGAAGCCGGTGAAATCATCGGCCTTCACGCCGTTCTCATGGTCGTCGACCCGGGAGTCGATGGAGGCATCGAGGTCGCTGAACAGCTCGGCGATCGGCTCGATGGATTCATAGTGCACTCGGGTGGGTGCATAGAGCTTCCTGGCGGTGGCCAGGTCGCCTTTTTTCACGGCGTCGGTGAACGCCTGGGTTTGGGTCACCAGCTCACCGATTTGTTCGGTGACGTAAATCTTGTAGTCCGACACCGGGCCAACCAGGTCCAGTGGCGCTGTCGCGGCAAAGGCCGCCAGCGGCGATAGGGTCATGAACAACGACAACGCGAGAGACGACTTTTTCATGGGACGGTTTCCGTTGTGGGGGCTGGGTTTCAGGTAGTGGCAGTGGTTTGCGGGCGCGTGGCATCCAACAGCGTGCGTCCAAGGAAGTCCCGGGGGCCGGTGACACCCGGCAGGGTGAAGAAATAACCGCCGCCGACCGGCTTCAGGTATTCCTCCAGGGGTTCGCCGTTGAGCCGGGTTTGCACGCTGATAAAGCCTTTCTCCAGGTCGGCCTGGTAGCAGATGAACAACAACCCCATATCCAGCTGGCCGTTTTTATTGACACCGTTGGAGTAGTTGAACGGCCGGCGCAGGATCAGGTTGGCCTGGCTTCCAGGGGTGCGTGGATTGGCCAGGCGGATATGGGCATCGAGCTTGGTCAACTTGCCTTGCGGGTCCTTGCTGTAATCGGGTACCTGGGTTTCTTTCTGCCCGTCCATGGGCGCGCCACTGGTCTTGATCCGGCCGAGGATGCTTTCCTGTTCCTGCAGGGGGGTACGGTCCCAGCGCTCGACAAAGTTACGAATGATCCGCACTGCCTGGTAGCTGCCATGGGTGGCCCAGGCCGGTTCGTCACTGCCAGGTTGGACCCAGACGATCCGGTCCATGGCCTGTTCGTCGTTGGAGTCCGGGTTGGCCGAGCCGTCACGGAAACCGAGGAAGTTGCGCGCACTTTGTGCCGGTGTCCCGGGGCGGGCAGGGGCCTGTGGCGGCACGCTGCCTTCCTGTTTCCAGCGCACCAGCAGCAGGTCAGGCAGGTTTTTCACCATGTCGCGCAGGGCGTGGATATTGGTGTCGGGGGTGTTGGCGCTGAACTGCAGGCTCAGGTCGCCGTGGCACTGGGCCGCTTCCAGGGCATCATTGGGGAAGCCGACCATGCGGGTCAGGCGCTTGGGCTTGGCGCTGGCCAGGCCGAAGCGCTCATCGAACAACGACTCGCCCACCGATACAGTGATGGTCAGGTTGTCAGGCGTGACCACCGGCCCGAGGATTCCGGAATCGGTGGGTGGCAGTTTCGGGTCGACCTGCGGTACGGGGCCGCCAGTCATCAGGAAGTCGATACGTTCGGTCAGTGTACGCAGCAGCCGCTCCAGGTCATCGCGATCGCTGGCCAACACGTCGAAAGACACCAGCATGCCGCAGGCTGGACGTGGGGTAACGATGCCGGTTTGATGCTTACCCTGGAAATCATGGCGCTCCTGGGTCTTCTCGCTGCTAGGCGCGGTGGTGACCTGGGCCGCGGCCATGGCCGGGCAGCTCAGGCTTGCACCGGCAATCGCTGCACCGGTGGCGGCCATGCCCAGCAATACATGACGACGCTGGGGGGAAAAAGTATCGGAATCACTCATGTCTAGTGGGTCTTCACTGTAGGCCGGAAAGGCCAAGGGCGGGATCGATTCCATCGAGTGCAACGGCCAGAGCCTTGGCCTTGTTGGCGATCAGCTTGCGCTGGTCTGCCGTGACGCTGTCATAGGTGCTGTAGTGGTTATCCACCTTCAAGCCGTTGAGTTCGGCGTCGAAGGCGGCGAGGGCGGTGTCGATCCCCGGGAGTACGCCTGCGGCCGACTTGCTCAGTAGCGGCCGCATCAGATCGACCACCTTGCGGGTGACGTCCAGGTTGGCGGCAAAGCCGTTGAGGTCGATATGGCTGTAGCGTTCTTCTTCGCCGCTGGTGGCGCGAACATCCGCCAGGCTGTTGAGGTTGCGCACCAGAATGCTCACCAGTTGCTCCGGTGGCAGCGACTGGGCCAACAACTGTTGCTTGAGGGCGGTGACGTCGGTCAGTAAGCGCTGGGCAACCGGTGCCAGGCCGTCAAGGCTGCGCTGCTGGAACAATGCGTACTCGATACGGTGGAAACCGATGAATGCCGGGTCTTGCTCGCGTTTTTCGAAGTAATCGGCGCGGGCATTGATGGCATTGTCCAGTTCCGCCAGGCGTTGCGAGGCGGGTGCCAGGCGCTGATAAGCCTCGCGGGCCGGTACATAGAGGGTCTGGGCCAGGTTCAGGTCGCCAACTGCGATGGCCTGGTCAAGGGCCGTGACGGCCTTGATCAGAGTGCTGCCCTGGCCGCTCAAGTACACCCGGAACTCCGACAGTGGCCCGATAAACGCCACCATGGAGGGTTTGGCCAAGGCCTGTGCATCCGACTCGGCGGTCGGCGTCACATGCAAGGTGCCGCGTGGGTTGCTCAGCAAGCCGCAGGTGATCGCGTAATCACCCGGTAGCAGGCGGGCGTTGATCACCTGACTCAGGCCTGGGGCGATGTTTTCCCGTTCTTCGACCACCAGCACGCCATCGAGGATTTCCCATTCCACCGCCCGGTCCGAGCGGTTGATGATGCGAAAGCTGGCGCGACCGGCAGGTACCGTCAGCGCATTGGGTTCGCAGCTATGGGCGTGGATCGTCACGGCAATTTCATTGTGGTTGGTCTGGCGTTTGGCGGCGGCTATTTGCGAGGCGTAGTAGAACAGGCCTGCGCAGGCGATCATCACGAGCGCCGAGCCGGCCACTGCCCAGCGCAGGGCACGGGGAGGCGAGGCCGGTTGAGGGGATTGGCTGGACAAAATACGGTCCTTACAGGCTGGAAGCGGAAGGGGTGCGGTTGGTGGCGGGTTTGGTGGGCGCCGTGGGCAGGAAGAACATCACCAGGGCAACCAACAGGTAGATCAGGTAGGCACCCAATGTGCTGACCGTCGGCGCATCCTGATAACCGAACATCCCGGCCAGCACGGAGCCCAGCGGGCCGTCCATGGGCAGGACGGCACTGAAGTCGAACAAGACGGTTTGCAAATGGTTCCAGATCCCGGCTTCGTGCAGGGCTTGCACCGAATTGGCGAGAATGCCGGCGGCCACCACGAGGATGAACAGGCCGGTCCAGCGAAAGAACGCGCCAAGGTTCAGGCGCATGCTGCCGGTGTAGATCAGCAAACCGACGACGATCGCCAGGATCAGGCCGAGCAGGGCACCGATGGGCGCGGCCGGGCCTTCACTCTGCTGGAACACCGCCAGCAGGAAAAACACCGTTTCCAGGCCTTCCCGGGCGACCGCGAAAAACACCATGGCGATCAGCGCAGTGACCTGATGCCGGGAACCGGCCAACGCGTGATCGAGGGATTGGTGCAGGGAATGCTTGATGGACCGCGCCACCTTGCGCATCCAGAACACCATGGAACTGAGAATGCCCACGGCCACCAGGCCGACAATGCCTTCGAACAATTCCTGCTGCTTTTGCGGAAACTCCGCACTCATCAACTCCAGGCCACCGCCCACCAGCAGCGCCAGGGCAGCAGCAAGGAAGACACCGACCCACACAGCAGGCATCCATTGGCCGCGCCCCGTTTGCTTCAAGTAACTGGCGATGATGCCAACGATCAATGCCGCTTCAATCCCTTCGCGCAGCATGATTAGAAATGGAACAAGCATTCGGCACCGAAGCGTAATTAGATAGGAAGCTAAGTTGTAACATAATGATACTTATTCCTAAATAGGAAATATTGGCGTTTCCTGAACGATGGCTGAACGGTGATGGCATTGGTATCTACACCACGCTCTATGCCGGCCGGACTACCTGTTTTTGAGGTGTACAGCTTCCTCTGCGGTGGTGGTGAAGCCCTGTGCCCACTATGATGCGCGACATCTCCAGCGCAACCGGCACTCCATACGTCATGGCGGAAAAAGACACCATCTCCATCCATCTGGTCCGCGAAGCCCTGTTGCAAAGCTGCGCACCGGGTGCGGCTACCCATGAAGTGCTGAACAAGGTCGGGATTGATCCGGCGCTGCTGGAACAGCCGGCAGCGCGTGTTCCGGCCACGGCTTATGCCCGGCTGTGGCGCTTGTTGGCACGCCGCTTGGATGATGAGTTTTTCGCTATGGACCCGCGCAGGCTCAAGACCGGCAGCCTGGCGTTTCTCTGCCGCGCCTCCATGGCTCCGCTCAGTCTCGGGGCGGGCCTGGAAACCGGCCTGGGGTTTTTATCGTTGATGCTTGATCACTTGCCAGCCCAGTTGGTGCGTCAGCAAAGCCTGGCGGAGATCGTGCTGCTGGAACCTGAGCCTGAGTCCAGGCGGGCGTTCACCTATTTCACTTACTGGATGATCGTCCATGGCGTTGCGTGCTGGCTGGCCGGCAGGCGTATCCCGATCCTCGCTATCGAACTGCGTTGCCCGCAACCAGCGTTTATTGACGATTACCAAGTCATGTTTTCCGACAACCTGCGTTTTGAGCGGCCACGCACCCGGATGATTTTCTCCGCCGACTGCCTCGACTTGCCCATCAAGCGCAACGCCGAAGAGCTCAAGCGTTTTCTTGCCCAGGCACCGGCCAACATACTCGTCAAATACCGTGATCCCGACAGCCTGGCCATGCGGATCAAGCACGACCTGCGGCAGATGCCGGCCCAGATCTGGCCGGAAACCGAGCAACTGGCCCAGACGCTGTGTGTGTCGGCATCCACCCTGCGCCGTCGCCTGGCAGAAGAGGGGCATACCTATCAAAGCCTCAAGGACAGCGTGCGTAAGGAGTTGGCCATTGTCTGGCTGGCAGAACCGCAGATCAGCTTTGCCGATATCGCCTCGCGCCTGGGGTTTGCCGATGTCAGTTCGTTCTACAAGGCGTTTCGCAAATGGGTCGGGTCCAACCCCGGGCATTACCGCAGCTTGATTCTTAATGATATTACGTAGGGCGCAAGTGCGCGGATAAGGCTAAGTTAAAGTTTCCGCTGATTTTTTGCAGCAGTAATGACACCTAGTAGAGCGTTTAGAAAGTCCGGGATGATTCAAGTTCCTTGTTTTTTAAACAGATATTTTGTCTACCTATCAGCAAGGTTGTGCTTACACCAATCAAGCCAACAAAACAGGAAGCTGCAACTATAATCAAGGTCATCGAGAAGCCATATGCATCCAGTAATCCGCCGAAAACAGTGTAGGAGGCGCCGATAATAACTGAATTGATAAGATTTGCTACAGAGAGGCAAGATGCTCGGATACGTGACTCGACATTATCATGAATGTGCGTTTCATAAGAAGTCTCATATATAGCAGGTATCGACATAATTAGAAGAAAGCTTACAATTGAAGTAATTATTCCGATATCCAGTGATAAAATGAAAAGAAGGAAAGTTATAGCAATAGTAGTGGTGGCAGCAATGATGCCGAGAGAGAATCTAGAGCAAATAAAACCAGCTACCATGAACATTACTGCCGATACAGCTTCAACTCCAGCATAAATACCAGCAATGACAGGCACTTCTAAACCTCGAATGGAAAAAAATGGCTGACCATAGATAAACAAAGGGACCGTCGAAAGCTCGAATAAAGCATATCCAATAAATAAGGGTATAAGGAATGCGCCTTTTTTAGAACGAAAAAAATCAATTAATAATATGAATACTCCTTCCGTATTTTTATTCCTTATGCCAATTTTTTTATTAAGATCCATTGAGATAGGTGGGAGCTTGAACTCGGGAATGAATGTTACAACAAACGCTCCAATAAGCTTTGATATTGCAAAAAAAATATAAACGCTATCCCAAGACCAAGTATTTTGTAGTACACCGCCAAGAAGCATGGACAAACCTAATGACACTGCACCAATAGCGCGAGCACGTGATAATATTTTTGGATATTCTTCGGCTCGATGTTTCGCGAGTAAATTGTCATACAATAATGCTCTGTCTGAACCGGAGCCCATAGCAATACTAGCTCCGAACAGACAGAATATAATCGCGAAAGGAATAAAAGAGGTAAATAGCAAAAAACCAACACCACTTATGCATAACCCTAAAAAACCGATTATAAGAGAAACCTTGCGACCATATCGATCTGCGATTAAGCCAGATGGAACTTCTAACGCCACAGAAGAAAAGAATAAGAAGGATTGAAGAGCGCCTATTTCTCCTTGTGTGATGCCAAGTTGCAGTAAGTAAAGCACAAATAAGCTTCTCTGAACGTCCAGATTTAGAAAAATTGACAAGGAGTAATATAGGTTGTCGTTTTTATTTCCTAAATATTTGAATGCGCCCATTTTTATTTGAATACCTGTTTTTTTGTGAATTCAAAAGAATTGAAGCTTAAGTTTAAGATGCATGCATCCACTTTTGAAGGATCAATATTTGCCAAATACTTAAAAGCTTCCCAAGCCATAAGGTTGGCAATAATCGAATTTGTTATTCCATTGGATGGAAAACGTGCAGGAACAATTATTTTTTTACAAGCGCGACGGACTTCTCTAATCCAGCGTAATAAGGTTCTTGCTGTTTGTCTTGTAGTAACAGATAGGCGCTTTTACGTGTCCATAAATACTTTTGAAAAAGTCCGCAGACCAACGCCTAATTGCAGGCCAATCCTTACCCATTCCTTTTAGAATGACTGGCTTTTCATTCATAAGGTAATTTTTTTGAAAAAGTATTACATTGCTAGCATTAATGCTCTCAAGAGGATGTGTATTTTTATTTGACAAGGGGTGATCCTTGTTTTAAAGGCTACTATTGGAGTTTCGGTCCAGAACTACGCGGGAGGCCCTAACTCGTCTGCGAGCCTCCGCGTAATTTATGAACTAATCGGCGCCACTTGAGTAAAGACAATGTTGTCAGTATTGCGCAAGTGATATGTATCAGTGCCTCCATAACTGGAGAATTTGCTGACGCAAAATGAGCATGTCAATGAAAACAGCTAAGCCTGAATACCAAGTGCAGAGCGGTATTAGGAAGTTACTTACGAAGGGCTTCTTGTTTGGCTTACAGACGTAACTTTCAACATTTTAGGACGCTCCAAAAAAAAGCCCCGTGACCGAATGGACCACGGGGCTAAAAATTGGTTGGATGCGACCAACCAAAGGAGCTCTTCAGATTACTTTGCGCTGGCCACCGTGGTGTCCGGCTGCCAACCTCCACCCAATGCCTTGTAGATCGCAACAATGCCGCGATACAGATCCACTTCGGCCTGGGCCTGGGAATCTTCGGCCGCCAGGCGCTCACGCTGGGCGTCCAGCAGCACCAGGAAATCCGCGCTGCCTTCGCGATAGCGAATTTCTGCCAGGTCGGCGGCGGCGCGGCTGGACTCGCTCTGACGAATCAGCGAAACCAGGCGCTGCTGGCGTTTGCCATAATCGCTGAAGGCGTTTTCCGACTCTTCCAGGGCCAGCAGCACTTGTTGCTCATACGTCGCCAGGGCGCCCTCGGCTTCGGCATCGGCACCGCGCAAGCGCGCGCGCACGCTGCCCAGGTCAAAGGCTGCCCAGGTGATGCTTGGGCCCAGGGCCCAGGCGTTGGCGGCGGATGAACCGATCTGCGAACCACGGCCGGCGGTAAAGCCAAGGAAGCCGCTGAGGCTGACCCGTGGGAACAGGTCGGCCTTGGCCACGCCGATCCGCGCGGTGGCGGCGGCCAGTTTGCGTTCGGCACTGAGGATGTCCGGGCGACGTTGCAGCAATTGCCCCGGGTCGCCAATCGGCAGCGCCTTGGCAATGGCCGGCAGGTTCGCGGGGCTCAGGTCCACGCTCAGTTTGTCGGGGCGCTGGCCGAGGAGGGTGGCGATACGATTACGCTCGCGCACTTGCTCGGCCTGCAGTTGCGGAACGCTGGCTTCCACCGCCGCCAGGCGCGCGTCGGCACGTACCACGTCCAGTTGGTCACCGACACCCGCGTCGCGCAGGCTTTCAGTGATGGTGCGCGAATCCTGTTGGTTCTTCAGGTTGGCCAGGGCGATTTTTTCCCGCAGTTGCGCGCCCCGCAGTTGACCGTAAGCGTCCACCAATTCGGCAATCATGCTGACTTGCAACTGATAGAGATCGGCTTCGGCGGCCTGTTGGTCCGCGTCGCTGGCTTCCAGGTTGCGCTGGATACGGCCGAACAGGTCCAGCTCCCAGGCCATGTCCAGGCCCAGGTCGTAGCGTTCGCTGTTCACACGGCGGGTGGTCTGGCCAGGGATTTGTCCCTTGGCCAGGTCACTGCTGGCACGGCTGGTGATGGTCGGCATGGCGTCATTGCTGGCGTCATCACGAATCGCCCGGGCGGCCCGCAGACGGGCAAAGGCCACACGCAGGTCACGGTTGCCCTGCAGGGACTGGGTCACTAACTGATTAAGGGTCGGGTCCTCGAACTGCTGCCACCAGATGCCCTCGAACTTCGCGTGGTCGTACTGCTTGGCGTCGGCGGCAGCCGTGATATTGGCCGCCTCCGGGGTTTGGGTTTGGTAGTCAGGGCCCACGGCACAGGCGCTGAGCGCCAGTACCAGCAGGCTTGGCAGGAACACTTTCACACTCATTGCTGTGTCTCCAGCTTCAAGGCCTTGGCCGCTTTGCGTGCTTCGCTGCGCTCGACAAAACGACGGATCAGTACGTAGAACACTGGTGTCAACAGCAGACCAAAGAACGTCACACCGATCATCCCGGAGAACACCGCCACGCCCATGGCATGACGCATTTCGGCACCGGCACCGCTGGAGAACACCAGGGGGACCACACCCATGATGAAGGCGAACGAGGTCATCAGGATTGGCCGCAGACGCAGGCGGCAGGCTTCCAGTACCGCGGCGAGCGGATCGAGACCTTCCTGCTGTTTATCCTTGGCAAACTCGACGATCAGAATCGCGTTCTTACAGGCAAGCCCCACCAGTACGATCAAGCCGATCTGGGTAAAGATGTTGTTGTCGCCGCCAGAGATAATCACCCCGGTGATGGCCGACAGCAGGGTCATCGGTACGATCAGGATCACCGCCAGTGGCAGGCTCCAGCTTTCGTATTGGGCGGCCAGTACCAGGAACGCCAGCAGCACGCAGAGCGGGAACACGAACAGCGCGGTGTTGCCCGAGAGGATTTGCTGGTACGTCAGGTCGGTCCACTCGTAGGTCATGCCGTTGGGCAGTTCGTCCTTCAACAGTTTCTCAATCGCCGCTTCAGCCTGGCCGGAGCTGTAGCCCGGTGCCGCGTTGCCGTTGATTTCGGCGGTGATGAAACCGTTGTAGTGCATCACGCGGTCCGGCCCCGAGGTGTCGCTGACCTTGATAAAGGTCGCCAGTGGGATCATCTCGCCCTTATTGTTGCGTACTTTCAACTGGCCGATCTGCTCTTCGTCCAGGCGGAACTGCTGCTCAGCCTGCACGTTGACCTGATAGGTACGGCCAAAACGGTTGAAGTCGTTGGCATACAGCGAACCCAGGTAAATCTGCAGGGTGTCGAAGATGTCGCTGATCGCCACGCCATGGGTCTTGGCTTTTTCCCGGTCGATGGCGGCATCGACCTGAGGCACGTTGACCGTGTAACTGGTGAACAAGCCGGCCAGTTCCGGTACGGTGCGGCTCTTGGTGATGACGTTCTGCACTTCTTTGTACAGTTCGTCGTAACCCAGGTTGCCACGGTCTTCCACTTGCAGGCGGAACCCGCCAATGGTGCCCAGGCCCTGTACCGGCGGCGGTGGGAAGATCGCCATATAGGCTTCCTGGATATCGCTGTACTTGCCGTTCAACGCACCGGCGATGGCCCCGGCGGACATGCCCGGCCCTTTACGCTCGTCAAAGGGCTTCAAGGTCACGAACACGATGCCGCTGTTGGTGCTGTTGGTGAAACCGTTGATCGACAGGCCAGGGAACGCCACGGCGCTATCCACACCCGGTTGTTTCAGGGCGATATCGGACATGCGCTTGATCACATCTTCGGTGCGGTCAAGGCTCGCGGCGTCCGGTAATTGGGCGAAGGCCACCAGGTATTGCTTGTCCTGGGCCGGTACGAAGCCGGTCGGAGTGTGGGCAAAACCGAACCAGGTCAGCACCATCAAGCCTGCGTACAGAAACAGTGCGATGCCGCTGCCGCGAATCACCCGGCGTACCGTGCCGACGTAACCATGGCTGGCCCGATCGAAGAAACGGTTGAACGGACGGAACAACCAGGCCCCGAAAATTTTGTCGAGAATTTTCGAAAAGCGGTCCTTTGGCGCGTCATGGCTGCGCAGCAGCACGGCAGCCAGGGCAGGGGACAAGGTCAGTGAGTTGAAGGCCGAGATCACCGTCGAAATGGCAATGGTCAAGGCGAACTGTTTGTAGAACTGCCCGGTCAAGCCGCTGATAAAGGCCGCCGGGATAAACACCGCACACAGCACCAGCGCCGTGGCGATGATCGGGCCGGTCACTTCGCTCATGGCCTTTTGGGTGGCCTCGAACGGTTTCAGGCCCAGCTCGATGTTTCGTTCGACGTTTTCCACCACCACGATGGCGTCGTCCACCACGATACCGATGGCCAATACCAGCCCGAACAGCGACAGGGCGTTGAGGGAAAAGCCAAACAGGTGCATCACTGCAAAGGTACCAATCAACGATACCGGTACTGCCACCAACGGGATGATCGAGGCGCGCCAGGTTTGCAGGAACAGGATCACCACCAGCACTACCAGGATCAGTGCTTCGAACAGGGTGTGAACCACCGCTTCGATGGAGCCACGAACGAAGATGGTCGGGTCATAGACGATGCTGAAGTCCATACCTTCGGGGAAACTCTGCTTGAGTTCCGCCATCTTGGCGCGCACTTCATTGGATATTTCGATGGCGTTGGAACCCGGACGCTGGAAGATCGGGATCGCCACCGCCGGTTGGTTGTTGAGTAACGAACGCAGGGCGTATTGGCTGGAACCCAGCTCCACCCGCGCGATGTCTTTGAGGCGGGTGATCTCACCGTTGTCGCCTGCGCGGATAATGATGTTCTCGAACTCTTCCTCGGTCACCAGGCGACCTTGGGTGTTGACCGACAGCTGGAAGCTGGTGGCATTCGGTGCAGGTGGCGCACCCAGGGCACCAGCGGCCACCTGGCGGTTCTGCTCGCGAATCGCAGTCACCACATCAGTGGCCGTCAGGTTGCGCGAAGCGGTCTTGTTCGGGTCCAGCCAGACCCGCAGGGAGTAGTCGCCCATGCCGAACAACTGCACGTCACCGACACCGCCCAGGCGCGCCAACTCATCCTTGATATTGAGGATGGCGTAGTTGGACAGGTAGAGCATGTCGTAGCGCTGGTCCGGTGAGGTCAAGTGCACCACCATGGTCAGGTCCGGAGAGGCCTTGTCCACGGTAATACCTATCCGGGTCACTTCTTCCGGCAGCTTGGGCTGGGTCCGGGTTACGCGGTTCTGCACCTGTACCTGGGCGTTGTCCAGGTCGGTGCCGAGGGCGAAGGTGATGGTCAGGGTGATCTTGCCGTCGGCCGTCGACTGGGAGGACATGTACAGCATGTTCTCAACGCCGGTAATGGCTTGCTCCAGGGGCGCGGCAACGGTTTCACCGATGACTTTAGGGTTGGCGCCGGGGAAGTTGGCGCGTACCACCACGGTAGGCGGTACGACTTCCGGGTATTCACTGATCGGCAACTGGAACAGTGAAATTGCACCGGCGATCAGGATCAACAGCGAGAGCACCGCTGCGAAGATCGGCCGCGAAATGAAGAACTTGGAAAAATTCATCTTGAGTGTTGTCCCTTAACCGCGTGGAGTCGCAGTGCTTGCGAGCTTGGAGGCGGTTTTTTCCGTCGTCACCTGCTCCAGGTTGCTGGCTTCAAGCGCTTGTCGTTGTTGTGCCAATGCGGCGAGGGTTTCCTTGCTGGCCATCGGGATGGTTTGCGGAGCTACCGGTGAACCCGGGCGAACCCGCTGCAGGCCCTTGACGATAATGGTGTCGTCCTTGTTCAGGCCGCTGCGCACGATGCGCAAGCCTTCGATCTTCGGCCCCAGTTCCACGGCGCGGTACGACGATTTGTTGTCGCCATCCATCACCAGCACGAACTTCTTGCCTAAATCGGTACCCACCGCTTCGTCGTTGATCAGCACGGCGGAGTAGGTGCCACTGCCCACCAGTTTCAAGCGTGCGTACAGGCCTGGCGTGAAGCGTCCGTCAGTGTTATCAAACACTGCTCGGCCACGGATGGTGCCGGTCGCCGGGTTGACCTGGTTGTCGATGAAGTTCATCTCGCCCAGGTGCGGGTTGCCGTCTTCGTTCGACAGGCCCAGGTACACCGGAGTGGTGGCCCCACGGCGACCCTGGCGCGCCAGTTCGGTGTACTTGAGGTACACGCGCTCATCGGCGTCGAAGTAGGCATAGATTTTGTCGGTGGAGACCACACTGGTCAGTTCGGTGACATCGGCGGTCACCAGGTTGCCGGCGGTGATGTCGGCCCGGCTGACACGGCCACTGATCGGCGAGGTGACGCGGGTGAAGCTCAGGTTCAACTTGGCCAGGTCCAACTGTGCCTGGATCCCGGCGACGGCGGCGCGGGCTTCCTGGGCGGCAGTGGTGCGCGAATCGGCCAGCTCCGCCGAGATCGCATTGCTCTGGCGCAGGCGATCGCCGCGTCGGGCTTCGTTCTCGCTGCGGACGGCGGCGGCGCGAGTCTGCGCCAACTGGGCTTCGAGGCGACGCACTTCGGCCTGGAATGGACGCGGGTCGATCTGGAACAGCAAGTCGCCTTTCTTGACCAGTGCACCTTCAGTAAAGGCCACCTGGTCGATCTGGCCGGAAACTCGCGGACGAATCTGTACGGTTTCCGGGGCTTCCAGGCGACCGGTGACCTCGTCCCATTCATTGACAGGTTGTTCCAGGACCTTGGCGACGCTGACGCTGCTGGCTGGCATGGCGGCCGCTTGGTCAGGGGTTTTGCCGCAGGCGCTCATCACCATCACGGCCAAAATGGCCAAGGGATAGCGAAAATGTTTGAGTGACTGTTCCATGAGGTGCATCCGCCAAAGTATTGAGATGGGCGGATCATGCTCGGCGATGTGCTATCTCACGAATCGAATGAAACAAAGGTAACTATCATTCGGAATGATATAAGCGCGAAGAGAGCCCCCTAGAATGGGGGTTTCGTTAGGAAGCTATCAATCCTGCTGATGACAAAAGACTGTTGCGCAGGGCGTAAAAATGACACTGGGCTTGTTCCGTGGTACTCGCGTAAATGGCGAAGCCCCACGATACCTCCAGGGTATTAAGGGAGACCTAATCAATATTGGACGGCCTGCTTTCCCCGGGTCAATCTTCATTGAAGAACACACATAATGGAGATAGGACGTATCATGGCGGCTATCACCATCGAACGTTTCGATACCCATAGTGTTAACCGAACACATGATGGTCAAGCCACTGAATCTGCCGTGATTTCCAAACTGCTGCCACACAGGTCTTGCCAGCGGGGCATCTTGGCATCAGCCTGGGCCCAATAAAAATATAAGAGACGCAACCATGACCGTGCTATTGAGTGAGCGCAGCCAGATTTTCGATCGTGCCGACCCCCATGCCGTGTCGGACTACGTCAATCAGCATGTTGGCAGCCATTGTATCCGCCTGCCACCCAAAGGCCGGCCCCAGGCGAGCATCAGCCATCGAACCTTCTCCAGCCTGGATTTGTGCCGTATCCGTTATGGCGCCCCGGTGAGGGTGACGTCGACAGCGCTGGAGACGATTTACCACCTGCAGATTCTGCTGCAAGGCCATTGCCGCTCGACGTCCCGTGGCCAGGAACAGGTATTGGGGCCTGGCGAAGTTCTGCTGATCAATCCTGATGATCCCGTGGACCTGACCTATTCCGCAGATTGCGAAAAATTCATCATCAAACTGCCTGTGCGCCTACTCGAGAACGCTTGCCTTGAGCAGCACTGGACGCTTCCACAGCAAGGCATCCGCTTCGTTGCCGCGCGCCATGACCTCACCGAAATGGGCGGTTTCCTGCCACTGCTGGGGTTGATCTGCCATGAGGCCGAGAATGCTGCAGAGTCTGAAGTGCAGGCCCTGTATGAGCGGATTGTGGCGAACAAGCTCCTGGCGCTGCTGACCAACAATGTCCTGCGGGTTGTTCCCCGGCCTGATGAGCGCGGTGGTTTCGAGCCGGTGCGACAATTCATTGAAGAACACTTGACCGAAGATATCAGCGTCAAACAACTGATGGCGGTGGCAAGGGTTGGCGAGCGCTCGCTGTACACCCTTTTCGAACGCCAGGTGGGCTTGTCACCCCGTGACTATATGCGTCAGCGCAAGCTGGAGCGGGTGCATGCGGTGTTGCAGTTGGCCAAGGCGCGCAGTGTCACGGAAGTGGCGCTCGATTACGGCTTTCTGCATCTGGGGCGCTTCTCCGAGTCGTACCGCAAGCGCTTTGGCGAGCTGCCTTCGCAGACCTGGCGGCGGCAAAGATAAAAGGGCGCGCCGGGCGGATAGCGATTTGCAGTCAGCGGATATTGGGGGGCAGGGCAAGCACATAAGGTGAGGGGGCCTGATACAAGAACAACGGAGGGCCTACCCCATGATCAGCACGCTCGACCGACTCGCACGCCAACTCAGCGATAGCGTTCAAGATGATCCCGCCACCGGGGTTTTCCGCTGCCGCCGCGATATCTTTACCGACCCCGACCTGTTCGCCCTGGAAATGAAGCACATTTTCGAAAGTGGCTGGGTCTACCTGGCGCATGAAAGCCAGGTGCCGGAAATCAACG
This sequence comes from Pseudomonas karstica, assembly GCF_009707515.1. Taxonomy (GTDB): domain Bacteria; phylum Pseudomonadota; class Gammaproteobacteria; order Pseudomonadales; family Pseudomonadaceae; genus Aquipseudomonas; species Aquipseudomonas karstica. The sequence continues at coordinate 89,889 of NZ_WLYI01000010.1, read as the reverse complement.
ACTATTTCACCACCTGGATTGGCCGTCAGCCGGTCGTCATCACCCGAGATAAACAGGCTGTACTGCACGGCCTGGTCAATGCCTGTGCTCACCGTGGCGCTATGCTCTGCCGGCGCAAGCAAGGTAACAAGGGTTCGTTTACCTGCCCGTTTCACGGCTGGACGTTCAGCAACGCCGGCAAGCTGCTCAAAGTGAAGGATGCCAAAGGCGGCGCCTATCCCGACAGTTTCGATTGCGACGGCTCGCACGACCTCAAGCGCCTGGGCCGTTTCGAAAACTACCGGGGTTTCCTGTTTGGCAGCCTCAGCGAAGCGGTGCCGGAGCTGAGCGATTATTTGGGCGAAACCCGCGTCATCATTGACCAGATGGTCGATCAGGCACCGCAGGGCCTGGAGGTGCTACGCGGCAGTTCGACCTATGTCTACGATGGCAACTGGAAGCTGCAGATCGAGAATGGCGCCGATGGTTATCACGTCAGCTCGGTGCACTGGAACTACTCGGCAACCATGGGCCGGCGCAACTACGAGGCCGAAGGCACGCGCACTGTCGACGCCAATGGCTGGTCCAAAAGCCTCGGCGGCGTGTATGCCTTCGAGCACGGTCATATCCTGCTGTGGACCCACCTGCTCAATCCGCAAGTGCGTCCAGTGCATGCGCATCGCGAGGAGCTGGCCGAGCGCCTGGGCCAGGAGCGTGCCGACTTTATCGTCGACCAGACGCGCAATCTCTGCCTCTATCCCAACGTCTACCTGATGGATCAGTTCTCGACGCAGATCCGTGTGGTGCGGCCTATCGCGGTCGACAAGACCGAGGTGACGATTTATTGCATGGCGCCCAAGGGCGAAAGTGCCCAGGAACGGGCGACACGCATCCGCCAGTACGAGGATTTCTTCAACGTCAGTGGCATGGGTACGCCTGACGACCTGGAAGAGTTCCGCGCCTGCCAGGTTGGCTATCAAGGCGCGACTACCTTGTGGAATGACCTCAGCCGAGGCGCCAAACAATGGGTCGAAGGCGCTGATGAGAATGCCCGGGCCATGGGTATCAACCCGCAGCTCAGCGGCGTGAAAACCGAAGATGAAGGCCTGTTCGTGCGCCAGCATGCGCATTGGGCGGCGAGCTTGCAACGTGCCATCGAGCTTGAACAGCAAGGGTTGATTGCCACCGATAAGGAGGTGCAGTCATGAGCATTTCCCGCGATCGCCTGCTCGACTTTCTCTACCGCGAAGCGCGCTTGCTGGACGATCGCCAGTGGGACGAGTGGCTGGAATGCTATTCGCCCAAGGTTGAGTTCTGGATGCCCGCCTGGGACGACCATGACACGCTGACTGAAGATCCGCAGAGCGAAATTTCGCTGATTTATTACCCCAGCCGTGACGGCCTGGAAGACCGTGTTTTTCGCATCAAGACCGAGCGTTCGAGCGCCAGCATGCCGGAGCCGCGCACCGCGCATTTGCTCACCAACCTGGAAGTACTGGCCGACGACGGCCAGAACGTGGAGCTGCGGTTCAACTGGCAGACCCTCAGCCATCGATACAAGACCACGGATTCGTATTTCGGCACCTCGTTTTACCGCCTGGATATCAGCGCCGAACAGCCGCTGATCACGCGTAAGAAAGTGGTGCTGAAAAACGACTACATCCATCAGGTCATCGATATTTACCACATCTGAGGACACACCCATGACGTACTCCATAGCCCTGAACTTCGAGGACGGGATCACCCGTTTCATCGACTGCAAGGTGGGTGAAAAGGTCCTCGATGCCGCTTTTCGCCAACGTATCAACCTGCCCATGGACTGCTCCGACGGCGTATGCGGCACCTGTAAGTGCCGCTGCGAAACCGGCGCCTATGACTTGGGTGATGATTACATCGAAGACGCGCTAAGCGAGGATGAGGCGCAGGAGCGCCAGATCCTGACTTGCCAAATGGTGCCGAGCTCCGATTGCGTGATTGCCGTGCCCGTGTCGTCCAGCGCATGCAAGACCGGGACGGCGCAGTTTGCCGCCACAGTCTCAAACATTACCCGCCATGCCGACGCCGCCCTGGAGGTCAGTTTCGAGCTGGATCAGGCACCGGTCTTCCTCCCTGGCCAGTATGTCAATATTGGCGTTCCCGGCAGCGGGCAAACCCGCTCTTACTCGTTCAGCAACCGCCCCGGCGAAAAGCTCACCAGCTTTTTGATCAAGCATGTACCCGGCGGCCTGATGAGTGGTTGGCTGGAGCACGCCCAGCCGGGCGACGCGGTGCCGATGACCGGGCCGCTGGGCAGTTTCTACCTGCGTGAAGTTACCCGGCCATTGTTGTTTCTCGCCGGCGGCACTGGCCTTGCGCCCTTTCTGTCGATGCTTCAAGTGTTGGCCGAACGCAAGGAGACTCGCCAGGTCACGCTGATCTACGGGGTGACGCGGGATCAGGACCTGGTGATGGTCGAGGCTTTGCAAGCGTTCGCCGTGCAGTTGCCCAACTTCACTTTTGTCACGTGCGTGGCCGATCCCCAGACCCTTCATTCGCAGCAGGGCTATGTCACCCAGCACATGGCTGAAAGTGCGCTGAACGACGGCGATGTCGATGTATACCTCTGCGGGCCACCGCCGATGGTCGATGCCGTGCGTCAACACTTCAAAAACCAGGGCGTGACGCCGGCCAGCTTTCATTACGAGAAGTTCACGCCTAACGCCATCGTGGCGGCCTGTTCCACCGGCGATGCCGCCTGAGGAAATCATCATGACTTTACGTTTCAACAACAAGGTTGCGCTGGTTACCGGCGCAGCCCAGGGCATCGGCCGTCGTGTTGCCGAGCGTCTGCTGGAGGAGGGTGCCTGGCTGGTCGCCGTCGACCGCTCGGAGCTCGTTCATGAATTGCAGCATGAACACGCCCTGGTCCTTACCGCCGACCTTGAACAGCATGCCGAGTGTGCCCGGGTGATGGCGGCCGCCAAGGCCCGCTTCGGGAGTATCGACATTCTGGTCAACAACGTTGGCGGGACAATCTGGGCCAAGCCGTTCGAACACTATGGCGAACAGGAAATAGAAGCCGAAGTGCGCCGCTCGCTGTTCCCGACGCTGTGGTGTTGCCACTGCGTATTGCCCTACATGCTGGAGCAGGGCAGCGGCGCGATTGTCAACGTTTCCTCCATCGCTACCCGCGGCGTCAATCGGGTGCCGTATGGCGCGGCCAAGGGCGGCGTCAATGCCCTGACTGCCTGCCTGGCCCTGGAAACCGCCGGCAGCGGCATCCGGGTCAACGCCACCGCGCCGGGCGGCACCGAAGCACCGCCGCGCCGCATCCCGCGCAACGGCCAGCCGCAAAGCGAGCAGGAACGCGTGTGGTATCAGCAGATCGTCGACCAGACCCTCGACAGCAGCCTGATGAAGCGCTACGGCAGCATTGACGAACAAGCCGGCGCGATTCTGTTTCTGGCCTCTGACGAAGCCTCATATATCACGGGTGTCACCTTGCCGGTGGGAGGCGGTGACCTGGGCTGATCCGACATGTACCTGCAGACACTGACTCACAACAACAATAATGAGAGCACTGCCATGCGTACCCATGACGTCCATTCGATTATCGATAACGCCCGTTTCAGCCGGTTCCACTGGTTAGTGATGGGCCTGTGTGCCTTGCTGTTGATCTTCGACGGCTATGATTTGTTTATCTACGGTGTGGTTTTGCCGGCCATTATGAAAGAGTGGGGGCTGTCGCCTTTACAGGCTGGGGCGCTGGGCAGTTACGCGCTCTTTGGCATGATGTTCGGCGCGCTGGCCTTCGGCAGCCTGGCAGACAGGATAGGCCGCAAGAAAGGCATTGCCATTTGCGTTGCGCTGTTCAGCGTCGCCACCGTGGTCAACGGTTTTGCCAGCAGCCCCACCGAGTTCGGTATATGTCGCTTTATCGCCGGGCTCGGCTGCGGCGGGCTGATGCCCAATGCGGTTGCACTGATGAATGAATACGCCCCGAAGAAAATGCGCAGCACCTTGGTGGCGCTGATGTTTAGCGGCTATTCCCTGGGCGGCATGCTCTCAGCTGCCGTGGGGATTTTCATGCTGCCGCGCTTTGGCTGGTCGTCGATGTTTTTCGTCGCGACGCTGCCGCTGTTGCTGCTCCCGTTGATTCTGTACCTGCTGCCTGAATCTATCGTTTTCCTCATTCGCCAGGGCCGGCTGCAACAGGCGCGAATACTGCTCAAGCGCCTGGCACCTGAAAGCCAGATCAGCGCCGAGGACGAGTTGCTGATCAGCGATGGCAAGGGTAAAAGCGCCTCCGTACTGGAGCTGTTTCGCCATGGCCTGGCCGTGCGCACACTGGCGATCTGGATCGCATTCTTCTGCTGCCTGTTGATGGTCTACGCCCTAAGTTCCTGGCTGCCAAAGCTGATGGCGGGCGCGGGCTACAGCCTGGGGTCGAGCCTGTCGTTCCTGTTGGCGCTGAACTTCGGTGGCATGGCTGGGGCGATTGTCGGGGGTTGGCTGGGGGATCGGTTGAACCTGGTGAAAGTCATGATTGCCTTCTTTATCGCCGCGGCGGTATCAATCAGCCTGCTGGGTATCAACAGCCCGATGCCGGTCCTGTACCTGTTGATCTTCGTTGCTGGCGCCACCACCATTGGCACGCAAATTCTGCTGTATGCCGGTGCAGCTCAACTCTACGGGTTGTCGATTCGTTCCACCGGCCTGGGTTGGGCCTCGGGCATTGGTCGCAATGGTGCCATCGTTGGTCCGTTGCTGGGCGGCGCGCTGATGGGGGTCGAGTTGCCGCTGCAACTGAATTTCATGGCCTTTGCCATTCCCGGTGCTGTCGCAGCCTTGGCGATGACGGCTTATGCCCTCAACGAGCGGCGCAGCGCTATCGTCGTGATCGGTGCGCAGGCCTGACCTCATCCTCCGTGGGAACGCCCGGCGCTGCGTTTTGGCCGGGAATAGGCCTTCAGCGATATTCGCCTGCTGCCGCCGAGTTACCCGTCTGTCCCGCAGCTACGGTTTACAGTGCGCGCTATTTCGCAAGGATGGCATCAGGATATCCGCGAAGACCGTCATTCACGCAGTCGGGAAAAACAATGTAAAACAGATAGTCCCCGGCTGCGGTTGTTTCACGCTCACCTCGCCGCCATGCAGTTGCATGATTGCCGTGACGATGGCCAGGCCCAGGCCGTTGGAGTCAGAGCTTTGGTGACGCGAGGCATCGCCCCGGTAAAACCGGTCGAACAGCTTGCGCAGGGTCGCATCGGTCAGCATCGGACCTTGATTCTCCACTTCGATCCGCCAGCCGCCGTTGGCAGCTGTCGCGCGCATCAGAATCTCGCTGCCTTCATCGGCATAGCGAATAGCATTCGCAACCAGATTGCTCAATGCCCGGCGCAGCAGCAGCGGGTCCGCCTTCAGGGTGCCATCGCCAGTGGCATGCACTGTCATCTGTCGTTCTTCGGCCAGGCCTTCGAAGTACCCGGCAATGCGTTGCAGTTCGTCATGCAGGGAGAGCGGCTGACGCTCGACTACCGATTGCGCTTCGTCGGCGCGAGCAAGGAACAGAATACTTTCGACCATGCGTGAAATGCGCTCCAGCTCCTCCAGGTTCGAAGCCAGCAGCGCCTGGTATTCGTCCTCGCTCCGTGATTGGCGCAGGGCAACCTGGCAGTGGCCCATCAACGACCCTATAGGCGTACGTATTTCGTGAGCCAGGTCTGCGGAAAACTGCATCAACCGCTGATAACCGTCGGCGAGACGATCAAGCATGGCGTTATAGGCGTCGTTCAACTGTTGCAATTCAATCGGCGTATGTTCGCTGTTCATCCTGCTATCGAGGTGCTTGGGTGATATGTTTGCGGCGTGCGCGGCCATCGTGTGCAAGGGTTTAAGCCCTCGACGCAGCAGCATGTAACCGAGCAATGCAGTGAGCAGGAAGGCCGCCGAGACGGCCAGGTAAATGCGCTCGCGAAAGGCTGCGAGCATGGCCATTTCCTTGCCCATGATGTGCGCGGCAGTAAGGTGTACCTTGCGACCGCCAGAGATCGTTTCCACACTGGCGGCACGCAACGGCGCGCCGGAGGCGGTCATACCGCTGCGCAGGCTATTCACGGTCAGGGCTGCATCTTGATTGACCATCGGCAACTCAGGCAGCTTTGCACTCAGCGGATTGACCATGATCACTGGCGGTTGGCCTGGCTCGCCGATAATGAAAATATCGTCTTCGCTGTCGAGCATGTTTTTGAAAATCTGCGGGCTGTCACGCAGCTTCTCCAGCGGCAGGTCGTAGCGCAGCAGTTTGCGAAAGTGATCCAGGCGCCCCAGCACTGCATGATCGCTGTACAGCAAGACAGAGGCCTTTATCGATCCATACAAATAGAACCCGGCACCGGCCACCGTCAGCATCGCCACCAGTGCGAAAGCCAGCGTCGAACGCAGGGTCAGGGAAGGCTGACGTCGGGTCCACATGACCGCACCTCGCACACATAACCGATGCCACGCACGGTATGGATCAGTTTGACCGGGTAGGGCATGTCTACCTTGTTGCGCAGGCGTTTGACGGCTACGTCTACCACGTTGGTGTCGCTGTCGAAGTTCATGTCCCAGACTTGCGAGGCTATCTGCGCCCGGGACATTACCTCGCCCTCACGGCGCAAGAACAGATGCAGCAGGGCGAACTCCTTATTGGTCAATGCAATCACTTGTTGCTGGCGGGTCACCCGGCGACGCACAAGGTCCAGCTCCAGATCGGCGATGTGAAATTGATCGGCTTCACGGACCACCCCACGACGCAGGATGGTGCGGATGCGCAACAGCAATTCGGTGAAGGAAAACGGCTTCACCAGATAGTCGTCAGCGCCGAGTTCCAGGCCACGAATGCGGTCCTGCAGTTGGTCGCGGGCAGTGAGGAACAGCACTGGAACGTCTTGCCTGGCGCGCAATAGCTCAATGATCTGGAAACCATCAATGCCTGGCAGCATCACATCCAGCACGATCAGGTCGTAGGATGTCTCCAGTGCCATGTGCAGGCCATCGGCGCCGTGTTGAGTCCAATCGACGTTGTAGCCGGATTCGCCCAGCCCCTTCTTCAGGTACTCGCCGGTTTTGGTGTCGTCTTCGATCAGCAGGATATGCATCGTCAGGGCGCTCGGGTCTCACCATTATGGGTTTCAGCCTGGGCTACTCGCGGGCCGCAAATATTCATTGAGCCGCTGCAAGCCTTGTCAGCGTTGGATTGTAACCAGCTGTGAGAGTAGCGTTGGTTACATTTTTGTCATTCTTGGGCGGATGCTGCGCATGACAAAAATGTCATCCGGCGGTCATCCGGCGGTACCGGACAGGAGCAGAGGATGGCAGCACCTAAAACCTGTAGGGAACCGCCACAATGAAAACTGTTCTTTCCACTACGCTTGGCGTGCTGATGCTCAGTGCTGCTGTCATGGCCACTGCGGCCGATATGCCCGTGATCAAGCCACTGCGTGGCACCGTCGAAAGTGTCAGCGACAACACGCTGACTTTCACCACCCGTACTGGCGCGCACGAGACGATCGGTTTGACTGACAAGACCGGTATCGTCCGAGTGTCAAAGGCGGCTATCGATTCGATCAAACCCGACAGCTTCGTCGGCTCGGCAGCCACTCCGCAGGCTGACGGTTCACTGAAGGCGCTGGAAGTCACCGTCTTCGAGTCCAGCCTCAAGGGCAGCGGCGAAGGTCATTACGGTTGGCAGAACGCGGATGGCAGCACTGGCACCATGACCAATGGAACCGTGGGCAAATTGTCCAAAGCCAATGGCCGCACGCTGACCGTTAGTTACAAGGGCGGTGAGAAGCAGTTGATAGTGCCCAATGATGTGCCAATTGCCTACGTAGAACCGGGCAAAGCCGATGAATTGGTCAAAGGCGCCAAAGTTGTCGTGTTCCCAGCCCAGGATGGCAAAAGCGCACGGGGTGTTGCGGTTGGCAAAGATGGCTTCCAGCCGCCGATGTAAAGACTATTGGCGTTACAGCGGGGCCGGGAGGCCTCGCTGCGGCAGTATTCGCAGGGTCTTTGCGGGAGGGGGAACACATGAAAAAAACACCCATTCATCCATGGCCTGTCCGCCTGACGCATTGGCTGAATGCCATTTGCATGGTCTGTATGTTTATGAGCGGCTGGGCAATTTACAACGCCTCCCCGCTGTTCGCCTTCAGGTTTCCTGCGCAATTGACCGTCGGTGGCTGGTTGGGCGGCTCGCTTGCCTGGCATTTTGCGTTTATGTGGTTGTTGTTCATAAACGGCCTGATCTATTTGCTCTACGGCTTGATCAGCCGCCATTTCAAACGTGACCTCTTGCCGGTTAGCGTCCGGGCGGTGAGGCGCGACTTGACCGATGCGTTGCGTTTGCGCCTGGCACACGAGAAGGGCGCATACAACGCGGTGCAGCGCCTGATGTATTGGCTGGTGCTGGCGGCAGGTGGATTGATCGTCATTTCGGGGTTGGCAATCTGGAAACCCATCCAACTACAAGAACTGGTCGCGCTGTTGGGCGGCTATGACATTGCACGTTACGTGCATTTCGCTGCGATGGCGGCCATTGGCGCGTTTGTCGTTGTACATCTGGCGTTGGTACTGCTGGTGCCGAAAACCCTGTTGCCCATGATCACGGGTGGCGTACGGCCGATTGAAAGCGCAAGGCCCAAACATGATTGAGCCAAAAAAGCGCGCGGTTCAGCGCATCAGACTTGAGCCTGCACAGCAGCTCCAGCTGGAAAGTATCCAGCGGCGAAACTTCCTGCGGGGCGGCTTGACCGTTGGCGCCATGGCGATGCTTAGCGGTTGCAACCTCCAGGACGGCGACCAGGTGGATAAGGTGCTGTGGGCGATGTCGCGCTGGAATGACCGGGTTCAGGCCTGGCTGTTCAGCGGGCATAAACTGGCCCCGACCTTTACCCAGGCGCAGATGACCCAGCCATTTCCGTTCAACGCGTTCTACGCCGAGGATGATATCCCGCAAGTCGACCTGGCGAATTACTCACTCGCCGTGTCGGGACGGGTGCGGGACAAGGCGCCCTGGACGCTCGAAGGTTTGCGCAAGCTGCCGCAGCGCAGCGATATCACACGCTTGATCTGCGTGGAAGGCTGGAGCGCCATCGGGCAATGGGGTGGCGTGCCACTGAAGAACTTCCTGGAGCATGTTGGCGCTGACACCCGCGCCAAGTTTGTCGGTTTCAAATGTGCTGATCGCTACTACTCCAGCCTGGACATGCCCACTGCACTGCATCCACAAACACTGCTGGCCCTGGATTACGGCGAAGTTGCCTTGCCGCCGGAGTATGGCTATCCACTGCGGGTCCGAGTGCCAACCAAGCTAGGCTTCAAAAACCCCAAGCACATCGTCGAGATCTTCGTCAGCAATGATAATCCGGGCGGGTATTGGGAAGATCAGGGCTACAACTGGTTCAGCGGGGTTTGATTGATTGAATGCATTTGACCGCGAACCGATTCGCTGTTGGCAATCGCTTCAATAGGGAGGGGTCAGCAGAATGTAAACGCTGCCTCTTCAATTATTGCAGGATGTATCTCTACTTCCAGGGGCTAATGCCTTAAACCAGTTTAATCGCTGCATTGAATTATCTGTTTCGAGCGTATTTTTCAGCCACGCTGCCAGCGCAGCAACTCACTCAGTGCCGGGCGCCTTATGCGGTATGAGGTGCCTGTCAGGCCCCGCTCTACTTGCGCTGTGGAACTTGCTCCTCCAAGGAAAGAAGCCTGATACGGTTTTTTTTGGTCCGGAGCACCGAAGTACTCACCTGTTCCTACACGTGAAATATTGACCATGAAAATCCGCGCCTGGCGGATTGATGAGCTCTCCTCATCAGGCTATGCGGACTCAGCCATATAGTCATCGATCAACACCCTCGTTAAGTTCGCAACCAGCCCTTTTCAACGTAATTGCCTGTTTCTCAGGACGGATCTTTTATGCACATCACAGCAGTGAATACTTTGGAAATTCGATCTTTCGAAGATGTCGACCCGGTCTTCGAAACCCGTTTGCAGGCGTTCGCGGCGAGCTTTGTGGAAGTACCAGGATGCCTGGGATACGTAATGAACCGAAGCCGGGCCGAAGCCAACTTGTGGATCCTGAGCGGTTACTGGGCAACAACTTCGGATATGACAACCCATTTTTCAAGCACCTCAATGACTGCCTTGGTTAACGCGTTAATTGAGGCTCGCGCGAACCTGACGTTTGCCAGCTTCACCCCGGTTTTAACCGACACACCGCAAGACGGAGTTTGATGAGCTTTTTTCGACATCGTGCCCAATAGTTTGCTGATGCTCTTGGTGGGTTACCGCGACCGGGGTGTGATGCAAGCCGCCGAAACATTTGTCTCTTAGATCCGGAGTCTTGCTGTGCTGATTCGCACTGTAATCGTCGCGCTGCGGCGTCCATACACCTTCGTGGTGATGGCTTTGTTGTTGCTGATTGTCGGGCCGCTCACTGCAATGCGTACGCCAACGGACATCTTTCCCGAGATTCGGATTCCAGTGATCGCGGTAGCCTGGCAGTACACCGGGTTGCCCCCTGACCAGATGGCCGGGCGGATTTCGACCGTGTTCCAGCGCATCCTCACCACGGCGGTCAACGATGTCGAACATATCGAGGCCAGCACCTATTCCGGTGTCAGTGTGGTGAAAATCTTCTTTCAGCCCGGCGTGAATGTGGCGATTGCCAGCGCTCAAGTCACTGCGGCTTCGCAAGTGGCTTTGCGGCAGATGCCAGCCGGTATTCAGCCTCCGGTAATCCTCAACTACAACGCCGCCACAGTGCCGATTTTGCAACTGGCGTTGTCAGGGGAGGGGTTGTCGGAGCAGAACCTGTTCGACCTCGGGATGAACACCGTGCGTACGCCACTCGTCACGGTGCCTGGCGCAGTGATTCCATTGCCATACGGCGGCAAGCAGCGTCAGGTGCAGATTGATGTCAACCCTTCTGCCTTACAGGCCAGGGGCCTTTCGGCGCAGGACGTCGCCGCAGCACTGGCCGCGCACAATATTCTGACACCGATCGGCAGCCAGAAAATCGGTGACCTTGAATACACCTTGCAACTCAACAGTGCGCCGTCGGCTATCGACGAGTTGGGCCTGATACCAGTGAAGGTGGTGAACGGCAGCACCATTTACCTACGCGATGTGGCCGATGTCCACGATGGCAATGCACCACAAACCAATATCGTTCATGTGGATGGCAGCCGTTCGGTGTTGATGACCGTACTGAAAAATGGGTCGGCCTCGACGTTGGCGATCGTCGATGGCATCCGTGAGCGGATCGATACGCTGAAAGATTCGTGGCCGCAGGCGTTGAAGGTATTGCCGATCAACGATCAATCGGTGTTCGTGCGTGCCGCAATCAAGGGGGTGGTGTTGGAGGGGGCGCTCGCGGCGGCGTTGACCAGCGTGATGATCTTGCTGTTTCTGGGCAGTTGGCGCTCGACCATTATCATCGCGGTGTCGATTCCACTGGCTATTCTCGGCTCTATCATCACGCTGGCCGCGATGGGCGAAACACTCAACCTCATGACCTTGGGTGGGCTGGCGCTGGCTATCGGTATTCTGGTGGACGATGCGACCGTGACAATCGAGAACGTCAACTGGCACCTTGAACAAGGCAAGGATGTTGAAACCTCGATCCTTGATGGTGCCCGGCAGATCGTCACCCCGGCTTTCGTGTCGTTGTTGTGTATCTGCATTGCCTTTGTGCCGATGTTTTTCCTCGACGGTGTATCGCGCTTTCTGTTCGTGCCCATGGCTGAAGCCGTTATTTTTGCGATGATCTGCTCGTTCATTCTCTCGCGTACGCTGGTGCCGACCATGGCCAAGTTCCTGCTGCGCCCACACGTGGCATGCGCGGCGGGTGAGCAAACGTTGCCATCGCGTAATCCGCTGGTGCGTTTTCAGCAGCGCTTTGAGGTGGGTTTTTCCCGGGTACGCGAAAATTACCGCGCCACCCTGGAGCGGGCATTGGGGCGACGCAAGGTATTCCTCGCAGGTTTCATGGCGGTGGTCCTGCTGTCGTTTGGCCTGGTGCCTTTTATCGGCAGCAATTTTTTCCCTTCGGTGGATTCCGGCCAGGTGCTTATGCATGTTCGTGCTCCGGTCGGCACCCGCGTGGAGGAAACGGCTGTTCGTTTTGCACACATCGAACGAGCCATCCGTAAAGTCATTCCTGCCGAAGAAATTGTGACCATGGTCGACAACATCGGCTTGCCGCCCAGCAACATCAACCTGACCTACAACAATACGGGGGTGATGGGCGCGCAAGACGGTGATTTCCAGATCGCTCTGCGGGAGGGCCATCGCCCTACGGCTGACTATGTGCGCCGCTTGCGTGAGACCTTGCCCGAGGAGTTTCCAGACACTACTTTTTCCTTTCCTCCGGCGGATATCGTCAGTCAGATCCTCAATTTCGGCGCGCCGGCCCCCATCGATATCCAGGTTCGTGGTAGCAACACTGAGGAGAACTTCGTTTATGCCCAAACATTGCTCAAGCGTATACGTTCGATCCCTGGCGTCGCGGATGCGCGCATTCAACAATCGAACAAGGCGCCGGTGTTCAACGTCGGCCTGGACCGCACGCAGGCGCAATTGCTCGGGCTGTCCACTCGTGACGTGACCAACAGCCTGGTAGTCAACCTGGCGGGGAGCAGCCAGGTTGCGCCGACTTACTGGCTAAACCCGGCCAATAACGTCAGTTACCCCATCGTGATGCAGACGCCCCAATTGCAACTCGATTCACTCGCCGCGCTGGCCAACTTGCCCGTCGGCAACGGCACCACCACCAGTGCCGCCACCCTGGGCGCGGTCGCCGATTTCCAGCGCACCACCGGCAGCGCACTGGTCACTCAATACAATGTTCAGCCGATGGTGCAGATTCATGCCGCGACCCAGGACCGGGATCTCGGCGCAGTAGCCGCCGATATCCGCCGAGCGATAACCGAAACGGCGGCTGAAGTGCCTAGAGGCAGCACCGTGCATCTACTCGGGCAGGTACAGACTATGGAACGCGCATTCACCGGCCTGGTGTTTGGGTTGATGGGCGCCGTCGTGCTGATCTATTTGCTGATCGTAGTGAATTTTCAGTCCTGGCTGGACCCCGCGGTGATTGTCGCGGGACTGTCCGCGGCACTGGCCGGGATTGTCTGGATGCTGTTTAGCACTGGCACCACGCTGTCGGTGCCGGCGCTGACCGGGGCCATCATGTGCATGGGCGTCGCGACGGCCAACAGCGTGCTGGTTATCAGTTTTGCCCGTGAGCGCCTGGATGAGCTGGGAGATGCGACGGCCGCTGCGCTGGAGGCTGGTGTTGCTCGGTTTCGCCCCGTGCTGATGACTGCCCTGGCGATGATTATCGGCATGTTGCCCATGGCCCTCGGTATTGGCGAAGGCGGGGAGCAGAATGCCCCCCTGGGTAGGGCCGTGATAGGCGGATTACTTGCAGCCACGGTCGCCACCCTGATGTTCGTGCCGGTGTTGTTCAGCCTCGTCCACACCCCTGATTCCCACCGTACGGCAGCGTCGTATCGGCCTGCGCCTGGAGCTCATTGATATGCCTGTCCAAACCTTTCGTCCGCGTCGACACCTCTTTACGATGACCGTGGTGGCGGTCGCTGTTGCCATCGTTGTGATCGGCCTCGTCGATCGCCGAACCCAGGCCAATCAACTTCAGGAGCACGCGGCCAGGCAGGGCCTCGCTACCGTTTCCCTGGTTTCACCGAGCACGGTTACCCACACCACGCTGCAACTGCCAGGGCGGATAGAGGCCTGGTCCAGGGCCCCGATCTATGCCCGAGTCAGTGGCTATCTCACGCACTGGTCCGTCGACATTGGCGGGTCGGTGAAAGCCGGACAAGTGCTGGCAGAAATCGAAACCCCGGATCTGGATCAACAATTGCTCCAGGCCAAGGCCGAGTTGGTGACTGCCCGGAGCGAAGCGAATCAGGCTGCGAGCACGGCACGACGCTGGCAATTGTTGGCTCAAAGCCAGGCTGTATCGCAGCAAGAAGTAGAGGAAAGAACCAGTGATCTGGCGAGCAAGCGCTCGGTGGTTAACGCGTTGCAAGCCAATGTCGAACGGGCTCAGGTGTTGCAACGCTACAAGCGCATCGTGGCGCCGTTTGACGGGATTGTGACTGCACGCAACACCGATATCGGGTCGCTGATCAATGTCGGTATGACCCCAGGTAGCGAATTATTCGTGGTGTCTGATGTGCAGCGGTTGAGGGTGTATGTGAATGTGCCGCAGCGCCAACTCGCCTTCATCCGTCCTGGCGGCCAGGCGCGAATCCTGGTCCCGGAGCGTCCGGGGAAAATCTATGGGGCTACCGTGGAATCGCTCTCCCAGGCGGTCGATATCGGTTCAGGTTCGATGCGGGTTCAGCTGTCGGTTGATAACGCAGAAGGTGAGCTGCTGCCTGGCGCATTTACCAGCGTACGATTTGAATCCAGCGGGATTGCTGATGGCGTGGGGTTGCCGCCGAGTGCATTGATCATCGGCAAGAATGGGGTGCAGGTCGCCACGGTGGATTTGGCCGGGATCGTTCAGCTAAAACCGGTAGTGATCGCCCGTGATCATGGCACGGTGATTGAGTTGGCTGATGGGTTGGCCAAGGATCAACAGGTGATTGCCAACCCTCCGGACGGTCTGGCGAGCGGTGATCACGTCCGCATCGCTACCGATGCGAAGGGTTGAGGTGGACAATGCCCGACCGGGCATTGGTTAGGGGCGGTTGGTCTGTGGCTTGGGCCTCACTGTTTGGACGTCGCAGTGGCAGGCTTGATGATCAGTGCCACGATGAAGATCAGCGCGAGGCCCAGCATCACGCTGCTGCCGACGAACGCTGCTGAGACCCCCGATGCGATGGCTTGTGCACCGACATTCGACGCCTCGCCGTGAGCGAATACCACGGTGAGGATTCCCAGGCCTAATGAGCCACCCAACTGATGTGCGACATTGACCAGCCCCGAGGCTGCACCGGCATCGCGAGACTCGACATCAGTCATGCCCGCAGAGGTCAACGGGCTGAGGCTGGCACCCTGGCCTAAGCCAATCAATACCATGGGCAGCGCGACATCCACTAAGTAGTTGCTGTGAGCCGTGACTGCACTGAGCCAGATCATTCCGAGCAGGGCAAACGCGACGCCACCCGCCAGCAGCCAGGCGTTACCAAAACGTTTGGTCAGCCGCGGCACCGCCAGGGCGATGGCGAAGTTCACCAGCGTGGTCGGAAGAAAGGCCATACCGGCTTCGCTGGCGCTGAAACCGAGCACTTCCTGCAGGTATTGTGTAGTGAAAAACCAGAACCCGATCATTCCACCCAAGAACAACATCCGCGCCGCGTAGGCCCCGGCGCGAATCCGATGGGTGAACAAACGCAAGGGCAGGATGGGTTGATTGACCCGTGCTTCGTGGGCCACAAAAACCGCCAGCAACACAAGCCCACTCACCACGGTACCCAATGTGACTGGATCGCTCCAGCCAAGGGTGGTCGATTCGACAATACCAAAGACCAGGGCCGTCATTCCTGCCGTGGAAAGCACGGCACCCGCGAAGTCGAATTTGCCGGCATGCCTGGCGGTTTCGCTGAGGTAATGCCGTGCCCCGAGCATCAACGCGATGCCGATGGGTACGTTGATCAAAAACCCCACGCGCCAGGACAACCATTCGGTCAACAAGCCACCGAGCAAGAGACCGACGCTGGCGCCAATACCGGCAGCAGCGCCATAGTAGGCGATGGCACGGGTGCGCTGATTTCCCTCGGTAAAATTGGTCAGCAGCAAGGCCAGTGTGGAAGGCGCCAGAACTGCTGCGCCGATGCCTTGCAGTGCACGGGCTGCCAACAGCAACGAGGCGCTCTGGGCCAATGCAACCAATAAGGACGCCACGGTAAAAATCCCAAGCCCAACAAGGAACATACGCCGCCGACCGAGAATATCGCCGGCCCGAGCGCCCAGCAGTAACAGGCCACCGAAGGCCAGGGTGTAGGCATTTTGCACCCACGACAGTCCTGCAGTGGACATCTCGAAGGTTTGCCGGATTCGGGGCAGGGCGGTGATGACAATGGATATATCCAGCACGATCATCAAGTAGCTGCACAAAATCACCACGAGCACAGCGATCTGTCGGGGTGTCAGGTTGGCATCGGGGGTGTTGGGCATTGTTTAGTTTCTCGAGATGGCCGTTCGACAATCAGAACCAGGAGCACAGTGCCGTCCGCAGGACCTGACACCAGGTTACCGAGTACTCAGACAGGAACTGATGCAACCGGGGCTTATGAAGATGCTTCATGAATGACCCCGGCACTTGTCAAATAACGGGTCTGCGAAATCATACGGTGCGACGGAGGGCTTGATTAGTCAGCTAAGTGCGATTAGCCCGATGAACCTGGCTCATGAGTCGAGGCCATGAACCCCGCGTCGCTTCAGCCCCGATAACGCAGCGCATCCAGCAATAGTGCAAACGCGGGTGAAGCCTGGCGTCGGCTGGGGTAATAGAGATGGAAGCCCGAAAATGGAGTACACCAGTCGTCGAGTACCTGTATCAGATGTCCGGCACCGATGTGTTCAGCGACTAGATCCTCGGGAATGTAGCTCAAGCCGAACCCGTCCAATGCGGCATTAAGCAGTTGGTACACGCCGTTGTAAGTAACCTGGCCTGACACTCGCACATTCAGGGTTTCCTCACCCTTTTTAAACTCCCAGATATACAAACCGCCATTGGTTGGCAGGCGCAGGTTATTGCATTGGTGTTCTGTCAGGTCACGAGGTGTCGTGGGTATCAAGCGGTCGGCAAAGTAGGCGGGGGAACCTACCACCAGCATGCGCATGTCT
This sequence comes from Pseudomonas karstica, assembly GCF_009707515.1. GTDB lineage: Bacteria > Pseudomonadota > Gammaproteobacteria > Pseudomonadales > Pseudomonadaceae > Aquipseudomonas > Aquipseudomonas karstica. The sequence goes on along the minus strand of NZ_WLYI01000010.1, from coordinate 73,059 downwards.
GGCCCGATTCGGGTGGCGATCATGCCCTGTGCCACGTCTTCACCCAACCGCACCCCGGCATCGAAACCTTGCGCAGCGATGTCGACGAAACTGTAGTCGCAGCACACCTCGACCGAGATGTCCGGGTATTTAGGCAGGAAGGTTTTCAGCACGGGCCTGAGGACGAACTCCAGCGCGTGGTCCATCGCGTTGATACGGATGTTGCCGGACGGAGTGTCGCGCAGGTTGCTCAGCGCCGCCAGTTGGATCTCCACCTGGTCAAAATGCGGCCCCACTGTTTCAACCAGATGCTGGCCCGCTTCGGTGGGCGATACGCTGCGTGTAGTACGAGTCAACAGGCGCAGCCCCAGGCGTGCTTCGAGGCTGCGAATGGTGTGGCTCAGCGCTGACTGGGAAACCCCCAGTTTGGCCGCTGCCTTGGTAAAACTGCGCTCCCGGGCTACCGCCAGGAAGGCAAGCAAGTCGTTGGCATTTTCCCGCAGCATTAATGAGTATCTCTCATAGGTCTTTCCTGATTTTAGTGGCTAATTCTGATAGCGCGTAACCGGTAGAGTGAACAGGACGTTTCCCTGACACCTTTATCGTGCGTGCCGTTGTAACGCGCCCGTTTGACCCTTTGAGTGAGATCCGCCATGAAAAAGCTTGCCGCTACTGCGCTCTCGCTTTCACTGCTTGCCTTCGAGACCCAGGCCCAGGAGCCCCAGATGCTGACTGTCACTCCAAACGGCTCACAGCCTTCGGTTAAAGGTTCTGCGGACTATTTCATCGGAACCGTGCGTGTCGATGCACCCTTCAAGGGCACGGAGCCGGCCAAGGTCGGCGGCGCCACGGTAACCTTCGAGCCTGGTGCCCGCACTGCCTGGCATACCCATCCGCTGGGGCAGACCCTGATCGTTACCGCCGGCTCCGGCTGGGTACAGGAGTGGGAGCAACCGGTGCGTTCGATCAAACCCGGCGACACCGTATGGATTCCACCCAATGTGAAGCACTGGCACGGCGCCACTGCGACCACCGGCATGAGCCATATTGCCATTGCCGAAATGCAGGACGGTAAGGCCGTGGACTGGATGGAGCAGGTCAGCGAGCAGGTTTACACCAGCGCAAGGTAACCCCCACTTGCAGGAACCGCCATGAGCACCATGGCTGTTCCTGCAAGCATCGATCAAATCATCGGCGGTAACTTGTCCAACAGTTTGTCCAGGGTGATCGGATATTCCCGAACCCTGACACCTGTGGCGTTGTACACCGCGTTGGCAATCGCCGCACTCACGCCACACAAGCCCAGTTCACCCACACCTTTGGCCTTCATCGGCGACGAATAGGCGTCGGCTTCATCGAGAAAAATCACTTCCTGATGCGGAATGTCCGCATGCACCGGCACTTCGTACCCGGCCAAGTCGTGATTGACGAAAAAGCCCTGGCGCTTGTCCACTGCCAACTCTTCCATCAACGCAGCACCGACTCCCATGGTCATGGCACCGATGACCTGGCTGCGGGCTGAAGTCGGGTTGAGGATTCGACCCGCCGCGCACACTGCCAGCATCCGTCGTACCCGCACTTCACCGGTGGCGCTGTCGACGGCGACTTCGACGAAATGCGCGCCGAAGGTCGCTTGCGCGTATTGCTTGCTCAGATCGCCGAACTCGATGGAGTCCTCGGCGACCAATTCACCCGCCTGAGCTGCGTTACGCAAGGGCCGGCGCTGATCCCCCACGTGTACTTCACCGTCGATAAACAGCGCTGCTTGGGCATTCACGCCAAGGCGCTGGGCAACCGCTTCGCGCAGTTTCACGCACGCGGCATAGACCCCCGCCGTCGAGCAGTTGGCGCCGAACTGGCCGCCGGAACCCGCCGACACCGGAAAGCTCGAATCCCCCAGGCGTACTACCACTTTATCGAGGGGCAAGCCCATCATCTCGGCGGCGGTCTGGGCGATGATGGTGTAGCTGCCCGTGCCGATGTCGGTCATGTCGGTTTCCACGGTGACGATGCCCTGGTCATTGAGCCGAACCCGCGCCCCGGACTTCATCAGTTGGTTGTTGCGAAAGGCTACGCCAACCCCCATGCCGATGAACCAGCGCCCATCCCGCTGTGCGCCCGGCTGCCGATGTCGCGTGTTCCAGCCAAACCGCTCGGCCCCGGTTTGCAGGCACTCCACCAGTTGCCGTTGGGAGAAACGTCGTTCGGGCTGGGTTGGATCGACCTGGGTGTCGTTGAGGATGCGGAACTCGACCGGGTCGAGACTGAGCTTCTCGGCCATCTCGTCCATGGCGATTTCCAGAGCCATCAGCCCCGGGGTTTCGCCTGGTGCGCGCATGGCATTACCTTCCGGCAGGTCGAGTATTGACAGGCGTGCGCTGACCAGCCGGTTGGCGCCGGCATACAGCAACTTGCTCGGCTGCGCAGCCCGCTCGACCTTGCCTCCAGGCAAGTCACCGGACCAGCTTTCATGGCCCATGGCGGTGATCTTGCCATTGCGGTTGGCGCCGATCCGAATGCGTTGAATGGTCGCCGGGCGGTGGGTGGAATTGTTGATCATCAGTGGCCGACTCAGCGCGACTTTCACCGGCCGTCCAGACAGGCGCGAGCCGAGGGCGGCGAGCACCGCGTCCGACCTGATGAACAGCTTGCCGCCGAAGCCGCCACCAATGTAAGGCGAGATCAGGCGTACGTTTTGCTTCGGCAGGCCGAGGGTGGTGGCCAAGTCGGTGACGGACCAGTCGATCATTTGGTTAGAGGTCCAGACCGTCACCTGATCGCCTTTCCAACTGGCCATCGAGGCGAAGGGTTCCATCATGGCGTGGGTTTGATCGGGGGTGGTGTAGGTCGCGTCCAACTGCACTGGAGCAGCAGTGAACGCACCTTCGAAATCACCGTGACGGCTGTCGGCCAGTTGTTCTTTGGACTCGACCCCCGAGTCGCGAACGCTCGCTAGGTCAAACACCCCGTCGCTGCTCAGGTAGCTGATTTTTACCCGTTGCGCGGCACAGCGTGCTTGCTCAAAGGTCTCTGCCACTACCATGGCTACGGCCTGGTGGTAGTGCTGGATCTCAGGCCCGCCCAGCAGCTTGGCGGTGTTGAATTTGCCTTTGCCGAGCTTCCCTGCGTTGGCAGCGGTGACAATAGCGATCACCCCTGGCGCAGACTCGGCATCTGCCAGGTCCATCGAGGCAATACGGCCCTTGGCAATGGCCGAGCCAATCACATAGCCGTAGGCCTGGTTTGCCACGGCGTCGTGGTGTTCGTAGGCGTATGGGGCCAGGCCGCAGGTTTTCAACGGGCCTTCGACCCGGACAGTGGGCTTGCCTACCACTTTCATCTGGTCGATGGGGTTAGTCGTGGCGGGGGTATCGAACTTCATGCCTGGGCCCTCGCTTGGGCTATCACCGAGGCGAGCGTGCGCTCTACCAGGGTCAGCTTGAATGCGTTTTCATGGGTGGGGGTGGCGCCGGCCAGTAAGCGTTCGGTCAGCGCTTTCGCACCCTTGGGCATCGCCGATTCGGCTGCTTCTACTCGCCAAGGCTTGTGCGCGACGCCGCCCAGCGCGACACGACCACTACCATCCGCTTGAATCACCGCGCCCACGGAAATCAGGGCGAAAGCGTAGGAGGCGCGGTCACGGACCTTCTGGTAAATATGCGTGCCGCCCAGGGGGGCCGGCAGGGTCACGGCGGTGATCAGTTCGTTGGGCGCCAGGGTGGTTTCGATGTTGGGCGTATTGCCCGGCAGGCGATGGAAGTTCGTCATGGCAATGACCCGCGTGGTGCCGTCGGGGCGCACGGTTTCGACCTGGGCATCGAGTACACGCATCGCGATGGCCATGTCGCTGGGGTGCGTGGCAATGCAGGCATCACTGACACCGATGACTGCCGATTGCCGACTGAAGCCACCGATGGCCGCACAGCCACTGCCGGGCTGGCGCTTATTGCACGCTTGATAGGTGTCATAGAAGTAAGGGCAGCGGGTGCGTTGCAGCAGGTTGCCAGCGGTGGTCGCAACATTGCGCAGTTGGCCGGACGCGCCGGCGAGCAGTGCCCGCGACAGCACGCCGTAGTCCTTTCTGATCCGTGGGTCGGCGGCCAGGTCGGTGTTGCGAACAAGGGCACCGATCCTCAGGCCACCCTCGGGTGTGTCCTCTATGCGGTCCAGTTCAAGACCGTTGACGTCGATCAGGTGCGTCGGCGTCTCGATCTCCAGTTTCATCAAGTCCAGCAGGTTGGTGCCGCCGGCAATAAACCGCGAGCCATTGACCTGAGCCGCCAGTGCGGCGGCTTCGGCCGGGGATTTGGCGCGTAGATAAGTAAAGGGCCTCATGCACTGGCCTCCGCGACTTCACTGATTGCCTCGATGATGTTGGAGTACGCCCCGCAGCGGCAGATGTTGCCGCTCATGCGTTCCTGAAATTCGCTGGCGATCAGTTGAGGCGGGTGAGTAAGGCTGGTACTGGCATGGCTGGGAATGCCCTGGCGGATCTCATCCAGCATCGCCACCGCTGAGCAGATCTGCCCTGGTGTGCAATAACCGCACTGATAGCCGTCGTGTTTGACGAAGGCCGCTTGCATGGCATGCAATTTGTCCGGGGTGCCAAGGCCTTCGATGGTGGTGATCTTTGAACCTTGATGCATGACCGCCAGGGTCAGGCACGAATTCACGCGGCGGCCATTGGCAATCACCGTACATGCGCCGCACTGGCCGTGGTCGCAACCTTTTTTGGTGCCGGCAAGCTTGAGGTTTTCCCGCAGGGCATCGAGCAGGGTGGTGCGGGTGTCGACGTCCAGCGCCTGGGGCTGGCCATTGACGACAAAACTGAGCTTGGCCTGGATCGGTTGCGCCAGGTTGGCCGCCGAGGCTTCAGCGCATATGAAGGGTGGTAGTGCCACTGTCGCAGCAGTCACCGCGCCGACGATTAGAAATTTGCGTCGGGATATTGTCAGCAGGTCGTCCATTGGTTTTATTCCCACGTATCGGCAGCGGTTCAGGCCACGACAACGCTGGGATCCGGGTCTTCGTCGCCCGGTGCGCCACTGCATTGCCAGTATTTATCAAAAAGAGTGACCCACATGGTTGCAGAATGTTTATGCGGTATCCGGCTATAGAGTTATGCTCCCGGCTCATCAATCAGCAAAGCACGCGGTTTTATTGGCCTGCCGGGGTGCGGACGAGCTTCGTCGAGTTTGGGATAGCTATTTCAAGATGTATCAAGGGCCTTATTGGCGATCCTGACGCCCCTCGAACACCTCTTTAAGCACCGGTACCGCCGACATCGCTTTTGGCCAACCGACATAGAACGCCAGATGAGTGATGACCTCAGCGGCCTGGGTCTGGGTCAGGCCGTTATCCATTGCACGGTTCAAGTGGAATGGCAGTTGTGCGACCTGGCCTTGGGCGGTGAGGGCGGCCACGGTGATCAGGCTTCGGTCCCGTGGGGTCAGGTCGGTTTTGCGCCACAGGTCGGCAAACAGCACGTCGTTGGTGTATGTGGCCAATTGCGGGGTCACGGTACCCACAGAAGCCTCGACCAACGCTCTGCGTTCAGCTTCGCTGGCCGGGTCCAGGGGCTGGGGCTCTGTGGTCGGCGGCAGGATTTGTTCGGCGGTGAGACCGCGTTCGGTAAACACCGTTTTCGCCACGCCCGCAGCGGACATCGCATTAGGCCAGCCTGAATAGAACGCCAGGTGGGTGATCAGTGCACTGATTTCACTGGGCTTGAGGCCATTGTCCAGCCCCAGTTTTATATGCCCGGTCATCTGCGCGGTTTGCCCACCGGCCACCAGCGCTGCCAGGGTGATCAGGCTGCGATCCCGAGGGGCCAGTTCCTGGCGCTTCCAGACTTCGCCGAACAGCAATTCGGTCGTGTAGGCATAGAGTTGCGGGGTGACCTCCTTGACAACCGGCGACGGCTTGGGCGAAGGCCTGCCCCCACCTTGATCCGCCTCGGCGACGGCAGAAAAGAACAGCATGGCGGCTGTGGTGGCGATCAGTTTCATGGCATTGATCTCTGGGGGATGGCAATTGGCCGTTCAATCAAAACGCCGCTCAAGTTGCAAGCCGGACGGCGTTGGGAGGCGGAAGGTTAGACCACCAAGGTGTCGGGAACAGGCAGAGAGGCCATGTCGATCACAAAGCGATAGCGCACGTCGGAACGCTCCATACGCTCGAACGCTTCGTTGATCTGATCCATGTGGATCATTTCGCAGTCCGGCAAGATATTCTTCTGCGCGCAGAAGTCGAGCATCTCCTGGGTTTCACGGATTCCACCGATCGGTGAGCCCGCGATGCGCCGACGCCCAAGCAGCATTGATACGGTGTTCTGTTCCTCCATCGGGCCGACCTGGCCAACTATCACCAGGGTGCCGTCGACATCCAGCAATGGCACATAGGGGTTGAGGTCGTGCTTGACCGGCACCGTGTCGATGATCAGGTCAAAGCTTGATTGAGCCTTGTCCATTGCGTCTATATCGGCGGAGACCAGCAGTTGCTCGGCACCTAACGCGAGAGCGTCGGCAGTCTTGTCTTTCGAGCGGCTTAACACAGTGACTTTCGCGCCCATGCCGGCGGCCAGCTTGACGGCCATGTGACCCAAGCCACCGAGCCCGATTACACCGACTCGACTACCGGGCACGACGTTCCAGGTGCGCAGCGGCGAGTAAGTGGTGATGCCGGCACACAGCAGTGGCGCCACTTTGGCCAGGTCCAGCGTCTCAGGCACGCGCAGTACAAACTCTTCGCGGACCACCAAGTGTTTCGAGTAGCCGCCCTGAGTCGGCTCCTGGGTAATTCGGTCCAGGCCGCAGTACGTGCCGGTGTTGCCTTCGCGACAGAGCTGCTCTTCACCCTTGTGACATTGGTCGCAGGTCTGGCAGCTGTCCACCATGCACCCGACAGCGACGGTATCTCCCAATTTGTAGCGGGTGACGTCGCTGCCGATGGCAGTGACCCGACCGACAATTTCATGACCCGGGACTATCGGGTAAGTTGTCCAGCCCCAATCATTGTGGGCGGTATGCAGGTCGGAATGGCAGACGCCGCAGTACAGCACCTCCATGGCGACATCGTTACTGCGCAAGACCCGACGGACAAAGTTGAAAGGTGCCAACGGCGACTCGGACGACTGAGCGGCATAACCTACGGTTTTCATTTGCAAACCTCTCGAAGAATGGAAGACCTGAGCCGTTCCATACTAGAAACCTTTTATCAATCGATTAAGGCCAATAAACTGCATGAAGTCATGAGCTGAAATCATTAATAGAGGTGTAGGGGTTAGCCGTCGGTCATTTTCAAGGCTGCTTCAGGCAAGCGCTCGCCTTGGACCTGGATCGTCGATACCTCTTCATTAATCTGATTCAGGTCTTGCACGCTCAGTTGAAGATCGACGGCGCCGAGGTTTTCCTCCAGGCGATGCAACTTGGTAGTGCCGGGTATCGGGACAATCCAGGGCTTTTGTGCGAGGAGCCAGGCGAGTGCGACCTGTGCCGGCGTAACGTTCTTATCCGATGCGACCCGCTTGATAACGTCGACCAGCGCCAGGTTGGCCTTACGCGCCTCAGGGGAAAAGCGCGGCACGCTGTTGCGAAAGTCTGTCGAATCGAACGTAGTGTGCTCATCGATCTTGCCGGTCAGGAATCCAGCGCCCAACGGACTGAACGGTACAAAACCGATGCCCAGTTCCTCCAGGGTCGGCAGAAGTTCTGCTTGCGGCCCACGCCAGAACAACGAATATTCGCTTTGTACCGCCGTCACCGGCTGCACGCTATGGGCACGACGGATTGTTTGCACACCCGCTTCGGAAAGCCCGAAATGCTTGACCTTGCCCTCGTTGATCAGTTCCTTGATCGCCCCGGCGACGTCTTCGATCGGCACTTGCGGATCGACGCGATGCTGATAAAGCAGATCGATGCGATCAGTACGCAGGCGCTTTAGGCAAGCCTCGACGGCTGCCTTGATGTGCTCGGGTCGGCTATTGGCACCACCACGTCGCTCACCAGACTGCAGATCAATGTCGAAGCCAAACTTGGTGGCGATGATCACCTGGTCACGGATCGGTTGCAGGGCTTCGCCGAGGAGCTCTTCATTGACGAAGGGACCATAGGACTCGGCCGTGTCGAAGAGGGTCACGCCACGATCATGTGCAGCGTGGATAAGCTTGATCATCTCTTGCTTGTTGGCCGGTGGCCCATACAGGGCGCTCATGCTCATGCAGCCAAGGCCGAGGGCCGATACCTCCAGATCCTTGCCTAATTTACGATTTTTCATGGTTCTACCCTATACATGGGGGAATGGTTGATTGGCGAAGCAGTCCCCTCAAACATTGCTTTTTACTGTGCTCAGCCAGCTCTCTACGCGGTTCATTGTCTGCCTCTCCTGATCCGCTTCCATCGCAAACCCTTTGCTCAGCCGCGCCTTCGGTGCATGGCTGGCGAGTACGGTGTGGCTGCTCCCGAGCCCATAGCCGCCATGGGTGATGAAGGGAATTAAAGTCTTGCCAGAAAGATCGTGTTCGGACATGAAGGCGCGGATGACCGGCGGTGTGGTTTCTCCCCAGATCGGGAAGCCGAGGAAGACTGTGTCATAGAGCGTCATGTTCGAAATCATGGCCTCCAGGGGCGGCTCATACCCGGCGTCACGTTCTTGCCGCGCCTGCTCGACCGTCTTTAAGTAATCCTCTGGGTAGGCCGCAGCAGGCCGTATTTCGAAAAGGTCAGTGCCGAGCGCACGCTGTATCAAACCGGCGACAACCCGAGTGCTTCCTGAACGAGAGAAGTAGGCCACGAGCGTCCGTGATCCTGTTTGTCGCACGGCGCTGTCTGCCAAGACTGACGATGTTCTGCTCAGAGGCAGTGCCGCAAGAGCCATCATCACCGCTCGACGAACCGGATCGTGTTGCTCGTTCATTCGTGCCTCTCCCGTAACGTCAACGGCTCACCTATGTTCTGTAACAATCTAGCGGCCACCTGCCAAGGGGACTAGATGCTAAAGTCGGCAAAGACTATTGAAGTGAGCTCATCAATGCCGAGAGACAGCTACAACGACCTGATGGCCTTCATTGCAGTCGCGAGAGAGAAAAGCTTTACCCGCGCGGCGGCACAGCTTGGCGTCTCTCAGTCAGCACTGAGCCACACGATTCGTGCCCTTGAAAAGAAAATGGGGGTTCGTTTGCTCACCCGAACCACCCGCAGCGTCTCCACGACCGAGGTGGGAGAGCGATTGATGCAGAACGTGGCTCCCCGTTTTCATGAGATCGAGGCGCAGTTGACGGCTGTAGGGGAATTGCGTGATCGGGCGGCGGGCACTATTCGCATTTGCGCGTCGGAAAATGCTGCGCAGACCGCACTATGGCCCAGACTTGTCGAGCTACTCCCCCAATATCCCGAGATTAAAGTCGAAGTAATCGTAGAGCCGCGCTTTACGGACATCGTTGCCGATAAGTACGACATGGGCATTCGACTCGGCGACGAACTCGCCGGGGACATGACCTGCGTGCGTATCAGCCCGGATATGCCAGTGACAATCGTCGGTGCACCGGCCTACCTGGCCAAGCACCCTGCACCCAGGCAGCCCGAGGATCTGGCCGAGCACCAGTGCATAAACCTGCGGTTGATGAGCCTGGGTGAGCTCTATCCCTGGGAGCTCAGGAAGGGTGAGCAGCACGTCAACGTGCGTGTCGAGGGGCAACTTGTCTTCAACGGCTCACGGCAGATCCTTCACGCTGCCTTGGCTGGATTCGGTCTAGGGTATGTCCCGCAGGAGATAGCAAGGCCGTACATCGCCAATGGACAACTTCAGCAGGTTCTCGAAGACTGGTGCCCGACGTTCAAGGGATATCACCTTTACTATCCGAGTGGTCGGCACCTGTCGCGCGCGATGACTGTGTTGATCGAAGCACTACGCTATCCGGCAGGCTGATGCGGGCGTGGGTTGAGCACGCCGACTCATGGTTGACCGAGTTGGCATTATTCAAAGACAACTGCACCAACGAATGAACCGGGATTATAAATGGCTCGAGAAAACTTCAGCGGAGTGCTCGCTTTTGTACATGTCGTGCGCGAAGGCAGCTTTACTCGGGCGGCCGCTCAGCTCAGCGTATCGCCCTCAGCGCTGAGCCATTCCATCACAGGGCTTGAAGCTCAACTGGGCGTTCGGCTGCTCACACGCACCACTCGAAGTATTGCGACTACGGAGGCAGGCGAGCGTCTTTACATCAATGTGGCTCCGCAGTTCGAAGAAATCGATGCAGAACTCGCCGCCGTAGAGGAACTGCGCGACAAACCTGTGGGGACAATCCGAATCACCTCTGCTGAGCACGCCGCCAATAGTATTCTGTGGCCCAAACTGTCGAAAGTCCTGCACGAAAACCCCGACATCAATGTCGAGATCACGGTCGACTACACGCTATCTGACATTGTCTCCCAACGTTACGACGCAGGCGTACGCATGGGCAATCAGGTAGCCAAGGACATGATCGCCGTTCGCATCAGCCCGGACATGCGCATTGCCGTCGTAGGTTCGCCGTCGTATTTTGCAACCCGGACCAAACCAGTGACCCCCCAGGATCTGGTGCTGCACAGTTGCCTCAACCTGCGGCTTCCAACACACGGCGGGTTACTGCCGTGGGATTTTGAAAAAGATGGAGAGGTGATCAAGCTGCGCCCTCGCGGGCAATGGGTGTTCAATAGCAGCTCACCCATTGTCAGGGCAGCACTCGCCGATTACGGTTTGGCTTTTGTTCCCGAGGATATGGTGCTTGAGCACATCGCCGCCGGGCGGTTGGTCCGGGTACTCGACAACTGGTGTGCGCCGTATCCCGGCTACTACCTCTATTACCCGAGTCGAAAGCAATCCTCGCGTGCCCACACGGTCATCGTCGAGGCGTTGCGTCATAGGGAGTAAGCAGGTTCATCATCCTGAGCCCTGCACTTGCTGATCCAACGACTGTTTTGATTCATGAGCTCAATTCAGCAACCCATGCGCCGGGGTTGTCTTTTTCAATGCAGGGTATGCCCCTATGCTGGTGTGGTACTTGAACCCGCGACAAGGAAATCCGGACCATGCCGAGCCCTGTGAAGCAACTCTGCTCCCTCGTTTTAGCCACCACCGCGCTTCTGGCCGGAATTAATGCCTTTGCTACCGACAGGGGCAAGCTCGCGCCGCTGATGCTCCAGGAGCAGGGCAGCTTTGCTGCTGGCGGTAACGTCGCCAGCGCACCGGGGATTTTTGATCCTCGAAAACCGATGGAGCCGGCCGGGCAGACCTATCACGGTGACCATGCTTACGCCTTCTACCAGATCCCCGTGGACGCCCGAAAATATCCGATCATCATGTGGCACGGCGCCGGACAGTTTTCCAAGACCTGGGAAACCACGGCCGATGGCCGCGAAGGGTTCCAGACCCTCTTCCTGCGTCGCCAGTATGGTGTGTATTTGATCGACCAACCGCGCCGCGGTGGCGCCGGTCGTAGCATGCTCGAAGCGAGCCTCAAACCGGCTCCGGATGAACAGCTTTGGTTCAACCAGTTCCGCATTGGCCTGTGGCCAAACTATTTCAAGGGCGTGCAGTTCGCCCAGGATCCGCAGACCCTCAATCAGTTCTTTCGGGCGATGACCCCAAACACGGGGCCGTTCGACATGGATGTGGTCTCGGACGGAGTGTCGGCTGTATTCGACAGGATCGGCCCTGGCATTCTCTTTACCCATTCGCAGGGTGGTGGCCCAGGCTGGTTGACGGCGATAAAGAACGACAAGGTCAAGGCCATCGTGGCATTCGAGCCAGGCAGCAGTTTCGTCTTCCCGCAAGGCGAGGTGCCGGCGCCTATCCCGAGCGCATTCGACACGGTGCAAGGGGCCGTCGTACCCATGTCCCAGTTCATGGCCTTGACCCGTATTCCAATCCTGGTCTTCTACGGCGACAACATTCCTGACCAGCCAACCGATTTTCCGGCCCAGGACAGCTGGCGCGCTCGGCTGCAGATGGCGCGACTGTGGCGCGATGCCGTCAACCAGCACGGTGGCAATGTGAGCTTGGTGCATCTGCCGGAAATCGGCATTCGAGGCAATACCCATTTTCCCATGTCAGATCGCAACAACATCCAGATCGCCGACCTGGTGTCCAGGTTTCTCGCTGAGAAGCAGCTCGACTAATCAAGCGGACAGATATTTTGAACCACCCTGCGTCAGGCCCGAGCAGGTAAGGGGCGGCAATTGCGATTTCCTCTGGTGGTGCCATCTGTTTGGCGGGCGGTTACCACCAGATGGATATCACCCAAGATACCCTGAGTACCATTCAAGGCCGAATCGACGAAAACATAGACCTGCTGCGCTAACACCACACTCGCTGTGGTCGAATCGTTAACCTGTCCTTGTTCAGAGACTATCCAGAACAGGGCGGTAGAACACCTTTTCCAGTGGGTGAAACCATTGGGAGGTCTGCGTCATGCCGCCTTTGCAGGAGATCGATCTGATCTGCTGGCACCAGCGTACGCAAGGTCTTGTAAAGCGCGCGGGTTTCCAGCAGGTTCCACACCCGCAACATGGTTTCCAGTGCATCCAGGGGTTTGCTGATGAAGTCCTTGGCTCCCAGTGCCAGGGCGCGCAGACGCGTATCTCGGGTGGCATCGGCGGTGAGCACGAGGACCGGCAGGTATTCGCCGCTGGGAATGCGCCGGTTGAGTTGCTCCAGCACCGCAAACCCGTCGAACTCCGGCATGTGCAAATCGAGAATGACCAGATCCGGCTCGAAGCTGTTGAATAGATCCAGGGTGCGCAGGGGCTGCGTGCTGCTCAAGACGTTGGTCAAACCTTCGCGCGCAAGCAACTGCTCCACCAGGTCCAGATTCGGGCGTTGATCGTCGATGATCAAAATGCGCAGGTCGATGTTCACACAGGCTCCGGAAAGTATTTGTCGAGGTGGGCGAGAAACGCGGGGACGTTGATTGGCTTAGTCAATACGGCCGTCGCTCCGGCTTCTTGCAAGGTCAGGCGGGTGAGGTCGCTGGCGTCGGCGGTAATCATCAGCACCGGTGTATTTTGAGTGATCGCAGATCGGCGCAAGCGCTGCAGCACGTTCAACCCGTCGACGTCGGGCAGTGAAACATCCAGCAGAATCAGCTGTGGTGCGTGCTGTGCTGCCAGGTCCAGCCCCAGTTGGCCTTGCATGCTCGAGAGCAGTTTTATCCCCGGCCTGCGCTGCAGTAAAGTCTCGATCAGCGCCAGGCTGGAGAGGTTGTCTTCAATGCACAATACGTTGCCCTGAATTTCGGGGGCGGCGAGGGCGGGGGCTAACGATCGGGTGTGGATGACTGCTGCGCAGAGGCTGGGGGACTCCAGCAAGCGCACGAATGGCAGCTCCAGCGTGAATCTGGAACCTGAGCCGGATTGGCTCTGCACCGTCAGGCTGCCCTTCATCATTTCCAGCAGGCTTTTACTTAGCGCCAGGCCAAGACCGCTGCCTTCGACGTTCGGATCGGCGTCCAGTCGCTCAAATGGCTTGAACAGTTGACCCAAGTGATCCGCCGCAATGCCGTTGCCGGTATCGCAGACCGACACGGTGATTCGCTGCTGCTCCACCTCGACCTCAATACTCACCTGGCCTTGAGGGCGGTTGTACTTGATGGCATTTGACAGCAGATTCAACAGCACTTGGGTCAGGCGCTGTCGATCAGCGACGATCCCGATGTCAGCGGCCAGCGTTGGCAGCGGCGTCAATTGGATGCCTGCATCGGTGGCCATGGGGGACACCAGCGACAGTGCTTCTTGCAGCGCGATGGCCAAGGCAATTGGCTCGATGTTCAACGGCAGTCGTCCGGCTTCGATCTTGGCAATGTCCAGGACTTCGTTGATCAGCGTCAGCAGGTGTTGGCCTGCGCGCAGGATGTGACCGACCTGCGCCTTTTGCCCCGCAGGCGAGTCCATGTCCAGCAGTTGTGCAAAGCCCAGGATAGAGTTGAGTGGGGTACGCAGTTCGTGGCTCATGCGCGACAGGAACTCGCTTTTGGCGCGGCTGGCGCGTTCGGCTTCCTCGCGGGCTGTGCTCAAGGCAATTTCGGCCGCACGGCGGTCGGTAATGTCGCGTGTGATTTTCGAAAAGCCGCGCAGGGCGCCGGTGCCGTCGTACTGCGCGGTAATCACAACACTGGCCCAGAAGCGCGTGCCGTCCTGGCGGCAGCGCCAGCCTTCTTCCATATAATGGCCGTTGCGGGTGGCCTCGCTCAGTGCCATATCAGGGTGTTGTGGGCACTCTTGCGGCAGGTAGAACACTGAGAAATGCTGGCCGATGATTTCCTGTTCGGTGTAGCCCTTGATCCGTTCGGCGCCAGCGTTCCAACTGGTAACGTGACCCGCCGTATCGAGGGCGAAAATCCCGTAGTCCTTAACCCCATCGATGATCAGCCGCAGGCGCTCCTCGTTTTCGCGCAACGCGCGTTCGCGCTCGGCCAGCAGTGCCCCGGCTTCCACCAGGCGCGTGCCCAGTTGACCAATCTCGTCTTTTTCCGGTGGCTGTGGCCGCAAGGGTTGGCCGAGGGCCAGGCGTTGCGCATTGCCTTGGACGTTCTGCACCCGTGCAACAATGCCCTTGGACAGAAACAGCACCGCGACGATTGCACCAAATAGTCCGCAGATGGCGGCCAGCCAGGTGGACAGTAACAACCGTTGGCGAGTCTCTGATGCCGCGGCCGTGCGCTCGGCCAGCAACGAGTCCTCGAGCGTGAGCATGGCGCTGATGTGTCGACGCAACTCATCAAGGATGTGTTTGTTGCTGACCAAGATGTTGGTAATCGACTCAGGGCTCGTCGTCGGGTCGCCAAGCATGTCCTCCAGTCCATCGATTTTGTTGTTGATCAGCGGCCTGATGGCCGTCAGTTGCTCACGCACTCGCTGATCGCGCACGTTGCTGTCGAGCCGGCGCAGGGCTGATTCAATCTGGGGCTTGGCGTTCAAGTATCCCGGCAGGAAATCCTCACTGCGTGTCAGCAGGTAACCGCGCACGCTGGCGGCTGCTTCGGCGAGCAGGGTGTGCACGGCCTGGATGTCACCTTGCACCCGCAGTACCCTGCGCACGTCCTCTTCCGCGCGAGCGGTCTGCCGTTCGGTGGTGTAGATCAGCACCAGGGACAACAACAGCACCACCAGCGGCAAGGAAATCACCACCAGCGCCTTGCCGCGCAAGGGTAGGTCAGCCCAACGCCTGGCGTAGAACACGTTCATGATTGCGTCACCAGGCCTAGCGCGATACCACGGACGGCGGCTTGGGTTCGATCGGCCGCACCGAGCTTGCCGATGACCCGTTCAACGTGAGCCTTGGCCGTGCCGGTGGTAATCCCCAGGTTTTCCCCGATTTCGCGGTTGCTCATGCCGTTTGCCACCAGTGCGAGCACCTGGCGCTCCCGTGGGGTGAGGTTTTCAGTCGGGACAGCGCCGCTTGCGTTGCGCTCGGTCATGCGTCGCAACAGTCGGGCGCTGACTGCACTATTGAGGGCTTCTTCACCGGCCGCTACCCGTTGCAACGCATCGATCACCTCATCACGGCTGGCGTCTTTGAGCAGGTAGCCCACTGCGCCAGCATTCATGGCCGCTTCCAGATGATCGGGGCTGTCGTCCATGGTGAAAATAACTACTTTTAGGGCCGGCAGGCGCTGTTGCAGCAGGCGTGCAGCCCCCAGGCCATTGAGCACCGGCATCCGGATATCGAGGATGACGATATCCGGCAGCAACTGTTCGCACAGTTCCACCGCTTGCTGGCCATCGCGGGCTTGGCCGACCACGTCGAATTGCGGGTGACCGGCCAGCAGGGCGACGAAACCGGTGCGCGTGACTTCATGATCGTCCGCCAGCACCAGACGCAAGACGTGGCTCATTGAGAAGCTCCCTCAAGGTAGACAGGCACGCGGGCGTGCAGTTGTGTGCCGCCGTCGATCACGCTGACGCAGGTGAAGCGGCCGCCGAGCAGGCTGGCGCGTTCGTGCATGGTGGCAAGGCCCAAATGCTGAACATCATGTGCGTCGAGCATCTGGCCTGCGCAGAAGCCTTTACCATTGTCTTGCACTCGAAGTGAGGCCTGGCCGTCATGCAGTTCCAGTGTCAGTTGGACTTGGCTGGCCTGCGCATGCTTGAGGATATTGTTGATCGCCTCCTGGCCAATCCTGAACAAGGCGATTTCCACCTGGCTGGGCAACCGCGCCTCGCTGCGCGTGATCCACTGCACGCTGATTCCAGCTTCACGCAGGCGATCGGCCTCTTTGTCGAGCGCTTTGGATAAGCCGAAATCATCCAGCACCGTTGGTCGCAGGCCTGCAATCAGCTGTCGGCCCTCACCCACAGAGTGCTGGGCCAGGGTCAGAATTGCCTGCAAGTCTGCTGCCAGTGTGTCTGGCAGCGTCGGGCAGCGGCCGGCAAAACCTTGCAGGCGCTGATGCAACCCAGCGAGGGTCTGAGCCAGGCCATCGTGAAGGTCGTAGGCTACGCGTTTGCGTTCGTCTTCCTGTGCGCGAAACAGCCGATTGACCAAGTCCGACAGCGTGCGATCTCGCGTCAAGAGCGCCTTCAATAACCGATCATTCTCAAGGTGCGCGGCCAGCAGCGTGGCGAGCAACTGCAGTGATTCGCTGTCATCATTATCCGGCGCGCGCAGCAACACACTGTTGGCCAGGAGCAGAGCGCCAAAGGCAGCGCCGTCGCTGCCGCGCAACGGTACCTGCAACATACTGGGCAGGCCATCCGCTGCAAGCTCTTGCCAGCACGGCGCTTTCAAGCTGCGGTCGACGACAGCAACCAGGCTGAGCAGTCGAGCAGGAGGGCCATGCCGGGCGGTGGTACTGATGCCGCCCTCGTTGTCCCATTCCAGCAGCACCCCATGGTCCATCGCAAGGAAGGCGCATGCCCGCGCCAGCACGCGTTCGCGCATGGCATCCGGGGTTAGTTGGGTCAACTCCTGGCCGGTATCGACCAACAGCCGCAGGCGCGCTGAACGGCTCTCCGA
Source organism: Pseudomonas karstica (assembly GCF_009707515.1). Lineage (GTDB taxonomy): Bacteria > Pseudomonadota > Gammaproteobacteria > Pseudomonadales > Pseudomonadaceae > Aquipseudomonas > Aquipseudomonas karstica. The sequence continues at coordinate 56,091 of NZ_WLYI01000010.1, read as the reverse complement.
TTGGCGATAGTGAGCGCGGATGGCCAAGGCACTACCAGGGTCGTGGGGTGGGTTTTGCATGCTTCAGCTCCGGTGCTACAGGCCTGTGGGCGCAGGGGCTAATTAAACCTTGCCGGGCATGTCGAGCGCCATCTGCCAAATGGCATAGGCAAATGACTCCGGTTGGCCGATGTCGGGTAGCCGGCAGGTTGGCAAAGTGGGCTCAACGAACACCACTGGAGTATCGCAATGAAATTCAAAACTGCATCGATCGCCCTGATTTTCGCCTTGAGCGCACCGTTTGTTCAGGCTGCCGAGACGGCACCCTATGTCTACCGTGACACTGCGCAAGCGCCTGCGAATGTGAAAGACCGAGAGATTGCCGGTTTGTTTGACCGTTGGAACAGCACGTTGCAGGCCGGTAACGTCCAAAAAGTGGTCGACCTGTATGCGCCGGGCGCCGTGTTGCAGCCAACCGTGTCCAACCAGGTACGCACTACGCCAGCGCAGATCAAAGACTACTTTGATCACTTCATGGCGCTCAAGCCTGTTGGGCAGATCAACTACCGCGAGATCCGCCAGTTGGGCAGCAACGTGGCGATGGACAGTGGTGTGTACACGTTCACCCTGACCGAGGCGGACGGCAAGATCCGTCACGTGCAGGCACGCTACACCTTCGTCTACGAGCAGGTCGGGGGGCAATGGAAGATTCTCAACCACCATTCTTCGGCCATGCCAGAAGTACAGGTGAAACACGCTAAGCAGTAAAGCTTGATAAAAATGTCCACGTTCCGTGCGGATGTGGACATTTTTGGGTGCATGGCGTCAGCTACTGTTGCTATGGCCGCAACCTGCTCGGCGCGGCTTGTATGTAAATGCGTTCACCCTGATATCAATACGCCGCTGTATAAATCGCCAAGGCATCATCCTCAAGGACTGTGCGCGGATTATTAACCAGTAGTCGCTGCTGCTGCATTGCATTGCGGGCCAGCTCCGGCAGGCTTTCCAGGGTGACCCCAGCGTCTCTCAAGCGCAAAGGCAACCCGACGGCGGCATGCACCCGTTGCATCTCCGAAAGGAACTGCGCCGCCGCATCGCCAGGCACCAGCCGCTCACCCAGCACACAAGGGGCGAGTTCGGCATAGAGCGCACGCGCGTGGGATAGGTTGAACGCCAACACCTGGTTGAGCACCAGCGCGTTGGACAGCCCATGGGGCAGGTGGAACGTGGTGCCCAACGGGTACGCCAGTGCATGCACCGCGGCCACCGGTGCGTTGGCAAACGCTTGGCCGGCCAGGCACGCGCCCAGCAGCATGGCCTGGCGTGCTTCAAGGTCCAGCGGCTCACGCACCGCTTGCTCAAGGTTGGCACTCAGCAGACGCAGGGCTTCACGGGCCAGCAGGTCGGAGATCGGGTTTTTGCGCAGCTTGCTGGTGTAGGCCTCGATGGCATGGACCATCGCGTCGATGCCCGTCGCGGCGGTGACCGGACCGGGCAGGCCGACCGTCAACTGCGCGTCAAGAATGGCCAGGTCCGGTAGCAACTGCTGGGACACCACGCCGGACTTGCCGGTGGCGGTGGTCACGATGGAGATCGGCGTGACTTCCGAGCCGGTGCCGGCCGTGGTCGGTACCTGGATCAGCGGCAGGCGCGCACCGCTGGCCTGGTTGACGCCGTAGATATCGCTCAGGTCCTGGCGTTGTTCGGGGTGGGCCAGGTAGGCGACCAGCTTGGCGGTGTCCATGGAGCTGCCGCCACCGAAGCCGACGATCAAGTCGGCGGCCATCGCCCGCGCCTGTGCAGTGGCAGCAAGCACCAGTTCCTCGGCTGGGTCGGCGAGGACGTCACTGAAAACCTGCAGGTTGATCCCCGCTGCCGCGAAGCCGGGCAGCACCGAGTCGAGCAGGTTGTGGCGCAGGATGCCCGCGTCGGTTATCAGCAGCACGTTGCGCGCACCTCGTGCGGCGCAATGCTCGGCCAGTTGTTGGGCGGCGCCGCTGGCGCAGATCAGGTGGGCGGTAGTGCTGAAATTGAAAGCTTGCATGAATATCCTCTGCTTATTCAGGTTGAGGGGGCAGGCCGGCATCAATGATGTCTTGGGCGACCGCCTCCATGCTGGTGCGGCTGGCCATGGCGTCTCGTTGCAGGCGGCGGTGGGCGTCGTTTTCACCGATGCGATGGCGGGCCATCAACAGGGCCTTGGCCATGGATATCTTGGTAACTGCCGGTTGCCGGGTTTGCAATTTGCGCAGTTGCGCCAGCATGTCGATACGCGCGCGCCAAGCGGCACGGGCCATCAGCAACTGGGTCAACAGGCCGAAGGGCCGCAGCGGACGTTCGATCACTGCGGCCGGCTGGGTTTCCAGCACCAGTTGCAGCATCGAGGGGTTTTCATAACCCACCACGGCGATGATCGGCGGCGCCTGCTCGCTCAGGCCCTCGACCAGCACCTGGGTATTCAGGCGCTGGCTGAGTTCCACGGCAAGCAACACCACATCGGTGTGCGCCGGCAAGTGCACAGGCACCGGCCAGCATTGCTCGACGATACAGCCAATACGCTGCAGCTGGTCCAGCACCACGCGCGCTTCGCCATCCACCGGGTGAATGACCAGCACCCGCAGGCCCTTGAGCTCGCGCAACAGTGACGGTGCGTTGGTCATCTCGCACTCCCGCTGTTCATGGCTGCACGTCCAGTTGGTAGTCGACCATATAGGGGCTGGGTTTCACCGGCTGCTCGCTTTGCACCACCAACTCGAAACGGCGCTGGCGGTCGAGGCGGGCGATGCGTGGCCAGAGCCAGGTGTGCTGGGTGTCCGGGTCGACCTGCACGCGGCCCTGGGGTGCCTCGAACTGTGCGCCGGCGAGTGCATGGCGCAATGCTTCGATGGATGGGCCATCCGAGCGCCGAGCCGCTTCAGCGAACAGATGCACCTGGAAGTAGGCCGCCTCGGCCCCCGCCGTCAGCGGCGCTTCGTCACCGAAGCGCGCGCGATAACGCGCGACAAAGGCCTGGCTGGCGGGCGTTTGCAAGGTCGAGAACCAGGGCGCCGCCGAGACGTGCCCCTCGGCTTCCTCATCGGTCATGCGCAGCACGTCGACTTCGTTGGTGGCGAGGCTGACGATGGGCATGCGCGTCGGGTCGAATCCAGCGTGCCTATACGCCTGGTGCAGAGCCGGAATATCGCTGCCGACGATGGTCGAGTAGATCGCATCGGGTGCGGTGTCGCGCGTCCGTTGCATAACCCGTTCGAAGTCCTCGGCGGTCGCGTGGAATGGCAGGTAGATCTCATCCACCACTTCGCCGCCGGCCTGCTCGAATAGCTCGCGCATGATGCGGTTGGACTCGAAGGGGTACACGTACGAGCCGCCGACGAACAGCACCCGGTTGCCGAAATGCTCCAGCACATAGCGCGCCAGTTGCACTGAGTTCTGATTTGGCGCGGAGCCGGTGTAGAAGCAATAGGGCGAGTATTCAAACCCTTCGTAGAGGGTCGGGTAGAACAACAGCCGGCGTCGGCTTTCCACCACCGGCAGCACCAGCTTGCGGGTACTCGACATATGCGTGCCAAACAGCACCTGCACCTGATGCTCGTCACACAGGCGCACGGCGCTGTCACGGTAGTCCGCTGGGTCCCCGCCGGGGTGGCCGTCGACCGGCACCAGCGGCCGGCCATGGATGCCTCCGGCGCTGTTGACCTCGGCGATTGCCAGATGAGTAGCATTGGCCTGGGTGGTCTCCGAGGCAGCGGTCAGGCTGCTCTCGGAAAACAGCAGGCCGACTTTGTAGTCAGAGGTGCTCATGAAGTCAGGCTTTCCCAGTCGATATGTTGTTCAAACGCGTGTGCGGCCTGGTACAGGGTGGCTTCATCATAGTCCCGCGCCACCAGCATCATGCCCACCGGCAGGCCGGCGGCAAGCCCGCAGGGAATCGACAGGGCAGGGTGCCCGGTCACATCGAACGGCGCGGTGTTCGCGTTCATTTCCAGAGCCCGTTGCACCCACTCGCTGGCCGAGGCGTCTGCCGTCGGTAGCTTGGGCGCCTTCAGCGGCACGGTGGGCATCAGCAGCACATCGAAATCCTGGAATTGCTGGTCGTAGGCCGCGCGCAGCTGTCGAGCGGCGTTCTGCGCCTTGGCGTAATACTGGCCGCCGAAGCGTCGGTAGGCATATTCACCTGCCAGCAGGCAGGTTTTCAGGTCATGGGGAAATTGCCCGGCCTTGCTCTGCCAATCCTGTTGCGCGCTCATCAGGCTTTGTACGTACAGGCCTTTCCAGTTCGAACCGTAATTGTAGCCGCGCAATAACTGCGTGGTGCCTTCCACCGCAATCGGCGTCCAGATTGCATGGCCCAGGGCGTGCAGCGGGATCGAGATATCTTCGACACTGGCCCCCAGGGTTTCGAACAGGGCCGCCGCACGGCGCACCGCTGCGTCCACATCGGCTTCGGAGTTGGCATGCCCGAAGCCCTCGCGCACTACACCAATGCGCAACCCCTTGCAGCCCTTGCCCAGGGCCTGGGTGTAGGCCTCGGTCGGCACGATGCGGTCCTGCCGGGGGTCGAGGCCATCGGCGCCGGCCAGCACTTCCAGCAGCAGGGCGTTGTCGGCGATGTTGGCGCTCATTATCCCGGCGTGGTCGAGTGTCATCTCGATGGGCATGATGCCGGTGTAGGGGATCAGCCCGTGGGTCGGCTTCAGGCCATAGATGCCGGAGTAGGCGGCCGGGATGCGCACCGAGCCACCCTGATCGGTGCCGATGCCCAGATCCACTTCACCGGCAGCGATCAACGCCGCGCAGCCCGACGACGAACCACCCGTGGAATGCCCCGGATTACGCGGGTTGTGCACCGCGCCGGTGGCGTTGGTATGGCTGCTGCCCGACACGCAGAAGAACTCGCAATGGGCTTTGCCGAGGATCTGCCCGGCGGCGTCCAGCACACGGGTAGCAACGGTGGCGTCGAGGTCCGGCACGTAACCGTGCAAGGTCGAGGCACCGTTCATCATCGGCACGCCGGCCAGGCAAATATTGTCCTTGAGCGCCACGCGCTTGCCGGCCAGCTTGCCCGCTGCGGCGCCCTGCACATCGGTGCGAACGTACCAGGCGTTGTAGCGGTTGTCCTCAGGCACATAGCCTGGGCCCCTTGGGTAGCGCGATGCCGGCGGCGGGCTGGCGAGTTGGTCCAGGCGGTCGTAGCCCTGCCATACGGACTTGAGAATTTCGGCGTATTCGCTCAGCAGTGGCGCGGTCAGCTCCAGGCCCAGGCAGTGGCCGACCTCGGTGAGGTCGGCCAGGGAAGGTCGTTGAATAGACATGAGAAATTCCTTATGAATGAAAGCCCATGAAGCGCTCAGCGATGGCCTCGGCGCTGGTGAGGGCTGGGTCGACCTCGTCCACCAGTTGGCCGTTCTCGATGATCAGGATGCGGTCGGACAGCGCACTGAGAAACTCGATGTCCTGTTCCACCAGGATCACTGCCAGGCTTTGCTCCACGCGCAGGCGTTGCAGGGTTTCAATGATCTCGTCGCAAATCGACGGTTGAATACCTTCGGTGGGCTCGTCGAGCAGGATGATTTTCGGATTGCCACACAGGCAGCGGGCCAGGGCCAACAGCTGTTGCTCTCCGCCGGACAGTGCGCCGCCAGGTTGGTCGAGCAAGCGTTGCAAGCGCGGGAAATACGCCAGGATGCGTTCGATGGTGACGTCCGCACCGGCGAATGCCTTCACGCAGCCCATGCGCAGGTTTTCCCGCACGCTCAGGTACGGAAATATCTGCCGGCCCTGGGGTACATAGCCGATGCCCGCGCGCGCGCGTTGATGAGCGGCGGCCTTGCTCAAATCCTCACCGCCCAAGTGCAGACTGCCCGCCATGGCCGGTAACTCGCCCATCAGCGCGCGCAACAAGGTGGTCTTGCCCATGCCATTACGCCCGAGCACCCCCACGCAGGTGTTTGCCGCGCTGCTCAGGCGGATATCGCGCAATACCGGAATGCGGCCGTAACCGGCAGATAAACCGATGACTTCAAGCATGTTTGATCTCCTGCTTGCCCAGGTACGCTTCGCGCACGGCCGGGTCCTGGGTCACCTCGGCAAAGCTGCCTTGGGCCAGGATCGCGCCTTGGTTGAATACGGTGACGGTACCGGCAATCAAACGGATGAACTCCATATCGTGCTCGACCACCACCACGGTGCTGTGGGTATTGATCTCTTTGATCAGCGCGGCGGTCTTGCGCACTTCCTGATAGGTCATGCCGGCGGCCGGTTCGTCCAGCAGCACGAGCGCCGGTCGTGAGGCGAGGATCATGCCCAGCTCGACCCATTGGCGTTGGCCGTGGGCCAGGTCGCCCACCAGGCGTGAGCGCAGGTCCGTCAAGCCGATGCGTTCCAGGGTCTGCTCGGCGGTGTCGCGCGCCGCTCCAGGGGCTTGCAGGCGACTGGCGGCCAGGCGCAGGTTTTCCAGCACATCCAGCCCATCGAACACGCTGGGGGCCTGGGTCTTGATGCCGATGCCGAGCCGGGCGACCTGATGCGGTGTCAGCCCGCAAATGCGTTGGCCCTTGAAGTGGTACACGCCACGTGTGGGCTTGAGTTGGCCGCTGAGCATTTTGAAGAAGGTACTTTTACCGGCGCCGTTGGGCCCGATCAGGCAGCGCAGTTCACCGCTTTGTAGGGTGAAATCCACGGCGTTCACGGCATGGACGCCGCCGAAGCTGATGCCCAATCCTTGAGTTTGCAGCAGGGTCATAGCGCGCGCTCCTGTGTGCGGATCGGTCGTGTATTACGCGGGCAGACACGGGACGCCAACGTCCCCAACGATGGCAGCAAACCGCGCGGCAACAGCATGACGAAAGTCAACAGGATCAAGCCCAGCACGAAGCCGCTGTCGACATACTGTTGTTCACCCAAGCGCGCCATCAGCGCCTGGATGCCGATGCATGCCAGAATCGGCCCGAACAAGGTGCCGCGTCCGCCGACGATGACCCAGATGATGATCTGCGCCGACTGCGCGAGCCCGAACACGCCGGGGCTGACAAACGCGCCCCAGTTGGCGAACAGGCAACCCGCCAGCCCGGCGATGCCGCCACCGAGGCTGAACACGATCAGCTTGTGCAGGCGCGTGTCGTAGCCCAGCAACCCTGCGCGTTGTTCGTTCTCGCGGATTGCCACCACCACTTTGCCGAAGCGGCTGGCGAGCAGCCTCCGCAGGCCCAGGTAGCACAGAATCAGCGCGCCGCCGATCACCTGGAACAGAGTTTCCGGTTCCAGTACCCGATCCGGGTTGAACGGCACATTGAGCGTAGGAATCGCCGGGATGCCGTTGAACCCGCCGAGCAGCGCGCTACCGATGTGGTACTCAGAGCCGGAGGTGGAGTTCATCACATTGAACAGAATCAAGGTGACCGCCAGAGTAATCACCCCCAGGTACACGTCGCTGATACCGCCGTAAAACATGAAGTAACCCATGGCGGCGGCTACCAGTGCGGGTACCGCGATGGCCAGCAGCACCGGCCAGGTGCTGTCGCCGATGTTCAACACCCCGATCGCATAGGCATAGGCCCCCAGCCCAAAAAACGCTGCCTGGCCGAAGCACAGGATGCCGCCAAAGCCCCAGATAAACGCCAGGCTCAGGGCCAACAGCGCCATTACCAGGTAGATGGTCAGGGACAGCAAGGTGAACAGGTCCAGCCACTGCGGCAGTACTGCCACCAGCACGGCGGCCAGGGCGCAGCCGAGCACGGGTAAAAGCGTGCGGGTATCAACAGGCATCAGAACGCCCTCCGAAAGAAACGACCGGTAATGCCCTGAGGCAGTACCCGAATCAACACAATGGCCGCGAGCAACAACGCCACTTCACCGAACACCGGGGTGCTGAAGAACGTCACCACCTGGCTGATCACCCCAAAGCCACCGGCCGCGCTGAGCGTACCGGTGATCACCGCACTGCCGCCGCCGATCACCGTGATGAAGGCCTTGGCGATGTAGCTGGCGCCCAGGGTCGGAATCACCCCGGTCAACGGCGCCAGTACCGCACCGCCCAAGCCAGCGAGTGCCGCGCCCAAGCCAAAGGTCAGGCTATAGATGCGTCCGGGATTGGCCCCCAGTGCCGCCGCCATCTTGGCGTTTTGCATGGTGGCGCGGGCACACAGGCCGAAGTGGGTAAAACGCAGCAGCACCCACATGCCCAGCAACACGGCACAGGCCACGGCGATTACAAACAGCCCGTAGCCGCTGGTTTGATAAGCGCCGAGGGTGATGCCGGGCAGCGGTGAACTGATGCCCACCGTGGTATTGCCGAACAACATGGTGGCGGCGCCGGTCAGCGCCAGGCTCAGGCCCCAGGTGGCGAGCATGGTGTCAATCATGCGGCCATACAGGTGACGCATCAGCAGGCGCTCCACCAGCATGCCGAACAGTCCCACGCTTAAGGGCGCGAGCACCAGGATCGAAATCCAGATAGGTACGTGCAGGTTATGGGTGGCGAGCACTGCGACGTAACCGCCGAGCATCATGAATTCGCCGTGGGCCAGGTTGATGATTTTCATCATCCCGAACACCACCGCCAGGCCGATGCTCAACAGCACCAGTGTGGCGATGGCACCCACGATCTGCAGGGAAAAAATGGCAGCCCAATCCATGTCCGTCTCCTTACAGCGCGATGCTGTATTGTTTGGCGTCGCGCGGGTTCTTCACCAGGTCGCACACGGCGGCGGTGTCGGACGGCGCTTGCTGGGCGAAGCTTTCAACCACTTCCAGGCGGCGGTCGCGGACTTCGGCGATGTGCACGTCGAGCACACAGTGATGGGTCGCCGGGTCAATGCTGACCTTGCCGCTGGGCAGGTCCAGGCTGATGCCTTTTTCCAGCGCCTGGGTCACGGCCATACGTTCCACCGTGCCCGCCTGGCGCACGCCTTCGGCCCACAGCATCATGCCCTGGTAGGCGCCCATGGCCAGTTCGGTGATGTACGGGTAATCCGCGCCGAAACGTGTGTGGAAGCGTTCGACGAACGCCTGGTTCTGCGGCGTGGCCAGTTCCTGCACATAGTTCTGGCAAATGAGGATGCCGTTGCATTCTTCCGGCGACAGCACGATGTGCTCGTTACCGCCGGCAAAGGTGGTGGACGCAATCGGCAGTTTGCCGGTCATGCCCGCAGCCTTCCACTGGCGATAGAACGACATGTGCGCGCCACCCACCAGCGCCGACCAGACGAAGTCCGGTTTGGCTTCCTGGATCTTCGAGATGGTCGCGCCAAAGTTGGTCACGTCCAGTGGGAAGAACTCGATGCCGACGCTTTGCCCGCCTGCTTGCTCGACGTACTTCTTGACCCAGGCGGTGACGATTTGCCCATAGTTGTAGTCCGCCGCGACGATGTAGACCTTCTTGCCCCACTTTTTCGTGACATGGGACACCAGCTTCTCGACGGTCTGGCCGGGTGTCACGCCGGTGCCGAAGAAGTTGCGGTCGCACACGCCACCTTCGTACTGGTTGTTATAGAAATACAGGGTCTTGTAGCGGTCCAGCACCGGGCGCACCACCTCCCGCGAGGCGGAAGTGATACCGGCGTGCACCACCGCCGCACGGTCCTTGAGCGCCGCCTGTTGGGCGTACTGCGCGTAGAGCTGCATGTTCGACTGGGTGTCGTACTTGATCAGGTTCAGCGGGCGGCCGAGCAAGCCGCCGGCGCTGTTGAGTTCTTCGACCGCGAAGGTCAGGGCGTCGACGATGGGCTTGCCGTAGATGTCCAGGCCACCGGAGTTGTCGTAGAGCGAGGCGATATTGATCGCGTCCTCGGCGGCAAACGCCGAGAAACTCTTCAAGCTCAAGGTGGACAATGCAGCAGCGGAAATAGCGGACGTACGCAGGAAAGCACGACGATTCATAGCCATTCTGGAAACTCCTGGAAGCCAGACCCGCACGTCGACCGCAACCCGGCGTAGGCAGCCCGAATAGGGGCCGGCAGCAGGGGGGGATAGGTGAGCAAAGGTCTGGAAGAAATGCAGGCGGGGGAAGGAGGGCCTGATTTCACATACCGACGACGCTGTCGGCTGGATGTATGGGTCGCTTCACTTGAAGACGGCAGCCGCATCGTTGAGGCTGGGTCACCCATCGCATAGGGATGGGGGAAACGAATACCGCAAGGAGCGGCGGCATTACGAAAGCAAGCTTCAGGCCATAATCTCTATATTTTTGATTTTAAAGGGAGTGATGATTTCGCTGAAGTGTTGCCGCGCCCTAAAAAATGTCACCTGGGTAGAATCGACGCACTGAATGCGCACGTTTGGGACGTTTGTCCTTCTTGGGTAAAGTTGGCCACTGATAACCCGTACTGAGCGCAGCGGAATCATGGCTGGGGGCAGCCTTTTTCGGGAAAAAGAAATTAGCCTAGGCTTTCGGGCGGATATGGACGCACTGCCGGTCCAGGAGCTCAACAAGTTCGATTACGCCTCCATCCATGAAGGGAAAATGCGCGCCTGTGGCCACGATGGACACTGTGCAATGTTGCTGGCAGCTGCGTTTGAACTCGCGCACACGCGACGAATAGACGGCACGCTGTATTTCATTTTTCAGCCTGCCGAGGAAAGTGCCGCTGGGGCCCGACGCATGATTGAGGATGGCCTGTTCGAGCTGTTTCCCATGGAAGCGGTTTTTGGCATGCACAACTGGCCCGGTCTGGGTGCCGGGCAGTTTGCTGTTCATCCCGGGGCGATGATGGCGTCCGATACCGAGTTTCGTATCCGCTTGGTCGGCAAGGGCGGACATGCGGCCTTGCCGCAGCAATGCATCGATCCTTTGCAGCCCTTGATGCACATTGCCCAGGCGATGCAGAGCATTATTACGCGAAATCTGGGTACACAGGATCCAGCGGTTATTTCCGTCACATACCTTCAAGCTGGCATTGATGCGAGTCTGACGGTCATACCCGATGAGGCCTGGCTGGGAGGCACGTTCCGGGCATTTTCCCGTGGTGCCATGAAACTTGATTGAAAGGCGCATGAGGGAGATCGCCACGGGCGTCGCCGAAGCTTTCGGATGCCGCGTGGAAACTTTGTTCAAATCCGACTATCCGCCCCTGATCAATCACCCGCACGAGACAGCCCTGTGCATCGAGGTCTTGCGCGAGTTGCTTGGCGAAGAGCAGGTCATCACCAACGGCAAGCCCACCATGGCCGCGGAAGACTTTGCCCATATGCTCGAGCATAAACCCGGGTGCTACGTATTCATCGGTAACGGTGAGGGCGCTCATCGTGGTATCGGCCATGGTTCGGGACCTTGTGTTCTGCACAACGCGAGTTTTGATTTCAACGACGACATCTTGCCGATCGGAGCGACTTACTGGGTTCGTTTAGCTGAAACCTGGTTTTCGGAGGCCACACTGAAACAACCCTTGGTGCAGCAACGCTGATCTAACGCTTGAATATCTTGATAAACTCCCAATCCATTTGGAGACGCTATGAAACTGGTTAAAAGTATCCGCCTGAAAGTTTTGCCTGAGCTTTATTCAATTTCCCGTCTGGACAGCAAAGATCCGATTCCTGCCTGGGCGGATGGGGACGGGTTCGTAAGCATCGCGCGCTCTGCCGATGAGCTTTCCATTGTTTGCCATCAGAGTCGCGTGCCCGAAGGTATCAAAAGCGATCGCGACTGGAGTTGCATCCAGCTCGTTGGGCCCTTCGCATTCGATGAAACGGGTATTGTGCTGTCGGTCGTTCGGCCGTTGACCGAAGCCTGTTTCGGCGTATTCGTGGTTTCCACCTTCGATGGCGACTTCCTGCTGCTGAAGACAGACCAGTTCGCCGAGGGGCTTGCAGTGCTTCGTGAAGCCGGTCATCAGATACTGGACTGATCTCATCACACGTGGCGTCGAGTAGCTCATCAACTGACACCCAGAATAGAGTCAACCCCCGCTGGCTTTATTCGGCAACGCCGGTTTTATCGGCGATTCAATCAGTGCACACAATCGAATGTACTTAACTGAATTTAAATTCGCGGCCAACCGGAGTCATTTTTTCCCACTCTTCATCGATCACTGGCACTCGTGTTTCAGCTAACAACATGGCGAGCGAAAGCGCCGATGGTCCGGAAGGTTTGTTGCCGGACCGAGGCTGTGCATCCGAATCGGGCTGCTGCCGAACGTACACATCAGTTCTATTGCGCCGTTTTTTTGAGCCCATACCTTACCTCCATCATCGATAAGAGTTTAGTCGTGAGTACGTGCGCGTAAAGCCGGCTTTGCCGGAAAGCGACCATGGGTAGGCTTTGACGCCATCATTGCTCACCAACCCTGATAGACGCAGTTGGTTCAGCGGGGAACCCCTGAATTTATCGGGGGCCATTCTTGAGGAGTGCGCGTATCTCAGCGCTTGGGATAAGGACGTTATGTCCTGATTGTTAAAGTCAGCAGCTGCCAATCGGTCGAGCCGTTTGGCAGCTTTCTGAAAACTACCTTGCAGCTTTCTCGATCAGCGTGGCTACTGCTTTTGGATTCGAAATCATCACGACGTGGGAACCTCCTTTGACGACTACAGTTTGCTTCGAGTGGGCTCGTTCAGCCATGAAAGCCAAAGCCTTAGGCGGAATGTTTTTGTCGGCATCACCGTAAACAAACCAGGAAGGTATGGTTTTCCAACCCGGCTCTGTTGCAGCTTCATTCAAAGCCGCAACAGTCACCGGCCGTTGGCCTGCAGCCATCAGACGGGCGTCTGCCGCAGGAACATCCGCAGCGAACTGATCGTGAAACTTATCCTGTTGGATATACAAATCTTTACCGCCGTCAGCCAGGTCTACAGGTGCAGCCAGTGCCGAAGCCAACGTGCCACCTGGGAACCGTCCTGACAACTCTGCTGCTGTTTCACCTGCTTCCGGAGCAAAAGCTGCTACGTAAACCAGACTTTTCACATTCTGATTTCCATATGCCGCTTCGCTGATGACTGGGCCACCGTAGGAATGGCCAACAAGTACCACTGGGGTCTTTACGCTTTTCACTATGCTGGCGACAAATTGAGCGTCGCTCGCAACTCCACGCAATGGGTTCGCCGCCGCAATTACAGGATAACCGTCCTTTTCCAAGATTTTAATGACGCCGTTCCAGCTTGAAGAGTCTGCGAAAGCACCGTGAACAAGGATCACGGTGGGCTTAACGTCCGCTGCATTCGCGAAGCTTGCAGTAGCGAGGGCGGTGGCTAAAGCCAAACCTGAGAAAATCTTTTTCATTGCATGTCTACCAGTGGTCGCCTGATAAGGCTGGGAAGTATATTGCGCGCTAACTAATCGCTATAGGATCAATAGTGCGACAGATAAAATATTCTGTCAATAGCTTGCGATTGAATCGTGCACGTAATAATTTGCCTTCAAATTGAGATGTAGGAGGTACAGGTGTCTACTCAAGATATGAGCGACGATGAAGACTTCGCGCCGCTAAGTGATTTTTTGTGTTTTTCGATCTACTCGGCAGGCCATGCCCTGACGCAGTTCTACCGGCCGATCTTGGAGGCTATTGGTCTGACGTATCCGCAGTACTTGCTCATGGTCGCGTTGTGGGCAAAGGATGATCAGATAATCAAAGACCTGGGTAGCGCACTTTTCCTAGAGTCGAGCACGCTTACACCGCTGGTGAAACGGCTTGAAGCCGCGGGATTAGTGTCGCGCAGACGTGATCAGCAGGATGAGCGCCAAGTACGGGTAAAACTGACTGACGAGGGGAGGGCGTTGAAAACCCAAGCGCTGAAAGTGCCGAAATGCATTCAAGCGGCCGTAGGGCTGAGCAAAGACAACGTCATGCAAATACAGGCAGCCGTAGCCGGTATCCGCGATCAACTGATCAAAATCAAAGAAGACTAGGCTGATGCGAGCCAGCACCTACAAGCAGTCACCTTGCCATGGCTATGTCGAGTTCTAGATAAAGAGGCAGCGATGGTCTCAGCCCCGTAGCGTTGCGTCCCGGGGGGAGTGACCGAAGCAAGATTTGTAGGCCCGGCTGAATGCTGCGTCGGACGCATAGCCTACCGGAACGCCTGACTGCGCGACTGCTGAGCAAAACCGTCAAGGACAAGTGCGCATAGTCGAGGACAAGCTCGCGATTTACGAACTGATCGCGTCCCATCCACCGAGTGCCGATACCGGGCATGCCCACTACAGGTTATCGGCGTATCAGGACGATGGCGTATTCGACCGAGGCCCAACGCTCGGCGGTGCCCAGGGCGCCAGGGAAATCGCTGCTTTTATCCAAAGGCCCGAACATGAAGCTGCTATCCGTGGCGGACTGGCTCATTTCACCGGTCTGCCACTGATTGACCTGCGTGGCGACCAAGCCATTGTGACGTCCTATTTGATGATCGTGCACCTGGATCACGAGGGTGCCAAACGTGTCTACATCACTGGGGCGCTCGGCGGCAACGCTTGAGGCGGCGGCCGCGAAATTGGGCGAGAGGACGGTAGCGGTGGTGTCCGATATTGCCACGCAGGCCGACCTTGATGCGCTCAAGGCATTGGTTGAACAACAAGACGAGCGATTGGACGCAGTGTTCGCCAACGCAGGCATCTGCGAAAAAACCGGTTGGCGATACCACCAAGGCTGCGTACTACACGACGTTCGACATCAACGTCAAAGGTGTGTTCTTCACGGTTCAGACGCTCCTGCCCTTGATGAAAGACGGCGCGGCGATCGTGCTGACGGCCTCCATTTGCTCCAGCAACTAAGCTTCTACAATGCTTCCAAGGCGGCTGTGCGCTCCTTCATACGCACGTGGGCGAATGAGCTCAAAGGCCGGAAAATCCGCACCAATGTGCTCAGCCCTGGTTTCACCCGCACGCGGTTGATGGATAACGGCTTGAAAATGGATGAGGCCCAGATCGAAGCCCTGCGCCAGCATGTGGCGCAAATCGTGCCGCTGGGTTACATGGCCGATCCTTCGGAAATCGCCAGTGCAGCGTTGCTTCTAGCGTCGGCCGATGCCCAATATGTCAACGGTGTGGAGCTGATGGTCGACGGTGGCCTGTCGCAAATCTGACGGCGATTTACGCCGGATGCCCGACTGAAAACCGCCGCATCGCGATCAGCACCGGCAGGAACTGGCGGCCCGCGTCCGAGAGTTGGTACTCAACCCTGAGTGGCTTCTCGCCAAAGTCGATCCGCTCGATCAGGCCGTCTTCGGCCAGGTCGCGCAGATGGGCCGTCAGCACCTTCTGGGAAATGCCCGGCAGGTCGCGTTTCAGTTGCAGGGTGCGCATCGACGGGTCTGCGTAGAGCCTGAAGAGAATGGGCAATTTCCAGCGCCCCTGAATCATTCGAACGACCCGCGCGACATGCGCAACCGAGCCCTCGGGCCCGAGGCAGGTCTCGCGTTCCTCTTTGCCGATAGGCACATAAAAGTGCGTACTGGTCTGATCGGTCATCTCACTCTACCTTGCGAATCAACCTGTTTTGGAAAGGAGTGGGTCAGTGGATTTGCAACTGGGCGCAAAAAAGGCATTGGTCACCGGCAGCAGCAAAGGCATCGGCGAAGCGATTGCGCGCAAACTGGCGGCGGAGCACGCCGTGGTCATCGTGCATGGCCGTGACAGGGCGCAGGCGCAACGGGTGGCCGACGATATCACGAACCTCGGCGGCCGCGCGCATGTGGTAGTGGGTGACCTGACAGACCCCGAACAGGTGCGCCAGATGCTTGAGTCGGCGCACCGGCTGGCCGGCCCTATCGATATCCTGATCAACAACGCGGGCGGCTCCGGTGGGGTCAAGGAAGACTGGAACACGACGCGTCCTGAGTCGTGGGAAGCAGCCTATGATCGAAATGTGCTGGCGGCGCTACGGGTCAGCACCGCCTTGCTGCCGGCCATGCGGGCGGCGCAGTGGGGGCGCGTCATCAATATTTCCAGCCTGGCAGCCACCATGCCGCCGCCGTCGGCGCCGGACTATTCGGCGTGCAAGGCGGCCATGAATGCCATGACGGCGTCCATGGCCAAGGCGGTGGCGGCCGATGGCGTCACCGTCAACGCTGTGTCGCCCGGGACTATCCACAGTGCAGCGCTTGACGCACGGTTTCGTGAAGTCGCCCAGGCGCGTGGTGTGGCGGGCAAAGACGCGCCGTGGGAGGACATCGAGCGCGCAGTGCTGCCGATGTTTGCCCAGGTGCCGATGGGGCGGGTCGGGCGGCTGGAGGAAATCGCCGCCGCCGTGGCATTCCTCGCCAGCCCGGTTGCCGGTTATATCACCGGGATGAACCTGCGGGTCGACGGAGGGTTGTCGCCGGTGTTGTGACGGCGTCGAGGGGTATCCCGAGTTGCCTGGAGTGTCGGCACGGCTTAGGCTTTGCGGCTACTCAGGGAATCCGACGCTATGGTCATCGCCATTTCCGTTCAACGCCTTCTACGGTGAGGACGGTGCATGGCGCAATGCTTTCCGCTCGGGCGTACGGCGATGTAAATATATTGGGTGCAATCACTCAGCCATTATTGGACCGGTTTGTAATCACTCAAGGCTGAAGTCTGCGGGAGTCCCCAGGTCCTGAATCTTGGTTACAGCAGGTTAACCCACTAGACATTGTGGTCCACATCCCCCCAATTCTGTTGATGTCCATCGACGGTTAAAGCCTTGCGCAGGCGTAACGGCCGAGCCCTGGGCGAGTGCGATGGAGGTTGAACAGTTTCGGTTGGTATCCATGTGAGTACGCTTGCTGTCTGCACCAAGGCAGTGGCGGACACATTCAAGGCGCATTCGAAGGGGACCCCGACGATATAAATGTTTCTACAAGCATTGTTGCGCCACGCGGTCGGATCTTGGACATGCTCGGTACTCTGCTCCCCAACGCAGGTGGCTTCGTCAGGGGCCTCTCCGGCAAAATCGCAAAGCAGGACCGCTGATGCCCCAGGTGTGGTTCGAACGCCCCTGCTTGCGACGTAGGGCGTCATCCTTCGGCATGCAAATAGTTGTTGAAGCATGACATCGACGTCCGGTCGGCGCGACAAGTGTGTGGCTGCCTCCGATTGTGCGTTTGCGCTGGCCGGACCGGGCGGCAATTGGGGGGGCTTGAACTGAGCTTTCAGCAACGCCGGGAAGTCCGGGCTAGCGGCTTTCTCGCTCGAATTATTAGTGAGTTGCGCGGCCTTTGATAAAGCATAAGGCACAGGCAGCGGCGCGGAAATCATGGTCATAATAGATCCTCATCATCAGGCTCTGGCGAATTCCTTGATTCGAAAATAACTATCTACTAATTGGAAGGTAATCTCAGCCTAAAACTACCCAACGCGAGTTTAGATTTCGATCAGGCCGTTCCAATCATCTCGTCTGCCAAGTCGGCGAGTGCGCGAAGCCGGTCCTTCTGCCGCATATCGTTGTGGTATCCCATCCAAATATCGCGCTCGGGCGGCGGCTCGCCGGTGTCTAACAGTTTGAGCGCGGGTAACTGGTCACCCAGAACGCGCGGCAATACGGCACCGCCCAGTTCAAGGGCGCACATCTGCGCCTGAGCCGTACGGCTGCTACTGGTGAGCACGGCTCTGGCCCGTAGGTACAGCGTTTTTAACCAGAGCGCATCGGGATAATGCGCTTGCGAAGTGTTCATGGTAATCAGGTCGACGCCTTCACCATCAGTTCGAGGCAGGAACGGCGACTGATTATTCACGTACAGTCCGTAGCTAAGCGTAACGAGCCGGCGTCGGACGATGTCGGGCTCGGTGAAAGGGACGATCCTAAGAGCAATATCCGTTTCCCTGCGTGCCAGATCGAACAATCGGTGCCCTGCAATCACCTCGGGCACGATTAAAGGATGACGCCTAATTAGTTCGCTCAGGACGGGACCTGGCACGTAACTGGCGAACCAGTCTGCAGAAGAGATCCGCAACTGGCCTTCAGGCTGATTGCTCTCGCCCGCGATTCACCGTTCAATCATCAGCGCGCCGCGTTCTATTTCCTCGGCCAGTTCGAAAATGCGTTCACCGCTGTCGGTTAACAACAGCCCTGACACAGTGCGGCGGAAGAACACCTCGCCACCGGCCTGCTCAAGTAAATGAAGGCGTCGCCCCACAGAGGGGTGTCTGACGCCAACAGCTTGGCTTCCGTTTGGGGCAAAGAGGTCTCTACGAAACCCGGGGCGATTCACCGTAAGCGCTGACGTGATCATCGACGTTTCAGCTCTGTGCCTGTCGAGCAAGGTGCGCGCCTTCTTTTCGGAGTACAAATATCTGCATCGCAACGCCTACGACGAGTGCAAGGGCGATCAAACCGAGCGCGCCTTTAAGCAGGGGCGAATTCGGGCCAGTCACGATGGGGTTTCCATCGGGAACTCGGCGCAACGTCTCCGAGACACTCGGGACCATTAGCAGGAATGCCGTCACGCTCAAGAGAATGGTCTCAAGGTAAGTCCCCGTCCGCCCCAGCCACGGCACGAAACCGACCCCGTAACCGGCGAGCAACATCAAGGTCGTCACCGCCCCGATCACCGGGCTAATCGGTTGATGGGCCACCAGGAACACCGTGAGGCCGCCGATCAGCATTGAGACGAAATATGCGAGACCGGCTCGCGACCGGGGAACGATGCGCCCGTGCTTGATGAACATGTAACCGGCCAATGGGATGGCTGGCAGGCTCCCGAGCGTGTGTATCCAGCCAAGAGGAGAGATCCCGAACATTTGACTATTCCTTATTGATTGAATGATGTGCATAACGCCGCAGACGCGCCCCAGTTGCTGATCAGCCGCGTAAAGACGTTATGATTCCGACGTTCAGACTATTGAAGACGTGGCCGGACCGACATGACGGATTTACTTGAAAGCTTGACCATTCTTCCGGAGATGCAGCTAGAGGGACTGGCCACAGGGGATCTGCTCTCGCAGGTCCTGGCTCAGATCCGTCTGACCGGAGACCGCGTCTACTCCATCACGCTGGCGTCGGGGGAACGACTGGGACTGGACGAGAGAAGCTCGCACATCTGCGTCCTGCAAAAGGGGCAGTTGCATATCGAAGGCGCCGACGGTCAGACCCAGTCGATCGAGCAAGGCGACATTCTGCTGCTGCCCCACGCCCCGTCCTCGTTGACCATTACCGCATCCCAAGGCCCGGCAGCGCTGGTGATCTGCCGATTCTGGTTCGATGCCAGCAGCTTCCAGGCCATGCTGTTCGCCCTGCCTTGGTTGATCCATATCAAGCAGGCCGAAGCTGCCGCGTGGGCCGAAGGCATCCTGCACTTCATGCTGATTGAGGTCAATGACACACAGCCCGGTGGAGCCCTGATGGTGTCGCGCCTCATCGATCTGATCGTCATTCGAATCCTGCGCACTTGGGTTCAGCACGGCATGGCCTCCGGCTGGCTCGGGGGCTTGTCAGACCCGCGCATCGCCCGAACCCTCAAGGCCATCCACGAAAAGCCCGGACAACAGTGGCGTATCGATGCACTCGCGACGATCGCGGGCATGTCACGGTCCAGCTTCTGCGACCGGTTCAGTGCACTGGTGGGACGCTCGCCTCTTCGATATCAGAATGAGTGGCGACTGACCCTGGCGAAAACGATGTTGGCCCGTAATAACAGTCGCATTGGCGAGGTAGGTTTCGCAATTGGCTACGAGTCCGAAGCTTCTTTTAGCCGCGCCTACAAGGCGTATTTCGGGCGCTCCCCTCGGGACGACAACAGTCAGGGAGGGGGCGAAGAGTCACGCTGAAAAAGCGTTGGACCCACACTGTGTCTTCAGACGAGGTCATGGCACGGTGGCATCCAGACGGCCCAACCGTTGCAGCGGATGATCGCGATGTTTCAGGGGGGAGGAGGGCCGGCTCAGTTCCATCGTTGGCAAAATCCATCTGGTGCAGCACCGCGTCGGATGACGCGGCCGTGAATGCGTCTTTCATTTTGGAATCTTGCCTGGAATCAAACAGACTCGACGCCGCTGCATACCGATGATCTCGCGCCCCGGCACGAGTGAGCGTTCTCGCAACTTACCTTGGTGAAACAATGACGACGCTATTGGTCGGTAGCGATGCGGCGCGAGCGGCTGCCTTTGACCCAAATCGAACACCCTCATCATCTGGAAACTCCCATGTGAGGCGCTCTTAAATGCTTGGGGAAGCGCTCAGTCAGAAAGGCGCGCCGACCCCCGGCAAGGTGGTTTTCGCTTAACCCACACGTTTCAATTTCCGGCTGATTTCGCCAAGGGTTTCCAGCTGCGCCTGAATCGGTCGAACTCCGGAACGGGCTAACGGTTGCCCCATGGAAGAATCCTTGAGCAGCAGGTTGGAGCCTTCAAGGTCGTACGAGGCCGCGAGTTTCCGATGTTCACGTGAGTTGTAGATATCGTCAGGGTTGGCCACCATTGCAAAGTCGTCCTGATGCTGACTCGCCATGGGCGGCCTGGACCAGGAGTCATAGGTTAGCAAGAGGCTACTACGGGCTCACTGAAGGGCAGTTTCCGACCGATTCTGTTGAAAAAGTCGGCTTGCCCAAAACGCTCGAATATTGATGGATGAAAACACCTCTTTTGCACGCTGCTACGTGAAATCCGACTCCTGAACCTTCTGCGCAAAACTCAGACTTCAATCTCAGGCGCGTACTTTTCTGCCGTGGAATTCGAAGCCGACTTTTTCAACAGAATCGACCCAAAGCGGACAGTCGCGAGGGTCAGCTCTTGGCCGATAACTCGTGTTGCACGTCCAGAGGGCGGACGACTAAGCCGAACGGACCAGCTATCAATTCGGCTACGTGTGGTCCGCTAAGGCAGCTACCGGGCGGCTTCTCTACCCATTCAAAACATCTTTCAAGACAACTGATTTGACAAGTCTTAGAAGATTTGCATAACTGGTTATGCAAATTGAGGAGGTGCTATGGATATTTTACGAGAAATGCCCCATATCTTTTTAGGGAGCCGTCTTAAGCGACTTGCCGAGCAGATGCAAGCAGAAGCGAGTCTGTTGGCTAGCGATGTTGGCACTTTAGTTCCACCAGGGCTGTTTCCAATTCTGGCGCTGCTCGATAGCTCCAAAGGCTGCACTGTTGGGGATCTCGCCCGAGCCATCCGGGTGAGCCAGCCTGCAATGACAAAAAGTGTAAACAGGCTGACGGACGAAGGGCTCGTTGTCTCAAGCCGGGGGGAGAAAGACAAGCGGCAGTCCCTCGTCGAACTGACGGAGGCGGGGAGGGCTGCCGTCGATCAAGGCCGCCAGGTTGTATGGCCACTTATTGATATCGTGGTTCGCGACTTATTAGCCGGGATGTCGGGTCCTTTTCTGGAACAGCTTGATACTCTGGAAAATCGCTTGGCCGAGGAGTCTCTAGCTGAGCGCATTGATCGCCTTAACCCTGTCAGCTTGCGACCCGCCTGTGATGCAGATGTTGCTGGAGTCGTTTCGTTACTCAATCGGGCATATCGCGGCGAAGGTGAAGGAGCAAGTTGGACGACAGAAACTGGCCTGATTAGCGGAGACCGTATTTCGGAAACAACACTCAGGACTGAGATTGCACAGAAACCGCTCGCTTCGTTATTGGTATGGAAGAAGCGGGAAAACATCCTCGGGTGTGTATGGGTTGAGCCAGTGCAACCGGGGACTTGGTATCTCGGGTCATTGGCAATCGATCCAAAAAAACAGAATGCGCAGTGTGGACGGCAATTGCTCGCCGCCGCGGAGCAATGGTGCCAAACACGCGGCGCTGAGTGTATTCATATGACGGTGCTTGAAGCGCGCGACACGTTGATAAAGTGGTATGAGCGTCGGGGCTATTGCAAAACAGGTGAAACCGAACCTTTTCCTTATGACGACGACAGGTTTGGGGTTCCCAGCCGACCGGGTCTACAGTTCGAGGTCATGAAGAAAGTGCTGGAAACCTCAGCGAGTCACTCGATGCATCAGGTATTGAACACATGACGGTAGTGTTCAATTGATCCCAGACTCAGAGTTGAATTTTTTTCCGCAACAGCCAGATGCACGAAGCCTTTGCGCTGATACCTGAGTTAGCCGCGGAGTTCCTGCCAGTCGGCGCTAGGCTCATGTAGCCCCTCGGGACCCATCCCGTGTTCAGTTTCAGCCATGGACTGCCTTCATTCCAAGGAACCACCATGAACCGTCGAATATGTTTCGCTTTCTCGACCTGTTGAGTATTTCCAAGGCCGACATCGTGGGTTGGAGTGACGGCGCGATAATCGGCCTCGACTTGGCGATCCGCTACCCGCAACGCACCGGCAAAGTCTTCGCCTTCGCACCCAACACTCAAACCTCTGGAGTAAAGGAAGGAGTTGAAAATAATTTGACGTTCGCCGCCTTCATCAAGCGCGCCGGTAAGGAATATGTCCAGCTCTCGCCAACGCCCAAAAACTATGACGGTTTCGTCCAGAAAATCAGCCATATGTGGGCAAACCAGCCGAGCTGGAGCGATGCAGATCTGGCGAAAATCCACTCACCTGTGCTAATTGCCGGCGGCGATCACGATGAGGCCATCCAGCGTGATCATTTAGAATACATCGCCGCGACCATTCCTGGCGCAGGGCTGTTGATTCTGCCCAGGACCAGTCATTTCGCTTTCCTTCAGGACCCATCGCTCTTCAACACTGCGGTCGAGCATTTTCTGGATGAAAAATAGCGTACTTGTTGCACCGTTTTGGCGAGCGAAATCCATGCTTTGCTTGGTGAGCTTTAAGATTTTTCGCGACAGCCATAACGTAGCTGAGTTGTAAAAAACTCAGACACGTTCCTAAGATCAGCTGTTGAGAGTGACTTGCGAAATTTACTCTTTGCGGCGACCAGCTTACGGGTCGCATCACGGCCGTGGCAATCGCTCCAATATCACTTCAAGCGGATGACGCAATTGGCGACCCGCCAGGCGTTTGACCTGACTGCGGCACGAATAACCAGTAGCCAGCGCCTCGTCCTGCTTGTCCAGTTTTGTTGCCCAAGACTGCGCGAAGATGATGCGCGAGGTCTTCTGATTACGCGCCTCATGGCCGTAGGTACCGGACATGCCGCAGCAGCCGGTGGCTTCGGTTACCAAGTTCAGACCCAGTCGCGCAAAGACTTCTTGCCACTGTGAGGTGCTGGCCGTTGCGTTGGTCTTCTCGGTGCAGTGGGCCAGCAAACGAAACGTCTGCGATGCGGATTGGGTCGTGTCGGGCAGCACATCGGCGAGCCATTCCTGAGGCAACAAGACCTTGGGGCAATCAGTGAGTCCCCGCACCTTTTGATACTCCTGGCGATAGACCAGCGTCATCGCCGGATCAAGCCCCACCAGCGGCACGCCGCAATCGGCCAGCGCCTTGAGTTGCTTGCCATTGCGCACTGCCGCCCTGCTAAATGCGTTGAGGAAACCCTGCACATGCAGCGGCTTGCCATTGGCGCTGTACGGCGCGAGGAAGACTCGATAACCCATCTGGTGCGCCAGTTGAACGAAGGAGGCCAGCAATGGGGTTTCGAAATAACGGGTGAAGGCATCCTGCACCAGCACCACGCTGTATTGACGTTGTTCCTCGGTAAGTTCGCGTAGCGCCGAAACGTTGGCCACGCCGACCTTGCATGCACTCAATGTTGCTTGCAGGTTGTAGCGATGGATCAGCGGGCTGTCGACCATGCCGATGTGACGTTCCATCAGGTCGCTGACCCACTTCGAACCCATCAACGCGTTGTACAGCCCAGGCGCGTAGGCCATGTAGGGAATGGTGAATTCCAGTGAGCCAATCAGGTAGTCGCGCAGCGGCCGCTGATAACGGCGGTGGTAAAGCTCGAGGAAACGCGAGCGAAAATCCGGGACGTTGACCTTGATCGGGCACTGGCCTGCGCAGGATTTGCAGGCCAGGCAACCGGCCATCGCGTCGTAGACTTCATGAGAAAAGTCCGACTCGCCACGTTGACGGGCCATGTTGTTGCGTACCCGCGCAGGCAGCTCTTTGAGCCAGGAAACCTTGTCTAGAGCCGCATCCAGCACGTCGATGTTGGCCGCGCCTTGCAGACGCAACCACTCACGTATTAGCGAGGCCCGGCCTTTCGGCGAATGCTGGCGTTCGCGGGTGGCTTTCCACGACGGGCACATCGCGTCATTGGGGTCGAAGTTGTAGCAGGCGCCGTTGCCGTTGCAATGCACTGCGCTGCCGAAGCTCTGCCAGACACGCTCGTCGATGGTCCGGTCCAGATCGCCACGCAGGGTGACTTCGTTGACCTTGAGCAAACCCTCAGCAGCATCCGGTGGTGTGCAGATCTTTCCTGGGTTGAGCTGGTTATGCGGGTCGAAGGCTCCCTTGAGCGATTGCAGTGCAGGGTACAGTTCACCGAAGAACGCCGGCACGTATTCCGAACGCAACCCCTTGCCGTGCTCACCCCACAATAGGCCGCCGTAACGCTGGGTCAGCGCGGCGACGGCGTCGGAAATCGGCTTGACCAGCGCGGCCTGGGCCGGGTCTTTCATGTCCAGCGCCGGGCGCACATGCAACACACCGGCATCGACGTGACCGAACATGCCGTAGGCCAGACCATGGCCGTCGAGCAACGCACGGAACTCTGCGATGTAATCGGCCAGTTTCTCCGGCGGCACGGCGGTGTCTTCGACGAATGGCTGCGGACGAATCTCGCCTTCAACATTGCCCAACAGCCCGACCGAGCGTTTGCGCATGGTGTAGACGCGCGTCACCGCTTCGGCCCCTTCCGCCAAGGTGTGGCCAAGACGCTCGATTGTCTTGTCAGCTTGCAGATGTTCGACGAATGCCGCGACCCGCGCCTTCACTTCAGAGACTTCATCGCCGCTGAATTCCACCAGGTTGATGCCAAGAGTCGGGCGTTCGGCATCGGCGGGGAAGTATTCGGCGACGCTGTGCCAGACGATGTCTTTCATCGCCAGCATCAACACCTTAGAATCCACGGTTTCGATGGACAGCGGCCTCTTCTCAAGCAGCGCATTGGCATCGCGCAAGGCGTCCATGAAGCTGCTGTAACGGACATTCACCAGCACCGAATATTTCGGAATCGGCAATACATTGAGCTTGGCTTCGACCACGTAACCCAAAGAACCTTCGGCGCCACACAGCACGCTGTTGAGATTGAACCTGCCTTGCTCATCACGCAGGTGCGCCAGGTCGTACCCGGTCAGGCAGCGGTTAAGTTTGGGGAATACTGCTTCGATGAGGTCGGCCTGGGTTTCCTGGATGTGCCGCGCTGTGCGATAGACCTCGCCGATACGTCCGGGCTGCGCACAGACGGTTTCCAGTTCGGCGTCGGACAACGGCTGGCTGTGCAGACGCTCGCCGCCGAGCAACACGCTGTGCAATTCCAGTACGTGATCGCGGGTCTTGCCGTAGGTACAGCTGCCCTGGCCGCTGGCGTCGGTGTTGATCATGCCGCCGACGGTGGCGCGATTGGACGTCGACAGCTCCGGGGCGAAAAACAGTCCATGAGGTTTGAGGGCGGCATTGAGCTGGTCCTTAACCACACCCGCCTGCACCCGCACCCAACGCTCGGCGACGTTGATTTCGAGGATGGCGTTCATGTGCCGCGACAGGTCGACCACGATGCCATCGGTCAATGACTGGCCGTTGGTACCGGTGCCGCCACCGCGCGGGGTTAATTTAATCTGCTGGAAACGCGGCTCGACCATCAGGGCGGCAATGCGCGCGACGTCGTCTGCGTCCAGCGGGAACACCGCCGCTTGGGGCAGGCGCTGATAGATCGAGTTGTCAGTCGCCAGCACTGTGCGCGTGGCGTAGTCAGCGCTGAGCTGGCCGTGGAAACCGCTGGCACGCAGTGCGTCGAGAAATTCGGGGTACTGTGCCGCAGGGGCAGCTGTATGCAGTTGGGCGATCATCGTGGGATGGCCTCTTGGCAGTCTGAGCAAAGAAAAAACACTTGTCGTCGAGGCATATGTCGGTCAGCCTCACGTCATTATTTGCGCCAATGATCCTTAAGCATTCGGTGCATGACAAACCGATAATCATGCCGCTATCGATGACTTTTCTGAATGAATTACCGACACCTCACGCCCTCCATGTCCCTGCTGCTGGCTTTTGAGGCGGCTGCGCGGCATGAAAGTTACACGCGCGCCGCCGTCGAGCTGTCGTTGACCCAAAGTGCCGTCAGCCGTCAGGTTCAGGCCTTGGAGCAGCAACTGGGCTTGACATTGTTTCGCAGGGAAGGCCGCAGAGTGCAGTTGACCGATGTTGGGCGCCTGTACCAGCGGGAAATTAGTGAGGCGCTTGGGCGAATTCGCGGCGCCACATTGCAGGCAACGGCCTATCAATCCGGGGGTGAATCCTTGCGCCTGGCAACCTTGCCGACATTCGGCTCCAAGTGGCTGTTGCCACGTCTTCATGACTTCTATAAAACTCATCCCGGCATACTGGTTCATATCAACTCCCGCATCGACGCCATCGACTTCGAAACCAGTGGCATTGATGCCGCCATCGTCGTGGGCAATACCAATCTTCCGGGGCTCATTAGTCATCGTTTGCAAGTGGAGGAGTTGGTGGTGATCATCTCGCCGGAATTGGCCTGCGCACGCGATCTCTGGATGCCGGAACACATCGGTAGCCAAATGCTGTTGAATGTCGCGAATAATCCCAACGTCTGGGGCGACTGGTTCAGCCATCACCATCTGCCCCACCGCATGATGCGCCTGGGGCCGAGCTTCGAGCTGACATCACACTTGATACAGGCGGTGAAAGCGGGGATTGGTATCGGCCTGGTACCACGCATTCTGGTCGCCGAAGAGCTGCAAGGCCGGGAGCTGGTCAGTCTCGATCAACCCTTCTCCAGCCAACGCAATTATTTATTGGTGTACCCACCACGTAATGAAATGCTGCCTTCTCTGCAAGCGTTTCGGGCATGGCTATTGGCGCAGATTTGAGGGCTTCAATTAGCCATTAAGTTACTCAATTTAACAGCTGTCCTTTCGGGGCACCGATTGCTTTTACGCGTCGGTAATGCTCTACACCTGTGAATAGGCTGCACGGGGTATGCAGAAAACCATCTATCGACCCCCTGTTTTACACAAGCCAGTTCTTATCGCTGCCTAGTAGCATGTGGCTGCCGATCCACGCTGGGTCAAAGGCCAAACTGAATCAAAAATAATAATGTCAGTGATGGAGCCAAATGGAATGCATATTCCCTGGAGCAACACACCCTTTCTCACTGCCGATAATCCCCTTTGTCGAGACCATAAAGTCGCTTTTGCGCTTTTTGGCTGTCGCTTTAGCATGGAGTAAGGAATGTCAAATCCCAACCCTAAGACTCACAACACTTTTATTCTCCTGATAGCTGGTTTGATGGGCAAAACCAGTGTGTCTGTACAGCAGGCGTCATCCTTGCGCAGGCTATCTGAGCACGATACTCATGATTACGTTTGTTCCTCGTTGACAAGTCGGGAGATGGACGGCGTGTCTTGCTTGTCTCCTTTCTTGTGATCGGCGCAGGGCTGGTGGGAACAACGTACCTTTAGCTGCGCTGATCTTTCCCTGTCCAATCACGCATGTAAGTCACACATATTTTGCTGCCCTCCGCCTTTGTGAGGAAAAAAATGACTAATCTCGAAAAACGCACGCTGAAACATGGCCTTTCATCGCGGCAGGTGTCGATGATTTCCATTGCGGGAATAATTGGAGCTGGTTTATTCATCGGCTCATCCAAAGCGATTGCGACTGCTGGTCCGGCAATTCTCCTTTCTTATCTGATTGCAGGCATTCTGGTGTTGCTGGTCATGCGTATGTTAGGGGAGATGGCTGTCGCCAATCCCAATAGTGGATCGTTCTCCACTTACGCGGGCAGGGCAATCGGACCTTGGGCCGGCTTCACCATCGGCTGGTTGTATTGGTGGTTCTGGGTGCTGGTTATCCCGGTTGAAGCGATAGCCGGTGCAGATATCCTGCATGCCTGGGTGCCCGCTGTACCTTCCTGGTTGTTTGCGTTCGCGATCATGACAACACTCGCGTGCACCAACCTCATCAGCGTTAATAATTTCGGTGAGTTCGAATATTGGTTTTCGCTGGTGAAAGTCATTGCGATCATCGCCTTTATCGCGGTCGGCGGGCTGGCCATTTGTGGGTATTGGCCGTTGGCTACGGTGTCTGGTGTGGCCAATCTCACGGCAAACGGCGGTTTCATGCCTAACGGCTTCGGCGCAGTGCTGGGAGGCGTTCTGGTCACGATCTTTTCGTTCTTTGGCGCTGAAATTGTGACCATTGCAGCCGGCGAGACCGCCAACCCTCAGGATAAAATTCGTAAAGCGACTAACCTGGTGGTTTATCGCATCGCCATCTTCTATCTGGTGTCGATCTTCCTGGTGGTATCGCTGGTGGCCTGGAATGACCCTCAATTAGTGGCGGTGGGTTCCTTCCAGCGAGCGTTGGAAATCCTCAACGTTCCTGGCGCCAAGTTGATGGTGGATATTGTGGTTCTGGTTGCGGTGACCAGTTGCATGAATTCCGGCCTCTACACTGCGTCACGGATGCTCTACTCGTTGGCCGCTCGCGGCGAGGCACCGCGCAAAGCGCGGCATATCTCGCGTAACGGTGTACCAACATTCGCAGTGGCCGCTTCGACATTGGCGGGCTTTGCAGGGTGCTTTGTGAACTACGCGTTCCCGGGAAAGGTCTTCGGGTTTTTGTTATCAACCACGGGGGCTATTGCGTTGCTGGTTTACCTGGTTATCGCGATATCGCAACTTCGTATGCGCAAGGTCAAAGAGCAAGAAGGCCGAGAATTGGCTTTCAAGATGTGGCTATTTCCCTACCTGACCTGGTTCGTCATCGTGCTCATCAGCGTGGTACTGGGTTACATGCTGTTAAGCCCGGACTATCGATATGAAACCCTGATGACTGCCGGGGTGGCGGGATCGATGCTGATCATTGCACTGCTGCGCAAACGGCCCTGCGATAGTGTGTATGGCACCGATGACGCATACGATATTCCACTTCCTGGAAAGCAGACGGTTTAGGTCGGCCGTTCCATTGCCGACACTCGCCGATGCTCCTGCATCATGGGCCCCATGGTGCAGGAGCTTTTTGCTGTGCCTTTAAAGTACGAATACGACCATGAACCTTGCGACGATTGCGTTATTTCTGCCCGCTTGCTTCGCGTTGAACATGGCCCAGGGCCCAATAATCGCCTATCCGATAACGCAACCCAGTATGGCTACCGCGACACATGTGTTGCAGGCATCTGCAGTTTGCTCGCGCTTGCGCTGTTGATTGCGTTGACATCAGCGGGACTGACGGTAGCCCTGCGGGCATCGCAGACGGTGCTTCATGGGATCAAAGTGGCCGGTGCGGCTTATCTTTTTTATCTTGCGTACCGGTTATGGAACACTGCACTTCAGATGGGGCGCAAAACGGATCTTGCACCGGTGAGCCGCGTTGCACTGGCCGGGCAAGAGTTTTAGTTGCGATCGCCGAGCTTGACGTAGCAAGCGAGACGGCCGTCAGGGGATGAAGGTTGAGCAACTGAAGCGATAGCTTGTACATCACCTGCACCAGGTGCGCATCTGAGCGTACAGCATCTGAAGTCCTAAGCTGACGAGCACCATCTAGCAACGCAATCAGGCTTGCAGCGGTAATGCGTACGTCTTCCGTGTCAGCTGATTTGGCCCGGCATTTGGCCACGATGCCAGCCACCTCATCAACATACGCTGCAATCTCCTTCGCCAAGGCCGCCTGCCGTTCGCTGGCCAGGTGGCGCATTTCGGTCAACACTGATTTTTCTTCAGCGCCAAACGCAAACTGGTACCGAACATGAAAATGGACGAAGCGTTCAAGTAGACCCAACGGAGTCGCACGCTTGGGCTTTGCCTGCCGCCAGGCATCACATCGACGACCAATGACATTTTCAACGACCTGTTCCAAGACCGCCGCCTTGTTTTCGAAGTGGTAATACAGGCTTCCCGCCTGGAGCCCCATCTGCCTGGCCAGGCAGCGCATGGACATCGCGCCGTAGCCTATTTGCACAATCAACGCCGAGGCACAACTCAGGATAGTTTCGGCACTGTGGTAGGAAGGGGCATCAAGCTGGGAAAATGTCATTGGGGTACCTATTTAAGTTCAAATACCACATCGGCATAACCGACCAAATCACCGTCTTTTACCTTTGCGTCCGCCAGAGTTCCGTCCCGTTCGCTCACAATGTGTTCGAGCACGCCGCGGTATTCAAGAAAGGCCAGGATCTGGCCCTTCTTGATAGGGCTACCTGGCGCAACAAAGGGAGTGCTTTGTTGCGGATGCGTCAGTCGAACGATACCCATGCCGGGGGATTTCACCACAGGCGCGATGGGTGCGGGCTCGTGAAGGGGGGCGACCTTGGCCATGGGCGCGCGAGTCCCGAAGGTAACCTTCAAACGTTGGCCGACCTCCTCAAGTTCAAAGGTCTGAATCCGGCTCGAACCTGCAAGTGCCACCCATTGTTCGATTTCATCGTAAGTCATTTTGTCTGCCTCTGAGCTGGGCCTTCGCGCTCTTCCAGAAACCGCTCCAAGTGATGGATATCAGTGCCCCCCGTGACAAACCCAGGGTTTTGCAACAGGGTCTGGTGCAGCGCAATATTGGATTTCACACCCGTCAGAACGGCTTCACCGAGCGCGCCGCTCATACGGGCGATGGCTTCTTCACGGGACGCCGCGTGGACGATGCATTTGGCAATCAGTGAGTCGTAGTAAGGGGGAATGCTGTAGCCGCTATAAAGATGCGTATCAACCCGTACCCCTGGGCCAGCCGGTGCTACCCAACGTTCAACTTTTCCAGGGCAGGGAGCGAATGTGAAAGGATCCTCGGCGTTGATCCGGCATTCGATGGCATGACCGCGGAACCGAACATCCTTTTGTTCAAAGGAAAGTTCACACCCCATCGCGATACGCAGTTGTTCGCGGACGATATCGACGCCAGTGACCAACTCCGTCACTGGGTGCTCCACTTGCACCCGGGTGTTCATCTCGATGAAGTAGAACTCTCCATCTTCATAGAGGAATTCAAAGGTGCCAGCGCCTCGGTAGCCAATCATCTCGCAGGCTTTGACGCAGCGTTTGCCTAACGCGCGCAAGGCATTACGGTCGATGCCTGGGGCAGGGGCTTCCTCGATGACTTTCTGATTACGGCGCTGCATTGAGCAATCTCGCTCACCCAGCCATACGACCTTGCCATGGGCGTCGGCCAACACTTGAATCTCAATGTGGCGGGGGTGCTCCAGGAATTTTTCGAGATAGACTTCGGCATTACCGAATGCCCGTCCCGCTTCTTCCTTGGTGAGCGAAACAGCTGAGTCAAGTTGGTCGCTGGTCCTTACGATGCGCATACCGCGGCCACCGCCACCTCCCGAGGCCTTGATGATCAGCGGGTAACCGCAGGCGTTCGCCAGGGCATGGATTTGCTTCTTGTCGTCCGATAGTGCCTCGGGTGACCCCGGGACGCAGGGTACGCCTGCGCGGAGCATGGCTTGCTTGGCCGACACCTTATCGCCCATCAGGCGAATAGACGCTGCCGTCGGCCCAACAAACGCGAGCCCCGCATCTTCGACCAGTTGTGCGAAAGAAGCGCTTTCCGAAAGAAATCCGTAGCCTGGATGTATTGCGCCAGCGCCTGTGAGCTCGGCAGCTCGCAATAGCCGCTGCCCATCCAGGTAGCTTTCACTGGGAGGCCCAGCCCCTATGCAGATGGCTTGATCCGCCATTTTCACGTGCAGCAAGTCACGGTCTGCGTCCGAATACGCAGCTACCGTGCGCAGGCCCAAGTTCCTTGCAGCGCGCAGGATGCGTAATGCAATTTCACCGCGGTTGGCAATGAGCACCGTATCGAATGTGGTATTGGCCATTTCTCAACCCTCTTCGGCAATGATGAACAGTGGCAATCCGGACTCCACCATGCTGCCGTCGTCGATCAATATTTCCAGCACTCGGCCTGAAAGAGGGGATTCGATCGGGTTCAGCATTTTCATGGCTTCAATGATTGCCAGGGTCTGTCCTTCTTCTACCCGGTCGCCTACCGTTACAAACGGTGGCTCTTCTGGCGCTGAGCCGCGATAGAACGTCCCGCTGAGGCTGGACTTTACGGCATGGCCCTGCTGCAAGGACGACGGGGCCTCAGGCGAGGTCATCGGTTCTACCTGAGGTCCCTGGATAGCCGAACAATGCGCGGCGGCCCCTTCAATGGGGTGGAAGTTGAAGCGTACCCTGCTGTTATCTTCCGAATACTCCAGCTCGGTCAGGCCGGAACGCTCGGCGAGTTTGATCAAGCGTTCGATTAGCTCGATATTCATGACAGCCACCTTATTGTTATTGAGCTGCTGCTCACACGAAATTGCGAACTTCGATGCCTTCGATAACCAGGAGCTCGCGGATAGTCCGGGCGATTTCAACTGCCGCCGGGGTGTCGCTGTGAACGCAAACCGAGTCCACCGGGCACGGGAAAATCTTGCCCGACAGCGTTTCAACGCCCCCTCCACGGATCATCCGCACCACACGCTCGGCCGCCAGCTTAGGATCATGGATGATCGCCCCGGGTTCTTTGCGCGACTGCAAGTGACCTTGTTCGGTGTAGGCGCGGTCGGCGAAGATTTCCGCACGAGTGACAAGGCCCATGTCCTGCGCGATCTTGGCGTGGTCGCCTACGGCCATGACCAGACAGATCAACTCAGGGTCGACAGCCTTGACGGCGCGGCATACGGCTGCGGCGACCGATGGATCTTGCGCGGTGAGATTACTCAGCGCGCCATGGGCCTTTACGTGCGTAATCGGATGTGCCGCGTAGTTGGAAAGCGCCTGGGCGGCTCCAATCTGATAGGCCACGAGGCGTTCGATCTGTCCTGGCGAAAATGCCATGACGCGCCGACCGAAGCCCCAGAGGTCCGGAAACCCGGGATGTGCACCCACTGCGACATTTCGTGCCTTGGCCATGGCGAAGGTCTGCGCCATGATTTCAGGGTCACCGGCATGGAAGCCGCAGGCGATATTTGCGGAGGTCACGACGTCAAGGATGGCGTCGTCATCGCCCATGGTGTAGGCACCAAAACCTTCCCCCATATCAGTATTCAGATCCACCCTAAGTGACTTGGACATGGCAATACCTCGGTTCAAAATAGTGAGCGGCTGCCGACGGCGATCGCCTTGTGTAAGCGTTCCAGTGACGCGTCGACTTCCGTTTGCGCCTCCAGCGCTTGTTCATGAGTGACAAGTGTGAAGCGGAAAACGCTGTCGACCGGCAACTGCGCGAGACGTGGAATGTCCGCGTCGATGACGTTGGCAATTTTTGGATAGCCTCCACAGGTATTGGCGTCTGCCATCTGTACGATTGGCTGGCCGGAAGGCGGTACTTGCACCGTCCCTGGAAGAATGCCGTGTGAAAGCATCTCCATTTTATTGCGCGGTGTGATAACGGGGCCGCTCAGGCGTATGCCCATGCGGTTGGACTCCTGGGTGACCTTCCACTCGCTGTGGAAGAACTGCGCTAAGGCGTGTTCGCTGAATTGCGAATACTCGGCACCGGGGGTCAGTCGGATCTGCGTCGAACCCATCGACACGGCACTTGGCGCGCAGACGCCACCTTTGAAAGGCGGTTGTGACGTTTGGAAAGTGGCGATAGTGTCACCCCGTTTGAGGCCCCTGCCGTCGAGACCACCCAGCGCGCTTTTCAAGTCGGTGGATCTAGATCCCATGACGGGCTCCACGTCTAATCCGCCAGCGAAGCAAACGTAGACGCGACTGCCCTTTTCAGGTGGTTCAACGACAAGCGTATCGCCTGCTTTGGCATCACACACCCATTGCGGTGCGAGCGGGATGCCTGAAAGCTGCATTCGGCATTCTGCACCGACAATGGTAAATACCTGGGGCGTCAGGAACCTGAGCTTAAAGGGGAACATTGCGATTTCCAGCGCAGCACATTCGGGCGTGTTGCCCAGCACCAGGTTACCCACCCTCAGCGCCAAGGTGTCCATCGCTCCGGATTGGGCGACGCCAATATTCAGATACCCGAACCGGCCGAGATCCTGAATCGAGTTCAACGCGCCTGTAGAGAGAATTTCGATCACTGTGCAATCCCCTCAACGATAAAGCGGATTCGATCACCCGGACGCAAGAGCGCTGCCTTTGACGCCTTCGCATCGAAGAGTGTCGTGGGGGTATGGCCGATCACGTGCCAGCCGGAAGGGGCCCTGCACGGCGTGATGCCAGCGTGGCTTCCACCGATGGTGATTGAGCCGCTCTCGAGGCTCAGCCTTGGTGTGGAGCGTCGCGCTATGGCGATGCGCGGATCCAAGCCTGTCAGGTATGGGAAACCTGGCATGGCGCCGATGCAGGCGACCTGATATTCACAAGCGCTATGAACCTGGATAAACTCCTCCACGCTCATTCCGCAGTGTTTTGCGGCGGCTGGCAGATCCTCCCCTTTGGTGCCACCGTAATACACCGGAATTTCGAACGTGGTGCCTTGGATTTGCGTCGCCGGGGTCTGTTGCCAGAGGGTGGCAAGTTGATCCATCAGCGCCCCTGGCTGTTGCTTCATGGGATCGTACACCACCAGCAAGCTGTTAACCCCAGGAACTGCTTCGAGGATGTGCGGCAGCAACGCTACCCTCTCGGCGAGCGCGATGATCTTGTTCTGAACCTGACAGTCGGCGTGTGCCTGCGCGGCATTCAGGAAAATGCCGCGTGTGCCTGCAATGCTCAACGTCGGTGTGATATTGAGGTTAGCCATGGCCAGGCTCATTCACTGACGGGTACGGTGTAGTTGAGAACCAATCGACCGCCGTCTGGGTAGATGGTTTGGCCGACGATATAGGAGGCATCGTCGCTCGCCAGGAACGATGCGACGCTTGCCACCTCCGAAGCCTCACCAAGGCGACCGATAGGTGTGCGCGACAACACGGTATGGCGCTGCTCTTCGCTGGCCATAACGGAGTTCATGACCAGCTCGGTTGCGATGGTGCCAGGGCCGAGGGCGTTTACTCGAATGCCGTGTTTGATCAGCGCTACGGCCATGACGGCGGTCAACTGCTTCACTGCCCCTTTGGATACGGCGTACGCCACCGCACTAGGGTTGGCCAGAATGGCGTTGATGGAGGACATATTGATAATTGAGCCTTTGATGCCCATTTCGATCATGACGCGCGCCGCTGCCTGACCAATCAAAAACGGCGACTTGAGGTTGACCCGTTGGATCTTGTCGAAGATATCTTCCGGAAAGTCGACAAAATCGGCTGTGTGAATAATTCCTGCGTTGCACAGCACAATGTCAATAGAACCAAAATGATCAACGGCCGTGGCGACGATGGCGGCGGCCATGGCACTGTCAATTTCGCTGAGATCGGCGGCAAACCACGTAGCGTTGGCCCCTAGGCGCTCTGCCTGTTGTTTAACTTTCTCGGCTTGCACATCGACCAATACCACCCTGGCACCTTCTTCCAGAAAACGCTCGGCACACGCCAAGCCCAAGCCTTGGGCCGCGCCGGTTACCAGTGCAACTTTTCCTTTATGTTTCATATGCAATATCTCCAACAAAGTGAATACAGGCCGCGTCAGTTTTGAACGATGTGACTGCTAGCTACAGCGCGTATCGAGGACATGTGGTTGTTATGTTCGGAACTTGCCACCGCGGTGGTTTTTTCGATTGAATTTTCCAAGTCGTGACTACCTACTAAATTCCGGTAGTGCGATCCATGCTACTTGCAAGGCAATTGCCTGGCTTGCACTGGGCACGGTGTCTTTTGGCGGATTTCTGCATAGTCTTGTGCTGAGCGATGGCACTGAACCTGCAAGTTCTGTCTTGGAGCGGGGCAGGGCGAAGCGCTCCGATTGAGGCAAGCGGCCAGCCAATCGTCTCTGACAAGAAAGGTGATTACTCAGCCGGAAGGCGATCTGGCCCCGAGGCAGCTTCTCTTGACGATACCTATAGGCAGGCTTTGAACTAAAAAAGTGTGCAGAAAACCGTATTTTTCTGCGGGGTCTCTTCAAGACACTCGCGTCAGGAACGCTGCACACTACCGCCACGAACAAAAAGAGGCGGAGATACCATGACCCAGGCAACGGAAACGGTAGTCATCATAGGCGGAGCAATTATTGGAAGCTTTGCTGCTTACTTTCTACGCAAAGAAGGTTTTCAAGGTGCTATCAAGGTTATTGAGAAAGACAGTACCTATCAGTTTTCCTCCACAGCGCTTTCCGCGGCATCGGTGCGTACTCAATTCGGCTGCGATTTCAATATTGGAATGAGTCTGTTCGGTGTTGAGGTATTCAAAAACGTAAAGCGTTACTTTGGTGATGATGCTGATATCGGTTTTGATGAGCGCGGTTACTTGATGCTGGGGTCCGCGCAGTCTATTGAAGGGCAGCGCAACAACGCACTGATGCAGCGCGAGCAAGGGGCAAGCATCGATATTCTTACCCCCGAACAAGCCGCTGCTCGCTATTCCTGGCTTAACGTCGACGATATCGGCATCGCCACCTATGGCAGCGCTAATGAAGGGTGGTTTGACGCCTGGGCGTTGTTGCAGCTGGTGCGTAAGCAAGCCCGGAAACTGGGCGCAGAGTATGTAGACGGGGAGGTGGTTGCCATTGAGGCCTCGGCAGACTCCGTCGTCGGTGTGCGCCTGGCCGATGGCACATGCGTTCCTTGCGACTGGTGTGTAAACGCGGCAGGGCCAGCCGGTGGGAAAATAGCCGAGCTGTTGGGTATTCATATCCCAGTAGAGCCGCGCAAGCGCACCGTCTTTCATTTCACCGCGCCTGTGCCTGGCGAGGGCTTCCCTATGCTTTTTGACAATTCCGGTTTATGGATCCGTCCAGAAGGCGATGGCTTTATCGCAGGCATCGCTCCGGATGAGGTGGATGACCTTCATCCCGCTGATGATTTTGAGCCCGCACACGATCTGCTTGAAGGCAAGCTTTGGGAGCTCCTGGCGCATCGAATCCCTGCGATGGAACAGATACGCCTGCGGCGAGCCTGGGCTGGGCACTACGAAATGAACCTGCTGGACCACAACGGCATCGTTGGTCCTCATGACCGTTTGAAGAATTTCTTGTTCGCTACCGGGTTTTCCGGGCATGGGGTCATGCACTCGCCCGCGGTCGGCCGGGCAATCGCCGAACTGGTCACTCATCGGCGTTATACCACGCTGGACCTGACACCCCTGGGCTTTGAGCGGATTCGCGATAGCAAACCGATTGTCGAGTCGGTCGTTTACTGAGTCGCTATGCAAAGGGATTAACAGGCATGAGTACGATTGAAGAACTGCTCCAAAAACATGCGTTGGTTTTACCCGCGGTATCCATGGGGGCTGGCAATTATCAGCCCTTCTACCGGGTCGGAAATTTATTATTCCTGAGCGGGCAGGGCCCACGTGATGAGGACAATAAATTACGTACCGGTCGTTTAGGCGAGAACTACACCACCGAACAAGGTGCCCAGGATGCTCAGCGCATAGGCTTGCAATTGATCGCTACCGCCAAGCTGGCTTTAGGGGACCTCGACAGGGTGAAGGGCGTTGTGAAGATCCTTGGTTTGGTAAATTGCATGCCAGCCTATACCGAGCAGCCCAAGGTGATCGATGGCTGCAGCAAGCTGTTCAAGCTGGTGCTGCCGGATGCACCCGGGCATAGCCGTTCTGCCGTGGGCACCAACAGCCTGCCTGGAGGTATCTCTGTCGAGATTGAAGCAATTTTTGAAGTCGATTGATCGTGCCGTGGCGCGTGTCGTTCAGGCACTACGCGCCACAGGGCTATTCACCTTTGTGACAGGCGAGTTAGGGGTCAACCATGCCGCAAGCAACGCAATCTCACGTAAGCCCAGATGACATCCGCCTGCAGTTTTCGCAAGCAATGTCTGACATGTATAAGCTGGAGGTGCCGCTCTACGGGAACCTCCTGGAGCTGGTAAACGCTACAAATGCGCAAGTACTCGCCAGGCGGCCGGAGCTGGTTGAACAATTAAGCGACGCCGAGGACTTGAGTAGGCTTTCTGTGGAGCGTCATGGGGCGATCCGTTTAGGCGCTGCCGCGGAAATGCGCATGATGCGCCGTATGCTGGCGGTGATGGGTATGTTCCCCGTGGGTTACTACGACCTGAGTGTCGCCGGCGTTCCGGTGCATGCCACAGCCTTTCGCCCCATCAGTGACCGCGCTTTGGCCGCGTGCCCGTTTCGCCTGTTCACATCGTTGTTGCGCCATGAACTGATTGACGACGAGCAGGCTCGCACGCTGGCCTCTGCGCTGTTAGCAAAGCGCGAGATCTTCACCGACCGCGTCAAGGTACTCATAGGAAAGTTCGAAGATCAGGGCGGCTTATGTTCTGGCGACGCTGATGAGTTTATCGAGCAAGCGCTGCATACCTTCCGCTGGCATACCCAGTCGACAGCCACTTACGACCAG
Source organism: Pseudomonas karstica (assembly GCF_009707515.1). Lineage (GTDB taxonomy): Bacteria > Pseudomonadota > Gammaproteobacteria > Pseudomonadales > Pseudomonadaceae > Aquipseudomonas > Aquipseudomonas karstica. Next base: position 17,835 of record NZ_WLYI01000010.1, on the reverse strand, counting down.
TACAACCTGCTCAATAAGCAGCATCGCCTGGTCGCCGATATCGCGGCATTCAAGGGGCCGCATATTAACCACCTGACGCCACGAACACTGGATATCGATCAGGTCCAGCGTTCGATGACTGCCTATGGTATCGAACCCAAGGCATTTATCGAAGGCCCGCCAAAACGCCGCTGCGCTATCTTACTGCGCCAAACCAGTTTCAAAGCCTTGGAAGAGGCCATCGCCTTTGCCGATCAAAACAACATGCATGGGCGTCATACCGCCAGGTTTGGGGAGATAGAGCAGCGTGGCATTGCGCTGACCCGCAAAGGCCGTGAACTTTACGACTTGCTGCTCACGCAAGCGCGGGGGTCGCACGCCGCCGCTGGCGGGGGTTCAGATTCTTACGTTGAATGCCTGGAACGTGCGTTCAGAGAGTTTCCTGATGACTACGCTGCGTTGAGATCACAGAGGCTGGCGCACTTCCGGTATCGCGTGCTGGAGGAGGCGCAACCACTACCCGGTGAGTTCAATACAGGCTGGACCGCCGACTCCCTGGTAGCTAAAGGTTACGTTGCGTTTGACCCTCTCGTATATGAAGATTTTTTACCAGTCAGCGCTGCGGGCATCTTCCAATCCAATCTCGGCGATGTGGTTCACAGCGACTATCGTGCCCCAGCCAATCAGCGCGCTTTTGAAGACGCGTTGGGCGCCACGGTGCATGACGAATGCTCGCTTTATGCAGACGTTGAAGCTCGTTCGCTGGAACATTGCATCGAACGTTTGAGCGCCATGGCCCGTTGATCTAACGCGCAGATGCTTGACCCAAGCACCTTACCCTTTTGAGGAGAATTCTAGTGACCGACCGTATGCTGCCCTCCACTCATGCCGATAGAAACCTGCTGCTGGTGCAAGCTGATCATTTTGTCGATGACCGCACCGGCGCTATTGTGCCGCCTATCCATACGTCCACCACATTTGCCCGTGATGATCAGTACGAACTGATTGGCAACATTCGCTATGGCCGATACGGCAACCCGACCACGATTCTCGCCGAAGAACTGCTGGCCAAGCTGGAAGGGGGCAAAGAGGCCCGACTGTTCGGTTCGGGACTGGCAGCTACCACAGCGATTCTGGAAACCGTAAAAGCGGGTCAGCATATTCTTGCGCCGCAGGTGATGTATCACGGTGCGCAGAAATGGATGCGCCGGCTGGCTGAGCGCCGCGCAATAGAATTGAGCTTCTTTGATCAGTCCCGAGATGGCGCACTGCGCGAAGCGATCCAACCCAATACAGCTCTGTTGTGGGTCGAGCCCACGGTAAACCCAACCTGGGATGTTATCGATATCCAGGACGCAGCCGATGCGGTACATGCGGTGGGTGGCATCCTCTGCGTAGATGGCAGCGTCGCGCCGCCGGTGACATCTCATCCGCTGGCCCTGGGGGCTGACATCGTGTTCCATTCCTGTTCCAAATACCTGAACGGGCACAGTGATGTACTGGCTGGGGTATTGGTAACCAATAGCCTCGACGAGCGCTGGGAAGAGGTCAATGTTATCCGTAACCTTTCAGGGGCCGTACTGGGGGCTTTTGAATCATGGTTGCTGATCCGCGGCATGCGCACGTTGGCAGTGCGCTTCGAACGATCGTCCGAAAACGCCTTGGCGCTGGCCGAGCACTTTGTGCGCCATCCCCGCGTGAAGGGAGTCTTGTATCCCGGCTTGAAATCCCATCCTCGCCACGACGTCGCCAAGCGCCAAATGACTAATGGTTTCGGCGGTATGATGTCCATTCTGATTGATGGCACGCCGGAGGATGTGCAGCGCGTAGCCTGCGCGCTGAAGGTCTTTATCATAGGGGCATCATTGGGAGGGGTCGAGAGCCTGGTAGAGCACCGGGCGTCTGTTGAAGGTCCCGATAGTGTGGTGCCGAAGAACCTGCTCAGGTTTTCAGTGGGCATCGAGCCGATCGGTGCTTTGATAGACGATCTGGAAAATGCCCTGCGGGTGCTGGGCGAGTCTTAATGAGTCGGGGGTGCCACGCGGTATTGATCGGCGCCTCTACCCAAGTCGTGAAAAGTAAAGAAGAGGACCGCAGGGCGATGATGACGGAGTACGAGATGCTGTTCAAAGCGGCTGGTCGAGATCTCGCCCTGGTCGAACATATTTTTGATCGCCTTCCTGATGTGCTGTTTTATATCAAGGACCGGGCGTCGCGGTACGTGATTGTCAATTGGGCCGTCGTTGAGCAAAGCGGGGCGAAGAGCAAGGAGGACGTATGCGGGCGCACCGCGGATGAGCTATTTCCCGTGTCGGGATATAGCACGCTGGCCCAGGACATGCAGGTGATGAACACGGGCAAGCAAATCATCGATCTGTTGCGCCTGTACTTCTCAGCCGACGGTGGGAAGCAATGGTGTTTAAGCACCAAATATCCTATTCACGGCGACGATGGTGAAATTCAGGGGCTGATTGGTATTTCCAGACGTTTGCCGCGACCTGATGAAAACCACCTGAACTACAAGCGCCTGAACGAATTCCTGAAAATTCTCGAAGAGGATTGTGGCAAGAAAATGCTTATCTCCGAAGTGGCGAAGCGCGTCAGCCTCTCCGTGGATATTCTGGAAAAGTTATCAAAGGAAATTTTTCACCTCACGCCTAAGCAACTGCTCTTGAAAATGCGCATCGACTTAGCCTGTACCCTGCTGGAGAACAGTGACTTAAGTGTGACTGATATAGCAGCAGACTGCGGCTATTCCGACCACAGTGCATTTTCTCGCCAATTTAAGATAGCGACTCACTGCACACCCCGCGAGTATCGAACCTCTAAAGCCAAGTAGGCGTACATCGTAAATATCAGAGGGTGACTATTTCCGGAAGATGCCTCATGTGGGGTAACAGCGTTTCGAGCAAACTACGAGTTCTGAATTTGAGGTAGTTGCTGGTGGTCCCATCGCTGCAGGCATACCACTGCTGGTCAACAACATCAGCATCGAGCACTAATTGCACAGTGTTATTATGTTCCAGCAGCAAGGAAAATATGGTAGCAGCACCGATCTTTACGTCCAAATGATGTTCCATGACATATCGGTCAGCGAAAGAAACCCGTGAAGAGCCCAGCGCCTTGCTGAACGCCTTGGAGTTGAACGGCTTCGGTCCGGTGGTAATAAATAAATAATATTTTGTTTTTTGACTATTACACAGATAAAGAGTTTTAACCATCTGCGCCTGGAATTTTTCGTTTACGCGCGCGCAGTCCTCCATGGTGACCAAGTCATGGGTCTCTACCCGTTGGAAGGGAATATTCAGCGTTTCCAAGGTCGCATATACGTTTTTTTGCAGCGATGTGAGAAATGCTACAGGTGCGTTTGAGCTAATCTCGCTGATATACATCGGGACTCCAGAAAAGATCATGTGGCTCACACTGAGCCGCTAACAACGCTTCGATAGACAGCGGCGGCCACTACCCCCGCAGCAATGGCTGGCAGCGGTTTTTTTAGCACCAGCATCACTATTGCGGTTATGAATAAAGCCATGCGGGCGCCGTTGTCGCCTTCGACAGCCAGCGGAGTGAGCACTGCCACCAGTACCGAGCCGGACATGGCATTAATAAATTGCTGCACCCTGTAGCTGATGGGTACAAAGCCCATGATGAAGATGCCGCCCCAGCGAGTGGCGAGAGTGACCAACGCCATGATGAAGATGGCCACGAACGTGCCCCAACCTGTTGCTTCAATGGTCATTGTTTCTGCTCCGTCCACATTGCCCCAAGCAGGCCACCCGCCAAGGCGCCGGTTACAACATGGGCGTTCTCGGGCAAGTAAGCCCGGGCCAGGAGGGCTGCGCAGCCGGCCACAGCCCAGATGAAGATCAGGCGGGTACTTTTGTTACCACCCAATACCATCGCCCATAGGAAGCACCCCATGACCATATCGAGGCCGAGGCTTATCGGGCTATTGATTACATTGCCGAAGTGTATGCCTAGCCAAGTACCCAATATCCATGCAGCCCACAACGCCAAGCCGCCTCCGAACAGCAAGCCAAGGCCAGGTTGCGATCGGCTGAGCGCTTGCATTGACATAGCCCAGTTGGAGTCGGAAACCACCAGCATGATGCCGTAACGTTTGGCTGCGGGGAGATGCTTGAGCCAAGGATAAAGCGCTGCCCCCATCAACAGGTGTCTTGCGTTGATGGCAAATACCGTGACAGCGAGAGGGAGGACTGGAATATGCTGGCCCCAGAGATCCAATACCGCAAATTGGGCGGCACCAGCGAACACGAAGATACTCATCGCCATCGTGGTGCTATTGGTCAATCCCATTTGAGTGCTGGCGAGACCGAACGCAAGCCCAAATGCCACAACGAACAGCGATATAGGCAGCAATTGCTGAAAGCCATAACAGATCTCTCTCAAGCCAAGCTCGGATTTACCAACTTCTATACTGGCCAAAAACAACTCCTAAAATTCAAACTGCTACTACTCTTTGCCAAGACCGCAAAGCCGATTGAGGCGCAGCTCTGACAGTCAGGTTACCCATAGAATTTTCAAACGATAACAGTGCTTATTTTTTGCGCAAAGCGCATAATCTGCATACTACCTATTCGAAAATCAAATAGCCGTGATGCAATACAGAGATCTACAGTTGGACTGGCTCAAATGTTTCGTCACCGTGATTGATGCTGGTTCACTCTCCAGCGCTGCGCCTGAGCTGAACAGGTCGCAATCGGCGGTGAGCATGCAGTTGAAAAAACTCGAGGCTGCATTAGGGCGGCAGATATTGGTTCGCGATTCAAGGGTTCATCAGTTGACCCTGGATGGAGAGCGACTTCTGGGCTATGCGCGAAGAATGCTCGATTTGCATGCCGAGGCCCTGGCGGATTTTCACGGCGGTGAGCTAACCGGCCGCGTCCGGCTTGGTGTACCCGAGGACTTCGCGGCTAAGTACCTGACCCCGGTGCTCAGGCGCTTCGCCGCCCGTCATGGCGCAGTCGATATCGAGCTTCACTGCGAGCAATCCACTTCACTGATTCCCCGAGTAGAGCGAGGTGATCTCGACATAGCCCTTATTTCCCGTGATCACGCACGCCGCGGTACTTTTTTGTTTCAGGAGCCCTTACTCTGGATCGGGTCTGCGGCCTTTGAAATATGGCGTCGCGATCCTCTGCCCATCGCACTTTATGAAGAAACCAGCCCTGCGAGGCGTAGCGCCTTGCAGGCTTTGGGCCTGCAGGGCCGTCGATACCGAATAGTGTGTGACAGTTCAAGTCTGGCTGGCCAGATTGCTGCCGTAGAAAGCGGCCTGGCGGTTGCCGTTCTTACCCAATGCAGCGTTCCTGCACATCTTGCCAAGCTTGGTATTGAGCATGGGCTGGGGCCTCTTCAGCCAATGTCTGTATCTGTATATCGAAGTTCGGGGTCTAGAGGCGTGAGCGCAGTGGACGGACTGGCCAAGCTGCTTGTGCAGACCCTCCGATCAAGCACCGGGGGATAAAGCCCGTTCCACTTTCTGCACTAAGTCCGACCTTCCGACTCGTCGTTGGTCATACTCGCAAAGATATGCGGTGTCCTCATGCACAATCACCTCAAATTAAGTCCCGCATGAACGGTAAGTGCATCCAGAAACTGACTAACAGTACTTTTTTGCTCGACACCTTGGCGGGTAATGCAATGGAAGGCTGAGCGATAGGCGAACACTGAAGGTTCGCCATCTAGGGGATTAAACTGCCGTGAGCATATCTGCTGGCCAGCGGCCGTTATTTGAGACTGCCTCTAGACATAACTCCACATCACTTACCTGCCAACACACAAAGAAGCCTCCGCCACAAAGCTGTGGGTGTTTGAACTTCCATATTCGCTCGCTTTTCTGACTAAGCCTGGGAACTGATTCACCTAATCGAATGATGGTGAAAAAGCCGGCCGGCGTCGGTTGCCTGTCGATAACCTCGCTGGATTGATGCTCAAAACTTTCGAGCAAATTTTGAAGTGCTTTTAACTCAAGCGATTCGAGTTGCATCGAATTTGCCTCCTGACGAGCCATTAGTGGTTCGTCGAAGCGTCGTCGTCATTTTATTATTTTCGCTTTTTTAGCGTTAATTCAGAATTTACTCGCCATAAATATCGAACTTGAAATAGCGATCCTGAACCTTTTTGTACTCACCATTTTCCCGGATTGCTGCCAAGGCGCTGTTAAAACGCTCGGCCAGGGCTATGTCACCCTTACGCACCGCGATACCTACTCCATCACCAAAATATTTCGGGTCTCTCAGTGGGCCTCCTGCAAACGCGAACCCCTTGCCGTTGGGTGTGTCGAGGAACCCCATTTGAACAGCAACATCGTCTCCCTGGACAGCGTCGAGACGGCCTGCGATCAAATCTAGGTAGGCCTCATTGAGCGACGTGTAACGAATAACCTGAGCGCCCGCTGGGGCGAGAACTCCGGTAGCAAAGCGGTCATGGATCCCCGCACGTTGCACTCCAACCCTCTTACCAGACAATCCCGAAAAGTTTGTACCCAAGTCGGTGCCCTCGAGCATTACCAAACGGCCAGCTGCTTGGTAATAGCGATTGGTGAAGTCGACTGATTTCCTCCGCTCCTCACTGATGGTCAAGGAGGAAATGATTGCGTCTACCTTCCTCACCTTTAGTGAGGGAATCAACCCATCGAATTCCTGCTCCACCCACTGGCACTTCACTTGCATCTGCACGCACAAGGCATTGCCAATGTCGTAATCAAATCCGACAATTTCGCCTTTGTCAGTCTTTGAGGCGAATGGGGGATAAGCTGCCTCAATACCAATTTTAAGGGTGTCCGCAGCACTGGAGTGAGAGGCCATCAGAAGGGCCAGAACTGAGCTGGAAAACAGAACGGAAAGCTTTTTTATTTTCATGATTTCGCTCCGAGCAAGGTCAAGCGCGCTCAGGTTGGGCGCGCGAGTTGGGTATGGCGAGAGAATTAGCCTTTCATGGATGCCAGAGCACAACTGGAGATCTGGGCATCCTGTACAGCCACACCTGTCAGGTCGACCAGCGTAATCTGATCATCGTTGTCGCGACCTTTTGCTCGACCAGCCAGCAACGCACCAAGCTCAACCAACTGCTCTTCACGAATCAGCCCTGCCTTAAGTGCGTGCGAGATTTCACCGTACTGACTGCACTGATAGATGGAGTCAACAATGATGCGATCAGCGCGAGCGACCAGAGCGGGATCCAGCTCTTGCTTGCCAGCGGCATCAGCGCCCACGGCAGTAATGTGTGTCCCAGGTTGAATCCACTCACTCTTGAGCAGAGGTTCGCGCGAAGGTGTAACGCAGATGATCAGATTTGCGGACCGTGCGACGTCTTCCGGGTTACGAGTGGTTTGCACCTCGTAGCCGAGATCAGTAGCAAAGGCCTTATAGGCCTCAAGCTCTGCGTCGTTGCGCCCCCACACCACCACCTTGCGGCAATCGGTGACAGCATGAAGCTGCTCCAGGTGCATCCGTGCCTGCATGCCGGCACCTACGATGCCGATTGCCGTTACTTCGCTCGGAGCCAACAAGCGGGCAGCGATTCGCCCCGCGAGCGCTGTGCGAATACACGTCAACCAGCCTTCGTCCTGCAGCAACGCTAGTGGTTGCCCTGTGGTCGCGGACAACACCATCATCAGCCCATCGTTGCTCTCCAAGCCTTTGCCCGGATTGTCGTAGAAGCCTGTAGATATCTTCACGGTGAAGGTATCACTGCCTTTAACGTAAGCCGATTTAACGCAGCAATCGCCATTAGCTTCTACAAACGAAAAAGCTTGAACTGGCGGTACCTGCACCTCGCCGTTGGAGAACGCGACGAAGCCTTCCTCCAAGCGTTTTACGGCGAGATTCAGATCAAGTTGGGAGATGATCTGTTGCTTGTTGAAAACCTTCATTGAACGGCTCCGAGGAATTTTTCGAGGATGATGTTGCGACCGCAAATGACCACCGCAACACGCTTGCCACGGTATTCCTTCGCGAGTTTCTTCATGCTGGCCACGGCAACGCCTGCGGCGCCTTCGATGATCCAGCGTTCACAGCTTGCGACATCGCGCATTGCCGCTTTGATTTCATCTTCACTAACCAGCACTGTGCGCGTTAACAAGGCTTGGCAGAGTGGGAAGGTAATGCTGCCTGGTTCAATACCGCCGGCAGTGCCATCGGAAATGGTGTCGTCTTCCTCCATCTCGATAATCTCGCCGGCTTCGAGAGAGCGCTGCATGGTCGGTGCATTTGCTGGCCAGCAACCGATTATTTCGGTGTTTGGATTGAGAGCTTTCAATGCAGCGCCAATCCCTGAAATCATCCCACCGCCACCGACTGCCACGAACACCGCGTCAAGGTCAGGGGCCTGCTCGAACAATTCGACGCCGATCGTGCCTTGGCCAGCGATGATTTGTGGATCGTTATAAGGTGAAACGAAAGGTTTGCCCTGAGAGGCAGCTTGGCGCGCAGCCTCCAACTCCACGCTCAAAGGGTCGAGATCCAGACTGACGACATCTGCGCCCAGGGCACGAATGGCATCCAGCTTGTACGCTGATGCAGAAGTGGTGGTGTAGACGGTAACTGGAACACCCAAAACCTTGCCGGCGAGAGCCAAGCCTTGCCCATGATTGCCTGAAGAGGCGGTGATCACTCCCAACTGACGCTGTGCTTCAGGGAGAAGACGGATTTTGTTGCTGGCGCCTCGAAATTTGAATGAGCCTGTATGTTGCAGGTGCTCGCATTTCAGATAGACCTCGCATTCGGTCATGGCCGAAAGTCGTGCGCTGTAAATTAGAGGAGTTACAGCTACCGCAGGTCGCAATGCTTTGTGTGCTTCGCATATCGAGTCGTACAAAGACGACAAGCTGATTTGATCAACGGACATTTCAAAATTCCTTCATAAGTCAGAAGTGATTGAGTAGTTGGCCCGCCCGGCGATTGGGCAGGGGTTCAGTGCCAGCTAGTAGTGCTACTCGCTGACCTGCTCGAACCAGTTTGAACAGAGGTTGAACCGCGATCACCCCGTCTACATCACTGAAGATGGGCATTCGAGGCGTGCCAATTGCGCTGTCGATTGGGACGATTTCCCCGATTAACTGTCCTTTTGAAACTGCTTCTCCGACTCGTTTTTTCCAGACGAGCAGACCATGGCCGGGAGACGGCAAATGGCTTGCACCTTCCAGCGGATAAACCTGCGGAATGCATTTGGCCACGGTTGGGGCATCAAGCCGAATTAGCCCCTCTTCAGCGAGAAAATCCAAAATGCCTAGAGCATCTTCGTAAGCGAGTTGATCATCGACATCTGCCTGCCCACGCAACTCGATGCTCGCTGCGAATGGGCGTGCTTCTTTGCTGAGGAGTTCGTTCTTGATGAGCCAGTCCCACGGACGATTACATGATTCATCAAACGGTTGGCCGCCAGCTGACTCCTCAAGAAAAACTATCTCGACGTTCATGCACTCGGCCAGCTTCAGCGCCTGGTCACGCTGGCCCTGATTTGCGTAGAGGTGCAGTACGCCGGCAGTGTCGCAATGGAGATCCAACACAACATCATGCTGCAGCGCTTCACCCAATAACGTCTGGCGGAGAGTACTAACCGTATCGGTCGGCGACATTGCTCCAATGGCGTTCATCAGGCGCTGCTTAGGGGTCAGTTTTTGGCAGGTGGAATCATTGAGCTGTGCATCCAAGAGAGGAAGCAGATCTGGGAAGTTACGGTTGAAATTTTCACCGTTCGCCAGATTGAAGCGACCAGTCCAGAACCCAAAAACGTTTTGGGTCATGCCAACTGGATTGGCAAAAGGGCACAGCACTATTCGACCTAGAATTTTGTTCTGTTTATGCAGCGTCACTAACATTTTCTTCAGGTGCTGCACGACCAACAAACCAGGGTGCTCGTCAGCGTGCAGTCCTGCCTGAATGTAGGCACTGCGCGAACTCCCCTTCCCAGTGAACTCATGTGTGTACAAATGAACCATGGTGCCCGGGCCGAGTGGCGGTAAATCAGTGAAGCGAGTCTGGATCGACATGGGAAAGTCATCGCATTTGTAGAATATTTGTCTACACTAGACCTATAATCTCCGAATGACAATCGATAAAAATCGAGTCAGTCCTGATCAAAAAAGCATCATGAAAATTCTCGGTTGGGGCTTTTATGGCTCTAGGTAGGGGCTGACAGCGATACATGACGAATATTTCTGTATGGAAACATTCCCCCATGGAAATTATTTTTTGCGTCAGAGAACATTGTGTTCGTCAGGCGTGTGTCCGCTATAGGTCAGTTACTAGCGCCTGCCTTGATTTCCTGTCTGCGGTTCATCAAACCGGGGTTGACCAGCAACTCCTTAATACGCCCATGATGAGTTTGGAGTGATATACCACTCGACCTGCTTCAGGGAGTAAGGTGGTTAAGTCCGGATCACAAACTGACGAATTTGATTTGATGCCCAAGTTCTTGGCCGCTAACAATAGTAAACATAAGCCTCGGATAACTACAGATGCACTAGGCCGAAAACCTAAGGCGACAAAGAATGATTGATAGACAGAAAATATATACGCACGCATAGCTAGACGGCTATCTACTGCTGAATATTTCCAACGTCTTAGGCGGAGCACTAGAGCGAACGGCTATGTTCATCGCGCAAAGGGGCTGTGAGTTTGACGATTACGTGCTTGATACTCGAATAAATAACGATAGTACCCCGAGTGGGTATAACACTTTTCGATTGCTTGATGGTTTTTACACTTCAAAGCCTCTTTCGAGGCGCTTGAACGTGGTTTGCAGATGCGTTCTATATTAGCTGGTTCGCACCCCGATTAATTTCTCAACTGTTTCAAATACTTATACACGGTGGCGCGCCCCATATTCAGAACATTGGCTACATAATCAGCACCACTGCGTCCCTCAAACGCTCCCTCAGCAAATAACGCCTCGACCAAAGCACGTTTATCCTTGATGTTAAGAGTGCGCAACGACAAATTTTTATCTTGTAACCAGGCATGAAGAAATGTATTTATTCGCTCTTGCCAGTCATCCTTGAACAGTGCGTCGGGTTGAGGTATTAGTCGGCTGACTTTGAAGAAATCAGCCAGTGCATGGTGAGCTTGCTCAAGAACGGAGAAATTTAAATTAATGCACAGCAGATATTCGGCCTTACCATCCTGATCACAGAGAACGCTGGTAATGGAGCGAATTTTTTGTCCATTCCAATTGATTTTCTCATAAGGCCCTATGCTGCTCGCATCGCTAAGATCCCCTAGCTCTTCGTCTAGCGCTGAATCATCGCCCAGTTTTCGTTTGGAAAAATTGTTCGCTATGTGGACAACAGTCTGACTTTTTACATGATGAACAATGACTTCTGCGTTTGGGAAAAGCAGCGTAGCGATGCTGTCCGCAACCACTTTGTAGTTTTCAATATTCTTCATTAGCTAATGACTGATTTTTGGAGATTGATGGGAGCCTGGATCCGCGCAGAGCTATCGCTCAATGCGTGGCATATTTGTCTATGGTGGACTGAATGCCCATGTTTTTCAAGAAGGCGGTGTGCTGAAGAATGCTTCAATCTGTTCAGGTTTGACCGTCATAGCCGAGAGCTTGTGCAATTGGCATTCGGGTGTTACTCGTTGTACCCCTCAGTTCTCCACGACTCTCCGATCACTGTTAACTCTGTTCACACGTTCGCAAGTCTCATTAATACCTGGATGGAAAAATTCCCACACTAACGATGAGATGAACGACCAAGTGCACGAAGCGCGCCACAATTCGATGATGCAAAAAAAAGCCCACCGGATGATGAGCTTTTTTCGAGTGTCTCCGAGAGGAGGCTTTCGACCTCGAATCTCAGAGCTAGCCTTGAATTTTATTATCTAAGCTAGGTTTTGGTCAATTTTAACTTTTGGCCTCGGAGCATCCCCCAATCCCGTGAGACGACTGAATACAATACTTGTCTAATGTCGGAAGAGCATAAGCGTTCGCGATGATTGAGCGCGGAGTGCGCATGAATGTGTCGATAGTCAATTTAGAAGATTTAAAAAGTTTATTAAACTTTCCATTAGTTCTCATTGATAGGCGTATCTCAGGACGTTGAGCTGATGCGGGTCAATTATTTAGCTATAGTGATACCTTCGGAACTTTCGAGGCCAGTCATTTAAAAACAGTAACACTGCTGGTGTCTTATTTGTGCACGAAAGATAGCTGTCATCGCGAGTTAAAACTATTTTCTGAATGTTTGCTCAAGAACTTCAGTTCAGTGACCATCAGCCCAAAATCTTGATCTGAAACCTGCAGGCCTGACACAGGCTTATATATGCGTTTTCATGGCTAATGTGAAATGGTTGTTTGCTGTTTGTCTGCAATCTTCAAGAGCAGCATCCTGGACACACTTAACGCTGTGGTGTCGAAAAGTAAAGGCTCAACCTCTGCAGTAATGCCTCCTTACATGGGGTCCTAGGAAGCATTTGGCGCGTTGACTACAATGCGCCTTCGCGCACCGCTTGGTGAATCGTGGCGACTGTGGCCTTCAAGCCCAAGCTGCGCGCCAAGCTGCCGTCAATTTGTCCGAACCAGGGGTTGCTCAAAGGTTCGGCCGATGACTCCATAGTTGCGCCAATGATCCCCATGATCTCATAGATCGACTGTGGAGCTTCATCAACGATGTTGACAATGCGCCGGTCCATGCCTCCATCGAGGGCGAACCTGACTGCAGCTTCGATGTCACGATGGTGAACTAAGCTCAGCTTGTTTGCCGGATGCCACTTGAACAGTTCCGCGAGCTTGGGAATTTGCTGCAGATGTCCATCGTCGTCGCCATACACGAAGGCAAATCGCAAGATAGACCAGTTCAACCCCGACGACTGAAGCTCTTTTTCGGCCGCGACCTTGCTAGCCGGATAGGCCATTTTCGGATCGACTGCATCGTCCTCGAGTCCAGGATATGGACTGTCGGCGCTGTAGACTAGGCTAGTGCTCGCCATGACAATGCGCGCCTCCGGGGCATATTGCTTGGCAGCCTCGATCAAGTTCTTGGTACCCTCCAGATTGGCCTTCCAGATGTCGTCGGGGTTCTGCGTACGCAGAACTGCGGCAAGGTGGACGATATCAGTGACACCTTCAACGGCGGCCTTCAGGGAAATGGGGTCAAGAAGGTCAGCCTCGAAGGCGGTCACGGTGGCCGGTACTTGTTTTCCCTGAGCACGATGGCGCGGCAATTCACTCCATCGGCGAGCAAACGCTTGAGAATGCGCGCACCAACCATACCCGTTGCGCCGGTAACTAGAATTGTCATGATTTCAAACTCCTTCGTCGACTTGATTGCTCAAGCGCTCGGTTGCGCGCTTGAGGACGGTGGTGACCAACTCGAGTGTGGGCTTGTCCACACCTTCGAACGCGAGTGCCAAAATTAGGGCAATCGGATCAGGCAACTCTTTCCACAACTTACTGCCCGCATCGGTAAGTTTCAGGATGCGCTGGCGCTGATCGAGAGGATCAGGCGTTTGGGTCACAAAACCTTTCCGAACCAGAGCCCTGACCAGATCACTCAACGTGGGTTTTTCGATCTGAAGCAACGCTGGAAAGTCGCGTTGGGCGGTTGGGCCATGGTTGGCCAGTTGGTACAAGACATACCACTGCGTCGAACCTAGGTCATACGGGCGCAGGATACGCTCGATCATCGCTCTGCTAGCCAGGTGGTAACGCTTTGCCCAGGCGCCGACTGATTGATGGTTAGAGTTGCTCAAAAAAGTTCCTTGGTTAGGTAGCTCACTACAATGGTAGGTAGGTACCTAACAAACTGTCAAGAGCGTCTTCAAATAATGTCAACGAAGAAGGGATATCTTAGCCGTTTTTATAGTTGGTTCGACCGGCCTCGACGGCTTCCACATGTTGTTCCAGCTCGTCGGAGCCCTATGAAATGTCGCATCATTATGAGCTTTCGCCCCACAACGTCCGAGTGATCACCATCGCCCCCGGCGCGGTGGAAGCCGAGTTGCTCAGCCACACCACCGCCGAAGCGATCAAAACTGGTTATCAGATCTGGAAGCAAGACATGGGCGGCATCGTGCTCAGTGCCGACGACGTCGCCTCAGCGATTCCTTATGCCTACGAGCAGCCGCAATGTGTGCATCCGGGAGATCGTGTTGGCAGCAACGCGGCAGCAGGCTTGAGTCCAATGTATTGTTGAACGATAGATCGTAAGCCTCTGTCGGACTTTTGCATTTCGCTAATACTGTCTCGACGGCATGATCCAGGTCGGGCACGGGGCGGCGCAACTTCCAAGCAGATCGCGAGCTATGCATTTGCGAACCTCTGGGCAGCGCGAGGCTGAGAAGCCACACCTGACCCGGCATGACTGCTTCGGTCACGACGAGTTCTTTCGTCGGGCTGGTTGCTAGTGCAAGGTCGCGACTAAACACTATGGCGATGGCCAGCATGGCTATGGAGGTAGCCGGTGTTGATAGACGGTTGACAGCTTACTATTCCCAGACGTAAATCACGCTAAGGTTATTCCCTGTAATGCGCGGCCAGCGTCGCGGTCCAGGCCCTCGCTTTGATCGGTAATGACGTGATTGTTGTGCAGGGTGCGAGCGGCGTGCAAGGCCTTGCTCAGCACCTCCACCTCCTGGGTCGAGTGCTGCGTGCGCTGGGCCAGGCCCTGGACCTCATCGGCGACCACTGCGAAACCTCGGCCGGTGTCACCGGCGCGGGCAGCCTCAATGGCGGCATTCAGGGCGAGAAAGTTGGTTTGCTCGGCAATCGATTTGATCACATCGACTCACCCCTTGCCCATTAATCTGGTGGGGTTGTGTTGATGTCATCTTTGAAAATTTCTGCGTATAGCCGGGCAACAGCTGGGGTGAGGTTTTGCGGCGATGGAATCATAAAATCCGACTGGGGCGCGAGGCGTTTCGCGTAGATCACCTCATACACACGACGCACTACGCCAGGCTCTCTTTCCTCACGATCATAGCCAGGCATTATGCCCACGGGCGTATAACCGGCGTGTTCCAATGCTTGCTGCATATAAGGGGCGCTCGTTGTCGCCATGCCATAAATCAGACCTGCCCCCATATGTTTGCCCATCTTTTCGCCAAGCTCTTGGGCAGCCACTGCCAGGTTTGATTGTCGATGGGGTTTCGCTACTGCGCCCACTCGACCGTAGATCACATCGGCTCCGTCAATTCTCTCCCAAGTAGCAATGGCGACGATCTCATCGTTGTGGCGAACCACTGCAGCGAAGACTCCCCTATCAAGTTGTTTATGGAGTACGACTTTTTCTTCATAGAATTGTCGGTCCATGAATGGACTGCCCATACCGACCGAGATGGAAGGAAACCAAGTTTTAAAAAAAGTCATCGCGATATCAATTTCATCGCGCTTGAGGTGGTCCCACAGATAGCCTGAGGGCAAGGATGTGAAGCTGCGTACTTCGTTGATCGTGGGCCACTTCATTTGTTTTCCTCGTCTATCAGATGAGCAGTTATCGCATCGTCGCTTGGGAGCGAGTCACGTTAGTTCAGCGCAGTCGCATGCGGCTTGTTACGGATACACAACTCGCCCGTCGCCCGAATCAGCGCCAGTTCGTGCAGTTGATCGCTGGCCAGTCGTGGTCGTACCTTATTCAACCAGCTAGAGCAGACGGGTCTGACGCTCATCCAATCGAGGTCGGATCTGGTTTTTCAGGTCGGGCCGTTTTGTTTCAGGGACCATTCCCGCTGTCTGCCAGACGGCTAGCAAGCCATATTGAACGAGTTTGTTCGCTTCGATCTGAGCAGCCATCAATTGCCCTACATTGTCTTTGCCAAGCCCGTGACTCACGGCCTGTTGCTGAGCGTTGGCGTTCACCTGGGACTCTCGGTCACTGTCCTGGATCGGCATAGCGCTTTCCCATTTAGTGAGCACAACGAGATCCGCGATCTCAAGACGCTCGTTTATGGTCGCCAGCAGCGGGTTCAGTTCTTTGGGAATGGGGTCGATCATGCCGGGATCAGTTTGTGCCGCGATGACGTTCAAACTGATAAGCGCCAAGGGTAGCAGCGCGATTTTAAATGCGGAATTCAAGAGCACGTGGATACCTTAGTCAGCATCGCTTATCTAGCCGGATAGCTGATCGCAGATTGGGAGGGCGTGATGCATGGGCAACATGCACTGGTGGTAGTGCTGGCCGGCGTCGACTAGAAGTACGGCCTCAGGAATTGTTCGTTGCAGGGGGATGCGAGGTGTTCATGGCTTCGTGTGCAGAGGCGATTTGTCTGTGCCGCTGAACCACCTCACTGATGACGAACTGCATCAATTTCTCAACGAAAAGCGGGTCCAGATTGGCATCCTCTGCCAGTTTTTGCAGGCGATCGTATTGATGCTGTTCGCGATCCTTATCAACGGCAGGCAAGTGATTTTCCGCCTTAAGAACGCCGACCTGATCGGTACAGCGAAACCGCTCGGCGAGCATGTGAATAAGCGCGGCATCGATATTGTCGATTGTCTGTCGATAGGATGAAAGCTGAGTTGGGATATCTACCGTTTTCATGAAGTGTCCTCTTTGCAGGCGGTTTTACTCTGTTTTGAGTGCTATCAGGCCATTCCAGCGTGTGCTCGTGCCGGTGCCTGCCGTTGTCGACGTTGATGAGTGTGGTTAGTGAAATAGCACAGGGTAAAGGGGCGCGACGAGTAACACCGCCATAGCGATATTGAAGGCCCACAGTCTTGCCCCGATAGATAATCGCGGAGTGCGGTCCCCATACTGGTCCAGATTGCGTTGGAGGCAAGGCCGATGAGGGAAATGATTGCGAACACTCCCGCTGAAATGCCGTAGGGGTGGGGGACTGGGCGCAAAAAACCAAAGCTGGCGCCTGAAGCCATCACCAAGATGTTGTTTGGGCCAGGTGTGATGCTGGCGGCAGCGTCGAAAATCGACAGCGCAGTTAAAACATTATCTACCATCAGTCTCCGTCTACTGCTCAAGGCGTTTTTTATGTCAGGGGAGTTAGTCGGCCATTACTGCAGTTGCCATTAGTGGATATAAACCTACTAGAAGGTAGGATTTCTTGCAATAGTCGCTATTTGCCCATTTTTGGAAAGCGTGAAGCCAATTTATCCAGAGCCCAACAGGTTCAAGTCTCGGGCTGCAGGGGCTTACGAACGCGAAGCCCTACTGAAAGGTAGGGTGCGAGGATGGCCAACCACTCAAAAATATTTTACGAAATGATCAATTGCGCCCGCTCGCTCATCATTGCAGACGGATACAGCGGCTTCAGCTACGCGGATATATCCGAGTTCGTAGGCATACGTATAGCTAGCATTCATCATCACGTTCTAACCAAGGTTGACCTCGTACGGACAATTGTCAGCCAGTATCGGCAAGAAGCGGAGGCCGGAATCACCCACTTGGAAAGTCTATGCCCCGGCCCCGCAGATCAGCTTCGAGCCTATAAAGGTTACTGGCAGGGGGGTATTGGAGATGCGACGAAGGGGTGTTGCGTATGCGCGTTGCTCGCAACTCAGATTCCAGTGCTGCCTCGTGAGATCGTAGGGGAAGTAAGAGCTCATTTTCGAGCGCTTTCTGCGTGGCTCGCTATAGAGCGTTACGTTGCGTTGCTTGATCCACAAAGGTCGGCTTCAGATCGCGCTTGAAGCCAAGCCAATGACGACACACGCCGAGCAGGCGGTCCGCAGCAAAGAGGGGGACAGCTGAGAAACCAGTTGCCCAGATATTCAGACTTACCTCTCGGCGAGTACATTACTGCATTTTAAACCTACTAAATGGTAGGCTTACTTTCAATGCCTGATATCGGTTTATTCGATGCTTAGCCTTTGCGGTCAAGCCTTATGCCTACGGATATGTGGTTTGTAAAGGCCGGGGAGCGTTGTCAGGAG
>NZ_WLYI01000109.1 GCF_009707515.1 Pseudomonas karstica | reverse complement strand
CGGCCCAGGTATTCGATGTTGCCGTCGGGCAGGTAGCGGCCCAGGTCGCCGGTGCGGTACATGCGTGCATTGAGAGCGCGGCTGAACGGGTCTTTGAGGAAGCGTTCAGCCGTCAGGTCGTCGCGGTTCAGGTAACCGCGAGCCACCCCGGCGCCGCCGATGTAGATTTCGCCGGCCACACCCAATGGCACCGGTTGCCCGTGCTCGTCCAGCAGGTAGAACTGGGTATTGGCCACAGGTTTGCCGATGTGC
>NZ_WLYI01000108.1 GCF_009707515.1 Pseudomonas karstica | reverse complement strand
ACGCAGCCGATCGCAGGCTGCGCCAGCGGCTACAGTTGATCGGTGATCCTTTGTAGCCGCTGTCGAGGCACGAGGCTGCGATAAGGGCCGCAGGACCTTCAACAATTCCAAGGCCCAGGCGACTGCTGCGCAGCCGATCGCAGGCTGCGCCAGCGGCTACAGGTGATCGGTGATCCTTTGTAGCCGCTGTCGAGGCACGAGGCTGCGATAAGGGCCGCAGGACCTTCAACAATTCCAAGGCCCAGACGACTGCTA
>NZ_WLYI01000107.1 GCF_009707515.1 Pseudomonas karstica | reverse complement strand
CTCGACGCAGATAGCCACCCGGGAATCCGGCTGTACACCCTGCTTGCGCAGGTAATGCGCCAACCGGTTGGCTCGCTCATTCAGCTCGCGATAACTCAAGCGCTGCGCACCATGCAGCACCGCCAGCGCCTCTGGAGTGCGCGCCACCTGGGCTTCAAACAAGCCGTGAACCGTCTGCTCCATCGGGTAATCGGCTTGCGTGGCGTTAAACGTCACCAGCAACTGCTCACGCGCAGTTTCCGGCAAAATCGACAA
>NZ_WLYI01000106.1 GCF_009707515.1 Pseudomonas karstica | reverse complement strand
TCGATTGCGCTGCTGGGCGATGCCGAGCATCAGCAACTGCTCGGGTTCAATGCCACGCAAGCCGATTACCCACTGGATCAGACGATTCACGGCTTGTTTGAAGCCCAGGTGGCGCGCACTCCAGAGGCACTGGCGGTGCTGCATGGTGGGCAACGCTTGAGTTATCGCGAGCTGAATGAGCGCGCCAACCAGTTGGCGCATTATTTGCGCGGACAAGGCGTGCAACCGGATTCCCGGGTGGCGATCTGCGTCGAACGTAGCCTCGAC
>NZ_WLYI01000105.1 GCF_009707515.1 Pseudomonas karstica | reverse complement strand
CGACACCACCGGTGGCAACTTCGAGAAGTTGGAAGTCGCGGGCAATGGCGCAACCACCACCATCAACGACACCATCGACAAAGTGGATGTGGTCCTGACGGCGACTACCACCGTCGGCGAAGGCGGACAGATTGTTTATACCGCCAGCCTTGTGGATAAAAACGGTGCACCGGTGACTAACATCACCAATCCGCTGAAGGTGACTCTGGACAATGGCCAGACCATTACCATCGGTGTAAATCAGTCGAGCGGGACCGTCTCTGTCGTGGCG
>NZ_WLYI01000104.1 GCF_009707515.1 Pseudomonas karstica | reverse complement strand
TTCTCCAAAAGCCCGTGGCTCTCAAAGCCAAACTGCGCTTGCAAGACATAAGGATCGCCCTGCTCGGCGGCAAGGTGATGGTAAAGAATACCTTCCTGCAACGGCGCCAGCGGGTAGATGTCCTGCACGTTGCGCGTACCGCCCGGCACCGTGGCCACAATGCGGTCGATGGTCGGCTGATCCAGATTGACCAGCGGCAGCATGCCAGGGGTGATGTGTTCGCAATCACTCGGGATCAGGTTGGCCGGGACACTCACCTCAGTGTTGCCACCCACCGCCGCCGCCAGT
>NZ_WLYI01000103.1 GCF_009707515.1 Pseudomonas karstica | reverse complement strand
GCTGGGCGAGATCGAAGCCAAACTCGCTCGACACGAAGCGGTAAAAGAAACCGTGGTGCTGGCCCGTGAAGACGTACCCGGCGACAAACGCCTGGTCGCCTACGTTACCTCGCCACAAGCAGTCGACATCGACGCCCTGCGCCGTCATCTGCAAACCCAACTCCCGGACTACATGATTCCGGCTGCCTACGTGCACCTCGATGCACTGCCGCTGACCCCTAACGGCAAACTCGACCGCAAGGCCTTGCCGGTACCGGACCTTGAATCAGTCATCACCCGGGGCTACGAAGCCCCGCA
>NZ_WLYI01000102.1 GCF_009707515.1 Pseudomonas karstica | reverse complement strand
TCCTGCTCGACCGTCAGCCGGCCCTTGTCGTCGTAGGACTTGAAGTGCTCCGCGCCGTCCGGATCAATCCGCTGTACCAGCCGTGCGCGCGAGTCATGGACATAGACTTCCCGGCTGCCATCGGCGTTGTGCACGGTGACGCTGCCGTTGTCGCCCCAGACGTACCGCGTGTCCGTCTGCGCAAAGCTGGCCCAATGCCGGACACAGCGCGCCGCCTTGCCAGACCGTTCCCACTCCCAGAAGAAACTCGCCCCACCGGCCAGTGCTCGCTCGAGAATGACGTGCTGATCGTCGTAGCGGTAAT
>NZ_WLYI01000101.1 GCF_009707515.1 Pseudomonas karstica | reverse complement strand
GCTCAAACACCTGCGCCTGCCGGACAACAACCGCCTCAATTTCCACCACGACAAAGGCGGCCACCTCGCCACCGTCGAACTCAATGGAAAACCCCTCACCTCACACCTGTTCAAATCCGGCCGCGAACACCAACGCCAGCAAGGCCAACTGCTCAGCCATTACCACTACGACGACCAAGGCCGCCTGCACGCCCATGCCCTGACCCAACAGGAACACCGCCACTCCCGCCGTCAATACGACTATGACCAACGCGGCAACCTGGCCCGCACCCTCGACACCCGCAAAGGCCAACACGACTACCACTACGACCCCCTGGACCGCCTGACCCGCGCC
>NZ_WLYI01000100.1 GCF_009707515.1 Pseudomonas karstica | reverse complement strand
CACCACTCCCAAGACACCCAGGAACGCTTCGCCCACGACCCGGCCGGCAACCTGCTGATGCAAGACCGCATCGGCCCCGCCGTCATCGTCGGCAACCGCTTGTTGCTGCAAGGTGACCGGCATTACGACTACGACGCCTTCGGAAATCTCATACGCGAACGTCGTGGCCGGGCCCAGCAGTTGGTCACGGAATACCGCTACGACTGCCAACATCGCCTCATCAGCGTCACACCCCCCGACGGCCAAACGGCCAGCTACCGCTACGACCCGTTTGGCCGACGCATCAGCAAAACCGTCGATAAAAAAACCACCGAGTTTTTCTGGCAAGGCGACACCCTGATCGCGGAACACAGCGCTGATCAGCATCGT